>NZ_JABCJM010000004.1:0-374155 GCF_013184235.1 Niveibacterium sp. COAC-50
GCCGCGACAGGGGCCGGCGCCGCGGGTGCAGGGGCTGCAGGGGCTGCAGCGGCGGCTGCCGGGGCGGGCGCCGGCGCAGCGGCGGCGCCTGCTTCCAGGATCACGACCAGCGTGCCCTCGGCGACCTTGTCGCCGACGACAACCTTGATTTCCTTGACCACGCCGGCAACCGGGCTCGGCACATCCATCGTGGCCTTGTCCGATTCCAGCGTCAGCAGGGTGGCTTCGGCCTCGACCGAATCACCCGGTTTGACAGCCACCTCGATCACCGGCACGTCCTTGAAGTCGCCGATGTCGGGAACCTTCACTTCGATGAGTTGGCTCATGTGCGTTCCTCTGTGGGAGGCAATCCCCGCGGCGCAAACGCGCCGGTGCAGCAGGCCGCATCCAGGCGGCCCACTGCGCGGGGTTTGCGATCAGACGGTGATGGGGTTCGGCTTGTTGATGTCGATGCCGTACTTGGCAATCGCCTGCGCCACCTTTTCGCGATCGATCGTGCCTTCGTCGGCCAGAGCCTTGAGGGCAGCAACCGTGACCCAGCGACGATCCACTTCGAAGTGGTTGCGCAGAGCTTCGCGGGTATCGGAGCGGCCGTAACCATCGGTGCCGAGCGTGACGTAGCGACGCGGCACGTAGGGGCGGATCTGCTCGCTGAACAGCTTGACGTAGTCGGTCGCGGCGATCACCGGGCCGGTCGTGTCCTTCAGCAGGGTCTCGACATGCGACACACGCGGCGTTTCGAGCGGGTGCAGCAGGTTCCAGCGGGTGACGTCGATACCGTCGCGCGCCAGCTCGTTGAAGCTCGGGCAGCCCCAGATGTCGGACTCGACACCCCAGTCTTCGCGCAGCAGGTCCGCCGCAGCGATGACTTCGCGGAAGATCGTGCCGGAACCGAGCAGCTGAACGCGCGGCTGCTTGGCCTTGCCCTTCGCGCCTTCACGGAACTTGTACATCCCCTTGAGGATGTTCGCTTCCGCGCCCTCGGGCATCGCCGGATGCTCGTAGTTCTCGTTCATCACGGTGATGTAGTAGTACACATCTTCCTGCTCACCGTACATGCGGCGCAGGCCGTCCTGAACGATCACCGCCAACTCGTACGAGAAGGTCGGGTCGTAGGTGACACAGTTGGGCACCAGGTTCGCGAGAATCTGCGAGTGGCCATCTTCGTGTTGCAGGCCTTCACCGTTCAGCGTGGTACGGCCGGCGGTGCCGCCGATCAGGAAGCCGCGGGCGCGCGAGTCGCCCGCCGCCCAGCACAGATCCATCACGCGCTGGTGGCCGAACATCGAGTAGTAGATGTAGACCGGGATCATCGGCACGTTGTGCACCGAGTACGAGGTCGCCGCGGCGATCCACGAGCTCATTGCACCGGCTTCGTTGATGCCCTCCTGAAGGATCTGCCCTTCGCGGCTCTCCTTGTAGAACATCAGCTGGTCGTGATCCTGCGGCACGTACTTCTGGCCGAACTGGTTCCAGATGCCGAACTGACGGAACATGCCTTCCATACCGAAGGTGCGGGACTCATCCGGCACGATCGGCACGACGTGGCGGCCGATGTTCTTGTCCTTGAGCATCGTGTTGAGGATGCGGACAAACGCCATCGTGGTCGAGAACTCGCGGCCTTCGCCGGACGCCTTCAGCTGCGCATCGAACGCACTCAGCGCCGGCACTTGCAGCGTATCGCCCTTGACGCGACGGCTCGGCAGATAACCGCCGAGATCCATGCGGCGCTGGCGCATGTAGGTCAGCTCGGGCGAGCCTTCCTCGAATTTCACCAGCGGCATCTCGTCGACCTTGTCGTCCGGCACCGGGATTTCGAAGCGGTCACGGAAACGCAGCAGCGATTCGTGATTCATCTTCTTTTGCTGGTGGGTGATGTTCTGCGCTTCACCCGAAGAGCCCATGCCAAAGCCCTTGATGGTCTTGGCGAGGATCAGCGTCGGCTGACCCTTGTGCTCGGTGGCGGCCTTGTAGGCTGCAAACACCTTGAAGATATCGTGGCCGCCGCGGTTCAGGCGCCAGATGTCGTCGTCGGTCCAGTCGGCGACCAGCGCCTTGAGTTCCGGTGTGTTGAAGAAGTGCTCGCGAACGTAGGCACCGTCCTTCGACTTGAAGGTCTGGTATTCGCCGTCCACCGCTTCCATCATGCGCTTCTTCAGGATGCCCGCCTTGTCACGCTGCAGCAGCGTGTCCCAGTGCGTGCCCCAGATGACCTTGATGACGTTCCAGCCGGCGCCGCGGAATTCGGCTTCCAGTTCCTGGATGATCTTGGCGTTGCCGCGCACCGGGCCGTCGAGACGCTGCAGGTTGCAGTTCACGACGAAGACCAGATTGTCGAGCTGTTCGCGGCCGGCCACGCCGATCGCGCCCATCGAATCGACCTCGTCCATCTCGCCGTCGCCGAGGAAGGCCCAGACCTTGCGGCCTTCGGTCTTGGCGAGGCCGCGGTTGTCGAGGTACTTCATGAAGCGAGCCTGGTAGATCGCCTGCAGCGGGCCGAGGCCCATCGACACGGTCGGGAACTGCCAGAAATCCGGCATCAGCCAGGGGTGCGGGTAGGACGACACGCCCTTGCCCGAGGTTTCCTGGCGGAAGTTGTCGAGTTGCTCGTCGGTCAGGCGACCGAGCATGTGCGCACGAGCGTAGACGCCCGGGATCGAGTGCCCCTGGAAGAAGATCAGGTCGCCACCGTCCGGGTTGGAAGGCGACTTCCAGAACCAGTTGAAGCCCACGTCATACAGCGTCGCGGCGGACGCGTACGAGGCGATGTGACCGCCGACGTTGGTGTCCTTGTTCGCGCGCACCACCATCGCCATGGCGTTCCAGCGCAGGAAAGCCTGGATGCGGCTTTCGATCGTGGTGTCACCCGGGTATTTCGGCTGTTGTTCAGCCGGGATGGTGTTGATGTATGCAGTGTTGGCGCTGTACGGAATGTCGGCGCCATCTTCGCGCGCCGCTTCGATCAGGCGCTCGATCAGGTAATGGGCGCGCTCAGGTCCTTCCTGGGCCAGCACGCCGGCGAGCGCTTCAAGCCACTCCTTCGTCTCCTGCGCGTCGATGTCGGACTGCAGCAGCACGTTGGGCAAAGAGGCCATCGGTGCGATCTCCTTCCTCGTTTGATTCGGGCAATCAAAAAACCCGCCGCCTCGGTGGGCGGCGGTTGCGTATCCAGTCCTGCGGCAGTCCATCGTGGGCGCGCGCAGTTCTAGCTTAATCCGTGGCTGAAGCAGCGGCCAGCGGGAAATCGGCGTTACTTTTCAGAAGATAAAACAGCTTACCGCATCGTGCAATAGAAAATTGCTCAAACAGGCAACGCCCGAGATTCAAACGGGCGTTTGCAAACCATTGATGCAACGCAACATTTTCGGCGCCGCGCGATCGAACAGGCCGCTTGGCATGCCATTCGAGCGCTTCAGAGGAAAGGCCATCGCGGCCAAGAAAGAGACATCCGCCTTCACGGCGGCAGCGTCAACGACTGGCCGCCCGTTTGCGATCGTCGTCGTAGGCGAACACGACCTGCCCGCGGCGCACTTCAGCCAGATAGGCCATGCGACTCGTCTTGATGGCCTCATGATCGCTGACCGAGAACGGCCGTTGATAGGTCATCAGCACGCCGTCCACCGGGTCATGCAGATCCTCCAGCGCCTCGCGGATCTTCGGGCCTTCGGTGGTGCCGGCCTGGCGGATCGCCGCGACCAGCAGACGCAGCGCGTCGTAGCCCTGCGCCGCGGCTGACGGCGACAACATCCGGTCGGAACCGGCCACCTTCTGCCAGGCCTCGCGGAAAGCCTGCGCGCGCGGATGCGGGTCTTCGACCAGGTAAGTCTGCGGCATCCGCGCGCCTTCCGCGTTGGGCCCGGCACTGTCAATGAAGGTGGACATTGATAGTGTCCAGCTGCCGATCATGGGTACCTTCCAGCCCAGCTTGGCAGTGGCGTTCGCGATACGGGCAAGTTCCGGACCGATACCGTAGGTCAGGATCGCCTCGGCCCCGGCGCGTTTGGCGCGCAACACGGGCGCCGAGAGATCCACGTCACCCGGGTTGTAGCGCTCGACCGCCACCGGACGCAGGCCGCGTTTTTCCAGCGCGCGCTCGAGATCATTGCGCCCAAGCTGCCCATAGTTGGTTGCGTCGTGCAGGATCGCCACCCGCGTGAAGTGCCGCCGCTCAACCGCCTCGTCCACGATCATCGCGGCCTGCAAGGCATCCGCGCAGGAGAGGCGGAAGATGTAGTTGTCGGCATACGCGGGCGGCAGAAACTGGCGGGTGATCAGCGAGCCGGTCGCCACCGCGGTGATCACCGGAATCCGGGCCGACTGGTAGTAACGCTGGCTCGCCAAGGCGACCCCGGTGTTCACGATGCCCACCATCGCGACCACCTTATCCTGCCCGATCAGCTGCTGCGCGACCGCAACGCCGCGTTCGTTGCGCGCCTCGTCATCACGCTCGACCAATTCCAGCGGCCGCCCCAGCACGCCACCGGCGGCGTTGATCTCGGCCGCCGCGATGCGGATGCCATCGCGCATCGACAGCCCCATCGGGCTCGATCCGCCTGTGAATGGGCCGGACACACCGATCCGGATGGAATCCGCCGCCCAGCAAGGCGACAGAAGCAGGCATAACGCGAAAACACGCAGCACGGATGCGATCAAGAGCGCTCTCCTCCGCTATTCTTCTGTCTCTGCAGCGCCGTGAGGGGGAAACCCCTATCGCCGACGGCAGGCGAACCCGGACAATGCCCCCCGGCGCCCAGATTCCAAGATGAACATTCTGCCCCGTTCCGGCAAGGAAGGCGCAAGTCGCCTCGAACTCTTCACCACCGCCCCCTACGTGGCCGTGGTGGTGTTCGCACTCGCCATGCTCACCATCGTCTGGATGCTGCAGACACAGGAAGAGCTTGTCGAGCGCAACGCACTGGGGCGCGACGTGCAGTGGGCCGAGCGCACGATGCGCACACATTTCGTCGCCAACGAGGACTTCCTCAACGAGCTGACGCGCGACATCGCCTCCGGCACGGTGGATGCCGACACCTTCCAGCTGCGCACCAACCAGTACCTGGCGAACAACCCGGAGCTGCTGAACGTCGTCTGGATCGACGCCAGCGGCAAAGTGCGCTGGACGGCCCCCTTCGACACCACCGACTGGCTGCCGGGCGATGCGATGACGCCGGAGCAAGGCCAGGTCGCCCGCCATGCACGCGAGATCGGCCGTGCTGCCTACGGCCAGCCCTACCGTGGCGCCAGCGGCAGCGCGCTGGTGGAAGTATTCATCCCGGTGCAACGCGGGCGCTCGCCATGGGGCATGGTCGCCGCGGTGTATTCGGTCGATGGCCTGCTGCACCACCTGGTGCCTTCGTGGTTCTCCGACAAGTACCGCCTCGTGCTCACCGACGGCAACGGCGAACCACTCGCGAGCAACGCCACCTCGACCAACGCGACCGATTCGTCGCTGTCGTCGCTGATCGTGTTCGATCCGCCCGGCAATGGTCTCGCGCTGCGCGCGACGGCGTTCCGCGGGGAGGCCGAGCTGCCCAGCGCGCTACCGGTGTCGCTGATCATCGGCCTCTCAGTGCTGGTGTTCTGGAGCCTCTGGGCGCAGCGCGGCCACATGCTGCGGCGGATCAAGGTGGAGAAGGAACGCGACCGCATCTTCAACCTGTCGCTCGACGTGCTGTGCACGATGACGCTGGACGGCCACTACCGGCGCCTCAACCCGGCCTTCGAGCGCATCCTCGGCTATGCCGCCGACGACATGGTCGGCCGCCAGCTGCTGGAGTTGGTGCACCCGGACGATCTCGACAGCGCGCGCGAACAGATGCGGTTGCTGGCCGAAGGGCGCCCCGCCACCTTCGAGGCGCGCATGAAGTGCGCGGACGATCGTTACAAGTGGCTGGTGTGGAGCGCCAACCCGGTGCCCGGCGAACGTGTGATCTACGCAGTGGCGCACAACGTCACTGACCGCAAGGCCGCCGAAGATGCGTGGCGCGCCGAATCGGCCTTCCGCAAAGCGATGGAAGAATCAGTGCTGACCGGCCTGCGCGCGACCGACATGAAGGGCCGCATCATTTATGTGAACCGCGCCTTCTGCCAGCTTACCGGCTATTCGGAAGAAGAACTGGTCGGCATCGAGGAGCCCTTCCCCTACTGGCCCGAGGACGAAATTGACCAGCAGCGTCAGCACCTGATCCAGTCGCTGTCCGGCGAAGCGCCGGCCGACGGCTTCGAGCTGCGCATCCGCCGCAAGGACGGCAGCTATGGATACTCGCGCCTGATGGTGTCGCCGCTGGTGGATGCCGCAGGCGAGCAGACCGGCTGGATGGCCGCGATGAGCGACATCACCGAATCCAAGCGCATCCAGGCCGAACTCGGCGCGGCGCACGAGCGCTTCGTGGCGGTGCTGGACGGGCTCGATACCGCGGTGTTCGTCGCCGACGTGCAGAGCGATGCAATCCTCTACGCCAACCGCGCCTTCCTTGCCGACTTCGGCCTCGACGCGATCGGCCGCACCACGCACAGCCTGGCCCTGCCGCAACCCGAGCTGGGCGACTATCCGGTCGACCCGCGCCGCCTGACCGCCGCACAACTGCCGCGCGAACTCTTCGACGGCGAACTGCAGCACCCGATCTCGGCCCGCTGGTTCCATGTGCGCGAACGTGCGACACGCTGGGTCGACGGCCGCGTCGTGCGCATGGCGGTCGCCACCGACATTACCGACCGCAAGACGGTGGAAGAACTCAACCGCCAGCAGGAAGAGCGGTTGCAGCGCACCTCGCGCCTGATCACGATGGGCGAGATGGCCTCCACGCTCGCACACGAACTGAACCAGCCGCTCTCGGCGATCGCCAACTACAGCTCGGGCTGCGTGAACCGGCTGCAGAGCGGGCGCTACAAGCCCGAAGAACTGCTGGTGGCCATGCAGAAGGCGGCGCACCAGGCGGACCGCGCCGGCAAGATCATCCGCCGCATCCGTGACTTCGTACGCAAGAGCGAGCCACAGCGCGGCGCAGTGCGACTCTCCGACATCGTCGAAGATGCGCTCGGCTTTGCCGAGATCGACGCCCGCAAGCATGGCGCGCGCATCGACAACCGCATCACGCCTGATCTGCCGCCGATCTTTGCCGACCGCATCATGATCGAGCAGGTGGTGCTGAACCTCGTCAAGAACGGCATCGAATCGATGAAGGACAGCGAGGAAGACCGCCGTGTGCTGACCGTGACCGCGCGCGTCGCCGAACACACGATCGAGGTGTCGGTACTGGACCACGGCCACGGCATCAGCGCGGAAGACCGCGAAAAGCTCTTCAACGCCTTCTACACCACCAAGAGCGACGGCATGGGCATGGGCCTGAACATCTGCCGCTCGATCATCGAATTCCACAACGGACGTCTTTGGGTCGACAACAACCCCGAAGGCGGCTCGATCTTCCGATTCACCCTCCCGACGGAGAAAGCCCTTGAACAACTCGTCGAACCTGCCTGAACAGACCGTCCATATCGTTGACGACGACGAGGCGCTGCGCGACTCGCTGATCTGGCTGCTCGAATCCGAAGGCTACACGGTCGCCACCTACGCCTCGGCCGAAGACTTCCTCGCGGCCTGGAGCCCCACGCTCACCGGCTGCCTGCTGCTGGATGTGCGCATGCCCGGCATGAGCGGCCTGGAGCTATACGAAAAGCTGGTGGCCCAGCACTCCACGCTGCCGGTGATCTTCATCACCGGCCACGGCGATGTGCCGATGGCGGTATCCGCACTCAAGAAAGGCGCCGTCGACTTCATCGAAAAGCCCTTCAACGACCAGGACATGCTGCGCCTGATCGGGCAGTGCCTCGAAGCCGAGCGCAGCCAGCGCACGCAACGCCGCCAGGACGCCGAAACCGCGCGCCGACTCGACCAGCTCACCACGCGCGAGCGCGAGGTGCTGGATCTCATTGTCGCCGGCCGCCTCAACAAGCAGATCGCCGACGACCTGGGCATCAGCATCAAGACAGTCGAGGTACACCGTGCCCGCGTGATGGAGAAGATGGGCGTCTCATCGCTCGCTGAACTGGTGCAAATGGTGATGAGCGCCGACGCCCCGCGGCGCTGACCGAGAGCCCTTTCCGCCGGACAAGCTGCTGTCCGGCTCGGACAAGGGGCTTTGACGCACCTCCTCTTAAGCTGGCGTCAGCTTGATTGGAGGTCGTCATGAACAGCATTTCGTCAGTTTCGTACAGCAGCAACCCGTACTCGCAGACCCAGCAGAAGCCGGTCGCGCGCAGCGTCACCGTCGAATCCGGTTCGCCGGAATCGCTGATGATGAGCACGGCGGTCATGCAGCGCGAGCTGGCCGAGAAGGGCGTCAGCAACCAGAACGTCAACACGCTCAACGAACTGTCGAGCCAGGCTGTCAGCACGCAGATGATGATCCAGACGGCGCAAACCTATGTGGCGTCGGCGAACAGCGCGAGCAGCAGCAACCAGGCATCTTCATCGACTTCGGTCAGCGCAACCATCGTCGTCGCTCCGGACGAACTCGAGCGCGGGTACGACACCAGCGCACCGCGCCCTACCCCCTACTACCAGGACATGGCGTCACGTGTCGCGGAGGCCTACAACCCGACGATGTCGAAACAGCCGGCGTCACGGGTTAACGCCTTCGCCTGACAAGGATTGAGCCGTAGCGGGACGCTTGCCCCGCTCGCGAATCACCCACCATCAAAGCGGCCGGCGTGCTGCGGCACAAAGCGCTCGCCGCCCCGACAACGCGGTGGTAAACTGCCCGGTTTTCCTGAATATTCCGGGACTTAGCCCATGACCGCCCGCATTCTCGATGGCAAGGCAATCGCCGAACAGGTCCGCGAAGACATCGCCCTGAAGGCAGCCCAACTCACCGCGCAAGGCACCCAGCCCTGCCTCGCCGTGATCCTCGTCGGCTCGGACCCCGCCTCGGCGGTGTACGTCCGCAACAAGGTCGCCGCCTGCGAGAAAGCCGGTTTCCGCTCGCTGAAGTTCGAATATGCGGCTGACGCGCAGCCCGAAACGGTGCTGGCGAAGATCGCCGAACTCAATGCCGACGCGAGCGTGCACGGCATCCTGGTGCAACTGCCCCTGCCCAAGCAATTCGATGAAGAGGCCGTGCTCGAAGCAATCGACCCGGCCAAGGATGTCGACGGCTTCCATGCCGAGAACTTCGGCATGCTGCTGCAGGGCCGCGAGAGCTTCTACCCCTGCACCCCGTGGGGCGTGATGAAGATGCTGGAAGTCGGCGGCGTTCAGGTGCAGGGCGCCGACGCCGTCGTGATCGGCCGCAGCAACATCGTCGGCAAGCCGATGGCAGTGATGCTGCTCTCCGCCGGCGCCACGGTCACCGTGTGCCATTCCAAGACCAAGGATCTCGCCGGCCATGTGAAGCGCGCCGACATCGTCGTCGCCGCGGTGGGCCGCCCGAACTTCGTCACCGGCGACATGCTCAAGCCCGGCGCGGTAGTCATCGACGTCGGCATCAATCGCCTGCCCTCGGGCAAGCTCTGCGGCGACGTCGACTTCGAATCCGCCAGCCAGGTCGCCTCGCTGATCACGCCGGTGCCCGGCGGCGTCGGCCCGATGACGATCACGATGCTGCTCGGCAACACCCTGCTTGCCGCACAACGCGCGGCCGCCAAGGCCTGAACACCCGCCCCCGCGGACATGTGGATGAGGCGTGACCACGCACGCCCATCCGCGATCTTGCTTCTCTGGACGAAAAAATGAACGAACAACCCGTTGTCGGCATCGTGATGGGCTCCAACTCGGATTGGCCAACGATGCAGGCCGCCGCCCGCATCCTCAAGGAATTCGGCGTGCCTTTCGAAGCGCGCGTCGTCTCCGCCCACCGCACGCCGGACCTGATGTTCGAATATGCCGAAGCGGCGCGCGACCGCGGCCTGCAGGTAATCATCGCGGGCGCTGGCGGTGCAGCCCATCTTCCGGGCATGCTGGCCGCCAAGACCACGGTGCCGGTGCTCGGCGTGCCGGTGCAAAGCAAGGCGCTCTCGGGCGTCGATTCGCTGCACTCGATCGTGCAGATGCCCAAGGGCATCCCGGTCGCCACCTTCGCGATCGGCGAAGCGGGTGCGGCCAACGCCGGCCTCTTCGCGGTTGCGATGCTGGCCAACGAGAACAGCCGCCTGCGGATCATGCTCGACGCCTTCCGCGCCAAGCAGACGCAGAGCGTGCTGGACATGAAACTCGACGAAGTCTGAACTTCTCGCCGACGGACTGAGCAGATGAGCGCAATCCTCCCGCCCGCCACCCTGGGCATGCTTGGCGGTGGCCAGCTCGGCCGCTTCTTTGTGCTGGCCGCCCATGAAATGGGCTACAAGGTCTGGGTGCTCGACCCGGATCCCAACAGCCCGGCCGGCGTCGCCGCCGATCGCCACCTGAAAGCGGCTTTCGACGACTACGCCGCGCTGGATCAACTGGCCGCCGGCTGCGCGGCGATCACCACCGAGTTCGAGAACGTGCCGGCCGGCACCCTCGACTACCTCGCCAAGTTCGTGCCGGTGCGCCCCTCGGCGGATGCCGTTGCGATCTGCCAGAACCGCGTCGCCGAGAAGACCTTTCTCGCGAACAACTGCATCCCGCACGCCCCCTTCGCGCCGATCAATACGGAAGCCGATGTGCGCAACGCGCCGTCCGCGCTTTTCCCCGGTATCCTGAAGGTCGCCCGCTTCGGCTACGACGGCAAGGGCCAGGCGCGCGTCGCCAACCACGACGAAGCGCTCGCCGCCTTCCAGGCCTTCAAGGGCGAAGCCTGCGTGCTGGAGCAGATGCTCAAGCTCGACTACGAAGTGTCGGTGGTGCTTGCCCGCGACGAGCACGGCAAGGTGAAGTGCTTCCCGACCGCCGAAAATGCGCACGCACGCGGGATCCTCGATGTATCCATCGCACCGGCGCGCGCCTCCGGCTGCCAGCGCGATACCGCTGAAGAACTGGCTGAGCGCATCGCCGAGAAGCTCGACTACATCGGCACCATGGCGGTCGAGTTCTTCGTTTCGCGCGGCGAGCTGTATGTAAACGAGATGGCGCCGCGCCCGCACAACAGCGGCCACTACACGATCGACGCCTGCGTCACCGATCAGTTCGAACAGCAGGTGCGCGCGCTGGTCGGCCTGCCGCTGGGTGACGCTCGCGCGCACAGCGCCGCGGTGATGGTGAACCTGCTCGGCGACATCTGGTACGACCCGACCCAGCCCGGCCCGGATTCGCACGGCCACTACCGCGAGCCGGACTGGTCGCAGCTGCTCGCGATCCCGAACCTGAAGCTGCACCTGTACGGCAAGCACCACGCCCGCCCGGGCCGCAAGATGGGCCACTTCACGGTGATCGACGCTGATCCGGCCAAGGCAATCGAGACCGCGATGGCGGCGCGCAAAGCCATCGGCATTCAGGACGAGTAAGCGCCCAGCGCACTGACGCCCGCAGATGATCCAGAACCCGACACCCGAATCGCTCGCCCGCGCCGCGGCCCTGCTACGCGCGGGCGAACTCGTCGCGCTGCCGACCGAGACGGTGTACGGGCTGGGTGCGGATGCCGCCAATCCACAGGCGGCGGCGAAGATCTTTGCCGCCAAGGGGCGCCCAGCCGACCACCCGCTGATCGTGCACCTGGCCGACGCCGAAGCACTGACCGATTGGGCGCGCGAGATTCCGAAGGAAGCAATCGCGCTCGCCCGCGCCTTCTGGCCCGGCCCGCTGACGCTGATCCTGAAGAAGGAAGCGGATGTGCCAGACGTGGTCACCGGCGGACAGGACACCGTCGGCCTGCGCGTGCCGGATCACCCGGTTGCGCTCGCGTTGCTGCGCGCCTTCGGCGGCGGTATCGCGGCGCCCTCGGCCAACCGCTTCGGCCGCATCAGCCCGACCACTGCTCAGCATGTGTTCGACGAACTGGGCGAAAGCGTCGCAATGATCCTCGACGGCGGCGCCTGCAACGTCGGCATCGAATCGACGATCCTCGACCTCTCGCGTCTGAGCGAAGCCGGACCGGTGATCCTGCGCCCGGGTGCGATCGGCCCGGATGCAATCGCCGCCGTGATCGGCCGCCGCCCGGCGATGCGCGCGCCGGCCGCGGCGCACACCGGCGATGCGCCGCGCGTTTCAGGCTCACTCGCCGCGCACTACGCGCCGCGCACGCCACTCGCGCTCGTCGCAAGCGAAGCCCTGGAATCCGCGCTCGCCAGTGCCGGCCCCGAGGCGGCCGTGATCGCGCGCCGAACCGCGAGCACGCTGGCGCACCGCGTTTGGATCCAGGCGCCGGCGAGCGCCGCCGGCTTCGCGCACGACCTCTACGCCAACCTGCGCGCGCTCGACGCGCTCGGCGCCAGCCAGATCCTCGTCGAAGCGCCGCCCGCGGAAGCCGGCTGGGAAGCGGTGCTCGACCGGCTGGGCCGCGCCGCGGTCGGCTCTGGCGAAGACGACGAAACCTGAGCCCCCGCCGTGCGCGTGTTCCGTCTGCCGTGCTGGCTGCTGATCGGGCTCGCCGCACGCGCCAGCGCCGGCGAAACCCGTGAATCCCCTGCGGCACCCGATAGCGAACCGGCCAGGATCGTCGTAACCGGCACGCGCGACGCCCAAGCCGCTCGGCGCGATGCCGCCACAGCCAAGGTCATCATTGGTCGCGAGGAAATCGAGAAGTATGGCGAGGCGACGGTCGGTGATCTGCTGCGGCGATTGCCGGGTGTAACCGTCAGTGGCGCGCCGGGTTCGCCGGGCGAAGTGAAGATGCGCGGGCTGAGCGGCGCCTACACGCAAATTCTGGTTGATGGCGAACGGATCGGCGGGCACGGGCGTAACCGCGCCGGCCCGATCGACCTGATTCCGGCCGAGATGATCGAACGCATCGAGATTGTGCGCGGCGGCGTCGCCGAATTCAGCGCACAGGCGGTGGCCGGCACCATCAACATCGTGCTGCGCGATGATGCAGGGCGCGCACAGACACGACTGCGCCCGGGCCTGTCGGAAGTCGACGGCCATGTGTCGCCGCAAATCGGGCTGCAGAACACCGGCCGCAGCGGCGGCTTGTCGTGGCTGTTTTCGGCCAACGCCAACCAGCGCGACCAGATTGCCGACCAGATGCGGCATAGCCTGGATTACGACGACAGCGGAGCGCTGGAGACCGAGGCGCTGACGCACCGCGAGGTGACACAGCGCACCCGCGACGCCAGCCTCGCCCCGCGCCTTACTTGGCGGCTCGACCGCACGAACCAGCTGAGCCTGCAACTCTTCGCCACCCACACCGAGAGCGAAGCGCACGGCGATGAACACACGCAAGCCCTGTTCGGCACACCCAAGGCGGCCACTGCCCATGAAGACAGCAGCCGCGAGCGGGATCTGTGGCGACTCGGCGGCGGCTGGCGCCTGCGTTGGAACGACGGCGACACACTGAACCTGCGCCTCGGCCTGAACGGCAACCGCGAACGCAGCGCCACACTGCGCAACGAGTATGACGCAGCCGGCAGCACCAGCAGCATCAGCGACACTCAGACGACGGTGCGGGAACAAGGCAGCAGCGCGTCGCTGCGTTGGGCTGCAGCCGAGGGCGCGACCCACACGCCGGCAATCGGCGCGGAATGGACCGACAACCGCCGCAGCGAACGGGCGGCCACGCTGGAGACCGGCGCAGCAGCAATCTCGTCCAATGACAATCTCGAACAGCGAGAGCTGAATGCCGCGGCCTACGTGCAGGATGAATGGCGCCCGTTCGAGACGACGACACTCACCGGTGGCCTGCGTCGCGAAGTGCTGCATACCCACACGCAGGACAGCGCCGGGGCGCCGCTGGTCGCACGCTACGGCCTCTGGGCGCCGTCGCTGCAACTGGCGCAAAAGTTCGGTGAAGCCGGGGCTACGGTGTTGCGCAGCAGCCTCGCGCGCACCTTCCGCGCGCCGCGCCTGGACGATCTCTCTGGGCTGACGGTGCGCGCACCCGACAACAGCCTGACGCGGCCGGATCGCAGCGGTGACCCCGAATTGCGACCTGAAACCGCATGGGGTTTCGAGCTGGCGCTAGAGCGCTACTTCGATGCGCACAGCATGGCCTCGGCCAACCTGTTCACCCGCCGCATCACCGATCTGATCCGCCGCGAGCTGACGCTGGGCGCCGATGGCCGCTGGGTATCACGCCCGGTCAACGAGGGGCAGGCGCAGGTCCGCGGTGCGGAGCTGGAATGGAAGCTGAACCTCACGAGCTGGCTTCCGGCCGGGCCCGTACTGCAGATCAACGGCAACTACACACACACGCAAACACGCGACGACGCCGGCAACAAGCTGGAAGACACGCCCGACCAGATCGCCAACCTCGGTTTTGAATGGCAGCCCGCCGGACCGGGGTGGAAACTCGGCGGCAACGTTAACTGGGCGCACAGCTACACCGTGCGGCTCTCCGACCAGCAGACGCGCAGCGTGGGGGACAAGACGGTGTACGACGCCTACGTAAGTTGGGCGATGACGCGCGACGCCCTGCTGCGCCTGAGTGGCTCCAACCTGGGCGGCTGGGGTAGCAGCAGCCGGACCACCGCGGAAACCGGCGGGCAGCCGGTGGCCGATGAGCGCATCAAGGTCGCCGGCCTGCCTACCTGGCAACTGGCACTCGAACTCAAGTTCTAGGCCCGCTTCCCAGTCGCCAAACCGCGCGCGACCGAGAAGCGGGCCAAGCACAACTGCCCGACGCGTCAGCCCGCCAGCGAGCCGGCCTGGGCCTCGAAGCTGCCGTCACGGAATTCGCGCAACGTCGCCTCGATCTCTTCGCGGGTGTTCATCACGAAGGGGCCGTACTGCACGATCGGCTCGCCAAGCGGCTTACCCGCAACAATGATCAATCGTGCATCGCGGCAAGCCTGCACCACAACGCCCTCCGCATCCGGGTCGTTCGCGAGGATCGCCATGCGCCGCTCGCCCACCCCGTCCTGGTCACCACCGAGCGCCACTTCACCGCGATAGACATAGACGAAGGCGTTGTGCCCTGCCGGAATGCGTTGCTCGAAGCGGCTACCTGCCGGCAGATGCACGTCCAGATACAGCGGCTCGGTATCCGGCCGCTGCATCGCACCGGCCACGCCATGGCTTTCCCCCGCGATCACGCGCACCGTGGCGCCCCCCGCGTCGACGAACTCAGGGATTGCCGCGCCCGGAATGTCGCGGTACCACGGCGCATCCATCTTGTGCGCGCCCGGCAGGTTCAACCACAGCTGGAAACCTTCCATGCGGCCTTCATTCTGCTCCGGCATTTCGGAGTGGATCACGCCGCGCGCAGCGCTCATCCACTGCACCCCGCCATCCTCGACCAGGCCTTCATGGCCGGCGCTATCGCGATGACGCATGCGGCCGGTGAGCATGTAGGTGATGGTCTCGAACCCGCGGTGCGGATGCGGCGGAAAACCGGCGATGTAGTCGGAGGCCGATTCACTGCCGAAGGCGTCCAGCATCAGGAAGGGATCGAGCCGGCGCTGCAGCGGCTGCGTCAGCACACGGGTCAGCTTGACCCCGGCGCCGTCGGAGGTCGGCACGCCGGTGACAAGGCGCTCGACCTTGCGGGAGCGGGTCAGCGTGATGGTTTCAGGCGCGTTCATGATAATTCCTTTCGTTGCGGGGCCGGACCGCCCGAGGGCAGCCGGCCGCCGATACCCCTAGCGCTCAGACCAGCGCTTCGATTTCGCGTTCAGCTTCCGCGAATGCCTTGACGGCAGCCTCCGCGCCCATCGCCAAACCTTCGGCAAACACCGGGCGCACGTCGGTCATGCCAAGGAAACCCAGCACCGTGCGCAAGTAAGGTAGCAGCGTATCCATCGGCGTATCACGGTAGATGCCACCGCGGGTCAGCGCAAGGTAGACCGTCTTGCCCTTGACCAGCCCCTCGGGGCCGTTGGCGGTGTAACGGAAGGTCACGCCGGCACGGGCAATTGCGTCAATCCAGTGCTTGGCCTGCGCCGGCACGCCCAGGTTGTACATCGGCACACCCAACACCAGCACGTCGGCGGCCTGCAGTTCGGCGATCAGTGCGTCGCTCGCGGCCACGATCTCGTTCTGCGCCGCGGTACGGGCGTCGGCCGGCGTGAACAGCGCGCCAAGGATCGTTTCGTCGATCGCGGGCAAGGGATTCGCTGCGAGGTCGCGCACCGTTACGTTCGCGCCGGCATGCTTGGCCAGCAGGCTCTCGGTGATGCGGTTGGCGAGGCGGGTCGATTCCGATGCGTTGCGTTTGGCGCTGGTATTGATCTGCAGGATGTTCATGTGAGTCTCCGTTCGGTTGGGCGCCGAGCCGGGAGGGCTGCAAGCGCTGTGGTGTGGAGAGACTTTATTGCGGACCAATCTGCACCAGAAGCCCTTAAAACGCACAACATCGTTCCACCAGTGCAACAATAGCGGCTGCTTTTCTGGATTGGAGCCCCGATGCAACCGGACGCCAACGACCTGCTGCTGTTCGCCCGCGTCGCCGAGAGCGGCAGTTTCAGCCGCGCGGCGGAACGGGTCGGCCTGCCCAAGTCCACCGTATCGCGCCGGATTGCCGCGCTCGAAGCGAACCTGGGCGAACGCGTGCTGACCCGGACCACCCGCCGCCTGACGCTGACCGACTTCGGCCAGGGTCTGCTCGAGCACGCCAACCGCTTGGCGGAGGAAGTGGATGCCGCTGCGGCGCTCGCCGAACACAGGCAGAGCGAACCAAGTGGCCGTCTGCGCGTTTCGATGCCGGCTGATTTCGCGGCAACCGTGCTCGCCGACATGCTGGTGGACTTCGCAGAGCGCTATCCGGCGGTCACCCTTGAACTGGACCTGTCGCCGCGGCGGGTGGACCTGGTCGGCGAGAACTTCGATCTGGCCGTGCGCATGGGCGATTTGCCCGACGACGCGACACTGGTCGCCCGCCGTCTGGCGGATGTGCGGCCGGGCCTGTTCGCGTCGCCGCGCTATCTGGCGGCGCACGGCACACCGTCCGAGCCGCCGGCACTGCTGGACCACCGCGCCGTGCACTTGCTGAGCCGCGACGGCGATCCGGCGATCTGGCGGCTGCGTCGTGGCAACGAGCGTTGGGAAGGCAACCCGCCAGGGCGCCTGATCGCGAACTCGATGGGCCTGATGATTGGCTTTGCCCTGCGCGACGCGGGCATTGCGCTCGTGCCGCAGGACTTCGTCGCCGCGCACGTCGCGCGTGGCGAGCTGTCGCGGGTGCTGCCCGACTGGGCTGCCCCGCCGGTCACCGCGTGGGCGGTCATGCCGAGCCGGCGCTGGGTGCCCGCCAAGACTCGGGCGTTCGTGGACCGCCTGACCGAAACCCTGGCGCGGTGCGACCGCAGGCCCATCCCCTGAGATTGGCAAACGCAAAGAAGAACGCCCCGACGATGCGGGGCGTTTCTTTGCAGCTGGCGGCTCAGGCTTACTTGATCGCCTTGAGCACCATCACTTCCTGCGTGCCCATCTGCAATTCGAGTTTCGCGGCTTCGCCCTTCTTGACCTTCTTCGGTGCCACCTTGAGCTGGCCACCGGCCGGGAAGACCGTTTGCCACTTGCTGGCATCGAAGCCGGCGGGCAGATCGAGCTTGCCGTCGCGGTAGGCGTAGTTGAGCAGCACCAGCATCCGGGTGCCTTCGTACTCACGCTCGAAAGCAAAGATCTGCTCGTCCTGCGCCGAGATGGGCTTGAAGCTGCCGACCGACAGGGCCGGTTCATTGTCGCGAAGCCCGATCAGGGCGCGGTACCAGTTGAGCAGCGACGTCGGGTTCGCGTCTTCCGCCGCGACGTTGTTGGTCTTCCAGTTCTGCACCAGCGGGCGGAAGGCCGAGTCGGAGTTGGTGAAGCCACCAAAGGGCTGGTTCGCATCCCAGGCCATCGGGCCACGGATCTTCTGGTCGTCGTGGTAGCTCTCGTCCGACAGGCCAAGGCCGATTTCTTCGCCGTAGTAGATGAAGGGCATGCCTGGCAGCGTCAGCAAGGTGGCCGCGGCCATCTTGTAGCTCTTCACATCGCCGTTGAACTGGCGCCACGGGCGCGCACCGGCAAACCAGTCGTGGTTCGACAGGATCGTGCCCATGCGTGCGACCGGGAAGGTCTGCAGCGTGTAGAGCAGATCGGGCATCACGCGGCCCATCTTGACGCTATGCACGATGTGCTTCTGCAGGCCGAACGCAAACGCGCTGCCGCACGAGTTCTCGCCGGCAAACGGCACCGGGTCGCTCGGTGCTTCACACACCATGTAGCGCTTGCCGTACTGGTCCAGCAGCTGACGGACCTTGTTCATCAGCACATGGTTTTCCGGCTGGTTGTCCCATGCGATCGAGCCGTTTTCGTACAGCACGCCAACCGCATCAAAGCGGAAGCCATCCACGCCGCGGTTGAGCCAGAAGCGCAGGTTGTTCATGTGGAAATCGACCACCTCCTGCTTGCGCAGGTTGAAGTCAGGCATGCCGGCATCGAAGGCAGCGTAGTAGTACCAATCGCCCATCTCGCGCCACGGGTCGCCCGAGAAGGTCGTCCAGCCTTCGGGGTGCGGCTGCGCCCAGACATACCAGTCGCGGTAGGGCGACTTGACCTTCATGGAGGCGTCGAACAGCTTGTGGTCGGCCGAGCTGTGGTTCATCACATAGTCGACGATGATGCCGATGCCGCGCTTGTGCGCCTCGGCGATCAGGTTGTCGAAGTCGGCCAGCGTGCCGTAGTCGGGCTCGATCTCGCGGTAATTCTCGACCGCATAGCCGTGGTCATGGTCGCTGCTGCGGAAGATCGGCATCAGCCAGATGCCGGTGATGCCGACCGACTTGAGGTAGTCCAGCCGACTCGTGAGGCCCTTGAGGTCACCGATGCCGTCGCCGTTGCTGTCCTGGTAGGCGCGCACGAGGATCTCGGTAAACACACCCTTTTTGTACCAGTCGGGAGCGAGGCCGCTATCGACCGGCGCAAACGGCACCGCGCCGACATCGGAGAATCCATCCACCGTGGCGGGTACCGCCACGGCTGCAGGCGCCTTGGCCGCGGGGGCGGCGGGCGTTTCGGCACAAACCGGCCAGGCGGCCAGCCCGGCCAGGGCCAGGCAAGACGCCAGAATCCGTCGCTTCAGCTCACTTCGCATGCTGATCCACCTCTTATAAAAATTGTTTCGGCGCCCATAAGACGCAGTGGAAGATTCTAGGGTGCATTGGCACGCCGGCACCCAACCAATTTTGCTGTTTGCGACAAATTCAAAGTTACCTCCGGCTCGGGCAGAATGGCGGGTCTCGCTTTCACGCCTCGCGCTGATTCCAACTCATGGAACTGGATGTCCTGATCGTCGGCGCCGGCCTCGCTGGCGGTAGCCTCGCCTGCGCCCTGGCCGGCAGCCCGCTGCGCGTCGGCATGCTCGAAGCCCGTCCGCCTCGTCGCGCCGATGGCTGGGACGCACGCGTCTACGCCGTCAGCCCGACGAACGTCGACTTCCTCACGCGCATCCGTGCCTGGCAGCATCTTGACCCAAGCCGCATCAACCGCGTCGAAGCGATGCAGGTGTTCGGCGATCGCGGCGGCGCGCTGAACTTCTCGGCCTACGACGCCGGCCTCGATGCGCTGGCCTGGATTCTGGAAGCTTCGCCGTTGGCCGTTGAGCTGTGGGAAACGCTGCGCCGCCAACCCAATCTGAGCCTGCTGTGCCCCGCGCGCCCCAACGCACTGGACGTCGACGACGACGCGGCAACCGTGACGCTCGACGACGGGCGTCGCATCCGTGCCCGCCTCGTTGTGGCGGCCGATGGCGCCGACTCGTGGGTACGCGGTGCCGCGGGCCTGCCGGTGCACACCACCCCTTACGGCGAACTCGGCGTCGTGGCCAACTTCAAATGCGAAGGTGCACATCACGACACCGCCTTCCAGTGGTTTCGCGAAGACGGCATCCTCGCGTGGTTGCCGCTGCCCGAGAACCGGATCTCGATTGTGTGGTCCACCCCGGAGGCACACGCGCGGGAATTGCTGTCGCTGGCGCCCGATGAGTTCTGCACACGGGTGGCTGCGGCAGGCGGGAACCGGCTTGGCAAGCTGGAACTCGTGACCCCGCCTGCGGGCTTTCCGCTTCGGCTGATGCAGGTTCCGCGGGTCGTCGCACCGCGCGTTGCGTTGATTGGCGACGCAGCGCACGCGATCCACCCGCTCTCAGGGCACGGCATCAACTTGGGCTTTCAGGACGCCCGCGTACTGGCCGATCTGCTCAACGGGCTGCCCGCACACCGCGATTGCGGCGAGCTGACAACCCTGCGCCGCTATGCCCGGGCGCGTAACGAGGAAGTGCGGCTGATGCAGGGAGTCACCCACGCCTTGAACCGCCTCTTCCGCCCCCGCAACCCGCTGCTGGCCGCCTTACGCAACGGCGGCATGCAAGTAACCAACCGACTGCCGGTCGTGCGCAGCGCCCTCGTGCGCTACGCGGCTGGCCTGATCTGACCTTCGGAGTTTTTGATGAAGCATCTCGTCGCCGCCACGGCGCTGTTCGCCACCCTCACCGCCCCCGCCTTTGGCGGCGAGGCGGAAATCCGCAAGGCGGTTAACGATTTCATCGGCCAGGAGGCGATCCAGTCCGTCACCCGGACGACCTACGGCGGCCTCTATGAAGTGGTGCTGGAAACCGGCGAGATGGTCTACACCGACGAGCAGGGCAGCTTCTTCATCGACGGCCAGTTGGTTGACCTGAAGCGTCGCACCAACATCACGGCCGAGCGCCAGGCGGTGCTCAACAAGGTGAATATCGGCGACCTGCCGCTCGACCAGGCGGTGAAAACGGTGCGCGGCAATGGCAAGCGCACGCTGGTGACTTTCGAGGATCCCAACTGCGGCTATTGCAAGCGTTTCGTAGCCGAAGCGCAGCAGCTCAAGGACGTGACGATCTACACCTTCCTGTACCCGATCCTTTCGCCAGATTCGGCCGAAAAGTCCAAAGCGATCTGGTGCAGCAAGGATCGCTCGGCAACGTGGCAGGGCTGGATGATCGACGGCAAGCTGGCCAAGGCGGCCGACTGCAGCAACCCGATCGAAAAGAACGTCGCGCTGGGTCGCAAGCTGCGCATCAACGGCACGCCGACGATGTTCCTCGCCGATGGTTCGCGCCTTGGCGGCTTCATGCCGCGCGCGAAACTCGAAGAGGCGATTGCGCAAGCCGAGAAGAACAAGCCGGCCAAGGGCAAGTAAGGGCGTGGGGCAAAATGGCCCTGCCCTCAAGATTTCCGTCCCCCGTCCGTAGTCGAGCTATGGGCCCCACTTGTGGCCCCGACGAGGATGTTCATGGGCACCACGCCCACGCCTGACATCGCGAAACCAGCGCCATCGGATCTCTCCAAGGTCCGATGGTGGCGGTCGTCCGGCATCCGCCTGACACTGGCCAGCCTCGCAATCCTGCTGGTGTTCGCGCTCGCGCTGGGGTTCAACTCGAGCCGGCTGATTCGCGCCGCGCTTGACCGCGACCTGCGCCAGCAAACAGCACAGATGTCGCGCCTGATCAACTTGACGATCGCCCCCTACGCCGGAGAGGGGCGGCTTGAGTTGCTGCAGGATTACCTGCGCGAACTGCTGGCCGAATCCGATAGTGAATCCGGCCTGACCTATCTCGTCGTAATCGGCCCCAAGGGCGAAGCGATCGTCAGTGCCGGACATGTGCCACGCGCCCCCTTGCCCGCAGCAACCGCCGACATCGAGCGCGCGGTTCAAGAAGGCGTGATGCATGTGCGTCAGCCGATCCTGCTCGCCGCCAACGAAGTGGGCACCCTGCAGTACGGCCTCGGGGTTGGTGGCTTCAAGCAACTCGTGAACGGATTGTTGCGCGACGGCCTACTGATCCTGACCTTGAGCTTCGTACTCGCCGCCGCCTTTTTCGGGCTGACCGGCTTCCGGCTGTCACGCCGGCTCAGCCGCCTTGTGCGCGCAGCGCAGGCGATTGCCGGCGGGGATTACAGCCGCCATGTGAATGAGCGCGGGCGCGACGAGTACGCGCAGCTTGCTGCATCGTTCAATACGATGGCCGGCGCCATTGATGAACGCATCGATGCACTCGAGCGTTCGCAGCGCGAGGTGCGCGAACTCAACGAGACACTTGAGCAACGCGTCGCCAGCCGCACCCAGGAACTGGCCGAGCGGAATGCCGAACTCTCCGAGACGATCGAAACCCTCAACCACACTCGGCAACGCCTGGTACGTACCGAAAAGCTCGCCGGCCTCGGCAAGGTGGTGGTCGGTGTCGCGCACGAGCTGAACACCCCGATCGGCAACGCCAAGGTGCTGGCCTCGGCCCTGGAAGACCGCACCGGGCAGATGCGGCATGCGCTTGACAGCGGTATCCGTCGATCCGAGCTCAGCGACTACCTTGAAGCCACTGAAGAGAGTGCGCGGCAACTGGTCGGCAACCTTGAGCGCGCCGCCGCGCTGGTCGTGCGCTTCCGCGATACCGCAGCTGACCGCCGGGAAGGCGAGCGCCGCCGCTTCGATGTCGCCGAGTTGCTGCGCGACTGCGCAGTGTTGGCGCGGATCCGCGCCGAGCGCCAGGACGTTCAAACAGAGGTTCGCGTCGCCGGCCCGATCGAAGTGGATAGCTATCCGGCGCTATGGGAGCGGATGCTGCTCAACTGCCTCGCCAACTGCTATCAGCATGCCTTTGCGGCCCGCGAAGGCGGCAACATCGTGATCACCGCCGACGCCGATGCCGTGCGGATGACGATCCGCATCCGCGACGACGGGGTGGGCATCTCCGGCGAGAACCTGGAGCGGATCTTCGACCCCTTCTTCACCACCGCCCTCGGGCAGGGCGGCAGCGGGCTCGGGCTGCACGCGGTCTACAACATCGTCACCGGCGTGCTGGATGGCGACGTGGCCGTGACGAGCGAGCCCGGTCACGGCACGACGCTCACCATCGAATTACCGCGCACTACGCCGGAGTAAGCGGCGCATCCGGCCTTGCCGATGCTGCTATCAGGCTAGGCCGGTGGCAGCCTCTGCTCGATCACGCTCGACAGCGGCAATCAGTTCGTCATCGCGACCGCGGTCTCGTTCCGGTACGCCATGGTGCAGCGCAGGCTGCGAGAGCGCGTGATCGGAGGGCGAGCGTTCATCGACCCGATGAACCATCTCACGATAGAAGAAAGCTGCAGCGCCGAACGGCATGATGGACCGCCTTGAGGGCATATGCCCACGGTAGAAGATGGTGCAAGCCTATGCCTCGCGGTGCATCCAACCTCTGACGGTAATCAACTGGCCCCGCTCCGGTGCATCCGCACACACGCGGCCCGGGTTTGGGCTGCCGGGCGCCCCAATGTGGGTCAAGCAGGGGAAACGACGAGGGTTCACCAGGAGGAAAAAAGGGGCGCCTCAGCGCCCCTTTCGATTCGCCCGCCGCGTCAGCGGCGCCGCATCTTGACGTGGTAGCAGGCCCAGAGCAGCGCGAGCCAGCACGGGATCGCCAGCACCGACGCACGCAGCGGCGGGATCATGTACATCCCGACGAGGATCGCCACCATGAAGGCAAGGCAGAGGTAGTTGCCGAATGGATGCCAGAGCGCCTTGAAGGCGGGTGTTACGCCCTCGCTCAGTTTGGCTGCGCGGAACTTCAAATGCGCCAGCGAGATCATCGCCCAATTGATGACCAGCGCGGCAACCACCAGCGCCATCAGCATCTCCAGCGCTTTGGCCGGAATCACGTAGTTCACCACCACGCACAGGCCTGTCACCAGCGCCGACAGCCCGATCGCGAGCATCGGCACGCCTCGATCATCCACCTTCATCAGTGCGCGCGGCGCATTGCCCTGGTCCGCCAAGCCGTAGAGCATGCGGCTGTTGCAGTACACGCAGCTGTTGTACACAGACAGCGCGGCGGTCAGTACGACGAAGTTGAGGATGTTGGCGGCCACATCGCTGCCCAGCATCGAGAACACCATCACGAACGGGCTGCCGCCATACTCGTCACCCGCCTCGGCGTGTTGGGCCAGGGTCGCGACCAGCGTATCCCAGGGTGTCAGCGACAGCAGTACCGCCAGCGCGCCGATGTAGAAGATCAGGATGCGATAGATCACCTGATTGATCGCCTTCGGGATCGTCTTGCCCGGGTCGCTCGCTTCCGCAGCCGTGATGCCGACGAGTTCCAGCCCGCCGAACGAGAACATGATGATCGGCAGCATGATCGCCAATCCGGACCAGCCGTTCGGGAAGAAGCCACCGCGCTCCCACAGGTTGCGAACCGTGGCATCCGGGCCCGCATGGCCAGAGAGCAGCAGATAGGCCCCCAGCACGATCATGCCGATCACCGCCACCACCTTGATGAGCGCGAACCAGAACTCGGTCTCACCGTAGGCCTTCACGCTGGCGAGGTTAACCAGGTTGATGATCACGAAGAACGCGGCCGCGGTGGCCCACATCGGAATCCAGGGCCACCAGTACTGCACGTACTTACCCACAGCCGTCAGCTCGGACATGCCGACCAGGATGTACAGCACCCAGTAGTTCCAGCCCGACATGAAGCCCGGCAGATCGCCCCAGTATTTGTATGCAAAGTGGCTGAAGGAGCCGGCAACGGGCTCCTCAACGATCATCTCGCCAAGCTGGCGCATGATCAGGAAGGCAATGAAGCCGCCGATGGCATAGCCCAGCAGCATCGACGGGCCGGCGGATTTCATGACGCCGGCAGACCCAAGAAAGAGGCCGGTGCCGATCGCGCCGCCGAGCGCGATAAGCTGGATGTGGCGATTCTTCAAGCCACGCTTGAGCTCGCCTTCATGGAGCGGGTGGTGATCCATTCGTTTTCTGGTCGTGATGGAGAAAGTGCAACGTTCTCATATCTCACACAACACCGCTTTGGCGTTTGATCCACGCCGTGCTCGCTGCGTAAAACGGCGCCACGGCCATCGCCCCGCGCTGCTTGCTGACATAAAAAACCCACGGCAAACCGTGGGTCTCTTTTCCAGCGTCGGAGGCGCAAACGTCCTTCGCGCCTCCGGGGCGCGCTATTGAAGTCCGATGAACTAGTCCGTCTGCACTAAATAAACGACCCGCGCCAGTCTGTCGGATATTGGCCTGCCTTACCGAAACCGACAGACCGCGAGCAAGAACGTCCGTCGAAGCGGGGCTCGAAGGCACGCACGCACAACGCGTCGCCGCAGCGCAGAAGGAGCGCCTGCATATCCCCATTAACGACGCCTAGAAGCGGCTTTACGCCGACTATCAGCACGCGGCAGGCGGCCAGCAGGAATTGGTTACTGAATCCCAATCAAGTTGCCACCGATGTATCTAAAGAGGACGCGACGGCCATCGTCGTCAAAGCCAGCAACAGTACGTTGCCAACGTAGAGACTTTATACGTGTCAATGCCCGCCAAGATCCGCGCGAGCGTCAAGGATCCAAACTGACGCGCCTCGCTGTTAGCGTTTGCACTCAACAGGGCCCCGCGCGTCCGCGCGCGATTCCTCATGCTTCAAGACCTAGCGCATCAGACCTTTGATGAGACCGAGACATGGGCTCGCTGGGTGTACGGATCCCGAGCGCGCTGGCATCCGAATGGCGGGGAGTTCATATTCGAGGGCGATTCCGATTGCGCGACCCGGGCCGCACACGCTGACGACATCGAGGCGCTCATTCAGGCGCACGCCAAAGCGCAGATCCGATGGTTGGAAGTGCCGCTTACCGGCGGCATTGATGTGCCGCGCTACGTCAATGCCGTTTCCGGGTTGGCACTCCACCACCATCACGCGAGTCCTCCGGCGAGCCATCGCCGGCGCGGCACCACCAATAACGCATTGAATTGGTTGGAAACCAGCTTTCGGACTGAAATAACACAGACAAAACTGGCGGCGGAGGACACGCCGAGACGCACGCCAAGCGCTGCCAGATGGCAGCGGCTATGTCGCCCTTGCTGGCGATAGCCTGCTGCGTGCCGCCGTCCGCACCGTGTTCGGGCGGCTTAGCCCGGCCGCCATGGACAACTCGTAGTTAGCGTTACTGCGGGCACGTGCGGCCGCGAACTTGAGCGCCTCGACCAGCTCGACCTGCTCGCCAACAGCAAGCGACCGCCCCTCGAGCGCACGTAGCCGGCGAGCAAGGCGGCGTCGGCAGTTAACACCCGCTTCGCGGATTTGATGCTCGACCTCTGCGATGGCGCGGGTTACGTCCTCTGACGTCAAGGGCGCGCCTGAATAGCGATCACGCAGCATCCGGCCGCGGCTGCGAAATTCATTGAGAACGGTTTGATGGATTGCGCTGGCGGTCAGCGTTGAGTTGGTGCTCATGCAGGCTCCTGAACCAAACAGAATGACGCGATCTTCGCAGCGCTCCGCGCACGCCGCTTTACCTTGGCGGCCAATAGCCTGTCCGGCCAGCGCAGCAGAGTCCTTAAGACGGCGGCGCGAGCAGGCTGGTGGCGGTGAGGGGCAAGCCGACGCGGAAGGTGGGACCGCCCCCCTCGACCGATTTGGCGACGATGTCGCCCCCCCAACACCGAGCTCACGACGTTGTGCAAAATGTGCAGGCCGACGTGGCTGCTGCCCCGCCCGAGCTTGGTGGTGATGAACGCGTCAAAGGTCTGGGGCGAATGGCGACTTGGCATACCAACGCATTGCCCGAACCGACGATCGGAGCCACATCGACCGATCGCCGGGGTCGCAGACGCAGGCAACCTCCGCGCGCCCCGCCAAGCCGTGCAGCGATCGGTTCTGAAGCACTGGATGCCCAAGGTGCTCGGCGAGCCTTGCAACGCAAGCATCGGCCTGAAAAGCCCTGCTCTTTTAGTGTGCGCGTTCGGGCAAACGCAGCAACGCCGAGAAATTGTGAAATTCGTGTGTAGCGCTCAAGTCGGCGCCCCGCTGGCCGTCACATAGGCATCGAACGTCGGAACCGCCGGGGGCGGCACTTCGCCGCCCCACGCCCACACGAGGCTTCGCACCGCAGCGACGACAGAACTAGAACGGACAATGAAGAAATCCCGTGTGCCGACCGCGCTGCTGCTGGTCGCTTACGGCGCGGCGGCGCTCTTGAGCACCAGCGGCGCCGTAGCTCGACCACCTGCCAGCGAACAGTGGCTGCATCCCGTTGCGGGCGGCATTGCGCTGCTTGTCACCCTTACGCTGCGAGGCGGCGGCGAGCGGCGGCAACCGGTGCTCGCCCTGATCGGGCTGATCGCCGTGCTGGTCGGCCTGCCGCTGCTGGGCGGGGTTCGCGCGCATGAAGCGGGCGGCGTTGCCGCGCTGTGGCCGGCCGATACGCCGGCGGCCTTCGGCGCCCTGATCCTGATCTGGGCGGCCGGCTATATCGGGCTGAGCCTGCGCGCCGACCGCATCACACGCGGCATCGCCGAGGCGCTGGCTTGGGCGATCTGCGCGACGGCGCTCGCCGCGCTGATCTGGACATCGCTGTCGCTGCCCCTGATCTACGGCCTGGTAGCCCTTGCTTCGCCGCCGCCGGCCGTATCAATTGGGTTGCTGCTGCTCGGCTTGCGGCTGTTCGCCCACTGCCGTGCGCATCGCCCCGCCGCGCGCAGCGAGGACGTTCGCGTGGCGCGCATCGGCGTTGGTTTTCTCATCGCGGTGGCGTTCGTAACCACATTGGTCACGCTGGTGGCGCTGGAGACCCAGATCGAGCGCTCGCTCTACCAGCAGCAACGCATGACGGCGCGGAACCGCGAGCAGGTCTTCTTCTTCGCCACAGAAAGGCAGTTCTACGACGCCAACGCGCTGCTGAAGGATCAGGAGATCGGCCGCCTCGCCTTACAGGCACAACGCAGTACGGACGAGAAGATCCGGCGTCAGCTGTTCCAGCGCATTCAGGAGCAGTTGCCATTCCGGGTGGTGCGGGCGTTCAGCGCGCGCGGCAAGCGCGGCGAAGTACTCGCCGAACGGGGCACGCTGTCATCGGCGGACGCCATCTGGAGCGACACGCGCGGCAAGGTTCAGCTTGAAGTGAAGTGGGAACAGGGCGTGCCGTTCGCCCTGATGCGCCTGCAGCTTGAGTTGCTTGGAGAAGGCGTCGTCGGCGAGTTGCTGATCGAACAGTCGGTGCCCGCCTGGGAACAACTCGTCAGCGACACCTACGATCTCGGCCGCACCGGCGTGATGGCCCTGTGCGGCGAGAACGCGCAGCGCATCCGCTGCTTCCTCTCGGGCAGCGGCGAGTCCCTGCGCACGCCGCCACCCGGCGCGAAGATGACGGCATCGGTAGAGGATGCGCTGGCAGGCCACACCAGCCCCACATGGGATCCGCTTTTCAGCCAGGACGAGCAAGGTCGGCCGGTCACGCTGGTGTATGGCCCGATCGGGCCGGTGGGCATGGGTATGGGCATCGCCGGCAACGGCCTCGCGATGCTGATCACGATGGATGCCGACGAGTTCTATGAACCGGTGCGCCACCAGTGGCACCGGATCCTGCCCGTCGTGCTGGGCATTGTCCTCGTCGCGGGCTGGGCGCTCCGCCGCATCGTTCAACCGCTGATCCGTGCGCTGCGGGACAAGGAAGCGCGCTTCCGCGAGCTGACCGAGTTGTCGTCCGACTGCTACTGGCAGATGGATGCAGAACTGCGTTTCAGCGAGATCGTGGGCAAGGATCTCGCAGCGTCCGGCATCGATACCACGCGCTGGCTCGGCCGCGTGGTGTCCGCGCTCCCCCTGCATGCCGACGAAGCCACGCACGCCCACGCGATCGAAGCGGCCATGCAGCGCCGCGAGGTGTTCTCCGAGGAAGTACTGCGGCTCACCGCGGACGATTTGCAGCTGCGCTACCTGGTACTGTCCGGCGCGCCGCAGTACGACGCCCGCGGGCGCTTCCTTGGCTATCGCGGCGTGGGACGGAACATTACGCGCCAAAGGCAGGCGGAGGAACGCCTGCGCCACGCACAGAAAGACCTGCTGCGGGCCGAGCGCCTGGCCTCGCTCGGCAGCCTGGTCGCCGGCGTGGCGCATGAACTCAATACGCCGATCGGCAACTGCGTGACGGCCGCGAGTGCATTGAACGAGGAAATCGAGCGATTCGACGCAGCAGTGGCCGAGGGGAAGATCCGCCGCGTCGACCTGAGCGACTTCACGGCCTACGTGCGCGAGGCGGTGCATCTGCTGCGGCGCGGCCTCGATCGCGCGGCCGGCACGATCCGCAAGTTCAAGGAGGTGGCTGTCGATCAATCGAGCGACCGTCGCCTGGTATTCGATCTGAACAACAAGCTCGGCGACATCGTCGGCCTGCTCAGCCCGACGCTCGCGCGCCGCGGCGTAACGCTCGATGCGCGTGTGCCCGAAGGCCTCGTGATGGACAGTTTCCCGGGCGCGATCGCGCAGGTGGTCGACAACCTGGTGCTCAACGCGCTGACCCACGCCTTCGAAGGCCGCGAACGCGGCGAAATTCATCTGATCGTGTCGCCGCTTGCTGACGACCGCCTGCAGCTGAGCGTGAGCGACAACGGCGTGGGCATGAGCGCCGCCGTGATGGACCGCATCTTCGAGCCCTTCTTCACCACCCGCCTCGGCACGGGCGGCAGCGGCCTGGGTCTCTACATCGTGCGCAACATCGTGCAGGAGGTGCTGGCGGGCACCATCGACGTCGCCAGCACGCCCGGCAGCGGCACCACCTTCACGCTCGAATTCCCGCGCGTGACGCCGGAGACCAGCGCCGCCCCCCCGGAGGCACTGCGCTGAGTCTTTCGTGACGCGCGGCCCTATCGGCCGCCCACGATTTGGGGTTCAATGCGCGCAGCATTGCCGTGCGGCCCACCGGCCCACGACCGGCAATGCCCGTCGCTCCCTAGAACCCGCACAGCGCCTGCGCGCCGTGCTTACTGGCAGAGGCTTTGACGCAAGCATGCAAACGAGTTTTTCAGACTGGGTTTCCGGCGCCGACGAACTGAGCGCGAATTCTGCGCAGCGCCAGTTGCTCGCCATCCGCACTTCCGCCCGCAGCCGCTCGCACGCCGGGCTGCGCCTGCAGCGCCAGGGGCGCGCGTGGCTGGCAACGCTGATCGCGCTGTCGCTCGGCCTGATCCTGATCCCGCTGCTGCAGAACGCCGGCGTGCGGCTTGCACTGGCGCCCAACGTGCTGAATCTGTTGCAGATCTTCCTCGGCGTATCGGTGCTGGTTTGCGTGGTGCTGGTCGCTTCGGCCAACCATGCGCTGCGCGCCCGCGTGCTGCTCGAGTGTGGCGATCGACTGCGCGAGCTGGCGCGCGAATTCGAGAAGGTGTGCGAAGACGTCGGCCCCGGCGCGATTTCGTCGCATATCCTCGATGAATTCCGGCTGCGCCATGCCGACACCCTGCGCAACCTGGAAACCCCATCGCGCAACGATCAGCGCCTCGCGCTGCTGGACATGCCGGGCGAACACCGCCTCGGCCGCGGCGAGCGGATGCGGCTCGCGCTACGCGCACAGCTCACGAATGTCTCCGGCCTCGCGCTGCCACTCGTCATCGTGGCGCTCGAAGCCGTGTTCGTTGCCCATGCGCTGGGCTTGCCGCAGATGGGCGGCGACCCGCTGGTGGCCAGCAGCGTCTCGGCTGGCGACGCCGAACCCTCGCTGCGGATCAGCCGCTAAACCTTAACCCCACATGCCGCGCAGCTTCGCGGCGATATCGACCACCGCTTGCGGCGGCGGCGTGACAGCCCCCGCCGCATTGCTTCCGGCCACTGGCCACACGGCCTGCTCGAAGTGCTCCAGCACCGAGGGCGGGATGAAGCGGGTGCGCTGGGCATACACATGACGGTCACCGCCGCCGCTCTGCTGCGTCACGTAGAAGCGCTGTGGCGTGAGCAGATGGAGCGCGTCCTTCGCGCGCGTCATCGCCACGTAGAGCAGGCGGCGTTCCTCTTCGATCTCTGCGCTGCTGCCGGTCGCTAGGTCTGACGGAATGCAGCCGTCCACCGTGTTGAGCAGATAGACCGACTCCCACTCCTGCCCCTTCGCCGAATGGATCGTCGACAGGATCAGGTAATCCTCGTCGAGCAGCGGTACGCCGGATTCGTCGCTGGTCGCGTCCGGCGGATCGAGCGTCAGTTCGGTCAGGAAGCGTTCGCGATTCGGGTAGCTCGCGGCGATGCGCTCCATCTGCAGCAGATCGGCCTCGCGGATCGCAGCGTCCTCATACTTGCGCTCCAGGTGCGGCGCATACCAGCGGCGCACACGTTCGAGATCGGCCGGCCAGGCGGCGCGCAAGCGCAGGTCGCCCAACAGCGCGGGGAGTGCCGCCCAGGCCTCGCCCGCCGACGAGGGTGGCGCGAAATCCGCCAGCGCCGCCACCGGGTCGTTCGCCGCCTCAACCAGATCGACGATGCGTGCCGCGCTCTTCGGGCCGATGCCCGGCATCAGTTGTACGGCGCGAAAGCCCGCGACGCGGTCGCGCGGGTTCTCGGCCCAGCGCAGCACCGCCAGCATGTCCTTCACATGCGCCGCTTCGAGGAACTTGAGGCCGCCGAACTTCACGAACGGGATGTTGCGGCGCGTGAGTTCGATCTCCAGCGGCGCACTGTGATGCGCGGCGCGGAACAGCACCGCCTGCTTCTTCAACGCCACGCCTTCTTCGCGACGCGCCAGCACCTGGGCGGCCACGTAGCGCGCCTGGTCCGCCTCGTCGCGCACGGTGACCAGCTGCGGGCGCTGGGTTGCGCCGCGCTCGCTCCACAGGTTCTTCGTGAAGCGCTCGGCCGCGAGCCCGATCACTGCATTGCTCGCGGCCAAGATCGGCTGCGTCGAGCGGTAGTTACGCTCCAGCGTCACCACCGTAGCTGGCTGCGCAAACTCGCCGGGGAAGTCGAGGATGTTGCGCACCGTTGCGCCGCGGAAGGCGTAGATGGACTGCGCATCGTCCCCAACCACCGTAAGGCCACGACCATCCGGTTTGAGCGCGCGCAGGATCGAGGCCTGCAGACGGTTGGTGTCCTGATACTCATCCACCAGCACATGCGCGAAGCGCTGGCCAAGCTCGGCGGCGAGCGTTGGCTCCGCCGCCATGTGCGCCCAGTAGAGCAGCAGATCGTCGTAGTCGAGTACGTCCTGCCGCTGCTTGGCAGCGACGTAAGCGCCAAACAGCTTCTTCAGATCGTCTTCCCACATCGCGCACCAGGGGAAGGCATCGCGCAGCACATCGGCCAGCGGAGCCCCGGTATTCACCACGCGGGAGTAGATCGCGAGGCAGGTCTGCTTGGTCGGGAAGCGCTTTTCCTTCGCCGACAGGCCCTGCTCGTGCCGCACCAGATTCATCAGATCGCCGGAGTCTTCACGATCATGAATCGTGAAGGCGGGCCCGAGGCCGATCCTTTCCGCGTATTCGCGCAACAGGCGCGCGCCGATGCCGTGAAACGTGCCGGCCCAGCTCAGGGCTGCGCGCGCCAGCGCCGGGTCATCGCTGGCGCTGCCGAGAATGCGCTCGACGCGGCGCGTCATCTCCACTGCCGCCCGCCGCGAGAAGGTGAGCAGCAGGATGCTCGCCGGGTCCGCGCCCCCCAGCACCAGGTGCGCCACGCGGTGGGCCAGCGTGTTGGTCTTGCCCGAGCCAGCGCCGGCGATTACCAGCAGCGGCGCGGCGTCGGCGTACTCGACGGCCGCCTTCTGCTCGGGGTTGAGGCGCGCGGCAAACGTGGCAGGGGCTTGGGCAAGGGCTGACATGGGATGACCCGAAGGCAAAAGGTGTATGAATATACACCCTCAAAACCATCGCACCAGCCCATCGCGGCGGGCCGCAGCGCCACGCGAACGCAGCGCGCCGACGAAGCGACGACGCATCAATCGCCCGGCAAGGTAGGCATGCGTTGTCCATACTTTGTCCACCAGTCACACAAGGTGGAGGGGGCAATGCACATCATGCCGTTTGAAAACGTGACGCACGACGACGCCCGTGCGTCGCTCGACGCCGATCTGCGGCACGCCGTGCCCGGCGTTCGCAAAGCGGGCTACGACCACAGCAGCGACCCGCGGATCCACTTGAGTGCGCTCGCCGAACGCTGGCTCGCCGAGTCGCGTGACCCCAACGCCAATCTGCTCGCCGACACGTTTCCACATGTCGCGAACCAGCTCGCGCTGATCTGGCGCGAACCGTTCACCGCGCTGGACTACCTCGACAGCCTGATCACCGATACCCGCTGCGGCCGCCAGGGTTTCCCGGAGCCGGCACTGCGCGCGCTGCTGAAACTGCATGACCGCTGCACCGCGGCGCTACCGCCGCGCAACCCCTTCCTGCCGAACGATCCGTGGATACGGGGCAGCGACTCGGGCGAACGCCGGCACTGACACCGGCCTGCGCTTGGGGAAGGTCGGAAGAGGTTAGCGAGACGGATGCAGCGCAAGGCGCAGCGACCAAGACATATCAAATGGATAGGCGCGGGAGCGAGCACGCCACAACGCCGCGATGCGCCGTCGCAGCCACTTATTCAGACCTTCGTCAGCGGATCGCGTGCCGCCACTCGTCTTCGAACGTCCGCACGAGGTTCTGGCTGTTCAGGTGATTCGGTTCCGCCGCAACGCGATCCATATCGCGCGAGAAGTTGAACATCGCGGCCAGCGTGCCCCCGTCGAGAAAACGCGTTGGCACCGGCAGCGTGGCGGGCGGCTCGTAAGGCACACGGCCGGCGAGGATGTAGCCCCACTCACCGAAGGAAGGCACCAGTGCATGGTAGGGCGCGGTCTGAAAGCCCGCCTCCTCCAGCGTCGCGACCACCGTCCAGTAGGCCTTGCGTGCGTAGAACGGGCTGGTCGCCTGGATCACCGCGCGCCCCTCGGGCACCACGTGGCGCGCGAGCAGCCGGTAGAACGCTGTGGTGTAGAGCTTGCCGACGGCGAAGTTGGACGGGTCGGGAAAATCCACCACGACGAAATCGAAACGCTCGCGTGAATCCTCCAGCCAGCGCCCGGCGTCGGTGTTGATGACCTGCACCTTGGGCGAATGGAAGGCGTTACCGTTGAGCGCCCGAAGCGCCGGGGCATCGCGGAACAGCGAAGTCATGCCCGGGTCGAGATCCACCAGCGTGACATGTTCGATCTGCGGGTACTTGAGGATCTCACGCACGGCAAGGCCGTCGCCGCCGCCCAGCACCAGCACGCGGCGCGCCCACGGCAAGCTCGCGAGGCCCGGATGCACCAGTGCCTCGTGGTAGCGGTACTCGTCCGCCGACGAGAACTGCAGGTTGTTGTTCAGAAACAGGCGGAGATCGTCCTTCCAGCGCGTCAGCACGATGCGCTGGTACGGCGTGGTGCGGGTGTAGAGGATCGGATCCTGGTACATCTGCTGTTCGGCCCAGCCGGTAAAGCGCCCGGCGAAGCCGAAGCCAGCCGCGATCACCGCCAGCGTCACCGCGCACTGCACCACGACCAAGCGTGCCTGCGGCAACTGCGCGCGGAAGACCGCTACGGCCCACAGCGCGACCGCCGCGTTGAGCAGACCGAACAGGAGTCCAGTGCGTACCAGCCCGAGGTGCGGTGCGAGCAACAGCGGAAACGCGATCGACACCGCGAGCGCGCCCAGGTAGTCCACCGTCAGCACCTGAGATACCAGATCGCGTAAGGACAGCTCGCGCCGCAGGATGCGCATCACCAGCGGAATCTCCAGCCCCACCAGCACGCCGACCGCCAGCACCGCGCAGTAGAGCATCACGCGAAAGGGTGCTGCCTCCAGCGCGAAGATGCCGAACAACGCTGCGGGCGTGAAACCACCGACGAGCCCCACCAGCAGTTCGAGCTGGATGAAGCGCAGAACCAGATTGCGCTCGACGTACTTCGACAGCCAGGAACCCACGCCCATCGCGAACAGATAGGTGCCGATGACGGTGGAGAACTGCGTCACCGAATCGCCCAGCAGGTAGGAGGACAGCGCCCCGGCGACCAACTCGTAGGCCAATCCGCAGGACGCGACGATGAAGACGGAAACGAGCAGCGCGTGGCGCTGTGTGCGAAGTGAGCTCATCTGAATGCGCGACGCAGCCAATCAAGCTGGCGCCCGCCAAGGGGGTCTATGACGTGGTGTGGCACTTCCGCCGCGCGAGGCGGCGGAAGCGAGGCGGTGCTCGCGACTAACCGTGAATCGCCGCGGCCACGATGATCGCAATGCCAAGGCACATCGCGGCGACGATGATCGCAAGCGGCAGGTTGCGCTCCTTCACGATCTCGCGCCACAGGTCGTAGGGCGTGATCTTGTCGACGATGATGAAGGACACCCAGAACACCACCACGCCGAGGATCGAATAGACGATGGAGCCGAGCAGCGGCCGCGCGTTGAAGAACAGTTCCATGATTGGGGCTCCTGCTTACTTGTGATAGAGGCGCCCGCCGCTGGAGCGGGCGCTCGAAGAGGTACCGCGCTCGTCGAACAGGCCATAGCCGCGCGAATCCATCCAGCCGAGCAGCGAAATTGCGAGCAGTGCGGTGACCGAGAAGAGCTTGATCATCAGTCGTCGTCCTCCGAGCTGCTGGTCATCGGATGGTCACTCTCGCTCCAGCGCGCCACCTCGAAACTGTAGCTACGCACGAAGGCAAACAAGGGAAAACACAGCAGCAGCAACCAGCAACTGGCGAGGTTGGAGAACGGCGGCGGCGCCACCCGCAGCGTGACCTGATCGGTCAACAACTGCGACGCATCGGCCGGCAACTCGCCACGCACCACGAGGTGGTATTCACCCGCCGGCACTTGATAGAACACCGCGCTACCGCTCTGCCCACCCTCGGACCACGACCCGTCCGAATCGTAGCCAGAGTAGTACGAGATCTCGTTGGCCGCAGCGAAGTGCTCGCCCGAGCCACGATTCACCAACTCGACCTCTACCCCCGCCCAGGTGTTCGACACCGGCGCGAAGTGATCCACCTCGACACGCCGTTGGTCCGACGGAATCCGGAAGGGCTCTGAGGTCAGCGAGGTTTCCTGGCCCGGCTGCAGTTCGAGTCTCGTCTGATGAAACACCGCCGACGACCCGCCCGTGAACACGCCGTGCACAATCCACGCCACCAGCGCGAACACCAGGAACAAGCCCAGCACCGGCCAGCGCGTCGCAGCATGCGGGTTGGGCTGACAGGCATTCACACCCGAGGCGCGCATCAACGGGCGCTTGAGCGCAAACGCCGCAGTGACTTCGTCTGGCGACAGGTAGCGGCCGGCGGACCAGGTCCATTCGTTGTCGGTCTGCTCGCAGGACAGTACGTTGGGCGGTGCAATGAAGTCGCGCACCTGCACCTTGTCACCCAGACGCACCCGCCAGGTGAACTCACCCAGCACCGAAATCACCTCGGCGCGGTAATCGGCAAAGTGGCGGTAGCGCGAGCCACCAAGCGTGTATTCCGGTCGATCACCGCCGACGTTTTGCACCGGCAGCTTGTCGATCTGGCGCACGAAGTTCCAGTGACCACGCTCTGATACGAGCCAGGCGAATCCACCCTTGCCGTCGTACAGCAGGTACTCGTCCCAGGTGCCGACCTCATGCGGCACGCCTTTGCGCATGAAGCCGATGGCTTCCCACTCGACGCCGTCGAGCTTGCCCTTGCTGCCCAGCGCGAGCGGCGGCACCACGCGCGAGCTGGAACGCGCAGCGTCGCGCACCTTGGCGACCTTGCCATCCACATCCGACAAGGCGCCGCAACTGGTGCACGCCACCGCCAGCACGCCCTGATCATGCAGCGACCACGGCGCACCGCAGGACGGGCAGGCAATCGCTTCAGCCTTCCGTGCCGGCGTCGCCACCAGCGCCTCGCTGGCGCGGTCGCGCGTATTCGCGAGCTTGAGTGCAGCGCGGTCCACCGAGGCGCCAACATACACGGTGGCCGGATCGGACGAATAGTCGATCGTCGCAAACGCATCATCCGGCCCGCGCAGATCGATCACCGGCGCGATGTAGCCGGCCCCGACAACGAAGGGCAGCTCGCCCTCGCCGGAAAGGCAGACAGCCTCCTCCTTGTTGCTGACCTCGAATACCTTGCCGGCGATCTGCACCCGCGCGCCAGGGCGGATCGCCTCAAACGGCGGGAATTCCGGTCGCGAAGGATGCGGCAGTGTGACCGTCCACTGCCCGCCTGATTCCGACATCCAGCCGAACTTGCCGTCGTCGAACAGGATGTGCCATTCGTTCCAGAAGCCGGCGTCGTAGCGCAACTGCAGCCGGCCCACCACGCCGAAGCCGGTACCGCCCCAACGCCCCTGCGTGCCGATCTGGACCGGGCTGTCGTCCGGCAACAGCTCGGCCATGCGGCCAAGATTCTTAAGCGTGTCGCCATCGCGTGCGAGCGTCGCACGGCAGTACGCGCACACCGCCAGCGCCGAGGCGGCGGACTGGAAGCGCACAGCGGCGCCGCAGGAGGGGCAAATTACGTTGACGGGCATGCGTGCAGGTCAGCGAGCTTGCCGGCAGCGCGTGCATGCACGGCAAGCATCCACGTCACACGGCGCTCAGGAGAGCTTGCCGAGCAGTTCGGCCTTCTTCGCCGCAAACTCTTCGGCGGTAAGGATGCCCTTCTCCATCAGGCCATGGAGCTTTTCCAGCAAGGCCACGACATCCTCCGCGGACTGCGCCGGTGCCGCGGCCGCGGGTGCAGCGGCCGGCGCCGCGGCCTGCGTAGCTTGCGTGAAGGCGCCCGCCATTGCCTGCCCCATCGCGATGCCAGCACCAAGGCCCGCACCCGCGCCAGCAATACCGCCTTCATTGCCCGCGGCAATCGGGATCGCGTTGGCGGTCTGGTACTGGGTGAACTTGTTGAGGTCACCCACCATGTTCATGCCGATGCGCTGGTCGAGCACCTTCTGCAGCTCTTCCGGCAGCGACACGCTCTCGACCACGAAGTTGTCGAGCGCCAGGCCGAACTTCGCGAAGGCCGGCTCCATGCGCGCCTTGAGTTGCGCGCCGAACTCCGACAGGTTGGCCGCCATGTCGAGGAACGCCACGCCGGATTCGCCGAAGAGCTCGCTCATGCACGACACCATCGTGCCGCGCAGTTGGCCGTCGAGGTCGTCCACCGTGTAGTGCTCGCGGGTGCCGCTGACTTCGGTGTGGAACAGCTTCGGATCGACGATGCGATAGCCATAAAGGCCAAAGGCACGCAGGCGAACGATGCCGAAATCCTTGTCGCGAATCGTCACCGGCTGCGGCGTGCCCCACTTGCGATCGAGCTTGAGCCGCGTGCTGAAGAAGTAGACGTCGCTCTTGAACGGCGACTGGAACAGCTTGTCCCAGTTCTGCAGGTTCGTCAGGATCGGCAGCGTCTGCGTCTTGAGCGTGTAGAGGCCCGGCGCGAAGAGATCCGCGACGCGGCCTTCGTTCACGAACAACGCGGCTTGCGACTCGCGCACCGTGAGCTGGGCGCCGTACTGGATCTCCATGTCCTGCATCGGATAGCGCGACACCAGTACGCTGTCGTCGTCTTCCGTCCAGTGGATGACGTCGATGAACTGTTTCTTGATGAAATCCATCAGAGCCATGGCTGGGATCTCCTGAGGGTAGAGCGGGGATGCTACTGCGCCGCGGGCTTGCGAACCAGATCCCGGCCGTTCAGGCCGTGTCGCGCGCCACGCAGAGCAAGCCTTCGAGCACCAGATTCGGGAAGTCGATACGCGGCGGCGCGATCAGCGGCGCCAGCGCTGCAGCAGATCCGCCGGACAACACTACCGGCGTGTGGGCCGGCATCTCCTGGCGAAAACGCTCCACCGCGCCCGACTGCGCATAGCGGATACCGGTTTCGATCGCGTCGTGCGTGTTCTTCGGAAACGCCACGCAATCGCCCTCGGCGAGCGGCAGCGCCGCCGTGCCACCGGCCAGCGCGCGCAGCATCAAGCCATGCCCCGGCAGGATCAGCCCACCGAGGAAGTTGCCGCCAGCGTCGATCGCATCCACCGTCGTCGCGGTACCGGCGCTCACCACCACGCACGCGCCGCGCACCCGATGCCAGGCACCGATTGCGGCTGCCCAGCGATCCGGCCCGAGCCGCGTCGGCTCCGCATAACGGTTGGTCACACCGCAGCGCGACAGACTCGCAGCAAGCCATTCGGCGCGCCCAGCGGTATCGCCCAGCTGTTCCAGGATCAGCGAACGGATCGCATCGGAGGCCACATGCGCGATCAGCACCCGCTCGGGCACACCGAAACGCATGAAATCGCAGGTCGCCAGTGCGTCATGGGCAACATCCTCACGGCACAGCCAACGGCTGCCATCGTGAAAACCCCATTTGACGCGGGTATTGCCAGCATCGATCAGCAGGTACATCAGCCGCGCCTCCGCAGCGACACATCGCCGCCCAGCACGCGCACCAGCAGGCCATCGCGCTCCAGCATCAAGGCGCCCTCTGCATCAACGCCGCGGCACAGGCCTTCCGCCTCGCCGCTGTCGTCGACCAAGCGCACCGGCTGATCCTGCAACGCATGGCGCGCCTGCCAGGCATCGCGCAGGACCGCGAACCCCTGGCGCTCAAACAGGTCGAGCGTGGTGGCCAGCGACGCCAGCACGGCAGCCAGCACAACCACCGGATCGGTCGACACGGCGCTCGACTCGGAAAGCCCGGCGACCGGCTGATCCAGCACATCGCCGGGCGCCGGAGGCGCCAGATTGAGGCCGATTCCGATCACCGCCGCCGTGCGCGCACCGCTTTGGTGCAGCTCAATCAGGATGCCACCCAACTTGCGTCCGTCAAGCCAGATATCGTTCGGCCACTTCAGTGCAATGTCGCGCGCACCAAGGCCTTCGAGGGCCTGTGCAACGGCCAGGCCGGCGGCAAGGCTGAGCCCGGAGAGGCGCGTGCCAGGCTGAAATCGCCACAGCAGGGAGAAAGTGAGGCAGGCCTCGGGTCGCGCCACCCATGCGCGGCCACGACGACCGCGACCAGCGGTCTGCTCGAGCGCCCACAGCACGGCGCCCGAGGGCGCACCGGCTGCCGCGCGGTCGAGAAGCAGGCTGCTTGTGGAGGGGCAGGTTTCGAGCAGATCGGCGTCGAAACGGGCGGCGACGGGGCCGAGCTGCGCCTTGAGGCGGGCCAGCTCCTGATCGGTGCGATCTGACACTGCGCGTGATCCAGCTTGGAAAACGCGCAGTGTAACGGCTGCACCGTTCCAGAGCAGCCCGCGCGGGGCGGTGTTGCGTCAACACTGCAGCACTTCGCGCCACGGCTTGCGCGGCGCGAAGTGCCGGTGTTGTTACTCGGCGTCCATGCCGAGTTCCTGGATCTTGCGTGTGATCGTGTTGCGGCCAATGCCCAACAACTGGGCCGCCTCGACGCGGCGCCCGCCGGTTGCGTTGAGCGCGCGGCGGATCAGGTTGCGTTCGAACTCGCGCGTAAGCATGTCGAACACTTCGCCTGGCTTGGTCGCAAGCAGGCGGTCAGCCTCCACCGACAAAGCGTCGAGCCAGGACTCCGAGGCCACACGCGCAGGTTGCTCGCGCACCTCGCTCGGCAGGTCGCCCACGTCCACCGTCTGGCCCGGGGCCATCACGGTGAGCCAGTGGCACAGGTTCTCCAGCTGGCGCACGTTGCCGGCGAATTCCAGCGTCTGCAGATACTTGAGCGCCTGCTCCGAAAGCCGCTTGGTCTCAACCCCCAGTTCATGCGCCGAGCGCGACAGGAAGTGGCGCGCCAGCAGGGGCACGTCTTCCTTGCGTTCGCGCAGCGGCGGCAGGCGCAGGCGGATCACGTTGAGGCGGTGGAACAAGTCCTCGCGGAACAAGCCGTCGCGAACCCGCTGCTCAAGGTTCTGGTGAGTCGCCGCAATCACGCGGACGTTGGCGCGAATTGGCTGGTGACCGCCGACCCGGTAGAAGTGGTTGTCTGAGAGCACACGCAGCAGCCGTGTCTGCAACTCCGGCGGCATGTCGCCAATTTCGTCGAGGAACAGCGTGCCGCCCTCGGCTTGCTCGAAGCGACCACGACGTTGCGCAGTGGCGCCGGTAAAGGCACCCCGCTCGTGGCCGAACAGTTCGGATTCGAGCAGATCCTTCGGGATCGCTGCCGTGTTGATGGCGATGAAGGGTTGATCCTTGCGCGGGCTATGACGATGCAATGCGCGGGCGACGAGCTCCTTACCGGACCCCGACTCACCGTTGATCATCACCGTGGCATGCGACTGCGAAAGGCGGCCGATGGCACGGAAGACCTCTTGCATCGCGGGCGCCTGGCCAAGGATTTCCGGCACGGTCGTGCTTTCCTCGGCGGCCGGACCGCGGTGACGGCTCTCTTCGATCGCGCGGCGCACCAGCTCGACCGCCTGATCCACGTCGAAGGGTTTCGGCAGGTATTCGAAGGCGCCGCCCTGGAAGGCGGACACTGCGCTATCGAGGTCCGAATAGGCGGTCATGATGATCACCGGCAGGCTCGGATAACGCGCCTTGACCTTCTCCAGTAAGACGAGGCCCGACTCGCCCGGCATGCGGATGTCGCTCATCATCACCTGCGGCGGCGCGGCGCCGGCGTCAAGCTCGGTGAGCGCTTCGCTGGCCGAGCCAAAGCTGCGATGGGGAATGTTCTCGCGGGTGAGTGCCTTTTCGAGGACCCAGCGGATGGAGCGGTCGTCGTCAACAATCCAGATCGGATTCATGGTGTGCACTTCTGTAAGGGGTAAGGACTGCGGACCCGCCTCGGACCCGCACGCCTTAGCACTCACTCTTCACTGCGAATCGGCAGCACGATGGTGAAACAGGTCCGGCCAGGCTGGCTCTCGACGTCGATCATGCCCTGGTGCTGCTCAACGAAGCTCTGCGCGATCGAAAGGCCGAGGCCGCTGCCGCTGTCGCGGCCTGACACCAGGGGGTAGAAGATCCGGTCGCGGATCGATTCGGGAATGCCGGGGCCGCTATCGATCACCCGCAGTTCCAGCGCGAGCTTGTGGCGCTTCTTCGCGAGCGTGACCTGGCGCAGCGCACGGGTGCGCAGCACCACCTCCCCCTCACCCTGCATCGCCTGCGCCGCATTGCGCGCAATGTTCAGGACCACCTGAATCAACTGTTCGCGATCGCCGGTCAGCTCCGGCAGGCTGGTGTCATAGTCGCGCCGCACGACGACGCCCGGAAACTCCGCACGCACAAGGCGCAGCACGCGCTCAAGTACGTCGTGAATGTTCACGGGGCCAGGCTGCATCGCACGATGTGCGTTGAGCAAGCGCTGCATCAGATCCTGCAGGCGATCCGCCTCGGCGATGATGACTTCCGTGTATTCCTTGAGCTGCGCGTCGTTGAGTTCGCGTGCCAGCAATTGCGCCGAGCCGCGAATGCCGCCAAGCGGATTCTTGATCTCGTGCGCGAGGTTGCGAATGAGTTCGCGGTTTGCCTGTTGCTGCTCGATCAAACGCTCTTCACGCGCGACTTTCAGTTGCGCATCGATCGGGCGGAATTCCATCAGCAGACGCGCGCCGAAAACGTCGACCGGCGTCGCGGTGCAATCCACATGCAGGGTGTCGTGCCCGGCGCGCGCCAGCACGAGGTTCTGCCCGGTGTAGCTCCAGTTGTTGGCCAGCGCATTGTCGAGTGCAGCGTCCAGCCCCGGAGGCTCGCCCAGCAGCGCGGTGAGCGGGCGGCCGACCGACTGGCGTGCGCTGACCTCAAACAGGTTTTCTGCGGCAGGGTTGATGTAACGAACGACACGCCCATCATCGACCAGCACAACGGCCGATGCGAGCAGATCGAGCCCAGCGATCCGGGCGTCGGTATGCGCCGGCGGCGTGGGGTCAGAAGACAGGGTTGCGCGAGTCATGCGGAGCAATGCGAGCAAGAAGCGCGCCAACCGGATTTCTTCGTTGCCGACGCGAAGGCGTGCAGCGAAGCACGCCTGCGAAACAACATTGTCGCGTCACGCCCAAGCACCACGCGGCGCAAGCAATGAGCGCGCGATCGACTATATCAACGCAGCTTGGCGATTTCCGCCCGGATCGCTTCGACATTGCGTTCATGCAACTCGACCTGATCCTGGAATGGCTTCAGACGCTCCTGAACCTTGGCGAAGTTCTTCTCGGCGCCGCTGCGCGCACCTTCCTGTTCGGCAAGTTCCTTCTTCGCGGACTCGAGCGCCCGCTCTTCCGTAGCCAGTTCCGTTTCGAGGATCTTGCGTCGGTCGCCATCGCGACTGCGCTGCGTTGACGCATCAACCTTCGGGAACTCCGCCGGTGATGCCGACGCGGCAGGCTTTTTGGCCGACGGACCGGGCACGGACGACACGTTCTGATCGCGCGACAACAGCGTGCAGCCCTTCTCGCCAATCTTGGTGTTCGTGTAGGTGATCTTGCCCGACACCGGATCGACACACTTGAAGATGTCGGCATGGGCCGGCAGCGAAGAGAGAAGCGCCGCAAGAGCGGCCAGACAGCGAATCGTGGACATGCAGACGTCACGCGGGTGGACGGGTCGTCGAGTGTAGGCGCCGACGCGCCGGCTGCCAAGCGCCGACACGATTCGATGCACTTTCACGCTGGCGACGGACAAAAAAAGAGGACGGGCAAGCCCGTCCTCTCTGTGCTTCGGATCGACGAATCGATCAGAGGCTGTAGTACATGTCGAATTCGACCGGGTGCGTGGTCATGCGGATCTTCGTCACGTCTTCCATCTTCAGCGCGATGTAAGCATCGATGAAGTCGTTCGAGAACACGCCACCGCGGGTCAGGAACTCGCGATCCTTGTCCAGCGCTTCCAGGGCCTGATCCAGCGAGGAGCAGACGGTCGGGATCAGCGCGTCTTCTTCCGGCGGCAGATCGTACAGGTTCTTGTCGGCTGCATCGCCCGGGTGGATCTTGTTCTGCACGCCATCCAGACCGGCCATCATCAGCGCGGCGAAGCACAGGTACGGGTTCGCGCCCGGATCCGGGAAGCGGGTCTCGATACGACGCGCCTTGTCGCTGTTGACGAACGGGATACGGATCGAAGCCGAACGGTTCTTCGCCGAGTAGGCCAGCTTGACCGGTGCTTCGTAGTGCGGCACGAGGCGCTTGTACGAGTTGGTCAGCGGGTTGGTGATCGCGTTCAGCGCACGGGCGTGCTTGATGATGCCGCCGATGTAGTACAGCGCGAACTCGGACATGCCGGCGTAGCCGTTGCCCGCGAACAGGTTCTTGCCGTCCTTCCAGATCGACTGGTGAACGTGCATGCCCGAACCGTTGTCGCCAACGATCGGCTTCGGCATGAAGGTCGCGGTCTTGCCGTACTGGTGGGCAACGTTGTGCACCACGTACTTGAGCATCTGCGTCCAGTCAGCGCGCTTGGTCAGCGTGCTGAACTTGGTGCCGATTTCGTTCTGGCCGGCGGTCGCCACTTCGTGGTGATGCACTTCGACCGGGATGCCGATCTGCTCCAGCGCCAGCACCATCGCGGCACGGATGTCGTTGTGGCTGTCGACCGGCGGAACCGGGAAGTAACCACCCTTGACGCCCGGACGGTGGCCGGTGTTGCCGCCTTCGAACTTCTCGCCCGAAGCCCAGGCACCTTCTTCCGAGTTGATCTTGACCGAGCAGCCCGACATGTCGACGTTCCACTCGACGCTGTCGAAGATGAAGAACTCGGGTTCCGGACCGAAGAAGGCGGTGTCGCCCAGACCCGAAGCCTTCAGGAAGGCTTCAGCGCGCTTGGCGATGCCGCGCGGGCAACGATCGTACGGCTTCATGTCGGTCGGATCGAGCACATCGCAAGACAGGACCAGCGTGGTCTCGTCCATGAAGGGGTCGATGAAGGCAGACGCCGGATCCGGCATCAGCAGCATGTCAGAGGCCTGGATACCCTTCCAGCCGGCGATCGAGGAGCCATCGAAAGCGTGGCCGTGCTCGAACTTCTCCTCGTCGAAGGCCGAAACCGGCACGCCGACGTGTTGCTCTTTGCCCTTGGTGTCGGTGAAACGGAAGTCGACGAACTTGACTTCGTTCTCCTTGACCATCTTCAAGACGTCTTGCGGGGACATATTCACTCCTAAGGTATGGAAGCCAACTGACATTCTGCGGTGCCAAATACCGCGATCCGGATTCAAAAAGCACGTAGCGTGCCAAAGAGCGGCCCGACCGACCCTTGCGACACAGCCTGCGCCGCGAGCCCGAACCGGACAAATCTCGATTTGAAAGGCGCGGTATTGTGCCACAGAGCAAGGCCCGCCTCGCGGGCGCACGGACGCCCCAACGCAGTGCAATCGCACCATCAACAGCACTGTTTTGGTGCATTTGCGCCAAGTTGGCGCGGGCCTGCGTCGCACGCGGAAACCTTGCGGGTGCGCGCCCGCGCGCGCATACTCGCCGCCCGGCGTTTTTTTCGCCCCACCTCTACTCCGGCACTTCCTGAATGGGACACCTTAGCGACCTGCTCGGCCTCGCCCGCGACCGCGGTGAAAAGCTTGGCCTCAGCTATTCCGGCGCGCTTACGCCCGCCGAAGCCTTCACCGTCTGGCAGAACGCGCCCGGCGCAGTGCTGGTGGATGTGCGTACCCGTGCGGAATGGGAATGGGTCGGTCGAGTGCCCAATGCGGTGGAAATCGAGTGGAACAGCTGGCCAGGCGGCGAGCGCAATCCGCACTTCCTGGCACAGCTCATGCACCAGGTCGATCGCGAGGCCCTTGTTCTGTTCCTGTGCCGCAGCGGCGCGCGATCGCACAACGCGGCGATCCTCGCCCAACAGCAGGGCTATACCGCCTGCTACAACATTCTGGAAGGCTTTGAAGGCGACCGCGATGCGAACGGTCAGCGTGGCCACATCGGCGGCTGGCGTCACGCCGGCCTGCCATGGATCCAAGGCTGAGGCGGGAACGCCGCGCCACATTTCAGGTCTGCAGTATTGCGCGCCGCTCCGGCGCCACTTTCTTGAGCTCAACCATGCAAGTTGCCCCCATCAGCTTTGACCGCTTCAACACCCTGCGCGACGAAGAGGCCCAGGAGCGCATTCGCGCCGCGCGCGCGCGCCTCGGCAAGAAGGCCGTGCTGCTGGTGCACCACTACCAGCGCGCCGACGTGTATCAGCATGCCGACCTGACCGGCGATTCGCTACGCCTGTCGCACCTGGCCGGCCAGTCTGACGCGGACTACATCGTGTTCTGCGGTGTGCACTTCATGGCCGAAGTCGCGGACATCCTCTCCAACCCGCACCAGATCTCGATCCTCCCGGACCTCGCTGCAGGCTGTTCGATGGCCGACATGGCCAACCTGGCGAAAGTGGAGCGCTGCTGGCGCGAGCTGACCGAAGTGCTGGGCGAATCGCCCGATGCGCAGATCACGCCGGTCACCTACATCAACTCGGCGGCTGACCTGAAGGCATTCTGCGGGGATCACGGCGGTATCGTCTGCACTTCGTCGAACGCACGCACGATTCTCGACTGGAGCTTTGCGCAGCGCCCGAAGATCCTCTTCTTCCCGGACCAGCACCTTGGCCGCTGGACGGCCCACACGATGGGCATTCCGCTCGACGAGATGGTCGTGTGGGATCCGGATCAGGAATACGGCGGCCTGACACCGGAGCAGATCCGCAACGCGAAGATGCTGCTGTGGAAGGGCCATTGCTCGGTGCACCAGATGTTCCAGCCGGCGCACATCCTGCGCTGGCGCAACAAGTACCCGGACGGCATCGTGATCTCGCACCCGGAGAGCCCGTTCGAAGTCTGCCGCCAATCGGAGCACGTCGGCTCGACCGAGTACATCATCAAGACCATCAAGGCTGCACCGTCCGGCACCCGCTGGCTGGTGGGCACCGAACTGAACCTCGTCAGCCGCCTGGCCGAGGAAGTGAAGGCCGACGGCAAGATCGTCGAATTCATGTCGCCGACGGTCTGCATGTGTTCGACGATGCAGCGCATCGACCCGCAACATCTGGCCTGGACCCTTGAAAACCTGGCTGACGGCAACATCGTCAACCGCATCAGCGTGCCGGACCACGAAGCCAAGCTCGCCAAGCTGGCACTCGATCGCATGCTTGCGGTGTCCTGAGAAACCGCCACACCAAACAAAACGCCCCGGCGCGCAAGCGGCGGGGCGTTTTCATTGCAACGTGGCGTCGATCAGTTCGGCACGCCGAGCAGGTTGTTGCGCAGATTGGTGCGCACCTTCGGACCGATCCAGACCTTCATCACCACCGGATAGAACGCATCGCCCTGGATCGGCTGCGTTGCCAGATCCCCATTGATGCGGATCTCGGTGGTCTTGGGGCCCGGATTCCAGTCCAGCGTCACCACGTCACCCTTCACTAGCTTCGGGCGGCTGTTGAAGGCTGCCCCCATCGCCGCCAGTTGCAGGATGTTGTTCTCGACCTCGTCGCGCGTCGCGTTCTGCTTGATCCGGTCCAGCAGCACCGTCGCGAGATCCTTCGCCGAGATTTCCTTCAGCGCGACCAGGCGAATCCGCTTCGCGCCCTTCACCGCAAAAGCCGCTTCCGGCGTGTTCGCCTTCTGCGCCATGTACAGGCCCACCACCGTCGCCTTGGAAGAGAGAATCTGCGACGACGAAGCGCCGTTGAGCACCAGCTTCTGGCCGGCCACGGTATCGCCATCTTCAAAGCTGACGCCGTCCACATCCACCGCCGCGAAGGCCTGGCCGACAAACATCAAAAACGCCAGAGCGATGCCCCGACACAACATTTTTCCTTCAATACGCAACCGCATGGGCACCCCCGTCTAATTTTGTGTGCTGTCTTGTGTAACAATCCGCGCCGTTGTTGGGATTGAATCCATACGAATGGGTATGGAGAAGAGCCAACCCGGACGCGCGAGAGGGCGGATTCTCGCAGAAGACGCCGCCAAAAAATACTAGGCAAAAGGAAAATGATGAAACCACGTTCCAGTCACCATCTGATCGCGGCAATGTTGCTGACGATCACCGCGAGCGCCCCGGCGATCGCAACCGAACGCGGCCAGCTGCGCGCCCTGCTGGGCATGCCCGGGCAGGATCTGACTTCGCCGGCGATGCCCGGTTTCTATGTGCAGGCGAACTATCAGCACTACTACGCCGGCGAGTTCAAGGACGACGAAGGCAACACACCGGTCCAGAGCGCAAGTATTCCGGGCATCGGCAAAGTGAGCGCGGAACAGGACAGCCAGGTTCGTGCAGATGTGCTCGCGCTGCGTGCAAGCTGGATCTCGGACTACCAGCTGTGGGACGGCCGCGTTGGCGTATCTGCCACGGTGCCGCTGATCAAGACATCGCTGACCACCAACCTCAACCGCACGACGCCGCTGCCTGCCCCGATCGGTGCCTTGGTTGATGCGCAGATCGCGAAGCTCGCCGCCGCCAACACCGGCGAAGAGTCCGGCATTGGCGACACGGAGATCGCTCCCTTCGTCGATTGGCAAACCGATACCTACCGCATCCTTTTCGCACCGGCCTTTGTCGCGCCGACGGGCAGCTACGACAAGGATCGCGCCGTGAACCCGGGCGCCGGCAACTTCTGGACCTTCCGCCCCGCACTGACGCTGGCTTACGTGACCGAGAACGGCTGGGAGTTCGGTGCGCGCACCACCTACTCGTTCAACACCAAGAACGACGACACCAAGTACACCTCCGGCCAGTACCTGCACTCGGACGGCGCCGCGATGTACCAGATCCGCGATGGCCTGCGCATCGGCGCAGCGGGCTACATGATCGTGCAGACCACCAAGGACAAGTCAGACATTGCCGGCGCAGTGGCCGACAACGGCAACAAGGCGCGCGTGTTCGCACTGGGCCCGCAGGTGGGCTGGCAGACCGAAGATTCTTCGCTCGGCCTTGAGTTCAAGGTGCTGCAAGAATTCGGCGCACGCAACCGTCCCGAGGGCACAATCGGCTGGCTGCGCCTGATCTACCGCGTTAACTGATCGGCGCTCGCGCTTGTACCAAAAAGGCCCCGTCATGCGGGGCCTTTTTCATTCCGGACCAGCCGCCCTCATCGCCCCCGCGGGATCGACCTCGTTTCGCCAGCGCCGCACCCGATGCGACGCCACACGCGCCTGCCAAGAAGATCACGCCGCCACGCACGCCGCCATGACATGTAGATTTGCCAATGTCATCATCCGGCATCCCCGTTTGAGTCCGCAACGCCATGTCGGTCGCGTCCCTGCTGTCCGCAATCCTCCCCGCCTCGCTGTTCTCCTCCGAGTCACGCCTGTTCGGTTTTAGCCTCGAAGGTGACGACACGCCGTGGCTGGTGGAATGTTTCCGCGCACACGAAGCGCTATCAGACCTCCCGACCTGGCAGATCGACCTGCTGAGCACCGATGCCAGCGTCGACACCGGCGCGATCTATGGCAAACAGGCAGCGCTGCGCATCACGCTGGCCGATGGCAGCCGCATCCAGCGGAGCGGCTATGTCAGCAACGCTGTGCTGCTGGCAGCGGATGGTGGCCTTGCGCGCTATCGCCTCACACTAGTGCCATGGCTATGGTTTGCCAACGACACCGCGAACAGCCGCGTTTTCCTTGAGCAGCCGCTCACCGCAATTATCGAAAACGTCCTGGCGCCGTACGCCAACCTGGCGCAATGGCGCCTGGCTGACGAAGTCCCCGCATTCCTGGCCGAGTTGCCGCCACGTTCGCTCTGCGTGCAGTACCGGGAAACCGACTATGCCTTTCTCTCCCGCCTGCTTGCCGAGGAAGGGCTTGGCTTCTGTTTTCGCGAGCTAGCCGAAGATAGCGCACCGGCCGACTCCGTATCGCAACAGGCCTTGCATGAGTGGCTGATCTTCGCTGACGCCGCGGCGCTGCCGCAGGATCGCTGCGCAGCATCGGCCGCGGGTGGCGCGGGCCTGCGCTTTCATCGCGCAGCCGCCCCCGAAGAGCAGGACAGCATCCTCGCCTTCGGCGCACAGCGGCGCTTCACCGCGTCAGTCACCACGCTGCTGTCGACCGATTACAAGGCGGACGCCAGCATCAGCGCATCGCTGCCAGCCGCGCGCGCCGTCGGCGGGCCAAACGCCCCCGCGCTGGAGGACTACGACTTCTCCGGCGCCTATGCGTTCGCCAACTCCAGCCTGGCCGAACGCTATGCCCGACTCGCGCGAGAGGCCATCGAGGCGCGCCAGGAAACTTGGCTGGGCCACGCAACGGTGCGCACGCTGCGCCCAGGCACATGGTTCGACCTGAAGACCAGCCTCATCGGCGATCTTGCGACCTTGCTGCCTACGGCGGCGGGTGGTAGCCAGGAACGCCGCTTCCTCGTCTGCTCGGTTGAGGCCGCCGGCAAGAACAACCTGCCGGTGGGGCTGTCCGAAGCGGCCGCCCGCTTGCGCAACACCAACGATGCCGCCATCGCGCTCTCGCCCGCCCTGCTCGCCGCGAGCGAAGAACACGGTTTCGCTTGTCACTTCAGCGCACAGCGTGCGCTGATCCCGTGGCGCCCCCAACTCACGGACGACACCGGTGCCCGCCTGAACCCGCGCCCCACGGCATCCGGCCTGCAGCACGCCGTGGTGGTGGGTGCCAATGGCGAAGAGGTGGCCTCGGGTACGCAGGAAGTGCATACCGATGCGCTGGGGCGCATCCGGGTGCGCTTTCTGTGGCAGCAACCGGACGACCCCGCATCATGCTGGGTGCGCGTGGTGACCCGCCATGCCGGATCGAATGCCGGCACCCGCTTTATCCCGCGCATCGGCCAGGAAGTTCTGATCAGCTTCATGAACGGCGACATCGATCGGCCGGTGTGCGTCGGTGCGGCCTTCAACGGCCGCGGCGAGAATGGCGTTGCACCCTCCCCCGGCGGCCGTGCCAGTGCGCCCGATCCCAATGTCTTCACGTTGGCCAACGATCGCGCTGCGAGCGCACAAGGCAACCTCACCGGGGGGCATGCGCCGCTGTGGCATGCCGCAGGGGCGGGGGAAGCGAACCACCGCAACGCGGGTGCGCTCTCTGGCATACGCAGCCGTGCCTGGGGGGGTGGCGGCTGGAGCGAGCTGGTGTTCGACGACTCCGACAACCAACTGCGCACCCAAGTCAGCACCACGCAGCAGGCCACCAGCCTCGCACTGGGTCACCTGATCCACACCAGCGACAACTACCGCGGCAGCTTCCGCGGCAAGGGTTTCGAGCTGCGCACCGACGCGTTCGGCGCAATCAACGGCGGGCGCGGCGTCCTGCTCTCCAGCTACGCGCAGCGCGGCAGCGACGTTGCAGGCGATAACGCCGCCGGCGTCGCGCTCGCGCGCCAGGCACAGAAGCTCGCCGAAGCGATGAACAGCGCCGCGAAGACACATCAGACGGTGCCCTACGCGAGCCATGTCGGCGGCAGCAAGGCCAATGCCTGCGCGCTGACACCGAAAAAACCGCTCGCGGCCGCACTCACCGAAGCGCTCTCCGGTTGCGTGGCAGCCGAAGACCTCGGTGCCGCCTACACGGATGCCGCGCTACCGATCAAGAAGCAAGGCGTGCCGCACAGCGCTGCGGCACTGCTCGCGGTCTCCGCCAAAGCCGGCGTCGCCCTCACCGCCGCCGACAGCATCACCCTCGCCGCCAACGAAACGGCGCTCTTCGCCACCGGTGCGAATCAGGAATGGGTCACGCAGGGCAACACGCGGCTGCACACCGGACAAACGCTCGGCATCCTTGCCGGCGCGGAGAAGGCTGGAGACGGCGGCATGGGACTGTCGATGATCGCAGGCGCCGGCCCCCTGCGCCTCGAAGCCCACAGCGACATCCTGCAGATCGCAGCCAAGGACGACCTGAAGATCCTCTCCGCCAACGCCTCAGCCGACTTCGCCGCCGCAAAGAAGATCCACCTCGCCACCGCCGGTGGCGCAGCGATCACGATCGAAGGCGGCAACATCACGGTGCAATGTCCGGGCACGCTGACCGTGCATGCGAGTCAGAAGAGTTTCTCTGCGCCGGGGAAGCTCAATCACGCACTCCCCGACTTCCCTGAGGTGAGCGTCCCAACTCGCCCGATGAAGTTTGATCTGCGTTTGGCGGACGCTCCTGGCGTAGCAGGCCACGGTGTCGGCGGCCAACCTTGGGTTGTGGCAATTAGCTCAGAGGAACCCGAAGGGATGGCAACAATTGACGCCACACAGATCCTGCTCGAAGGCGCAACAGAGACAGATGGCAGCATCAGGCTCTCCGACGGAGATCAGAAAACGCTTCAGGATGCCTATTGCGCGAACCCCGGCCGCCTGTGGTTGATGCAGCCGGGTCATAGCGCTCGCATCAAGACTGCACGCGAGTCTGCTGAATGGACACCTGAGGAGCGACTGCGTCAGTTGATGAGCGCGGCGGATTTCAGCGCCAAAGTTCATCAACACCCACACAGTGACGGGCTGCACGAACAACTGCGCTACGCCAAGGACCAACTCGCAGCGCCTTCATCCTCCGCGCTCGCCGCGGCACTCAAGGCGACGAGCTAACTGTTCGGACAGACAGAGCATGGGACAAGAGAACACGATTCATCAGGTGCTCACACAGGACGGTGAGGTTGCCTGCAAAGCAGTATCCGCCCCCGACTGGTTTGCGCTTGACTGCACAACGCCGCCTGCTGGCGAGGGGATCGCCTGGGGTCCGGTGTACTCCCAGCCAAGGACTGGCAACGCCGTCAACTTCTACACAACTGGGGCCGACTACTTCGAGGCCGTCAAGGCGGCAATTGAGTCAGCAAAAGTGTCAGTCTTCATCGCTGGCTGGCAGGTGAATTTCGATGTTGAACTTACCCCGGGCAGCACCTTGCTGGCGGCACTCGGCAAAGCGCTGCGAAACGGCGCAAACGTGTATGTCATGCCTTGGCAAAACCCGGGAACGCCGGACACTGGAGCGCTGTTTACGGCTCTGGCCGTCGCTTTGCTCAACGGTTTACCGGAAATCAAGGGACGCGCGTTCTGCTTGGGAGCCCCGGTCCAATCCGACCAAGGGGTTGGCAACGTCATGTTCTCTCACCATCAGAAGTCGGTGGTCATCGACAACCGCGTCGCGTTCGGCGGTGGAATCGACCTCGCCTACGGACGCCGCGACGACGCGACGTTCAGCCTCAAGGCGAACCAGCGGCGATTCAACGAGTTCTACAACACGTGTATTCCGCCAGTCGCTCAACTCAAGCGCACGGACGTCCAGCACTGTGTGACCCAACTGGAACTGCTGGCCGCCATCGGTACGAAAGGTGTCGCGAAGAAGGTCTTGACCTTCCTCACCTCTCCATCTGAAGGGCTGCTTGCTTCGACATTGGATGCACGCGACGCCGCGAGCGACAAGCTGGCCGAGTACGGCAACGCAATTGGCGATTGGTGGAACAACGTCAATCTGTTCTCCGATTTTGTGAATGGGGTGCAGGACTGGGCCGTGGACAACGTACAGGAGGCGTATCGCGCGCAAACAGGGCGACTCAAGAGTCAGCTTGAGGCAATGGCGGCGACCGGTGCGGCCAACGCTGCGAATGCGGCCTCTGCTGCAATGGCCTGGCTGAGCGGCCAGTCCTTGCATGCGCTCCCTCTTGGAGTTCAGCAGGAGCTAGGGCAGATCGCGGGGAGTCTTGGCTGGCTGATCGCAGTAACAACCAACTCGGCCTCATGGCGCCCGCCCGAATACTACGAGCGCCTCTTTTCTACGGGGCGGGCACTGCCGCCTGCCGCACACGACACCGAGCGCCAACCCCGGATGCCGTGGCAAGACGTCCAGTGCCGGATCGAAGGCCCTTCGGTCTTCGATCTGAGCCGCAACTTCGTCGAGCGTTGGAACAGTGTGTGCCAGTTGTACGAACGTTCGTCGGCCAACTATCGCCACGCTGTGGCGTCCACGTTAGCCAACACCTTTGGCATCCAGGTTCCCAGCGCACCGCGTATGCCGCGCATCGGCGCGGACCGCATGCTCCGCTCGCCCCCTGCGCCGAAGGGGCAGTGCACCGTTCAAGTGATGCGCAGCGCGAGCAAGTCACTCCAGCAAATGGAGGCAGCAGCAGCGGGGCGAACCATCCAGCCAGTGCTCGCACAGAACAATTGCCTCAAGGCAATGCTGAAGGCCATATCGACCGCGCGGCACTTCATCTATATCGAAGGGCAGTTCTTCCAGACCGCGCACGGTCAGTCGGAGGCAGTGCAAGCTGGTTTGTCCGGGCCAATGCGCTGCATGCTGGCGCTGGAGGACAATCCCCACACGCGGCAGTTTCTCGATCTACTAGAGATCCGCGGGGCCAAGGCGGCCGAAATCCCGACGCGGATCCGATGGTCAAAGGTCGACGATGTCATGCGTCTGGCTGGTGGGCCGGAGTTCCTTCACGACCTCGATACGGTCATGAAGAACATCGCCACCCGAGAAGTACTGACCCAACCCACGGCGCCACAGGCAGCGTTACGCAACCCGATCGGCAAAGCCCTCATCGATCGCATTACCCGTGTCGGCCTCAAGGATGGGCGGCCGTTCCATGTCTACATCGTGCTGCCCGTACACCCCGAGGGCACCTTGGATACGCTCAACATCATGAGCCAGGTGCATCTAACCATGCACAGCCTGGCCTTCGGCGAGCACAGCCTGATCAACGGCGTGCGCCGTGCCATCCTCACCGATCGAGTGCGGCGAGAAAAGAGAATCAGTTGGGCGCAGGCGGAAGAATTGGTCCATGCGATGGATATCGTCGACATCGTCAACCAGGCCCGCGATGACTGGAAGCGTTTCATCACACTGCTAAACCTGCGCAATTGGGATGTCCTCAAGGGGCAGCCGGTGACCGAACAGATCTATGTGCACAGCAAGCTCCTGATTGCCGACGACCAGGTGGCCGTACTAGGCAGCGCCAACATCAACGACCGCAGCATGCTGGGCGATCGAGACTCTGAGTTGGCCACGGTCATCACCAGTCGCAATGCAATCAAAGTGCCTCTGGCCGGCCCGATGCAGTCGGTAGCCAAAGAGGTGCATGATTTGCGCGTCGCGCTGTGGAAGAAACACTTCGGCGCCAGCGCGCCCGGGCGGCAAGCGCCCGCACTGCTAAGTGATTCGATTCTCAAGAGCCCCGGGCTACCGGCAACCTGGGAGGCGATTCAGCAGCGTGCAACCTTGAATGCCAACAACTATGGCAAAGCATTCTGGTACACACCACGGTCAGAGGCCCGACCGGAGATTCAGCCGAAAGAAGCGCAGGACAAGAATCCCGGCGGCGCACCAGCGTCCATCTGGCCGACCTGGAAGTACAAAACTTACCTGGAGCATGGCAAGGGAGGGCGCCTGCGCTACCGAATGCCATTCGATCCGCTGTTCTGGCGAGAGGCTGACTACAAGGACGTGAATCACTCCTGGGCGCCGGCGTCGGATACAGCCACCAGCAAGGCCCCCGCGGCAACCCCCCAAGGCGTGCAGGGATTCATTGTTGCCTTGCCGACCGAGTGGACACGCGGCGAGGATAATCTGTTCTCCAAGACCCATATTGCGACCATCGCGCGCAGAGAAGCCGCGCGCCCTGACGCCGCAATTGCTCTGCGCGAAACCACTTCGCCGAAGGAATCCGCCGCATGACCTTCCTCCTTCGAGGCCGTACGGCGCAGGCCACGCTGGCCCTCATGCTCTGCGCCTGCCAACCCAGCGGTGCGCAGTCTCCACGGCCCGCCCCGGCCCCCACCGAACAAGACCTTGCGGCGGCCTATCACCCAGGTTACAGCGTAGCGCCGGGCGCGCGCTCGGAATGCCTGGGGCGCTTGGTGTTCGAAGTGCCTGCGCAGCCAAAATTCGAATGGGGCCTGCCCAAACGAGTTCGAGCCAACACTTCGATCCTCGGCTTCTCACGGATTCTACGCGGCGGGGAAGATGCCATTCGGATAGCAAACGTAAATGTGGTGGTCGCCGCAGAAGCAACGTCCGAAACGATACGAGAGATGCAACGCATCGCAGGCGTGCACAAGAACATCGCGCTTCAGGACTTTGACGAGAACATTCGGATTGAGAGGCTTTCCGCCAAAGACTTCACAGAGCAGTTAGAAACACCCGAGATCAAGGCAGATTCAGTGAGAACGGCTGACTACAAGAAGGCGATGCAAGACGCGCTGAATAATGCGGAGGCATTGGCTGCCAGCAAGCGGGAATTCGACAAAGACTGGCACCCCACCGACTGGGGCCTGCCCAACAGCACCGGTTACATTGCCGGCCCCACGCTCTACGCCTTCGTCCTGCGCGGGGGCTTTGCCTTCCAGTTCATGTCCACGGGAGGAGAGGGCGAAGCGCCGTTTGATCAGCGCGTCGTGGCTTTCAAGGATCTGCTATCGCGCTTCGAATACCGACCGCTCTACCAAGTGCCCAACAAGCCGGGGCTGTGCATTCCGCACGGCTTCATCCGCGACGATGGTCAGGGGCATTTTCAGGCCGAGGTGTCGTACCGCTTTTCCGACAGCCCGGGGGTGATCTACACCCTTGCCACCGCGGTGGAGGGCGAGCGCAACTTTAACCCAACCGAGCCCTTGCTCGAAGCAACCGCGCGTTCAACGGTGGCAGGGCTGCTCGGCAATGGCTATGGTCGCAAGATCCAGGCCATTGGCCCCAAGGGCACGAGCATCGGGGCGCGCCCGGCGGTGCTGGGCGGCATCTACACCCTTGAGGGGACACCCGGCTACAGCCTCTACGCCGGTGCGCGGGGCTGGGACCACTCGCAGGTGCTGCCCTTCGTGTCGCTCAACATGCGCAGCTTCGACCGCGAGACCGCTCCCGACGATCTCAAGGTCAATCCCCCCGCGTTCGAGCAGAGCATGAAGCGCTTTGAGTTGACGCTGAGCTCACTGCGGACGCGTAAGGCTCAATAGCCCTCACTCTGGCCTCGCAGGACTGGTGAGAGCGCCCGTCCACTGGATTACCTCGGAGCGCACGCAAGTTCAGCGGCCCACAAACCTGGCTGGTGCGGCACACCGCAACAATCGGGCGAGAGCCGGAGCCGATGTGGCCGCCACATTCACGGCAATCAAGACTGGAACGCCCGCAAAGTCATTGCGGCGACCGCCCGCGCTTCGCTCGCGGCGATCGTCGGCCGAACCATGCCCCCGCACTCTGTGCGCCATCGCGACTTTGCGGCACACTGAGGCGACTCCCTTTATCGCTCGCCGCAATGACGCGCCTCCGGATCTGCTCGTACAACATCCACAAGGGTTTCTCGCAGTTCAACCGCCGCATGGTGATTCATGATCTGCGCGAGCGGCTGCGGGCTTTGAATTCGGATGTGGTGTTCTTGCAGGAGGTGCAGGGGCTGCATCTGGGCCATCAGGCGCAACACGATGACTGGCCGGCGATGCCGCAGCACGAGTTCCTCGCGCAGGGCAATTGGCAGCAAACGGCGTATGGCGGTAACGCGGTGTATAGGCAGGGGCACCACGGCAATGCGCTGATTTCGAAGCTGCCGATCTTGACCGCGGATAACCAGGATGTGTCGCTGACCCGCTTCGAGCGACGCGGCCTGCTGCATTGTGTGCTGGGCATGGACAACGGTGTGCCGCTGCACGCGATCTGTGTGCATGTGTCGCTGACGGATGCGCAACGTCGGCGCCAGCTCTCTAGCCTGATCGAGCGGGTGCATGAGGAGATTCCGCCGGATGCGCCGGTGATCATTGCCGGTGACTTCAACGATTGGCACAGCAAGGCGAACGAGTGGCTCGCGCGCCAGCTCGGTATGCAGGAGGTGTTTACCGAACTCACGGGGCGGCCGGCGCGCAGCTTCCCGAGCAAGCTGCCTTTGCTCACGCTCGATCGGATCTACGTACGCCACCTGCGCCCCACCCAGGCCGAAGTGTTGCGCGGCCATGGCTGGGCGAACGTATCGGACCATGCGCCGCTCACTGCGGAGCTGGTCTACACCGGCTGACATGCCTGCGCCGCTGCTCCCCGGTAACGCCCTGACGCTGCTCGAATGCGGTGCGGAGTACTTTCCCGCGCTGATCGCTGCAATCGACGCCGCGCGCATCGAGGTGCACCTGGAGACCTACATTTACGCCAGCGATGCAACGGGCGAAGCGGTCACCGCTGCGCTGAGCCGGGCGGCAGCGCGCGGCTGCGCGGTACGGGTGCTGGTGGATGGCTTCGGAGGCCGCGATTTTGTCGATCACACTGCGCCACGGCTCCGAGAGGCCGGCGTCGAAGTGCTGATCTACCGGCAGGAACTACGCGCCCTGCGCTTTCGCCGCCACCGCCTGCGGCGGTTGCACCGCAAGCTGGCAGTCATCGACGCACGGGTTGCCTTCGTTGGCGGCATCAACATCATCGACGACATGGATACACCCGGCCAGACACCACCGCGCTTCGACTATGCGGTGAAGGTGGAAGGCCCGCTGCTGGGGCCGATCCACACCTCGGTGCACCGAGTGTGGTGGCTGGTGAGTTGGGCCGGTTTGCGCGAGCGCCCGGCCTGGCAAAGCGAACTGGCGGCCTCTCCTTTGCCGGTTGGCGCGGTGCGCGCCGCCTTCGTAGTGCGCAACAACCTGCGCAACCGGCGCGACATCGAAAACGCCTACCTTGATGCGATCGCTCAGGCGCGGCGCGAGATCGTGATTGCGAACGCCTACTTCTTGCCCGGCCGGCGCTTCCGCCAGGCCCTGATCGAAGCTGCGCGGCGCGGTTGCAACGTGGTGCTGCTGTTGCAAGGTCGCGTGGAGTACGTATTGCTGCACTACGCCACGCGGGCCCTCTATCCGCACCTGTTGGCCGGCGGCGTGCGCATCTTCGAATACCGCAAGAGCTTCCTTCACGCAAAGGTGGCGGTATGCGACGGGCACTGGGCGACGGTGGGTTCATCCAACATCGACCCCTTCAGCCTGATGCTCGCGCGCGAGGCGAATGTGGTGGTCCGTGACGTCGGCTTCGCCGGCGAACTACGCGCAAGCCTCGACCAAGCAATGCAGGACGGCGCGGTCGAACTGCTACTGGCCGAACACCAGCGGGCGCCATGGTATCGGCGCTTTGCGAGCTGGAGCGCCTACATGGTGGTGCGCGCCATGATGGGCATCGTTGGGGTACGCGCGGCGGACCGCGGCCCACCGGCCTGACGCGAACGCCTGCGCCCAACGAGGGCCGCCGTTCGCGCCCGCCTCACGCGTTTTGCGCCGCGCTGGCGTCGATTCATCCTTGCGCACTGGCCGATCCGCGCGGCCGCAGGGCATCATCTCGGCATGAAACCTTGCACTCGCACCCCGGTACCGCCGCGCCACTATCTGCAGGAACTGCCGTTGTTGCTTGTCTTCAACACGGTGTTCGCGGCGCTGTGGACCACCGTATCCGGCAGCGGATTTGGCGAAGCACTGGTCTATAGCCAGTGCATTGGCGGGCTGTGCTACCTGTCATCGATCCCGATCCGCTACATCCGCTACCCCGCACTCAAGTTCGCCTGGGGCATCGCGGGCGGCGCACTCGGGGTGGTCGGCGGCATGATGCTCGCCACCGCGCTGCGCGGGCATCCGGCCACCGCCGCGCTGACCCAGTCGCCCTATGCGTGGCGGCTCACCTTTGGTTTCTCGGCCGTCGCGTTTGCGCTCTGCTTCGCCTTCTTCTGGTGGCGAGAGGTGGCCGAGCGCCGATCCGCCGAACTCGCGGCCCGCGCGGCGCAGGCCGATGCCGCGCGCACCGAAGCCGAGCGTGCCGCCGCCAGCGCACAATTGGCCGCGCTGCAGGCGCAGATCGAACCGCACTTCCTGTTCAACACCCTGGCCAACCTGCGCAGCCTGATCGGGCGCGACCCCGAGCTCGCTCGCACCCTGCTCGATCGCCTGATCGAGTGGCTGCGCGCCACGCTGCAGGCATCGCGCACGCCGCACACCACGCTCGCGGCGGAGTTCGAATTGCTGAGCGCCTACCTCGACATCCAACGTATCCGCATGGGCGGCCGGCTCACCGTCGAGACGCGCGTGGCGCCCGCCTTGCGCGAACTGCAATTGCCACCACTGTTGCTGCAGCCGCTGGTGGAAAACGCCATCGCCCACGGTATCGAACAGAAGGCCGGGCCTGCCCACATTGCGTTGCTGGCTGAGTTGCGCGACGGGCGCGTGCGGCTCGCAGTGACCGACAACGGCGTCGGGCTCGGCGCTTCGAACACGCAAGGCACCGGACTCGGTCTGGAAAATGTGCAGGCGCGGCTGGCTTCGTGTTTTGGCGACGATGCGCGCCTGTCGGTTGAGAGCGCGCCGGGCGGCGGCGTGTGCGCAAGCATCGAGATCCCCGCCGATCGTGCTGGAGTACACGCATGAACTCGACCATTCGCGCTGTCGTCGCCGACGACGAACCCTTGCTACGCGCCGACCTTGTCGATGCCTTGCGGCAACTATGGCCCGCACTGCAGATCGTCGCCGAAGCGGACGATGGTGACGCAGCGCTGGCGGCCTGCCGCGCACAGCGCCCGGACATCGCGTTTCTCGATATCCGCATGCCGGGTCAATCGGGCATGTCGGTCGCGCAGACCCTGCTGAACGAAGGCGTTGCGCCTTTGCTGGTATTCGTCACCGCCTACGACAGTTTCGCGGTAGAGGCCTTCGAGCGCGAAGCGGTGGACTACCTGCTGAAGCCCTTCACCATGCAACGGCTGGAGCACTGCATCACCAAACTGCGCAAGCGCCTTGAACAGCCGGCCACAGCACCCGATCTCGCAAGCCTGATCGCGGCGTTGCAGCGCGGCGCAAGCCCGGCCCCCGCGGCCCGGCTCAACTGGGTGCGCGCCGCAGTGGGCGACACGGTGAAAATGCTCGCCGTGAAAGACGTGATCTACTTCGCTGCCACCGACAAGTACGTCGCGGTGTTCACGCAGGAAGGCGAATCGCTGATCCGCACGCCGCTCAAGGAACTGCTGGATCAACTCGATCCGGCCGACTTCCAGCAGATCCACCGCGGACTCATCGTGAACCTGCGCCATGTGCAAAGCGCGCGGCCAGACGGCAATGGCCGGGTACTACTCAAGCTCGCCGGCCGGCCGGAGACCCTGACGGTATCGCGCAGCTACGCCCACCTGTTCCGGCAGATGTAGCCGCGCGGCGCTCAGAGGTTTTCTTCCTTCTGCGTATAGTCGTGGCGGCTGTCGCGGGTGTTCTTCTGCACCGCCACCGCCGCAAACAGGCTCAGCGCAAAGGCCATCGCGTAGAAGCCCTTCTCGCTCGGCGCCAGCGTGGCATTCCACAGGCCCACGCAGAGCAGCAAAATCGAGACCGCCACCGAGACCCACGCCAGGCCGAAGTAGATGCCGGTAACCGGGATGCCTTCGAGCTTGTCGCGCACGCTCTTCTGCAGCGACACGGCGGCAAACAGGCCGTAGAGAATGAGCGTGAAGTAGTAGCCCTTCTCGTTGAGCTGCATCTGCGCATTCCACAGGCCAGCGCAATAGGCGCCGACGCCAAGGAACAACGCGATCCACGACGCGCCGACGAATGCGGCAGAAGGCTTATGAAATTCGCTGGCCATGTTTCCTCTGAAGTCTGATTGATTCGGGCTTTTCCGGCCCGTGCGCATTGTCAGCTAGCGGCGCCCGCGGCGCGAGCCAGAATTGCGGCCGACGGCGGAAGATTCCGCGCCGCACGCACTGCCGGCAAGTGCGCCCGGCGCCGGTATCAAAACCTGCGCCGGGCAGGGTCACTTCGGTGCGCCCTCCGTCAGCGCTGTGACGCCATCAGGGCAGTAGCGCCACGTCGATTGCCTCGTCGACGCTGCGCTCGCCCAGGCGCAGTGTGATACCGCCCTCGCTGACAAACCAGCCCACCGACGCGCCCGCGGCATCCGCCTGCGGCACCACCGCCCCGCCAACGCGCACTTCGCGCACGCTGTTGCCACCGAGCAGGAACTCCAGCGCCAGCTTGCGCTTGGCCGTGGCACCGCTCCGGTTATCGGGGCGCAGCGTGAAGCGCACTTCGCCGGCCGCATTGCGTTGCGTCGTCATGGTGGTGCGCGCCGACTGACCCGCCTCGTAGCCGCGGGTAACACCATCGTCCTCAACCAGCGTGAAGTGGCTCTCAGTCGCCGCCGGCACGATGCGCACCAGCATGTCGTCGAACCAATGCATCGCGCGATCACGCGGATCGCCCAGATGGCCCGGCGCATCGCGCAGCATCGGCACGATCGCCCCTTCGCGCAGGAAGATCGGCGCACGCAACTGATCGGCGACGAGCAGACTCTCCTGGCTGAAAGCCCCTTGCGACGCAACACGCCGCGCGGGTGCATAGAAGTCGGTCCAAGCGCCCGCGGGCAGGTACACCCCCATCGTTGCGTCGGTGCCGCTGGGCGTGCCGAACAGCACCCAGGGCCCGATCATCTTGGTGGTGACAACGCTGCGCGCCTGCTTGTCCTGCTGGAAGTGGTACGCGAGCGGCGGGAACATCGCATCACCCTGATCGTGGGCCGCGTGCGCCAGGCTGTAGAGGTAGGGCACCAGCCGGTAACGCAGCTTCAACGCCGCGAGGTTGCTGGCAGCGTCGCCGATGCGGTCCGGCGCGGTCTCGGTGCAGTTGCAGAGGTTCTGTACATGCGGCCGCAGCGGCACGTCGAGCAGCGCACTGGTGGCGAACCAGCGAGTGTAGAGCTTCGAGAGCGGCGCGCCGCTCATGCCGGCGCGATCGAAACCGCCAACGTCGGAGCCGTAGTAGTCGAAGCCCGAGAGGCTCATGTTGGCCTGCGCGGTCATCTGTGCGCCAAGTGCAGCGAACGAAGACTGCACATCGCCCGACCAGGTCGCCACACCGAAACGTTGGCTGCCGGCCGCGCCGGAGCGGCTGAGAATCCACGGCCGGCGCTGCGGATGGGTGCGTGCCGTGTCGCCCGCAATGCTGCGGCTCCAGAAGAAATTGAGCAGGTTATGTACATCGGCATGGCGTGTCGGGTGCGCGCCATACCAGTCGATGCCGAAGTACTGCGACGATGGGCTGAACATCTCCGGCTCGCCCAGATCGGTCCAGTGGCCCAGCACGCCATCGTTGATCAGCGCGACACGCTTGGCGTCGTGCCACCAACTGCCGGCCCCCGGGTTGGACCAGTCGATCATGCCGCCGATGCCCCACCATGGATTGCTGGAATAGACCGTGGCGTCCTTGCAGGGGGGCGCGCAATCCATCGCGAGATAGCGTTGATCCGCCAGCGCCCGGAATTCGGGCAGCGCCCCACCGATATAGCTCTCCTCGATCAACACCGTGCCGACGCCATTCGCCGCATAAGCGGCAAGCTTCGCAGCGGGATCCGGGAACTTGCCTGTCGCCCAGCTGAGCTTGCCCATCGAGGTGCTTTGCGAGCCACTGTTGATACCGCCAAACCACTGTAGGTCCAGCACGGCGCCATCGACCGGAAAACCCTTGCCGTGCAGCGTTGCGAGCTTGTCGTCCAGCTCCGCCCAGTTGTCGTAGCCGTACTCCGATATCCAGAGGCCGAAGGCCTTCAATGGCGGCACCGGCGGTGTGCCGGTAAGGGACAAGTAGTCGCGTCGCAAATCGGGCAGATCAGCGCCCGTAAACAGAAAGAGCCCGAGTGATGGCGACGGGCTGTCGACGGTCCAGGTCGCTGCGCGGAAATCAAAGCTCAGCGGGTAGGCCGAGTCGACGAACAAGCCCCAGTTGCGTTGCCCCTCGCCCAGCACGTAGGCCACCGGCACCTGCATATCGCCCGAGGCCGAGATGTCGGAATAGGTCATCGCGTTGCCGTACTTGCTCGCCGGCACCCGTTGCGCGCCCAGCCACGATGGCGACTTGCTGCCGCTGACAAGCCGCTCGCCGAGGCCCAGCACTTCCGTCGCCCCCTCGCCAGAGAGCGCCAAGCGAAGCCGATCCGCCTGCCAGTCCTGCACGCAAAGGCGCGTCAGCACGCGCACCTCTGGCTGGCGGGCGGAGATCCGCCAGCAGCCCTGATCGAGTTCAACCAACAGGGCGTCGGTCACCAGGCGCTTGGCGTCCGGGTCCCAGGTATAGCTGGCCGGCCCGCTGAAATCGCGCAGCGCCACCATCGGAGACATGAAGGGCGTGCCCGGCTCAATCTGCGCGCTGTAGGCAACATGCAGCATGTCGCCCCGCACCAGTGTCAGCATCACCTGATGGCCGCCCTGGCTCAGACGAAGCTGAGGCGTCGCCGACGGGAAGTAGCTCGCTTCCGCTGGCGCTGGCGCCGGCGGCGTCGGCGTCGGCGTCGGCGCAGCAGCGCTTGCCCCGCCACCACCGCAGCCTGCAAGCAATACGCAGCACGCGCTGGTGAGCGCCGCCCAGCGGCGCGCTTGAATGGTCTTACCGTGCATCAGCACTACCCCTCACTTCGATCAGTTACAGCTTTCGGTTGCGCCGTCGCGCACCAGATCCGCCAACATCAGCATCGGCGTGACAAAACACTTCACCGTGCCGGCGCTGTCCCGCTTCGCGCGCATCATCCACTCCGCCATGAAGCGGTCGTCGCCGATCGGCAGAAAGCTCATTGGCAGACGGCCGTCGGAGAACCCAAGCATCAGTCGGTCACCGGCCATGCTCATCGTCACCGTCAGGTTGTTCGCAGCACGATAGGTGCCCACGTAGTCCGCCGCATTGATCGGCGTCGTATCCTCGCTGGCGTCGGGGCGCGACTGCGCGAGCATCCAGCCAATCGGCTCCGCCTGCAGCGCCTCCACTTGTGTATCGCCGTGCCCCTTGTTGGTCTCGTGATAGTCGGGCGTGCCGCCCGCTGCGCGAAGGATCACGACCGGATTGCGCGCCCAGGCGATCGGCACGTTCGCATCAGGAACGCCTGCATAGACGCGCATTGGCGTTGCAACGATACGGGCAAAGCTGCCGCCCCAGTCCGCTTCGGTCGTGATCGGCAAGTGACGATCGTAGGAGTCCGTATCGTTCGACAGCCCCCCCACCACGGGCATGACTGCAGCGAAGCGCTTCGGGTACGCAAGCACCATGCTCCACGAACCGAAACCGCCCAGACTGCCGCCGGTGATACTGACGCGGGTCTTGTCCACCGCGAAGCGCTGCTCCACGTCGCGGATCACCCTATCGATGAAAGCCGGATCGTGCCAATCCACCTTGTGCCCGTGGGTGTTCACATCCTGCTGGGGTTGCACGACGATCGCGGGCAAACCTTTGTGGTTGTCCTTCATGTAGCCCATGATGCCCTGCTGACTCAGGCTGCTGAGCACGAGGCCAGAAAACGGCTGCGAGCCGTGCAGATAGATGATCAGCGGCCATTTCGCCGAGGCGTCATCGCCATAGCCCTTGGGCAGATAGAGCAGGTAGTTCGATGCGCCGTCGACCGGGGTGGCCAGCTTCTCCTGCGTCACGGTGATCGTATCGCCCGCAATCGGCGGGGTAACGGTTCCGGTGCCATCTCCGCCACCACCACATGCAGCGAGCAACAACAGCGCCAGCAGGCTGGCCGAACGCAACACTCTCAAACGCATGGTTTCTCCTGTTCGCAAATGGCGGTGCCGGGCTGACCACTCACGCGGCGCGTGTGAGGCACCGCGGCGGGGCGAGATCCGGAGGTAATCCGAGTCGCCTTCGGTGCTTTGATCCGGAGGCGAGGTTCATTTGCGCAGGCGTTTGAGGCCACGCCGGCTGGCGGCGCGGGCGCGGCGGACGAGCCACCACGCACAGGACCCGCAGCACATCGAGGCACCGCGTAGCCTGTCTGGCCCGTAGTCTAGTCTCAGGGCGACGGCGCTGTCGGCAGCGATGACGAACGAATCGCGGACTTTTGACACGGCGCAGACCCGCGCCCGCCACTTTCACCTGCGGCCCACCCCCGCTACCCTTGCGAACTTACCCACCGCATTGCCGCGTGAACGGCAGATCAGGGGCGCCATGCGTATCGCGTTTGTGTCAGACATCCACGGCAACCTGCCCGCACTGGAGGCGGTCGTCGCCGACATCCATCGGCGCGGCGCAGACATGATCGTGAATCTTGGGGACAGCCTGTCCGGCCCGTTGCTGCCGCGCGAAACCGCGCACTATCTGATCGCCGCCGGCTGGCCCACGCTCGCCGGCAACCACGAGCGCCAATTGCTGACCGAGGCGCCGGCGCACCAAGGCGCGTCCGACGCCCACGCATACGCCCGACTCGGCGAAACCGAGTTCGCGTGGATGCGCAGCCAGCCCGGCAGCCTGCAACTGCAGCCGGAGGTGTTCGTCTGCCACGGCACACCAGCGAGCGACCTGGAATACTTCTTCGAGTCGCTCACGCCCGCTGGCGCGCGCATCGCCACCGCCGAAGAGATCCGCGCACGACTTGGCGCGCAGCGCTCACCCCTGGTCGCCTGCGGGCATTCGCACATGCCGCGCATTCTCCGGATCGGCCGGCAGTGGCTGCTCAACCCTGGCAGCGTCGGGTTGCAGGCGTTTCGCGGCGAATACCCACACCCGCACAAGATCGAGACCGGCTCGCCCGATGCCCGCTATGCCATTGCCGCACTAAGGGACGGCGCTTGGCATCTGTCGCTGCACGCCGTGCCCTACGACTTTGAACCGATGGCGCGGCTCGCCGAAGCCAATGGCCGGCCCGAATGGGCGTACGCGCTACGCACCGGCTACGTCAGCTGACTGAACGGCCGCCGAACAGAGCCACCGCCAAATGACCCCAACCCACATTACGCACTACCACCTCGCGGATCGCCGCCCCTTCCTGAACCTGTCGGACCTAGCGGACGATGCGCTGCAGCAGGTATTGGATGAACTCAACGCGCGACGCAGCGCCGATGCGGGCTACCAGCGCTTCTTCGGACGGCGGTACATGCAGCTACGTCGGCTCACCGAGGCGCGGATGCGCGAGTTGTTTGTCGCCGCCGGCGGGCGCCCCGAACGGCAGTCACCGCACTACTTCGTGCTCGGATCCAGCGAGTGGTTTCGCAGACTCGCGGCAGATACCCGCGCCATCACGCTCGCGCTCAACACGTTGCCGGCCGATCAACTCAGCTTCACCTATCCGGACAGCTTCACCGCGATGGGCTTCGGGCCGCAATTCGGGCTGCCACACGTGGCACGCCCCTACCACGGCCAGGTGTTCCGGCTCGAAGCGCTGGCGGAAGTCGTGGCGCAATACGGATTGCCGGCCGACGAGCCGGATGCAGGCCACGCTGACTACCACCTGAAACCCTTCGAGAAGTACATCGAAGTGCAACTGTGGTCGGACGCACCGATTGCGTCCCTGCTCCAACAGGTCGAGACGTTAGCCCGCGTTCAAGTCTGACGTGGCCGCTGCGCGAGCAAACGATCCAGCGCCGCACCGAACGCCCGCGAATCTGCCGCCGAGAAGCCTGAAGGCCCACCGGTTTCCACGCCCGAATCGCGCAGCCCTTGCATGAAATCGCGCATCGACAGGCGCTCGCGGATGTTCTCCTTCGTCAATCGTTCGCCGCGCGGATCCAGCACCAGGCCGCCGCGTTCGATCACCTGCGAGGCAAGCGGGATGTCTGCGGTGATCACGAGATCGCCGGGCAACACGCGCGACGCGATCTCGTCATCCGCCACGTCGAAGCCCTTGGGCACCTGCAGTGACCGGATGTGCGGCGATGGCGGCACGCTGATCATCTGGTTGGCGATCAAGGTCACCGGAATCGCAGTGCGTGTCGCCGCTCTGAACAGGATCTCGCGTATCACGCGCGGGCAGGCGTCGGCATCAACCCAAATCTGCATGTCGGGCGTCTCGGTTTCTGGGGCGCACAGAATACGACACGCACTGCGCGAAAGTACGGGCGCGTCCCCCTTGTAGAATTTCCGGGGGCCACCACATCAGTGAGGCGTCACCGGTTTGGCTGGCTCGTTTTCCTCGTCTCGCGCGGAGGCCTCATGGAGCACACGTTTCCCGAACCCGCCCAGCAGCAAGTGTGGGAGACCGTCGTCGCACTCAACGCCGCGTGGACTTTCGGTGATCCGGACGCATTGTCGGAATACTTTCACCCCCGCATGGTCGCCATCACGCCGGTCGATCGCGAGCGACGCCTCGGCGCCGAACGCTGCATCGCCGGCTGGAAGGGCTTTCGTGAAGCGACGCACATTCACCGCTTCGACGTTACGGAACCGGTGGTCGAGGTCTTCGGCGAAGCGGCGGTGGTGAGCTACTACTACGACATGTCTTTCGACATGAACGGGCAGACCATCAACACGGGCGGTCGGGATCTGTTCTTCCTGGTGCGGGAGGCGGGTCGCTGGTGGGTCGTTGCGGACCAGTTCTCGCCCTATCCTCCGAGCTGAGCAGCGCGCTGCACCTGCAGACATCCGACCATTCAGGAAGCGCCATGCCGACATCCCAACTCGCACAGCTCAACATCGCTCAGTTGCTTGAGCCACTCGATTCGCCGCGCCTGGCGGATTTCGTCGCCAACCTTGACCGGATCAATCAGCTGGCCGAGCAATCGCCCGGCTTCGTCTGGCGCCTGCAGGACGAAACCGGTGATGCCACGGCGATCCGGCCGTTCGCGGACGACGTGATCGTCAACATGTCCGTGTGGCAAGACCTCGCTGCGCTGCATGCGTTCGCCTTCCGCTCCGCACATGCCGACATCCTGCGCCGACGCCGCGAATGGTTCGCGCGCATGGCCGATGCCTACGCCGTGCTGTGGTGGGTGCCCACCGGTCATCAGCCCAGCCTGCACGAAGCCGCGGCGCGCCTCGCCCACCTTCGTGCGCACGGCCCCACCGAGTTCGCATTCACCTTCCGCGACGCATTCCCCGCCCCGCTGCGTGACGAAGTTTGACACTCGCCGCCTCGGCGGCGTGGAAAACTGCGCACGCCCAGCCGCGTGCTGCGCACTACCCTAGCGTGTGCCTGCCCTGCAGGCGATCGGTCACGTTCCAACGAACGGCCAGTACGCTACCCAGCCTCGCATCCACGCCCATGAACTCGCGCTCGAACTCCCCCTGGGGCGCTACGCTGCCCCTCAAGTCGCTCCGCAGCACGCCACCGAAGCAACGTCTTAACGGCTGGTGGCTGGAACACGCACCCGGGCAGTCCAACGCCACCGGCATCATTGGAGCCTTCGTACATACCGCAGCGGGCAAGACCAGCTCGGTTATCGACATCGATGCGGAAACGCGCCGCGTAAAAACCAAGAGCGGCACCATCTATGAACTGGGCCTGCCCGATACGGCCTTCGCGCGCGAGAACACCCGTCTGCTGCGCGAACTCGGGCTGATCTGACGCGCGCGATTCAATCGCCGTACGGCACCACGGCGGCGTAGAGTGCGGAGTCCCACGATAGCCAACACGCCCAATGCCCACCATGACAAACACTTTCGGCCAGCCGCTTGGCGCCGAAGTACCGAACTGGTCGCCACCTCTCCGCCCAGGTGGCGTTGTACTGCCTGGGCGTTTCTGCCGCGTCGAACCGCTTGACCCCGCACGCCACGCCGACGACCTGTTCGCGGCTGACGCGCTGGACACCGATGGCCGCAGCTGGACCTACCTGCCCTACGGCCCCTTCACATCCATCGATGAATATCGCGCCTGGCTGGCCGACATGGCGGCGGGGCAGGACCCGTGCTTCTACGCGATCTTGGATGCCGCAACCGGGCGCGCAGTCGGGGTATGCAGCTACCTGCGCATCGACCCGGCGGCGGGTTCCATCGAGGTGGGTCACCTGCACTTCTCGCCACTGCTGCAAGGCAAACCCGCCGCGACCGAAGCGATGTTCCTGATGATGCAGCAGGCCTTCGCGCTCGGTTACCGACGCTACGAATGGAAGTGCAATTCGCTCAACGCCCCGTCGCGCCGCGCGGCGCTGCGACTGGGCTTCTCCTATGAAGGCTGCTTCCGCCAGGCGCGAATCGACCGAGGTCGCAACCGCGACACCACCTGGTATTCGGTCATCGACAGTGAATGGCCGGCGCTGAAAGCACTGTTCGAGCAATGGCTCGCGCCGGACAACTTTGATGCCGAAGGGCGGCAACGGGTCGCGCTGTCTGCGCTGACCGCATCACACCCGCGCGCGCCGGCGAATACCTGAGCGCGCCGCGCTAAACTCGGCGGCATGGTTTCGCCCAGCCCGACCCAACCCGCCCCGACCGAAGACCACCGGCCACGCGTCGCAGCAGAGCGGCGCGAGCGAACGCGCGCAAAGCTGATTGCCTGCGCGCTGGCCGTCATCGCGCAGCGCGGCCTCGAACCGGGCGTGATCGATGAGGTGATCACCGCGGCAGGCGTAGCGCGCGGCACCTTCTACAACTACTTCCGCACCCATGAAGCCCTGTGGGCTGGCGTCGCCGAGGCGGTCAGCAACGAGATCGTCCGCGTGATCGACCCGCTGGTGTTGCGCCACCGCGACCCGGCTGCGCGGCTTGCGGCCGGTCTGCGCTATGCGCTGCAACTGGCGCGAACTTACCCGCTGTTCGCCGGGTTCGTGATTCGTGGCGGCGTCGCCGCAATCCGCCACGGCGGCCAGGCCACGCAGAACATCATGCGCGACATCGACGCCGGCATCGCCGCCGGCCGTTTTGCCCCGCTGCCCGCGGCGCTCATCCTCGATCTCGTGCTCGGTCCGGTGGTCGCCGCATTTGCGTCGGTGCAAGCCGACGACACCCCCAGGGACTACCCGGAACAGTTCGCTCAGGCCGTTCTTCAGGCGCTCGGCGTGCCACGCGCGGCGGCGCAGCGCTATGCGACGCGCGAACTCGCCCCGATCGAGATTCCCGCCTCGTCCCTGCTCGCCCACGTCCGAAAGAACGCCGACGCCACGTCGTCCCGGTCACGTCGCCCTCGCAACAATTGACACTTGTGTCACTTTGATCGATGCGGCAGACTCGCTGCGCTTGATGACCGGCGGCGATCGAACCGCCGGCATTGCTCCCGCTACGCGCCGCCCTGCAGCGCACCCCATGAGGAGACCGGTATGTCGCACGATCGCGTTCCGCCCAGCCCGCACGCGGGCCTCACCCGCCGCGAGTTTCTCTCGCTTGCCGGCGCAGCCGCCGTAACGACACCGCTTCTCGGCGGAGCGGAGCCAGCCGCGGCAGCAGCCCAGCCCGGCCACACGCCTACGCCGCAACGCCGCGCAGGCAAGGCACCGAACATCCTGTTCGTGTTCACCGACCAGGAGCGCCACATCACGCAATGGCCCAAGGGCTACACGCTGCCCGGGCACGATCAGCTCGCCAAGCGCGGGGTGCGCTTCGACCAGCACTACTGCCCCGCGGTGATGTGCACCAGCTCGCGCGCAGTACTGATGACAGGCCTGCAGACCGCCGACAACCGGATGTTCGAGAACGCGGACATGCCCTACGTCGCAGCGCTGTCGACCAAGGTGCCGACGGTCGGCCACATGCTGCGCAAGGCGGGCTATTACACCGCTTACAAGGGGAAGTGGCACCTGAACGCCGCGTTCGACACCGAATCGCCCGACCGGCTGTTCACCAAGGAGATGGACGCCTACGGCTTCTCGGATTTCGTGTGGCCGGGCGATGTGCTGGTGCACACACTGGGCGGCTACCACCATGACCACATGATCGCCGGCAGCGCGGTATCGTGGATGCGCGAGAAAGGTCAGGCGCTGCAGCACGAGGGCAAGCCGTGGGCGCTGTTCGTGAGCCTGGTGAATCCGCACGACATCATGTACTTCAACACCGACGCCCCGGGCGAGCAGGTGCAGGACACCGGGCATCTGTTGATGCATGCAGCGCGCGCCCCGGAGCACCCCGCCTATCGCACGCGCTGGAACGCGCCGCTGCCCGCATCGCTGCATCAGCCGCTCGACGCCCCCGGCCGCCCCGGCGCGCACCGCGAGTTCCACCGCGCCTGGGGCTACACCCTCGGCACGATTCCACCCGAGGCCGAACGCTGGCAGCGCTTCTCGGATTTCTACCTGAACTCGATCCGCTCGGTCGACGCGCAACTCAAGCGCATGCTCGACGAGCTTGATGCGCTCGGGCTCAGCGACGACACCATCATCGTCTTCACCTCGGATCACGGCGAAATGGGCGGCGCCCATGGACTGCGTGGCAAGGGCCCCTTCGCCTATCAGGAGGCGATTCACCTGCCGATGTATGTGGCGCACCCCGACGTGCGCGGCGGACAGACCTGCAAGGCGCTGACCGGCCACATCGACATCGTGCCGACGCTGCTCTCGCTGGCCGGTATCGATGCCACCCACGCAAGTGAGCTCGCTGGGCGGCAGCTACCGGGCCGCGACTTCTCGCCGGCGCTTGCCAAGCCAGCAAGCGCTGCGGTGCATGCGGTGCGCGATGCGGTGCTCTTCACCTACAGCGGCATCGCCACCAACGACAGCGAGGTCACACGCATCGTGTCCGAGGCCCGCGCAGCGGGCCAAGACCCGAAGGGCGCCATGGTCGCCGCCGGCTACCGGCCCAACCTGCGCAAGCGGGGCAGCCTGCGTGCGGCATTTGATGGCCGCTACAAGCTCACCCGATATTTCGCGCCGGTGGAGCGGCATCGCCCGGCGAATCTCGACGAGCTGTTCGCTCGCAACGATGTCGAGCTGTTTGACCTGCACGCCGACCCTCACGAGATGCACAACCTGGCACTCGACCGCGCAAAACACGCTGGCGTGCTCGAAACGATGCGGGAGAAACTCGAACAGCAGATCCAGCGCGAGATTGGCGTGGACGACGGTCGCGAGATGCCGGACTTCGACGGCATCCAATGGCAGATCGATCGGCTCGACCTCTAGACGCGCCCGCCAGGCCCGAAGGCCGGCCGTGCACCGATCGCTGCCGTGGTTGCGATACGCGCAGGCCATCGGCAGTCGTTGGCGACTGGCTGGCCTTTCAGGCCGAATACAAGCACCGGCTCGCGCCTGAACCGCTCGATGCGCCCTGGTGGCGACGAGAAGTCGCCGCAACACCGGCAAGAAGTCAGAAAGGCAGGCGGCGCCTCGGCGGGGGTGTCGCTGCCTCGTCGGATTGGGATGACACATCGGCGCGAACCGGCTTGCGCGGCAGGTTCATCTGCTCACGCGCAAAGCGCACCCGCCCTTCCAGCACGCACCCCCGCATGCCGGGGTCGCAGACGGCACCCTGCACACGTTGGCAGATGTTGTCGACATCGTGGGGACAGCTCCAGGCACTCACGTTTGGCGCTCCGGTAGAGATCAGGCGATTGAGGCAAGCTCGCGCAATGCCCACGATTATTGCACCCATTGAAATCCCCTGGGCGCGGCGGCGTTCGTCACAACGCGTTAACGGACGGACGCTCGTGGCGTGCACGCATGCCGCCAGTGGCGCTCGCCGGGCTGCCAGAGCGTGGCCACCGGAGCGGCGTCGACCGCCCTGTGGGTCATGCAATGCACGACCAGGCACGCCACGCGCGTAGCGATGCTCAACGTCGTCACGGGATCGCGCGGCAGCGATCTTTGTGATGCACCGACAGCGAATGAACGCACGGAAGGTTTCTCGCCCGCTACGCCGGCTCCCACGCCCCTTCGATCAATCGTTCGGTGATGAGCCTGCCATCGCGGACGGCAAAACGTCCGATTGCGATGTGGCTCCTGAGCGCGGGGTCGATCGCCTTGAGCAGTGTCTGCTGCATCGCGAGTTTGTCGGGCCGCTGGTCCTGAAGGGTACGCCTGAGGTATTCGGCGACGCGGATCAGGTACGGGTCCTGCATTGCATTGAGGTGGGCTGCGCAGGCCTCGGCAACGGCCTTTTGATCGGGCAGCACGAGTCGCAGGAAGAACCAATGCAGGCACAGCGCAAATCCGTTGTGCTTTGAACTGTCGACCCAGGCCGCGTAGTCGTGTGCCCAAAGGGCTTCCGCTCCCGGGTAGGCGGCGATTTCCTCCGGCACGACGAACAGATGTTCGAGCGCGTTTTCGAGCAAGTAGATCGACTGGATCTCGGCGGCACTTGCCGAGGCCACCGGGAAGAACTTCGGCACCGATTCAAGAACGTTTCGCTTCAGGTGAATCAGTTCGTGCGCGATGACGCGCGGGCTCAGCGCCGAGTGCGCAACGCGGATCGTGATCGCTTGCTGCACGTGATCAATGTCGAGCACCGCTGCGGCGTTGGCGAATGAGGGATGGCGTTGCGCGAACGCTTCGTCGATCTCCTGCACACGTACCGCGATGCCGGTTCGGGCGCGGACTCGCTGGGGAAGCTCGCGCAGCGCAGGCGGGATCGAGTTGAGGAACGCGGCGGGGAAGAAGTCCTGCATTGCGGAGGGCGGGCACACAGGCGGTGAAGTGAGGCGGAATCGCGCGAGCCCGGTTCGCAGGGGGCGAGTCTAGCATCGCCTATCCAGATGCTTGATATGCACGCCCACGGGTCAGGCGCCGACGCTGGCCCAGTCCGCTAGATCACCCTTGTGGCCCCGTCAGTGAGCCGCGCGGACTGGCCGTCCCGCCTGAACGGATTCGCCGCCCCCTGCCCCGCGCGGCGTGCGCGCCCGCTGTTGATTCAGCGCCGCCGCTCCCCCTGCTCCACATCAATCACTGCATGCAACCGATAGTGCTCGCCCGGGTGCCAGAGCGTCGCAACCGAAGCAACGCCATCCGCCCCGCGGGTCACGCGGTGCACGACCAGGCAGGCAGCGCGCGTATCGATACCCAGCATCGTCGCGATATCGCGCGGCGCCGGCCGCGCTTCAACCGTGAGGCGCGCACTGGCAAGCGGGGCAACGCGCGAGAGATAGGCGTTCGGCGTTTCAGCGGAGAAATCCAGGCGCAGGTAGTCCGGCGCCAGCGCCGCATTGACCCAGCGATCCTCCACCTGGATCGGGCGGCCGTCTTCGCGATGGACCAGCACCGAGTGAAACAACGTCGCGCCGACTGGCAAAGCAAAGGCATCGGCCAAGGCGCCGTCCGCCTGGCCGCGCGCGAGGCTCACCAGCGCTGCGGTATGTGTGTGGCCGCGCGCGGCAATGTCCTCAGCAATGTTGCGGATTTCCAGCAGCGGCGCATCGACCCGTGGTGGCGCAACGAAGGTGCCGGCGCCGCGGGTACGGGTCAGCACGCCGGCATCGGTCAGCTCGCGCAACGCGCGGTTCACCGTCATCCGCGCCACACCGAAGTCGCGCGCCAGCCCTTCCTCGGGCGGGATCGCCTCGCCCACCTGCCATTCGCCAGCGCGGATGCGGGCAAGCAGCTCGTCCTTGATCTGCTGGTAGCGGGGCGGGGTACGCGGTGTCGTCATCGATCGGGTTCCGGAGGGAGCACCGCCGTCGAGGCCCGGATCGGTCCGTCGGTGGCGCGCTTTAATTGTATAGACAACTCTTGCGCAAAGCACCTTCCTGCGCTACAAATGTATAGACAACTTTTGCAGTCGCGGAGTACCTCATGTCCATCGCCCACCCCGAACAGGATCCCCGTCTGGCCCCCGGCCGCGTCGTGCGCGCGCCGCGCGGCACCGAGCGCAGCTGCCGCAGCTGGCTTACCGAGGCGGCGTTCCGGATGATCCAGAACAACCTCGACCCGGAGGTCGCCGAGAACCCGGAGGCGCTGGTGGTGTATGGCGGCATCGGCCGTGCCGCGCGCGACTGGACCTGCTTCGACACGATCCTCAAGTCGCTGCAGACACTCGCCGACGACGAGACGCTGCTGGTGCAGTCGGGCAAGCCGGTGGGCGTGTTCCGCACCCACGCCGATGCGCCGCGCGTGCTGCTGGCCAACTCCAACCTGGTGCCCAAGTGGGCAACCTGGGAGCACTTCCACGAGCTCGACCGCAAGGGCCTGATGATGTACGGCCAGATGACGGCCGGCAGCTGGATCTACATCGGCACGCAAGGCATCGTGCAGGGCACCTACGAAACCTTCGCCGAAGCGGGCAGACAGCACTACGGAACGGACGGCAACGCCAACCCCTGGCGCGGCCGCTGGATCCTCTCCGCCGGGCTGGGCGGCATGGGCGGCGCGCAACCGCTGGCAGCGAGCTTCGCCGGCGCCACCTCGCTGATGATCGAGTGCCAGCAGTCGCGCATCGACTTCCGCCTGCGCACCCGCTACCTCGACGTGCAGGCGCGCGATCTCGATCACGCGCTCGAACTCATCGCGCAGCACACCTCACGCGGCGAGGCGGTGTCCATCGGCCTGCTGGGCAACGCCGCCGAGGTGCTGCCGGAGCTGGTTCGGCGCGGAGTGAAACCGGATCTCGTCACCGACCAGACCTCGGCGCACGACCTGATCAACGGCTACCTGCCGATCGGCTGGAGCCTCGAACAGTGGCGCGCCGCGCAGCGCGACCCCGGCATGCACGAGGCCCTGCGCCGCGCCGCCGCGAAGAGCTGCGCGGTGCATGTGCAGGCGATGCTGGACTTCCAGGCGATGGGCGTGCCAGTCGTCGACTACGGCAACAACATCCGCCAGGTCGCGAAGGACGAAGGCGTCGCGAACGCCTTCGACTTCCCCGGCTTCGTGCCGGCCTACATCCGCCCGCTGTTCTGCGAAGGCAAGGGGCCATTCCGCTGGGTGGCGCTGTCGGGCGACCCGGAAGACATCCGCAAGACCGACGCCAAGATCAAGGAGCTGTTCCCGGACAACCACCATGTGCATCGCTGGCTCGACATGGCCGGCGAGCGCATCGCCTTCCAGGGCCTGCCGGCGCGCATCTGCTGGCTGGGTCTGGGCGAACGGCACATCGCCGGGCTCGCCTTCAACGAGATGGTCGCCCGCGGTGAGCTGAAGGCGCCGATCGTGATCGGCCGCGACCACCTCGACACTGGCTCGGTCGCCAGCCCGAACCGCGAGACCGAAGCGATGCGCGACGGTAGCGATGCCGTCTCCGACTGGCCGCTGCTCAACGCCCTGCTCAACACCGCCGGCGGCGCGACCTGGGTGTCGCTGCACCACGGCGGCGGCGTCGGCATGGGCTACTCGCAGCATTCGGGCGTGGTGATCGTCGCCGACGGCACCGAGGCCGCCGCGAAGCGACTCGAACGCGTGCTTTGGAACGACCCGGGCACCGGCGTGATGCGCCATGCCGACGCTGGCTACGACATTGCCCGCGACTGCGCCCGCGAGCGCGGCCTGAACCTGCCGATGCTGGGCTGACCTGCATCCCACACTGGATTCCGACATGACCAAGACCATCACCCTCGTCCCCGGCCAGATCACGATGCCGCAACTGCGCGCGGTGTGGGACGGCAGCGCCCGTCTCGCGCTCGACGCCGCCGCCTGGGGCCCGGTGCGCGCCTCGGCCGCCGCGGTGCGCACCATCGTGGAGGCCGGCAAGCCCGCCTACGGCATCAACACCGGCTTCGGCAAGCTCGCCAACACGCACATCGCGGAAGACCAGCTCGAAGCGCTGCAGACCAACCTGATCCGCTCGCATTCGGTGGGCGTCGGCCCGCTGATGGACGACGGCGTCGTGCGCCTGATCCTCGCGATGAAGATCGCCAGCCTCGCGCGCGGCTTCTCGGGCATCCGCCCGCTGGTGCTGGAAACGATGATCGAGGCCTACAACGCCGGCATCCTGCCCTGCATCCCGAGCAAGGGTTCGGTCGGCGCCTCGGGCGACCTCGCGCCGCTGTCGCACATGACACTGGCGCTGATGGGCGAAGGCCGCGTGCGGGTCGATGGCGTCGAACGCAATGCGGCCGACGCGCTGGGCGAAGCTGGCATCACGCCGATCCAGCTCGCGGCGAAGGAAGGCCTCGCGCTGATCAACGGCACGCAGGCCTCGACCGCGCTGACGCTGCAAGGCCTGTTCCTCGCCGAGCGTGTGTTCGCCGCGGCGATTGCAGCCGGCGCGATGTCGGTGGACGCCGCGCGCGGCTCCGACGCACCCTTCGACGCCCGCATCCACGAAGTGCGCGGCCAGCCGGGGCAGATCGCCGTCGCCGCGCGCTACCGCGAGCTGCTCGCCGGTTCCGAGATCCGCCAGTCGCATCTGACCAACGACGACCGCGTGCAGGACCCCTACTCGCTGCGCTGCCAGCCGCAGGTGATGGGCGCATGTCTGGACCTGCTGCGCGGCGCGGTCACCACGCTGACGATCGAAGCCAATGCGGTCTCCGACAACCCGCTGATCTTCGAGCACGAAGGCCACTGGTCGGTGCTCTCGGGCGGCAACTTCCATGCGGAGCCGGTGGCCTTTGCGGCAGACACGCTCGCGCTCGCAATCGCCGAGATCGGCGCACTGTCCGAGCGCCGCATCGCGCTGCTGATCGACGCCTCGCTCTCCGGCCTGCCGGCCTTCCTGATCCCGAACCCCGGCCTGCACTCGGGCTTCATGATCGCGCACGTCACCGCCGCGGCATTGGCGTCGGAGAACAAGTCGCTCGCCCATCCGGCCAGCGTCGACAGCCTGCCCACCTCGGCGAACCAGGAAGACCACGTCTCGATGGCCACCTTCGCCGGGCGGCGCCTGACCGACATGGCAAAGAACACCGCGCACATCGTCGGCATCGAGTTGCTCGCCGCCGCGCAGGGCATCGACTTCCATCGCGCGATGAAGACCTCGGTGCCGCTGGAAAAGGTGCATGCGCAACTGCGCGCCGAGGTGCCGTTCCATTCGGACGACCGCTACCTCGCACCCGATCTGGAAGCCGCGCAGCGCATGGTGCTCTCCGGCATCTTCGACCACGCGGCGCACGATCTCCTGCCATCCATCGAGGGCTGAACCATGAGCACCGAGGGCGTACGGCATACCGGCTTCGACACGGCCATCTGGCAGGGTCGCGAAGACTCGCACGAAGCGCACTTCAGCCAACGCTGGCATGAGGCGGTGCAGCCGCTGGGCGATGCCACGCAGCGCCACGGTGTCGCGCTGCTCGGTTTCGCCTGCGACGCCGGCGTGCGCCGCAACCTCGGCCGCCCGGGTGCTGCCGCCGGCCCCACCGCACTGCGTCGCGCGCTGGCCAACGTCGCGCTCGCCGCGGCCTCGGTGCTCTACGACGCCGGCGACGTGCATTGCGATGGCGACGCGCTCGAAGCAGCGCAGGCCCACTACGCCGGAGAAATCGCGAAACTGATCGAGCGCGGCCACCTGCCGATCGGGCTCGGCGGCGGTCACGAGATCGCCTTCGGCAGCTTCATGGGGCTTGCCACCGCGCTGAAGAAGCGCAGCAGCGAAACACCGCGCATCGGCATCCTGAACTTCGACGCGCACTTCGACCTGCGCGCCGCGGATCGCGCCAGTTCCGGCACGCCGTTCCGACAGATCGCCGAGACCTGCGCGGCGCAAACCTGGCCCTTCCACTACACCGTCTTCGGCATCTCGCGCTTCGCCAACACCGCGGCGCTGTTCGAACGCGCGAAGCAACTGGGCGTGCGCTGGATGCTGGATGAAGAACTGGGCGCCGCGAAGCTTCACGCCGCGCTCGCCGCACTACATGCCTTCCTTGCGCAGATCGACCACCTGTACCTGACGATCTGCCTCGACGTGCTGCCGCCCGGCCTCGCCCCCGGCGTCTCGGCGCCCTCGGCGCACGGCGTCGCCATGGAAATCATCGAACCCCTGATCGACGCGGCGGTCGCCAGCGGCAAGCTGCGCCTCGCCGACATCGCGGAGTTGAACCCCGCGCAGGACATCGACGCCCACACCGCGCGGGTCGCAGCCCGGCTGGTTGCCCGCATCGCCGCGGGGGCGCATCCGTGAGCGACGCGCCGGTTCGGGACGGACTGCTGCGCAACGTCCATCTCGCGAGCTTTGTCGGCGAGGGCTACGGCACTGTCCGCAACGCTGCACTTGCGTGGCGCGACGGCACCATCACCTGGCTCGGGCCGGAAGCTGAGCTGCCCGCCGAGTTCAGCGCGCTGCCGCCCCACGACGGCGCCGGCGGCTGGCTTACGCCGGGGCTGATCGATTGCCACACTCACCTCGTCTACGCCGGCAACCGCGCCAACGAATTCGAGGCCCGGCTCAACGGCGCGAGCTACGAAGACATCGCCCGCGCCGGCGGCGGCATCCTCTCCACGGTGCGCGCCACGCGTGCGGCCGACGAAGACGCGCTGCTCGGCGCCAGCCTGCCGCGCGTCGATGCGCTGCTCGCCGAAGGTGTCGCCACGCTGGAGATCAAGTCTGGCTACGGGCTGGACCTGCCCAGCGAACGCAAGATGCTGCGCGTCGCGCGCCGCATCGGGGAACTGCGCGGCATCACCGTGCGCACCACCTTCCTCGGCGCCCACGCGCTGCCGCCGGAGTTCGCCGGCGAGGCCGATGCGTACATCGACCACCTCTGCACCGCGATGCTGCCCGCGCTCGCCAGCGAAGGCCTGGTCGACGCGGTCGACGCATTCTGCGAGCGCATCGCCTTCACGCCCGACCAGACCGCCCGCGTGTTCGACGCCGCCGCGAAGCTCGGCCTGCCGGTGAAGCTGCACGCCGAGCAGCTCTCGGATCAGGGCGGCGCCGCGCTGGTCGCACGCTACCGCGGCCTCTCCGCGGATCATCTCGAATGGCTCTCGGACGACGGCATCGCCGCGATGAAAAGGGCCGGCAGCATCGCCGTACTGCTGCCCGGCGCCTTCTACTGCCTGCGCGAAACCAGGCTGCCGCCGATCGCCGCGCTGCGCGACGCTGGCGTGCCGATGGCCGTCGCCACCGACGCCAACCCCGGCACCTCGCCACTGACCTCACTGCTGCTCGCGGCGAACATGGCCTGCACGCTGTTCCGCCTGACCCCGCAGGAAGCCCTCGCCGGCATCACGCGCGAAGCCGCCCGTGCGCTGGGCCTCGCGGACCGTGGCACGCTCGCGGTCGGCCAGCGCGCAGATTTCGCGCTATGGCGAATCGGAGCGCCGGCGGAGCTGGCCTACGCGCTCGGTGCGCGACCACTGGTCGCTTGTTGGATCGGCGGCATCAAGCGCTGAACGCCCCCTCTAGGGACGCGCCAGTTTGCCTCATCGCGCGAAGCGCTAGTGCGCTTCGTCCCAGTTGGCGCCGGCGCCGACTTCGACGACCAGCGGCACCTTCAGCGCGGCGGCGCCGCTCATCAGTTCCGCGAGCTTGGGCTTGACGGTATCAAGCTCCCCCTGCGGCACTTCGAGCACCAGTTCGTCGTGTACCTGCAGCAGGAGTTTGGATTGCAGCGTGCTGCCCTGCAGCCAGTCATACACCCGACGCATCGCGATCTTGACGATGTCGGCTGCCGTGCCTTGCATCGGCGCATTGATCGCGGCGCGCTCGGCGCCCTGACGACGACCGACCTGCGCGGCGCGGATCTCGGGCAGCATCAGGCGGCGGCCAAACACCGTCTCGACATAGCCGTGGTCGCGCGCAAAGCGGCGGGTTTCTTCCATGTAACGCGCAACGCCGGGGTAGCGGGCGAAGTAGCGGTCGATGTAGGCCTGCGCGGCGCTGCGCTCGAGATCCAGCGCCTTGGCCAGCCCGTGCGCGCTCATGCCGTAGATAAGACCGAAGTTGATCGCCTTGGCGTAGCGACGCTGCTCGCTGGTCACTTCGGACGGCACAAGGCCGAACACCTCTGCGGCGGTGGCGCGGTGAACATCCAGCCCTTGTGCGAAGGCTTCGAGCAGGCCGGCATCGTCAGACAGGTGCGCCATGATGCGCAGCTCGATCTGCGAGTAGTCGGCCGACACGATGACGTTGCCCGGCGCCGCGATGAAGGCGGCGCGGATACGGCGACCTTCTTCGGTGCGCACCGGAATGTTCTGCAGGTTGGGTTCCGAGCTGGAGATGCGCCCGGTGACCGCACCGGCCTGCGAGAAGCTGGTATGCACCCGGCCGGTGTTCGGGTTCACCGAGCGCGGCAGTTTGTCGGTGTAGGTACTCTTGAGCTTCGCCATGCTGCGGTATTCGAGCAGCAGTTTGGGCAGCGGATAGTCGAGTGCCAGTTGTTGCAGCACTTCTTCGTCGGTCGAGGGCTGGCCGCCTGGGGTCTTCTTCAACACCGGCAGCTTCTCGCGCTCGAACAGGATCTCCTGGATCTGCTTGGGGCTGTTGAGGTTGAAGGGCTGCTTGGCGAGCGCGTGGGCTTCGGCCTCCAGCTCCAGCATGCGGCGGCCGAGCGTGTCGGATTGCCGCAGCAGCAGGTCGCGATCGATCAGCACGCCGTTGCGCTCCATCGCCCACAGCACTTCCATCGCCGGCATCTCGACCTCGCGGTAGAGCTTGGCCAGCGCCGCGTCGCTGCTGACGCGCGGCAACAGCACGTTGTGCACCCGCAGCGTGGCGTCGGCGTCTTCGGCGGCGTATTCGGTCGCCCGCGCGATCGCAACTTCGTGGAAACCGATCTGGTTGGCGCCCTTGCCGCAGACATCGGTGTAACTCAGCGTATCGAGCATGCCCGCGTGGCGCTTGGCGAGCTGGTCGAGGTCATGGCCCTTGTCGCTTTCCACCACGAAGGATTCGAGCAGCGTGTCGTGCTCGACGCCCCGCAAGCGGATGCCGTGGTTGGCCAGCACATGCATGTCGTACTTCAGGTTCTGGCCGAGCTTGCGGTGCGCATCGGATTCGAACCAGCCGCGCAGCTTCGCGAGCACCTCGTCAAGCGGCAGCTGGGCCGGCGCATCGGGATAGTGGTGCGTCAGCGGCAGGTAGGCCGCCTCGCCCTCCTGCACGCTGAAGCTCATGCCGACGAGGCGCGCGAGCATCGGGTCGAGGCTGTCGGTCTCGGTATCGAAAGCCGTCAGCGGCGCCGCACTGATCTTCGCCAACCAGGCGTCGAAGGTCGTCCAGTCGAGAATGGTGGCGTAGCCGGCGCGATGCGCGCCCGCGTCATCCAGCAGCGACGCCTGCGCCGGCGCAGCTGCTGGTTCGGTATTTGCCTGTGCAGGGGATGAGTCTGCTGCCGTTGGGGCTTCGCCGCCCAGCGCGGCGCGCGCCTCCTTCAACCAGGTGCGGAACTGCAGGCGCTCGAACCATTCGGCCAGCGTCTCGTTCTGGCTGATGCCGAACGCCAGCTGATCGAGCGTCACCGGCAGTTCGCAATCGGTTTCGATCGTGACGAGCTTGCGACCAAGCGGCAGGAAGTCCAGGTGCTTGCGCAAGTTATCGCCGACTACGCCGCCGATCGCCCAGTCCTCCTTCTTGCCCTTGGCAACCTTCTGCTGCGCGGCAGCGACCACGCCATCGAGCGAGTCGAATTCGGCGAGCCACTTCACCGCGGTCTTGGGGCCACACTTCTCGACGCCGGGCACGTTGTCCACCGCGTCGCCGACCAGTGCAAGGTAGTCGATGATGCGTGTCGGCGGCACGCCGAACTTGGCGAGTACGCCAGCTTCGTCGAGCACTTCGTTACTCATGGTGTTGACCAGCTTCACACGCGGCGTGACGAGCTGCGCCATGTCCTTGTCGCCGGTCGAGATCACCACGTCGTAGCCGGCCGCTTCGCCGCGCCGCGCCAGCGTGCCGATCACGTCATCGGCCTCGATGCCTTCGACCATCACGATCGGCCAGCCCATCGCCTGCACGCAGGCGTGGATCGGCTCGATCTGCAGCCGCAGGTCGTCCGGCATCGGCGGGCGGTGCGCCTTGTAGTCGGGGTAGAGGTCTTCGCGGAAGGTCTTGCCCTTGGCATCAAAGACACAGGCAAGCCTGTCTGCCTTGTAGTCACCCAACAGCCGGCGTAGCATGTTCAGCACCCCGAACACCGCGCCAGTAGGCTCTCCGCGAGCATTTCGCATGTCCGGCATGGCATGGAATGCGCGGTACAGATAAGAGGATCCGTCGACCAGCAGAAGCGTCGGCATGGGTATTCAACCGGTGAGCGCGGCAGGTGTCGTGCCGGTACCGGCACCACATCGATCCTGCGACGAAAGACAAGAATGAGCGCGAAAGAGAAACTCCCGCCCGTAACCACCGCAACGCCCGGCACGCACAGCCAGATGGCGCGCGAGGCATGGCGGATCTTTGGAATTATGGCAGAGTTCGTCGAGGCGACTGAGCGTCTCGCACCGATCCGCCCGGCTGTCAGCATCTTCGGCAGCGCCCGCACCAAGCAGGACGATCCGTACTACGAGAAAGCCGAGAAGATCGCGCGCCTGCTTTCGGATTCCGGCTTCTCGGTCATCTCCGGCGGCGGCCCCGGCATCATGGAGGCGGCCAACAAGGGCGCCTACTTTGGCAAATCCCCCTCGGTCGGTCTCAACATCCAGTTGCCGATGGAGCAGCACGGCAACCCGTACCAGGACATCTCGCAGACCTTCCACCACTTCTTCGCGCGCAAGTACATGTTCGTGAAGTGCGCCAGCGCGTACGTGGTGATGCCCGGCGGCTTCGGCACGCTGGACGAGCTGATGGAGGCGCTGACGCTGATCCAGACCGGCAAGAGCCGGCCGATCCCGGTGATCCTGGTGCATTCGCCGTTCTGGAAAGGGCTGGTGGATTGGTTCCGCGAGCGCCTGGTGGCCGAGAAGATGGTTAACCCGGAAGACCTCGATCTGATCCAGGTGATCGACTCGCCCGAAGATGTGGTCGAGGCGATCTTCAAACACTACGAGCATCGCGGATTCGAGCCGCTACCCGGCGAACACGAGCTGATGCTCAACCTGTAAGAGGCGCACCATGTCCCACACCCTCCGCAAGCTGTTCGTGATCGCGATGCTCGCCGCAGCACCGGTGGTCGCGCAGGACAAGCCGCCCAAGCTCGAACCGATTCCCGAACCGCCACCGCCGCCGGCTGGCGTCGTCGATACCGACGAAGCGCCGGAGGTCACCGTATCGACCCGTGGCGAGGACAAGATCGAGGAATACCGCATCAAGGGCCGGCTCTACATGATCAAGGTGACGCCCAAGGTCGGCAAACCCTACTACCTCGTTGACCACAAGGGCGATGGCGTGTTCGCGCGCGCCGACGACAACGAGCGCAGCCTGTCGGTCCCGATGTGGCTGATCAAGTCCTGGTAACTGGCAGGTCGGCAGCTCGCTGCCGCCCGCGTTGAAACGATGTCCGTCTTCACACCCGTCACTCCGGAACAGATGCGCGACTGGCTCGCCGGCTATGCCGTCGGCCGCTTGGCCGAGCTGCGCGGCATCGAAGCCGGTGTGCAGAACAGCAACTTCTTCGTCACGACCACGCTCGGCCGCTACGTGCTGACGCTGTTCGAAAGCGTGCCGCGCGCCGAACTGCCGTACTACCTGCACCTGATGGCGCACCTTGCCCGACATGGCCTGCCGGTGCCGGCGCCAATCGCCAACCGCGACAACGATTACCTCGGCACCCTCGCCGGCCGCCCGGCCGTGATGGTGACGCGCCTTGCCGGCCGCTCAGAGATGGCGCCCAGCGTGGCGCAGTGCGAGCGGCTCGGGGCGATGCTCGCCGGGCTGCATCTGGCCGGCATGTCCTACGGCCGCCGGCAGGACAACTCGCGCGGCCCCGCCTGGCGCGAGCGTGCGGCGGCGGCGGTCTTGCCGCAACTCGCACCGGGCGACCGCGCCCTGCTGGAAGCCGAACTGATCGTGCAGCGCGGGCTCGATGAACTCGACCTGCCCGTCGGCACGATCCACGCAGATCTGTTCCGCGACAACGTGTTGTGGGATGGCGAGCATGTCGGCGGCGTGATCGACTTCTATTTCGCCTGCACCGATGTGCTGTTGTTCGACGTGGCCGTCACCCTCAACGACTGGTGCGGTCGAGCAGACGGCACGCTGGACCCGGCGCGCGCCAACGCCTTCCTGCTCGCCTACCATGCCGACCGGCCCTTCACCCGTGCCGAACGCGAAGCCTGGCCGGCGATGCTGCGGCGTGCCGCGCTGCGCTTCTGGCTCTCGCGGCTGGAAGATTTCCACCGCCCGCGCGAAGGCGAAATGGTGCTGGTGAAGAACCCGGATGAATTCCGCGAGATCCTGCGCACACGCATCGCCCAACCGGGTGCGGTGCGCCTGCCGTGAGCGGCCGCCGCAGGCCGCCAACCCGGAAAGCCCCGCGCATTTGGTAGGATCCGCATCCCGCCGCCCCGATCGCACGACTCACCCGCCATGCATGCTCATAACCTTCCCACCCCGGCCCAAGTCCCGGCCAGCAGCGCGCTGAGCTGGTTCCGCGAAGGCTGGCGCCTGTTTATGGCGCACCCGGCCGTGTGGTCCGTGATGGGCGCTGCGACCTTCCTGGTGCTCGCAATCGCCGTTTGGCTGCCGCTGATCGGCCGCGTGCTCGCGATGGTGGTGCTGCAGGTGCTGGCAGGCGGCATGGTCGCCGCGGCCCACCATTCGCGCGAAACCGGCACGCTGAAGATCAACGAGCTGTGGGACGGTCTGCGCCAGCATGCGGCCAATCTGGCGATGATCGGGGTGCTGCAGGGCATCGCGCTGACCGCGGCCGGCATCCTGACCTTCATCACCAGCCTGGTCCTTGCGCTGCTGCTCGACATCACCGGCCTGGCCGGCTTCGACTGGATCACGCTGGCGCTGAGTTGGGTCGCGGACATCTTCGTATCCTTCGTCGTCGTGATGGGCATGCTGCTGGCGCTGTGGTTCGCCCCGGCACTGGTGATGCTCAACCGCGCCTCGCCCTTTGATGCGATGCGCCTGTCGTTCCGCGCCGCCTTGCACAACACCGGCGCAAGCGCACTGGTCGGCGCTGTGCTGGTGCTCGGCGTGCCGCTGGCGATCACGCTGAGTTTCGGTTTCGGCATCGTCGTCGTGATTCCGCTCGTCGCCACGACGATCTACGCCTCCTGGCGCGACGTGTTCGCCAGCACCGGCGCGGAGGCCTGAGATGCAGGCGCACAAGCTGCCCGCCTCGCATGGCTGGGCCTGGGTCAAGGCCGGTTTCGCGCTGTACCGGCGCAATCCGTTCGCACTGGCGGCCAACGTGATGCTGATGTGGCTGGTGCTGATGTTCGCCGGCATGCTGCTGGTGCCACTGCTGGTCACGGTGCTGCCCGAATCGGTTGCGCCGTGGATCGCGCAGGCCCCCCTCGCGCTGCTGCTGCCGGCCTTGTCGGTCGGCGTATTCAACGTCTGCCGCACGATCGAGCAAGGCGATCCCGTGCTCCCGTTTTCGCTGTTCTCAGGCTTTCAGCGCAATCTGCGCGAGCTGGTGGTGCTCGGCCTGATCTACTACGTCGGCAGCCTGCTTGCACTGGCAATCACCACCGCATGGGACGGCGGCATGCTGATCGACGTGATGCAGGGCCGCCGCAAGCTCGACGACCCGGCGCTCGATGCCGATGCCCTGATGCGCTCCGCACTGATGCTGATGGGGCTGACGATGCCGGTGATGATGGCCAACTGGTTCGCGCCACTGCTGACCGCCTGGCGCAAGGTGCCGCCGGTCAAGGCCGCGTTCTTCAGCTTCGTCGCGTTCTGGCGCAACTTCGCGGCGTTCTTCGTTTTCGGGCTCGCCGTTGCGCTGGTGCTGTGGCTGATCCCCGGCGTGATCGGCGCCGTGCTCGCGATGGCCTCGCCGTCGCTCGGCGCTTCGATCGCGATGATGTTGCCGATGCTGCTGATCCCCGGCCTGTACGGGGCGTTCTACGTCAACGCGCTGGAAGTCTTCCCGGGCCTGCAGGATGGTCCGCTCGCCTGAGCTCGCGCCGCTCGGCATCCTCGGCGGCACCTTCGACCCGATCCACTTCGGCCACCTGAGGCTTGCCGAAGAGGCTCGCCAGCAGCTGGGGCTCGCCCGCGTACGCCTGATTCCGGCTGGCCGCCCCGCCCACCGCGGCGCGCCCGGCGCGCGAGCGGAACAACGCCTGGCGATGACGCAACTGGCGGCCGCCGGCAACGCTACGCTGGAAGTCGATGCCGCGGAGGTGCTCAGCGACGCACCGAGCTACACCGTACCGACACTGGAACGCCTGCGCCGCGAACTGGGCGCACAGCAACCGCTTGTGTTGCTGTTGGGGGCTGACGCCTTCGCCGGCCTGCCGACCTGGCATCGCTGGCGCAGCCTGTTCGAGCTTGCCCACATTGCCGTCGCAACCCGGCCCGGCCATTCGCTCGACCCCCACGCGCTGCCGCCCGAGCTGGCGGCCGTGTGCGACGAACGAAGCACCGATGCAAGCGCGCTGGCGACGTCGCCAGCCGGCTGCATCCTGCGTTTCCCGATCACCCCGCTCGACATTTCAGCCACCGCCATCCGCAGCGCCTGCGCGCGCCTAGAGAGCCCGCGCTACCTGTTGCCGGATGGGGTTGTCGACTATATTGCCCAGCACCGCCTCTATCGCGAGGCGCCCTGCGAACCGGAGGAAGAACCGTCCTGATGAATATCGCCAAGCTTGAAAAAGTGGTCGTCGACGCCCTTGAAGACATCAAGGCCAAAGATATCGACGTCATCAATACCACCCGCCTCACCTCGCTGTTTGACCGCATCGTGATCGCGAGTGGCGATTCCAACCGCCAGACCAAGGCGCTCGCCCGGCATGTGCAGGACAAGGTCCGCGAAGCCGGTGGCGAAGTGATCAGCGTCGAAGGCGAACAGACCGGCGAATGGGTGCTGGTCGACCTCGGCGACATCGTCGTGCACGTGATGCAGCCTGCCGTACGCAGCTACTACAACCTGGAAGAGATCTGGTCGCATACGCCGGTTCGCCGCCGCCCGCATGCGGCCGAGGCGCACGGCGAAGCGCTCTGATGCGGCTCGCGATCGTCGCCGTCGGCACCCGCATGCCGGGCTGGGTCGATGAGGCCTTCGGCGACTTCGCCAAGCGCATGCCGCGTGAATGCACGCTCGATCTGGTCGAAGTCAAGGCCGAACCGCGCAGCGGTGGCAAGACCGCCGAGCAGATGATGGCCGCCGAAGCCGAGCGCATCCGCGCCGCACTGCCGCCGCGCGCACGGCTGGTGATCCTCGACGAGCGTGGCGAAGACCTGAGCACCAAGTCACTCGCGCAAAGGCTGGAGCGCTGGCTGGGTGCGGGTAACGATGTTGCGCTGGTGATCGGCGGGCCGGACGGGCTCGACCCGACACTCAAACAGGCGGCACACGAGAAGATCCGCCTTTCGTCGCTGACCCTGCCGCACGCGATGGTGCGTGTGCTGCTGGCCGAGGCGCTGTACCGCGCCTGGAGCGTGACGAAGAACCACCCTTACCACCGCGAGTGAGCGGCAGAATCGCCCGCATGTTGCCACCCAGAATCTACCTCGCCTCCCGCAGCCCGCGCCGCCGCGAGCTGCTGCACCAGATCGGCGTCGCGTTCGATACGCTGCTGTTCCGCGCCCCACCGCGCGAAGACGCCGACGTGGCCGAAGATGTGCTACCCGGCGAGCACCCCGACGCCTACGTGGTCCGCGTTGCCCGCGCCAAGGCGCAGGGCGGCTGGACGCGGCTCGCCTGGCGCAATCTGGTGCCACGGCCGGTGCTGTCCGCCGATACCACGATCGACCTCGACGGCGAGATCATCGGCAAGCCAGCCGACGAGGCCGATGCCGCGGCGATCCTGCGTCGCCTCGCCGGCCGCAGCCATCGTGTGCTGACCGCGATCGCGATGGCGGACGGGCAACGCATCGATCACCGGCTCTCGGTCAGCGAAGTGCGTTTCGGCGAGCTGAGTGACGAGGACATCCGGCGCTACGTGAGCAGCGGCGAGCCGATGGACAAGGCGGGCGCCTACGGCATACAGGGTCGTGCGGGCGCATTCATCGCTGAGATCCGCGGCTCCTACACCGGCATCGTCGGCCTGCCGCTGCACGAAACCGCGCAGCTGCTGCGCGAGTTCGGCTACCCGGCCTGACGCACCCGCTGCGGCATCACTCCGCGTACAGCCGCACCGCGTTGCGGCCTTCCTTCTTGGCGCCGTACATCGCAGCATCGGCACGCCGCATCAGTTCATCCGGCGCACTCGTAGCCGCGCAGGTCATCGCCACCCCGATGCTGGCCCCCACCGCTACGTCGGCTCCGCTGTCGAGCGTGATCGGCGCCAGCACCGCTTCGCGTACCTTGTTCAGGATCGCGGTCGCGGCGTCCGCTTCGGTCACGCCGTCGAGCAGCAGCACGAATTCGTCGCCGCCCGGCCGCGCTACCGTGTCGGTGCGGCGCACCGCCCGCTCCAGCCTTTGCGCCACGACACGCAACACATGGTCACCCGCGTCGTGTCCGTGCGTGTCATTGATCTGTTTGAACCAGTCGAGGTCGATCATGGCGAGCGCGAAGCCGCGCGCCGGGTCGCGGGTGTGTTCGGCGAGCATGTTGGCGAGGCGACGGTTGAGGCCGAGGCGGTTCATCGCGCCGGTCAGGCTGTCGGTAATCGCCAGCTCCTGTGCGGCCTCCTCGGCGCGCTTGCGGTCCGAAATGTCGTTCGCGAGCCCTTGAAGGGCGCCGCCGCCGGCCGGTGTCAGCACGATCTGGATCCAGCGCTGCAGGCCGCTCTCTTCCGTCAGCACGAAGTCTTCGGAGACCGAGCGCTGGCGCTCGATGCAACGCGCCCGCAGCGCGTCGAGCGGCACCGCCAGCGACGGCAGCAACTCGCCCAGCGTGGGGCTTTCGTGTGGCGATTGCGGCCCGCCCAGCACCCGCACACAGGCGGGATTCCACGATTGCAGGCGACCATCGCCGGTCAGCGTGAACAGCCCGGTTTCGGCATTCTCGAAGATCAGGCGCATGCGCTGTTCATCCAGCTCGCGCTGCTCGCGCAGACTGCGCTCGGTGCGGATCAGCCCGGAGAACCCGGCGATCAGCGCGTTGGTGTCGCGCACCAGCCGCCCCAGCTCATCGTCGTCATGACCACGCGGCGTGGGGATCTGCCCACCTTCCTTGCCTTCGATGCGGTGCAGGCTGTCGGAGATCCGGCGGATCGGCCAGGTCACGAAGGCGCTGACCGCCATCAGCGCCGCCAGCACCACCGCCAGCATCTGCCCGCCCATCAGCGCGGCGACCCGCCAGGCGCGCTCGTAGGACACGTCGCGGATCAGCGCTTCGCTAGGTTCGACACGGATCTCGCAGATCGTTTCGCTCTCTGAAAACGGCGAATGCACCGGGCGGCTCAGGTAGTCGGCACCGGATGGCGGGCCGCCGGCCTCGGCAATCGCCGTGTTCGCCACCCGTACATCGGCCCGCCGGATATAGGGGTTCTTGACCAGGCCCTCAAGCGCCTGTTTCGCCAGCACGCGGTCGTCGACGAAACACGCCGTGCTGACCGTGCCTTCCACTGCGTCGATCAGCGCGATGCTCTGCCTCTGCATGGTCTCGCGCTCTTGCGCGCGGACGAAGGGCAGCGCGGCCAGCGCAAACGCGATGCCCACCACGCCGCCAACCAACAGGATGATCGCGGTGGTGCGCAGACCGAGGTTGCGACGGATGAGACGCAGCATCACTTGTCCCCCAGCTCGAACACGATGCGCACCCGGGCATCCGAGCGCGAGCGTTCGACGTAGCCGATACCGCCCGGATTGCGCTGCACCAGCGACAGGACTTCCTCGGTCGTCTCCGCCTGCACCGGCGGCGAAGCCTGGCCGGAGAAGGTGAGCCGCGCCCAGTAGGCACGCACCTCGCTCAGATCGCGCGACAGCAGCCGTTGGTAGAACTGCTGTTTCTCCTGCCCGGAACTGGTCAGCAGGTCGATCGGGCGCGCAGCGGTGCCATCCGGCAGTTTGCGCAACCGCCCCATGTAGAGATTGATCACGTCGTCGCGGGTGAGGCGCGCGACGGCGCAGCCTGGGTTGACCACCACCACGAGGTCCAGCGCCCATGCGCTCCCGGCCGGCCACAGCAGGCTCAGGAGACACAGCGCGGCGAGGCGGATCGCGGCCATGGCGTCAGAACACGAAATCGAGCACGGCGCTCAGCACCGTGGTTTTGAAAGCGTCCCCGGGGGCCGCGTCGTTGAACCACAGCACGATGCTGTGCGTGCCGTGGATGCGTTCGGCCTGCAACTTCAGCGCGATGTGGCTCGACAGGTCCCAGCGTGTGCCCAGCGCAACCGTCTGCAGGTTGTTGAGGTTGGATTCAAACATCTTGCCGACGGCGTTCTCCAGCGGCGCAAGCATCGGCCACGGCGGTAGACCCGATACCGGGTGGCTGTCCGGCGAGCGCGCACCCGATAACAGCAGATATGGCGTCAGCGCACCGACGCGATAGCCCAGGAGGGCGAAGCCCGCGTAGTACGGCGGGAGCGCATCGCTATCGGAACGGAAGTAGCTGCCAGCCAATTGCGCCTGAAGCGCACCTTGCTGGTAGCCCAGCGAAGCGGACAGGTAGCCGAAGTGTTTGCCCTCCACCGACAGGCGGTCGGCCAGCTCGGGGCCGCCGGGAATGCCACCGTTGCGAAGCGCGTCGTAGATGTCGGGGAAGGGAAAATCATGTGCGACGCGGATTTGGGTGTAGCCTAGCCGCGCGGTCCACGGCTCACCCTGGTATTCGAGGTAGGCGCCTACGAGTGGCGAATCGGCCAGATCGAATACCGCGCCCTGCGCGTCCGCCACCGCCTTGCCTACCGCCAGCCCGGCATAAGCCTTGAATTTCAGCGCATCGGCCCCGAGCGGCCAGATGTAGCTAACATCGAGACCATCGAGCGACTGCATCGGAATGCCGCCGTAGTAGTCCGGCGCGGGACGAACCGGCAGGTAGGAATAGCCAATGTTGGTCGAGTCGGCGAGCGGATAGACATCGAGCCCAAGGCGCCCGCCCCGCAGGGTCAGCGCCGCGTCCGGCGAATAGCTGAGGAAGCCCCAGCTCAGTTCGGGGCGCCACGAGCCATCGTAGCGGTAGCGCGACAGCGCCTGCACCACCGCTTCCCAATCGGCGCCGAGCTGATAGTTGAACTGCACGCCAATCCGCGTATCGACGTTTGCCGCCCCTGCCCCGCCCGCCACGCCGGTTGGTGCCTGCGTCACGTCGCGGCGATACTCGATGCCGTCGGCGCTGGCCCAGGTGCCGCCCAGCGTGCCAAAGCCGGCCAGCCGCCAAGGTCGGTCCGGGGACTCGTCCGCCCGTACGGCGACGCCGCTCGCGAGGCATAAGGCCGCGAGGACCACGCGGGTTTTCAGGACAGCGCTCACCAGCCCCCTCCGGAGTGCGCCGGGCATGCGCCGGCACTGAGGGTTAACGGCTGCCCGCTGCAGCGGCTTGAGGGCTGATCAGGCCGCCATGCCGGCGCTGTAGCCGCTCGCCCAGGCCCACTGGAAGTTGTAGCCGCCGAGCCAGCCGGTGACGTCCATCACCTCGCCGACGAAGAAAAGCCCGGGCACCGCCTTGGCCATCATCGTCTTCTGGTCCAGCGCGCGGGTGTCGACGCCGCCCGCCGTCACCTCCGCCTTGCGGTAGCCCTCCGAGCCTGCCGGCACCAGCTGCCACGCGTTCAGGCGCTGCGCCAGCTCGCGCAGTGTGCGATCCGGCATATCGGCCAGCGGCCGGCCGGCGTAGCCACTGGCAGCGGCCCAGTGTTCCGCAAGGCGGCGCGGCAGCCACTGCGCCAGGGCGTTCTGCAGCTGCTGCTTGTTCCCTGGCTTGGCGGCCAGCAGCGCTTCGGCAAGATCGGTGTCGGGCGCGAGATTCAGCGTGATCGCCTCACCCGGGCTCCAGAACGACGAAATCTGCAGGATCGCGGGGCCAGACAGACCGCGATGGGTGAACAGCAGATCCTCGCGAAAATGCCCACGCCGCTTGCCGCTGCCGCCGGAGACCTCCACCTCAAGCGACACCCCGGAGAGCTCGGCAAAAGGCGCCCAGTCAGCTGCAGCGAAGGTCAGCGGCACCAGAGCGGCGCGCGGCGGCACAAGGGGCAGATCGAACTGCTTCGCCAGCCGGAAGCCGAAATCGGTGGCCCCGATCTTCGGTATCGACAGTCCGCCAGTCGCCACCACCAGCGATGCCACCTCGATGCGGCCCAGGCTGGTCTCCAGACTGAAGCCAGCCTCGTCCCGCGCCACCTCGCCGACGCGGCAAGGCCGACGCCAGGCCACGCCACCGGCGGCGCATTCCGCCACCAGCAGGTCGATGATTTGCTGTGCGCTGTCGTCACAGAACAGCTGGCCCTTGTGCTTCTCGTGCCAGCGCACGCCATGGCGTTCGACGAGATCGAGGAAGTCGCGCGGCGTGTAGCGTGACAGCGCCGAGCGGCAGAAATGCGGGTTGTCCGACAGGTAGTTGGCAGGCCCGGCCTGCAGGTTGGTGAAATTGCAGCGCCCGCCGCCGGAGATGCGGATCTTTTCGGCCAGGTGCTCGGCGTGGTCGATCAGCACGACCCGCCGGCCGCGTTGCCCTGCAACCGCCGCGGCCATCATGCCGGCCGCGCCGGCGCCAATTACCGCCACATCGAACTGTTCTGCCATGCCGCACTCCAACGAGAGCGCGAGATCTTACCGGGCTGGCAGCAGGCCGGGCGGTTAGAATGAAAGCGCAACCCGGGTCCGCGGCGCCGCCGGTGTGCGATGCGGGAGCACCTCCGCAAGGGGATGCTCCCGCATCACACTTCGAAGCGTCACCATGAGCGAATCATTCCTGATCAATTTCACGCCGCAGGAAACCCGGGTCGCGATGCTGCTGAATGGCGTCGTGCAGGAACTGCATATCGAGCGCGAACACTCGCGCGGCTTTGTCGGCAACGTCTATCTGGGTCGCGTGGTCCGGGTGCTGCCCGGCATGCAATCGGCCTTCATCGACATCGGCCTCGAACGCACCGCCTTCCTGCATGTGGCGGACATCTGGTTCGATCGCCACGCCGGTGAAGTGCAGCGGCCGATCGAGAAGATTTTGCACGAAGGGCAGAACCTCGTCGTCCAGGTACTGAAAGACCCGATCGGCACCAAGGGCGCACGGCTATCGACGCAGATCAGCATCGCCGGGCGCCTGCTCGTCTATCTGCCGCAGGAAAAGCACATCGGCATCTCGCAGCGGATCGAGAGCGAAGAAGGCCGCCTCGCGCTGCGCGAGCGCCTGCACCAGCTGGTACCGGCCGACGAGACCGGTGGCTTCATCGTACGCACGATGGCCGAACGGGCGAGCAACGAAGAGCTTGGTGCCGACATCGCGTACCTGCGCAAGATCTGGAGCGAGATCAAGAGCCGCTCGGTCGGTGCGCATCCGCCTCTGGCGCTGTACCACGATCTGAACCTCGCCCAGCGCGTGCTGCGCGACCTGGTGACGCCCGAGACCGAGAAGATCGTCATCGACTCGCGCGAGAACTTCCAGAAGCTCAACGCCTTCGCCAGCGAGTACATGCCGCAAGTGGTGTCGTTGCTCGACCACTACACCGGCGAACGCACGCTGTTCGACCTGCACGGCGTCGAAGACGAGATCCAGAAGGCGCTGTCGCGCCGCGTGGATCTGAAGAGCGGCGGCTACCTGATCATCGACCAGACCGAGGCGCTCACAACGATTGACGTCAACACCGGCGGTTTTGTCGGCGCACGCACCTTCGACGACACGGTGTTCAAGACCAACCTCGAGGCGACGCTCGCGATCGCGCGCCAACTGCGGCTGCGCAACCTCGGCGGCATCATCCTGATCGATTTCATCGACATGGAAAGTGACGAACATCGCGCGGCGGTGCTGGCCGAGCTCAACAAGGCGCTGTCGCGCGACCACACCAAGGTGTCGGTCGGTGGCTTCACCTCACTGGGCCTCGTCGAGATGACGCGCAAGCGCACCCGCGAATCGCTCGCGCACATCCTGTGCGAGCCCTGCCCCACCTGCAGCGGCCGCGGCGAGATCAAGACATCGCGCACCGTGGCTTACGAGATCCTGCGCGAACTGGTGCGCGAGGCACGCCAGTTCAACGCCAAGGAATACCGCGTGCTGGCCGCACCTTCGGTGATCGACCTGTTCCTCGACGAAGAGTCGCAGGCGCTCGCGATGCTGTCAGACTTCATCGGCAAGCCGATCTCGCTGCAAGCGGAAACCAGCTACAACCCCGAGCAGTTCGACATCGTCCTGCTGTGATCGGCACGCTGCTGCTCGCCACCCGCCCGGCCTTCCTCAGCATCACGCTGGTTGCAGTGCTGGTCGGGCTGGCTACGCCGGTATCACAGGGCATTCCGATCCACGCCGGGCTCGCGTTGGCGAGCCTTGCGGTGGCATTGCTCGCGCACGCCGGCGCAAACGTGCTGAACGATTATCACGACCACCTGAACGGCTGCGACGCTGCCAATACCGAACGCGTAGCGCCCTACACCGGGGGCAGCCGCTTCATTCAGGACGGCCGCCTGACGCCCGAGCAAACGCGCCGGCTTGCGCTTGTGCTGCTCTCCGCAGCGGCCGCGATCGGCGCCTGGATCGTATCCGTCGCGGGCCTGCCCCTGCTGGCGCTCGGCGGCCTCGGGTTGGCGCTCGCCTGGGCCTATTCCGCCCCGCCCTTGAAGCTGCAGGCGCGCGGCCTCGGTGAGTGGGCAATCGTGGCGTGCTGGCTGCTGATCATTGTCGGATGCGACGCCGTGCAACGCCGCGCGCTGAGCCTCCAGCCCGTAGTCACCGGCCTGCCCCTCGCGTTGATGGCGGCGGCAATTCTGTTCATCAACCAGTTCCCGGACCGCGCCGCCGATGCGCAGGCCGGCAAGCGTACGCTGGTGGTCCGGCTCGGTCCGGAGGCCGCGAAGTGGGGGCTTTTCGGGCTCTTCATGGCCGCGTTGATCTGGGTTGTACTGATGATCGGTCGTCAGAATCTGCCCCAACTCTGCGGCATTTCGCTCGCGATGCTGCCGGTGGCAACAGCTGCATCACGCAAACTGGTCGCCCACGCGAGCGAGCCCGCTGCGCTGCGCCCTGCGATACGCAGCACGCTGCTTGCGGCGCACCTGCACGGCCTGCTGATGGCGGGCGCCCTGCTTTTGATCGGACGACACTGGCGATGAGAATTGAAGCCGTCATTTTCGACATGGATGGCCTGCTGCTCGATAGCGAGCGCGTGTCCTACGCCTGCGGGCGGGAAGCGTGCGAGGCGCTGGGCCTGCCCTGGCGCGAGGAAACAGCCCTCGCGATGATCGGGCGCAACGCACGCGACAACGCACTGCTGCTCGAAGGCCTGTTCGGCGACCCGCGTCATGTCGACGCCCATGCGGCCGAATTCGCGCGGCGCTACGAGGCCTTGATTGCTGCGGGCGCGATCCCGCTCAAGCCGGGCGTGACCGAATTGCTCGATCTACTGGATCGGCTGGCGCTGCCGCGCGCCGTTGCCACTTCGACGAGCCACGCGCGCGCGCAGTTCAAGCTTGAACGGGTAGGCCTGGCAGCGCGGATGCATGCCGTGATCGGCGGCGACCAGGTGCCGCAGGGCAAGCCCGCGCCGGACATCTTTCTCGCCGCGGCAGCGCGGCTCGGAATTGCGCCGGCGAACTGTCTCGCACTGGAAGACTCCAACGCCGGTGCGCGCGCCGCGTTGGCCGCTGGTATGCAAGTTCGCATGGTGCCCGACCTGCTGGCCCCAGATGCCGATGTGATCGCCGCCGGGGCGCGCATCGTGCCGTCCCTCTTTGCCGTCATCGAGGAGCTCGCGTGAAACTGCTTTGTCTTCCGCTACTGCTGGGCGCATATTCCGCGCTGGCCCAACCGCAGACGCCCAACACCGCCGCGCCCGCTACGTCGAACGGCCCGGTCGGATCCACCGCGTTTTGCCTGTTTGCGCTGCCGCCGGAGAACGGTAACCAGCGTTGGGTGAACCTGGGGATCGTGCAATACGTCGAAGCGCGCGCCGATGCGGTGCAGATCACCTACGGCGGCGGCAACCTCGGCAGTGGCTACGACGCGAAGATTCCGGTGAAATCGGCCGACGAGGCACGCGCGGTGATGCAAAAGCTGCGGCAAACCGCGGAGGACTGTGCGCGCCGCCCGGCCGCCTCGACCAGCACAACGAAGGAAGACACACGATGAAGCTGATCGGCATGCTCGACTCGCCCTATGTGCGCCGCGTGGCCATCTCGGCCAGGCTGATGGGCGTTGCCCTCGAACACGAATCGGTATCGGTGTTCCGGCACATGGATCGTTTCTCGGCGATCAACCCCTTGATCAAGGCGCCGACGCTGATTTGCGACGACGGCGGCATCCTGATGGACAGCACGCTGATCCTCGACCATGTCGAGGCCCATGCCGACGCGACACGCCGCCTGACACCCGCCGAGGGCCCGCCACGGCAGCAAGCGCTGTACCGTGTGGGCGTCGCGCTCGTTGCAATGGAAAAGGCGGTGCAGTGGTACTACGAGATCGCGCTGCGGCCTGAAACCAAGCGCTGGGACGACTGGATCGCCCGCATCAGCCTGCAGTTGCAGCGCGCGTTCGAGCTGCTGGAAGTCGCCTTGCCGGCCGAGGGCTGGTTCGGCGGCGACCACCTGGACTCGGCCGACGTGGCGTGCGCTGTCGCATGGCGTTTCACCCACTTCGTGCTGCCCGGCAAGCTTGACGCGGCGGACTTCCCTCGCATCGCAGCCCATTCCGCCCGGGCCGAAGCGCGGCCCGAATTTCTCGCCTGCCCGCTGGAATGAAACAGGCCGCCCGCGGGCGGCCCGTTTGTTTCTGAGCAGAGAAGGCGCTCAGCGTTCCATGATCTGGACGATGTCGTCCTTCGGAATCATGGTCGCCTTGCCGTCGGCATCCTTCAGCTTGTACATGCCGCTCTTCTCATCGAGTTGAGGCTTGCCGTCAGATACCAGCATGCGGCCTTCCTTGGTGCTCAGGATGTACTGACTGCCACCGCATGCGGCGAGCCCGAGCGACAGTGCAACTGCGGTCACCACGGCCATCGAAAGCTGTTTCATCTCCGAACCTCCCTTGATGCGTTGATGGTTGCCGACCCGTAGCTTCTTCTTGTGGGTCGCGAAACAAGTCTAGCCCAGCAAAACCGGGCCTGCCACCGCGATTCGCGCCGCTACCCGTACAATCTCCGCTTTACTTGATGTGCTCGAACATGATCGGACGCCTGCGCGGCACCCTCGCCGAAAAGAACCCGCCACAGATCCTGCTGGATGTGGGTGGGGTCGGCTATGAACTGGAGGTGCCGATGAGCACCTTCTACAACCTGCCCGCCACCGGACAGCCGGTTACCCTGCACACGCACATGGCCGTGCGCGAGGACGGGCACTTCCTGTACGGCTTCGGGTCGGAAGATGAACGCGTGGCCTTCCGCCAGTTGCTGAAGATCTCCGGCATCGGCGCACGAACCGCACTTGCGGTGCTGTCGGGGCTGTCGGTGACCGAGCTTGCGCAGGTGGTGGCCTCGCAGGAGCCCGGCCGCCTGACCAAGGTGCCCGGCATCGGCAAGAAGACCGCCGAGCGCTTGCTGCTCGAACTGCGCGACAAACTGCCCAAGGCCCTGCCCGCCGCGCACGCCCATGCGGCAACTGCGGCCGCCGGCGCCCAGGGCGACATCGCCAACGCGCTGCTGGCGCTCGGCTACAACGACAAGGAAGCGCAGGCGGCGCTGAAACAGTTGCCGGCCGACATCGGCGTCTCCGATGGCATCCGTGCAGCATTGAAGCTGCTCTCCAAAGTCTGATCCACGCCGCGACGGGCGTCGCAGGCCTTACATGCAGGACGCATCATGAACGCAGAAATCGAAATCCACCGCCCGCTCGACGACGACGAACTCGACACGCTGGATGATTTGCTGAGCCAGTTCCCGGACTCGCTGTCGCTCGAAGAGATGGACGGCCTGTTCTGTGCGCTGGTGGTCGGCCCCGAGGTCGTATCACCCGCAGAATGGGTGCCCGCAGTGCTGGGCGCCGAGAAGCCCGAGTGGGAATCCGACGCGCAGGCGCGCCAGACGATCGAGCTGCTGATGCGCCACTGGAACACCGTCGCCACCGGATTCCGCGAGGATTGGTCCGGCGTCAGCGCGGAAGAAGGTTCGGAGTCGATGTACTTCCCGCTGCTCGATGACCCGGAAGAGAGCGGCCACCCCCTCGCCGAAGGCTGGGCGCGCGGGTTCCGCGATGGCCTGGAGTGGATGGATGACGCGCACTGGGATGCGCTCGAAGAGGACGAAGACTGCGTCACGCTGCTGAACCTGATCGCGGCGATGGACTCGGGCGAAAAATCCGCCGGGCATCCGCTCTCCGACGATGAGCGCGACGAGATCCTCAGCCCGCTCGTAGCCGGTCTGCAGTACCTCTACGCCTTCTGGCGCCGCTATCTGCGCGTGGTCACCGCGCCGCGGGTGCCGATGCGCGCGCCGGAACTGCCGGGCCGCAACGACATCTGCCCCTGCGGGAGCGGCAAGAAGTTCAAGAAGTGCTGCGGCTCGCCGGAAAAGCTGCACTGACCTACCCGCCACTGCGTGACGACGGCCCGTAACGGGCCGCACGCCACGCGCGCCCGCGCTGCGGGCCGAATCCATTGACCCACGCCTGATGTCCGCCCATCCGCTCCGCAGCTACGCCCTGTTGTTCGCCTCGATGGCCGTCGTTGGCAGCTACGTCGCGCTGTCGAAGCCGCTCGTGGCTGCGCTGCCGGTGTTTCTGCTCGCGTGGTTGCGCTTTGGCATCGGCGGGCTCGCAATGCTGCGCCAAACGCTGCCGCGCCGCGACGAACGCATCAGTGGGGCGACCTGGCGCGCGCTGTTCCTGCAAAGCTTCTTCGGCAACTTTCTGTTCTCGATCTGCATGCTGTACGGCGTATCGCAAACATCGGCCACTGCGGCCGGCGTGATCCTCGCGACGCTGCCCGCGATGGTCGCGCTGCAGTCGCGGGTGATCCTTGGCGAACGCCTCGCGCCGCGCAACCTCGTCGCGGTGCTGCTCGCGGTCGTCGGCATCGCGACGCTGGGGCTGTCGAAAGGCGAGGCAGGTCAAAGCTCGCTGGTGGGCAACCTGCTGCTGATCGGTGCCGTAGCCTGCGAGGCCGCCTATGTGGTGATTGGCAAACGCGTCTCGGCCCACCTGCCGCCGCTGCGCGTCTCGGCGCTGATCAACCTCGTCGGCCTGCTGCTGATGACACCGTTCGGGCTGTGGCAGGCGATCGGCTTCGATTTCGCCGGCGTCGCCCCCGGCATGTGGGTACTGCTGGTGTTCTACGCGCTTGGCGCGAGCGTGTTCTCGGTGTGGTTGTGGATGAGCGGCCTGCGCGGCGTGCCGGCCAACCATGCCGGTGTGTTCACGATTGCGCTGCCACTCGCGGCAAGTGCGGTCGGCGTCGCCTTCCTCGGCGAAACACTGCGCCTGCCGCACTTCGTCGCTTTCGGCTGCGCGGTCGCAGGCGTAGTGCTTACTGCCTGGCCGCGGCGCAGCACCCCGGCAGGCTGAAGCGCAGGGCCGGCCACAAGCCCTAAGCCGGCCGCGCGGGTTTCTCCTGCCGCAGCTCGCGCACGCGCGTGAGGTGGCCTTTGAGCCAGCCGGCGAGCTCGTCGCCGGGCATCGGCCTGGCGATCAGGAAGCCCTGCGCGACCGAGCAGCCGGACTCTTGCAGCAGGCGCCAATCCTCCATCGTCTCGACGCCCTCGGCCACCGACACCAGGCCAAGCCGGTTCGACATATCGAGCGCCGACTGCAGGATCACCTTCAAGTGCTGCTTCCGGCTCGCACCGTGCACGAAGCTGCGATCGATCTTCAGTTCGGTGAAGGGAATGCGGGCGAGCTGCTGCATCGATGAAAAGCCGGTGCCGTAGTCGTCGATCGACAGCCCGAAGCCTTTCAAACGCAGCCGCGCGAGCGTGCCCAGTGCAGCGCCAAGATTGGCCACCACTGAACTCTCGGTGATCTCCCAGACGATCTGCTCGGCGGGCACGCCACTGGCTTCCTGCAGCAAGCGCATTTCCTGCGGAAAGCCCGGAGTGTCGAGCGACAGCGGTGACAGGTTGATCGCCATCGTCAGGCGCAGCTCGCGCGCGTTCCACTGCGCCGCCTGCGCCAGCGCGCGCTCGGTCATCTTCATCGTCAGTTCGCGGATCAGGCCGGAGCGTTCCGCCAGCGGGATGAAGGTGTCGGGCGCGATCATGCCGCGCTCCGGGTGTTGCCAACGCGCAAGCGCTTCGACGCCCTTGATCATCCCGCTGCGCACATCGACCTTGGGCTGATAGTACGGAACGATCTGCCCACCGCGGATCGCATCGGCCAGCTCCGACTCGCCGAGCGGCACGAAGATCGCGGCGGAACCCTGAGCAATCGCCTTGCCCGCGCGTCCGATGCGGTCCAGCGCATCAGCCAGCTGCTCGGCGCCCAGCGGCTTCTGCAGCGCAGCGACAATCTCGAGCCCGAGTGCCGCAGTCATCGCCTCGACCGAGTCAATCAAGGTCAGATCACGGCTGGACGCCACCATGATCGGGATCTGGATGCCCCGCTCGCGCAACTGCTGGATCAGCTCGACGCCGTCCATGTCCGGCATTTCGAGATCGATCACCAGCAGCGCCGGCGGCACGGTCAGCAGGGCAAGCAATTCGAGCGCCTCGACGCCGTTGCCGGCTTCGTACACCAGCTGGATGCCCAGCCCCTTCGCAAGCGCCACCGCGTGCTGGCGCTGCACCGCGCTGTCGTCAACGACGAGCACGGAGTCCACCTGCGGATAACGTTTATCGTCCATGGCGCTCGATCACTCCCGCAACCTGCGACAGCGAGATCACTTCGGTCACGCCACCATGCTCGATCGCCTCCTTCGGCATGCCGAACACCACGCAGCTGGCCTCGTCTTGCGCGAAGGTCTTGGCGCCGGTGTCGAACATTTCCTTCATGCCACGCGCGCCGTCGTCACCCATGCCGGTCATGATCACGCCGACCGCGTTGCGCCCGGCCGCCTTGGCGACCGAGCGGAACAGCACATCCACCGAGGGGCGGTGACGACTCACCAGCGGGCCGTCGATGACCTCGACGAAATACTGCGCGCCGCTGCGCTTGACGACCATGTGCTTGCCGCCGGGTGCGATCAGTGCGCGGCCGGGCACGATGCGGTCGTTGTGCTCCGCCTCCTTCACATCGATCTCGCTGAGCGAATCGAGTCGCTTGGCAAAGCTCTGCGTGAACTTCTCCGGCATGTGCTGCACCACCACGATGCCGGGGCTGTTGCGCGGCAGCGCCGAGAGCACCACTTCCAGCGCCTGCGTACCCCCGGTCGAGGTACCCACGGCAACGATCTTCTCGGTCGTCGGCAAGTGGCTGTTGGCGACCGGCGCATCAAGCACTGCATCGGCGGTGAGTTTTGGCGCCGGCGCTCCCGGCACCTTCGTGCGTTGTGGGTCCGCCCGCAGCGGTGCGGTGCGCAGGCGGCCAACGCGTGCACACGCTGCAGCGCGAATCGCCGAAACGAGATCGGCGGAGCTGTCCTGCAGAAAGTCCTTCAGGCCCAGCGTCGGCTTGGTGATCGCACTCAGTGCACCGGCAGAGAGCGCCTCCATCGTGATGTCGGCGCCCTTCTCGGTCAGCGTCGAACAGATCACCACCGGCGTCGGCCGCGTGCTCATGATCTTCTTCAGGAAGGTGATGCCGTCCATGCGCGGCATCTCGATGTCGAGCACGATCACGTCGGGCCACTGCTGTTGCATCTTCGCCATCGCGAAGATCGGGTCGGCCGCGGTGGCGATCACCTTGATGTCGTGGTGGCGCTTGAGCACGTCTTCCATGACCTGCCGCACCACCGCGGAGTCATCGACGATCATCACGTTGATAGGCATCAGCCCAATCTCCCGGTTTCCGGCCGCGCCGCTGAGCGCCGCCCGCCCATCACACCCTGCCCGCGCTTGACCCAGACATCCCCGCTGCTCAATTCAAAGCGCAGGTAACGATAGCCATCGCCGGTCAAATCCACCGCCGATGCAACCAGCCCCAGGGATTCGATCTGCTGCATCACGAATCGCGCGTTCTGGTCCCCCACACTGCCATGGCGAGGCTCCATATCGAGCACCCGGCCTCCTCCGAAAATCTTCACCGTGTAGTCCGCCAGCCGCGTGCCGCGTCGCCGCGCGTGGTCCACCAAGGCCTGGATTGCATCGGTGCCATAGCGCCCGTCCGGCGCAGCAAGGCGCAGCCTCACATCGACCGGGCGGCGCGGCAGCAGGAAGTGGCACATGCCGCCAATGCGGCGCTCCGGATGCCAGATCGTCACCGCCACGCAGGACCCAAGCAGCGTCTCGATGCGCTCGTCGCCTTCGCCAAAGTAGACGCCACCCGGATTGATGAAGACGCGGTGGCTCATGGCAGCGGCTTGCGGTGAATCGAAGGCGCCCAGGATTCGAACCCCTCAAGCAATCCGTTCATGGATTCGGAATGGCCAACGAACAGCCAGCCGCCGGGCCGCAGCTGCGAGGTGACGTTGGCCAGTACCTTCTGTTTGGTCGGGCGATCGAAATAGATCAGCACGTTGCGCAGAAAAATCACGTCGAAGCGCGCGTTGTGGCGGGGCGCTTCAGTCAGATTGGTCTGCTTGAATTCGACTCGTTCGCGCAGCGCGCGTTCAACGAGAAAGTGCCCCTGATACTCGCCGATGCCCTTGAGGCAGTAGCGCTTCAGGTAGGTATGCGGAATCTTCTGGCCGCGCGACATCGGGTACAAGCCGCGGCGCGCATAACGCAGCACCCGCGAGCTGACATCCGATGCAACGACGCGCCAGGGCGCCCCCGGCCGCAGTTCCTGCAGCAGCATCGCGATCGTGTAGGGCTCCTCGCCGGTCGAGCAGGCTGCGCTCCACACATCGAAGCCGTGGGGCGGCACGTTGGGCACCACCTCTTTCTGCATGAACTCGAAGTGGTGCGGCTCGCGAAAGAAGTAGGTTTCGTTGGTGGTGATCAGGTCGATGGCGCGCTGGCGCTCCTCCACCCCATCGGGTGCCGCGATCAGGTCGTGATAGTCGCGATAACGGGTGATGCCCAGCTCCGCGAGTCGGTTGCCCAACCGCCCGCACAGCAAGGGCTTCTTCGACTCCGCGAGGTGAATACCGACGTGCTGATAGAAGAGCTGCTGGAACAGCCGCATCTCCTGGTCGCTGGCCTCGGCGGGTCGCTCCCGCATCACGCCCATCGATGACCTCAGCCGGGCGCCGCCGCTGTGCCAAATCCGATCAGCGACGCCATTTCGTCCACCGACAGCACATGCTGGATGTCCAGCGCGACGACGAACTTGTCGTGGTGATTGATCATGCCTTCGATGAACTCCGCGCGAATCTTCGCGCCGAAGCTGGGCCGCGGTTCGATCTGGCTATGCTCGACCGACAGCACCTCGCTGACCGCATCGACGATCACGCCCAGCGGCATCAATTGCTCTTCCTGCATGACTTCAAGAATCACGATGCAGGTGCGGCGCGCGATGGCGGTGGGCGGCCGGCCGAACCGAGCAGCGAGGTCGATCACCGGCACCACCGCGCCGCGCAGGTTGATTACCCCGCGCAGGAACTCCGGCATCATCGGAATCTCGGTCAGCCCGCCGAATTCGATGATCTCGCGGATGTGCTCGAGCGGGATCGCGAACATCTCGCCACCCAGCGTGAAGGTCAGAAATTGACGACCGCTGGGCGTATCCTGCTGACGGGCGATGCGGTTAGCCGCCGTTGTGGCAGGCAGATTGCTCATGGCAGCGCCTCCGCTCAGAACCGGGTGAAGGACGATTCGTCGACCGGATCGTCACCCCGGTCCAGCGTCGAACGGCGGGTGCCGGCCGGTGCGGGCTTGGCCACGCTCTTGCGTACCGCGCGCATGGCCCCGTGACCGCGGCCATGTGTTGCGTCGGCGACCTTGAAGAAACCAACCAGCTCCTGCAGCTGTACCGCCTGAGCGCTCATCTCCTCTGACGACGACGACAGCTCTTCCGACGCCGAGGCATTGGCCTGCGTGGTCTCGGCCAGCTGGCTCATCGCCGAGCTGATCTGCCCAAGGCCGTGCGTCTGCTCGCGCGAAGCAGCCGAAATCTCCTGCACAAGATCGGCCGTCTTGCGGATGGCGGGCACCATCTGGTCGAGCAGGCCCCCGGCGCGCTCGGCCATCGCGACGCTGTTGCCAGCCAGCCCGCTGATCTCCTGCGCGGCCACCTGGCTGCGCTCGGCGAGCTTGCGCACTTCTGCGGCCACCACGGCGAAACCCTTGCCGTGCTCGCCAGCGCGGGCGGCCTCGATCGCCGCGTTGAGCGCGAGCAGGTTGGTCTGATAAGCGATGTCGTCGATGATGCCGATCTTGTTCGCGATCTGGCGCATCGCGGCAACGGTTTCCTTCACGGCAGCGCCGCCCTCGCCCGCCTCGGTTGCGGAGGTAGTGGCCATCGTGTCAGTCACCCGCGCGTTCTCGGTGTTCTGCGCGACAGTGGAGGTGATTTCCTCCACCGCGGAACTGGTCTGTTCGACGCTCGCAGCCTGCTCGGAGGCGTTCTGTGAAAGTGTCTGCGCAGAAGCCGAGATCTGTTCTGACACTGAGGCAAGCGCCGTTGCGTTCTCACTGATTTCGGAGATCGTTCCGGTCAGGCGTTCGACCATCCGCTTCATGCTCGCCAGCAAGCTGGTCTCGTCACCTTTGGCTGTCTGGATGGCGACGGTCAGATCGCCCTCGGCAACCTGTTGCACCACCGACGACGCATAGTCGGGCTCGCCGCCCAGCGACCGAAAGATCGAGCGCGTCACGAGAAAGCCGATCAGCGCAACGACAAACAGCGTGACGCCAGCCGTCGCAAGCGCGACCAGCGTTGAACGGGACTTGACGTCAACAGCAGTCTTCTCGGCGTCCTTGGCAATCCCCACGTTGTACTGGATGTGGGCATCGAGCGCTTTGTCGTACTTGTCGAACAGCGGCGCAAGCTCGCCAGAAAGCACTGCCATCGCCTCCGGACGCTTGCCCTGTTTGAGCAGATCGATGTACTTCGTCCGCACGGCGCGTATCGAGTCTCGAATGCCGATCTCTTCTTTCAGCAAGGCGCGGTCCTTGTCGTCCGCAACCAGATCCTTTTCATAGAGCGCAAAGGCCTCGTTGGCCTTCTTCGAGTTCGCAGCGGTGTACTGCTCGATCTCTGCGATCTCGGCCGGCGTCTTGGCTTGCGCCATGCGCCACACGGCCGTGACGTTGTCGCCGGTAGCGTTGTTGATTGTGTTCAGCGCAATGAGGCTCGGCACCACATTCACGGTGGAGAAGTTCGCGGCCTCGAACAGGTCGTTGGCCTTCTGGTAATTCACGCCCACCAGCACGACGATGCCGAACAGCGCCGCCAGGACCAGGCTGAGCATTTTGTGGACCAGTTTCATTTTCATACTCCTGACTTTCGAGGGCACTTCAGCAGGTTTCTTGAATCGGTCTTGGTCGTTACGGTCATTCGCCAGCCAACGGCAGTTGCCCGGCTACGGTGCGAGGGCGCCGGGCGAGTTCGTGATCACGGCTCGACGCCATCTCGATCAAACGGGGCACATCAAGGATCAGCGCGACCCGGCCATCACCGAGGATGGTGGAACCGCTGACGGTCTTGAAATGTATGAAAAGTTCGCCGAGCGGCTTGATCACGGCCTGGAACTCGCCGAGCAGGCGGTCGACCACCACGCCAGCCCGGTTGTTGCCGAACTGCACCACGACCAGGCTCTCGCGCACGCCCTCCACCACAGGCATGTCGAACAGCTCGCGCAGCCGGACAAAGGGCAACGGCTCGCCGCGCAGTTGCACGATGCTGTGCTGCGCGTGGTGCTCGGTCAGATCGATGCACTCGACCACCAGATCGAGTGGCAGCACGAAGATCGATTCGCCCACCATGACCTGGAAACCATCGATGATCGCGAGCGTCAGCGGCAGGCGGATTCGGACGGTAGTGCCCTCGCCTGCGACGCTCAACACGTCGACCTCGCCGCGCAGCGCCTCGACGTTCTTGCGCACCACATCCATACCGACGCCACGGCCGGAGAGGTTGGTGATCTGCTCGGCGGTGGAGAACCCCGGCTCGAAGATCAGCCGGAAGATGTCGCCGTCGCTCAGCACCGCGTCCGCCGCCACAAGGCCGCGCTCCATCGCCTTCGCAAGAATGCGTTCGCGGTTGAGGCCACGGCCGTCGTCCGACACCTCGATGACGATGCAGCCGGAATCGTGGTACGCGTTCAGGCGCAGCGTGCCGTTCAGTGACTTGCCGGCGGTCGCACGCGCCTCGGTGGCTTCGATGCCGTGGTCCATCGCGTTGCGCACGATGTGCATGAGCGGGTCTGCGAGCTTCTCGACCATGGATTTGTCGAGTTCGGTCTCGGCCCCGGTGATCACCAGTTCGATGCTCTTGCCGAGATCCCGCGAGATGTCGCGCACCACGCGCGGGAAGCGCTGGAAGACCTCACCGATCGGCACCATGCGCAGCGTCAGCGACGCGTCGCGAATCTGCTCGACCAGCGTGGATAGCGACTGCGATGCCTCTTCGAAGGCCGGGTCCTTGCGCTGGCGAGCGATCAGCCGCGTTCCGGCGCCGGCGATCACCAGTTCGCCGACGAGATCGATCAGTGCATCGAGCTTCGACACCTCCACCTTGATGAACTTCTGCTCCTGCGCCTTGCGTTCTTCACTCTGCTTCTGGCGCGTCAGTGCGGCGGTGACGACCGCCTCTGGCACGATTTCGCGCTCGACCAGCAGGCCACCGATCGGCTTGCGGATGTGCTGCTTCTGCTGCAGCTCGAGCACCCGCTCAAGCTCCGCCGGCGTCAAGGCGCCGCCTTGAACAAGGATCTCGCCCAACCGGCCCGGATCGGCCATCGAGTTGATCAGGTCGACGTATTCCTCGATCTTGCCGTTGGGCGGCAGGATCTTGATCTGGCTGTCATCGCGGACGAATTCGAATACGCCTTCGATCGCCTGCCGGTCGGCGTCGGTCTGCAACCCGATCTCGAATCCGAGGTAGCAGGCCTCCGGGTCCATCGCATCCGCCGCTGGCATTTCGTCAGAGACGGTCTCCATGTAGACGATGCGGCCCAAGGTGCGCAGGTAGTGCAGGAAGGCGATCGGATCGAGGCCGTGGCGCAGCACATCGGGTGAGAAGCGCAGCGACAGGTGCCAGCTGTCACTCGCGACGCCCGCGCTGCCGGCCACCTGTTCAGGTTCGGCATCGGCGGTTGCGGTGACCGCCGTCGTTGCGGCCGCAGCAGGCTCCGGCACGGGCTCAAGATGCGCCTGCAGCGCGGCTTCGAGGGCGGCACGGCGCGCCGGGTCGGGCTCGTCGTCCTCCTTGCGCTCGGCGATCGCATCGACCAACACGCCGATGTAGTCGCCACACTTGAGCAGCAGTGAAAGCATCGCATCGTCGATCGCAACTTCGCGTTTGCGAATGCGATCCAGCAGGCTCTCGACGATGTGGGTGAAGCTGACGATATTGTTGAAGGCAAACAGCCCAGCCGAGCCCTTGATCGTGTGCGCGGCACGGAAGATCGCGTTGACCGCTTCCGGGTTGGCGCCGTCGGACTCGATTTCCAGCAGCGCGTTCTCCATCGCCACCAGCAGTTCGCGCGCTTCCTGCACCAGCGCTTCGCGGGCCATGTCCATTTCCATCATTCACCCCGCGCTGGCCACGAGTACTGGATCGCCCAGCACGCCGGCCAGATTCAACAGATCGATCACGCCCAGCACGGCGGCACTGTGCAAACAGTATTCGAGCGCCTTGCCCTCTTTCGCAGCCTGCCGCTTGAGCGCGATCAGCAGCTGTGTGCCCGCGGTATCGACTTCCTCGACACCGGACAGGTCCACCGCGAGCCCCTGTGGCGCCGCAGCCAGCGCGGCGCTGAGGCGTTCGCGCAGTTCCGCCGCCTCGAAGATCGTCATGCCGCCGGTGATGCAGAGCACATGGCCGCCGTCCCGCGTTTTCTCGCTTACCGGCATGGCTGCCTCCGTCAGGGTGCGATCAGTTTGGCCACCGCATCGAGCAGCGCGGGCGGCTGGAAGGGCTTGACCACCCAGGCACGCACCCCCGCCGCCTTGCCTTCGGCAATCTTGCTCTGGTCGGTTTCGGTGGTGAGCATGATCACCGGCGTGAAGCGGTAGTTCGGCAACTGCTTCGCCGCCTTGACGAAGCTGATGCCGTCCATGTTCGGCATGTTCACGTCGGAGATGATCAGGTTGAACTTGCGGCCATCGAGGCAGCCCAGCGCCTCCTTGCCGTCACCTGCCTCGATCACGTCGTAGCCGGCGCCCTTAAGGGCAATCGCCAAGGTGCGGCGAAGACTGAAGGAATCATCAACGATCAGGATGGTTTTGCTCATGGTCGTGCCTGGTTGCTAGAAGAAGGTGATGCCGCTCGCGATCGGCTTGGCGCTCGTGGCACCTTTGCCGTGGTGGACTTCGTGCTGTTCGAGCGTGGTGTAGCTGCTGGCCAGGCGATCCATCCAGGCCTTCACGTCGAGCAAGGCAGCCTGGTCCGGGTTCTCGGTCAGCGTGCGCGAGGCCTCGGCCAGGTGCGACATGTCCTGCAGGATGTGGTCGAGAATCTGATGCACCCGATCCTCGAACTGGAGGTTGACCAGCACCGCCTCGATGTCCGCTTCCACTTCGCGGCGTTCCGCCTGCAGGGCCGACACCGAATCCTGCAGCGCATGCGCGGTGCCGTTGAAATCGCCGATGATGCGTTCGGCCGTCGCACGCGATTGTTCGACGATCGCCTGCTCGTCCTTGGCGAAGGTCTCCGACATCGTGAGGGTCTGCCTAATCGCATCCGCCACCGTCGCAACGATGCCGCGTATCCGCTGGCCGGTGTCGCCCGACTGGGTGGAGAGCTTGCGCACCTCATCGGCCACCACCGCAAAGCCACGGCCGCTCTCGCCAGCGCGCGCCGCCTCGATGGCGGCATTGAGTGCCAGCAGGTTGGTCTGCTTGGCGATGTTGGCCACATCCTCCGCCATGCGCTGCAACTGCTCGGTGTATGCCGCCACGCCGCCGATCTGTTCGATCAGGCGCGCGCGGAATGCCTGTGTCTGGTTGAGCGTTTCGACCATCTCGCGCAGCCCGCGCTCGGCGTGCTGGATCGTCTGCAGCGCCTGCGCTTCGTCATTGCCAACACCGGCATTGGCCGCCAGCCGCTGGCTCAGCGAAGCGAAGCCCTGCGCCAGCGCATTGATCGCCGAGCGCATCTGCTCCTGCGCCTGCGTGACATGCTTGTTCCAGAGCGGCACGACGTCGGCAACCAGATGCGGCAAGGTGTGGTCCACGCGCTGTGCCATCCCGCTGCGCTCCGAGGGCTCGACCGCAACGGCGGATTTCGGCGGCGAGGCTTCGCGCCCCGCCCAGAGCAAACCCACCGCCAGAAGCACGGACCAGGCGAGGCCCCACCACCATGTGGCAGCAAGCCACGCACTGATCGGGATATTGAGGACAACGAGGGCGACGAGTGCCGGACGCCGGGAAAGAGTTGCCGCCAGACCCATTTCAGTCTCCGTTGCAGGGAAGGGATTCAAGGCTGCTCGCGGATCGACGCGCGAAAACACTGACGCGCCAGATGCCCGAGTGGTTTATCGGCGCCCCCGCAACGAACTTGAGACAACTTGTAAAACTTCGCAAACAGGATTGCCTAGGCAGTAGCGGCGTGCAGGGACATCACGAACGGCCCTGCGGGCCCGGGCAGGAAGTCGCGCTAAACTCGCATCACCATGATCGAAACCGACCGGCTCAGCCCCCTTCCGCCCAGCGAGCGCCTTGTCGCCGCCGCACCCGCATCCTCGCAGGAGGAGGCGCTTGAGCGCGCGCTGCGGCCCAAGCGGCTGGCCGACTACACCGGGCAGGTTAAGATCCGCGAGCAGCTGGAGATCTTCATTGGCGCCGCACGCAACCGCAAGGAAGCGCTCGACCATGTGCTGCTGTTCGGCCCGCCAGGCCTGGGCAAGACCACGCTGGCCCACATCATCGCCGCCGAAATGGGCGTAAACCTGCGCCAGACCTCAGGCCCGGTGCTGGAACGCGCGGGCGATCTGGCCGCGCTGCTGACCAACCTTGAACCGCACGACGTGCTGTTCATCGACGAGATCCATCGCCTCTCGCCGGTGGTCGAGGAAGTGCTCTACCCCGCGCTGGAGGACTATCAGATCGACATCATGATCGGCGAGGGCCCGGCCGCCCGCTCGGTCAAGCTCGACCTGCCGCCCTTCACGCTGGTCGGCGCCACCACCCGCGCCGGCATGCTGACCAATCCGCTGCGCGACCGCTTCGGCATCGTCGCCCGGCTCGAGTTCTACAACGCCGAAGAGCTGCGCCAGATCGTCGGCCGCTCCGCGCAATTGCTGAAAGTCGGCATCGAGGACGATGGCGCGCTCGAAATCGCCCGCCGCGCTCGCGGCACCCCGCGTATCGCCAACCGCCTGCTGCGCCGCGTGCGCGACTTCGCCGAAGTAAAGGCGAACGGCGAAATCACCCGCCCGGTTGCGGATGCCGCGCTGACCATGCTCGACGTCGACCCGGTCGGCCTCGACATCATGGACCGCAAGCTGCTCGACGCGGTGATCGAGAAGTTCTCCGGCGGCCCGGTCGGCGTCGACAACCTCGCCGCCGCGATCGGGGAATCGCGCGACACGATCGAGGATGTGCTCGAGCCCTACCTGATCCAGCAGGGCTACCTGCAGCGCACCCCGCGCGGCCGTGTCGCCACAGCTGCGGTGTATCGCCATCTGGGCCTGCTGCCACCCAACAGCGCCACACCGGAACTCTGGAAGGACTGAGCACCCCGGGCGTGTGGCGCATCACGCCGCGCTAGGCGGAACATCGGCACCGGCCATTCCGCCTGCATTAAGATGCCGCTTTCCCCGCCACCGTGAGACGCGACCATGTCTGAACAAAACCCCTACGCACCGCCGTCGGCCGAAGTTCGTGACGCAGCCCCCGCCAGCGATTCAGCCGAGACTCTGATTCCCGAAGGCCGCACCGTCGCCGCCGGGCGCGGGTTCGGCTGGTTCGTCGATGCCTGGCAGCTGTTCAAGCAACAGCCAATGATGTGGTGGCTGGTGATCCTGATCACCTTCGGCGTCATGATGGTGGCGTCGCTGATCCCGCTGGTGAACATCGTCGTCGGCGTTGCCTTCCCGCTCGTCTCGGCAGGCTTCGCATCGTGTGCAACAAGCCAGCGCACCAAGGGCAGCTTCGAAGTCGGCCAGATTTTCGATGGTTTCCGTGAGCAGACTGGGCAGCTGCTGCTTATCGGGGTGATCTACATCGGTGCGATCTTCGCGATCGGCGCTATCGTCGCGATCGTGGTTGGCACGTCCGGACTGTTCGGTGCCCTCTTCGGCGGCCGTGCGTCGATTGCCGCGATGGCCGGCACCGGCATCGGCATGGGCCTGCTTTTCTTCGTTGTCATCATGTTGCTCGCCACCAGCGTGATCTTCGCGCCCTATCTGGTGTTCGAACAGAAGATGAGCGCCATCCAGGCCATGCAGGCAAGCATCAAGGGTAGCTTCAAGAACATCCTCGCCGGACTGGTCGGCATGCTGTCCTACATCGTCCTCGCGATCGCTGCGACGATTCCGCTCGGCCTGGGCTGGTTGGTGCTGTTCCCGGTCCTGATGCTGACCGTGTATGTCGCCTACCGCGACATCTTCATCGAGACGGGTAACGCCTGACCCCTTGATGCTCGACACGGTTCGCGAAGTCTCCACACCTGAGCTGATCGCCCTGCGGCTGCATTGCGCGGGGCCGGTCGCCCGGGCGCTGGCATGGTTTGTCGACCTCGCGATCCGATTCGGCATCTATCTGGCGCTGGCCTTCCCGCTCAGCGCCTTCGGCAAGGCGGGCACCGGTCTGATCTTGGTTGGTGCCTTCCTGATCGAATGGTTCTACCCGGTTTTGTTCGAAGTGCTTGCCGGCGGCGCAACGCCCGGCAAACGTGCAGTCGGGCTGGTCGTGCTGAATGCGGACGGCAGCCCGATCGGATGGGCTGCATCGATGACGCGCAACCTGTTGCGCGTGGTCGACTTCCTGCCCTTCTTCTACGCCATCGGTCTGGTTTCGATGCTCGCCACGCGGGAATTCCGCCGCCTCGGCGACATCGTTGCCGACACCGTGGTGACCTACCGGCGTGCCGCGGTCGCCCTACCGGTCGCGCCCGATGCGCCCCGCTGGCGGCCACACCAGCCGATGTCGCGCACCGCGCAGCGTGCGGTACTGGCCTTCGCCGAGCGCGCACCGCGACTCTCACCGGAACGCGCGGAGGAACTCGCTGAGCAGGCGCCGATGCTGACCGATGACGCCCACGGCGCGCTTGCGGTGTCACGGCTTTACGGCCTCGCACACTACCTGAGTGGGCGCGAGCAATGAGGCAGGAACAGTTCGAAGCGCGCTTCGGTGCGCGCTGGGACGCCTTCGAACAGTGGCTCACCTTCGCGCGCCTGCCGCGGCGCCAGCGCGCCAAGCAGCCCGCCCCCTTCGCCGATGACAATATGGCACCGCGCTACCGCGAGATCTGCCAGCACCTGGCGCTTGCCCAGTCGCGCGACTACGGTCCCGCGCTGACTGAGCGGCTGCATCGGCTGGCCCTTGAAGGGCACGATCGCCTGTATGGCACGCCGGGGGGTGGCATGCGCCGTTTCGGCCAGTACCTCGCTGGCGGCTTTGCGCGCGATGTGCGGCGTGAATGGCGCGTCGTGCTCGCTGCGCTGCTTGCCTTCGCGCTGCCCTATGTCGCCACGATGATTGCAGTGCGGCTATCGCCCGATTTCGCCTACATCGTGTTGCCGGCGGAGCAGCTCGCACAGTTCGACACGATGTACGGCCCCGACGCCGCGGAGCTCGGCACGGCGCGTGGCGCACGCGACGACCTGACGATGTTCGGCTTTTACATCTACAACAACATCGGGATCGGCTTCCGCACCTTCGCGAGCGGGTTGTTCGCAGGCCTCGGCACACTGCTGATGTTGCTCTACAACGGTGTGTTCATGGGCACTGTCGAGGGCCATGTGGTCAACCTCGGCCATGCGGTGCGCTTCTATTCCTTCGTGGCCGGACACAGCAGTTTCGAACTGAGCGCCATCGTGCTCTGCGGCGCTGCCGGCCTGCGGTTGGGGCTCGCGCTGCTGGCGCCCGGCGAGCGTATCCGCGGCGCCGCGCTGCGCTTGGCGGCGCGCAGCGTGATCGGCGTCGTGGCGGGCGCAGCCGCAATGCTTGTCATCGCCGCCGCGCTGGAAGCCTTCTGGTCACCGCGCACGCTGCCGCTGCAGATCAAGATTGCTGTGGGCTGCTTCAACTGGTTGCTGGTGCTGGGCTATCTGCTGCTTGCGGGGAGACGCGATGCGCCCTGAGCAGTTGGCGCTGGTGCTGCGCCCACGCAGCGGCCTTGAAGCGGTGGACCTCGGGATGCGGCTGGTGCAAGCCCATGCGCGCAGCATCTTCGCAAGCAGCTTCGCGGTCGTTCTGCCGCCTGCGCTGCTGATCATCGCCCTGGTTGGTTACGGGCTGGAAATGCCCACCCTGGCCGGGATGCTGATCTGGTGGCTGAAGCCGCTCTACGATCGCGCGCTGCTGCACGGCCTGTCACACGCCGTGTTCGGCGAACAGCCCGGCGTGCGCCAAACCTGGCGCGCACTGCCGGGGCTGATCCGCCGCAGTGCGCTGTTGCCGGCGCTGCTCTGGCGACGGCTCGACCCGCTGCGCAGCACGCGGCTGCCGGTGGATCAGCTCGAAGGGCTCAAGGGCCGCATCGCGCGCGATCGCCGCCGCATTGTCGCCAACCGCGTTGGCGGCGCCGGGTTCGGCCTGATGTTCTGCTGCACCAACTTCGAGTACGTACTGTTGCTGGGCGTCATCGCGTTGATCGAGAACCTGCTGCCCGAACGGGTTTCGATCCTCGAACACATCTGGCCCGCGATGACTGGCAACGACGTTGTCGATCCGCAGCAGGTGCTTTGGGTTGAGCTCGGCTTCAACCTCAGTTACGCCTGCGTGGTCGCGCTGATCGAACCGTTCTATGTCGCAGGGGGTTTTGCGCTCTACCTCAAGCGCCGCACCGACCTTGAGGCCTGGGACGTGGAGCTGCTGTTCCGCCGCCTTGCGAGCGAAGGTGCCAAGCGGCTCACCATGCTGGCGCTGGCGGTAGCTTGCGGCACCCTGATGCTGCCGCTGCCAGACGCCCAAGCGGCCGAGCCGCAACGTGAGGCCGCCATCAGAAAGGCCCCGTCTGTCATCGCCGATGTCCTGAAAGCGCCCGAGTTCGGCAAGCACCGCAAGCGCCAGGAGCTCCAACTGCGCACAGAACCGGACGCGCCCGCCAAGGACGCGCCGGGCTGGTTCAAGCGATGGCTCGAGTTCTGGCGCGGCGCGGGCCGCTGGATGGCCGAAGGCCTGCGCGTTGCGGGCTGGATCGGCATCGCGATTGTGGCCGCGATACTGCTGCGTCTGCTGCTGCGACAGCTCGGCGTGGTTCGTGCCCGTCGCACCCCTCCGCCACCTCCGGCAGAAGTCGCGGGCCTGGACATCCGCCCTGAATCGCTGCCCGACGATGTGGCCGACGCCGCACGCCAGTTGCTCGCCGCCGGCCGTCACCGCGAAGCGCTGGGCCTGCTCTACCGCGGCGCCCTGTCGCGTCTGGCGCATCAGGCACACATCCCCTTCGCACGTGGCGATACCGAAGGCGATTGCCTGATGCGCGTAACCCGTGCGGGCAGTGGCATGCGCGCCTACTTCGCGCTGCTGACGCGCACCTGGCAAACCGTCGCCTACGCCCATGCCGAGCTGGCCGAAGGCGAAGGCGACGCGCTCTGCGCCGGCTGGCGCGAGGCCTTCGGAGGCCGCCAGTGAGCCGCGACCGTCGCCTGGCGATCTTGCTGGTGATCGGCCTGATCGTGATCGCCAGCGCCTGGCTACTGCCGCGCCTCGAATGGGTCGAGGTCGATGTGCCGGCCCGCCCGAGCGGCGAGGCGCTGCGCGATGACGCGCTCGCCGCGCGACGCATGATTGCGGCTTTGGGCTACCGCACCCGCGTCATTCAGGACGCGACCGAGCTGGCCCGCCTGCCGCAACACGCCACGCTCTGGCTCAACCAGGCTTTGCCGGACGCCGCAGCGGGGCGAACCAGTGAGCAGATCGCCGCCTGGGTAAATGCCGGCGGCCACGCAGTGATCGCCGTGCCCGGTTCGTGGCAACCCCAACGCCTGTCAAAATCGTTTGGCATTCAGGCGCTCGGCATGCACGTGGCCAAATCCGGCGCACGCATCGACATTGAGGGGCGCCCGATGCTGGTCGGTATCCGCCAGTGCGACGTATTCACCACGAGCCACCCTGTCATGTGGCAGGCCACCGTAAAGGGCTACAAACCCCGACGCGGTGACGACGAAGACGATGAGCCCGACGAGAGCAACGCGCACGCCAAGGCGCCTGCCGGCAAGGCGCTCGACACCGCAGAAGCGATCGCCGTCGCCCGCTTCCGCGTTGGCAAGGGCGCGTTGACCGTGCTGTGTGACGACCGCCCGATGCTCAACCCCAACATCGGCCAGCAGGACAACGCGCGCTTCGCCGCAGCGGTGCTGCTCGAGGGCGATCGTGACGAAGTCATCTTCGCCACGCAACCGGAATACCCAGCCCTGCCACTATGGCTGTGGCAGCGCGCGCCGCTGCTGATTCTGTCACTTGGCACACTGGTGATGCTTCTGTTGTGGCGAGCCGGCATACGCTTCGGCGCCTTGCAGGCGGTTCCCCCTGCTTCACGCCCCGGCCTGCAACTTCACTTGCGTGCGCTCGCCGCCTTCCTGCTGCGTCAGCGCCAATATGAGGCCCTCTTGCGCGGCCCGCGCGACGAAGTCCGACGGCTGCTGGCCAAACTGCCCGGCAACACCGCCGAACAAATCACCGACGCGGCGAAGCGCGCGGCACTCACGCCAGAAGCCATCACCGAAGCGCTGGAAACGACGCCGCGCGACGCCCATCACTATCTGCGCCAGGCAACCACCCTGGCGCAGCTCGACACTCGGCTGCGCGCTGCGCGCCCCGGTTCTGCACGAAGGAAGACACGATGACATCTCCGCTTTCCCTCAGCGATGCCCACCGCCTCGCCCGCGCGCTGCACGACGAAGTCAGCCGCGTCTTCATCGGTCAGCGGCAGGTGGTGGATGAAACGCTGTGTGCGCTGTTCGCGGGCGGCCATGTGCTACTCGAAGGCGTTCCCGGTCTGGGCAAGACCTTGCTGGTGAAAGCGCTGGCGAAGGCCTTCGAAGGCAGCTTCTCGCGCATCCAGTTCACGCCCGATCTGATGCCGGCCGACGTAACCGGCCATACCCTCTACGACGCACGCAGCGGCCAGTTCCTGACGCGACGCGGGCCGGTCTTCGCCAACCTGCTGCTGGCCGATGAAATCAACCGCGCCCCGGCCAAGACACAAGCCGCGCTGCTGGAAGTGATGCAGGAGGGCCAGGTGACGATCGATGGCAAGGCCGAGCCGCTTCCGCCGCCGTTCCTGGTGCTCGCGACACAAAACCCGATCGAGCAGGAAGGCACCTACGCGCTGCCCGAAGCCCAGCTCGACCGCTTCCTGCTGAAGGTGCTGATCGACTACCCGGCGCACGCCGACGAACGCGCGCTGGTTGCCTGGGCGACCGGCGGGCGTGTTGCGGACCGGCTCGAAGTCGATGCGGTCAACACCGTCACCAGCACCGACCAGTTGCTAGCGATGCAGCAACTGGTCGCCCACCTGCCGGTCGACGACGCGGTGCTCGACTATGCCGTTCGGCTCACCCGCGCAACGCGTGACTGGCCCGGCATCGCGATCGGCAGTGGCCCACGCGGCGCGATTGCACTGGTGCGCGCTGCGCGCGGCCGTGCGCTGCTCGCTGGCCACGACTATGTGCTGCCCGACGACATCAAGGCCGTCGCGCCCGCCGCGCTGCGTCACCGCGTATTGCGCTCGGCCGAGGCCGAAATCGAAGGCGTCGAAATGGCGGCATTGCTGGACGACCTGCTCACGCGGGTCGACGCGCCACGCACCTGAGCGCTTGATGCTGCTGCCCTCCCGCCCCCTGCTGCTGATCGTCGCCGCACTGGCCGCCGCCGCGCTGGCGCCGACGCTTTGGCCCTGGCTGCTGTCGGCGTGGCTGATCGTCGCCGCGGGCCTTGCCGCGCTGGCGGCCGTCGACGCCGCGCTGAGCTGGTGGGAACACGCACCCAGCGCCGCACGACGGGTTGAACACGCCCTGCCGCTGGGCGAGAGCTCGCCCGTGACGCTGACGATCGGATGGCATGGCAAGCGGCCGCGATCAGCTTCCGTCTGCGACCATGCGCCGGCCGCCTGTGATATGCATGGCATGCCGGTGGCGATCGAACTCTCGGCCAGTCGCGCGGCTGTCGTTACCTATCGGCTGCATCCGAAAGCGCGTGGCGAGCACCATTTCGGCCCGGTCGCGCTGCGCGTCCGCTCGCCGCTCGGGCTCTGGCAACGCCAGCACCGCATCGAGGTTGCCAACCGCGTGCGCGTCTATCCCAACTTCACGGTGTATAGCCGCCATGCCTTGCTCGCCGCCGATGCTCGCAGCGCCGCCAGCGGCGTGCTCAAGCGTCGCCGTCGCGGCCAGGGGCTCGATTTCGAGCAGTTGCGTGAGTACCGCGAAGGCGATAGCCCGCGCCAGGTGGATTGGCGCGCCACCTCGCGGCTGGGCAAGCTGATCTCTCGCGAGTACCAGGACGAACGCGACCAGCGCATCATCCTGATGCTTGATGCCGGACGCCGCATGGGCGCACGCGATGGCAGCCTGTCGCATTTCGATCATGCACTCGACGCGCTACTGCTGCTCGCCCAGGTCGGCCTGCGGCACGGCGACGCTGTCGGCTTGCACACCTTGGGCGGCCACAGCCGCATGCTGGCGCCGCACAAGTCACGCAGCACGCTGACGCGCATCCTCGACGCGGTGTACGACCTCGAACCGACGCTCGAAGCCTCGGACTTTGAAAAAGCCGCGCAGCAGTTGCTGGCGCGCGACAAGAAGCGGGCGCTGGTGGTGATTCTCACGAACCTGCGCGACGAGGACGACGACAACCTGCTCGCCGCGGCACGCCTGTTGGGCAGCCGGCATCTGGTGCTGGTGGCCAGCCTGCGCGAACGTGCATTGGACGCGATCGTCGATATGCCGGTCGGAGATCTCGACAGCGCGGCGCTACACGGCGCCGCCCACGATTACCGCAGCCGCCGCGAGGCGTGCTTTCGCCGCTTGCGCCAAGCCGGCGTGCTCTGCCTCGACACCACGCCCGAATCGCTCGCAATTACAACAGTCAACCGCTATCTGGCGGTCAAGGCAGAGGGTCGCCTCTGAGACTTTCCGGCGCGGTGGGTAAAATGCGCCGATGAAAGCACGTCAGCCAGATCCGAATCTGTTCCTCGCGCAAGGAATGGCCTTGCATCAGCGGGGCCGCCTGCCAGAGGCGGTTCAGGCCTACCAGGCCGCTCTTCGCGCCGCCCCCAACCTGCATGCTGCGAGCAAGTACCAGGGCCTGGCGCTTTTCCAGATGGGCTTAAGGGAGCCCGGGCTGGCGATGATGCGCCGCGCTGCAGAACAACTGCCGGACGACGCATCGGCCTTCTTCAACCTCGGGCAGGCGCTGTGCGAAATCGGACGTGATCGCGAAGGCCTCGCAGCGTTTGTACGCGCAGCCGAGATCGACCCGACGGAGACCGATACGCGGCGACGCATCGCCCAGCTTGCTGAGCGACTGGGCGACCGAGCGCTTGCGATCACGCATCTGCGCGCCGTCGCCGAGCAACAGCCGGACGCCGCTGATGTGTGGGACGCGCTGTCGCAGCTTTGCTATTTTGAAGGCCAGCTCGAAAGCGCCGTGGATGCACATCGGCGCGCGGTGGCACTCAATCCAAAGATTCTCGATCAGCGACGCATCGGCTACGCGGATCCGGATCCGGCGCTCGCGCCACGGACCATCCAGTTGCAGCCGGACGCAGCACGCCATCCGTCGATGGCCAAGCCGGAGGCGCTTGCCGCCTTCGCCGAGGCAACCGGCCTCGCGATCATCGACGACGCACTCAAGCACCCGCTCGGCTACCGCGAACACGCGCTGGAGCAGGACTTCCAGCCCATCGTCTACGCCGGCCAGAATTTCCCCGGCTTGCAGACCAAGGGCACTGATCCGCAGGACATCATGGCCCTGGTCGCCAGCGCGCTGGGGCGGCGGGTCAAGTGGATATCTCCCGACACCGGCGCTTACCGCGTGTCTTACGCAGGCTCGACCGCACGAACCGACATCCACGTCGACAACGAAGACGGCGACAACTGGGATCGCTTCGCTGCAGTGCTCTACCTCAACCTGCCCGGTCAGGAACAGGGCGGCACGATGTTCTGGCGCCATCGCGATACCGGCTGGGAACGCCGTTTGCCGGACGAAGAAGTCCGGGCCGCGGGCTTCCGTAGCTTCAAGGCATTCCAGGAGCGCTGGCTGCCCAATCAGGCGAGCCGCCCGTTCAATGAGATCGCCGACGGCCGCGACGCTTGGGAGCCTATCGTCGAACTGCCGATGCGCAACAACCGCCTCGTTCTGTACCGCGGCCATTTCTTCCATTCGCTGTCGAACGTATTCGGCTCGACCCTGCAGGACGGGCGCCTGGTGCAGCTCTTCTTCTTTGAGCCGGCCTGAACGGACAAACCGTTGGTTACGTGTGGTTACCAGTGAGTAGGTGCCGGGCGTGTAAAATTGTGCGATGCATCGACACCACGCCCCGGCGCATCGCTTCGCGGTGCGCGTCTATTACGAGGACACCGACGCCGCTGGTGTCGTGTATTACGCGAACTATCTCAAGTTCTGCGAACGTGCCCGCACCGAGTGGCTGCGGGCACTTGGTTTTGAGCAGCAGATGCTGCGCGAGGAACGCGGACTGGTTTTCGTGGTCCGCAACGTCGAAGCCGAGTACCTCAAGAGCGGTGTGCTCGACGATGCGCTAACGGTAGAAACCTACGTTGCCGAAATGGGCCGCTCGAAGATCGTATTCGCCCAGACCGTCATGCGCGGCAGCGAACGCTTGTTTGAATCCCGTGTCAGCGTTGTCTGCGTGGACTGGAACAAACGCAAGCCCACGTCGGTGCCGCCTGACATCCGGACGCTGATGGCGTCCAACCTTGACTCTCATTCGGAATCCCATCGATGACCGGAAACGACGACCTTTCCATCCTTTCGCTGATCGCGCACGCCAGCATCGTCGTCCAGTTGGTGCTGCTGCTGCTGATCGTTGTGTCGCTGATGTCGTGGTACTGGATCTTCCGCAAGGGCATCGCAATCCGCGCCGCGCGCGCGCGCACCACCGAGTTTGAACGCGAGTTCTGGAGTGGCGGCGACCTCGGCGCGATCTACCGCAGCGCATCGGCCTCGCGCGAAATGGTCGGGCCGCTGGGCCGCATCTTCGAAGCCGGCTATCGCGAATTCGCCAAGCTGCGCGGCCAGAACAACCTCGATGCCTCGGACATCATCGACGGCGCCCGCCGCGCGATGCGCGCCACCTACCAGCGCGAGCTCGACGACCTCGAAGCCCACACCGCGTTCCTCGCCTCCGCCGGTTCGGTGAGCCCGTATGTCGGCCTCTTCGGTACGGTGTGGGGCATCATGCACGCCTTCAAAGGTCTTGGTGACGTCGGCTCGGCCACCCTGTCGCAGGTCGCGCCCGGCATCGCTGAGGCGCTGGTTGCCACCGCAATCGGCCTCTTCGCTGCGATCCCGGCGGTGGTTGCCTACAACCGCTTTGCCTACGACATCGACCGCCTCGCCACCCGCTTCGAGAGCTTCCAGGAAGAATTCTCGAACATCCTGCAGCGCCAGTTGAAGTGATGGCACCGCACTCAAGCATTCGTTCGCGCGCCCTCCAAGGCTCGCGCGCCGCCCGTGGGGCGACCCGGCAGGAGGCCTCATGAGCCGTCGTCCGCGCCGCATGATGAACCAGATCAACGTCGTGCCCTACATCGACGTGATGCTGGTGCTGCTGATCATCTTCATGGTGGCCACACCGATGATGACCACCGGCAATGTGAACCTGCCCTCGGTCGGCAAGGCGCCGCAGCCACCCGCTCAGCCCATCGAAGTGCATCTGGACGAGAACCTCCAGCTCTCGGTCGTCGACCGCGCACGCAAGGGCGCACAGACGAAGGAGGTCAGCGAGAACGAGCTAGTCGGTCTGCTGCAGGACGCGCAGGCTCGTAACACCGAACAGCCAGTGCTGATCGCTGCCGACAAGCGCGTGAAATACGAAGCCGTGATGAACCTGATGGATCTTCTGCAGAAGAATCAGGTGCAGAAGGTTGGCCTGCTGGTCCAGCAGGGCAAGCGCTGAGGACCGCCCGGCATGGAGTTCAACCCCGCGCTGCGAACGCCCGAGGAGCCCGGCAAATGGCTCTCGGCGGGCATGGCCGCGCTGGTCCATCTGGTGCTCCTTGGCATCCTTTTCTGGGGCGTGAACTGGCAGCGTAAGGCGCCGGAATCCTTCGAGGTTGCACTGGTGCGTGCCAACACGCCGAGCGTTGCCACGGAACCGCCACCTCCCCCGCCGCCAGCGCCGCGCGAAACCGCGCCGACGCCACCCCCGAAGCCCGAGCCCAAGGTGGAAGCCGAAGCACCCAAACCCGTCGCCAAGCCGGATATCGCGCTGCCAACGCCCAAGCCCGAAAAGAAGCCAGAGAAGAAACCCGAGCCTAAGCCGGAACCCAAGCCTGAGCCCAAGCCAAAGCCTGAACCCAAACCAGAACCCAAAACGAAGGCCGACAAACGCGAAGCGCAGCCGGATCTGCGCGCCGCAGCGGAAGCCGAATCCCGCGCGGTGCAGGCAAAGGCCGCCCGTGAAGCCGCCAAGGCTCAGCAGGATCGCGCACTGAAGGAAGAGATGGCACGCCTGTCCGGCGCCAAATCCGATCGCGCACGCGACGACTGGGGTGACAAGATTCGCAGCAAGGTGCGAGGCAATATTGTTCTACCCCCCGGGCTAACGGGAAATCCGTCTGCGGTCTTTTCCATTGAACTACTCCCTACCGGGGAAGTGCTTAGCGTGACTTTGTCGCGATCCAGCGGCAACAAGGTTCTGGATGACGCAATCGAACGCGCGATTCGCAAATCCAGTCCGCTACCTCTCCCTGAAAAGCGAGAAGTGTTTGAGCGAATCATTGAACCCACCTTCCGCCCGCTCCAGCAGTAGGAATCCCGAAGGCCTGCAATGACTTATAATCGCAAGATGCTCTCCCGACGTGACTTCCTCCACACCGGCGCCGCTGTCGCCGGTCTTGCGGCAGTTCCGGCACACGCGCAGCTGCGCATCGAGATTACCGGTGCCGGCGCAAGGCAGTTTCCGATCGCAGTCGCCGCGTTCGATGGCGAAGGCCTGCTGCCGCGCTCGATCTCGGATGTAGTGCGTGCCGACCTTGAGCGCTGCGGGCTCTTCCGCATCGTCGAAACCGGCCCGCAGCCGGTGGGCGAAACCGCCAAGATCGATTTCGGAAACTGGAAATACCGTGGCGCCGACGCCTTTGTGGCGGGCAGCGTCACGCGCATGGCCGATGGCCGGCTGGCCGTGCGCTTCCGCCTGTTCGACACGACCAAGGCGAGCGATCTGGGCGGGCTCGAACTGACGATCCTGACCGAACAGTTCCGCTACGCAGCTCATCGCATTGCGGACTGGGTCTACGAAAAACTGCTCGGCGAGCCGGGCGTTTTTTCAACGCGGATTGCCTACGTCGTCAAGAACGGTCGCCAGTATCAGCTGCAGATCGCCGATGCCGACGGCCAGAACGCCAACGCCGCGCTGGTCTCGGACGACCCGATCATTTCGCCGGCCTGGTCGCCTGATGGTACGCGTCTGGCCTATGTGTCCTTCCAGACCAAGAAGCCCGTCATCTACATCCATACCCTGGCGACGCGGCAACGCACGGTGCTCTCGAACTTCAAGGGTTCGAACTCGGCGCCGGCCTGGGCCCCCGACGGTAGCCGCCTGGCGGTGGTGCTGACCAAGGACGGCTTGTCGCAGATTTACGAATTGCGCACCGATGGCAGCGGGCTGCGGCGCCTGACGCAATCGAACGGCATCGACACGGAACCGCACTACTCGCCGGACGGTCAATTCCTCTATTTCACGTCGGATCGGGGCGGTTCGCCGCAGGTTTACCGGATTCCGGCGAGCGGCGGCGAAGCGGCACGCGTGACTTTCGATGGCAGCTACAACGTCAGCCCGCATGTATCGCCGGACGGCAAGACGCTCGCCTACCTGACACGCAGCGAAGGCCGCTTCCGTATCGCATTGATGGATCTGGCCTCGCAGCAGGTTCAGATCATTACCGACTCGGACAAGGACGAGTCGCCGAGTTTCGCGCCAAATGGCCGTCTGATCCTCTATGCCACCGAGGTCGGCGGGCGCGGCGTTCTGTCTGCGGTGTCCGCCGACGGGCGCGTCAAGCAGCGCCTCTCGGGTTTCTCCGGCGATGTCCGGGAACCCGCGTGGGGCCCGCTGCCAAAATGAGTGGCATGGGCACTAAATTTTTGAATAACACAGGAGCTTCACATCATGCGTAACCTGCTTCTCCCCTCCCTGCTCGCAGCTGCTCTCGCCGCTTGTAGCACCGCCCCGACCGAGACCACCGCGCCGGTCGCCGACACCAAGCCGACCAAGCCGGCCGAAGTCACCAAGCCGGCCGAACCGGTCAAGGTTGACCCGCTGGCTGCGCTCAAGGATCCGAACAACATCCTGTCGCACCGCAACGTCTACTTTGACTTCGACAAGTACGACATCCGCGTGATCTATCAGCCGATGATCGAAGCGCACGCCAAGTTCCTGGTTTCGAACCCGCAGCTGAAGGTCCTGATCCAGGGTAACGCCGACGAGCGTGGCTCGCGTGAATACAACCTCGCGCTCGGCCAGAAGCGTGCGGAAGCCGTCAAGAAGGCGATGGGCCTGCTCGGCGCTAAGGATGCTCAGATGGAAGCAGTGTCGCTCGGCGAAGAGAAGCCGAAGGCTACCGGCCATGACGAAGCTTCGTGGGAGCAAAACCGTCGCGCAGACGTGCTGTACTCGGGCGAGTACTGATAATGCGCGGCATTGCGCTCGCAATGCTGCTCGGCGCGGTTGCCCTTCCGGCCCGCGCCGGGCTTTTTGACGACGACGTCGCGCGCAAGCAGATCGAAAGCGTGCGGATCGATCATGAAAACCGGCTGGGAACGCTCGAAGCCTCGGCCCGTGGTCAGATCGAACTGGCCAACCAGATCGAAGCACTGAAGCAGGAACTCGCAAAGCTGCGAGGCCAGATGGAAGTGCTGACGAACGATCTGGATCAGGCGCAGAAACGTCAGCGCGATTTCTATGTCGACCTCGACACGCGACTGCGCAAGTTCGAGACCGCTGCGGTCGCACCTGACGCCTCGCAGTCGGCACCGGCTACCCCTGCCGCCGACCCGGCCAACGAAACACGCGACTACGAAGCCGCGTTGAATCTGGTCAAGGCGGGCAAGAACAAAGACGCAGCAGCAGCCTTCATTGCCTTCACCAAGGCCTACCCGAAGAGCAGCTTCCTGCCCAGTGCCAACTTCTGGGCCGCTTCCGCGCTCTACCAGCAACGTGAAGTCGCCGAAGCCGCGCGCTACTACGGCAAGACCGCCGAAAGTTGGCCCGATGACGCTCGCGCACCGGACGCCTTGCTTGGCCTGTCGAACTGCCAGACGGAGCTCGGTGACAAGAAGGGCGCACGCGCATCGCTCGAGAAGATCGTATCGAAGTACCCGTCCAGCCCTGCCGCACAAACCGCGAAGCAGCGCCTGGGCAAGAAGTGAGCAGCCCCGTATCGTCGGTCGGCGCAACACGATTGCGCCTGACCGAAATCTTCTTTTCGCTGCAGGGTGAATCCACCCGCGTCGGCTTGCCAACCGTCTTCATCCGCCTGACCGGCTGCCCACTGCGCTGCGTGTGGTGCGACACGACCTACTCCTTTACCGGCGGCGAGTGGTACACGATCGACGCGATCCTCGCCGAGACCGCGCGCCACGGCACCCGCACGGTATGCGTCACCGGTGGCGAACCGCTTGCCCAGAAAGCCTGCCTGCCGTTGCTGACCGCCCTGTGCGACGCAGGCTACTCGGTGTCGCTGGAAACCTCGGGCGCGCTCGATATTGGCGCGGTCGACCCGCGTGTGTCGCGCATCATGGATTTGAAGGCGCCAGGATCCGGTGAGGTCGCGCGAAACCTCTTCGCGAACATCCCGCTGCTGCGATCCGACGATGAAGTGAAAATCGTCCTCGCCGACGAAACCGATTACCTCTGGGCGCGAGAGCAAATCGCCAGCCATAAGCTGACCGAGCGCTGCACGGTGTTGCTGTCGCCGGTCCAGGGTGCCTTGTCGCCGGCACAGCTGGCCGAATGGGTACTGCGCGATCAGCTCCCCGTTCGCATGCAGGTACAACTGCACAAGGTGATCTGGGGCAACCAGCCCGGACGCTGAGCCCTACGGCTCAAGACGCACACAATGCATCAAGGAACGACCATGACCGAACGACGCGCCGTCGTCCTGCTTTCTGGCGGACTCGACTCGGCAACCTGCCTCGCCATTGCTCGCGCAGAGGGCTTCGTCCCGTATGCGCTATCCGTCTCATACGGCCAACGGCACGCCGCCGAGCTGCAGGCCGCGACACGCGTCGCCGCCGCACTGGGCGCGCGCGAACACCGCACCGCGCAGGTCGACCTCGGCCAATTCGGCGGCTCGGCGCTCACCGATGCAGCTATCGCCGTACCCACCGGCGGCATCGAAGCCGGCATACCGGTCACCTACGTGCCGGCCCGCAACACCGTGATGTTGTCGCTCGCGCTCGGCTGGGCCGAAGTGCTCGGCGCCAACGACATTTACGTCGGCGTGAACGCTGTCGATTACTCCGGCTACCCCGACTGTCGCCCGGAGTTCATCGCCGCCTTCGAAGCGATGGCCAATCTCGCCACCAAGGTCGGCGTTGAGGGCGCGCGCATGCACATCCACGCCCCGCTCATCGAATTCTCGAAGGCTCAGATCGTGCAGCGCGGCGTGGCGCTCGGCGTCGATTACGGCATCACCGTATCGTGCTACCAGGCCGACGACGAGGGCCGCGCCTGCGGTAAGTGTGACGCCTGCAGGCTGCGCCGTGCCGGTTTCGAGGCGGCAGGAATCTCGGACCCGACCCGTTACCGCCCGTCACGCTGATTTCCGCCGGCGCTGTCGGCGGTGTTGACAGGCGAAAGTCCGGGACCTATAATTATTTGCTCTGTTTGGCCTGGGTCGGTAGCTCAGTCGGTAGAGCAGCGGACTTTTAATCCGTTGGTCGCGAGTTCGAGTCTCGCCCGACCCACCAGTCCGAACAATGCAAGACCCTTTGGGGGTATAGCTCAGTTGGTAGAGCAGCGGACTCTTAATCCGTAGGTCCAAGGTTCAAGTCCTTGTGCCCCCACCAGATACAAGAAAAAGCCCAGTCTTCGGACTGGGCTTTTTCGTTGACGCTTGTCGTCAGCGGCGGCGTGAAGACGAGCCGCCCAGAATTGACCCGAGCACCCCACGGACGATTTCGCGGCCAACCTGGCTGCCTAGCGTGCGGGCGACGCTCTTCGCTGCGGTCTGCACCAAACCATCGTGCTGCGCGCCACGCGGGCCGGTTGTACCGAACAGAATCCCACTCAGCACGCTGCCGAGTCCGCCGCCTTCGGCGGGCGCTTGGCCCGGTGCCTGCGTGCCAATCGCGGGCTTGCCTGCCCCATTGCCGCCAGCCGGGGCGCCACGCAGACGCTCATAGGCGGATTCACGATCGAGGACTTCTTCGTAGTGGCCGTACAGTAGCGAACCTTTGATCACCGCATCACGCTCGGCGGCGGTCAGCGGGCCGATGCGCGTACCCGGCGCGGTGATGAACGCGCGCTCGACCACCGCTGGACGCCCCTTGTCGTCGAGGAATGACACCAGCGCCTCGCCAACACCCAATTCGGTGATTGCAGTTGCAGCGTCGAACTTCGGATTCGCGCGCAGCGTCTGCGCCGCTGTCTGTACCGCTTTCTGGTCGCGCGGCGTGAAGGCGCGCAGCGCATGCTGCACGCGGTTGCCAAGCTGGCCCAGCACCGTATCGGGAATGTCGAGCGGGTTCTGCGTCACGAAATAGACGCCCACGCCCTTGGAGCGAATCAGGCGCACCACCTGTTCGATCTTCTCCAGCAGAGCAGGCGGCGCCTCGTTGAACAGCAGATGCGCCTCATCGAAGAAGAACACCAGCTTCGGTTTATCGAGGTCGCCCACTTCCGGCAGATGCTCGAACAGCTCGGCCAGCATCCACAGCAGGAAGGTGGAATACAGCCGCGGCGAGCCATACAGCTTGTCTGCCGCCAGGATGTTGATGACGCCGTGGCCCTTTTGATCGGTCTGCATCAGGTCGGCGATGTCGAGCATCGGCTCGCCAAAGAACTTGTCCGCCCCCTCCTGCTCGATCGACAGCAGACCGCGCTGGATCGCGCCGATCGACGCCGCGGAGACGTTGCCGTACTCGGTGGTGAATTGTTTCGCGTTATCGCCGACGTGCTGAACCATCGCGCGCAGGTCTTTCATGTCGAGCAACAGCAGGCCGTTGTCGTCGGCAATCTTGAAGACCAGCTGCAGCACGCCGGCTTGCGTGTCGTTGAGGTTCAGCAGGCGCGCAAGCAACAGCGGGCCCATGTCCGAAATCGTTGCCCGCACCGGATGCCCGGCGGCGCCAAAGACATCCCAGAACAAGGTCGGGCAGGCCTCGAAGGCTGGCAAATCAATACCCAACTGCTCGGCGCGCGCCTTGAGCTTGGGCGTTTCAGTGCCGGCTGCGCCAAGGCCGGAGAGATCCCCCTTCACATCGGCCATGAACACCGGTACACCGATGCGCGAGAAAGATTCGGCGAGCTTCTGCAGGGTCACCGTCTTGCCGGTACCCGTGGCGCCAGTGATCAGGCCGTGGCGGTTGGCAAGCTGGGGCAGCAGGGCGATGTCCTGCTGGTCGACGCGGGCAATGACGAGCGGTTCGGTCATGGCGGACTCCGGAGGGCTGCGAGGATTTGGCCGCGAGCGTAGCACGAGCAGTGGGCCTCTCCGCCAGCCCGCCATGATGCAGCGCAAGCCGCACCGGCCGCGCCACCCTGGCCTGCGGTGTAGAATTACCGGCTTTGCGATTAACCGGAAATCTGGATCATGGCGGGTCACTCGAAATGGGCCAACATCCAGCACCGCAAGGGCCGTCAGGACGCCAAGCGGGGCAAGGTGTTCACCAAACTGATCAAGGAAATTACGGTCGCGGCCAAGATGGGCGGCGGCGACCTTACGGCCAACCCGCGTTTGCGGCTGGCCGTCGACAAGGCGAAGGCCGAGTCGATGCCCAAGGACAACATCGAGAACGCGATCAAGCGCGGCACCGGCCAGCTTGAAGGCGTCACGTATGAAGAATGCCGCTACGAGGGCTACGGCATCGGCGGCGCGGCGGTGATGGTCGATTGCCTCACCGACAACAAGGTTCGCACCGTGGCGGACGTGCGCCATGCCTTCTCGAAGTACGGCGGAAACATGGGCACCGACGGCTGCGTGGCGTTCCAGTTCAAGCACTGCGGCACCCTGCTGTTCGCACCGGGCACCAGCGAAGACGCGCTGATGGATGCCGCGCTTGAAGCGGGCGCGGAAGACGTTGTGACGAACGACGACGGCTCGATCGAAGTCGTGACCGGTCCGTGGGAATTCTCGGCCGTGAAGGAAGCGCTGGAAGCAGCCGGCTTCAAGGCAGAGTTCGGCGAAGTCACGATGAAGGCGCTGAATGAAACGGTGCTCGCAGGCGACGAAGGCGAACGCATGCAGAAGCTGCTCGACGCACTCGACTCGCTGGACGATGTGCAAGAGGTCTACACCTCGGCCGCAATCGACGAGTGATTCACCCCCAGCCGGGCGCACCCTGCGCCCGGCAAACCCGGAGCTTCCGGATGAGCAATGCCCCGGTGATTGAACGGCGTACGGACAGCGCACTGCGCGCCAAGGTCGACGCCGCTTACGCGCTGATCGCGCCGTTCTTCGACCCCTCGAACCAATGGGCCGGCCGTTCGCAGGACATGCTTGCCTATCGCACGCTACGCGACCGCATGCCCGAGCTCGACGCGAGCCAGGCACATCTGATCGTCAGCGTTGCCCGACGCATGGCGCGCGAGCGCGGACAGCCGAGCTGATCGCCGCATGGCACGCCTGACCCCGCTGCTCTTCGTGCTGCTGTGGAGCAGCGGCTTCATCGGCGCCAAGCTCGGCCTGCCCTACGCCGAGCCCCTGACCTTTCTGCTGCTGCGCTACCTGCTGGTGATTGCGCTGCTGTCGCTGCTTGCCTTCGCCACCCGCGCGCCGTGGCCACGTGACGCGCGCCAGATCGCGCATATCGGCGTAAGCGGGCTGTTGGTCCATGCGCTCTACCTTGGGGGTGTATTCACCGCGATCCACCATGGCCTGCCGGCGGGTATCACGGCCCTGGTGGTTGGCATACAGCCCCTGCTGACGGCGCTTGTTGCCGGCCTGTTGCTCGGCGAGCACGTGAGCAGGCGGCAGTGGGCCGGCCTCGCGCTTGGCTTCGCCGGCGTAGCGATGGTGGTCGCACACAAGACCGGCAGTGTTGAACTGGCCACGCTGGGCGGCATGATCCTGCCCGCGCTCGCAGCCCTGCTGGGCATTACGCTCGGTACGCTGTATCAGAAGCGCTTCTGCCCGCACTTCGATCTGCGCACTGGCGCCGTCGTGCAGTTCGGCGCCAGCGCGCTGGTGACCTTGCCAGTCGCGCTCGCCACGGAGTCGATGCATGTGCAGTGGCATGGCGCCTTTGTCTTCGCGCTCGGCTGGCTCGTTCTGGTGCTGTCGATCGGTGCGATCACGCTGCTGAACCTGCTGATCCGCCGCGGCAGCGCAGTTAACGTGGCGCGGCTGTTCTATCTGACGCCGCCAACGACCGCGCTGCTCGCATGGGCGATATTCGGCGAAACGCTCACCGGCCTCGCGCTCGCCGGCATGGCCGCGGCGGTCACCGGCGTGTGGCTCGCAAAGGGGCGCTGAATGGAGTCGATCGAAGCGATCCGTATCCTCGGCATCGACCCGGGCTTGCAGAGCACCGGCTTTGGCGTGATCGACAAGCGCGGGTCAAAACTCAGCTATGTCGCCAGCGGCTGTATCCGCACCAACGAGCGCGAGCCACTGCCGCAGCGCCTTGGCGTGGTGTTCGACAGCATCCGTGAAGTGATCGCCAAGTACGCCCCGCACCAGGCAGCGATCGAAGAAGTCTTCCTCAACAAGAATCCGTGGTCGACGCTGTTGCTGGGCCAAGCACGCGGCGCCGCGATTGCAGCGATGACGACCGCCGGCCTGCCGGTGGCGGAATACGGCACGATGCAGATCAAGAAGGCCGTCGTCGGCCAGGGGCGTGCCACGAAGGATCAGGTGTCGCACATGGTGGTACGCCTGCTCACCCTCGGCGGCGTGCCACAGTCGGACGCGGCCGATGCTTTGGCGTGCGCGATTTGCCATGCGCATACCGGGCACGGCTTCGGCATTGCCACGCCAGCAGGCGGCCGTCGCCGCGGAGGGCGCGTGCTGCCGCCGGGCGCGAAGCCGCGCAGGTGACAAGACTCACGCTTGGCAACAGCCGTCCTGTGTCACGATCGCGCCTGCATATTCAGTCACGGAGTTTCACAGAATGAACCAAGCATTCCTTATTCGTCGCCTGTTTGGCGGTGCGACCTTGTGCGCAATGCTCAGTGCATGCGGCGGAGGTGGCGATACCGAGCCTCCGCCCCCGCCACCGGAGCAGCCGGCCGCCGCGACCGAGATTACAGCCAGCAACATGGATACCATTACCAGTGCGGCCCTGTTCAGTGCCAACACCGCTGGCTATGGCGCCAACCTTGGGTCGATTCCATTGACGACGAGCGCGACGTCATCGACGCCGCTCGGAATCGCGGTGCAGAAACTCCTCCCAGCGCTCGCAACGGTCACCGCAGGCGCCGTGCCCACCGCGGCGCGCTCCACGCCGCCAACACTGGCCATGTCGCCCCCCCCTCCGCCATCGACCCTTCCACCGATCGACGAACAAAGCTGTAGCGGCGGAGGCAAGACGTCCATCTCGGTGATCGATATCAATTCGAATAAGGTTGCAGACCCGGGCGAGCCCTTCCGGTTTCAGGCCGTCGCCTGCCAAGAAGGCGATACAACCCTGCAAGGCAGCATGGATTTGACTGTAGTCTCGCTGACCCAATCGAATGGCAGCGTGACTTCGGCGAAGCTCGAGGTTATCTATAACTTCAACACCGTAATCGGCGGGCGTAACGACTACATAGGCGGCTCACTTAGCGTCGACCTGGTCAGCGCACAAGGGGTTACAACCACTACCATGCGCGGAACGCCGATTCATACGCTGGGAGTGGGCGATCAATGGCTCGCGCTCCAGCATGACAGCTACACGGCCACCATGACCGATTTGCTGTCTGGCGCATCCAGCCTCGACTTCTCGAGCAAGTTCCACTTCACGGGTGTTGGGGTCACGCGCCCGATCGCCGGCTCGGTCGTCACACGCACGACCTCTCCGCTGGTATTCGACGCAAACGGCAACATCACGTCGGGCGCCGTCCGGGTCACCATCGACGGCAAGCCTGCAATCATGGATGTGAATGTGACCAACGGCGTCGCGAACATCTCGCTCGATACCGACGGCAACGGTTCGATCGACACGACGCACAACGTCACGATCGATTCGCTCAAGCCGCTGTTGTGATCGTCGTGGCGCCGCGGTATCCATGCGGCGGCGCCACGCATTCCCTTTAGGCCTCGCCCCAGCCCGCCTGAACTAGAGGCCGTTCACGGCGGGTCGGACAATGCCGCACGAAACACCGCAGGTCCGGGAGGCGCGCCGACCCGATGAATATCGCGGGGCGCGAGCGGCCCGGCAATCGGCAACGATGAGCTGCAATGAGCGCGCTACGGCAGCCTCAATTTTCCCGCTGTCTCTCTACGCGAGAGCCTTCCGCAATGAGGCGCCGTGGATGCGCCCCCATGCGATCCGCCAAGCGCACACCAATCGCCAGCTCGGCGCCACCGCCAACAGACCAAACTCCGCCCGGCCAAGTTATTGCACGGGCGAGTCTGCGACGCATCCAGCCCTGATTTGACGAATCGCATTGCGCAGCGGACCCGCACCGAAATCGGCGCAACGTGCGGCCTAAGCTGTAGGTGTGATCGCTTCACCCATCGGGGGTTCCCAATGACTTCATCACGCCCGTACCTCATCTCAGCCAGCGCCTTGCTGCTTTCGGCCTGCGGCGGCGGTGGTGGCGGCAGTTCGTCGACGCCACCGGTGTCACAGGAAATTACCGCAGCCAACATGGAGACGACCGCGGCGGTTGTCGTCAATACCGTCGATGCCGGTGCATCACTGGCGGATCTCTCCGACTCCTTCGTGACCGGCTCGCCAGCATTGGCGCGGGTGCGGGTGGCCGAACGCGTCATCGGGCTCGCGCCCAAGGTTGCCGCACAGGTGTACGACGCCAGCCGACCCTGCACCGGCGGCGGCAGTGTTGCGGTCAGCCTCAACGACGCCGATAACAACCTGGCATTGACTGCGGGCGACTCGGCCCGCCTGAGCTTCGCAAACTGCACCGAAGACGGCGCCAGCTTCAACGGCATCTATGACTTGTCGATCACCGCTGCGTCGGGCGACTTCCTTGCCGGCACCGGCGCGATGGGCATGTCGCTCGGTATCCACAACTTGGTTGGCGTGTATGGCACCGAGCGCATCAGCATGAACGGCAACGCCACACTCAGTCTGATCCAGAGTTCAACCACCTACGCCACGGCGACAATGACCATGAGCAACATGCTCGTCGCGACGTCGGGCGGTACGGCCGGTGACGCGAGCGTCTCGATCCCCTCTGCGACCATCGCCGCCGTGCGCAATGGCGCAAGCGCGAGTCTGACGTTCTCTGAACAACTCGGCATTCAGCACAGCGCGTACAGCGGCAGCGTCTCGGTCGTGTCCGAACAAGCGGTGTACTACACCAGCCGGAGCGACCTTTACCCGAGCGCCGGACGCATCCGCACCAGCACCGGCAAGAGCACGCTATGGCTGACCTACCTGGGGGGTGACGCGGCCCAGCTGGATCTGGATGCAAACGGCGACGGCGGCGTGGATACGACCAAACAAGTAAAGCTCAGCGAGCTCGACAAGCTCTGACGATCACCGACACAGCAGCCCTGCCGCCCCGCATCGCCGGGGCGGTTTTGTTTATGGCGATGCCGCTTTATCTTCGCCGCTACGGTTTCGCTTGAGGCCCGCGCGGCAGCGGCCTAGCATCGACCCACGTCGACGCTTCCTGAGGGGCCTTGCATGTCCGAATCGCCGCGGGTCGGTTTGTTCGCCACCTGCCTGATGAACGTCTTCCGCCCGAACATCGGCTTCTCGGCGGTCGCATTGCTCGAACGCGCGGGCTGCAAGGTATCGGTGCCGATGGCGCAGACCTGCTGCGGCCAGCCGGCCTGGTCGGCGGGTAATGACGAGACTGCTCGCGCGCTGGCGCGTCAGGTAATCGAACAGTTCGAGGGCTTCGACTACGTCGTCGCGGCCTCGGGTTCCTGCATCGGCACGCTGCGCAAATACCCCGAGATGTTCGCGTCCGACCCGGACTGGGCGCCCCGCGCACTGGCGCTGGCGGGCAAGTCACACGAGCTGCTGAGCTTTCTTGCGGATGAGCTTAAGGTGAATGTCGATAGTGCCTATCCCGGCCGCGCGAGCTACCACGATTCCTGCAGCGGCCTGCGAGAGCTGGGCGTGAAATCGCAGCCCCGTTCGCTGTTGGGCAAGGTGAAGGGCCTGTCGCTGCTGGAGATGGACGACGCGGAGGTGTGCTGCGGTTTCGGCGGCAGCTTCTGCGTGAAGTACCCGGCGATTTCGGAAAAGATGGTGGACGACAAGATCCGCTCGCTGGAAGCGACCGGCGCGGACACCCTGCTGGGCGGCGATCTGGGCTGCTTGCTGAACATCGCCGGGCGGCTCAAGCGCAAGGGATCGCGCATCCGCGTGCTGCATACCGCCGAGGTGCTCGCCGGCCGCGCAGATGGCCCCGCGATCGGGGACGAGGAGCCGCGATGAATCCCGCCGCCGGCAGCTTCGAATCGCGCGCGGCGCTCGCACTGAAGGACGCCTCGCTGCAGAAGGCACTCGGCAACTTCAAGCCACTGTTCGTCGCCAAGCGTGCCAGCGCAGTAGCCGAGCTTGCGGACTTCGAGGCGCTGCGCGAGCGTGCGGCGCAGATCAAGAATGCGGTGCTCGGCGAACTGGACGTCTGGCTGGAACGCTACGCCGCCGCGGTAGAGGCCGCTGGCGGCAAGGTGCATTTCGCCAGTGATGCGGCCGAGGCGCGCGAGATCATCCTCGGCATCTGCCGCGACGCCAACGCGAAGACGATCTGCAAGGGCAAGTCGATGGTCAGCGAGGAGATTGCGCTGAACCCGGCACTGGAAGCGGCGGGCTACGAGGTCGTCGAGACCGATCTGGGCGAGTACATCATCCAGCTCGCGCAGGAACCGCCCTCCCACATCATCGCGCCGGCAATCCACAAGACGCGCGAGCAGGTGGCGGATCTGTTCGAGGCGCACCACCCCGGTCGGCCGCGCGAAGAATCCGTCGCCGGGCTGGTGAATGAAGCGCGCCATGTGCTGCGCGAGAAGTTCTTCCGGGCCGACGTCGGCATCACAGGCGGCAACTTCCTGATCGCCGAAACCGGGAGCAGCGTCATCGTCACCAACGAGGGCAATGGCGACCTGTCGCAGACGCTCGCGCGGGTGCATATCGTCACCTCCGGCATCGAGCGCGTGCTGCCGACGCTGGACGATCTCTCGGTGTTCCTGCGCATTCTCGCGCGCAGCGCGACCGGGCAGGACACCGAGTGCTACACCACGATCTCGACCGGCCCGCGGCGCGCGGGCGACCCGGACGGGCCGCAGGAATACCACGTCGTACTGGTCGACAACGGCCGCTCGAAGATGCTGGGCGGCAAGTTCCGCGACATGCTGCGCTGTATCCGCTGCGGTGCTTGCATGAACCATTGCCCGGTGTACAGCGCCATCGGGGGGCACGCCTACGGTTGGGTTTATCCGGGGCCGATGGGCGCAATCCTGACGCCGCTGTTCAACGGCATGGCCGAGCACTACGACCTGCCCAACGCCTGCACGCTCAACGGCCGCTGCCAGAGCGTGTGCCCGGTGAAGATTCCGCTCACCGAGCTGATCCGCACGCTGCGCAGCGAGCAGGTGAAGGTGGGCCTGATGCCGGCGCGGCAGCGCACGCTGCTGGCCGCCTGGGGCTGGGTCGCGCGCCAACCTGGCCTCTACCACGCGCTGGAGCGCTTCGGCAGCCGGCTGCTGCGGGCACGCGCCGGCCGTGCCGGCCGAATCCGCGCCCTGCCCGGCGCGAAGGCCTGGACGCAAGGCCGCGATCTGCCAGCGCCGGCGGGTGAGACCTTCCTCGAACAGTGGCGCAAGCAACGAGGTGAGGCATGAGCCGGGACGCCGTATTCGCCAGCATTCGCGCATCGCTCAAGGGCGCAACGCGCGTCGAGCAGCCAGCACCGGTCTGGCACCACCCGGCGCCAAACGAACCCGCATCTTTGCCGCGCTTCCTCGAACGCGCCGCCTTCCACGCCTGCACGCATGAGCGGATCGCAACACTGGATGAGCTGCCAATGCGCGCACTGGCGTGGCTGGAATCGCGCACGCCGCTCACTACCTTGTGGATGGCGGCGCCGCTTGCTGAGCTTGCATGGCCGGCAACGCTCGCGCGCAGAAGCGATGCCGCCGCAAAGGACACCATCGCCGCCGTATCGCTCGCATTCGCCGGCATTGCCGAAAGCGGCACCTTGGTGATGTGCAGTGGCCCGGAATCGCCGATCACGCACAACTATGTGCCGGAATTCCATGTGATCGCGCTGCGCATCGCCGACCTCGTCGCGAATCAGGAAGCGGTCTGGGCCCGCCTGCGCGAGCGCGGCGCAATACCCCGCGCACTGAACCTGATCGCCGGACCCTCGCGCACTGGCGATGTCGAGCAGACGATACAGATCGGTGCGCACGGGCCGCGCGCAGTTCACATCGTGCTGGTCGGCTGACGGCCCACACCCATCGCGTTTGCGCCGTTGATGGCAGTCAAGGCTGGCCCGGGGGCCGCCGCCTAACCTGCATCGAACGACAGGGGGAGCCGGCGGTATGTTTCGCATCAGCCAGTACATGCAATTGATCGCCGCGCTCGAACGCGGCGAGGCCCCGCCGCGTACTCGCGCCGGACAGCCCAGCGGCCCGGTGGTGATCTGGAACCTGATCCGCCGCTGCAATCTCACCTGCCGGCACTGCTACTCGATCTCGGCCGATACCGACTTCCCCAACGAGCTGAGCACCGAAGAGGTGTTCCGCACGATGGACGATCTTCACGCCGCAGGCGTGCGGGTGCTGATCCTCTCCGGCGGTGAGCCGCTGCTGCGGCCGGACATCTGGCCGATCGCCGACCGCGCGAAGGCGATGGGCTTCTATGTCGGGCTGTCGACCAACGGCACGCTGATCGACGCAGCCCTTGCCGAGCGCGTCGCGGCACAGGGCTTCGACTATGTGGGCATCAGCCTCGACGGCATCGGCGCGACGCACGACCACTTCCGCCGCAAGGAGGGCGCGTTCGACGCCTCGCTCGCCGCAATCCGCCTGCTTCACGCGCGGGGCGTGAAGGTCGGCGCTCGCTACACGATGACCGAGGGCAACGCGCACGATTTCGAACCGCTGCTCGATCTGTGCGAGCGCGAGGGGATCGACAAGTTCTACTTCTCGCACCTGAACTACGCCGGCCGCGGCAACAAGAACCGCAAGACGGATGCGCAGCACGCGACGACGCGGCGCGCGATGGTGACCTTGTTTGCGCGGGCCTTGACCGACGCTTTGGCCGGCGGCACCCGCGAATACGTCACCGGCAACAACGATGCCGACGGCGTGTTCCTGCTGCAGTGGGTGCATCGCCACTTCCCGCAACACCATGCGATCGTCGCCGAGCGACTGGTGCGCTGGGGCGGCAACGCGTCGGGCGTGAATGTCGCGAACATCGACAACCTTGGCGTCGTGCATCCGGACACGATGTGGTGGCACCACCCGCTCGGCAACGTGAAGGATCGCGCCTTCGGCGAGATCTGGGCCGACACGTCCGACCCGCTGATGGCCGGCCTCAAGCAGCACCCGCGTCCGGTCACCGGCCGCTGCGGCGCCTGCGCCTACATGGCGATCTGCAACGGCAACACCCGCACCCGCGCGCAGCAGCTGACCGGCGACTTCTGGGCCGAGGACCCGGGCTGCTACCTGAGCGATGAGGAGATCGGTGTGGAGCCGGCAACCGCCGTGCGTAACGCGGTCCCTGTCGTCGAGGCCCGCTGATGCGCCACCTGCTCGCTGCCGCGCTGCTGAGCGCCGCCGCCCTCGCGCAGGCCGCCGACCCCGCCGCGCTGTTCCAGCAGCACTGCGCCAGCTGCCACGGCGCCGACCGGCTCGGCATCATGGGCCCGGCGCTGCTGCCGGAGAGCCTCGAACGGCTGAAGAAGCCGGAGGCGATCAAGACCATCCGTGACGGCCGCGCCGCGACGCAGATGCAGGGCTTCGCCGACCGCCTCGCGCCCGCTGATATCGAGGCGCTGGCGGGCTGGCTCTACACGCCAGTGGAGCCCGCGCCGCATTGGACCGAGGCCGACACCGCCGCGTCGCGCGTCGTGCACTTCGCACCGGGCAGCCTGCCCGACACGCCTCAGTTCAAGGCCGATCCGCTGAACCTCTTCGTCGTCGTCGAGGCCGGCAACTCGACGGTCAGCATCCTCGATGGAGACCGCTTCGAGCGCCTGGAGCGCTTCCCGTCGAAATTCGCGCTGCACGGCGGGCCCAAGTTCACGCCGGATGGCCGCTATGTGTTCTTCGCCTCGCGCGATGGCTGGGTCTCGAAGTACGACCTCTACAACCTCAAGACCGTCGCCGAAATCCGCGTCGGCCTCAACACGCGCAACGTCGCCGTGTCCGCCGACGGCAGATTCGTCGCCGCCGCCAACACCCTGCCGCGCACCATCGTGCTGATGGATGCCGACCTCAAGCCGATCAAGACCATCGCCGTCGCCAACCTCAAAGGTGATCAGCCCTCGCGCGTTGCCGCGATCTACGACGCCGGCCCGCGCAAGAGCTTCGTCGCCGCGCTGCGCGACATCCCCGAGCTGTGGGAGATCAGCTACGACCCGAAGGCCGAGCCGATCCACGACGGCTATGTGCACGACTTCAAGATGGGCGAGGCGATCGCCAAGCCCGGCTATCTGAACGTGCGGCGCATCCCGCTCGAAGAGTCGATGGAAGACTTCTTCTTCGACCCGCCCTACCGCAACGCGATCGGTGCGGCGCGCAGCGGTGGCCGCGCGCAGGTCGTTAATCTCGACGCCCGCATTAAGGTCGCCGAGCTGCCGGTCGCCGGCATGCCGCACGTCGGCTCGGGCATCACGTGGGCCTATGAAGGCACGACCGTGCTCGCCACGCCAAACCTGCGCGAGAGCGTGATCTCGGTGATTGACCTGAAGAGCTGGCGCGAGATCGCGCAAATCCCCGCGCTCGGCCCCGGCTTCTTCCTGCGCAGCCACAGCAGCACGCCCTACGCCTGGGCCGACGCGATGATGAGCCCGAAGAAGGACACGATGCTCTTGATCGACAAGGCCACGCTCAAACCCGCCGGCACGATCACGCCCGCCCCCGGCAAGACCGCCGCCCATGTCGAGTTCGACCGCAGCGGCCGCCACGCGGTGGTCAGCATCTGGGAGCGCGAAACCGACGGCGGCGCGCTGGTGATCATCGACGCGAAGACGCTGAAGGAAGTCAAACGCCTGCCCGCCGACAAGCCGGTCGGCAAGTACAACGTCTGGAACAAAACGCAGAAGGACGAAGGTACGAGTCACTGACCTGTACTGCCTCGGCACGCGGAAATACACCGCATAACGGGGAGATCACCGCGCGACACCGAGGCACAAGCCATCAGTCGGTGGCCGCCTACCTCCGACGATGCCAATCAACGCACGCACGCGCCCGAAGAGTTGGTCACGTGTCGCCTGCATCAGCTTGAACTCGCGCTGCGCAAAGTCCCGCTCGCCAGCGTTCAGATGGGCGGCGATGGTGTCGGCCTGAACATGCAACTGGTCGTGCAGCGCACGTATGCTGGCCACGCCCGCGCGCTGCGTTGCGCCCTCGTGCGCGAGCCAGCGTCCGAGTCGGCACTCGGTCACTTCCAGATACGGGAAGTGGGCTGCGCCGTCGGGCTGTACCAGCACGGCGCGAATGCGATCCATCCACTGGTAGTGCTCAACTTCGGCGCCGAGCAGGGCAAAGTCCTCGCGCGCGAGGTGCGGCACCTGCTCGCCCCAGCTCGGGAAGGGCCGATAGTCGCGCGCCCACGCGACCAGCTCGTGAGCCGGCATCGGGCGCGCGATCGCATAGCCCTGTGCCTGGTCGCAACCCAGCGCGAGCAGGATCAGGCCGTGCTGCTCGGTCTCCACCCCCTCGGCGACCACCGTGCGGCGGAACACGCGGGAAAGGCCGATCACCCCTTCCACGATCGCAAGGTCTTCGGGGTCATGCAGCATGTCGCGGATGAAACTCTGGTCGATCTTGATGACCTCCGCCGGCAGGCGCTTGAAGTAGGAGAGCGAGGAATAGCCGGTGCCGAAGTCGTCGATCGCAGCACCAATGCCGAGCCGCTGGCAGGCTTCGATAACGCTGCCGACGTGCTGCAGATCTTCGATCGCCGCGGTTTCGAGAATCTCCAGCTCCAGCGACTGCGCCGACACCTCCGGGTACGCCAGCAAGGCTTGCTCGATGAAGCCGACCAGGTTGGCGCTCTGCAGATGGCGCGCCGCGATGTTCAAGCTCACACGCAAGCGGAGGCCTTCTGCCTGCCAGGCACGCAGGCAGCGCAGCGCCTCGCCGATCACCCACTCGCCCAGCGTGATCGACAGCGGGTGGTCCTCGATCTGGGGCAGGAAGGCGGACGGCGGCAGCAGTCCGCGCTCGGGATGTTGCCAACGCACCAGCGCTTCGGCGCCAACCACCTTGCCAGCGCGAAGGTCGACGCGGGGCTGGAAGTGCAGCACCAGCTCGCCAGCAGCGATGGCCGCGCCGATCCGGCTGATGAGTGCGCGCTCCTCGCGCGCGCGGCGGTCGAGTTCGGCATCGAACAGGTGATAGCGATTGCGCCCGCCCTGCTTCGCGACATACATGGCCTGGTCCGCGTGGCGCAGCAAGGTGTCGGGATCGGCGCCGTCGGCCGGAAACACCGTGACACCGATGCTCGCCGAGATTTCCACCACCGAGCCTTCGAGGCGATATGGCGCCGCCACTTCAGCGAGCACGCGCCGCAGCGCCTGTTCGCATTCGCCGAAGTCGTCCAGGTCGCGCAGCAGCAGCACGAATTCGTCGCCGCCGATGCGTGCGACGGTATCGCCACCACGCAGCACGCCGCGCAGCCGACCCGCCACATCCACCAGCAGCACGTCACCCGCCTCGTGGCCCAGATGGTCATTGACCGCCTTGAAGCCATCCAGATCCAGATAGGCCACCGCCAGCATCGCCTGCGAGCGCTCGGCCTGCTGCAAGGCCATCTGCAGGCGGTCGGCCAGCAGCACGCGATTCGGCAGCCGCGTCAGCGCGTCGTAGTGGGCCAGATGGGCGAGCCGCTGTTGCTGCTCCTTGATCAGCGTGACGTCGTTGAACACCACGATGCCGGCAATCACGCTGCCGTCCGCAGCGCGAACCGGTGCCGCGTTGGCGGTGATCCAGCGGTCCCGCCCCTCGGCATCGCGCACGATCAACTCGGCGTTCTCGGTGACCTCCTCACCCTGCACCGCACGCGCGATCGGCCAGTGCTCCATGGCGCACGGGCTGCCATCGGAGTTGAACACCTGCCAGCCTTGCATGAACGCGCTGACGGACTGCTCGTCCTCACCCGGCGCCATGCCGCGCAGATGAATCGCTGCAGGGTTGGCAATGCGCAGACGCATGCTCGGCGCATCGACAATCACGATGCCTGCAGGCGATTGCGCGATCGCCGCCTGAAGCAGCGCCCAGGCGCGCTCGCGCTCGGCCTCGGCTTGGTGGCGGGCGGTCACATCTTCCCCGATGCTGGCGACACCGATCACCGCGCCATCGGCATCGCGCAGCAAGGTGTTGTTCCAGGCGATGTGGCGTACGCTGCCATCGCGGCAGCAGATCTCGTTCTCGAACTGGTCGACGCCGCGCCCTTCAGCCAGGAGCGCCCTGAACACCCTTCGCACCGTGTCGCGCTGCGCTACCGATACCGTATGTTCGAACCAGTCCTGGCCGACCAGCTCATCTGTGCGGTAGCCCAGCAACTCAAGCAGGAAGGCGTTGCAGAAAGTGACCCGCCCCTGCAGATCGAGTTGCACCGCTGCAAGCTTCACGTTCGCCAGCATCTCGCTGAAACGTCGCTCCGACGCACGCAGTTGTGCCTCGACCCGCTTCACGCCGGTGATGTCGGCCGCCGAGAGCACCACCGCCAACACCCTCCCGTTTTCGAACACCGGCGTCAGCTCGGTCAGGTAGTCGTGCGAGCGCCCTTGGGGGTCCGACAAGGCGTACTCCAGCGTATAGCTGGTGGCGCTGCGCCAGACTTGCTGAAGGCTGGCCGTGATGCGCCCCTGCATGGCCGGCGGGAACCATGAAGCCAGCCGGGTTCCCAGCACCTCCGCCTCGGTGACACCCTCGTAGGTGCGGTTCACGAAACGGATCACGCCAGCGGCATCAATTTCGTAAAGATAGGCCGACGCGCTCGAAGTGATCGCCCTCAGGCGCCGTTCGCTCACCGCCAGCTGTTCCGATACCGCGTGCCGCGCCGTGATGTCGAGCGCAACGCCACGCAACAGGCTGTAGCCCTCGCGTTCCGGCATGCGCGTGACGATGTTCTGCAGCCACAGGTAACGCCCATCCTGTGCCTGGACTCGGAACTCCAGCTCGAAAGCGGATTCGTTGCTCTGCATTGCTTCGGACAGGCGCGCTTTCACCGCTTCGCGGTCATCCGGGTGGGTGCGCTGCAGCCAGAAATCCGGCCCCTGCCAGTCGGCCACCGGGTAGCCCAGCAGCGGCACCACCCGCTCGCTGATGAAGAGCATCCCGCGCGGCCCGCGCTCGGCTTCCCAGATCACGCCGTTGAGTGAATTGACCAGCTCGACGTAGCGGCGCTGCGCGGCGCTCAACTCGGCGGTGCGACGCTCCACGAGCTCTTCGACGCGCCGGGTGCGCCCCGCCGAGGTGAGCACGAACGCGACAAGCAGCGCGCTGCCCACCAGCCCGAAGAGCGGCGCCCACCAGCGCAGAACCCCGCTCTGCGCGGCAAGGTAGGCATGCTGCGCGGCAACCCGCAGCGTCCAGGATCGATCGGCGACGTTGAACGACGCGCGCGATACGAATGCGCCGTCGTCGAGCGTTTCACAACCGGCCGCACCGGCAATCCGCAATGGCGCCCGGTCGCTGGTGTCGGACAGGCAGACCAGCAGGCCGGGTGGTGTGGATGCGGCCAGGTGCTGAACGAGGTCATCTAGCGAGAAGGCGACGAAGATGACGCCTCCCGGCTCACCGCCAACCTTGCCATCGCCGCCAGCGCGGCCGTGGGGCAGGTACACGACAATGCCGCGTTCATCCGCCCGCCGCTGCTGAGCAAGGCGGAAGGGTTGCGTCGCCGCCGCGCGATCGCTCTCCAGCGCGCGCGTGGACGCTTTGCGGGAAGCATCGACGGTGAACACGTCCAGGCCCAAGGCATCGCGGTTCCCGCCAAGCGGCTCGACCGCCGTGATGACCAGCCGCTGCCGCGCCTCGCCCGGCGGAGCGGGGCGGCGCACCCCGGCGGCATCGCGCACGATGATCCGGAAGTCCGCCAGTCCCGACGCACGCTGCCGTGCAACCAAGGCCGGCAGATCACGCGCCGCAACGATCTCGGCACGCCCAAGCGCCAGCACGGCGGCATCGCGCGCAAGCCATGGGCGGACAAAACGGCTGAACTCCTCGCGCGTCACATCATCGGAGTTCTCGATGAACTGACGCATGCTGAACAATGCATCGACGGGTGACTGCAAGCTGTCGCGCAAGCCACGCAGCATGAAGGCCGCGTCGCGCTCGAGTGCGCGATCAACCCGGCTGCGCTCCCACGCGCTGAACTGCAGGAAAAGCACCACCAGCGCGACCAGCGCCACGGCAATCGGCAAGCCGACAGCAAGACGCCGGCCATGCCAGCTGTCGCCACGGCGGGCAAGAACCAACAGCGTCAGCGGCGCAAAGCTGATCGCGCCAAGGGAATCGCCGAGCCACCAGTTCCACCACGAGAAAGGCAGTTCGCCCATGGGAAGCCGGCCAAGGCCGTAAAGCGCGGGCAACGCCAGGCTCGCCGCGACGGCGCAGCTCAGGATGACTGCCCCCAGAAAGCGCATCACGTCGAGCGGCTCATCGAGCCGCAGCGAACCGCCCACCAGCCGCATCACCAGCCCGCGGCCGCACCAGGCCTGCAGGGTCACGGCCAGTGCCACCGCGCCGGCCGGGACGGGCAGCAGCGCCGCGGAAAGCGCGTAACCGTGGGCAAGATTGACCAGCAGCGCGCCGAAGAAGACGCCGGGCAGCAGCCGGCATCCGAAGATCAGCACCACGCCCAGCGCGATGCCCGCCGGCGGGAACAGCGGCGAGGCATAGCCCGGTGGCACGGCGAGCATCAGGCTGAGCAGCCCCGCGATGAGGTAGGCGCTTGCCAGCGCGGCGTTGGCGCGCAGCAAGGCAAGGCCGCCGATCTCGCGCTCACTGCCCTCCGGTTCGCAGAGCTCTCCGACCATGCCCGACCTGACTCCCAATGAAACGGCGTAACGCGATCATCGGCTCAAATGCGGCTGCTACGCCCCTTAGCCCAGACCTGAATTAACGTCCGCCAGCCCCGGAACTGAAGCGAGTCAGCGGGCCGCCGCGCCAGCGGGGAACGACAAGCCTGCAAAGCTCGCCCACCGCAGACTATTCTTGTCTGTGCGGGCCCTTACCGTACGCCCGACTTCCGCCGTGCCTCAACCCACCCCAGGAGTGCAGGATGAACTTTCAGAACATCATCGATACCGTGAGCACCCAGCTCACGACCTTTGGCCTCAAGATTCTTGGCGCGATCGCGGTCTGGATCGTCGGGCGCTGGCTGATCGGCCTTGCGGTGCGGGGGATCTCCGCCGCGATGACCCGCCAGCATGTCGACCCCACCTTGCTGCGCTACATCGGCAACATCGTCAGCGTGGCCCTGAACATCGTGCTGGTGGTGGCCATCCTTGGCTACTTCGGTGTTGAAACGACCTCGTTCGCCGCCCTCGTCGCCGCCATGGGTATCGCGATCGGCGCAGCCTGGGCCGGCTTGCTGGCCAACTTCGCGGCGGGCGCCTTCCTGGTTGTGCTGCGCCCGTTCAAGGTGGGCGACTACGTGAAAGTTGGCGGCGTTGAAGGCACCGTGATGGAGGTCGGCCTCTTCGCCTCCGCGATCAACACGCCAGACAACGTGCTGACCATCGTGGGCAACAACAAGATCTTCGGCGACACGATCCAGAACTACTCGACCAACCCGTATCGCCGCGTCGAGCGCACCGCCCAACTCAACCACGCGGTGGATGTGAACGACGCGATCACGCGCCTGAAGGCTGCGCTCGCGAACATTCCAAATGTGGTGACCGAGCCGGCCCCGACCGTCGAAGTGCTGGATTTCACGCCGATGGGCCCGGTCTTGGCAGTGCGCCCGTTCTGCCATACCGACCATTACTGGCAGGTGTACTTCGACACCAACAAGGCGATCCGCGACACCTGCGGCGCCGCAGGCTACCCGGTGCCGGAGCAGCACTTCCACGTACGCCAGGGCTGATCGGCCCCACCCAGCGAAACGGCGGCCCGCGGGCCGCCGTTGTTTTATCCGTTGCTGGACTCTGGCGCGGGTTCTCGCCAGGGCGCCACCTGCACCAGCAGCAGCATGCCGGGCAACGCCAGTGCAAAGCACAGCGCGAAGAAGCCCACCCAGCCCAACTGCTCCACCAGCACGCCGGCAAACGCGTTGATCACCGTGCGCGGCACCGCCATCAGGCTGGTGAACAGCGCGAACTGCGTCGCCGCGTAGGCCGGATTGGTCGTGCGGGCGATGAAGGCGACGAAGGCCGTGGTGCCAAGGCCGACGCCGAACGCCTCGACGCCGATCACCAGGCCGAGCTGCAACACATGCAGGCCGGCGGGCTGCTGCCACAGCATCGCCCAGGAGAAATCCGGCAGCGCCAGCATCGCCGCGATGTCGCCGGGCCCTGGCCCCAGCCATGCGAGCCATGCGAAACCCAGAATCGCCACCGCCTGCGCCACGCCAAAGACCCACAGCGCCCGGTTGATGCCAAGGCGGATCATCCACACGCCGCCGAGCAGCCCCCCCGCCACACTGCACCACAGGCCGGCGTTCTTCGCGACGATGCCGATGTCCGTTTTGGTAAAGCCCATCTCAAGGTAAAACGGCGTCGCCAGCGCGGTGGCAAGTGAATCGCCGAGCTTGTAGAAGAAGATGAAGCCGAGCACCAGCGCCGCACTGCGCCAGCCATGCCGCTGCATGAACTCGTGAAAGGGCTCCACCACCGCATCACGCAAGGTGCGCGGCGCCGACCTGGCGGCCGCGGGTTCGCTCACTGCCAGCGACAGCAATGCGCCAGGAATCATGAAGGCCGCGGTGATCGCGAAGACTTCGAACCAGGGCAGATGGTCGGCAAGAAACAATGACAGCGAGCCGGGCACAAGGCCGGCAATCTTGTAAGCATTGACGAAGACCGCGTTGCCGAAGCCCAGCTCCGTTTCGGCCAGCAACTCGCGGCGGTAAGCGTCGATGGCAATGTCTTGCGTTGCCGAAAGGAAGGCGACGAGCGCGGCGAGAATCACGACGGCGCTCAGGTCCGCGACCGGGTTGAGCGAGCCCAGCGCCACTACCGCACCAATCAGCGCCAGCTGCGACAACAGCATCCAACCCCGTCGCCGGCCCAGGCCCGGCACGCCGAAACGGTCGGCGAACGGCGCCCACAGGAATTTCCAGGTGTAGGGAAACTGCACCAGCGCAAACGCGCCGATGGCCTTGAGCGACAGCCCTTCCGTTTTCAGCCAGGCCGGCACGAGATTGAAGAGCAGGAACAGCGGCAGACCTGAACTGAAACCTAGCACGATGCAGATCAGCATCTTGCGGGTCAGCAGGGTCTTCCAGATCGAGGGGGCGGATGCGGTACTCATGGGCGAATTAGAGCATGGCGCCCGCACCGGCCGCGATGCGCTCGCCCGACGCCCGTCATTCTGCAACGCTGCGACGGAGCCGCCGACCCGCGAGCCGCAACCCGAAGAAAGGCGCCACTTGACCGCGATCAAGTGCCCCTGTCATTTCGGGCGACGATGGGTTTTCCGAACTCTGTATACGACATATAGTGCGCCGGAACACAATTCAACACTACAGGTAGTGCATCACCATGAGCACACTTTCGGCCACATCCCAGCCTCTACTCGGCGCCCTGCCCGCGCAAGTCCTCAAACGCGACGGGCGAACCCTGCCCTTCGACGTCGCGAAAATCCGCAAGGCGATCGTGGCCGCCGGCGCGGCATCTGGCGAGTTCGAGGCGGGTGAGGCGGCGCGGCTGACGGCCACGGTGGGCAAGGTGATCGCACACCGTTTCCACGGCGAAACGCCGACGATCGAGGCGATCCAGGACATCGTGGAACAGGTACTCGTCGCCGCGGACTGGTTCGCCACGGCGCGCGCCTACATCGTCTATCGCGAGCAGCGGGCCAAGCTGCGCACCGACCGCCGTGCAGTGGTGGATGCGATCGGCTCGATCAACGAGTACCTCTCGCAGAGCGACTGGCGGGTGCGCGCGAACGCGAACCAGGGCTACTCGCTGGGGGGGCTGATCCTCAATGTCTCGGGCAAGGTGATCGCCAACTACTGGCTCAACCATGTGTATCCGCCGGAAGTGGGCGAGGCGCACAAGCAGGGCGATGTGCACATCCATGATCTGGACATGCTGGCCGGCTACTGCGCCGGCTGGTCGCTGCGCACGCTGCTGCAGGAAGGGCTCAACGGTGTGCCGGGCAAGGTCGAATCGGCGCCGCCAAAGCATCTGGGCAGCGCGGTGGGGCAGATCGTTAACTTCTTCGGCACGCTGCAGAACGAGTGGGCGGGCGCGCAGGCCTTCAGTTCCTTCGACACCTACCTCGCCGCCTTCGTGCGCAAGGACCGCCTCGGCTACGAAGAGGTGCGCCAGTGCATGCAGGAGCTGGTCTACAACCTCAACGTGCCCTCGCGCTGGGGCACGCAGACGCCCTTCACCAACCTGACCTTCGACTGGGTCTGCCCGGAAGACCTGAAGGAGCAGATCCCCTACATCGCGGGCGAGGAAATGCCCTTCGCCTACGGTGATCTGCAGGCGGAGATGGACCTGATCAACCGCGCCTTCATCAACGTGATGATGGAAGGCGACGCCAAGGGCCGTGCCTTCACCTTCCCGATCCCGACCTACAACATCACGCCGGAATTCGACTGGGACCACGCCAACTGTGTGCCGCTGTTCGAGATGACGGCCAAGTATGGTCTGCCCTACTTCCAGAACTTCGTGAACAGCGAGCTCAAGCCGAACATGGTGCGTTCGATGTGCTGCCGGCTGCAGCTCGACCTGCGCGAACTGTTGAAACGCGGCAACGGCCTTTTTGGCTCCGCCGAGCAAACCGGTTCGCTCGGTGTGGTGACGATCAACTGCGCACGCCTGGGCTACCTGCACCGCGGCAACGAGGCCGCGCTGTTCGCGCGCGTCGACGAACTGGTCGAGCTGGCACGCACCAGCCTCGAGATCAAACGCAAGGTGATCCAGCGGCACATGGATGACGGGCTCTTCCCCTACACCCGCCGCTACCTGGGCACGCTGCGCAACCACTTCTCGACCATCGGCATCAACGGCGTGAACGAGATGATCCGCAACTTCACCGACAACGCCGACGACATCACCACCCCCGCCGGCGAAGCGCTCGCCCTGAAGCTGCTCGATCACCTGCGCGCGCGCATGAGCCAGATCCAGGAAGAAACCGGCCACCTCTACAACCTCGAAGCCACGCCGGCCGAGGGTACGACCTACCGCTTCGCAAAAGAAGACCGCAAGCGCTGGCCCGAGATCCTGCAGGCCGGCACCGAGGACCACCCGTACTACACCAACTCGACGCAACTGCCGGTCGGCTTTACCGGCGACCCCTTCGAGGCGCTGGAGCGTCAGGAGGCGATGCAGTCGAAGTACACCGGCGGCACCGTGCTGCACCTGTATCTGGGCGAGCGCATCGATTCCGCCGAGGCCTGCAAACAACTGGTGCGCCGCTCGCTCGAACGCTTCCGGGTGCCCTACATCACCATCTCGCCGACCTTCTCGATCTGCCCCAAGCACGGCTACATCGCCGGCGAACACAAGTTCTGCCCGAAGTGCGACGACGAACTGCTGGCGAAGAAACGCGCTGCCGCGCCCTTGCACTGAACCCCACACAGGAGCCCGAACATGATTCACGAGACCCGTACCGAACGATTCGCCAGCCACCCCGAACTCGACGATGCCGAGCGCCAGCCCTGCGAGATCTGGACCCGTGTGATGGGCTATCACCGCCCGGTCGCCTCCTTCAACCGCGGCAAACAGGGTGAGTTCTACGAACGCCAGTACTTCCGCGAAACCGCGTGCTGCGGCAAGGTCTGAAGCACATGCCGACCGGTGCGTGCGCACCAGCAAACCACCGCGCACGCCGAAGCTGACGCACGCCGAAGCTGACGCACCCCGGCCGTGCAGCGGCCGTATCCGAATCCGATGACTCCGCACGACGATCTCCCCCGCCCGCCCTGGCAGCAACGCATCCAGGTGGGCGGTTTCAATCCGTTCTCCACCGTCGACTGGCCCGGCAAGCTCGCGGCCGTGATCTTCCTGCGCGGCTGCCCGTGGCGCTGCGGGTATTGCCACAACCCCGAACTGCAGACCCGCGTCGGACCCGCGCCCATTGCATGGGACGAGGTGGAGGCCCAACTCGCACGCCGACGCGGCTTCATCGACGGCGTGGTGTTCTCCGGTGGCGAACCGACCGCGGATCGTGCGCTACCGGAAGCCATCGCGCGCGTCCGCGAACTGGGCCTCGCCGTCGGGCTGCACACCGGCGGCGCCTACCCCGAGCGGCTTGAAGCTTTGCTTCCACAGATCGACTGGGTGGGCTTCGACCTGAAGACCGACCCGGCCGATTACGCCAACGTTACCGGAGTGAGCGGCAGCGGCAGTCGCGCGTGGGCGTCAGCAAACGCTGTCGCGCGTTCAGGTGTCACCCACGAGTTTCGACTGACCTACCACGGCGCGCTGGTATCGCCCGCCGCGGCACAACGCGCAGCACAACTCGCTGCCCACCTGGGCGTTGAGCAGTTTGCGCTACAGGCGTTCCGCGCGCAGGGTTGCAACGAGGCATGGCTTGCACGCGAGTCGGCGCTGCCCGATGAACTGGTTGCCCGGATCGCGCCACTGTTCCCGCGTTTCAAGCTGCGTAGCGCCAGCTGACTTTTTACCTGCCGAGGTCTAATCAACCAGCGCTCTGGATTCGCGCGCTCAATTGCTCAGCGCGATTCCTTGATGATGCGGTCACCCGCCTGCTGAATCGGCCGCGCGTTGTTGCGGTAGAAGCGCGAGAAGATCGCAATCTGCTCCGGTGAAACCTGCACCGGTTGCTTCATCACCATCCATAGCACGCCTTCGGTGCAGGGCGGTGTCGTCAATGAACCCATGTAGGTAATGTAGCCACGGTCAGCCGGCAGCAGGTCGGCGGGATTGATCGCGACCGGCGGCTGGTAGGACTCGTTCTTCTCCAGCGGCAGGTTGTTCCACAGCGTCTGGATCACCGGGTGCGCCGTGCCGCGGTCGAGCAGTACCGCGATCACGGCGAGCTTGCCGTCGAGATCCTTGTGCACCAGATGCACCACCATGTCGAAGGCGCGTCCATCGATCCGTTCCTCGGCCGGGCGGTGGAAGTGGAACTGCTGCAGCTCGTAGGTCTTGCCCATCACGGTGATGTTGAGCCCGGGCCCGACGGTCACCTGAATCGTGTGGCCGTTATCGACGATGCGAAAGTAGCTCGGTTTGTAGTCGACCTTGATCGGCTCGAGATCCACCTTGATGCCGTCACGAACGTCGATCGGCGACTGCCGCGCGCCGCTCGCGCAGGCGGCGAATTCTGGCTTCATGCGGCCCCAGTTCTGCGGCCCGGTTTCGCCTTCGTAGCTCCAGTGGGCATGTGGATTGATCGCAGGCACTGCCATCTGAACGGGAGACGCGTCATGGCTGGCCGGCGGTGGCGCCGGGCGCCGCGGCGGCGGCGGGCGGTAGTAGCGTGGCGCAGTCGTCGGCGGAGGCGGTGGAGCCGCCTCGGCGTGTGCTGCCTCAGCCGCTTTCGGTGCCGGCTTGGGCGGCAACTGGATCAGCGGCTTGCCACCGGTGATCGGCTTCTCAGATGGCGGTTCGGGATGCGCCTCTTCCTTCACCATCTGCAGGTCGGCATGTTGAACCGGCGCAGTGGGCGGCGTGATGCGCGGCGCCGGCGCAACCTGGCTGCGGGCCCGCGCCTCGGCTGCCTCAGCCACTTTGGCCAGTTGCTGCAACGAGGCAGGCTTGCAGACTTCCTTGAAGAAGCGGTCGTCCAGCGTGCCGGGCTGGATTGCGATCGGCTTCTGCGTGCCTGCCGGTTCTTCACGGATCGTCAGCCCCGCCCGATCGAGGTACACCCGCTTGACGGTCAGGAAGGTCTGGCTGCGACAGTCGTAACGGTTGAGCGCCTTGATCGTCTTGTAACCCGCCGCATCCACCTCCTCGTCGGCGAGCACGATGCGGCCCCAGGCGACCTTGGTACCCGCATCGGAGTCGAGCACGCTTGCGCGGTCGAGATCGACGCTACGCCCCTTCTCGCGTGCGACGTGCAGCCAATCCGCCGCCTGCGCAGTCGGTGTCGCGGCAAGGCCCAGCAGTGACAGGCAGAAAACGGCGGTACGCATGGTGCTACTCCGGCAAACCCTCTACCGGTGTTTTCGGCCGCAGCGGCCAATGCTTGAGCGGCAAAGGCCGCGCGTCGCTAATCACTGCGCACGACGAGCACACCCGCGAGCAGGATCAACCCGCCGCCAAACAGCGTGCCGGGCCCGAGCGGTTGGCCGAGGAAGGCGACGCCCGCCAGGGCAGTAACGACCGGCTCGAAGGTCGACAGCGTCGCCGCGCGCGTCGGGCCAAGGCGGCGCAGACCAGCCAGAAAGCTGCTGACGCCCAGCACCGTCGACACCACCGCGAGTGCGAACACGCCAGCCCAACCCGCCGCGCTGTGCGGCCAGCGCAGCCCTTCGGGCAGCGTCAGCACACTCATCGCCAAACAGGCCGCGCTGCTGACAACCGCCGCTTGGGCCAGCGCCGGCACGCCGTGCGGCACACGGCGCCCCGCCAGCGTGTAGAGCGCGTACATCAAGCCGGAGGCCACACCGAGCGCGACGCCAAGCGGTTTGGCACCACTCGCGTAGCCGATCGTCAGCGCACAACCACACAGCGCGCAGGCAAGCGCAAGCAGCCGGCGCCGGTCGGGCCGCTCGCCATGCAGCAACCAGGCCAGCAGTGTGACGAAGGCTGGGTAGAGATAGAGCAGCAACGCAACCACCACTGCGGGCGCCAGGGTCAGCGCCGTGAAGTAGCACAGCGCGAGCCCCGCGTAGCCCAGCGCCCCCATGCCTGCGAGCACCCACAAGGCCGGCCCGCGCGGCACACCGAGCCCGCGCACGGCGACAATGCCCCACAAGATCAGCGCTGCCAGCGCGAAACGCAGCGTCAGTAGATCGGCCGGGCGCAGGCCGTCTTGCCAGCCGTAAGCGCTGAACAAGGGCATCAGGCCGAAACACGCCGCGGCAAGCAGGATCAGGAGCACGCCGCCGAGGCGGTCGCGTGTGGGCAATGACATCGAGAAAGCGTCCTGTTTTCGTATGAGCGGTGCGCTAGTATTCTGCCTTTCCCGCACCGTGATCCCAATTCGCATGGAAACCCGTCGCAAGGCCGATATCAACGGACTGCTCTCCCGCCTGCCGCTTTTCGCCCAGGTGGAACCGGAAACCATTGCCACGCTGGCTGCAAATACCGTCGAGGTGCGGCTAGAGAAGGGCAAGCTGCTGTTCCAGCAGGGCGATGCCGCCGATGGCTTCTATGTGGTGGTCTACGGCCAGGTGAAACTGGGCTTCGCGGCGCAGTCCGGTCACGAGAAGGTGATCGAGATCCTTGGCCCGCAGCAGAGCTTCGGCGAAGCGGTGATGTTCATGGGCCGGCCGTACCCGGTGTTCGCACAAGCGCTGTCCGACACGCTGCTGCTGCATATCCCCGGCGACCCGATCTTCTCGCTGATCGAGCGCAACGGCAGCTTCGCGCGCCGCATGCTCGCCGGCCTGTCGATGCGGCTGCACACGCTGGTGCAGGACGTTGAATCGTATTCGCTGCGTTCGTCGACCCAGCGGCTGATCGGCTACCTGCTGCGCAATGCCGATGAAGCCGACGGCAACACCGCCGAAATCGACCTCGAAACCAGCAAACAGGTGCTTGCCTCGCGCCTGAACCTGACGCCCGAGACCTTCTCACGCATCCTGCATGCCCTCTCCGAATCAAAGCTGATCTCGGTGAACGGCAAACACATCACGATTCACGACATCGCGAAGCTCAACGCCTACGAAGGCTGAGCGGGGTCGCCAACAGGCGACAGACCCCACGCGGCGATGGCCGGCGGCGGGCTTTTCACCGCCAGCGCCGGATCGGCCTGCATCACGGCCTGGAAGGCGAGGAAGACCTGCGGATCCCAGCGGATACCGACCTCGCCACTCAACACATCCATGATGCGCGGATGCGAGCTGGCGAACCGGTACGGCCGTGGCGCCGACATCGCGTCGTACGCATCCGCCAGGGCAATGATGCGCGAGATAAGCGGAATGCGTTCGCCAACCAGACCATCCGGATAGCCCTTCCCGCACATGTATTCGTGATGCGAGCGGACATACGGCGCAATCTCGGTAAGCGCCGGATCACCGCTTTCGGCGAGCATGCGCGCGCCGATCGTGGGATGCGCACTGATCATGTCCCAGGCTTCGCGGTCGAGCGAGGCCGGGCTGGTCAGCACCGCATCGGGGATCTCGCATTTGCCCAGGTCGTGCAGTTCGGCGGCCAAGCGGACCGCCTCGATATCGTGCTCGGACAAGCCCATGCGCCGGGCAATCCGCTCCGCGATTACGACCACGCGTTCGCCATGGCCCGCGCAGCACGTTTCACGCTGGGCGAGATCCGCGATCAGCGCACGCGCATGAGCCAAAGGGTTTGATGCGTTCAGGCGGACCATGATGCACCCCCGTTCAACGAAGTCCCCACCTCCTGCGGCGCCTCGCGCGAGTGCACGCGGCGCCCAACCAACTCGACGCATATCCCTGATTTCAGAATAGCAAGCGAACGCCCGGTCGGCAGGTAGCCTCATGCGGCTGGGCGAGCCCGGTGTTAGTGCGGGGTTTTGGGCGCCGGAGGGGGCAGCTTCGCCATCTGTGCAGCGGTTTGCTTGAGCAGCGCAGTCGCCTGCTCGGGCGCGTCGACGAATGCGGCAAACAGGTTCAAGCCGATTTCGGCGCGCTCGGGCGGTGTGGCGAGGTCGTAGTTGAAGGCCCAGGCATGGTTGCGCGCGATCTCATCGCGGAGCACCTGCTTGGACGGCGAGTAGTGCCGATCGAGAACGAGCAGATTGGGCGCCAGGGCACCCATCGCGCGACTGATCTCGACTTGCGATCCCGCCAGCGCGAACTGCCGCATCACCGCCTTGGCGCCGTTGGGGTGCTTGGCCTCGCGCGGTAGCACCAGGCCATCGATCGGCCCGAGCGCCACCGGCGCGATCGATGGATCGATCTGCGGGAAGGGGAAGAAACCGAAGTCTTCGCCCTCGTGCCAGTTGACCTCGGGTGACTCGTAGAAGCCCGTGAGCCACGTTCCCATCAAGGTCATCGCAGCTTCGCCGCGGCGCACCATGAGCCCCGCGCCAGAATCGAATTCGAGCTCATTCGGCTTCGCATTGAACAAGCCCGCCTGCAGGAGCTCCCGCCAAAGATCGAACACCCGCCGGACCTCGGGGTCGTCGAAAGACGCACGCCCGTCCATCAGGCGCTGCCGGTACTCCAGTGGCGCGGTGCGAAGCAGCAGGTAGTCGAACCAGAATTGCGCCGGCCACCGCGCCTTTGAACCGAGCGCAAACGGTGTCACACCATTTGCTTTCAGGCGCTTGGCGAGCGAGACCAGCTCGGGCCAGGTCTTGGGCGGCTGCAAGCCGAGCGCGGAAAAAACCTTCTTGTTGTAGACGAAGGCCACGTAATGCTGCGCGATTGGCAGGAAGTAAACCCGGCCGTCATACACGCTGGCGGATTTCACGATCGCCGGGCCGAACAGCTTGTTCATCTCGGCCTGCGGCAGCACATCGTCGATGGGTTGCAGTTGATCGAGGATCGAGGCCACCCGGGCGCCGGCCCAGTAACTGTAGAGGTCTGCCGGTCGATGCTCGGCCAGCTCGCTGCGGATCTGGCGCTTGAAGGTCTCATGCTCGACGGGTAGCACCTGGAGCCGGTAGCGGGTATTCGCATCGTCGAAGCGTTTGGCGATCGTATCCACGGTGCCGGCATAGGCGCCGCCAAACGAAAAATAGTGCTTGAACGCCACCACCTCACGGGCCGGCGCGGGCGGCTCGCTGGTGCGCTGGCAGCCAAGGAGCAACGCAACACCGCACAGGAGGGCAAGCAGCCGGCTTTTCATGACACACCATTCAAACATGGATCGGGATTCCAACATGGGCCGTGCCGCGGGGTTCGACAGCTGATCTGGCGCGCGTTCAAAACGAAGGCATCGGCCCATCGCGACAGACCCGCAATGCTTTTATCGCACCCGGCCATTCTGGGCGAATCGCCGAATCACGCTCAGCGCCAGATCAAGCGTGTGGTTCGTTGGGCTGTCGCGTTGCGCGAGTGTGGCGGTACGCGAGCGCGAAACGCCACACGTTCCACGCAAAGCTGCATTGCGCCAGCAGCAGCACCGCACCGGCGAACACCGCCACGCGAGGCAGGCAGATGGCGATCAGTAGAAGAAGCACTGCTGCCGATTGCAGCCAGGTCTGCGCGCGCAGTGCACGCTCGCCCGGCCCGCCGGTCAGCCTGGCACCCAGGCCCAGTGCCGCCAGCCGAAGCGTGATCAGGAAGGGCAGGATCTTCTGCAGCATCGCGCCGATCACGCCACTGAACACGCCGATCGCCAGCACCACACCCAAGGCCATCGCCGCCCGTTGCGCGGTATCCGGATCGCTCGCCAGCATGGCGAACGCGAGCAAGGCCGCGCCGCCGGCCAGCGCCACCATCGCAGCGCGCCAGCCGCTGCCCGCCGCATCGGTGCGGGTACGGCGGCGCAGCAGGAACAGGCGGTAGGTGATGCCAGCAAAGCCTAGCGCGAATACGCTGACGCCGAGCGCCAACCCGCGCGCGAGGCCTTCCGCCCCGAGCCATGCGGCGGTGCTGATCGCCGCAAGCAATACAGGCAGCGCGATCGCGGCGAGCGACAGCAGCGTCTTCGGATACGGCGGCGTGATGTAGAACATCGGCACCACCAGCACCGCAACCCCGGCGACCAGCGGCAGGGCCCAACCAGCCAGGGCCCACAGCGCGTGCAGATTGACCAGCGTGACAAAACGCGCACCCGCGCCGTGCTCAAGCTGGTGGGCCAACCCGAAGCCGAGCGCAACCGCTACGGCAAGCCCGGCCACGGCAACCCGCATCAGCCGGCGCGCAGGATCGCGTGCGGTGGCGTGCAGCAGACCCGGTGCGATCGCGACGACGAAAACACCGCAAGCCAGCGCCAGCAGTGCGGCGCCGATACCGGTGAGGTGGTAGCCGGGCAGCAGGAAACCCGCAACCAGCAGCACGGCACCGAGCACACTGGCCGGATGCACGACACCGGCAAGCAGCCGTGGGCGCGGCACCAGGCTACCCGCGGCAACCGGCAGCACCTGGAACAGCGCGCCGAGCATCGCCTGCAGCATCAAACCGGCGGTGAAGCAATGCAGCACCGCCACCGCGTGTGGATGCCAGCGGCTCGCGAGCGCAGTATCGGGGTACATCAATAACAACAGCGCGCCGGCGATGCCGAACAACGGCGCGCCGAGAAAGAAGCGCAGCGGTACCGACAGCGGCGGTGCGTCGCGCACTTCCAGCATGGCGGCGGGCGTCAGGCGTGGCGGATGTGGATCGACACGGTGCCGTCCTCGGCGAACTCGGTGCGGTGCGTGAAGCCGTTCTGCTTGAGGATGCCGTACAGGGGCACCGGCTCACGATAGAGCAGCAACACCGCCTCTTCTCCACGCGGCAGCGTATCGAGCGCTTCGAGGATCAGGTGCAAAGGCTGCGGGGGCTCTAGGCCACGTGCGTCGACAATGCGTGGTGCGTTCATCAGGAAACCTCCGGCATACCAAGGCGGGCAATCGCATCGGCCACGACCTGCGGGTGGGCGCTGAGCACCTGATCGCACATCGGGTAGAGGATCTGCTCTTCCTTCATGTTGTGGGCTTGCATGATCGAGAACAGCGTGTCGGCAAGGCTACCTGCCTCGTCGAAATCGCCCGCCATGATCAGGCGACGTACATCCTCGCACAGCCCGAGCATCTCGCCATGCTCGCCGCGCATCACGGCGCTGGGGCCGGCCGTCATGCCGGTGGCCGCCTCGAAGGCGGGGAAGATCACCTCTTCCTCGGCACGGAAGTGGGCATCGAGCAGCAGATGAAAGCGCGCGAAGGCGTCGGCTGCCTGCAGCTGCATCCGCTGCGCAATCGCCTGTTCGGCCCGCGCGAAGACCTCATCGCAGGCGCGGTGGTCGGCCGCAAAATGTTCGATCACGCTCGCCATGACAGAGTCCTTTCACTCGTTCCGTCCAGTGTCGCGGCGCGACGCCATCGGCAGCCTTGACTCGCATCAACACGGCAACCGCCATGGCAACGCGGGTAGCCGCTTGATTGCAATCAATGTCGCCGACCGGCCCGGATCACGAGAATGCGCCCACCTTGCAAGCTGCATCCACAAAGGGGAGACGCACCATGAGCGGAGGACTATCGACCTCGATGGCGCGGAATGTTTTCTACGGCGGAACGGCGTTCTTTGCCTTCCTGTTCATCGCGCTGACCGTAGACACCAACCGCACATTGCCCAAGCGCGATAACAGCGCAAACATCACGCCGGCCGTCGCGCATGGCAAGAAACTCTGGGAGACCAACAACTGCATCGGCTGCCACAGCCTGCTTGGCGAGGGCGCCTACTTCGCGCCGGAGCTGGGCAACGTCTACAAGCGCCGTGGCCCCGAGTTCATCAAGGCCTGGATCAAAGGCCAGCCGACCGGTGCACCGGGTCGGCGCCAGATGCCGAACTTCCACCTGTCCGACAAGGACCTCGACGACATGGTCGAATTCCTCAAGTACAGCTCCGAGATCAACACGGCGAAGTGGCCGCCGAACATCGAAGGTTGAGGAGAGCGCACCATGCAATACAAATCTCAAGCGGTTGCGAAGCCCTACTTCATCGCGGCGATCGGCCTATTCGTAGCGCAGATCCTGTTCGGCCTGGTCATGGGCCTGCAGTACGTCATCGGCGACTTCCTGTTCCCGGCGATTCCGTTCAACGTGGCGCGCATGGTGCACACCAATGCGCTGATCGTGTGGTTGCTGATGGGCTTCATGGGCTCGGCCTACTACCTCGTGCCCGAGGAAGCGGAGACCGAACTGCACAGCCCGAAGCTCGCCCTGGCGCTGTTCTGGATATTCCTCGTCGCGGCCGCGCTCACCGTGCTCGGCTATCTGATGGTGCCGTACGCGACACTCGCGAAGATCACCGGCAACGACTTGCTGCCGACGATGGGGCGCGAGTTCCTTGAGCAACCAACGATCACCAAGATCGGCATCGTCGTGGTCGCGCTGGGCTTCCTGTTCAACCTCACGATGACCTTCCTGAAGGGCCGCAAGACCGCCATTTCCAGCATCCTGCTGCTGGGCTTGTGGGGCCTGGCGATCATGTTCCTGTTCTCGTTCTACAACCCGGACAACCTGGTCAAGGACAAGTACTACTGGTGGTTCGTTGTGCACCTGTGGGTGGAAGGTGTGTGGGAGCTGATCCTCGGCGCAATCCTCGCCTTCGTGCTGATCAAGGTGACCGGCGTGGACCGCGAGGTGATCGAGAAGTGGCTCTACGTGATCATCACGCTGACGCTGATCTCCGGCATCCTCGGTACTGGCCACCACTTCTACTGGATCGGTGCGCCGGAGTACTGGCAGTGGATCGGCAGCGTGTTCTCGGCGCTCGAACCGATTCCGTTCTTCGCGATGACCGTGTTCGCCTTCAACATCGTCAACAAGCGTCGCCGCGAGCACCCGAACAAGGCGGCGGTGCTGTGGGCGCTGGGCACCAGCGTGATGGCCTTCCTCGGCGCAGGGGTGTGGGGCTTCCTGCACACACTGGCACCGGTGAATTACTACACCCACGGCACGCAGATCACCGCAGCGCACGGCCACATGGCCTTCTACGGCGCCTACGTGATGGTGGTGCTGACGATGATCAGCTACGCGATGCCGGTGATCCGCGGCCGCGCCGCCAACAGCGAACGCTCGCAAGTGCTGGAGATGTGGAGCTTCTGGCTGATGACGATCGCCATGGTGTTCATCACGCTGTTCCTCACCGCCGCCGGCATCCTGCAGGTGTATCTGCAACGCTTCTCCGATACCCCGCAGCCCTTCATGGTGGTGCAGGAAAAGATCGCGCTGTTCTACTGGCTGCGCGAGTTCACCGGCCTCGTGTTCCTGCTGGGGCTGGTGCTCTACATCGCGAGCTTCTTCGTCAAGGGTGAAGCACCGGCCACGAGCGGCAAGCTCGCTGGCGCAACCCGATAGAGGAGGCGCGGGCGGCGCCGGCGTCGCCCGCCACATCGAATGTCTGTAGTGGATCTTTGCCCGGCCCCCGCGCCGGGCTTCTTTTTCCGCAAGGCGCGCGAGACACACCCGCCGGGAGACCTCGCGGTGTGGATATTCATCCTCGCCGAGTTGCTGGTGTTCGCGGTGCTGCTCGTGGCCTACGCCTTCGCGCGTGCGTCAGACCGCGCCTTGTTCGATGCGATGCAGGCCGGGCTCGATCGCCGTGGCGGCGCGATCAACACCGTGCTGCTGATCAGCGCAAGCTGGTGCGTCGTGCGAGCGGTGCGCAGCGTGAACGCGGCGCGCCTTGCCGCCGCCGCGCGCTGGCTGGCTGCCGCGGTGGTCGGTGGCAGCGGTTTCGTTCTGGTGAAGCTGCACGAATACGCCACCGTGTTCGGGCAGGGCTATTCGCTCTCGTCCGACCGCTTCCACATGTTCTACATCGGCCTCACCTTCTTCCATTTCATGCATGTGCTGCTGGGCCTGGCGGTGCTCGTCGTGCTGCTTCTGCAAACCCGGCGCGGCGCCTATCGCAGCGGACACATGAACGGGCTGGAAAGCGGCGCGGCCTACTGGCACATGGTGGACCTGGTGTGGATCGTCCTCTTCCCCCTCGTATACGTGTTGCGATGAAAACACCTTCAATCCATCGCGAGGACATCGCCTTCGCAGTGCTGCTGCTCGCCACGCTGGTGACCTATGCGCTCGGCGAATGGGACGGCAAGTACCGCGAAGTCTGCCGCAGCGGTCATGTGATGATCGTCAGCGCACAAGGCGCGGTGGCGGTCGTGCTCGCGCTCGTCACGCTGATCAAGGGCACGTTGGTGGCGCGCGAATTCATGGTGCTGCGCCATGTCAGCCTGCGCTGGCAAGCGGCGGTGCTCGGCTGGCTGCTGCTGGTGATCGCGTTGATTGCCGTCGGGTGGCGCGCGAGCCTCTCCGCCTGACCGAGATCAGTAGAGCGTTGCCTGAATCCGAGCCGGCTGAAGGCGATCGAACTCCGTGGCATCGATCGCGCCGCCGGTAATCTGTGCATTGATCTGGCCGGCGCTTGGCACCCCGGCGGCGGGCGGCGCGGTCCACAGCTGCGAACGGACAATCGCCCGCGAACACTGGTAGTAAGCCGTCTCGACGGTAATCACCAGCACGCACTTCGGCATCTGCTCTCGGACCACGAAGCGGGCCAGCAAGTCCGGCGCGACCGAGATCTTTGCGTGACCATTCACCCGCAGCGTCTCACCCACGCCTGGAATCAGGAACAGCAAGGCCATGCGCGGATCTGCGATCAGGTTTCGCAGGCTGTCAGCGCGGTTGTTGCCGCGCCGTTCGGGCAAGAGCAGAGTCTGCTCGTCTTCAACCACCACGAAACCCGGTGCATCCCCCCGCGGAGAAGCATCCAGTCCACCCGGCCCGCTGGTGGCCAGGATCGCGAAGGGTGACGCCTCAATCATGGCGCGGTAGGCCGACACGATGCGCGGCAACTCCTTGCGTATCGAAATGTCGCTGACCGGCCCGAGCAGCGCGTTCAACTGTTCCACGGTATCGATCGTGTCGAGACTTTGCGTCATCGGTCGGCTCCAGTGGCAGGAGGCACGATTATCCGTGAGTCCGCACGACCGAACCTAACGCGTTAAGCTGCACCCAACACAAACTCAAACTCGCGCGAGCCCAAACCATGTCCGACGTTCTACCTACCCTTGAAGTCGAAACTGCCGCCGAGGCTGATTTCAGTGTGATCTGGCTGCATGGGCTGGGTGCCGATGGCAGCGATTTCGAGCCGGTGGTGCCGGAACTGGGCCTGCCGGGCAATGCAAAGATCCGGTTTGTGTTTCCGCACGCGCCGGTGATTCCGGTGACCTGCAATGGCGGCTACCTGATGCGCGCGTGGTACGACATCAAGTACCTCGACGGCAGCACGCGCGATGTGGACGAAGCTGGCGTGCGTGCGTCGTGTGAGGCTGTGCGCGCGTTGATCGCCCGCGAGAACGCGCGCGGCGTGCCGACGCACCGCATCGTGCTGGCCGGTTTCTCGCAGGGTGGCGCGATCGCCTACACCGCGGCCCTGTCGCACCCGGAGACCCTGGCTGGCGTGATTGCGCTATCCACCTACCTGCCTGCGCGCCAGTTGCTGCTCGACTCATTGACCGAGGCGAACCGGTCGACGCCGATCTTCGCGGCGCACGGCACGCAGGACGATGTGGTTGGGTTGCGACTTGGCGAAGCGGCGCGCGACACCTTGCAGGCTGAGGGCTACGCAGTGGAATGGCGCACCTATCCGATGCCGCACTCGGTTTGCCTTGACGAGATCCGCGCGATCGGCGCCTGGCTCACGACACGCTGGCAGACCGCGCAGCGGGCCTGAAGCAGCACAAGAAACGCGGGCGGGGTCGCCCCCACCCGCCTTGGTCGCTCAGTCGGCGCTCTTGGCCTTGCGGAACTGCTGCGCCCAGGTGAGCAGAGCACCCGAGGTGCGCGTCTGGATCCACACCCGGCCCTTGCCGCGGAAGCGGCAGACAAAGCCCTCGCCGGAGAAGAACAGCGATTTGTAGCCGCCGAACTTCTCGACGCTGTAGTTGAGCCCCTCGGTGAAGGCCACGATGTTGCCGGTGTCGACGACGTATTCGCCATCCACATCCTTCGCGATCATGCCGCCGTAGGTGTTGAACCACAGATCACCAGTGCCCGATGCGCGGATCAGGAAGAAGCTCTCGCCCGAGAAGAAGCCTTTCGTGAAACCCTGCCACTTGCTCTCGATCGTGACATCCGGGTCGCACGCCACGAAGGCGCCGTTCTGCAGGTAGATCACGTCACCGTTCAGGTAGACATGCCCGATGTCGCCCGGCGCGCCCGGCGCGATGCCGATTTCACCCGGCACCTTCTCGGCGCTGAACTCATTGATGAAGATCGATTCGCCGGTGATGAAACGTCCGAGGCCGCCGCCAAGCTTGGTCTTCATGCGGATGTGGGTGTCCATCGTCGCCATCGCCGAGGCTTCCACCTTGATCGTGTGGTTGGCCGGCAGCTTCACGGTCAGGAAGGCAAAGTCAGGCGCACCCTCGATCGTAAACTTGAAACCGGGTTGCTCCGCTTCCGGTTCGATCACCGCTGCGGGCGCAACGGCAGCGGGTGCGGGTGCGGGCGACGGTACCGCCGGCGCGGCAGGCTGCATCGGCGCAGCAACGGCCGTCAGCCCCATCTTCAGCAACGCAGCGCAGTAACGCTGGGCCGTAGCCTCGTCGAGGTCCACCTTGATCGCACGCGGCAGCGTCGCCAGCACCTCGGCAGCCTTCTCCGGCGTGATCTTGAACGCCGTGGCGAATGCCGCCTGGGCGCCCGCAACATCCGCCACGGCGTAGCCGGTCACGCTCACTTTGAATGACATCTCGTGTCCCCTTCCTGTTACTTGCGCGGCTTGAGCGTCGGGCGCAGCGACATGCCGAAGCTGCCCGGGTTATGCGACTGGCACCACACGGTGCCACGCCCCTTGAACTTGCAGACGAGGCCTTCGCCACCCAGCATCGAATGCAGCCAGCTCTTGCCCGCCTTGGTCAGCGAGAACTCCAGCGTCTCCTGGAAGGCGACGATATGGCCGGTATCGACGATGTGCTCGCCGTCGACCTCGATCGGATAGATCGCCCCAAAGGAACTCAGCACCACCTTGCCGCGCCCGGAGAGCTTGAGCCAGAACAGGCTTTCGCCCGACAGCAGGTTCTTGAAGCCCTGCCAGGTCGTATCGATGTCGACACCCTGCTCGCAGGCGACGAACGAGCCGGCTTGCACCAGCAGCGCATCGCCATCCAGCGTGTAGTCCATCATGTCGCCGGCCAGTGCCGTGCCCAACACCACTTCGCCGGGCCCGCTGCGCGCAGTGAAGTGGTTGAGGAAGAACGACTCGCCACCGAACAAGCGCTTGGCCGCCTTCAGCAGCCCGCCTTTGCCGCGTTTGTGCGTAGTGGTTTCGATATCGAGCTGGCCGCTCATCGCGATCATCGCGCCCGATTCGGTCGTGCAGCTCTCGCCTGCGGCCAGCAGCAGCGTTGCTGCGGTATTGCCCGGGCGATGAATGAATTCGACTTGCATGCGCGCCTCGCTCAGCTCAGTTTCGGGTTGATCCAGCCGGTCAGGCCGGAGAGGCTGCGCGTCTGGATCACCACGCGGCCCTTGCCGCTGACACGCGTGACGAGCCCTTCGCCGCCGAAGAGGCTGGAGAAGATGCCGCCGGCCAGTTGCAGGCGCAACTTGATCCCCGGTTCGTAAGCAACAAGGTGGCTGTTGTCGACGATGTACTCACCGTCGATCTCCCTATCGAGCAGCGCGCCGTAAGCGCCGTACCACAGCGTGCCGCTGCCTTTCACGACAGTGCGGAACAGCCCTTCGCCGGCGATCCACGAGACGAAGCCGGCAAAACCGACGCTGAGCTTGAGCCCTTCGGTGCTGGCCAGATAGGCGCCGGGCTGCAGGTAGAAGGTGTCGTTGTGCAGTTCCAGCGCACGGATACCGCCCGGTGTGGGCTGCACCAGCGTCAGCGAACGCGGGCGCTTGGTGTTGTTCTTGAAGACGTTGACGAACAGCGTCTCGCCGGCGAGGTACTTGCGCAGCAGGCCGGCTAAAAAACCGCCATTTAAGCGCGCCTGCAAGTCGAGGTCGGCCGACATGCTGCTCATCGCATCGGATTCGGCGACCACGCTGTCGCCGGGCTCCAGTGTCAGGTCGACATAGGAAAAAGCATCACTGCCGCGGATTTCCGCTTTCATCGTCGTCTTTCGTCGTGGTTGTACTGGCCAGGCGTCTCGTTTGACGCCGGCATTCATTCCGGGGTCTTCACAAACGCTTGAACCTGCGCCTTCAGCGCCGCAAAGGCCGCGCGATCGTCGCGCCAGGTCTGGGCTGGCAGCTTCGCCAGCCGAGCCTGCAGCTTGGCAATGCGCTCATCGGTGTCGGGGTGGGTGCCGAGGTAGGCCATCGCGCCGCGCGCGGCATCCTGCGCATCGGCATCGCCCAATTGCTTGAGCTGTTTGCGCTCTTCTTCGCGAATCGTGCGGAAGAATCCGATCAGGCCGGCCGGGTTGATCTGCGCACGCGTCAGCAGGTCGAACCCGGCACGGTCTGCCTCGCGCTCGAAGTCGCGCGAATACTTCTGGTTGATCAGCATCGGCGCCGCACCGGCGACGGCGGCAATCAGGCCGGAGGCATCGCCGATCAGCGCCTGCGCCACCGCATAGACGCCGACGCTCTTGATCACCGAGCGCAGGCCGTGCTGCTCGGTCACATGCGAGATCTCATGCGCGAGCACGCCCTGCAGCTGGTCGGGCGAAGTCGCCTTCAGGATCAGCCCGGAGTGAATCACGACCTCGCCGCCCGGCAGCGCGAAGGCGTTGAGGCTGGGGTCGTTGATCACGTGGAAGTGGTAGCGATAGCGGTCACCAGCCTGCGCCACCAGGGGTGCCACCAGCGGTTTGAGCAAGGCCTCGGCCGTCTTGTCCGGCATGAAGGTTTTCTGCACGCGGAACTGCTTGATCGCCGTCTCACCGAGCGATTGTTCCCAATCGGCCGGCAGGCGCCGCGCCACCACGGCACTGAGACCATCGAGCGAGAAGTAGAGCGCCAACGGCAGCAAGACAATCAGGCCCAGCACCGTGGCAAGACTGCCCCAGCCGAGCAAGCGGCGCTTGCGACGATGCTGCCGCAGGCGCTGCACGGCCGGGTGGTCGGCCAGCGCGGATTCCGCCAGCAATGCATGGTCGCTGGTATAGAGCTGCCACGCCGGCAGCGCCGGATGGGTGATGAAGACCAGGCGATCGCTCGCACCGCCGAGGCTGAGCTGCAAGCCCGCCAGAGGCAGATCCACCGCTTCGCCGGCGCCCTCGAAGCGAAGCTGGCCGGCGTGCACCGCCAGCCGCCCGGCACAGCGCCCACCGGGCAGGTTTTCGTTGAAGGCTTGCGCGTCGAATGCGCGATCGGCAGTCATCTGAAGCGTCGATTCCTGTTTGCTTTACTTGTGCCGCCGACTGCACGTGCCACGGAGATCGCGGCAGGAGCCACGACAGCTCTTCAGGCGGAAACCATAGAACAAGCCAAGCAAAATCGCAGCGCGCGCTCGGCAAACGGCGTGCGCAATTTGGGTAAGCGCGCACGATTTCCGCTGCGGCCCAACCAAAATCGCCAAAATTATCGAAGTCGCATTTTCTTACAGCTTTGGCGCGCTTGAAACTGCGCTTGATCAAGCGAATCGGCCCTCTGGGCAGCCAGCACGACCGGGTGGTGTGCCAAACATCACGGCGCACCGGCCGAATCGTGAATTTGTTCCTGTCGACAGAACTATCAAAGTCGCCTGATCGCCCAGCCGAATCTACGTTTTTGTTGAACTGGCACGATTGCTGCTGGTGCAGCGCATCACGACAACGTGGATTCACCATGTCATTCCGCGCACTCACCCTGCTCTGCTGTGCCCTCGTCTCGCACTCTGCCGCCGCTTATGTCATCGACGGCAACCTTCAATCCGACTGGTCGATCAACAGGGCGACCATGACCCCTGGCGCCAGCGTCAAGGGCTATACGGTGGAAGACTGGACACGCAACAGCAGCGGCTACCTCGACCCGGGCTACGGCGGGCAGGCCTACGACGCCGAGGCGCTGTACGTCGACTACGACGCCACCTACCTCTACCTCGGCCTCATCACCGGCCTGAACCCCGCCACGCGCATGGGCAACAACACCTACGCACCGGGCGACTTCCTGATCGATTTCGGCCGCGACGGCAAATTCGAATACGGTTTCACCACCACCGTGATCAAGAACGCGAACGGCAGCCTCTATCGCCCGACGATCCAGGTCGGATCGCTGTACCGCGTCGGCGACGCCGCCAACGGCTGGTACTTCGGCCTGTGGGACAACCAGAACAGCAGCTATGCGCGCGGGCGTGACCCGGTCGCGGTGAAGGCGGGCACGCTGGTCGGCAGCGGCCAGATCGCAACCGGCGGTGCAGTCACCGGCTACGGCAAGTACAGCACCGACACGCATTACATGATCGAGGCCGCGATTCCGCGTGCGCTGTTCGGCGCCGACTGGGGCCTGCCGTTTGATGTGCAGTGGGCAATGCTGTGTGGCAACGATGTGATCAAGGCCGATCCGCCGCTGCCCACGCCCGAGCCGATGAGCCTCGCCCTGGTCGGCAGCGCACTCGGAGCACTGGCACTGAGTCGCCGTCGGCGTTCAGTGTGAGCCGGCATACCGTCTGATCGTCACCCCGCGCGCGGCGCCCGCCGCGCGCAAATTGCCGCGAATCAAGGAAGCACCGGGGCGCGCGGCCGATGCTGCGCCCCATGAACGCACGCATCGAAACGGAAGCCACGCTTCCCTACTACGCCCCCAGCGGCGACGAGGTCGCGCTCTTCGAGCAAGCCTGGCGCAATCGCTTGCCGGTGCTGATCAAGGGGCCAACCGGCTGCGGCAAGACACGCTTTGTCGCGCACATGGCCGCGAAGTTGGGCCTGCCGCTCTACACCGTTGCCTGTCACGATGATCTGTCCGCCGCCGACCTTGTAGGTCGCCACCTGATCGGCGACGGCAAGACCGTGTGGTGCGATGGCCCGCTGACCCGCGCGGTGCGCGAAGGCGGCATCTGCTACCTCGACGAAGTGGTCGAGGCGCGCAAGGACACCACCGTGGTGCTGCACCCGCTCGCCGACGATCGCCGCGTGCTGCCGATCGAGCGCACCGGCGAGCAGCTCGAAGCGCCGCCCGGCTTCATGCTGGTGGTGTCGTACAACCCGGGCTACCAGAACTTTCTGAAGAGTCTGAAACCCTCGACGCGCCAGCGCTTCGTCAGCCTCGCCTTCGACTTCCCGACCGCCGAGCGCGAGATCGGCATCCTGACCGGCGAAACCGCCTGCGATCCGATGCTCGCGCGCCGCCTCGTGTCGATCGCCGGCAGTCTGCGTACGCTCAAGGACGTCGACCTCGAAGAGGCGGTTTCGACACGCCTGCTGGTTTACGCCGCACGCCTGATCGGCTCTGGCGTCGCGCCGCTGGTGGCCTGCCGTGCCGCAATCGTCGAAAGCCTGACGGACGACCGCGAAATCGCCGAGGCCTTGATGGAAGTCGTCGCCGCCACGTTTGGCGTCTGAGCCCATCGTGCCGATGCGCGACGCCGACGACCCCCGCCCGCTCGCGGTTGCCGCCGAAGCGCTGTACCTGATCAACCTGATGCTCGCCCCCGGCCTGGCCTTCGCGGTGCTCGCGTGGCTCTGGTGGCGCCGCCGCCGCACCGCGCATCCGGTCGCGCGAGTCCATCTGGAGCAAGCCTTCCGCGTCAGCCTGGTCGGCGGCGCGTTGATCTTTACCACGCTACTGATCGGCGCGATCGGCGGTTTTCGTGGCCCAGGTGTGTGGGTGGTCGTGATCCTCTACTTCACGGTGGTGCACTCGTCGCTGATCCTGCTCGGCGTTGTCGGCCTGGTCAAAGCGATCAACCGCGAAGCCTGGCGCTACCCGCTGATCGGCTGATACCCCATGAGCGCTCCCGCCGCCGCGCCACGCCGCGTGATCCCGATTGCCAGTGTCGACGCCCCGCGCCGCCACCGCCTGCAGACGCGTCGCACCCTGTTCCAGGCCGGCTTCTTCGTGCTGTTCATTCTCGCGCCGGTATTCAACCTGTTGCGGTACGACCTTGTTGCCGGTCATGCCTGGTTCCTCGGCATGCCGTGGCATATCGGCCTGGATGACTTCGCCGCGGGGCGTATCGATGCCGCGCAGGCTGCAGCGCAGGTGCTGCTCAAACTGCTGCTGCCGATCCTTGCCACCGCGGTGGCGGTGCTCGGTGTCGCATGGCGCTGGGGCCGGCTCTACTGCGGCTGGCTGTGCCCGCATTTCTCGGTGGTCGAAACGGTGAATCGCTTGATGCGCCGCGCCAGTGGCAAGCACAGCGTATGGGACGCCCACCCCGGCCCGCTGCTGCAAGACGGCGGCGAGCGCTGGCTGATCCGCCCGAACGGCAGCACCGAGCGGCTCGACGCGCGCTGGTGGTTCGTCGTCGTGCCATTCGCAGTCGGCTTCGCGTTCATCTGGGCGGTGGTGCTGCTGACTTATCTGCTGCCGCCCTTCGAGATCTATCACAACCTCTTCACTGCATCGCTGACCCGTAACCAGGCGCTGTTCATCGGCGTCGCCACGCTGGTGCTGACGGGCGAATTCCTCTTCGCGCGTCACCTGTTCTGCCGCTATGGCTGTGCGGTGGGCATGCTTCAAAGCGTGGCGTGGATCGCGAACCGCCGCGCCATGGTGGTCGGCTTCGCGCGCGAACGCGCGGCGGACTGCGCCACCTGCCCGCAAACGCTGGGGGCTGGTGAAACCGCGTGCGCCGACGTCTGCCCGATGCGGCTCAATCCGCGCGACCTCAAGCGCCGCATGTTCGCCTGCACACAGTGTGCGCAGTGCGTGGTGGCCTGCAGCGAAATCCAGGCCGACACCCCCCGCGGCAGCCTGCTCGAATGGACCAGCGGCGACGCCGCGGCGCACCGCGAAGGCGGCTTTGCCCACAAGAAACACCAGGAGTGAGCGATGGAAGAAGTCGTAGGCGCCGCATGGCACCGCTTCATCACCCGAATCGCGAACCGCAGCTACCCCGAGGCCGCGGTGCAACTCGACGAAGTCGCCAACCTTGCGGGCCCACTGCTGCGTGCATTCGGCGGCGAGCCAGGCCTGCGTGTGGCAAGTGCCGGCGAAACCCGCCACAGCGCACGTCGCCGCTTGATCGACCACATCGCCGCCACCGGCGACAAAACCACCCACGCCGCGCTGGACAGCGAAACCCTGCGCCTGCCGGAACACATCGCGCTGTTCCCGGAACGTGCCCGTAATCGCGAGCTCTACCTGTGGTTGATCGCACTGGCCGGCGAAGTCAGCCGCCAGCCCTTGTCGGCGCAGGCCGCCGCTGCGGACGCACCGGCACCCTCAGCCCGGCCCGATGCCACGCTCTGGGCTCGCGCCCGCGACATCGCGCGAGTGCTGGTGCTGATGCGCCCAATCGAATGGGACAAGGCCGACACCCGCACCCATGCCGCGCGCGACGCTTGGTTGCAGCTCAACCAGCAGGCCGTGGCGGCAGTCCTCGCGCGCTACCCGGGCCTCGCGGCGCGCTACTGCCGCCTGGTCGATGCACATCTCGCGCAGCGCCCAGATCCGGCCAAGCTGCCGCCGGACGAAGCCGCCGCCGAACACGCGATCCGCGCCGCGCTCCTCACGCCCGGCAGCGTCACTGCGCTGCCAGCTGCGACGCGCGACCCGCACCCGGTGCCCTTGTGGCTGATGCCCGCGCTGGACACGCCGCCCCCGCAGCCCCTGCACGCCGAATCCGAAGCCGAAGATGATGCGCAACCCGGCAACGAGGCAAACGCCGCGCTGCGCGAACGCAAGCAGGCGCGGCGCGAAGAACTGCCGGACGGCCGCGACGGCTTCGTGCTGCCCTTCCGCGCCGAGAGCCTGCTGTCGTGGGCCGAGTATGTGCGGGTCAACCGCGCCACCGACGAAGGCGATGAGGATGCTGCCAGCGCGGCGCGCGAGATGGACACCCTGGCCGTGGCGCGCGGCGGCGAAACCTCCACCGCCAAAGTCCGCTTCGATCTCGATCTGCCCGCCGCGGCGCAGGACGATTTGCCGCTCGGCCCCGGCCTTGCCTTCCCCGAATGGGACTGGAAGCGCCGCGCGCTGATCAGCGACCGCGTACGCGTGCAGCCCATGCGCGCCCGCGACGCCAGCAACACCGAACTGCCCGAAGCGCTGCGTCGCGCCGCGCGCCGGTTACGCGCGCAATTCTCCGCGCTGGCGCCGCAGCGGCGCTGGCTGCGCGGCCAGCAGGACGGCCCCGAGCTGGACCTCGACGGGCTGGTGCGCTGGCAGGCCGAACGCGCCGCCGGCTGCGTACAGCCGGAGCCCGGCGTGTACGCCGCGCCGGTGCGCGCCGCGCGCGACCTCGCCTGCCTCGTGATGGCCGATCTGTCGCTCTCCACCGATGCGCATGTCAGCGACACCCACAAGGTCGTGGACGTCGTACGCGAAAGCCTGCTGCTGATGGGCGAGGCCCTCGACGCCACCGGGGACCCGTTCGCCTTCTACGGCTTCTCGTCACTCAAGCGCAACCATGTGCGGGTGCACACCATCAAGGAGTTCGACGAGGAATACGACGGCGCCGCGCGCGGCCGCGTGCAGGCCCTCAAGCCCGGCTACTACACCCGCATGGGCGCCGCGCTGCGCTTTGCCACCAAGGTGCTCGGCGAACGCCCCAACGCCATGCGGCTGCTGCTCTTGCTGACCGACGGCAAGCCGAACGATATCGACCACTACGAAGGCCGCTTCGCGATCGAGGACACCGCCGCCGCAGTGCGCGAAGCCCACCGCGCCGGCCTGCGCCCCTTCTGCGTCACGATCGACCGCGAAGGCGCCGACTACCTGCCCCACCTCTTCGGCCCGCACGGCTTCGTCGTGATCCGCGACCCGCAGGAACTGCCGCAACGGCTACCGCAGCTCTACGCCCAACTCACCGCGGGTTAGCGACGAGCTACGGAGCCGCTGCACTCGGCAAAGCATTGGCCCTCAATGGGCTCCAGCACTTGGGGTGCCACGTAGGTTCTGATCCAGAAACTTTTCCACCCGCGACCAGAAGTCGATGCGTACCGGCTCGTGGAACCAGCCATGCCCCTCATCGGCGTAGAAAAGCCACTCGACCTTGTCGTTCACACCTCGTATAGCACTACGTAGCGCATTCCCGTGATCCACGGGAACTCGGCTATCAGCACCACCATAGGCCATCAACAAGGGCTGATGGATCTTCTCTGCTACCGAGACCGGCGACATGCTGATCAGCGTGTCCTTTTCGCTATCAGGATCTCCGACCAGAACAGGCAGGCCATACTCCCGCGTCTCGTCGCTCGCATCGGACAGTGTGTATCGGAACATGTAAGTGATGTCGGTCACTCCAAGCCACTCCACGCCGCAGCGGAATAGCTCCGGATTTTGAGCGAGCCCCATCAGTACTGCGTATCCCCCATAGCTCGCACCGGCAATACAAATCCGCTTGGGGTCCGCAAGACCTTGCGCGATCGCCCAGTTCGTAGCGTCGGCGACGTCACGTTGCATCGCCTTTCCCCACTGCTTCCAGCCAGCCTTGAAATGAGCGAACCCGAAGCCGGTGCTGCCTCTGAATTCGGGCTCGATGACCAGATAGCCGCGCGAAGCGAAAAACTGCGCCTCTGTTGACCACTCCCACGTCGCGCCACGGGCCCAAGGACCACCATGAACCAGAACGATGGCCGGGTGTGGGCCAGCCCCCCCGCCCGCAGGGCGCGTCACATACACCGGAATTGACAGGCCGTCCGAGGCCTTGAACCTTGAGAACTCCCGACTTCCGACCTGCTCGGGCTCGATATCCGGCAGAACGGATCCCAACGCGGTCAGACGGTCTGTTTTCGGATCAAACAAAAGGTACTGTTCCGGCTGGCGGTCAGATACCGACTCGACGAGATACACGGGCGTGGCCGCGCAATCGCCGCATCGCACGGTATTGATGGTTTGCGGAAGCTTCTCATCGACCCTGCGCTGAATTTCGACCATACCCGGATCGACCCACGTGGTGCTCCACGCATCACTTAAGTGGCGAACGCCAAGTAGCTTGCTCGTCTTCGCATCAAAAACGGGATGGCCGTCGAAGTCAAAACCTTCAATCTCAACAAAAGGCTCAGCGGCGGGGCGCAACGTGGCGGGATCGAGTTGATGGACCGCCGTCGTGCCGCCGCTTCGCTCCACGACTCCATAGACCTTCCCATCCATATCCACCGTAATGGGCGTAACGCCAACGCCCTTGTACATGTCGTACTCGGTGACTTTGCTCCACTGCTCATCAGCCCAACGGTAGATCGTCCGTATCCCCTTCCAGCTGCAGATAACGTACTTCACGGTGCCATCAACGCCAACAATCCAGGAACGAATATGCGGCGGCTGAGTTCCCGTCGTCATCGGGTATGAGCGTTCGTCCAGTGTGTCTAGCGCATAGAGCTTCGAACTATCGCTGCTCCAATCAAGATGATTGATGAGGTATTCCTTCATGATCACGTAGGAGCTGCCGTCCCCCTTGGTGCCGAGTATCCGGGCCGGTCCAAGTTGAATACGACGCTCGCGAGTGCCATCCCGATTCACCGCAAACACGCTGACGCCAAACGTATCCCCCTGCTTGTCCGCGGTGCGATAAAGCAATCGGTCATTGTTTATCCACTCAACGCTGATGACGTCCATATTGCGAAAGTTCGCAAGTGTCGTGGTCTTCTTCAAGTTCCCCGACTCGGCGACAGCAAGCGCAATCCTTCCATTTGCATTTCGGACGCGGAGTGCAAGGTAGTCCCCCGATGGAGAAATGGACGCACTGGACAGCGCCGGTACTGCAAAGAACGCCTCGACAGAAGGCTTTGCGGGCGGCTGTGCGGCAAAGGTGGGGGGGCTAGCCAATAGGGCAGCAAAGCCTGCCGCAAGGAAACGACAAATAGTCATGGGTAGCGAAACCGTTAGCGGAGTGGATGCCCGACAACTCAGGACTCCATAAATGGAATCAACCATACGCAGCACGGAAACAGAACCGGCTGCCTTTGCAGGCATAAAAGCTTAGCGCCGCCGCCAAGCCAATCCATCAAAGACGTATTCCCCTGTGCGGCATGGTGCACATTCGGCCTTAAGCGTTGCGGCAATTCCACTGAGTCTTTTTTGCGAATCACGATGGCGAGTCGTGGCGTTCGCTCACGCTGAACTGCCGTCGATCGAACGCCCGCCGAACGTCCACAAGAGGCCCCATTCAACGAGTGGAGCGCTCGGCCCCTCTGGCTGACCGCGCGCAAACCCGCTTTAAGCACGGCTTGTTCACCTAGGTTGGCGCTCCCAAAATGAAAGCGAAGCCTCGCTTTGGGGAATGAGGACAGAGCCGTGTGGCGCGGTGTGTGGGCGATGTTGATCGTGGGCCTTGCCGGTTGCGCTTCGGTCGATATCCGGCCGGGCAGCGACGGCGGTACCTTGTTCGAGACCCATGCCCGCGTCCCTGCCGAACTGACCGCGGCGCTGGCGGCAGCCCCTGACTGCTGCGCCTCACTCGCCAAGTTGCCTTACGCGACGCTCGCAGAGGCCGGCACACAGTCGCTGACGATCAGCCCCGCATCCCCCGCCCATGCCTTCGATAGCGGCAAGAGCTTCTTCGCCGCATTTCGTATCGCCGAGCTCAAACGCCCGGCCGAGATCGTGGTCGCGAGCCAACGCAGTGCGGAGCCGGGCTCAATGCTGCAGCGCTGGCCGGACTTTCGCATGCTCGCGTTCGAACCCACGCTGATGGTGCTTGACGCACAATTCCAGATCCGCCGCCGCATCACCGCCGCCGCACCCGACGGCGCCTGCGCCACCCAAGCCCTGGCCGATGTGTTCGCGGCGCGGTTGGATCTCATTGAGCCACCCGATGACGCCGCCTATCTGATCGTGCTCACCACCGCCGACGCGCTGGCGCGCGACGGGCAACAGGTGTGCGGCGTGGTGCGGCACGGTTTGAGCCCGGTCGGCACCCTGCGCGTTGACGTGAGTCGCATCGAGATCGACGAGCGCCAACTGCGTTTCCGCGTGCCGGTGAGCTGGCACCCGGGCTTGCGTGATGCCGGCGCACTCAGCTTGTTGGGCAGCCTGGTCGACGAGAGCGGCTGGCTGTGGTTGGGCGAGAAGCATCTCTACTTCCTGACCCGTCATGGCGACGTGCTACGCCCGCAACTGAGCCTGCCCTACACCGCATTGCGGCTGGCACACAGCGATGCGACGCAGCATCCGGCAATGCTGGTCGTAGCCACCGAAGAGGCCGGCAAGCTGCGCTTCGAGGGCTTCAGCGCCGCACCGGCGGCGCGCGATGCGCTGACAACGGCTGCGGCCTGGTTGGGCGATCAGGTGCCGCTTGGGCGCATTGACGAATCGGTCGCCATCAGCGTCGCAGATACATTGCCGGTGATTTCGGTGGAGCCGGGTTCAAGCGGATTCCTCTCACGCCTGAGCGATGCGGCACTGGTCGGCGGAAGTCTGGTCGCCTTGCCGTGTGCGTTGTGCCAGACCGGCGCCTGCACGCCGGAGATGCTGCTGTCCTGCGCGGCCTTGTTCTCGACCGGCGCGGTTGCAGGCGGCGTAGTCGCGAGCGGCCAGGAGTTGCTCGAGCGTGCGCAAGGGCGCAGCCAGGGGCCGGCCGAAGTGCCGACGCACGCTGTGATCACATTGCACAAAACGCCGGCGCTGGACGCCGCATCCCTGCGCGCCTGTCTGCAAGCCGCACTGTCTCAGGGCGAGGCGGCACCCTGGCGTGACCAGGGCATCACTGGCCACCCGCAATTGAAAGCCTCGGCCGCACCGGCGGCACCGGCGCTGCAACTCGCACTCGAAGGCATCGCTTTCGTGCCCGAAGGGGCGCAGCCGACCAACTTGGATGAGCTACCGGTGCGCCTGCACCTGCGCGGCCACTGGGACTGGGTCCGCGCAGGTGACGCGTTAGCGCAGCGACTGCCGCTCGCCTGGCAGAGCGAACTGCACCCACTGCGCACCTGGCTTGGCGACACCCCGCCGGTGCTGCGCGACACGCTGGACGCGGCCTGCCGCGAGATTGCCGCGCAGAGCCTTGCCACCGCAGCGGCGCAGTGGCGGCGGCACTGAAGCCGCAGCCGATCAGGCGGGAATCGTCAGCCCGCGCGCCACCGCCGGGCGCGCCAGGAAGGCATCCAGCACGCGGCGCACGTTGGGGAAGCGTTCGAACTCGACCAGCTCGCCGGCACCGTAGAAGCCGATCAGGTTGCGCACCCAGGGCAGGATCGCGATATCGGCAATCGTGTATTGGTCGCCCATCACCCAGTCGCGCCCGGCGAGGCGCTCGTCGAGCACCTTGAGCAGGCGTTTCGATTCGGCAACGTAGCGGTCGCGCGGGCGTTTGTCCTCGTAATCCTTGCCGGCGAATTTGTGGAAGAAGCCGAGCTGGCCGAACATCGGGCCGATGCCACCCATCTGGAACATCAGCCACTGCAGCGTCTCGTAGCGTGCGGCCAGATCATCCGGCATCAGCTGGCCCGACTTCGCCGCGAGGTAGATCAAAATCGCTCCGGACTCGAACAGCGCCAGCGGCTTGCCGCCAGGGCCGTCCGGATCGAGGATCGCCGGGATCTTGTTGTTCGGATTCAGCGACAGGAACTCCGGCGACATCTGGTCGTTCGTCTCGAAGCTCACTTTGTGCGCCTCGTACGGCAGGCCGGTCTCTTCCAGCGCAATCGAGACCTTCACGCCATTGGGCGTTGCCAGCGAATAGAGCTGGATGCGTTCCGGATGCTGCGCGGGCCATTTGTGGGTGATGGCGAACTGGCTGAGGTCGTTCATGGGCATTCCTTGAAGCGGGTATCGAGACATCCGAGTTTGCCATGGGCGAGGACACCCTTGCAGGGTGAGGATATCGGCAGCGGGTGTCGATTTCGTGACCGCTCGCGCGTCGTACGGATGTGCCCGGCGCGCCGTGCCGGGATCTAACCGGAGCCCACCATGCGATACCTCATCCTCGTCAAAGCCTCCCGCGACTCCGAGAACGGCGCAATGCCGGACGAATCGCTGATCGCGCAAATGGCCGCCTTCCACGAAGACCTCGCACGCGCCGGCGCGCTGCTCGATGCCTCGGGCCTGTACCCAAGCGCCGAAGGCTGGCGCGTGCGCTACGGCGAAGCCGGCAGCGAACTGCTCGTCGGCCCCTTCGCGCCAGCCGAATCACTGATTGCCGGCTATACCTTGATTCAGGCCCGCAGCCGCGAAGAGGCGCTTGAATGGACGCGCCGCTTCCCGAACCCGGCAGGCGGGAGCCGCCCCGCAGAAATTGAAGTACGCCCGCTGATGGGCCTTGAAGCCTTTCCGCCCTCCGATGCGCTGTCCCGTTTCGAAGCGCTTGGCATCGGCAGCAAGAATTGAGCAGCAGGATGTCGAATTACGCGATGCTCGTGCGTCGTGCAAAAGGAGCCGCTCGTGCTCCCACCCAACCCCAGGCAAGGAGAGCCCCATGAACACCCCTCACACTGCAGTGCAAAAGATCCCCGCAGGCATGCACAGCCTCACGCCGCATCTGGTTTGCCGTAATGCGTCCGAGGCAATCGCCTTCTACGAACGCGCGTTTGGCGCCGTGACGCTCGGACGCCTGCCGGGCCCGGACGGCAAGCTGATGCACGCCATGCTGAAGATCGGCGACTCGGCGCTGATGCTCAACGACGAGTTCCCGGATTTTGGCGCGGTCGGGCCACAAGCCGGCACGGTATCGCCAGTGACGATCCATCTGTTCGTCGAAGACGTCGATGCCACCTTTGCGCGTGCCATCGAAGCCGGCGCACGTGTCACGCTTCCGGTGGCCGACATGTTCTGGGGGGATCGCTATGGCAAGCTGGTGGATCCGTTCGGCCACCAGTGGTCGGTCGCAACGCATATCCGCGACCTGACCCCCGAACAGATCGCGGCCGCAATGCCCCAGGGCTGCCCGGACGCCACCGCCTGAGGCGACGAACGATGAGCTACCTATTGATGATTGTGGAGAAGCGCGGCGCGCGCGCCGCCAACTCGCCCGAGCGCGCGCGTGAGCTCTACGACAGCATGATGGCCTACGCCGATACGCTGCAACGCGAGGGCGTGCTGCGCGCCGCGCAATCGCTGCGCATCGACGACCACGCGGTGCGGATCAGCGCCGCCGAGGGCGAGCTTCAGGTGCGCGACGGCCCCTTCGCTGAAGCCAAGGAAATGGTGGGCGGCTTCTTCTGGCTCGACGTCGCGGATCGCGAGGCGGCGATCGCCATCGCCCACCGCTGCCCGGCGGTGAACTGGGCCACCGTGGAGGTACGCGAATGTGCGCCCTGCAATGCGGACTGAGCCCGGCTCGCGCCGCGCACCCACCGTAGGCAAGCACATGCGCCCTGTCACCGTACTGCTCGTCATTGCCACGCTCGCCGCGCTGATTGCCGCATTGCTGGCGCATGCGGCCTCACACCGCGGCGCCTTCAGCGTCGAGCGGGCCGCGCGGATCTCCGAAGATGCGGCGGCCGGCAGTGGCGCAGTGCGCGCGGTGCGGGTGTAGCCGCCCATGGCCGAGCACGACGCGCACCGCACCATCGCGGCGATCTGGCACATCGAAGCCGCCAGCGTGATCGGTGCGGTGGCGCGCATCGTGCGCGATGTCGGCCTGGCCGAGGAATTCGCGCAGGATGCGCTCGTCGCCGCGCTGGAGCACTGGCCACAGGCCGGCATCCCGGACAAGCCCGGCGCCTGGCTGACGACAGCGGCAAAGCGCCGCGCGCTGGATCACCTGCGTCATGAGCAGATTGCCGCCGGAAAGGCCGAAGACGTGGCGCGCGAACTGGACTTTCAGCATGCCGTCGCGAGCGACGAAGCCGACGCAGCGCGCGAGGCCAAGCTCGATGATGCGCTGCGCGGCGGCGTGGGCGACGATGTGCTGCGCCTGATCTTCACCGCGTGCCACCCGGTGTTGCCGCCCGAGGCACGCTGTGCGCTCACGCTACGTGTGATGGGCGGCCTCAGCACCGATGAAATCGCCCGCGCCTACCTCAAGCCGGAAGCGACGATCGCACAGCGCATCGTGCGCGCCAAACGCAGCCTTGCGGCGGCCCGCGTGCCCTTCGAAGTGCCGCGTGGCGAGGCGCTGGCGGGCCGCCTCGCATCGGTGCTGGAAGTGATCTACCTGATCTTCAACGAGGGCTATGCCGCCACCTCGGGCAGCGACTGGATGCGCCCTGCGCTGAGCGAAGAGGCTCTGCGCCTGGGGCGCGTGCTTGCAGGGCTGATGCCGGACGAGCCAGAAGTCTTCGGCCTTGTCGCGCTGATGGAGATCCAGGCCTCGCGCTTTGCTGCACGGCTATCGGCCTCCGGCGAACCGATCCTGCTGCAGGATCAGGATCGCAGCCGCTGGGATGCCTTGCTGATCCGGCGCGGCCTGCTTGCGTTGGCCCACGCCGAAGCGCTGCAGCCAAACGCTGGACCCTACACCCTGCAGGCGGCGATCGCTGCCTGCCATGCGCGCGCCGCGCGCGTCGAAGACACGGACTGGGCGCGCATCGTCAGCCTCTACGACACCCTGGCACAGCGCAATCCGTCGCCGGTGGTCGCGCTCAACCGCGCGGTGGCGTTTTCGATGGCGTACGGCCCGGCCGACGCACTGCCGCTGGTCGACGCACTGCAGGCCGACCCGGCATTGCAGGCCTATCACCTGCTGCCGGCGGTGCGCGGTGATCTGCTCGAACGGCTCGGCCGCCTGGCCGAGGCCGCCACCGCGTTCGAACACGCCGCGAGCCTCGCGCGCAACCAGCGCGAGCACACACTGCTGCAGGCCCGCGCCGCGCGCTGTCGCGGCTAGTCCCGGCCGGGGCGCGGTCGCGCCTGTCATCTTGTCGTAACCCGCGCGACAGTTTTACTGTCATCTGCGCAGCCTACCCTCCGCGTTCCGTTTCATCTCTGGAGCTTTGCGCAATGCGCTTCCACACCCTCACGCTGTCGCTGCTTGCCGCCGCCACCCTGGCGGCCTGCGGTGGCAAGGACAGCACACCACCGGAACCGCCGGTGGTCGCGAAACCGACCCCGACCAACGTCATCTTCTTCCTCGGCGACGGCATGGGCATCGCCACGACCACCGCCGCGCGCATCTATTCGGTGGGCGAAGACGGCCAGCTGACGATGGACACGCTGCCCGAAACCGGCTTCGTGAAGACCTTCTCGAACGATGCGCAGGTCACCGACTCCGCGCCGTCGATGTCGGCCTACATGACCGGCGTGAAGATGAACAACGAAGTCATCTCGATGTCGACCGACACCGTGGCGAAGAACCCGAATGCGGATTTCACCAGCAACTGCGGCACCGCCAACGGCACGCCGGTTACCACGCTGCTTGAGCTCGCCAAGGCGGCTGGCCGCGGCACCGGTGTCGTAACCACCACCCGCGTCACGCATGCCACGCCGGCTGCGACCTACGCGCATGTTTGCCACCGCGACGCGGAAGCGGATATCGCCGCCGCGATGGTGCCGGCTGGCAAAGGCTACAACACCAAGCTGGCGGACGGCATCGATGTGGTGCTGGGCGGCGGCAAGCAGTTCTTCCTGACCACCGACGCCGGCGGCAAGCGCGCCGACAAGCGTGACCTGACGGCCGAGCTGAAGACCGCGGGCTACACCGTCGCCACCGACCGCGCCGGCTTCGACGCGATCGACGCGACCAAGGCCGGCAAGTTCGTCGGCCTCTTCACCTCCAGCCACATGAGCTACGACCTTGACCGCGATCCGGCCAAGGAACCCAGCCTCGCGGAGATGACGGTCAAGGCGATCCAGCGCCTGAAGCAGAACGAGAAGGGCTTCTTCCTGATGGTGGAAGGCGGCCGTATCGACCATGCGCTGCACGAGACCACCGCGAAGAAGGCGCTGCAGGACACGATCGCCTTCGACAACGCGATCAAGGCCGCGCTGGACGAGATGAAGAAGACCGACCCGACGCTGAAGAACACGCTGGTCGTCGTCACCGCCGACCATGACCACACCCTGGTGCTCAACGGCTACGCCAAGCGCACCGGCAAGACCAGCGCCGGCAACCCCGGCGTGCTGGGCCTGCTGCGCAACTACAGCGACGGCAGCGTGGCCAAGGATGCCGACGGCAAGCCCTTCACGATCATCGGCTTCGGCAACGGCGAGAACCGCCCGGCGGGCAATCGTTCGACCTTCACCGACCTGACCGACGACGTCGTGTTCGCCAGCACCTACCACCAGGAAGCGGCGGTGCGCATGGGCACGGGCTCTGAAACCCACGGCGGCACCGATGTGTTCATCGGCGCGACCGGCAAGAGCGCAGAGAGCTTCGGCGGCTTCGTCGAAAACACCGCCGTGTTCGGCCTCGTCAAAGCGGCGGCCGGCCTGTGACCGCCCCAGCATCACCGCAAGGATTCAACATGATCAAGAAAACCCTGATCGCCGCGCTGCTGTGTGCAGCCGGCACCGTGCATGCGGCCGGCGAGGCGAAGAACGTGATCTTCTTCCTCGGCGACGGCATGGGCCCGACCACCGTCACCGCAGCCCGCATCTACAAGTACGGCGAAACCGGTGCGCTGAACATGGAAAGCCTGCGCCGCACCGCGCGCATCAAGACCTTCTCCAACGACGCGCAGACGACCGACTCGGCGCCGTCGATGTCGGCCTACATGACCGGCGTGAAGATGAACAACGAAGTGCTGTCGATGAGCAGCGACACCGTCGCCAAGGCACCGGCCGCCGACGGCAGCAGCACCTGCCCCGCAACCGGCAACGGCACGCCGGCCACGACGCTGCTGGAACTGTCCAAGGCCGCCGGCAAGGCTGTTGGCGCCGTGACGACGACCCGCGTGACGCACGCCACGCCGGCCGCCACGTACGCCCACATCTGCCACCGCGACGCCGAGAACGACATCGCGGCGCAAGCGGTGCCGGGCGGCGTCGGCTACAACGCGGCGCTGAAGGATGGCCTCGACGTGCTGATGGGTGGCGGCCGCCGCCACTTCCTGCCGAAGGCCAATGGTGGCAAGCGTATCGATGGTCGTGACCTCGTCACCGAGTTCAAGGCTGCCGGCTACACCTACGCTGACACCGGCACCGCGCTTGCCGCGATCGACGCCAGCAAGACCAGCAAGCTCGTCGGCCTCTTCCACATGGACCACGTCGATTACGAACTGGACCGCGTCAAGAAGAACCTCGACCAGCCGAGCCTCGCGACGATGACGACCAAGGCCATCGACGTGCTCGCCAAGAACCAGAAGGGCTTCTTCCTGATGGTGGAAGGCGGTCGCATCGACCACGCACTGCACGGCACCAACGCCAAGCGCGCGCTGGAAGACGCGGTAGCCTTCGACGATGCGATCAAGGCCGCGCTCGACGCCATGCAGGCGAAGGATCCGGGCCTGAAGAACACGCTGATCGTCGTGACCGCTGACCACGACCACACGATGACGATCAACGGCTATTCGAAGCGTGGCAACCCGATCCTCGACATCTCGCGTTCGTACAAGGACAACACGCCGAACCTGGACGCCGACGGCAACACCTACACCACGCTGGTGTTCGGCAACGGCCCGACGCGCAAGGATGTGCGCACCAGCATCGTCTCCGGCGCGGCCGACGCGACGCAGGCACTGCACGACGACTATCTGCAGGAAACCGGCGTGCGCATGGGTTCCGAAACCCACGGCGGCGGCGACGTGATGCTGATGTCCACCGGTGCCGGCAATGCGGGCTTCAAGGGCACGATGGACAACACCAAGGTGTTTGGCCTGGTGCGCAGCGCGCTGGGGCTCTGATCGCGTAGTCCGGCCGACCACGCGGCCGCGCCTGTCAGCGTTGCAGCAACAGACCTCCTCTCCCTGTTGCTGAAACGTACCGCAGGCGCGGCGCGCGCGAGGCCGTGGCGTGATTCCGCCGGCGTTGGCTTTGGCCTCGCCGGCAACTTTGTTTTTGGGTGAAAGCTGATGAACAAATCAATCCTCTGCGCGCTGTTCGGCACACTGCCGCTGATCGCCGCCGCCGGCACGGCACCGCTGGTTGCCACAGTCCAGGTTGAATCGCGCTGGATCACCGCCGACGGCGTCGAGAAGACCACCCGCTTTGCCGAGCGCCTGGTCCGCAGCGACAGCCATGTGTGGACCGAACGCATCAAGCCCGCCGGTACGCCAGCGGCCGAGGCCGGCGAGCACGCTCACGCCGGCGAAGCACATCTGCACCCGTCCGATCTGGCTGGCGCTGCCAAGCTGGTCGGCCGCGACAAACAGGGCAAGGTGAGCCTGAGCTTCATTCGTCCTGACCTGAAGACGCGGGTCGACATGAGCCCGCGCGACTACGACGCGGTGGGTTTCGACGGCAAGTGGGAAAGCGCCTGGTCGCTGATCGACCCAGCACTGGTCACGCGCCTTGCACCGAGCAAGCGTGAGAGCACCATCGCCGGTGCCCGCTGGTACGAGCAGCGCGCCAACGGCGAATACATGCGGGTGCTGTGGTCCGATTCGCTGAAGCTTGCGCTGCGCGTGGAATCCGGCCGCGACGATGGCAGCCGCGCGTCGCGCACCGTAGTGAAGCTTGAGCCGGGCGCTGTGCCGACGCAGCCTTGGAACAGCCTCGCCGCGTACAGCCGCAAGGACTACACCGACCTGCTGGACTGACCGACCGGGCGGGGCATGCGCCCCGCCTCGCACCGTTCAGAGTTTGAAGTGGCGGATCTCCGCCTGCAGCTCCTCAGCGAGCGCTTCGAGGTGCCGTGCGGTGCCTGCGTTGTCCGCCACCGAGGCACTCGTTTCTTCCGCCATCTGTGCGATTTGCTCGACCCGCTGCGCCAGTTCAGTGGCTGCACTGCTCTGCTCGCGCAGCGCCATTGAGATGTCCGTTACCGCCTGCGTCACCTGTCCGGCACCCCGGTGAATCGCCTGCATCGACACACCGGCCTCTTCCGTCAACCCGACACCCTGCTCGACACGCTCGACACCAGTCTTCATTGATTCCACCGCACTGCGCGTGCCGCGCTGGATCGCCTCGATCATCGTGGTGATCTCCTGCGTCGACTTGGCAGTGCGTTCGGCCAGCTTGCGCACTTCGTCGGCCACCACCGCGAAGCCGCGGCCCTGCTCGCCGGCACGAGCGGCTTCAATCGCGGCATTCAACGCCAGCAGGTTTGTCTGGTCCGCCACTTCCTTGATCACACCGACGATCTTGCTGATCTCGTCGGAGTGCCGGCCCAGCTCTTCCACCACCTCGGCTGCATGCGCGACCGCCTCGGCCACGCCACGCACTTCGCTGACGACCCGTGTCACCACTGCCGCCCCTTCGTCCGACAGGCGCCCTGCCTCGGTTGCAACGTTGCCGGCATCGTCCGCGCTGCTGCTGATATGCGTGATGCCGACCGTCATCTGTTCGACCGATGCGGCCATGCTGGAAGCGGCGTCCGCCTCCTGCTGCGATGCGGTGGAAATCTCGGAGGCGGAGCGCGCCATTTCCTGCGAAGCCTGCGTCACCCGATCGGCCCCCTCGCGGGTCTTCCGGATCAGGCCCGAGAAGGCGTCGGCCATGTCGTTGAAGCTGCGCACCAACTGGCTCATCTCGTCACGTGTTGTGGCCGGCACCCGCGCAGTCAGGTCGCCCGCCGCCATTCGGCGCGCCTCGTTCGAGAAGTTCGTGATCTGCTCGACGATCGCAAAGTAGGCGCCGAGCCACAGCCACATCGCGAACGCGAGCAGCACCGACACGCTGGCAAAGTCGAACACCATCGTGCGGGTCATGCGTGCAATCCGCGCATCGATCAGGGTCGAGATCGTCGGCAGGATCACCGTGAACATCTTGTCGTAGCCCTTGTCGATCGTGCGCGTGGTCAGATCGAAGTAGGCTTTGGGGTCGGTCGCAAACGCGGCACTGATGATGTCCTGCCGGATCACGTCGGCGACCTCCTTCACCGCGCCGCCCAACTCGTCGCCGGCGCCCGCGAGCTTGTCACGGGCGTCACCGCGCGCCGCCTTTTCAAGCCCGATCTTGTAGAGCCGCATCTGCGAATCGATCTGGGCCAGCAGCGCCGCCATCTCGATCTTCTGCTGTTCGGAGATTTCCTTCTTGGTCAGGATGGCGGTACCGCGTGCGCGGCTCTGGCCGAGGCTCTCAAGCACGCCCGGCAACTTGTTGACGACAGCGTCGATCAGATAGAAAGAGTCGGCCTCCGGGTCCAGCATCAAACCGTAGTCGTCGGCCACCGTCACCTGAAAGACAATCGTGTCAGCCAGCAACTGCGTGTGTGCGACCAGGTTGTCAGGCGGCGCCATCTGCGCCCAACCACCCCGTATCTGCCCCCACTTGTCCTTGACCGACTGCCACGCCGGGCTCTTGCCAAGCGTGCGTTCGTCGAAGGCCTTGTCGAGACTGCCGATCAACTCGCCGATTTCCTTCTCGCGTCCGGCGCGGGTCTCTTCCAGCGCCTTGTTGCCAGACAGCACCGCCGTCGATGAACCACGATGGATCTGCAATGCGCGAATCAGCTTCTGCGTCTCCTGCAGTCGCTCCAGGCCCACCAGTTCGTCGCGCGAGTAGCGGATCGAAGCGCTCAGTGACGTGAAGAGGTGGAACATCAGAATCAGGATCGCGAGGGACGTCATGCTTCCCATCACGAGGTATTTCTTCGGGTAACTGAGGCGGTTCATCAGCGAGATTGCCGGACCGAACAGGGCTTTCATGACTCGCGCACTCCCTTCCGAGGCTTCGTCGGATCAATTCAACGGTAAGCGGCATCCGGCGCCGCATCTTGAGTCCGGAATATCCACAATGCGGGGGCGACGATCATTGTGCTTGCGGGCAAGATCTGCTATCCCGATGCCGGCCAGCGGACTTCCCCCGAGCCGCGACCGCGGCTTTAACTTTGGTTCACGAAACCCCGCAGTGCAAACCCCGGCGCCGCCACAGGCCTTAAACTCCCGCCTTCGCTTGCAAACCGCCGCCGCCATGACTGACCTCGCCCCCCGCCTGATTGCCGCTGCCGACACCCTTTCCGCCGCCTGCGATGCGCTGCATTTCGCCGCGCCGATCAGCCATGTGTACAACCCGCTGGACTACGCTCGCGAGGCCAACGCCGAATACCTGCGCCGATTCGCGAAGGGGCGCAAGCGCGTGATCTTTCTCGGCATGAACCCGGGGCCCTTCGGCATGGTGCAGACCGGTGTGCCGTTCGGTGAGATCGCCGCGGTGCGTGACTGGATGGGTATCTCTGGCGGCGTTGTGAAGCCTGCGTTGGAGACACCGAAGCGGCCGATCGAAGGCTTCGCCTGCACCCGTTCGGAGGTCAGCGGCCGCCGCCTGTGGGGCTTGTTCGCGCAGCGTTTCGGCACCGCCGAGGCGTTCTTTGCCGAACACTTCGTCGCCAACTACTGCCCACTCGCCTTCTTCGAGCAGGCCCGCAACGCCACACCGGACAAGCTCCCGGCCGCAGAACAGGCCCCCCTGCTGGCTGCCTGCGACGCGCATCTGCGAACAATGGCCGAGATTCTCGAACCGGAGTGGCTGATTGGCGTGGGCGCCTGGGCGGAAACTCGCGCGCGCACCGCATTGGCGGGGTTGCCGGTGAAATTCGGCCGAGTGCTTCACCCCAGCCCGGCCAGCCCGGCCGCGAACCGGGGCTGGGCGGAGGCGGCCAGCAAACAATTGCGCGACCAAGGGGTGTGGCTGGATTGATGCACTGCAAAACTTCGTCTGGCAAACGAATCGAATCACTGCTAGATTTTGCAGTGCAGCATTTCTCGCCAGCAGGAGTCCCCGATGCGCAGCGTTTTCTCCCACCGCTTCACCGTGCCCAAAAGTGCAATCGACCTCAACGGCCATGTGAACAACATCGAGTACCTGCGCTGGATGCAGGACGTTGCCACCGCGCATTCCGCCTTTTGCGGCTGGGACATTGAGCGCTACATCGAGACGCAGAGCAGCTGGGTGGTGCGCAGCCATCACATCGATTACCTGCGCCCGGCCTACGCGGGCGACGCACTGACGCTGATCACCTGGATCGCGGGTTTTTCCGGGCAGACATCCCCACGCCGGTACGTGCTGCGGCGCGACACGGACGACCAGATACTGGCCCGCGCGGAGACGCTGTGGGTCTACGTGGACGGGCGCAGCGGCCGACCGGCGGAGATCCCGGAAAGCTTCCGCGAGTGTTTCGACGTGATCACGGACGAAACGTTGGCGCTCGCGGTTGCACGCGGGCGCCCGGTGCCGGCCTGATCGGCGCTCCGCACCGCTCAGGCGTCGATCAGCACTTCGACCTTCAGACCACCCTCGTCAGCGCGTGCGAACGCAAGCTCGCCGCCATGCAGCGCGGCGATGCGACGCACGATCGACAAACCGAGCCCCGCGCCGGTCGTGCCGGCCATCGCCTCGCCACGAACAAATCGCTCACCCAGCTGCGCCATCAAAGCCGCATCGACACCCGTGCCAGCATCCGAGACCGAGAGCCGTACGCGCGCACCTTCGCGGCCAAGGCGTAACGTGACATCGGAGCCTGGCGGCGCATGGCGCACGGCGTTGTCGATGAGATTGCGCAGCAGCGCTCGCATCAGTTCCGGCTGCACCTGCGCGGGGAGCTTGTCCGGCGCCTCCAGCGCAAGCTCCACGTCGCGCGTCAGCGCTGCCGCTGCCCGCTCGGCCGCAAGCTCGCGCGCCAGCTGAGCTAGATCGACCGACTCGCGCCGCACCGAATCCAGCGCATCCAGCCGCGCGGCGGCCAACAGTTGCTCGACCAGCCGGGCCATCCGCTGCACCCCGGCAAGCGCCTGCCGCAAGCGCGACGCGCGAACCGCTTCATCCGGCGCGGTTTCCACCGACTGAATCTGCGCTGCAACGGCCGCCAGCGGGGTACGCAGCTCATGCGCCGCGTCGGCGGTAAAGCGGCGTTCGTTCTCGAAGGCCCGCGCGACACGCGCAAAAAGCCCGTTCAGCGCAGCGACCAGCGTGGCCAGCTCGCGCGGCCGCGGCCCTTCGGCCAACGGGCTGAGCTGGTCGGGTGCGCGCTGCTGCAATTCGCCCGCCAGGCGCGAGAGCGGGCGCAAGCCCAGCGCGATGGCGCCCCAGGCGAGCAGGATCACGCCAAGGAAACCGATCGCCAGCGGTGTAAAGCCGTGCTCGCCGATCTCATGCACCAGGCGTTGTCGCACCTCGGCGTTCTGCCCGACGATCACGATGCAGCCGCTTCGCTCGAAGCGGAAGAATCGCCACGCACCGCCGGCCCACCGCGCATCGGTAAAACCCTCGCTGCTCGCCGGCAGCCATTCATCCGGCGCATGGGGGCTGCGCGCCAGCTGACGTGGCTGCGGCCCGGCGCTCCAGACCTGATACACCAGGACCTGGCGGAAGCGCCGCCCAAAGCGGATTTCACGTGGCGCACCGCCATGCAGCGCATCGGCAGTATCGTCGTCATGGTCGTCAGCGTCGTGTTGCTCACCACTGTGCGGCGCCGCCCCATCGCCCTGGTGCGCTACGGCGACCAGCATCTCGGCCGTCTGCACGAGTTGCCCGTCGAAGAGCTCTGCGGCCTGGCCGGTGGCGGCACGAAACACCAGCCAGCCAATGCCGGCGCCGCCAGCGGCCAGCGCCAGCGTCACGATCAAGACGACGCGTGCGGTCAGCGACAGGCGCGGGCTCATGCGCGCTCCACCATGTAGCCGATGCCTCGCAAGGTGCGGATGAAGTCTGCGCCGAGCTTGCGGCGCAGATGGTGGATATGCACTTCGAGCGCGTTGCTCTCGGCGCCACCGTCCCAACCGTACATCGCCTGTTCGATGCGCTCACGGGTGACGACCTGCCCTGCATGGCGCAGCAGCAGTTCGGCGATATCGAACTCGCGCCCCGAGAGTTCGATCTCGGCGCCGTCTTTCCAAGCACGGCGCGAGGCGGGTTCCAGCACGATATCGCGGCAGGCGAGGCGCGCCTGCGCATGGCCGGCCGCGCGTCGCACCAGCGCGCGCAGGCGGGCGGCAATCTCGCGCAGATCAGCGGGCTTGACGAGGTAATCGTCGGCGCCCGCGTCGAGGCCCGCCACGATGTCCTCCGCGCTGTCGCGTGCGGTCAGGATCAGCACCGGCAGGCGCAGACCGTTCGCACGTGCGCTGCTCAACACCGCAAGGCCACTCCGGCCGGGGAGGCCCAGATCGAGCACCACGGCGTCCAGGCTCTGCGCATCGGTCGCCAGCGCGGCCTCGGCGGCCACGCCATCGCAGACCCACTCGCAGCGCACATCCAGGTCCGCCAGGCCGTCGCACACCGCCTGCCCGAGCGGCTTGTCATCCTCCACCAGCAGCACCCGCATGGCGCCTCCCATTGATCGTTGGCGGCACTGTCGCCGATACGGCTTAAGCCCCCCTTAAGGCGCACCGGCTGCAATGGGCGCACCCAACCGAGGAGACTCAACATGAAATCACTTCCCATTGTCGCGCTGCTCGCCGCGGGGCTGCTTTGCGCCACCGCAGCGACAGCGGCCGACACGCCGCAAACGCTGCAAGCCGCCTACGCGGCACAGGCGGGGGCCGGCTTCGCCGCATCCGCGGAACGCGGTCGCGCCTTGTTCACAAAGCGCCATGGCGTCAGCGCCGATTTCCCGGCTTGCACGCAATGCCACAGCAACGATCCGAGCGCCGCCGGCAAGCACGCCATCACCGGCAAGCTGATCGAGCCGATGGCGGTACGCACCAATCCGCAGCGCTTCACCGATGCCGCGAAAACCGAGAAGTGGTTCCGCCGCAATTGCCGCGAGGTTGTCGGCCGCGAATGCACCGCGGGCGAAAAGGCCGATGTGATTGCCTACCTGCGCGCGGGGGCATGACATGAAAAGCAAGCTCCTGCTCGGTGCGCTGCTCGCCGGCCTGATCGCACCACCCTCCCAAGCCGGCTCCGTCACGCTGCCGAGCGGCGCACCGCCCGTGTGGCAGAGCGAATGCAGCAGCTGCCATGTGGCCTACCCTCCGCAGCTTCTCGCAAAGCACGGCTGGCAGAACGTCATGAACGGACTCCAGAAGCACTTCGGCAGCGACGCCAGCCTCGCGCCGGCCGACGCCAAGACCATCCTGGCCTTCCTTGAACGCAACGCCGCGCCGGACGGCGAACGCTTCGACGCGGCCAGCGGACGCATCACCGACACCCGCTGGTACGGACGCAAGCACCACGAGATCCCGAGCAGCGCGTTTCGCTCGCCCGAGGTGAAAAGCGCGGCGAACTGCCAAGCCTGCCACGAAGGCGCAGACAAGGGCCGCTTCAGCGAACACGCCCTGACGGCCGTTGGCCGTCGCTTTGAAGACTGATCCAAGGAGGCCCGTAATGAACGTTCGTATCTGGGATCTGCCGGTCCGCATCGGCCACTGGGCGCTGGCCGCCAGCGTGGCAATCGCATGGCTCACCGCGGAGCAGGAAGCTTGGCAGCGGGTGCATATCGTAGCCGGCGGCGTCGCCGGCGCAGTCGTGCTGTTCCGCCTGCTGTGGGGGGTGGTCGGGAGCAGGTCGGCACGTTTCCGCACCTTCGTACGGAGCCCCGCGGCCGCCATCGCCGAGCTGCGCGACCATCTCGCCGGCCACGCCGCACCGCGCGCCACCCATACCGTGATCGGTGGCTGGGCCGTCATCGGCCTGCTCGGGCTCGCCCTCGGCGCCGCAATCACGGGCGTGCTCAACTACCGTTTTGACGAAATCGAAGCACTTGCCGAGCTGCACGAAGCGCTCGCCGAAGGCCTGCTCGCGCTGATCGTGGTGCACCTCGGCGGGGTGGTGGTGATGAGCCTGCTGGAGCGCCAGAACCTGCCGCGCAGCATGCTCACCGGCCGCGCACCCGCGCCCGCCGGGGCCGAAGTCCGCAACTACCCGCTCGCCGCGCTGACGCTGATCGGGTGGACGACCGCTATCGTTTGGGCGCTGCTGGTCTGGCTTGGCATCGCAGCGTAAGCGGCCGACGCGTGCGCGAAAGGGTGACGTCAGCCGATGCCATCCGCATGGTTTTGAATGGCTCGGGTATGCTCGTGAAAAAAATCACCCAACCCGAGCAGACCCATGCAGAGACAACGCCTGCGCGGCCTAACCGCGCTGATCGCGGCCAGTGCTGCGCTGATGCTTGCCGCCTGTGGCGGCGGAGGCGGCGGCAGCAGCACGACCGCCCCGGTCCCCACGCCACCTCCCGCGACCGGCGAAACGCCGATGACCGCCCAGGAGGCTGTCCGCCTGCTCGACCAGGGCGGCTGGGGCGCCTCGGAGGCCGCCATCACGGAGGCCACCCAACTTGGCCCCAAACAATGGCTGCTGACCCAGTTCGACGCACCGGCCTCCACGTTTGCGAACTATTCGGCTGAGATTCACACCGCGGGCCTCAAGGATTTCTGCACCGAACGCATGCTCGGCAGCAACTGCTGGCGCGACTACTACTCGGCCGAACCGCTGTCGCGCGAGTTCTACCGCCAGGCTCTGAGCGGGCGCGATCAGCTGCGGCAGCGTACCGCCTGGGCGCTCTCGCAGATCTGGGTCGTTTCCGGCCACGAGGTGGAGGGCACCTACGGCCTGCGCGACTATCAGCAGATGCTGCGCGACAACGCCTTCGGCAATCTGCGCGAACTGCTTGGCAAGATGGCGCTGCACCCGGTGATGGGCGCTTATCTGAACATGGTGAACAACGAGAAGGACGCGCCGAACGAGAACTTCGCGCGCGAACTGATGCAGCTGTTCACGATCGGGCCCTGTGCGCTGACACCCGGCGGCGAGCTCGACGGCGGTAGCTGCCGCGCGACCTATGACAACACCGGCGTGCGCGAAGTCGCCTACGCGCTGACCGGCTGGACCTACCCGGCGGGCGGTGTCAGCCCGTGGGGCAAGTGGGACTGGACCAACGCCACCTTCCTGCGCGGCGAAATGCTTGCCGACCCAGCCCAACACGACCAGACGCTGCGCAGCCTGCCGGGCGGCGCAACGATCCCGGCGACGCGCACACCGCGCCAAGCCGCCGATGCCGTACTCGACGCCTTGTTCAGCCACCCGAACTTCGCGCCCTTCATCGGCAAACAGTTGATCCAGCGACTCGTCACCAGCAACCCGACGCCGGCCTATGTCGAGCGTGTTGCAACCGCCATTGCCAGCGGCAGCTCGAACGGCATCGGCAGCGGCAAGCGCGGTGACATGAAAGCCACACTGGCAGCGATCCTGCTCGACCCGGAGGCGCGCGACACAGCCCGCGCCGACGACCCCGGCTACGGACGCCTGCGCGAGCCGACGCAATTCACGATCAACCTGTTGCGTGCCGCCAACGGCACCACCGACGGCGCCCCCTTCTACTGGTGGATCGGCGCCTTGCTGGGTCAGATGGTCTACACCGCGCCCTCGGTCTTCAACTACTTCCCGGCCGACTATCCCTTGCCGGGCAAGCCCGACCTGGCGCCGGAGTTCGGTGTTGCCAATGCGTCCACGGCAATGACGCGCTACAACCTGGGCGACGGGCTGTTCTACTGGAGCAACGGCGGCGGCATTACGCCCGACAGCTCGATCCCCGGCGCCACCGGTACGCGGACCAACGTCACGCCATTCGAATCGTCGGCCGACGAGCCCGCCGCGCTCTTCGACCGCATCGATCGCGTGCTGACCGGCAACCGCAGCAGCGCCAGCACCCGCGCCGCGGTGATCGACGCCATCGCCGCCTGGGATGCCAAGAGCTACAAGGACAGCTACCGCCGCGAGCGGGTACGCACCGCCTTCTACCTGCTGCTCGCCTCGCCCGACTATCAGGTGCAACGATGAAGCGCCGCGACTTTCTTCGCTCCGCCGCCCACGCCGGCGGACTCTCCGCCGCAGCCAGCATCGGCCTGCTTGGCAGCCTTCAGGCACAGGCGCAATCGGCGCCCGGATACAAGGCGCTGGTGTGCGTATTCCTCTACGGCGGCAATGACGGCCTGAATACGATCATCCCGCGCGACGCCACGCGCTACGCACAGTACGCCGCGGTGCGCGCGAAGCTGGCGGTGGCGCAGTCGTCCCTTGTCGCGATCGGCAGCGACTATGGGCTGCATCCGTCGCTTGCGCCGCTCGGCCCGCTGTGGGCCGCGGGTGCGTTGGCGCCCGTGTTCAATGTCGGCCCGCTCGCCGTGCCACTGACCAAGGCCGATCTGAAAACGAAGACGCTGCCGGACAACCTGTTCTCGCATTCCGACCAGCAAACGCTGTGGGAATGCGCCGGGCGCAGCGTGCTGGCCCGCACCGGCTGGGGCGGCCGACTCGCCGCACAGGCGGGTGTCGGGCCGGTGCTCGCCCTCGGCAGTGCGGGCCGCTTCGGCAGCAGCGACACCGGCGCGGCGCTGGCCCTGCCGGGCCCTGGCGACGACTTCTCGCCCAGCGGCTGGTTCGGCGGGCCGAACGCGAGCCGACGCGCAGCACTCGAAACAATGGCGCGCGCCAATTACAGCAACCGCCTGATGCAGGCCTACGGCAGCATCCAGAAGAGCGCGCTGGACACCAGCGCGACCCTCGGCCCGGTACTCAAGACAACGCCCGCCAGCGGTTCGACGGACGCAATCGATATTGCCTTTGGCAATCTCAGCGGCGCTACCGACACCCCGCTCGCCAAGCAGCTCTATCAGGTGGCCAAACTGATCCGCTACGGTGCGACGAACGGCAGCGGGCGGCAGGTATTCGTGGTCGCGCAGGGCGGTTACGACACCCATGCCGACCAGCTGACCCGGCATCCGAAGCTCCTCGCGGAGCTCGGCGCAGCGCTGGCGGCGTTCTACGACGCCACGGTGCGGATCGGCCAGGCCAGTGCCGTCACCAGCTTCACGATGTCGGACTTCGGCCGCACCTTCCTGCCGAATGCAAGCAGTGGCACCGACCACGCCTGGGGCAATCACCATCTGGTGATCGGCGGCGCCGTGGCAGGCGGCAAGACTTACGGCCGCTACCCCGACCTGGTGCTCGGCGGTGCGGACGATGTCGGCGTGGAGAGCTGGGAGCGCCAGGGTCGCTGGATTCCCGCGTCGTCGGTGGAGCAATACGCCGCGACGCTGGCCCGCTGGTTCGGGCTCAGCGCCGCGCAAATTGCGGCAGCGTTGCCAGGGCTCGCGAACTTCCCGCTCAGCGACCTCGGCTTCATGAAGCCCTGAGGCGGCGCCGTCGAACGGCGCCTCGGCTCACTTCTCCGGCGTGTCCGGCCCGACGCCGAGCGCCGCCCAGCCCTCGGGCCCCAGCTCGCGCAGCTTTTCCATGTTGCGCTCGTAGATGTCGGCGGCGTCCGGGAAGGCCTCCACCGCGCGATCGATGCTCGCCTCGCGCAGCAGATGCAGGGTCGGATACGGCGAACGATTCGTGGCATTGCTGATATCGTCCGGGGCCGCATCGGCGAACTGGAAATCCGGGTGGAAGCTCGCGATCTGCAGTTCGCCATCCAGCCCGAGCTCGGCCAGCGCGATGTCCGCGACGTCGAGGAAGTCGTTGAAGTCGTAGAAGTCCGTCAGCACCTGTGGATGTACCAGCAGGGTGGTGTCGATCTCCTCTGCCGGCGTGTCGGCCAGCAGCTGCAACTCGGCAATCAGCGCGTCGAGCAACGCATCGGTGGTCTGCGCCTCAGTGACGGTGATGCGCACCTGGTTCTTGACCCACACCGACTTGGCAAAGGGGCACAGGTTGAGCCCGATGACGGCTCGCTCCAGCCAGCGTTGCGTCGCTTCGACGACCTGATCCCGGCTTGCAGGCACTCAGTACCCCTTCAGGGCGTAGATGCCCGGCGCATTGCGCCAGTAGCCCTTATAGTCCATGCCGCAACCGAACAGGAAGCGGTCCGCAACATCGAGCCCGGTGAAATCGGCGCGCATGCCAGGGAAGGCCTTGCGGTCGTGCAACTTGTGCACCAGCACCGCAGAGAAAACCTGCCCTGCGCCTTCGGCCTTGAGGTACTCAAGGATTGCCGACAGCGTATGGCCTTCATCGAGGATGTCATCGAGCACCAGGATCGTGCGGCCACGCAGATCCTGAGTCGGGCGCACCCGCCAGTCGAGCAGGTTGCCCTGCAAGGCGTGGCCATAGCGCGAGGCGTGCAGGTACGACACTTCCAGCGGGAAGGGCAGGCGCGGCAGCAGGCGGCCGGCGAGGATCAGACCACCGTTCATGACGCAGAACACCAGCGGATTGGTGTGGCGCAAGCGAGCGGTGATGCCTTCGGCGAGGCGATCCAGCGCGGCTTCGACGCCTTCATCCGGCACGAGGCAGTCTGCCTCGGCCATCGCACGCTCGATTTCCTTCATGTCGACGACAGGCATGTGTGTTCTCCTAGTTTCGTAATCAGTTTCAGTGGCCGGCGAAATCGACCAGTGTGAAGAGCTTCAGCCCACCTTCGCGCAATAGCGCTGAGCCGCCCAGTTCAGGCAGATCGACGATGGCACAGCCTTCGACGACAACGGCCCCGAGCCGCTCCAGCAGACGCTTGCCCGCCATCATGGTGCCGCCCGTCGCGATCAGGTCGTCGATCAGCAGCACGCGGTCGCCCGGCTTGCAGGCGTCGCTGTGCATCTCGACCGTCGCGCTACCGTATTCGAGTTCGTACTCTTCGGAAATCGTCGTGTAGGGCAGCTTGCCCTTCTTGCGGATCGGCACGAAGCCCACGTTCAGTTCGTGCGCGAGGATCGCGCCAATGATGAAGCCGCGCGCATCGATGCCGGCAATCAGGTCGATGTCCTGATCCATGTAACGGAACACAAACTGTTCCACGAGGACGCGCAGGGTCTTCGGATCCTGCAGCAGCGGGGTGATATCGCGAAACTGCACGCCGGCTTGTGGCCAGTCGGGCACCGTACGGATACGGTCACGCAGGTAATTCGGGTCAAGCAGCATGGAAACTCCAGCGACGGCAAACGCAACGTCGGCAAACAAAAAACAAAACGGAATAGTTCGGGTGCTCTGCAGGCAGGGCGAGCGTAGCGACCGTTCCTGCGCCCTTGGTAGACGGCTGACCAGCGCAGTGTTCAGTTGGGCGAGTAGTTACGGCCCCCGAACGGGATAACCTTGTCGACCAGGCTCGCACCGCCGCGGCAGGCGTCGGATATCACCAGGCCATTCGCGATCACGCTATCGAAACTCTCGGCAAGGCCGCGCCGAACTTCGCTCCACGGCGCAACCAAAGCCAGCACCCCGAAACCCGCATTGCGGCCACTGCCCTTGGCACGATAGAGCGCCTGGTCAGCAATCGCGAGGTGTCCCTCCCAGCCTTCATCGACCGCTTCCGGATCAAGCGGGAACGGTACGAAGCCCATCGACGCCGTGACCGGCACCGGGCCGATCGAGGTACCGAAGGGCGTGTCGGAAATACTGCGCAGGATCCGCTGTGCCAGCGCCGGGAGCTGATGCGCCGAAACGCCGCGCAACACGACAAGAAACTCCTCGCCGCCCCAACGTGCGAGCCGATCGCCGTCGCGCAGCAGCGCCTGAACGCGTTGCCCGAACTCAATGATGATCTCGTCGCCAATCGCATGACCCAGTCGATCATTGATCGCCTTGAAGTGGTCAATGTCGAAGAGCAGCAAGGCCATCGGGGAGACCTCCGACGACACCGTCTGTGTCTCGATCCAGGCACGCATCGCACGACGGTTGAACAGTCCGGTCAGCGAATCACGCTCCGCAAGGAAGGCCAGCTGGCTGTTTGCCTCAACGAGGCGTGCGTTGACTCGCTGTGTGCGACGGAACATCAGGCCGATGGCAACACCGGCCGCGATCGTCAGCCCCGCCACGATGCTCCAGAACATCGCGCGCTGCCGCTGCGTTTCCGCTGCGGCGGTAGTGCGCACGTTGTCTTCGCGCAGGCGCAGGATTTCAGTCTGCTTGCGCTCGGCATCAAAGCGCTCCTGCATCTCCGCGACCAGCCGCGCCCGCGAGCGCCCTTCGTTGGCATCGCGCACCACGCGGTAATCCCGATAAGCCGCCGTCGCGTCCTTCATGCGGCCAACTCGCTCGTAGGCCTTAGCCACCTCGTAGATCGCGTTGGCGAGGAATGCGTCCTCGCCCGAACGCCGGAAGACGGCGATCGCCTCTTCGAGCTGGCGGATCCCCTCAGGTGCCCGGTCACCGCCGATCAGCGCCAGACCATGATTCATGTAGGCCAGCCCACTATGCTCCGGCTCGTCAAAACGCATGGCCACGTCGACCGCCTGCTTCGACACCTCGATCGCGCGGGCCCATTCCTTCTTGTTGAGGTACCAGTCGGAAAGATTGACCAACGAGATTTCTTCGTCGAACGCGAGTTCGAGACGCTCGGCCATGCGGTGCGCCCGGATCAGCATCGGAAGATCCGACGTGTTGTCTTCAATCGGGCCGGAAACAATCGCGCGCAGAATTTCGATCTCTGACAGCAACCACTGGTCGCCCGTCGGTTCGATCGTGCGACGCGCTTCTTCGACATACTGACGCGCCCGCGCAATGTCGGGCACGTAGGTCTGAACGACCGCAAGTGACTTCAGGATCAGGCCGCCAAGCGGCACGTCACCCGCCTTTTTTGCGGTCTCGAGCGCCGCCAGCAGCGTGCGCATCGCGTCTTCGTTGCGCCCAAGCCGGACGTAAGCCATGCCCAGCGCCTGCTGGGCACGCGCCATCAGCACCTGTACGCCGAGCGGCTCGGCCACCGAAACGGCACGCCGGGCAGCTTCATACTGCTGTTCAGGTTGCCCGCGGTAGTAGGCCAGGCGAGCCTTGAGGACCAGCGCGCGAACGAGCATCTGGTCGTCGTGTACCGCTTCGGTATGCGCGATCAGCTGTGCGAGCTGCTCACTGGCCGCGCGGAACTGGCCACGTTCGATCAGCACTTCCGCCTGCAGGCGCTGGGCCTCGCGGCGGGCCGATGCAGGCGCGGTGGTCAGTGCGCCACGCATGGCATCGAGCTGATTCTGGATTTCGCGCGTCGACACGTCGCGTCGCGCGGCAAGCGCCTGGACATCCTCGGCGATCCCCGCCAGGGCAGCGCCGGAAGCGAGCACGCAGGCCAGCGCGCAGCTCATCAGGATGCCCTGGAATATTGCCGCGCCCGCCCTCCGCACTTCGCTTGCCGTGCTCACACCCTGTCTGCCTGACCCGGGGGCCGACGCGTCCGCCGCCGCCCGATTTCGCCTTGCTTAGAGCAATGCGAACTTGCCAACGAATACAACGGCAATCACCCAGACTGCCATCGGTACTTCCTTTGCGCGCCCAGCCAGCAGCTTGATGCCAGCGTACGCGACGAAGCCAAATGCGATGCCGTGCGCGATCGAGAAAGTGAAGGGCATCGTGACGGCGCACACCACCGCCGGCGCCGCCTCGGTGAGGTCTTCCCAATCGATCTCGGCAAGCCCGCGCGTCATCAGGATCGCAACATAAATCAAGGCAGGGGCAGTTGCATAGGCCGGCACGGCACCCGCCAGCGGAGCGAGGAACAGCGCCGCGAGGAAAAGCAGTGCAACCGTGACCGCGGTCAGGCCGGTACGGCCGCCCGCGGCGGTGCCGGCAGCGCTCTCGATGTATGCGGTCGTCGACGAAGTGCCCATCACCGCGCCAGCAGCGATCGCGGTCGAGTCGGCCAACAGGGCGCGATTCAGGCGCGGCAGCCGACCATCCTTGTCGAGCAGGCCGGCGCGATGGCACACGCCAATCAGTGTGCCGGAGGCATCGAACAACTCCACCAGGAAAAAGGTCAGCACCACCGTAACCAAACCCGCATTGAGCGCAGCCCCGATATCGAGCTGGCCAAAGGTCGGTGCCAACGACGGCGGCGCGGAGAACACGCCGGAGAATTTGGAGTAGCCGAGAGCGATCGAGGCGACCGTCACCGCAAGGATGCCGAGAATGATGCCGCCGGTGATGCGGCGCGCCTCCAGCGCGACGATCAGCAGAAAACCGCCGATCGCAAGCAGCGGCCCAGGCTGATGCAGGTCACCCAAGGTGACGAGCGTCGCAGGATTACCCTGGATCAGCCCAGCGTTCTTCAGGCCGATAATCGCGAGGAAGAGACCGATACCGGCCGAAATCGCCAGCTTCAGCGAATGCGGGATCGCGTTGACGATCCATTCGCGCACCTTGAACAGGCTGACGAGAATGAACAGGCAGCCGGAAATGAAGACCGCGCCAAGCGCAGCCTGCCAGGTGAAGCCCATGCCCTGCACCACGGCAAAGGCAAAGTACGCGTTGAGGCCCATCCCCGGCGCCATCGCGATCGGGTAGTTCGCGTACAGGCCCATGATCATCGACCCCAGCGCCGCCGCAAGGCAGGTTGCCGCGAACACCGCGTCGTGCGGCATGCCGGCAGCCGATAGGATGCTGGGGTTGACGAAAATGATGTAGGCCATCGTCAGGAAGGTAGACAGGCCTGCGAGAAGTTCAGTGCGCACCGTGGTGCGGTGTTCGCTCAACTTGAAGTACGACTCGAGCATCGTGGGCTCCGGGGGGTCAGGAATCCGCGATTCTAGCGTCCGGACCAGACAAACCCCAGCCCCTGCAAAGCGCACGGCTGCGCTGGATCAAGCCGGCCGGCCCCACCCAGGCAAAGGCCGGTTCAACGACGCTCGATGCGCTCGATCAATCCATCGAGCCGATCGCGATAACCGCGATAGACCTGCCACAGCGACCACGCCTGGCCGGCGTACTTCAACAGTCGGGAGGGGCGACGCACGGCCAGCACCGCGGCTGCGACGAGGACGATGACAGCCCCATGGCGGCGCGCCCAGCTGGCCGCTGCAACCACCTTGTCGGCGGCGCCAAAGGCCGGTGCCAGGGCACCAAGATCAGCGACCAGCCTCGCGCGTTCGCGACCGGAGCGCTCGACCAGTTCAGCGCGCCGTAGGGCCAGCCGCGAGGCCAAGCCGGTCGGCGCCATCAGTCGTGGCGCCCACGCAGCGCATCGCGGTCGCGCTCGAGTTCGGCGATGCTGTCCTTGAACAGGCGGGTGCCGCCTGCGAGTTGCCGTTGCGCCTGCGTGGCCGTCCAAGCGGCGAGGCCCAGGAAAAGCAGTGAGTCCACCCCAAGCGCCAGCAGGCGATGGCTGTCCCACAGCCATACGGTCACGAAGACCGCCAGCGCAAGCAGGCCAAAGCCGGTAAACAGCGCAGCCAGGATCAGGTGAAAGAGCGCGGTTCCAAGCCGCAGCCCTTCCTCTTCAACCTCGACTGCAAGCAGCGCGAGCCGGGTCTGCGCCGTACCGAGCGCCGCATCGCCGAGCCGGCCCAGTCGCTCGGCGATTCCGCCACCTTCGTCACCGGCCATTGCGGCCTCCCGCTTGTGTGCGTCGCACCTCAGTCATGCAATCAGCGACGGCCCGCAAGCAAACCCACCAGGAAACCGACTCCAGCGGCGATCCCGATCGACTGCCAGGGGTTTTCGTGCACATAGTTGTCAGTGGCTTTGGCGACTTCCTTGGCCTTGGCAACGGCTGCGGCCTCAAATTCGCCCACCTGGGCCCGCGCTGAGGCAAGGCGTTCACCCAGGCGACCACGTACGTCGGAGAATTTCCCCGAGGCGTCGTCAGCGGTCAGTTTCAGGAGCTGCTCGGCGTCGCTGATCACCAGCTTGAAATCCGCGATCATCTTGTCGCGCGTGGCTTGCGTCATCTCGCTCATGGCTGTCTCCGGTAGCGGTCACAACGATTGCGGCGCCCGCCGCAATCCTGCCCCAGCTTACTCCCGGCGCGTCATGCGCGGCAATGCCGGGCGCATCACACCTGCAAGGCAAGCTCGTAGTCGACCGTCAGCGGCGCATGATCGCTGAAGCGTTGATCCTTGAAGACGATCGCCTTGCGTGCCAGCGCGGCAATACCCGGCGTGGCGATCTGGTAGTCCAGGCGCCAACCGACGTTCTTGGCCCAGGCTTGCCCACGGTTCGACCACCATGTGTAGCAGGCGTCGGTCGTATCGGGGTGAAGGCGTCGGTACACATCCACCCAACCCTGCTCGTCGAACAGGCGGCTCAGCCAGGCCCGCTCTTCCGGAAGGAAACCGGAGTTCTTCTGGTTCGACTTCCAGTTCTTCAAGTCCGCTTCGCGGTGCGCGATGTTCCAGTCACCGCAGACGATCACCTCGCGCCCGCTGGCACGCAGGGTGGCCATGTGCGGCAGGAAGACATCCATGAAACGGAACTTCGCCGCCTGACGCTCTTCGGAACTCGAGCCAGACGGCAAATACAGCGAGATCACCGAGAGGGGGCCCATCGCAGTCTGCAGATCGATCTGAAGGTAGCGACCCTCCGCGTCGAACTCGGCTTGCCCCAGCCCTTCCACCCAGCCGGTGGGTTGCGCGCGCGAGAACACGCCCACGCCGCTATAGCCCTTTTTCTCGGCGCAATGCAGCCGCGCATGCCAGCCCGCGGGCGAGCGCAGGTCTTCAGCCAGATCGGCTTCCTGCGCCTTGATTTCCTGAAGACACACGAGGTCGGCGTGCTGTTCCGCGAGCCATTCGTAAAATCCTTTGCTGGCAGCGGAACGGATGCCGTTGAGGTTGAGTGTGATGACGCGTAACATCGGCGGGGCCATTTGTCGGAATATTTTACGAACTGACAGGCGCGGCAAAAGCGCCAAAACTGAAATTAGGACCACTGTGGATTTTAGCCGCGATTTTCTTGCCCTCGCCGTCGCAAAAGGCGTTCTGCGTTTCGGTGAATTCAAGACCAAGGCAGGCCGTCTGTCGCCCTACTTCTTCAATTCTGCACTGTTTGACGACGGCGCATCGTTCGGACAGCTCTGCGGCTACTACGCCGATGCGGTCGCCAGCTCGGGCATCGCGTTCGATACGCTGTTCGGCCCTGCCTACAAGGGCATCCCGCTGGTGGCGGGCACCGCGATCCGGCTCGCCGAGCGTGGCCACAACGTGCCGTTCTGCTTCAACCGCAAGGAAGCCAAGGATCATGGCGAAGGCGGCACGCTGGTCGGGGCACCGCTCAAGGGCCGCGTGCTGGTGCTCGACGATGTGATTTCGGCCGGCACTTCGGTACGCGAATCGGTCGAGATCATTCGTGCCCAGGGCGCTGAGCTCGCCGGCGTGGTGATCGCGCTGGATCGCATGGAGCGCGGCACCGGCGCGCTCTCCGCGGTACAGGAAGTGCGCAGCCAGTTCGGCGTTCCGGTCGTCGCCGTCGCCACCCTGGTCGACCTGATTGGCTACCTGGGTAGCAACCCTCAGCTGACAACACATCTCGATGCCGTGCAGGCCTATCGTCGCCAATGGGGCATCGGCGATGCGGCCTGATCGGCTGCTTCTGCTCCTCTCGCTATTCGCCGCGTCGGCGGCCAATGCCGCCGGCGAACGCGTGTTCTGCTGCGAGGACGGTGCTGGCCACAAGGTCTGCGGCGACCCATTACCACAGGCTTGCTACAACCGTGCGTACAAGGAAATGTCGCGCAGCGGCGTGACCAAGCGCGATGTGGAAGCCCCGCTGACGCCCGAAGAGCGCGCCCGCAAGGCGCTCGAAGACAAAGCCCGGCGCGACGCGGAAGCGCGTGTCGCCGAGCGCCAGCGGCGCGACAAGGCACTGCTCGAAAGCTACAGCTCGGCAAGCGAAATCGAAGCGCGGCGGGACCTGACCATGCAGGGCGCCACGCAGGAAATCAACAACCTGCGTCGTCGCGAGCGTGAGCTCGTCGCCGAACGCAAGTCACTCGACACCCGCATCGCCGCATTGAAGGGCAAGCCCGCCCCGGCGGGCTTGCGCGAAGACATCACGGCCACCGATTCCGAACTGGCCGCGCTGCGCAGCGTAATCGCACAGAAGACACGCGAGGCGGATCTGATCCGTCAGCGCTTCGACGACGACCGCGCTCGCTTCATCGAATTGACCAGCGGCAGCACGACGCCCCGCTGACCCCTCGTCCGCGACCATGAGGGTCGCGACGATCACCGCTCAAGTTTGCCGTGCACCATGCCGTAAGCATCGACATGGCCATGCAGCCTTACGCCCTCCTCTTTGCCTGCTGCATCGCATGCCCGGTGACGGCCCAGGCAGTCGAGGTGTCGTCCGAAACGGCAGGCGAACTGCGCTTGAACGGCTTCGCAACATTGGTTGCCACACGGGCCGACAGCGGCGGTGCGGCCGACTACCGTAGCGCGAACTACCTGAGCGCAGGCTCGGACCGGACCCGCGAGTGGGACTTCCAGAACGATTCGATCCTCGGCCTGCAAGCCTTGTGGTCGCCGCCGGTATCCGGCGTCACCGTCGTCGCGCAGGGCGTACTCGCGAATGACACGCACGACGACTTCAAGCCGCGCATGGACTGGCTCTTCGTCGGCTGGCAACCATCGGACGCGGTAAAGATACGTGCCGGGCGAACCCCGTTCCCCGCGATGATGGATTCCGAGGTGCGCTGGCTCGGTCATGCACGACTGACCACCACGCCGCAGCCCGAGACCTATTTTCATCTGCCGATGACGTCGCTTGACGGTGCATCGCTGCGCTGGCGCCACGACATCGAGGGTCGCTACCTGCAACTGCGCGCCGGCTTCGGGCAGACGGACTTCGACACCGCGTCGCGGACCGGCGTTTCTTCAGTCGATTTGCGTCGTGTCGCGGCCGGTAGCGTCGAACTGGGCGGCGAGGTCTGGCGGGCCTACCTCGGCGGCTTCCGCACCCAGGCAAGGGTGCACTCGGCACCGCTGGCGTCGCTGCATAACGCACTCGCCGCATTGGCACCCAGCCAACCCGTCGCGGGCGAAATGGCGGCGGCCTACCCCACTGATTGGTTCCCGGTTTCGCAGGTCAGCCTTGGCTTCGAATACCTCGGCGCGCCGTGGTCATTCAAGACCGAGGCGGTGCGGCGCAGCTCCGATACCTTGCTGATCTACGCGGTACGGGGCTGGTACGCCGTGGGCGGCTACACGATCGGCGCCTTCACGCCCTTTGTAACGGCCGGGCGCCAATGGCAGAACAGCGATCTGTCGCCGAAGCAATTGCCAACCGGCACGCCCGGCGGCGCGGCGCTGTCCGCCTTCTACAACGCCACGCTGATCGGCCTGGCGCAACGGCGAATCGGCGCCGGCGTGCGCTACGACCTGCCGGGTGGCGCAGCGCTCAAGCTGCAGTACGACCGGCTCAAGCTGGACGAGGCCAACTCGCGCGGCATGTTTGTCAACCCGCAACCCGGATTCATTGGCCGTACCGACCCGATCAATGTGCTCTCGCTCGCGCTGGACTATCAGTTCTGACTCGCTGCGCGGGCTTCTGCTGGCATGTTTGCTGGCGACCTGCGGGGATGTCGTGGCCGCCGATCCCAACGGGGTCGGCGCCATCGCGGTCGTGGTGCGCAGCGATTCATCGATCCGCCTGATGACGCGCGACGAGGTCTACGCCATGTTCGTGCTCGACAGGCGTGGCGACTTCCACCCGATTGACCTGCCCGAGAGCGACCCGACACGCGGCGCTTTCTACATGCGGCTGGCGCAGAAGAACCTAACCATGATGCGTGCGCTTCGCTCGAAGCTGGTATTTACTGGCGCCGGCCGCCCGCCACAGCAACTCGACATGCCCTCGCTGCTTGGCCGCCTGGCCGCTGACCACAAGGCGATCGCGTACCTGCCGGCCGCCGATCTGCCATCCGGCACGCGCAGCGTGGCGATTCTGCAGCCGGACCCCTCGGCGCCCTGAACGACCCCGCATCAAACAGGAGGACCGGCATGCATCGATCGCCACGAGGACGGATCACGCTTGCCGTCTCGGCCGCGCTTGCCGGCCTTGCTGCGCACGGCGCGAGCGCCAGCGATTGGGGTGAGCTGCGCATCGATGGATACGCCACCCTCGCCGCGACACGCGCCGACACCGATGGCTTGGCCGACTTCCGTGCGGCGCAGTTCCAGAGCGTCGGAAGCGGCCGCACCCGCGACTGGGACTTCGCAAACGACTCCAACTTCGCGCTGCAACTGACCTGGGATCCCCCTCTGCCGACGTGGCGCGTGGTTGCGCAGGTGATCGCCGCGAACGACACCTACGACGACATCAAGCCCCGCGTTGATTGGCTGTATGCAGGGTGGGCGCCGCGCGACGACATCCTGCTTCGGCTCGGACGCTACCCGATGCCTTCCGGCATGCAATCGGAAACCCGCTGGGTCGGGAACAGCCGGCTGGAGGTACGGGCACCACTCTCGGTGTACTTCCCGATGCCGCTGACCTCGCTCGACGGCGCGGACCTCAACCTCACCAGCAACTGCGGCGGCGCCCGCGTACGCAGCCGGCTCACCTATGGCACCAGCAAGGTCGATCTGCAAAGCCGCATTGGTGACGCAGCGGTGACGGTACGCGATCTCGTCAGCCTGTCGTTCGATGCTTCACAGGGGCCTTGGCGCGGTTACATCGGCGCCTTTCATGCCGATGTGAAGAACGTGTCGCCGGTATCCAGCCAGCTCAACGCGGTACTGACCCAGGTGTCGGCCAGTTACCCGCCGGCTGGAACGCTCGCTTTCAACTACAACACCGGCTACAACAGCACCTGGCAGTTCGATTTCGGCTTGGAGTATCAGGACGCCCCATGGACCGCGCGTGCCGAAGCGATCTACCGCAAAAGCCCAACCAAGCTCGTAGCGCAGCAGTTCGACTGGTATGCGAGCGCCGGTTACGCAATCGGGCGTTTCACGCCGTTTCTGGCGGCTGCGCAAATCACTTTCGACGACAACTATGGGCCGGAGCCCGTGCCGACGGCACCGCCCGCCGCCGTGGCCGCCGTCCGCGCTTACAACGCATCGCTGACAACGCTGGAAAGCACGATTGTGAGCGCCGGCATTCGCTGGGATCTCGATCGCGGCTTTGTGCTCAAGGCGCAGTACGACAACCATACCCTGGACGGCGCCAAGTCGCGCGGCGTCTTTGCCAACGCCCAACCGGGCTTCGACGGCCGAAACACGGCGATCCATGTCTTCACGCTGGCGCTGGACTACCAGTTCTGACCCTTGGCGTCGCGACGCCTTCTGCCGGCAAGCGGCCGCGCTCGCCCTGATCGCGCTCGGCTGTCTGGCGGCCAGCGCACAAGCGATCGAGGTGGCGATCGTGGTGCGCGCCGATTCAGCGCTGACCGGCCTCAGCCGCGATGACGCCTACGCCATGTTCGTGCTGGACCAACGCCGCGGCTACACGACCTTCGACCTGCCCGATACCGACCCGGCTCGCGAAGCCTTCTACCAGCACCTTGCCGGCAAGAACCTCGCGATGATGCGCGGGCTGCGTGCTCGGCTGGTGTTCTCCGGTCAAGCGCGCCCGCCACGGCAACTCGGCAGCGCAGAGCTGATCCCGCATCTGCTCCACGATCCAAAGGCCGTCGGCTATCTGCCGATCGAACTCGTTCCACCCGGGTTGCGGGTGCTGCTACCACTGGGCGACATCCCTTAGCGCGGCGCGCTCGTCGTAACACGGCAGCACGCCACGCGCGGGCACGACGCACGCGGGTGTGACTCGCGCCCGCCGGAACACATAGAATCTCGCTTTCCGGCTACCCGCCGGCCCCCCCGGAGCGAGCGCCATGAGCGAAATCACCCCCACTGCCGGCAAGCGCGTCGTGCGCGCCGCCTGCCCACACGACTGCCCCGATACCTGCGGCATGCTCGTCACCGTTGAGGACGGTCGCGCAACGAAGATCCAGGGCGCCCCCGATCTGCCGATCACCAACGGCGCGCTGTGCACCAAGGTTGCCTTCTACCTTGAACGCACCTACTCCGAGCAACGCCTGCAGTACCCGATGAAGCGTGTCGGCAAGAAGGGCGAAGGCAAGTTCGAACGGATCAGCTGGGACGAGGCGCTCGACACCATCGCCGCCAAGTTCAAGGCAATTGCCGCGGACGACCCGCGCGCAATCACGCCATACAGCTACGCCGGCACCATGGGCCTGGTGCAGGGCAGTTCGATGGATCGGCGCTTCTTCCACCGCCTGGGCGCGAGCTTTCTCGCCCGCACAATCTGCGCCGAAGCCGGTTTCCAGGGTTACAAGGCAACCATCGGCGCGACGCTCGGCACCGACCCGGAAGCCTTCGCGGATGCGCCCTACATCATCATCTGGGGCGCCAACCCGGTCGTCTCGAACCTGCATCTGTGGAGCCGGGTGCAGGAAGCCAAGCGGCGCGGCGCGCGCGTCGTGTGCATCGATCCGCTGCGCACCCAGACCGCCGAGAAGAGCCACTGGCACCTGCAGCCCTACCCCGGCACCGACGGCGCGCTGGCGCTGGCGATGATGCATGTGCTGGTGCGCGACAAGCTGCTCGACCACGACTACATCCGCGACTACACACTTGGGTTCGAACAACTGGCGGAGCGGGTGCGCGCGTGGACACCCGAACGTGCCGCACGCGAAACCGGGCTCGCCGCCGCCGACATCGAACAGCTCGCGCGCGAATACGGCAGCGCCAAGCCCGCTGCGATCCGCGTCAACTACGGGCTCAATCGCTGCGCAGGCGGCGGCAGCGCAATGCGCGCGATCACCTGCCTGCCCGCACTGACCGGTCACTGGCGCCACGCCGCCGGCGGCGTACTGTTGTCGACCTCCGGCACCTATGCGGTAGACGGCGCAGCGCTGGAACGCCCCGACCTCTACCCGGAAGACCCGCGCTTCCCGCCGCGCACGATCAACATGAGCACGATCGGCGACGAGCTGCTGTATCGCGACGACCCTAAAGTGCGCGCGATCATGGTCTACAACTCGAATCCGGTTGCGGTGGCGCCGGATTCGAACAAGGTGCGCGCCGGTTTCGGCCGCGAGGATCTGTTCGTGGTGGTGCACGAGCTGTTCCAGACCGACACCGCGGACTACGCCGACATCCTGCTGCCGGCGACAAGCCAGCTCGAACACTGGGATGTGCACAAGAGCTACGGCCATCTCAACGCGCTGGCCAACGTGCCCGCAATCGATCCGCTCGGCGAGGCACGGCCCAACACCTGGGTGTTCCGCGAACTGGCGCGCCGCATGGGCTTCACCGAGGCCTGCTTCACTGAGGACGACGAGGCGATCGCGGCGCAGGCCTTCCGCAAGGATCACCCGCGCAACCAGGGCTTCGACTGGGAAACGATGAAGCGCGACGGCTTCCAGCGCATGGCGCTGCCAACGCCGTTCGCCCCCTTTGCCAAGGGCGGCTTCCCGACGCCTTCGGGCAAGTGCGAGTTCTACTCCGCCTCGCTTGAGGCACAGGGCCACGACCCGCTGCCGACCTACGTGCCTCCGCACGAGGGGCCAACCTCCAACCCGGCGCTGGCGGCAAACTACCCGCTCGCCTTCATCAGCCCACCTGCGCGCAACTTCCTCAACACCACGTTTGCCAACATCCCGCGCTTCTTGAAGGCCGAGGGCAAGCCCTGGCTCGACATGCATCCGCAAGACGCCGCCGCGCGCAACCTGGCCGACGGCCAGCGTGTGCGCATCTTCAACGACCGCGGCGCCTTCCACGCAACGTTGAGGGTGGATGCCGCACAGCCCGGTGTCCGCGCCGGCGTGGTCAGCGCGCCGTCGATCTGGTGGCAGAAACTCTCCGGCGACGGTGAAAACGCCAACGCGGTGACCTCGCAAGCGCTCACCGACCTGGGCAACGGCCCGACCTTCTACGACTGCCTGGTGCAAGTGGAGGCCGCAGCGTGAAGAAGCCCGAGATGCGCCATTCGGTCGCCGCCGCGCTGATCGCCAGCCTGTTTGCTGCGGCGCCGCCAGCGAACGCCGATGTGGCGCCGGTTGTGCCCACCAATCCCGCCTCGCGCGCCGATGCGAGCTTCGACACCTTCAAGCAGGGCTTCATCGACGCCCTGCTGACACAAAACCCGGAATGGGCCTTGCAAGTCGGCCAGTATCGCGACGCGCAGCGCCTCGCCATTCCGGACCCCGCGGCAGACCTTGCGTTCGCACAGAAATGGCTCGGGCAACTCGCGCGCCACCCGGTCGGGCAATTGTCCGAATCGAACCGCGTCGACCGCGCGTTGATCGAGAACCAGCTACGCAGCATCCAGTGGTACCGCAGCCAATTCCGCAACCTGGAATGGGATCCGAGCGAATGGAACATCGGCGAAGGCTTCTCGATCCTGCTGACGCGCGACTACGCGCCGCGCGACGCCCGCCTGCTCGCGATCTCGGCCCGTCTCGCACAGGTGCCGGCTTACTACATGGCAGCCCGGCACACAGTCCGTCGCCCGACGCTGGAACACACGCGACTCGCGATCCAGCAAAGTCAGGGCGTACTCGATCTGCTTGGCGCGCCGCTCGAATCGGCGATCAACGACTCGACGCTCGACGAAGCGCGCCTTGCCGAGCTGCGCACGCGCGCGTCGCTCGCGCGGCAAGCGGTGCGTGAATGGATCGCCCATCTCGAAACGATGCTGCCGCGCCTGACGCGCGGCGAGGCACGCAGCTTCCGCATCGGGCCAGCGCTGTATGCGCGCAAGTTCGCCTACGACATCCAGACCGATCTGACACCGACGCAGCTCTACCGCGCCGCGCTGACCGAGAAGGAGCGCCTGCATGCGAAGATGGATGCGCTCGCCGCAACACTGTGGCCCAAGTATTTCGCCGATACGCCGCTGCCTGCCACGCGGCTGGAGCGCATCAGCCAGCTGATCGGCAAGCTCTCGGAACGTCACGTCGCGGCGGCAGACTTCGTTGACGAAGTGAAGCGGCAGATCCCGCAGCTCGAAGCCTGGGTGCGCGATCACGACCTGCTGACGCTGGACCCGGACAAACCGCTGCAGGTGCGCGAGACACCGCTGCACAAACGCGGCGTGGCTGGCGCTTCGATCGATGCCCCCGGGCCTTTCGATCCGGCAGCGACCACCTGGTACAACGTCGATCCGCTCGACAACGAGCCCGCCGCCGAGCAGGAAAGCACCCTGCTCGAATACAACCACTGGATGCTGCAGATCCTCAACATTCACGAAGCGGTGCCGGGCCACTACGCGCAGCTGGTCTACGCCAACCGCTCGCCCAGCCTGGTGAAAAGCCTGCTCGGCAACGGCGCAATGATCGAAGGCTGGGCGGTGTACGCCGAGCGGATGATGCTCGAATCCGGCTGGGGCAACCACGAGCCGGAGATGGAGCTGATCTACGCGAAGTGGGCGTTGCGCGTGGTGTGCAACACAATCCTGGACTACAGCGTACATACGCTGGGCATGACCGAAGCGCAGGCGATGCGCCTGCTGCGCGATGAAGCCTTCCAGCAAGAAGCGGAAGCACAGGAGAAATGGCGCCGTGTGCAGCTCACCCAGGTCCAGCTGACCAGCTACTACAGCGGTTTCGCCAGCATCTACGCGCTGCGCGAGGATCTACGCCGCCGCGAGGGTGAAGCCTTCAACCTGAAAGCCTTTCATGAGCGCTTCCTGTCTTTCGGCAGCGCACCGGTGAAATACATTCGTCAGATGATGTTGCACTGAAGCGGCACGAATCCAAAAGGAGAGACCACCATGGCCATGGATGTTGTGGACTACGAGATCAAGGGCGACGCGATGCAGTTCGTCGAGATCGAACTCGATCCCGGCGAGGCGGCGATCGGCGAAGCCGGCGCGATGATGTTCATGGAAGACGGCATTGAGATGGACACCATCTTCGGCGACGGCTCCAGCGCGCAGCAGGGCCTCTTCGGCAAGCTGATGGGAGCAGGCAAGCGCCTGCTGACCGGCGAGTCGCTGTTCACCACGATCTTCCACAACGAAGGCAGCGGCAAGAAGCGCGTCGCCTTCGCGGCCCCCTTCCCGGGCCACATCGTGCCGGTGGATCTGGCGAAGATCGGCGGCACGCTGATCTGCCAGAAGGATTCCTTCCTCTGCGCGGCGCGCGGCGTCTCGATCGGCATCGCCTTCCAGCGCAAGCTCGGCGCGGGCCTGTTCGGCGGCGAGGGCTTCATCATGCAAAAGCTCGACGGCGATGGCATGGCCTTCGTGCACGCCGGCGGCACGCTCGTGGCGAAGGAACTGCGCGCAGGTGAAACGCTGCGGGTCGACACCGGCTGCGTCGTGGCCTATGAATCGAGCGTGGACTTCGACATCCAGTACGTCGGCCGCATCAAGAGCGCGCTGTTCAGTGGTGAAGGCCTGTTCTTCGCCACGCTGCGCGGCCCCGGCAAGATCTGGCTGCAATCGCTGCCGCTATCGCGCATGGCCAACCGCATCGTGATGGCTGCACCAGCGGCGGGCGGGCAGTCGCGCGAGGAAGGCTCGGTACTGGGCGGCCTCGGCCGCCTGCTCGACGGCGACAACTGATCGCCCTCGATCCGCCGCGCGCTCCGGCGCCGGCGGATCGCGCCAGATAGTCGCCGCAGCGCCTGACGCCACCGTGCCAGTCCGCGCATGATTCGCCGATCTGCATTCATGAACGGAGACGACGGATGGAAGATCTGATCGCCTGGCGCCCTTCCGACGCAATGATCAAGGCCGCACGCATCACCGCGTTCGGCGATTGGCTGGCCCGCGAGCGCGGGCAGCGCTTCGATGACTACGCGCAGCTGTGGCAATGGTCGGTGGACGAACCCGATGCGTTCTGGTGCGCCGTGTGGGACTGGTTCGACATCCGCGCCGATGGGCCGCGCGGTCGCGCGCTGGCTGATGCCGCGATGCCGGGCGCCAAGTGGTTTCCGGGCGTGCGCCTCAATTACGTCGATCAGGTGTTCCGCCACGCCAATGATCAGCGCCCTGCGATCGTGTTCCGCAACGAGGCGGGGGCGGCACGCGAAGTCAGCTGGGCGCAACTGCAACGCGAAGTCGCCGCGCTCGCGGCGTCGCTGCGCGCCATGGGCATCGGGCCGGGCGACCGCGTTGTCGCCTACATGCCCAACATCCCGGAAACGGTCAGCGCCTTCCTCGCTGTCGCGAGCCTCGGCGCTGTGTGGTCGATCTGCTCGCCAGACATGGGCCGCGTGGCGGTGCTGGACCGCTTCCGCCAGATCGCGCCGAAAGCGATGCTGGCCGTCGACGGCTACCGCTACGGCGGCAAGACGCACGACCGACGCGAGCTGGTCGCCGAACTGCTCGCCGAGCTCCCCACGGTGGAACACCTCGTGCTGCTGCCGCAGCTCGATGCAGCGATCGACGCGACGCGCTTCCGTAACGGCGTCAGCTGGGCCAGCGTCACGCAGGGCGATGCGCCGCTCGTCAGCACGCCAGTACCCTTCGACCACCCGTTGTGGGTGGTGTATTCCTCCGGCACCACCGGGTTACCCAAACCGATGGTGCATGGGCAGGGCGGCGTGGTGCTGGAGCATGTAAAGCTCGCCGGCCTGCACCTGGATCTCGGCCCGAACGATCGCTACCACTGGTTCAGCAGTACCGGCTGGATGATGTGGAACGCGCAGATCGCCGGCCTGCTCGTCGGGGCGACGATCTGCATTTACGACGGCAGCCCCGGCTACCCCGATCTGACCGCGTTGTGGCGCTTCGCTGGCGAAACCCGCGTGAGCTATTTCGGCGCCGGCGCGGCCTTCTATGCTTCCTGCCAGAAAGCCGATATTCACCCCGCCGAAGTGGCCAATCTTTCCGAACTGCGCGGGCTTGGCTCGACCGGCTCACCGCTGTCGCCCGAGAACTACCAGTGGCTGTACGACGCGGTGCGCAGCGACATCTGGATCAGCCCGATCTCGGGCGGCACCGATATCGTCAGCGCCTTCGTCGGCGGCGTGCCGACGCTGCCGGTGGTGCGTGGCGAAATGCAGTGCCGCTGCCTCGGCGCGCGCATCGAAGCCTTCGACGAAGCGGGCAAGGCCTTGCATGACGAAGTCGGCGAGCTCGTCTGCACTGTGCCGATGCCCTCGATGCCGCTCTACTTCTGGAACGATGCGGGCAACCGACGCTACCTCGACAGCTACTTCGATGTGTACCCCGGCATCTGGCGCCATGGCGACTGGGTGCGCATCACGCCGCGCGGCGGCGCGGTGATCTATGGCCGATCGGATGCCACGATCAACCGCCACGGCATCCGCATGGGCACGAGCGAGCTGTATCGCGCAGTGGAAGATCTGCCGGAGGTAATCGATAGCCTCGTGGTCGACCTCGAATACCTTGGCCGCGAATCCTACATGCCGCTGTTCGTGGTGCTGAGAGAAGGCGAAACGCTGACGCCCGCGCTCGAATCCGCGATCCGCGAGCGCATCAAGCAGGCGCTGTCGGCGCGCCATGTGCCGAACGACATCTTCCAGGTCGCCGCCATCCCGCGCACGATGTCCGGCAAGAAGATGGAATTGCCGATCAAGAAACTGATGATGGGCCAGCCGCTCGAAAAGGTCGCCAACCCGGACACCATGGCGAACCCGGAAAGCCTCGCATGGTTCGTCGACTTCGCGCGGCAGCGCGCAGCGGCCGGTGCTGCATCAGCCTGAGGTGTAGATGCCGGGCTGGTGGCGCTCCATGTAGCGATCGGGCGCCGCCAGCGCGGTGAAGCCGTAGCGTGCGTAGAGGCCGTGCGCGTCGCCGGTCACCAACACGATGCGGCGCAGCCCCTGCAGATCCGGATGCGCGACCACGGCATCCATCAACTGCTTCGAATAGCCCTGCCCACGGTGAGGCGGCAGCACGAACACGTCGGCCAGATAGGCGAACGTCGCCCTGTCCGTAATCATGCGACCGAACGCGATTTGCGCCTCACCAAGGAAGCCGCCGAAGCACAGCGAATTCGCCACAGCTCGGTCGAAAACCGCCCGCGGCAGCCCCTTCGACCAGTACGCCTCCTGCGACAGAAAGCGATACACGGCGTCGAGATCAAACTCGGCCACTACGGTCGAGATGCGCAGCGCCGTCATGGCCGCCCCCCGACAGCGCTCGCCGTATCCGCGCGCGCCACCCGGCGGTCGACGGCGACCAATCGAATCCCGCCGGCGCTGCAAATGTTGCACCCAGCAATGACAGGCAAGAAGCGCGGCATGGCGGCATCTCCAGAAAAGAAGCTGCATGCTACGGGGCCGCGCCGCGGCGGGACAAGCGGCACGGCTGCCGCGTCAGCGCACCAGCTCGCCCTGCCTGCCGACGATGGCCACCTCGACGAAGCGCGAGCCTTGCCGTGACGCACCGCCAAATGAGATGTCAAAGCCGCCGATGTCGAAGCCCCGCAGCCCCTGCAGCGCTGCGCCCAGGCGCGCCGCGTCGGCATTGCTGCCAGCACGCCGCAGCCCTTCGATCAGCACCTGCGCCGATACATAGCCTTCGAGCATCACGGAATTCACCGTCAGCGCGGCCGCGTCGTCCTCGCTCACGCCGCCCTGCTTCAGATCGTTCACGAAGCGTCGCATCAGCGCTGCGCTGGCGTTTCCCGCCGCTGGCACGGTCTGCGTGACGAGCAGGCCGCGGGCGCGATCGCTGCCCACCCGCTCGGCAATCCAGCGCCCGTCTGCCGACGAGAGCGTCATCATCACCGCGTGGCGCGGATCGCGCTGGTAACTCGCCACCATCGCCGCCACCAGCGTGGGGTCGGTCACCGCGAACAGCACGGCCTGATGCGGCACGCGAAATGCAGCGTCGATGGCGTCGCGCACGTTCGGCAGCTCGCGCACCGCACCGTTGGCCTTGTAGTCGTAGGCGACGCGGGCAACCAGGCGAATGCCATGTTGCGCCGCCAGCGCATCGGCCAGCGCGAGCAGCTCGCTGCCAACCTCGTCGCGCTGATGCACCAGCACCAGTTCGCGCATGCCCGACATCTCGCAGTGCTGGAACAGGGCCTTGATCTCGTCGCGATAGCTGGCTCGGGTCACGAACACTTGACCGGGCCCGGATTCCAGCACGCGTGCAACCCCTGCACGCGGCCCCACTAGAGGCAGGCCGAGCGCCTCGGGCAGGCGCGCTTGCAGTAAGGCCAGGCTGGCCTCGTTGCTGCTCAGTCCGAACAGCGCGATCGGTTTGGTCTGCTCGACCAGCGCACGGATCGCGGCGAGCGCCTTGTCCGGCTGCTGTTCATCGTCCCGCACGACCAGTCGCAGCTTGCGCCCTGCGACGCCACCGCGCGCGTTGGTCGCGTTGAACGCCACCATCGCGCCGGTGCGCAAGTCATTGCCAATCTGCGCGCTGGTGCCGGTAAAGCTCGCCACCTGCGCGACAACCCAGTCACCGGCTGCCGATGTGGGCCCGGCCCACAGCATGCCGATCGTGATCAGCCATGCCACCCATGTCCCTTGCTTCGTCCCCGCCACTCCGCCTCCCGGAAGTCGATCCCCCGGCCGCCCCCGCGGCCGCGGTTGATGCATGCCCCACAGCCATGCCACGGGGAGCGGGATGATAGGCACCGCTCAAGAGCGAAACCGATACCCCTTCCCTCGACGGAATTGCCCTTTTTCAGTGCGCGATGACGACCGCACCGCGAGCCCGCTGCAAGGCCGCTCGCGCTGAGTGCGGCCCCGGACTGTGAGATTGACGGCAGAGGGACGGGCGCCGAAAAGCAAACGGCCGGGCCGCGACTCGCGTCGCGCCCGGCCGTCTGTTTGAGCCGAATGACTGCCGTCAGGCGCCCAGCTTCTTCTTCAGCAGTTCATTGACCTGCGCCGGCGAAGCCTTGCCCTTGCTCGCCTTCATCACCTGACCAACCAGCGCGTTGAAAGCCTTCTCCTTGCCGGCGCGGAACTCCTCCACCGACTTCTGGTTGGCCGCCAGCACCTCGTCGATGATCGGCTCGATCGCAGACAAATCGGTGACCTGCTTGAGGCCCTGTTTCTCGATCGCCTCGTCAGCACTCGTCGCGTCGCCATTCCACAAGGCATCAAAAACCTTCTTGGCGGCCGAGTTCGAGATCGTGCTGTCGGCAATGCGTGCGAGCATGCCAGCCAGCTGCGCGGGCTTGACCGGCGCATCAGTGATGTCGCGGCCTTCCTTGTTCAGACGCGCGGCCAGCTCACCCATCACCCAGTTGGCCGCGGGCTTTGCCGATGCCGCGCCGACGATGGCAACGGTGTCGACGTAGTACTGCGCCATCTCGCGGCTAGCGGTGAGTGTTGCCGCATCGTAGGCGGAGAGCTGGTACTCGCCACGGAAGCGTTCCTGCAGGGCGGCCGGCAGCTCGGGCAACTCACCCTTCACGCGTGCGATCCATTCGTCGGAGATCACCAGCGGCAGCAGATCGGGGTCGGGGAAGTAGCGGTAGTCCTGCGCATCTTCCTTGCTGCGCATTGCGCGGGTTTCGCCCGCATCCGGGTCGAACAGCACGGTGGCCTGCTGGATCGTGCCACCGTCTTCCAGCGTTTCGATCTGGTAGGCGATCTCGGCTTCGATCGCCTCCTTGAGGAAGCGGAAGCTGTTGAGGTTCTTCACCTCGCGGCGCGTACCGAGCTTCTCGGTGCCCTTCTTGCGTACCGACACGTTGGCGTCGCAACGGAAGGAGCCTTCCTGCATGTTGCCGTCCGAAATATCGATCCAGCGCACCAGCGAATGCAGCGCGCGGGCGTAGGCCACGGCTTCGTCCGACGAGCGCATCACCGGCTCGGTGACGATCTCCAGCAAGGGCGTGCCGGCGCGGTTCAGGTCGATGCCCGACATGCCGTGGAAGTCTTCGTGCAGCGACTTGCCGGCGTCTTCCTCAAGGTGCGCGCGGGTCAGCTCGATGACCTTCTCGTAGGCCTTGTCGCCCTCGCCGACCTGCACCGTGATCGTGCCGCCCTGGACCACCGGCAGCTCGTACTGGCTGATCTGGTAGCCCTTCGGCAGGTCGGGGTAGAAGTAGTTCTTGCGCGCGAAGATCGAAGTCGACGCGACCTTGGCACCGATCGCTAGCCCGAAGCGGATCGCCCGCTCGACCGCGCCGCGGTTCAAGACCGGCAGCACGCCCGGCAGCGCGATGTCGATCGCCGAGGCCTGGCGGTTCGGCTCGGCGCCGAAGGCGGTGGAACTGCCGGAAAAGATCTTCGATTGCGTCGAGAGCTGAACATGTGTCTCCAGCCCGATCACGACGTCCCAGTCGGCTCTGCTCATTTCGTGTCTTCCAATCCCGGCGCTGCACTACTTGCAGCGCCGCGTCTCAAATCAGGTTCAGTTACAACGGTTGACCCGCCGGTCGTACAGGATCGGCAGGATGTAATCCATCGTCGATGACGGTTTGCAGTACTGCTCGCAGTTGCTGTAGGCCAGCGTCACCTTGGGGCCCTGCTCCCACATCCGCAAGGTACAGCGGCCGCTGCGCGCCTTCAGCTCGACCGAAGGCATGCGCTGCGTCTGCGTGAAATCGGGCAGCGCAAATTCGCACACACCGCCCAGCGGCGTCGCCAGCCGCGTGCGCAGGTAATGCACATTGCCGTCAGCGACTTCGATGTCGGCCTGCGCGGTGTGGTGCCGTTCGTCGTGCGCCGCGCAGCGGAACGTCACATTGAGCGGCTTGGCTTCCATTGCCTTCTTGGGCCGCCCGACAGCGGGCGCGGCGGGGCTGGGTGGCGTCGGCTTCAGCGGCACCGCGGGCAGCGGGCGATCCGCACCCTTGCCGCTCGGCGCCTTCTCGGCCATCACCGGCGGCTTGGCCGGTTCGAACACTTCGTCCTCACCTTTCTTGCCAACCTTCTCCGTCGCGCAAGATGCCAGCAAGGCGAGACTCAGCGCCACCGCCACACGACGCGCCACCAGCGACACCCGCGCGCTCATGCTGCGCGTTTGAAGTTCGCCAGCAGCAGCCCGACACACACGAACAGACTGCCGAAGAAACGGTTGGTCCAGCGAATGTGATTCGGGTCGCGCAGCGCCGCCAGCACACGCGCCGCGAGCAAGGTGTAGCCGCTCATGACGACCGCGTCGGTGAAGAACAGCGTGCCGGCGCAGATCAGGTACTGCAGCGCCTGCGGCGCATGCGGGTCGATGAACTGCGGCAGCACCGCAAGCATGAAGATGATGCCCTTCGGATTGCTCGCATTGACCAGGAAACCGCGCAACACCAGCGCGCCGCGCGCAGCCGGCACCACCTCACCGGCATCCTCCACCAGCGGCTTCGGCTCTGCCCGCCACTGCTGCACGCCAAGCCAGATCAGGTAGGCGACACCGAACCACTTGATCGCCATGAAGGCCACGTTCGAGGCCGCGAGGATCGCGCCCAGGCCGAGTGCAACGACCAACACCAGCAGCCCGACGCCGGCCTGCAAGCCCAGGATGTTCCAGGCCCCGCGGCGGAAGCCGTAGCGCAGGCCCGCAGTCATGCACGACAGCGCGCCGGCACCCGGCGACAGGCTGATCAGCCACGACGCCGCAAAGAACGCGAGCCAGGTCTCGAATTTCACAGCGCGGGTGCCTTGGTGTGGAAGTCCGTCGCCTGCTGGAAGCGGTGCGCGATTTCGAGCATCCGCGCTTCATCGAAGTAGTTGCCGATCATCTGCAGCCCAACCGGCAGCCCACCGGCACCGAAGCCGCAGGGAATCGACATCGCCGGCAGGCCGGCGAGGTTGATCGCGACGGTGTAGATATCGGCGAGGTACATCTGCACCGGATCGTCCGCCATCTGGCCGATCGGCCACGCGGTGGTCGGGCTGGCCGGCCCAAGCAGCACATCGCATTGCGACAGCGCGGCCTTGAAGTCTTCCGCGATCAGGCGGCGCAGCTTGAGCGCCTGCAGGTAGTAGGCGTCGTAGTAGCCATGCGACAGCACATAGGTGCCGACCATGATGCGGCGCTGCACTTCGCGGCCGAAGCCTTCGGCGCGGCTCTTGCAGTACATGTCCATCAGGTCGCGGTATTCCGCGGCGCGGTGGCCGTAGCGCACGCCGTCGAAACGGCTGAGGTTGGAGCTCGCCTCGGCCGGCGCGATCACGTAGTAAGCCGGGATCGCCAGTTCGGTCTTCGGCAGGCTCACTTCGACGCGCACCGCGCCGAGCTTTTCCATTTCGCGGATCGCGGCTTCGATCGCTTCGCGCACATCGGCGGCGAGGCCCTCACCGAAGTACTCCTTCGGCACGCCCAGGCGCACGCCGGCGAGCGGCTTGGCCGGGTCGGCCGGCGCCTTCGCGAGCAGGCGGGTGTAGTCCTCGGTCTCGCGCTCGGCGGAGGTCGAATCCTTCTCGTCGAAGCCAGCGAAGGCATTGAGCAGGATCGCGCAGTCCTCGGCGCTCTTCGCAAACGGACCGCCCTGATCGAGCGACGACGCATAGGCCACCATGCCCCAGCGCGACACGGCGCCGTAGGTGGGCTTCAGGCCGGTCACGCCGCACAGCGAGGCGGGCTGACGAATCGAACCACCGGTGTCGGTACCGGTGATCGCCGGCGCCAGGCGCGCCGCCACCGCTGCCGCGGAGCCGCCCGATGAGCCGCCCGGTACGCGCGACACATCCCACGGGTTCTTCACCGCGCCGTAGGCCGAGTGCTCGTTGGTCGAACCCATCGCGAACTCGTCGCAGTTGGTCTTGCCCAGCATCACCGTGCCGGCTGCCTTGAGGCGCGCTACGACTGTGGCGTCGTAGGGGCTGACGAAGTTCGACAGGATCTTCGAGCCGCAGGTCGTCAGCACGCCCTCGGTACAGAAGATGTCCTTGTGCGCGATCGGGATGCCGGCGAGCGGGCCCACTGCCCCGGCAGCGCGTGCGGCATCGGCGGCCGCCGCCTGCGCCAGCGCGCCATCACGGTCGACCGTGATGAAGGCATTGAGCGCCGGGTTCAGCGCGGCGATGCGGTCGAGGAAAGTCTGCGTCAGCTCGACGCTGGAAAACTGTTTTGCCGAGAGGCCGGCAGCAAGCTGTTTGAGGCTCAGTTCAAGCACGTTGGATCCGTGTGGCAGTGCCCGCGATCACCAGAGGTGGTGTACCGAAGGCTTGATCAATCGTTCGTAGATATCGCGCACCGCCGCCATCTCGGCCTCGGTGAGCGCACGCAGTCCTTCGACTGCGAGGTTGGCGTCGAGCTGGTCGGGGCGGGATGCGCCCGGAATCACTGTCGACACTTGCGGGAACATCAGCACCCAGCGCAGCGCCCAGAGCGCCAGCGGCGTGTGGTCCGGGAACACCCGCTTGAGTTCCTCGACCGCCTGCAGGCCCAGTTCGTACGGCACGCCCGAGAAGGTCTCGCCCTTGTCGAACGCAGCGCCGTCACGGTTGAAGTGGCGATGGTCTTCCGCGCCGAAGGTGGTCTCGCGGCCGAACTTGCCCGACAGCAATCCGCTCGCCAGCGGCACCCGCACGATCACGCCGATGTCGCGCTTGGCTGCCTGTTCGAAGAACAGCCCGGCCGGACGGTGGCGGAACATGTTGAAGATGATCTGCACCGTGGTCACGTTCGGGTACTCGATCGCCTTCAACGCCTCCTCGACCTTCTCGACGCTGACGCCGAGGTTGAGGATCTTGCCCTCGCGCTTGAGGTCGTCGAACAGGCCGAAGATTTCGGGCCGGTAGAACACCTCGGTCGGCGGGCAGTGCAGCTGGATCAGATCCAGCGCGTCGAGGCCGGTGTTCTTCAGGCTGGCCTCGACAAACCCGCGCAGGCGCTCCACGGTGTAGCCGGCATTCACATGCGGCGAAATCTGGCGGCCGCATTTGGTCGCCACGAACACGCGCTCGCGCCGCGCGCGCACGACACGGCCGACCGCGGCTTCCGACATCCCGGCCGAATACACGTCGGCGGTGTCGATGAAGTTGATGCCGGCGTCGATCGCGCGATTCAGGATCGTCTCGGCGTTGGCGTCCGAAAATGCATCGCCCCAGCGGCCACCGACCTGCCAGGTACCCAGCGCGATCTCGGAAACATCAAAACCGGTCTTGCCCAGCCTGCGTTGCTGCATGGCAGCCTCCCGCTTACTCGATGACCTTCGGAACCAGGTAGAGACCGTCTTCCGCCTGCGGCGCCACCGCCTGATAGGCGTCGCGACGATCGGTTTCCGACACGCGGTCTTCGCGCAGGCGCTGCGCAACGGCCTGGGGGTGATAAAGCGGTTCGACACCGGTGGTATCGACAGCCTGCATGCGTTCAATCAGGCCGAAAATCCCGTTGAGCTTTTCCTGCGAGGCCGCGGCCTCCTGTTCGTCCAGCTCGAGCCGGGCAAGCCGCGCGATGCGGTGAACGTCGTCGTGAGTCAGCGACATGGCCGGAATTTCATTCAAAACAAGGAATTGAATAGGTTATCATAGACCCTTTACCCGCCCTAGCCGGACGGGTGCTGGGCACCGCCGAACGGCGGTTTGCTGCCAAGCGTGGGCTCATTCGCTCGCGGAACGGCCGCCCCGGTTCGCGACATCCGCAACCGGCCATGCGCCACAAGGGCGCACCCCGCACCGCCCCGGGCACACCCCCAGACAAAACACGGATTTACTCAGACATGTTCGGATTCCTGCGTTCCTATTTTTCGAACGATCTCGCGATCGACCTCGGCACTGCCAACACCCTGATCTACGTCCGCGGCCGCGGCATCGTGCTCGACGAACCGTCGGTCGTTGCGATCCGCACCGAAGGCGGCCCGAACGCCAAGAAGACGATCCAGGCCGTCGGTGCGCAAGCCAAGCAGATGCTCGGCAAGACGCCGGGCAACATCACCGCGATCCGCCCGATGAAGGATGGCGTGATCGCCGACTTCACCGTCACCGAGCAGATGCTCAAGCAGTTCATCAAGAAGGTGCATCCTTCTTCGATGCTCGCGCCGAGCCCACGCATCATCATCTGCGTGCCCTGCGGCTCGACCCAGGTCGAGCGCCGCGCGATTCGCGAATCGGCGCTCGGCGCCGGCGCCTCGCAAGTGTTCCTGATCGAAGAACCGATGGCCGCAGCGATCGGCGCCGGCCTGCCGGTGGCGGACGCAACCGGCTCGATGGTGGTCGACATCGGCGGCGGCACCACTGAGGTGGGCGTCATCGCGCTGGGCGGCACGGTGTTCGCCAACTCGGTGCGCGTCGGCGGCGACAAGTTCGACGAAGCGATCGTCAACTACATCCGCCGCAACTACGGCATGTTGATCGGCGAAACCACCGCCGAGAACATCAAGAAGGAAATCGGCTCGGCCTTCCCGGGCTCCGAAGTGCGCGAAATGGAAGTCAAGGGTCGCAACCTGGCCGAAGGCATCCCGCGTGGCTTCACGATTTCCAGCAACGAGATCCTCGAAGCGCTGGCCGATCCGCTCAACTCCATCGTCTCGGCCGTCAAGAACGCGCTCGAGCAGACCCCGCCGGAACTGGGTGCCGACATCGCCGAACGCGGCATGGTGCTGACCGGCGGTGGCGCGCTGCTGCGCGACCTCGATCGCCTGCTGATGGAAGAAACCGGCCTGCCGGTGATCGTCGCCGATGATCCGCTGACCTGCGTCGTCCGCGGCTCGGGCATGGCGCTCGAAAAAATGGACAAGCTCGGCAACATCTTCGCCAACGAGTAAGCTCGCCGCGAAGCAAGCCACTTGGCAGCGCGCGCGTGAAGCGCGCGTTGCCCGTTCACCCCACGCCGCAGGCTTTCCGCACGCGAACCGAAGCGCCCAGACACCATGTCCGTCGTCGGTCACCAGCCTCCTCCATTTTTCAAGCGCGGCCTGCCAGCCTCTGCGCGGCTCACGCTCTACCTTGTGCTGTCGATCGGTCTGCTGGTCGCGGATTTGCGTTTCCGCTATCTCGAAACCGTGCGCCACGGCGTCACGGTGCTGACCTATCCGCTGCAGATCGCTGCTTCAACACCGGCCGAGTGGGCGAATCGGACCTACGACTATTTCTCGTCGCTCAGCAGCCTGCAGAGCGAGATCAAGAGCCTGCGCGCCCGCGCGCTGGATGATGCGAAACGGCTGCTACGCCAGCAGAGCCTGGAAAACGAGAACCATCAGCTGCGCGAGCTGCTCGCGATGCGTGAGCGTGTCGGCGCCCGCAGCATCGCCGCCGAAGTGCTCTACACCGCGCGCGATCCGTTCGCACGCCGTGTGATCATCGATCGTGGCGAGCGCGACGGCATCGAGCGCGGACTCGCGACGATCGACAACGCCGGCGTGGTCGGCCAGGTGACCCGCGTGTTCCCGCTGCAAGCGGAAGTGACGCTGCTGACCGACAAGGACCAGGCGATTCCGGTGAAGGTCGTGCGCACCGGCCAGCGCGCCGTGATGTTCGGCGCCGGCGGCGGCATGCTCGAACTGCGTTACCTCGCGGCCAACGCGGACGTCGAACCCGGCGACGTGGTCGTTACCTCGGGGCTTGATGGAATCTACCTGCCCGACCTGCCGGTCGCGAAAGTCGTGAAGGTCAATCGCGACGATGCACGCGGCTTTGCACGCTTCGTCTGCCAGCCGGTCGCCGGCATCGAACGCAGCGGTGCCGTGCTGGTGATCGGGCGCAACGTCAAGCCACTCGAAGACCCTACCGCCAACGATCCGGCCCCGGCCGCAACCACGCCGGGCGGCCGCCCGAAGAGGAAGTGACATGCAGCCGACGCACCGCTCCAGCCGAATCCTGCTGCCGGTCCGCATGGGCTGGGTGTGGATCACCCTGTTCCTCGGCCTGACCCTGAATCTGGTTCCTACCCGCGCACTGCCGGGCGTGCCGGACTTTGTCGCACTGGCACTTGCCTTCTGGTGCGTGCGCGAACCGCTGCGCGTCAACATGGGCGCCGGCTTCTGGCTCGGCCTGCTGACCGACATCGGCTACGGTTCGGCGCTCGGCCAGCATGCGCTGGCCTATGTGCTGCTCGCCTTCATCGCGAGCACGATGAGCCGCCGCCTGCTGTGGTTCCCGCCCGCGGCACAGGCACTGCAGATGGTGCCGCTGTTCCTGATGACGCAGATCGTCATGCTGGTGGTGCGCCTGATCGCCGGGGCGGAATTCCCGGGTTGGGAGTACTTCTTCACCACCTTCACCACCGCGTTGCTGTGGTTCCCCGCGCACTTCGTGCTGCTGCTGCCGCAGATGCAGCCGATCGAGCGCGACCAGAACCGTCCGCTCTGAGCGGCGTCGAAGATCGATGGAATTCAAGACACCCGAACAGGAGATCTCGCGCTTCCGCGGCCGTGTGCTGGCGGCGAGCGTGTTCGTCTTTTTCTGTTTCGGCCTGCTGGTTGCGCGCTTCGTTTGGCTGCAGGTGATCAAGCACGATTACTACAGCACGCGCGCGGAGGACAACCGCATCTCGCTGGTACCGATCGTGCCGAACCGCGGCCTGATCGTCGATCGCAACGGGCTGGTGCTGGCGCGCAACTACTCCGCCTACACGCTGGAGATCACGCCAAGTCGCATCAAGGATCTGGATGCCACGATCGACGCGCTCGCCGGCATCGTCGACATCCAGCCGAAGGACCGCAAGCGCTTCAAGAAACTGCTCGAAGAGAGCAAGACCTTCGAGAGCCTGCCAATCCGCAACCGCCTGACCGATGAGGAAGTCGCGCGCTTCGTTGCGCAGCGGTACCGCTTCCCGGGCGTCGATATCAAGGCGCGCCTCTTCCGCCAGTACCCGGAGGGGGAGTTCGCCTCGCATGTGCTGGGTTACATCGGCCGCATCAACGACAAGGAAAAGACGCGCATCGAGGAAGACGAAGATCGCGCGGCGAACTATCGCGGCACCGAGCACATCGGCAAGAGCGGCCTTGAGCAGAGTTACGAGGATGAACTCCACGGCACCACCGGCTTCGAGCAGATCGAAGTGGATGCCGGCGGCCGCGCAGTGCGCTCGCTTGCACGCACTCCGCCGGTGCCGGGTCGCAAACTCGTACTGACGCTGGACAGCCAGTTGCAGAAGATCGCCGAGGCGGCCTTCGGCAACCGGCGCGGCGCACTGGTGGCGATCGAACCGGGCACCGGAGGCGTGCTGGCGCTGGTGTCCAAGCCCACCTTCGACCCCAATCTGTTCGTTGACGGCATCGACCCGCAGAACTGGGATGCGCTGAACAATTCGCCGGACCACCCGCTGATTCACCGCGCGATCTACGCATCGTATCCGCCCGGCTCGACCTTCAAGCCCTTCATGGCGACTGCCGCACTGATGACGGGCAAGCGCACGCCGTCGCAGGCGATTTCAGACCCCGGCTACTTCTGGTTCGGCGGCCACCAGTTCCGCGACGACAAGAAGGGCGGCCACGGCTCGGTCGACATGGCCAAGTCGATCATCGTCTCCTGCGATACGTACTACTACGCGCTCGCCAACGACATGGGCATTGATTCCATCGCGCGCACGCTGGGCCAGTTCGGGCTCGGTTCGCGCACCGGCATCGACATCGGCGGCGAAGCGACTGGCGTGCTGCCCTCGCCGGAGTGGAAGAAGAAGCGCTTCAAGAAGCCGGAGCTGCAGAAGTGGTACGCCGGCGAAACCATCTCGGTTGGCATCGGGCAGGGCTACAACAACTACACGATGCTGCAGATGGCGCACGCGACCGCCACGCTCGCGGCCGGTGGCGTGATGTACAAGCCGCACCTGGTCAAGTTTGTGCAGGATCCGCGCACCAACGAGAAGCGCGTCATCGAGCCGGAGCCGATGAAGACGATCCCGATCAAACCGGAGCATGTGAAGGTAATCCATGACGCCATGGTGGGCGTGATCAAGTACGGCACCGGCGCGCGCGCCTTTGCTGGCGCCCCATACGTTGCAGCCGGCAAGACCGGTACCGCTCAGGTCTTCTCGCTCAAGGGCGGCAAGTACGAATCGCACAAGCTCGGCGAACGTCTGCGCGACCACGCGCTGTTCATCGCCTTCGCCCCGGTGGAAGCACCGAAGATCGCGCTCGCTATCCTGGTCGAGAACGGCGGCTTCGGTGCCGAGTCGGCCGCGCCGATCGCGCGCCAGGTGCTCGACTACTACCTGCTCGGCAAGGTGCCGGAAGGTGCGGCACCAGAACAACCGGGGGCGGAATGATCCTGCAACGCCTGTGGCGCCGCATCGCGGCGCCGATCGACCCATTCCTGTTCTCGCTGTTGATGATGCTAATCGGCTTCACGACCGTGGTGCAGTTGTCGGCCTCGCCCGATCGCATTCAGGCGCAACTGATCAACACGGGCGTGGCGCTCGCGGTGATGTGGGTGGTTGCCAACATCTCGCCGCAGCGGCTGCAAACGCTCGCGCTGCCGCTTTATGTGGTGGGCGTGCTGCTGCTCGTCGCGGTGGCGCTGTTCGGGCAGATCTCGAAGGGCGCGCAGCGCTGGCTGGATCTGGGCATCATGCGGATTCAGCCCTCCGAGCTGCTGAAGATCGCGATGCCGCTGATGCTGGCCTGGTACTTCCAGATCCGTGAGGGCTCGCTCGCGGTGCGCGACTTCGTCGTTGCGACCGTGCTGCTTGCGATTCCAGTCGGCCTGATCGCCAAGCAGCCCGACCTTGGCACCGCAATCCTGGTGCTGTCCGCCGGGCTGTTCGTGATCTTCTTTGCCGGCCTTTCGTGGAAGCTGATCGCGCCGGTGATGCTGGCCGGCGCAGTTGGCGTGGGCGCAATCGTCGCGACAGAAGACAAGATCTGCGCACCGGATGTGCAATGGCCTGGCCTGCGCGACTACCAGAAACACCGCATCTGCACCCTGCTCGACCCAACCTCCGACCCGCTCGGCAAGGGCTTCCATACCATTCAGTCCGAGATCGCGATCGGCTCCGGCGGCGTGCTCGGCAAAGGCTGGCGTAATGGCACGCAGACCCAACTCGAGTTCATCCCGGAACGCCACACTGACTTCGTCTTCGCGGTCATCTCGGAAGAGTTCGGCCTGATCGGCAACATCGGCCTGCTGTTCACCTTCCTGCTGGTGATCCTGCGCGGCCTGCTGATCGCAGCGAACGGGGCCACCGTGTTCGGGCGCCTGCTGGCTGGCGCGATCTCGCTGTCCTTCTTCACCTACGCGTTCGTGAACATGGGCATGGTGACCGGCATCCTGCCGGTGGTAGGCGTGCCACTGCCGCTGGTGAGCTACGGCGGCACTGCGCTGGTGACGCTTTGCCTGGGCTTGGGTATCCTGATGAGTGTTGCCCGCCACCGGACGCTGCTCCAGAAATGATCCGCCGCGTTTTCCGTAACGGTTCCACCCGCCTGCCGGTCGGCACGCTCTCGGCGTTGACCGCCGCGCTGGTGCTGTCGGCGTGCGCCACGTCGCCCGCCCCGGTCAGCCCGCAGCCCGAAGCGCGGCCGCAGCCGCCCAGCGCCTCCGGCAGCAAGCCGAAGGTGGTGCAGAAGAAGGGCGGCGGCTACTACAAGGACGACGGCCCCGGCGACGACATTCCGGACAACCTCGATTCGGTGCCGGACGCCGAGCCCAAAGCCGAGCCGCTGCATCGCTTCGCCAACAATCCGTACAACGTGTTCGGCAAGGAATACGTGCCGGCGCAACAGGTCGCACCGTATCGTGAGCAAGGCCTCGCGTCCTGGTACGGCCGCAAGTTCCACGGTAAGCCGACCTCAAGCGGCGAGAAGTACGACATGTACGGCATGACCGCCGCACACCCGACGCTGCCGATCCCGAGCTATGCGCGCATCACCAACCTGCGCAACGGCAAGTCGGTGATCGTGCGAATCAACGACCGCGGCCCCTTCCACACCGGCCGCTCAATCGATCTCTCGTACGCGGCAGCCTACAAGCTCGACTACCTCGATACCGGCCACACCGACGTCGAGATCGAGGCCATCGTGCCGGAAGGCATCGAGGTCATCGCCGAGAACATTCCGCCGATCCGTCAGCGTGGGCCCGCACCGAAGCGCGTGCCGCTCAAGCCGGTGCCGCCTGAGCCGGTTGAAGTGGCCAGCGCGAAGCCGGCGCCGGCGGCGCCCGCAAGTACCCGGGTCGATGCTCCGGTGCTTGCGGCCGCACCGATCAGCGCAACTGCAGTCACCGAGCTCAAGCCGCTCAACACCGCAAGCCCGGCCGCGCCGAAGACCAGCGGCATCTTCCTGCAGCTCGGTGCTTTCGCGAGTGCCGCCAACGCCGAGAGCTTCCGCAAGTTCGTCAGCCACGAAATGAGCTCGCTCGCCGGTCAGTTGCAGGTTCTGGCGCTCGATGGCCGCTTCCGGCTGCATGCGGGCCCCTACGCCAGCGAGAGCGAAGCCCGCGGCATTGCAGACCGCATCAGCGCAGCCCTGCGCTTCAAGCCCTTCGTCATCACACGTTAAGCCCGGTCTCGGGCGCTCTGCATAGCCACTGACCGATAGGCAACTTGGTTAGATTTTGTTTTTATATTTGCCCAAATATAACTAACCGGCTACCTTGGAAACACTCCCCCCGCCGGCCTGATCCTCAGGCCTCCTGTCCTCGCGCGTGCAGCGCGAGTTCGTTTTTCACCGACACGGAGGCAATCATGACCCTCGCCACCTTTGCACCCTCGGCCCCGCTCACACTCGGCGTCGAACTCGAATTGCAGATCATCGAGCGCGATACCCGCGATCTGTCACCTCGCGCCGCCCAGTTGCTCGATCTGCTTGCGGCACAGCCGTTTCCGGGCGAAGCCAAACCGGAGATGACACAGTCGATGATCGAGGTATCCACCGACGTTCATCGCAGTGTCGGCAGCCTGCACGCGCAGCTGTGCGAAATCCGCGACACGCTGGTCGGCGCCGCAAACACCCTCGGCGTGCGGCTCGCGGGTGGCGGCACGCACCCCTTCCAGCTCTGGCAGGAGCGCCGCATCTACCCCGGCGAGCGTTATGAGGCGCTCGCCAACCGCTACGGCTACCTTGCACGGCAGTTCACCGTGTTCGGGCAGCACATCCATGTCGGTGTTGAGTCGGCCGATGATGCGATGTACCTGACGCATGCGCTCGCGCGCTACGTGCCGCATTTCATCGCCCTGGCTGCCAGTTCGCCGTACTGTCAGGGCGCGGATACCGGCTTTTCCTCGTCGCGACTCAACAGCGTGTTCGCGTTCCCGCTCTCCGGTCACGCGCCGCCCGTCCTCGAGTGGGAACGTTTTGAGCACGAGTTTTATGAACCAATGCGCGCCGCCGGCATCGTAGCCAGCATGAAGGACTTCTACTGGGACATCCGCCCCAAACCCGAGTACGGCACGGTGGAGCTGCGTGTCTGCGACACGCCGCTGGATGTCGACCACGCGGCCGCACTGGCGGCCTACCTTCAGGCGCTGGCCCTACGGCTGCTGACCGACCGCCGCGATCCGCCGCAGGAGCGCGACTACCTCTGCTACACCTTCAACCGCTTCGAAGCCTGCCGCTTCGGCTTCGATGGCGAGTACGTCAATCCCCGCACGCTGACGCGCAAGAGCCTGCGCGAGGACATCCTCGAAACGCTTGCAGCACTTGTCGACGACGCCCGCGCGCTTGAGTGCGCGGATGCCCTCGCGCAGCTGGAGCGCTTCGCACAAGGCGAAACCCTGGCCGACTGGCTGCGCGGGCAGATGCACGATCCACTGCCAAGCCACACCCTCGTCGACGCCGCCACGGCACGCTTCCTCACATGAACGATGACTCTGCCCCGCGCCGACGCGGCCCATTCGGGCGCCCGCTACGGATTGGCCTGTCGGCGCGGATCTTCCATCCTGACACGCAACGCCAGGGCGTCTTCCGCCGCACCTTGCAGATCCTGGAGCAAAGCATCGCGCACTGGATCGGCGCGCAGCATGTGATGGTGCTGATGGTGCCGTCCGTGCTCGGCGATGGCCCGATCCGGCGTGGCGACATCGCACTGGCCGATTACGCCGACTATCTGGACGGACTCGTGCTGCAAGGCGGCGCCGATGTGAGCCCCGGCGTGTACGGCCAGACACCGCGCTGCGACGCCTGGGCCGGCGACCCGGTGCGCGACGCCTACGAGCTGGAGCTGCTGACGGTGTTCATCGAGCGCGGCAAGCCGGTGCTGGGCATCTGCCGCGGCATGCAGCTGATCAATGTGGCCTTCGGCGGCACGCTGCACCAGGATCTGCCCTCGCTCTGCGGAACCGGCGAACGCCACGAATCGCCTGCCTACGATCGCCATCGGCATCCGGTCAGCCTGGTTCCCGACGGCCTGCTTGCGCGCACGCTGGACACGCGTGAAGGCTGCGACGTCGTATCGATTCACCATCAGGCGATAGATCGACTCGGCCGCGACCTTCGCATCGAAGCCCACAGCCCAGAGGACGGCATCATCGAAGCGATCCGGCTCGATGCACTGAACTTCGTGCTGGGCGTGCAATGGCACCCGGAATTTCACGCGGGTCAGCCGGGTGTGCTCAATTGCAACCCCTTGCTCGATCGCTTTCTGACGGAGGTCGCGGCGGCCGCCGAAGCAAGCTTCTGGCTAGAAGCCGGCAGCGGCCCGCGCCGCAGCGAGCCCTGAACGGCGCGATCAACTGCGGCCGAGGGGAATCCGGCCCGCCTCCTCGTCGGCCTGCAGAGCGTTGATCAGCACCCGCAGATCCTCGTCGAGCCGGTCGAGCGTCGGCTGCGGCAAGCGCTCCAATGCATCCGGCAAGACACCTTCGAACGGCCCCGGCACCTTGCCAAGCGCAAGCTGACCCGCGGCGAGGATCTTCAGCGCCACGCTGCGCCGATCCGACTCACCGCGTGCCACCGCAATCAACTCGCGCTTGACCAGGGTCTTCACCAGATTGCTCGCTGTGGACTGGTGAATGTCCATGCGCCGCGCCAACTCGCCAATCCCGATGCCCGGGTGATCGCGCACCAGGCTCAGCGCCCAGACTTGCGCGCCGCCCAGCCCGGTCTTCATTTCCACCTGCTGGAAATGGGTGCGTACGGCGTTGAAAACGATGCGAAAGCGCCTCAGTACATCAGCCGGCGTGGCGGTGTGGGTCATGGTCTTTTCGTGATCCGGAGAGACGGGCGTCAGCACAGCGCACCACTGCGATCTGTGCAGGTGTGGCGTCCGCGCACTGGTGGGCAACGCGTGCGTCGAAACTGATTATATTTGTACAAATTCAAATCGTCGCGAGCGAAACCCATGCCCCCCCAGCCCCAAGTCGCGAACGCCCTGCAGCAGGAATTCTCCGACTGGCGGTTGTGGGCGGCGCGGCTGGTGGTGCTGTCCTTCGCGGCGGCAAGCGGGCTTGCGATCGTCGGCTTTACCTGGCTCGCTGAAGTGGCGCTGGCGGCCTTCTTCCGCCTCGAACGCGCTGCATGGTGGGCACCTTTGATCTGGACCCCGCTGCTCACCGCCGGCATCGTGTGGCTCACGCGCCGCTTCGCGCCGGGGGCCGCCGGCTCGGGCATCCCGCAGATCATCGCGGTGCTTGAACACGAATCGGCCGCGGCACAGCGGCCACTGTTCGTATCGATGAAACTGTCCGTCGCCAAGCTCTTCCTCACGGCCGCCGGCTTGCTCGGCGGATTGGCGCTCGGCCGCGAGGGCCCGTCGGTGCAGATCGCCGCCGGCATCATGCGCAACGCTCGCCGCTGGCTACCGGCGCAGTCACAGATCTCGGAGAACGGCTTGCTGATGGCGGGCGGTGCGGCGGGTATTGCCGCGGCGTTCAACACGCCACTCGGCGGCGTGATGTTCGCAATCGAGGAACTCTCGCGGCGGCCCGAACAGCGGCGCAACGGCCTGCTGATTGGCGCAATCGTGCTGGCTGGCCTGATGGCCGTGTCGGTGTATGGCAACAACACCTACTTTGGCGTGATCCGCGTCGAACGCTTCAGTTTCCGTATGGTGGCGCCGGCGCTGCTGGTGGCGTTGCTGTGCGGTGCGGCGGGCGGGCTGTTCGCCCGCGCGCTGATCGCGATCCTGAGCGGACGCACCACGGACCGCTTCTCTCGCCTGCGCGGCCATGCGCCGATCCGCTTTGCGGCCTGCTGCGGCCTGCTCGTCGCGCTGATCGGCATTGTCAGCCAGGGCGCGAGCTATGGCAGCGGCTATGCGCAAACCAAGGCGATGATTGCCGGTGCGAGTGAGTCGACGCATCTGGCGGTACTGCTGCGCTTTGTCGCCACCTGGTTCACCGCGGCCTCCGGCGTGCCGGGCGGCCTGTTTGCGCCCTCGCTGTCGATCGGCGCAGGCTTGGGCAACAGTGTCGCCACGCTGATGGCCTATCCGAACGCGCCGACCTTGATTGCGCTCGGCATGGCGGCTTTTCTCGCTGCCGTGACACAGGCCCCGCTGACGGCCTTCATCATCGTGATGGAGATGGTCGACGGCCACGAGCTGGTGCTGAGCCTGATGGCCTGCACCTTGATCGCAAGCGGGCTGTCGCGGCTGATCAGCGCGCCGCTCTATCCCGCACTCGCCGAACTGCAACTGGCGCGTCTGAAATGACGGGAAAGAACGCCAGCCGCCAAGTGTTTCAGCATGTAGCCGGCCCGGCCGCATTGGCCTTGCCGGGTATAATCGCGCCCTCCGTCCGCAGCCCCTCCGCAGAATCCCCATGACACGACTGTTCGCCGTCCTGATCTCGCTTTCGCTCGCCCTTGCCGCGCCTTTTGCGCAAGCCAACGAGCCCACGCCACCCGCCCTCGCCGCCCGCGCCTGGCTGCTCTACGACGTTGGCTCCGGTCAGGTGCTGACGGCGCAAGGCGCCGATGAGCGGATCGAGCCCGCCTCGCTGACCAAGCTGATGACCGCCTATGTGACCTTCAGCGCGCTGAAGGCCAAGACGATCTCGATGGACCAGCAGGTCGCCGTGTCGGAGAACGCCCGCAAGTCCAGCCTCGACGGCTCCCGCATGTTCATCATGCCGGGTATGCCGGTGACGGTGCGCGAGCTGATCCAGGGCATGATCGTGCAGTCCGGCAACGACGCCTGCATCGCGCTCGCCGAGCTGATTTCCGGCTCGGAAGAGGCCTTCGTGTCGCGCATGAACAAGGAAGCGCAGCGTCTGGGCCTGAAGAACACCCAGTTCCGCAATGCCGCCGGTCTCACCATGGACGGCCACTACATGAGCCCGCGCGACCTGGCCACGCTGGCCGCGGCGATCATCCGCGACTTCCCAGAATACTTTTCCTTCTACTCGCAGAAGGAGTTCACCTACAACAAGATCAAGCAGCCCAATCGCAACCGCCTGCTGTTCATCGACCCGACCGTCGATGGCATGAAGACGGGCCACACCGAGGCCGCCGGCTACTGCCTGGTGTCCACCGCCAAGCGCGGGTCGCGTCGCCTGATCTCGGTGGTTACCGGCACGACTTCGGATTCGGTGCGCACCGCGGAATCGCAGAAGCTGCTGAACTATGGCTTCCTCTCGTGGGAGACGACCAAGCTCTACGCCGCCAACGCCGCCGTGCAGACCTTGCCGGTCTGGCAGGGCAAGGCGGATAGCGTGAAGGCCGGCTTCACCAACGATCTGGTGGTCTCGGTGCCGCAGGGTGACGCCGCCAAGCTGAAGGTTCAGCTTGAAAGCCGCCAGCCGCTCAAGGCGCCGATCGCCAAGGGCGCACAACTCGGCACGCTGACGGTGACGCTGGACGGCAAACCGCTGGGCACCTACCCGGTCGTGGCACTGGAAGCGGTGGATCAGGCTGGCTTCTTCGGCCGCCTGTGGGACGCCATCCGCTACTGGATCAAGAACCTCTGAGCGCTGGAGCAAGCACGATGTCGAACGCCGAACTGCTTGAGTTTCCTTGCGACTTCCCGATCAAGGTGATGGGTGAGACGCGCGACGATTTCGCCCAGACCATCGTCGAGGTGGTGCAGCAGAACGCGCCGGACTTCGACGCCACCGGCGTCGAGATGCGCGCGTCGAGCGGCGGCAAGTACATCAGCCTGACCTGCACCGTGCGCGCCACTTCGCGCGAACAGCTCGACAACATCTACCGTTCGCTGACCAGCCACCCCTTCGTGAAGGTGGTGCTCTGAACAGCCATTGGGCCGCGTGGCGCGCACGCGGCCATAAACGCGCGGGTATGGGGGAATAACCCCATCGCCCGCAGCGTTGCCCGGTTGGCGCCCGGCCGATAAAATCCCTTTTTTCGTCAAGCCCTTGCGTTGTTGCGGGGCAAGCGCCACCGCATGAACGCCCTGCCCCCTCCACTGCTGCGCAAGCCGCTCGGCCGCGTCGAGTACGAACCGACCTGGCACGCGATGCAGGCGCTCACACGCGCCCGCATCGGCGATACGCCGGACGAGCTGTGGCTGGTCGAGCATCCGCCGGTGTTTACACTGGGCCTCGCCGGCAAACCGGAGCACCTGCTGCGCGAAACCGGCATCCCGCTGGTGAAGATCGACCGCGGCGGCCAGATCACCTATCACGGCCCCGGCCAGGCGGTCGTGTATCTGCTGATCGACCTCGCGCGGCGCGAGATCAAGGTGCGCGAACTGGTGAGCCTGATCGAACAGGCGATCCTCGACGTGCTGCGCGGCTACGGGATTGATGCCCACCTCAAGGACGGCGCGCCCGGCGTCTATGTCGGCGGCGCCAAGATCGCCGCGCTGGGCCTGAAGATCGCCAACGGCTGCAGCTACCACGGGCTCTCGCTCAATTGCGACATGGATCTTTCGCCGTTTTCGGCGATCAATCCATGCGGCTATCCGGGCCTGGAATCGGCCCAACTGAAGGATTTCGGCGTCGTCGATCCACTCGACGTCGTGCATCGCAAACTGGCGGACGCGCTCGACGCGCGCTTCGCCCACCACCACGCTGCCCGCCGGGCAGCGGCCTGAAAGGACATCATGGCTGAAGTCGGCAAGAAGCTTCGCGGCGCGGACAAGACGGCGCGCATCCCGATCAAGATCGTTCCGGTGGCCGAAAAACTGCGCAAGCCGGAATGGATCCGCATCCGGCTGGGCGGCGCCGAGGAAACCGCGCGCTTCAACGAAATCAAGGACACGCTGCGCGACCACAAGCTGCACACCGTGTGCGAGGAAGCCTCCTGCCCGAACATCCATGAATGCTTCGGCAAGGGCACCGCGACCTTCATGATCATGGGTGACATCTGCACCCGCCGCTGCCCCTTCTGCGATGTGGGTCATGGGCGCCCGAACCCGCTCGACGAAAACGAGCCGGCCAACCTCGCCAAGACGATCGCGGCGATGCGCCTCCGCTATGTGGTGATCACCTCGGTGGATCGCGACGATCTGCGCGACGGCGGTGCCCAGCACTTCGTTGACTGCATCCGCGAAACGCGCGCCGCTTCGCCGAAGACCACGATCGAAGTGCTGGTGCCGGACTTCCGCGGCCGCATGGACATCGCACTGGAGATCTTCGACCAGGCGCCACCCGACGTCATGAACCACAACCTCGAAACCGTGCCACGTCTCTACAAGGCGGCCCGCCCGGGTTCGGACTACGCGTACTCGCTGCAGCTGCTGAAAGAGTTCAAGGCACGCCATCCGGACGTGCCGACCAAGTCCGGCCTGATGGTGGGCCTCGGCGAGACCGACGAGGAGATCCTCGAAGTGATGCGCGACTTGCGCGCCCACAACGTCGAGATGCTCACCATCGGCCAGTACCTGCAGCCCTCCGGCGGCCACCTGCCGGTGCTGCGCTACGTGCATCCCGACACCTTCAAGATGTTCGAAACCGAAGCGCTGAAGATGGGCTTCAAGAACGCCGCCTGCGGCCCGATGGTGCGTTCGTCCTACTGGGCCGACCAACAGGCTCAGGGCGCCGGCGTGGTCTGACACCCGCACCAGGCTTACGTTTAAACGGCCCGCTCGGTGACAACACCGGGCGGGCCGTTTTCTTTTCTACACCCGCTTACATCTGCTCCGGCAGCTTTGGCCGCGCCGGCCAAGGCAGTGTCTCGGCCGGACAAGGAGGTTTCGGCGCCTCGTCCGTAGCATTCATCCCATCGAAAGACAGCGCGGATTCAGACAGATACCGGAGTCCTCCACCGCGCGGGATTCGTGAGAGACGAAAGGAACAAACATGAAGACCCAACTGATCATCGCTGCAGCGGCTGCTACTTTTGCTGGTGGTGCCATGGCCGCAGACCAAGGCTTCTACGTTGGCGGCAATGTGGGTGCCTCGACGGCCGACGTGAGCGGCGCTGGCGAAATCAAGGACACGCCGAGCACCTGGGGGGTGTATGGCGGCTACGACTTCACCCGCAACTTCGCCGTCGAGATGGGCTATCAGGATCTCGGCAAGACCAAGGCCGCGGGCCTCGAGTCCAAGAACGAAGCGATCTCGGTGGACCTGGTCGGCAAGTATCCGGTGACGGAACGCTTCGATGTCTACGGCAAGGTCGGTCTGGCCTACATGGATCGCGACCTGACCGGCGCCGGCTACGACGAGAGCAAGTCGGGCACCGCGGCCAAGGTGGGCTTCGGTGGTGAGTTCAAGGCAACGCAGAACGTCGGCATCCGTGCCGAGGTGGCGCACTACGCCGGCGGCCCGAAGTTTGAAACCACCAACGCAAGCTTCGACAGCAATCAGACGATCTTCACGATGGGCGTGAACTACAAGTTCTGATGCCACCGGGCAGCACATCTTGAAACGCATCGGGCGGTCTTCGGACCGCCCTTTGTCATTTGTGTAAACGCGTGCAGTCGGCACCGCCAGGCAGTGAATCTCCCCCTAGAATGTGGGGACTCTTCCTTCAGGCGACCGACCATGCAGGACACCTGGCTGAGCAGCGTGATGCTGCTGGTACATACCGCCCTCGCCGACCGCGGGCTTGATGCAGACGGGATTGCCGCAAGCGCAGGTATCGACCCGGCGCTGCTGCGCGACCCCAACACACGTATCCCGATCTTGCCGGCAGCACAATTCTGGGAAGCCGCTGTGCGTGCGGTGGATGGAGATCCATGCTTCGGCCTCGACGTCGCCGAACGGCTCAACCCCACGACGCTGCATGCCGTCGGCTTCGCGTGGCTGGCGAGCGCGAGCCTGCGCGAAGCCGGGCGCCGCCTCGTGCGCTACTTCCGCATCGTCAGCTCGGTGGACGAAGTCGAGATCCGCGCGGAAGCCGGGCGCACCTGGCTGGTGTTCAATACCGAAGATGGCTTCACGCTACCGCGCAGCTACGACGCGCGCATGGCCTCACTGGTGCGGCTGTGTCGCGCGATCGCAGGGCCCGACTTCAAGCCTGCCGCAGTCCGCCTGCGCCATCCACGCAACGCTGCAGCCGAGCGCATGCGCACGCTGTACGGCGTTGAGCCCGAATTCGGCGCCAGCGAATACGCCATCGCGATTGACGACGAAGAACTCGATCGCCCGCTCCCGAGCGGCAACGCTGAGCTGGCGCTGTCGGCCGAAAACATCGCGTCCGAATACCTCGCCCGCCACGCCAAGGACGACATCCTTGCGCGCGCACGCCGCGCGTTGATCGAGCTGCTTCCGTCGGGCGGTGTGAGCCGTGGCGTGATCGCGCAGAAGTTACTGTTGTCCGAGCGCACCTTGCAGCGGCGCCTGGCCGACCAGGGTTTCACCTTCGCGAGCCTGCTCGAAAGCCTGCGCCAGGAACTGGCCTATGACTACCTGCGCACCGGCACGCACTCGATCAACGAGATCGCCTACCTGCTCGGCTTTGCCGAAATCGCGAGCTTCACGCGCGCCTTCCGCCGCTGGAGCGGCGTCGCGCCGTCCACTTGGCGCGACGCGCAGTTCGGTGGTGTCGCCGCCTGAGCGGGCACGGGCTCACACGCCCGACCGCCCGGACTGCGAAATCAGCGTCAGGTGGGTAATCAACTCGCGCTGATAGGGTGACAGGGTCTGCTCGCGACGGAAGCACAGCTTCATCTCGCGGCTGCCCCAGGCATCGTTGAGTTCGACGACCGCCAAAGGTACGGCGGCGGAGCTGGCTACGGCCGCCGAATGCGGCACCACCGCCACACCCACCCCCGCGCTGACCATGCGGCACACCGCATCGAAGGCGCGCACCTGGGCACGGATGCGCGGCCGCCGACCTGCCTCACGAGCACGGTCAAGCAGGAAGCCGTGGATTGCGCTGTCGGCCGACAGGCTGACGTAGTTTTCGGCGAGCGTGTCCGCGTAGTTCAACCGCCCGCGGCTCGCGAACGGATGCTGCGGACTGCAGATCAGTACCAGCCGATCTGCTCGGTAGGGCAGGAAGGCCAGCTCCGGCCCGCCCACCTCGCCGGCAACGATGCCGACATCCGCGGCGCCGGACACCACTGCGCTGACGATCGCGGGGCTGGAATGCTCCTCCAGCAGCACGTCGACCTGCGGTTGTGCGGCCAGAAAACCGGCCAGATCCTGCGGCAGGCTGCCGCCGATTGCATTGGTGTTGGCAAACAGGCGCACCACGCCAGCCACGCCGCGCGCAAACGTACCGAGTTCCGCATCAAGCAGGGCGACTTCAGACAGGACGCGCCTCGCATGGCGCAGCATCGCCTCGCCAGCCGGGGTGAGTGCCACGCCACGTGGCCGTCGCTCAAACAGCGGCGCGCCGGCCGCATCTTCGAGCCGCCGTATGCGCGCCGAGGCGCTGGCCGGCGCCAGGTGCACCCGCTCGGCGCCCTGCGTCAGGTTGCCGGTTGCGGCGATCGCGCCGAACAGCTGGAGGTCGGTCAGGTCGTATCGCATGTCGCTTGCGTTCGTCAAAAGCGAATGATTACTTCGGAAAATACCGATTGTCCATACGGCACGGAATCGACTCCAATTGACATCCAGTCAATTTGGCGCAATTTGCCCCGACCCTTTCGTGTTCCGAAATTCCGAAACCACTGGCTTCTGGCTCGCGATCCTCGCCGCGCTTGGCTTCTCCGCCAAGGCGATCTTCGTGAAGCTGGCCTTCCCGTACGGTGTCAGCCCGCTCGCGCTGCTTGCGCTGCGCATGGCTTTCGCCGCGCCGGTATTCGGATTCATCGCCTTGCGCAGTTCGCGCAATGCCGCGCCGCTCTCGGCCGGCGACTGGGTCGCGCTTACGGCGCTTGGCCTGCTCGGCTACTACGGGGCGTCGCTGCTGGACTTCATGGGCCTGCGCTACATCTCGGCCGGCCTCGAACGCCTGATCCTGTTCACCTACCCGACGATCACGATGCTGATCGCAGTATTCGTGTTCAGCCGCAGCTTCTCGCTGCGTGACATCGGCGCGCTTGCGCTCACCTGGCTCGGCATTGCGCTGGCCTTCGCGCACGACCTGCAGCTGTCGGCCGATGCGGCCGCGGTCGCGATGGGCGGCGCGCTCGTGTTCGCCTCGGCGGTCTGCTACGCGCTCTATCTGACCGGGTGCGGCGAAATGGTGTCGCGCCTGGGCAGCCGGCGCTTTACGGCACTCGCGATGTGCGTATCGACGGCCACCACCTTCCTGCATTTCGGCATGACGCAGCCCATTGAGAGCCTTGCCCAGCCAATGCCGGTGATCTGGCTGGCGCTCGCGATGGCGGTGTTTTCGACAGTGCTGCCGGTTTTCATGCTGAGTGCGGCGATCCGCGAACTGGGCGCCACGCGTACGGCGATGCTCGGCAGTGTCGGCCCGGTCCTGACGATCGGCCTCGGCGCGATCTTCCTGGATGAACCCCTGTCGGCCGCGCAATTGGCCGGCACCGTGCTGGTCGTGCTGGGCGTGTCACTCGCCAGCCGCCCCGCCACCAAGAAACATGAGGCCCCCGCAGCGCTCAAGCGTGCGCGAGTCTAGTACCGGTGTTTCCTCCCTCAGGTCTCGTACCTTGAGTTCGGCGCGACGTTCCGACGTCGCGTTTTTTTTGGTCGCGTGGCTGTAAGTGGGCGCTCGATCGCCGATGCTAGACTGGCTTTCACCCGTCAACCAACGCGGACACCCCGCCATGCAACATACCGAATTCGCCAGCGACAACACATCGGGGATCTGCCCCGAGGCGATGGAGGCCCTGCTCGCCGCCAACAGCGGCACGCTCGCCTCTTACGGCAACGACGAATGGACACGCCGCGCCTGCGACGCGATCCGCGCGACCTTTGAAACCGACTGCGAAGTCTTCTTCGTCTTCAACGGCACCGCGGCCAACTCGCTGGCGCTCGCCTCGCTGTGCCAGAGCTACCACAGCATCGTGTGCCACAAGCTCGCACACGTTGAAACCGACGAATGCGGCGGGCCCGAGTTCTTCTCGAATGGCACCAAACTGCTGCTCGCCGGCGGCGCCGACGGCAAGCTCGACGCTCGCGGCATCGAGAAGCTCGTCGCCGCCCGCACCGACATCCACTACCCGAAGCCGCGCGCGGTCACCATCACGCAATCGACCGAAGTCGGCACCGTGTATTCGCTCGACGAGGTGCGCGCGATCGGTGCCGCCTGCAAGGAGATGAACCTCTCCCTGCACATGGACGGCGCCCGCTTTGCCAATGCCGTGGCCAGCCTTGGCGTGAGTCCAGCCGACCTGACCTGGCGCGCCGGCGTCGATGTGCTGTCGTTTGGCGGCACCAAGATGGGCATGCCGGTCGGCGAGGCGGTGGTGTTCTTCGATCACGAACTCGCGCGCGACTTCGCCTACCGCTGCAAGCAGGCCGGCCAACTGGCCTCGAAGATGCGCTTTCTGGCCGCACCGTGGGTCGGCATGCTTGCGGACGATGCGTGGCTCGCGCGCGCCAGCCACGCCAACGCGATGGCGCGCCGCCTCGGCAACGCGCTCGCGCGCCTGCCCGGTGTGGCGCCGCTGTTCCCGGTGCAAGCCAACGCGGTATTCGTCAGCATGCCGCAGCAAGCGGCCGATGCATTGAAGGACAAGGGCTGGGCCTTCTACAGCTTCATCGGCGCCGGCGGCGCACGCTTCGTGTGCTCGTGGGCGACGCAACCGGAGCAGGTGGATGCGCTGGTGGCGGATGTGAAGGCCTGCCTGGGCTGACACAGCGCGACTGACCGGCCGACGCTCGCCGCCGGCCACTTGGCACTGCGCTTGCATCGCCCCCCGCATCACCACAGTTGGGGGGGGGCCGTGCCATGAAGTCGCCGATCCAGTCCTATCTCGAAACGCTGCACCGCCAGTTGGCGGCTTTACGCGGCGGCGAGGTGGCAAGCTACATCCCGGAGCTGACGAAGGCCAACCCGGACTGGTTCGGCATTTGCCTTGTCACCGTGGATGGCGTGGCTTACAGCGTCGGCGATGCGGCACAGCCCTTCACGATCCAGTCAATCTCGAAACCCTTCGTCTACGCCACGGCGCTGGCCGATCGCGGGCTCGCCTACGTGTCGCAACGAGTTGGCGTGGAACCAAGCGGTGACGCGTTCAATTCGATCAGCCTGCATCCCAAGAGCGGTGCGCCGCTCAATCCGATGATCAATGCTGGTGCGATTGCCTCAGCCAGCATGGTGGCCGGTCAGGACGCCACCCGGCAATGGGCGCGGATCGCCGAATCGCTGGGCGTATTCATGGGTCACGACGTTGCGCTGGATGACGCCGTCTATCGATCGGAGAGCGAGACCGGCTTCCGCAACCGCGCGATCGCCTGGATGTTGAAGAACTTCGGCATCATCGCCGACGAGCCGATGGCCGCACTGGAGAACTACTTCCGCCAATGTTCGGTCCTGGTCGACTGTCGCGACCTCGCCTTCATGGCCGCAACACTGGCCAACGGCGGCATACATCCTGCGACCGGCGAACGCGCGCTGCCGCCGGAGGACGTTGAGCGCGTACTCAGCGTGATGGCCACCTGCGGCATGTATGACTACGCCGGAAGTTGGCTCTACGAAGTCGGCATGCCAGCCAAGAGCGGAGTCGGCGGCGGCATCATCGCGGTGCTGCCGGGCCGCTTCGGCATCGGCGTCTTCTCGCCGCCACTCGACGAGAAGGGCAACAGCGTGCGCGGCATCGAGGTCTGCAAACGACTGTCGCACGACTTCGGATTGCATGTGTTCAACAAGACACGGCATCCGGCGCTCGCCGTCGGCCGCATCTACACCGCTGCCGATGCCCCGTCGCGTCGTGCGCCGACGCCGGCGATGCGCGAGGTGCTGCAACAGCAAGCCCAGCGCATCAAGTACCTCTGCCTGCAAGGTCATCTGGAGCTGGACGGCATCGAGTACGTGATCCGGCGCATGAGCGAACTGGCGCCGGAATCCAGCTGCATGATCCTCGACATGAACCTCGTCGAAGACATCTCGGAGAGCGCCGCCCGCTTGCTCAACGAAGCGCGGCAGCGGCTGCACGACGAGGGCGTTGCGGTGGTGTTCTCGCGGCTGCGCGGGCGGCGCGCGATCATGGACCCGCTGAGCAAGACCCGGCCCACCGGCGACCACGGCTACCTGAGTTTCGAGGACAACGACCTCGCGGTGGAATGGTGCGAGAACCGGCTGCTGGGCGATCTCGCCAACCCGGTCGCAGACGACGCACGGCTGGAAGACAACCCACTGTTCAAGGGCGTACCGGAAGACATGATGCGACGCGTCTACGCGCTCACCACACGCTGCGCCTTCGCACCCGGTGCGCCAATCTTTGCCTCGGGCGACGCGAGCGACGGCCGCATCTTCTTCATCGTCAGCGGTACGGTCAGCGTGCTGGTACCACGCCCCGAAGGCGGTCACCAGCGTATCGCCTCGCTCAGCCCCGGCATGAACTTCGGCGAGATGACGCTGCTCGGCAAGACCACGCGTAGCGCCTCCGTATTTGCGGACAGCAAGGTCGTCTGCAATGTGATCGGCACCGACGATTTCAACGCCCTTGCCGAGTCCTACCCTCAACTGAAGATCACGCTGCTGGAAAACCTCGCGGCCGACCTCACCGGCAAGCTGCGTCGGGCGACGGACTGGATCGCGGCCTTGGCCTGAGGGGGCTCAACCCCGCCAACCGCTGCGCCAGACCCAAGGCGGAATCGGGGAGGCGTCGCGCCAGAGGCAGATGCGGCGGCGGCGCGCTTCCTGTTCCGAGAAGTCGTACTGCCCCTGCGCCTGCGGATCCTGGCGCTTGGCGTAGGCGCGATACCACCAGGCGAGGCCAGCGGCGATTTGCGCGTGCCCCAGGTCGAGGTTGTGCGGGCAGTCGGCGCGGCCGGCGCAGGGCATGTCGGGCGAACTGACCCATGCAACGCCGACATAGCGGCCGTACTGATCGCGCTCACGCCATTCAACGGTGACCGATGCGCCAAGCGCGAGGCGTTTGAGGTTCTCGCCCGCCTCGTGGCCCCAGGGCTGGTCGTGCTCGGGTGCATCCACATAGGCAAGTCGCACCCGCCGGACGCTGCCGCTGCGATCGCGTACATGCAGCGTATCGCCGTCGTCCACCTTGCGCACCTTGCCGTTGAAGCGGCCGCCACGGGCCTGCGCGCCAAGGCTGCCGAACAGCGTGGCCAACGCGACGAGCGAGATCAGGAGGCGGTGCTTAGAGATCGATCGGATCGACATCGACATGCCAGCGCAGCGCGCGCGGCGATTTCATCGCGTGCAGCAGCGGCACCCAGTGCGCGAGCAACTGCTGCAGCGCGCCGCGGGTGTCGGCCTCGATCACGAGTTGTGCGCGCTCCAGTCGCGCTCGCCGTACCAGACGCATCGGCACCGCGTCGTAGAGCCGCACCGCGTCGGCGTAGGGTTCGGCCGCTTCGCGCGCCATGTTGAGGAAGTCGATCGCCTGCGCGACTTCGGGCGCCTCGGCGCGCAACACGGCCTGCGCGCCGCAAGGCGGGAAATGCGCCTGCGCGCGCTCTTCGAGCTGCGCGTTGGCGAAGCCGTCGAAATCCTGCCGACGCAAGGCATCAAACAGCGGGTGTTCCGGAAACTCGGTCTGGATCAGTACTTCACCGGCGAGCCCCGCACGCCCCGCGCGCCCGCCGACCTGCATCAACTGCTGGAAGAGGCGCTCCGGCGCGCGATAGTCCGCGGCGAACAGCGAGGCGTCCGCGCCAATCACGCCAACCAGCGTCAGCTTCGGAAAATCGTGCCCCTTCGCGAGCATCTGCGTACCAACTAGGATGTCGGCCTCGCCGGCTTCAATCGCATGGCGCAGGGCCGCCCAGTGCGCCGGCGTCTTGATGCTGTCGCGGTCGGCCCGCAGGATGCGTGCATGCGGGAAGCGCGCGGCAAGGTATTCCTCGACGCGCTGCGTGCCGCGCCCGAAACCGTGCAGATCCTGATTGCCACATTGCGGGCAGGCACGCGGCACCGGCGCTTCAGTGCCGCAATGGTGGCAGCGCAGGATGCGTTCGGAGAGGTGGAACACGCGGTGCGCCGAACAGTGATCGCAGTCGCTGACCCAGTTGCAGGCCGGGCAGGCCAGCACCGGCGCATAACCGCGCCGGTTGAGGAAAATGAGGCTCTGCTCGCCGCGCTCGATCCGCGCAGAGATTGCGGCCTCCATCGGCGGCGACAGGCCGTCCTTCAGCTTGATACGGCGCGTGTCGATCAGGCGCACCGTTGGCGGCGCGGCCGCTGCGGCGCGGCGCTCCAGCCGCAGCATGCGGTAGCGCCCGCTCTGCGCCGCCTGCCAGGTTTCCAGCGAGGGGGTGGCCGATCCCAACACGATCGGCACGCCAGCCTGCTGCGCCCGCCACACCGCCAGGTCGCGCGCCGAGTAGCGCAGGCCGTCCTGCTGTTTGTAGGAGGCGTCGTGCTCTTCGTCGATCAGGATCAGACCGAGCCGCGGCAAAGGGCTGAACACCGACAGCCGGGTGCCGATCACGATGTCGGCGCTGCCATCGAGGGCGGCGATGAAGCCGCGGCAACGCGCGCCATTAGTCGCGCCGCTGTGCAGGGCCACGCGACGCGCACGCGGAAAGCGCGCCGCTACGCGGGCTTCGAGTTGTGGCGTGAGGCCGATCTCCGGCACCAGCAACAAGGCCTGCTTGCCGGCCGCGAGCGCCCGTTCGATCAGGCGCAGGTAGACCTCGGTCTTCCCGCTGCCGGTGATGCCATGCAGCAGAAACGGGGAAAACCGCTCGGCCGCGCTCCATACGGCCTCGACGGCCGCAGTCTGCTCGTCATTGAGTATCGGTGCGTCGCAGAGATCAGCCTTGGCGCAGGAAGGCGCCTCGTCGACCCAGCCGCGCTGGCGAGCTTCGCGCACTGCGGCGGCACCGAAGGCCTCGACCAGCGCCGAGCGCGGCTGTTCGCCCGCGATCAGGTGTTCGGCAAGCGCGCGCACGCGCGACACACGGCCCGGACTGGCCAGCGCCGCAAGGCCGGCCTCGTTGAGCATCAACCACGGATCTGCGCTGCGGTCGTCCATCAGTTCGGCACCGCGCAGACCGGGCGGCAGCGCCACCGCAACCGCTTCACCGAGCGGGTGGTGGTAGTAACGCGCAGCGAACTGCACCAGCGCCAGCCAGTCGGCCGGCAGCGCCGGCACCTCGCGAAGGATCGGCCCGAGCGGTTTGAGGCGCGCCGGATCAACCGCTGCGAGGTCGGGCAGCGCAAGGATCACACCGATCTTTTCGCCGCTTGCGAACGGTACGCGCACAAGGCGGCCGATATCAGCCACGGAGATATCCACCGGCGCCAGGTAGTCAAAGCTGCGCGGCAAAGGCACTGGCAGCGCGACGCGAACGACAGAATTCAAACAGCCGTTTTCCACTACCGTATTTTTCTCTTTTTATTCAGCGCATTGCCACTCAAACATGAGATACAGCCGTCACAGTTTGTTTTAACCCTTTCGTAACAAAGGGCCTTTTCAACAATTGTGGATAACTTTGTGGGTGACTGGGGATGTTTTGCCGCGGCACGCACCATTTCGGGTCGGCGTCAATACCGCATCGCAACATTGAAAAATAACAAACGCCTTATTTTTCAAACCTTTACGTCAACACCAAAAAGTCAATGGTCTTTCTCGTCGTTTTTTCCGCCCACAGGGCGCGAGATGTGCATAACTCAGGATCGCGTCATCGCGCGCTTGTCAAGCGGCTGCGTTTGCGGGCCCTCAAACCACCTGACAAACCAGGCCCTTGAGGTACTCGCCCTCAGGGAAAGCGAGGCCGATCGGATGGTCTGGCGCCGCGGAGAGCCGATGGATGATCTGTGCGTCGCGCCCGGCATCCGACGCCGCGCCGGACAGGATGTTCTGGAACAGTTCCTGCCCGATGCCGCCTGAGCAGGAATAGCTCATCAGGATGCCGCCCGGATTGAGCAGCCGGAAGCCGAGCAGATTGATGTCCTTGTAGGCGCGCGAGGCACGCTGTGCATGTGCGGCACTGGGTGCGAACTTGGGCGGATCGAGCACGATCAGATCGAAACGGCGGCCCTCCGCACGCAATTCACGCAGCGCCGCGAAGACGTCGGCCTCCCACCAAGTGGCGCGCGTGGCGTCCAGCTGCGGGTTGCGCTCCACGTTGCGCTGGGCGCTTGCCAGCGCATGGGCCGACGAGTCGATCGACAGCACCTCGCGCGCACCACCCGCCAGCGCCTGCAGCGAGAAGCCGCCGGTGTAGCAGAAGCAGTTGAGCACGCTGCGGCCGCGTGCCAGGTCGCGCGTCAGGCGGCGGTTTTCGCGCTGGTCGAGGTAGAAGCCGGTCTTGTGGCCGCTCACGGCGTCCACACCGAGCAGCACGCCGTGCTCCTCGATCGCCAGATCCGGATCAGGCTCGCTGCCGGCAAGTACGCCGACGGTGGGCTCCAGCCCTTCCAGCGTACGCACCTCGGAATCCGACCGCTCGTAGATGTTGGCGCAGCCAGTGGCCTGCAGCAGCCCGGCGACGATGGCATCACGCCAGCGGTCGGCGCCGGCGCTGGTGAGTTGCAGCACGATGGTGTCGCGATAGCGATCCGCGATCACGCCCGGCAGGCCATCGGATTCGCCGTGGATCAGTCGCATGCCATCCTGCCCGGCGAGCATCGGGTGTGCCGTGCGGCGTGCCACCGCGGCGGCGACGGTGCGCTTGAAGCAGGCATGGTCGATCGGTGTTTCGGCGTCGAAACTCCACATCCGCGCTCGGATCTGCGACGCCGGTGAGTAGGCTGCGCGGCCAAGCACGATGCCACGCTCGGAGACCACATCGACCGTGTCACCGCCGCGCGCCCTGCCGGACACGCTCGCGACCGAGCCGGCGAAGATCCAGGGGTGGCGGCGCATGACGGAGCGCTCCTTGCCGGGCTTGAGAATGAGTTGGGCCATTTGGGGCGTTCCTGCGGGCAAACCGGGATTTTCGCATGTCCCGGCGGTCGGGCGCGACGCTTGGGGCCGACCGCAGGGCGTCGATCCCACGCCAAGCCGATTACACTGCCGCCCACATTACGGAGACAAGACCATGAAGATCAGCTTCCTGTGCATCCTGATCGCTGCCATCCAGCCCTTCCTGTGGGCAGGCGCAGCGAAATTCGGCGGGCAACGCAGTGGCACCCGCTACGACAATCGCGCCCCGCGCGACACATTGGCGCACCTGAGCGGCTGGCCACAGCGGGCGAACTGGGCGCAGCAGAACAGCTTCGAGGCCTTTCCGATTTTCGCGGCGGCGGTGCTGATGGCTTACGCCGCCGGGGTTCCCGCGGCACTGATCGACTTCTGGGCGGTGTGCTTCATCGTCGCGCGCTTTGCCTACTTCGCCTGCTACGTCGCCAACCTCGCGACGCTGCGTAGCCTGGTCTGGTTCGTCGGCGTCATCGCCTGCGTGCGGCTGATGTGCGCGGCAATTTGATGCGACGTGGCGCGCTTGCGCTCGGCGCGCTCGGGCTGGTCGCGACGCCGCTCGTGTTCGCACTGCTGCCCTACACGCGCCCGAGCGTCGCCGGCACGCCGGACCCGATCACGGCCGTAACGCTGTTCGCCTTCCTCGCGCTGCCGTGGCTGATCGTGCTGATTTCAGCCTGGCGCGGCGCCGAGCGTTTCGCGATGGCGAGCGGCGCGTTGATGGCGGGTTTAGAAGCGCTCGCGCTCGGCGTTGCGCTGGCTCACCCGAGCGGCACCCTGGCCGCGCTGCTGTACCTGCTGAAGCCGATCGGCCAAGTGCTTGTCTGCCTGCCGCTCGGCGGCGTGATGACCTGGGCAGGCCGGCGTGCGGCAACGATTGCACGGCGCCGTGCCGGCACCCCACAATGATCGCCACCGCTGCCCACGGAGACGCTGCATGAGCACCCACCTATCCAGCCTCGGACAGATCGCCCTGCACGTGGCCGATGCCGACGCCTCCGAGCGCTTCTACCGCGACGCGCTCGGCCTTCCCTTCCTGTTCCGCTCCGGCAATCTGGTGTTCCTCGACTGCGCGGGTGTGCGGCTGATGCTGCAAGGCGGCCCGGCGCCGCGCTCCCCCGGCAACACGGTGTGCCTCTACTTCAAGGTGCCGGCGATCGAGCCGGCCATGGACGAACTGAGCGACCTCGGCGTCGAGTTCGAAGGGGCCCCGCAGCTGATCGCCCGCATGCCGGACCATGAGTTGTGGATGGGCTTCTTCCGCGACCCGGATGGCTATCTGCTCGCCCTGATGGAGGAGCGGCGCTGAGCGCCCCGCCGAACCTCGCCGGCGAGGCGCCGATCGTCATCGACATCGAGGCCTCCGGCTTCGGTCCGCGCAGCTATCCGATCGAAATCGGACTCGCGCTGGGCAACAACCGGGCGCTGTGCACCCTGGTCTGCCCAGAAGCAGAATGGACCCACTGGGACAGCAGCGCCGAGGCGATTCACCACATCTCGCGCGACAGCCTGTTTCAGCACGGGCGCCCGGCGCAGCATGTGGCCGAAGTCCTCAACCGCGAGCTGGCGGGCAAGGTTGTGTATACCGACGGCTGGGCCAACGACTACACCTGGCTGGCGCTGCTGTTCGACGCCGCAGGGCGCGTGCCGGCCTTCCGCCTCGATAACCTGCGTACGCTGCTGAGCGAGGAAGAAGCCAATCGCTGGCACGACACGAAGGCGCAAGTTCAGGCCGAGTTGCATGTCGAACGCCACCGCGCGAGCAACGATGCGCGCGTGCTGCAGCTGACCCTGCTGCGCCTCAAGCACGGCCTGCAGCCGCTGAGCGAGCGCGGACGCAGCCACGAAGCGCATCTGCTCGACGAGATGGCGAAGCTCGACGCGCTGACGCTGGGCGACCTGATCGCCGCGCAAAGCGGTCTCTTCTCCGCCGAAACCCAGCGCGAACATCACGCCGCGGCCCTCGCATGCGGTGGGCGCGTGATCGCCGAACACCTGCAACACAGCCTGGCCGGATACGTACTGATGCGCCCGTACGATACCGAGAGCTGGGAAATCCTCTCGATCAACATTCACCCCTGGTACCGCAGCACCGGCCTGCATCGGCGGCTGCTCACGCGGACCCTGGCGCACCTGATCTCGCACGGCGCGGTAACGCTGCGCAGCCGCGTGCTGCCCGGCCACGAGATCGCGATGCGCCTGCATGAGAAGCTCGGTTTCGCGCGCGAACGTGAAGCCGCAGACGGCAGCCTCCACTACCTGATCCGCGTGTCAGACCTCGCGCGGCGGCTCAGGCAAGCATGACCCGCCATTTTGCACCGCACAATAACCCCTTGATTAGTAAGGGCTAAGTCACCCGCATTGACGCGCGTCAATGCCACAACGGAAATACGCGCGCCCAATCCGGCGCACAAGGGTGGTGCATGGATCCAACACGACGTCGATTCCTCGGGGGCGCGCGCCCGACCGCCACAGAACGCTACCTGCCGCCGTGGGCCGGCGACGCGCAAGGCTTCCTGCACCGCTGCACACGTTGCGGCGATTGCGTGAGCGCGTGCCCGGTCGGCTTGCTTGCGTTGGACGCGGAAGGCTATCCGTCGCCGCAGTTCGACCAGGCGGCGTGCAGCCTTTGCGGCGAATGTGTCGTGGCCTGTTTGCCGCGCGCGCTCGATCGCAGCGAGGGCCGCGCGGCGTTTGCGCATGTAGCGCAAGTTGGCCCGGGGTGTCTTGCGCTGCAAGGGGTGGAGTGTCGGGTATGCGGCGAAGCATGTGAGGTGACGGCGATTACGTTCCGACCCCAGCTCCGTGCGCTTGCCCAGCCGGCCATCGATGCGTCGTGCTGTACCGGCTGCGGCGCGTGTGTTGGAGTGTGTCCAAGTCATGCGGTGGCCTTGCGGGCACCGTCCGAATCAGTCGCGGGGGAATGAACAACATGCGAATCGTCGGATTGGTGATACGCGCAAAGCCGGAGCATCTGGATTCCGTCAGCACAGCGCTGACGGCCTTGCCGGGCGTAGAGATCCACGGGCGGGACGACGATGCCGGCAAGCTCGTCGTCACAGTCGAAGATGTCCCCGGCGCAGCAACGACCGAGACCCTTACGCAAGTGCAGCTGGTGGAACATCTCGTGTGCCTCACGCTGGCCTACGAATACTCCGACCACGAACCGGAAGGCGCAGCCACGACGGCAGCCCCGGCCGCTACCCAACCCGATACATGTGAGGCCTCAGCCCACGCGGGCTGAGGCCTCACAAGAACAAGACGAATACCTTTCCGGAGGCAGCATGTCACTGAACAGACGCGATTTCATCAAGGCCAACGCCGCTGCAGCGGCCGCTGCATCCGCAGGTGTAAGCCTCGCGGCCCCGAAGGCTGCGCCGGCTACGGCCGAGCCGGTCGACAACACGCTGCGCTGGGACAAGGCGCCCTGCCGTTTCTGCGGCACCGGCTGCTCGGTGCTGGTCGGCGTACAAGGCGGGCGCGTCGTGGCAACGCAAGGCGACCCGGACGCGGAAGTGAACCGCGGGCTCAACTGCATCAAGGGCTACTTCCTGTCGAAGATCATGTACGGCGCCGACCGCCTGACGACGCCGCTGCTGCGCAAGAAGAACGGCGTATACGACAAGAATGGTGACTTCGTGCCCGTGTCGTGGGACGAAGCCTTCGACATCATGGCAAGCAAGTGGAAGGCTGCCATCAAGGAAAAGGGCCCCACATCGATTGCGATGTTCGGCTCGGGCCAGTGGACGATCTTCGAAGGCTACGCGGCATCGAAGCTGATGAAGGCCGGTTTCCGCTCCAACAACCTCGACCCCAACGCGCGCCATTGCATGGCCAGCGCGGTGACCGGCTTCATGCGCACCTTTGGCATGGACGAGCCGATGGGCTGCTACGACGACATCGAGAACGCCGATGCCTTCGTGCTATGGGGCTCGAACATGGCGGAGATGCACCCGATCCTGTGGACCCGCATCACCGACCGCCGCCTCTCGCACCCGAACTGCCAGGTGCATGTGCTGTCGACCTTCGAGCACCGCAGCTTCGAACTCTCGGACAACGGCATGATCTTCACGCCGCAGACCGATCTGGCGATTCTCAACTACATCTGCAACCACATCATCCAGTCGGGCAAGGTCAACAAGGCCTTCGTGCAGAAGAACGTTAACTTCAAGCGCGGCGAGACCGATATCGGTTACGGCCTGCGCCCCAATCACGCGCTTGAGAAGGACGCGAAGTTCAACGGCTACCCGGGTGCCGACGGCAAGCCGAAGAACAACCCGAATGACGCGACGCCGATCACCTACGACGAGTTCGCGAAGTTCGTCTCGGAATACACGCTGGAAAAGGTCAGCAAGCTCTCGGGCGTGCCGGCCGAACGGCTCAAGAAGCTTGCCGAGCTGTACGCCGATCCGAAGACGAAGATCGTGTCGTTCTGGACCATGGGCTTCAACCAGCACACGCGCGGCACGTGGGTCAACAACATGATCTACAACGTGCACCTGCTGGTCGGCAAGATCTCGGAGCCGGGCAACGGCCCGTTCTCGCTGACCGGCCAGCCCTCGGCCTGCGGTACCGCGCGGGAAGTCGGCACCTTCGCGCATCGCCTGCCGGCGGACATGCTGGTGACCAACCCGGACCACCGCAAGCACGCGGAAGAGATCTGGCAACTGCCGGAAGGCACGATCCCGGACAAGATCGGCCTGCACGCCGTGGCGCAGAGCCGCGCGCTGAAAGACAGCAAGATCAAGTGCTACTGGACCAGCACGACCAACAACATGCAGGCCGGGCCGAACATCAATGGTGAGATCTACCCCGGCTGGCGAAATCCGGAAGCCTTCGTCGTGGTGTCCGACGCCTACCCGACGGTGTCTGCGCTGTCGGCCGACCTGATCCTGCCCGCGGCGATGTGGACCGAGAAGGAAGGCGCCTTCGGTAACGCCGAGCGCCGCACGCAGTTCTGGCGCCAGCAGGTGCAGGCGCCGGGTGAAGCACGCTCCGACCTGTGGCAATACGTCGAGTTTTCAAAGCGCTTCAAGGTCGAAGAAGTGTGGCCGGCCGAGCTGATCGCGAAGAAGCCGGAGTACAAGGGCAAGACCTTGTACGACGTGCTGTACGCGAACAAGGTGGTCAACAAGTTCCCGGTCAGCGAGCTGGAGAAGGTCAACGGCCACGCGATCAAGGGTTACACCAACAACGAGGCCAAGGCATTCGGCTTCTACCTGCAGAAGGGTCTGTTCGAGGAGTACGCACAGTTCGGCCGCGGCCACGGTCACGACCTTGCGCCCTTCGACGCGTATCACAAAGCACGCGGCCTGCGCTGGCCGGTGGTGGACGGCAAGGAGACCTTGTGGCGCTACCGCGAGGGTTACGACCCGTATGTGAAGAAGGGTGAGGGCATCAAGTTCTACGGCCAGAAGGACGGCAAGGCGGTGGTCTTCGCGCTGCCGTACCAGGATCCGCCCGAGAAGCCGGACGCCGAGTTCGACATGTGGCTGTGTACCGGCCGCGTGCTGGAGCACTGGCACACCGGCACGATGACGCGCCGCGTCGCCGAACTGCACAAGGCGGTGCCCGAGGCCACGATCTTCATGCACCCGGACGACGCGAAGAAGCGCGGCCTGCAGCGCGGCATGCGCTGTAAGGTCATCTCGCGCCGCGGCGATATCGTCGCGTTGCTGGAAACCCGCGGCCGCAACAAGCCGCCGATGGGGCTGATCTTCATCCCCTTCTTCGACGAAGGCCGACTGGTCAACAAACTCACGCTGGACGCCACCTGCCCGATCTCCAAGCAGACGGACTTCAAGAAGTGCGCCGTGAAGGTGGTGAAAGCCTGAGCCCAAGTGAACCGATGAAGCGCGTTGCACGCCATTGATCCCGTAAGCGCCCGCCGCACGGATCTACGCCAGCAAGGCGCCCATCACCCACTCGACCGATCGCCCGCCATCGTGAGCCCAAGCGCACGCACCGCCTTCGACCGCCGCCGCTTCCTGCAGACCGTTGCAGGGGCGGCCGGTGGCGCTTGCGTGCTCGGTCTGGGCCTCGGGCTGTACGCGCGGCAAGCCCGCGCATTGCCCGCCACTGCACTGCGCCCGCCCGGCGCGCTGACGGAGGCTGATTTCCTTGCGAGCTGCGTGCGTTGCGGCCTGTGTGTGCGCGACTGCCCCTTCGACACCTTGAAGCTCGCCACGCCGGGCGACACCGTTGCGAGCGGCACACCGTACTTCGAAGCGCGCAAGGTGCCGTGCGAGATGTGCGACAACATCCCGTGCGTAAAGGCCTGCCCCACCGGCGCGCTCGACCACGGGCTGAGCGACATCAGCAAGGCACAGATGGGGCTGGCCGTGCTGATCGACCAGGAGCACTGCCTCAACTTCCTGGGCCTGCGCTGCGACGTGTGCTATCGCGTATGCCCAGCCATCGACAAGGCGATAACGCTGGAGACGCGGCACAACCCGCGCAGCGACCGCCACGCGATGCTGTTGCCGACCGTACATTCGGATGCCTGCACCGGCTGCGGCAAGTGCGAGAAATCCTGCGTATTGCCCGAAGCTGCCATCAAGGTGCTGCCGCGCAAGCTGGCGCAGGGCGCGCCGGCGGCGCACTACCGCAAAGGCTGGGAAGAACGCGAAAAGGCTGGCCATTCGCTGATCGGCGAACAACTCAAGTTGCCGGTACGCGGTCGCGACGATGTGGCCGCGCCGGCCATCAGCGCCGACAAGGCTGCGGGCGAATCCCTGCCCGCGGGGTGGTCGCCATGAATAACGTAGGCACCCCAGCCGTTGCCCGCCCGCTCGGCGCTGAAGCGATCGCCGACAAAGGCTGGTGGCTTGCGCACAAATGGCTGCTGCTGCGCCGTGGCTCGCAGCTCGGTTTGGTCGCGCTGTTTCTGCTTGGGCCGCTGGCGGGCGTCTGGATCGTCAAGGGCAACCTCGCGTCCAGCCTCACGCTGGGCGCGCTGCCACTCACCGATCCGCTGATCCTTGCGCAGTCCGCGGCGGCCGGTCATCTGCCCTATCGCAGCGCGCTGATCGGCGCGGCAATCGTGCTCGCCTTCTACCTGGCCGTTGGTGGCCGCCTGTATTGCAGCTGGGTCTGCCCGGTCAACCTCGTTACCGATGCGGCCGCTGCGCTGCGCCGCCGGCTCGGGCTCAAGGGCGGACGCGTGCCACCGGAAGCGACACGCCGCTGGCTGCTGGCGGTCGTGCTCGTCGTCTCGGCGCTGACCGGCACGATCGCGTGGGAATGGGTCAATCCGGTCACGATGCTGCATCGCGCGCTGGTGTTCGGCGGCGGACTCGCCTGGGGCATCGTCGCAGCAGTGTTTACGTACGATCTGTTGGTCGCGCCGCGCGGCTGGTGCGGCCATCTTTGCCCTGTCGGCGCCTTCTATGCGCTGCTGGGGCGCACGGCCATCGTGCGTGTGAGCGCCAACAAGCGCCACGCCTGTGACGACTGCATGGACTGCTTCACAGTCTGCCCCGAACCTCAAGTAATCCGGCCCGCGCTCAAAGGCGAAGGCCAAACCCATCCACTCATCCTGGCGCCTGCCTGCACCAGCTGCGGCCGCTGCATCGACATCTGCAGCAAGGACGTTTTCGCGATGACGACCCGATTCAACAGGAGCGAATCATGACAATCAGAAAAGTAGCCTCTCTTTGCCTCGCGCTGGCCGCCACGCTCGCCTTCGCCCTGCCGATCCAGGCCGCCGATACACCGGTCGCCGTAAAGAGCCTGCGCGGCACCGACGTGATCGGTCCGTCGCTCGAACCCGATGTGCCCAAGGTGCCGAACGATCGCGGCGCACTGCCGCGCGACTTCGTGCAGCAACCCCCGCTGATCCCGCACGATATCCGCGGCTACCAGATCACGAAGAACTTCAACAAGTGCCTCGACTGTCACGCCTGGAATCGCGCCCAGGAAACCGGCGCGACGAAGATCTCCGTCACCCACTTCCGCGATCGCGATGGCCACGAGCTCGCCGGCGTATCGACGCGGCGCTATTTCTGCGTGCAGTGCCATGTGGCGCAGACCGACGCGAAACCGCTGGTGGCCAATACCTTCCAGAAGTCGACCGGTCTGCAGTAAGCCCACCCACACCACAGGAGGACGCATGAGCGAACAACAACAAAGCGTGCCGCGTCGCGTCTGGACCCGCATGCGCGCTGCCGGGCTGGGCCTCGTCGCGATGGTTTTCGTAGCCGGCATCGTGTTCTGGGGCGGCTTCAACACCGCGATGGAATGGACCAACCGCGAGCAGTTCTGCATTTCGTGCCACGAGATGCAGGAGAACGTCTTTCAGGAATACCGCAACACGATCCACTACCAGAACCGCACCGGTGTTCGCGCCACCTGCCCCGACTGCCATGTGCCGAAGGAATGGGTGCCTAAGATCATCCGCAAGATCCAGGCCTCCAACGAAGTGCTGCACAAGATCCTCGGCTCGATCGACACGCCGGAGAAGTTCAACGCCAAGCGTCTGACGCTCGCCCAGCACGAGTGGGCGCGGATGAAGAAGAACGACTCGCAGGAATGCCGCAACTGCCACAACTTCGCCTACATGGACTACGCCGAACAAGGCCGCCGCTCTTCGCGCATGCACCAGGACGCCTTCACCAAGGGCATGACCTGCATCGACTGCCACAAAGGCATCGCGCACACGCTTCCTCCGGTTGAACAGGCAATCGGCGCCGACAAGAACGGCGCACCGCCCGAGGTGTTCCACCCGCCGGTACAGACGCCCGCAGTAACGTCAGCAAACGGAACGGCAACCGAAGGCAGCGCACCCGCAAGCCACTAGCATCAAATACTGCCCACGACACGGGGGATGCCACGGCATCCCCTTTTTCTTGGGCGGACTACTCCGCGGCGGGAGGGTCTCGAATGCGGCCTGTATGCTGGTACGGGTGAACATCTGGTCATGCATGTTGCGACATCGCGTTGATCAAGCGGGCGCACAATCAGGCAGACTACTCGCCACCGCGACACGAAAGCAGTCCGACATCACATGGCAACAGCCCAGTCCGAGCGCCAGCACCCACCGCACCACACCGCTCATGAAGAACGTCTGACGCTCAAGCGCGTGCTGAGCATGCTCAAAGCGGACGGCCACGTCGGCGCAGAGGATGCGGAGCTGCTGCTGGCGGAGCGCGGGGGGCGGCATACGCCGCAGCATCCGCTGGTAGTGGTTGCGGAGATGAACTGGAAGTCGCGCCAGCCGCCGCACAAGCTGCTCGATCTGGAATCGCTGACCGAGTGGCTCGCGGGGGCGCTGGGCATCGCCTACATGCACATCGATCCGCTCAAGATCGACTTCTCGGCGATCACCAGCGTGATGTCGAATGCCTACGCGACGCGGCGGCGGGTGCTGCCGGTGGCGGTGACGGCGCGCGAAGTGGTGATCGCGACGGCAGAGCCGTTCCAGCGCGAGTGGGAGAAGGAGCTGCAGCCGATCCTGCGCAAGGAGATCCGCTGTGTGCTCGCCAACCCGCTGGATATCGAGCGCTATCAGGTGGAGTTCTACAACCTCGCACGCTCGGTCAAGAACGCCACCACGACCGGCGGCGCCGCAGGCATCGCGAACCTGGAGCAGTTGGTCGAGCTCGGGCGCACGAACCGCCAGTTCGATGCGAACGAGCAGCACATCGTGCACATCGTCGACTGGCTGTGGCAGTACGCCTTCGAGCAGCGCGCATCGGACATCCATATCGAGCCGCGGCGCGAGGTGGGTCTCGTCCGCTTTCGCATCGACGGCGTGCTGCATCAGGTCTACCAGCTTCCGATGTCGGTGCTCAGCGCGATGACGAGTCGCATCAAGCTGCTCGGCCGCATGGACGTGATCGAGAAACGCAGGCCGCAGGATGGCCGTGTGAAAACGCGAACGCCGCAGGGCAGCGAGATCGAGTTGCGCCTCTCGACACTGCCAACAGCGTTCGGCGAAAAACTCGTGATGCGGATCTTCGACCCCGAAGTGCTGGTGCGCAACTTCTCGGAACTGGGGTTCGGCGAGGAAGACCAGGCGCGCTGGAATGCGATGGTGCGCCAGCCCAACGGCATCATCCTGGTCACCGGCCCAACCGGCTCGGGCAAGACCACCACGCTGTATTCGACGCTGAAGCACCTCGCCACGCCGGAGGTAAACGTCTGCACGATCGAAGATCCGATCGAGATGGTCGAGCCCGCGTTCAACCAGATGCAGGTGCAGCCGTCGATTGACCTGGGCTTTGCCGACGGCGTACGCGCGCTGCTGCGGCAGGACCCGGATATCATCATGATCGGTGAGATCCGCGACCTGGAGACCGCCGAGATGGCGATCCAGGCCGCGCTGACCGGCCACCTCGTGCTCTCGACGCTGCACACCAACGATGCGCCCGCTGCGATCACCCGCATGCTCGACCTGGGCGTACCACCCTACCTGCTGAGCGCGACCCTGCTCGGTGTGATGGCGCAACGACTCGCCCGCACGCTGTGCCCGCACTGCAAGCAGCCGGCGCCGCCTCAGGAAGACGAGGGCGCGTTGTGGGATGCGCTTGTCGCGCCCTTCCGCGCCAACCGGCCAGCGCAGATCTACCGCCCTGTCGGCTGCCTCGAGTGCCGAATGACGGGCTATTCAGGCCGCATCGGCTTGTACGAGATCCTGCTGATGAACCCGTCGCTGCGCGCACTCATTACACGCGAGGCCGACATCGCCGCGCTGCGCACGCAGGCCTACCGCGACGGCATGAAACCGCTGCGCGTTTCGGGTGCGGCCAAAGTGGCCAGCGGCACAACAACGCTGGACGAAGTGCTCAAGGTGGTGCCGCCGGCATCCGACGGCTGAGAATTCGCATCACGTAACGTATCGCCGAGCGGCCGCGATACACACCGTGACAATGCGGCCGCTGCGCCCCGCTGGGCGACCTACATTGAGGTCAGGGCGCAGGGCTTCCCTCCCATGCGCCTCTCTCGCCAGGAACCTTCTTCCGGCGCGAAACAGCCTGCTGAGCTGGAGGCCCGCCATGACACATCCCACCCTGTTTCGCCAACGACAAGCCCGGCGCGCCGACCTGCCAAGCTGGCTGCTAAAGCCCGGAAAGCTCGCCAGTGCCCTGACCATGTTGATCATCGCCGCATTCGGTCTGGGCCAGGTGGCCGTACTCAGCGCACTCTGAGCGTGCGGAGGCGTCGCCGTGATCAGGCCGCTGATATGCCTGCGTCCGTCGCCGGCAGCAATGCCGCAGCCGATTCAAAATCGTATGCCTGCAGGCGATCGATCAGGGTGTCGTAGCGCGGCCCGAGCGCCGGCCGCAACAGATCCGCCTGACGACGGCACAGGGCCAAGGCCTGCGCATCACTTTCAAGCAGTAGCTGTCTCAACTCGGCGAGGACTAGCGCAGCAGCGTCGGACATTGCTGGCGCCGCTTTCGGGGCACCAAGCACCGCGTCCACCAGCGCAGCGAGGTGACGTTCGAACTCGGGCAAGACCCGCTCGGTGCCCTGAACGCCATCCTCGGCACCGGGCTTCACCGCATGTTCCAGCGCACCGGCACATTCGGCCAGCGCGCGCGCGCCTAGGGTGGCCGCCAAGCCTTTGAGGGTGTGTGCCACGCGCATCGCGTCCTCAGTCTCTCCGCGCGCAAGCAGGTCGGTGAGCAGGTGGACATCGTCACGATGCGCAAGCACGAATCGCCCCATCAGATCCGCGTAGCGCTCGGCGCGTCCCCGCATCGCGGCAACGCCCTGCGACACATCTACACCCTGCACAGCACCGAGCCGCGCGAGCAGTGCCGCCGCCGTGTCGCTGAGCGCGCCCTCTGGCGCAGGCGCGCTCGGGCTCGGCGCCTGAGCCGCGGGTAGCCAGCGCCGCAGGGTGGCGATCAATGCCTCCGGGTCGACCGGCTTGGCGATGAAGTCGTTCATGCCGGCCTGCAGGCACGCGTTGCGATCTTCGTCGAAGGCGTTCGCCGTCATCGCAATGATCGGCAGGGACTGCTTGTCTGGCAGCGCGCGGATTGCGGCTGTCGCTTCAAGGCCGTCCATCTCCGGCATCTGCACATCCATCAGGATCAGATCGAACGCGTGGGCACGCACTTGCTCCAGCGCGATGCGGCCGTTCTCGGCGGTCTCCACCTGCACGCCGGTCTCGCTCAACATGTCGAGCGCCACCTCGCGATTCAGAGCGCTGTCTTCCACCAGCAACACGCGGCCGCGCAGCATCTGCTCAGGCTGGGCGCCACGCTCGTTTGCCGCGCCGTCGCTCGCCACATGGCCCACACGCTGCAGCCGCACGGTGAACCAGAAGGTGCTGCCGTGGCCCGGTTCGCTCTCGACACCCGACTCACCGCCCATCAGCGCCGCCAACCGGCGCGTGATCGCCAGGCCCAGACCGGTGCCACCGTGGCGCCGCGTGGTCGAGGCGTCGGCCTGTTCAAAAGCGGTGAAGAGCCGATGCTGTGTCGCGGCGTCAATGCCGATGCCGGTGTCGCTCACTTCAAAGCGCGCCAGCACCCAATCGCCATCGGTGTCGAGCAGCCGCGCCCGCAGCACGACGCCGCCATGCTCGGTGAACTTGATCGCGTTGCCAGCGTAGTTGAGCAGCGCCTGCCGCAAGCGCATGGCGTCGCCACGCAGCGCGGTGGGCATCGAGTGCAGTTCGGTCTCGAGCGTCAGCCCCTTGGCCGCTGCGGCTTCGGACACCATCGCACGGACCTGGTCGAGCAATTCGCCGGTGGAGAAGTCCTGCTCCTCCAGCACCATGCGCCCGGCCTCAATCTTCGACAGATCGAGGATGTCGTTGATGATCGCCAGCAAGTGCTTTGCCGCCCCGTGCACCTTGTCGAGCCGATCGGCGAGGCGCGGCGTGCTGGCTTCGTTGCGCATCAGGTAGGTCAGCCCGAGGATCGCGTTCATCGGGGTGCGGATCTCGTGGCTCATGTTGGCGAGGAAGGCGCTCTTTGCCAGGCTGGCCGCCTCCGCCGCCGCACGGGCCTGCTCCAGCTCTGCTGTGCGCGTGGCGACGAGCACCTCCAGGTGGTGGCGATACGCATCAAGCTCTTCACCCATGCGTTTCTTCTGCGTGATGTCTTCCTGCACGCTGACGTAGTGGGAGATTCGGCCGTCCGCGCCGCGCAGCGGTGTGATGACGGCAAACTGCACCAGTTCGCTGCCGTCCTTGCGCCGGTTGATGAGTTCGCCCTTCCAGCTCAGCCCACGTGCGAGGGCGGCTTGAATCGCCTCGTGCACAGCCGCGGCTGTGCGGCCCGAATGCAGGAGGCGTGGCGTTCTGCCCAGCACCTCCTCGCGCGCATAGCCGGTTGTCTGGACGAAGGCGTCGTTGACGTACTCGATGCGCTGGGCGAGATCAGTGATCAGGATGGATTCCGGGCTCTGTTCAACCGCCAGGGCCAGCTGGCGCAGCTGATCCTGCACCGCCTCGCGTGCAGTGACGTCCTGCAAGGTGCCAACCGATCGCATCGGCTGCCCGGTTGCCGTATAGCGTGTTTCGCAGCGGGCGTGCACATGCTTGATGCGGCCATCAGCCATGCAGATGCGGTGCATCTGGTCGTAAGGCGTGCGTTCAGCAAGCGCGTTCGAATAGGCGTTTTCGATGCGCGCACGGTCATCGGGATGGACGCGCGCAAAGAAGTCCGCGTAGGCGACATGAGCCCCACGGTCGATCTCGAAGATCCTGTACGTTTCGTCGGACCACCACAGATCGCCACTGATCAGGTCGAGCTCCCATCCGCCAATGTGCGCCACGCGCTGTGCTTCGGAGAGCCTCGCCTCGCTCTCCCGCAGTGCTTCGGCGGCATGCACACGATCAGAGATGTCCTCGCTGAAGATCATGATGCCGCCGATCGCACCGTCCGGGCCGCTCCAGGGACGCACCACCCATTTGAGCCACTGGACCGAACCATCCGCGTGCTCGTAACGGTCCTCGTCCGCCTGAACAACCTCGCCGGCCAGCGCGCGCCGGTGAATCGCGCGCCAATGCTCCGGCATATCGGGGAACAAGTCGTAGTGCGAGCGGCCGGTAAGGCCGACTTCGTTCAGTTGATAGTCGTTCAGCCAGCGACGGCTCGCCGCGAGGTAACACATCTGACGATCGAACATCGCGAGCGCGGCAGGCGCGTGCTCGACGAAGAGTTGCAAGCGGGCTTCGCTCTCGCGCAAGGCCGCCTCGGTATGCTTGCGTTCGGTCACATCCAGGTTGATGCCCGCCAGTCGCACCGCCCTGCCCTCAGCGTCGAACTGTGCGCTCCCCTTGGTATGCATCCAGCGCTCGCTGCCGTCCGAGCGGCGGATGCGGAACTCCGCCTCGTACGGCACCCCCTGCTGCAGATGCGCCGCGCGCCGCGCGTCGACCATCGCGAGGTCATCGGGGTGCACCAGGGCTCGCCATTCAGCCTCGGTGTGCTGGCCATCCCCTGTGACCCCGTACAAGCGTTCGAACTCGGGCGACCAGTACATGCGGTCACTCGCGAGATCCCATTCCCATAGGCCAACATGGGCACCTTCCTGCGCCAGCAGCAAGCGCTGCTCGCTGGCACGCAGCGCGTCGGCCGCCGCTTCGATGCGCGCACGTGCGGCGAGCGCGTCTTCCATCAGGTTGAGCGCCGCAATCCTGGCGTCCTGCTGCTCGGCGACGGCGGCGCTCTGCATGTCGCGCATCGCCTGCGCGACACGCTCGCGCTCGGTGATATCGTCGAAGGCGGCGAGCACACCGTCATCCAGCGCTACGGCGTGAATCCTCACAAGACGCTCCGAGCCGTCCGCGCAGGTAACGCTGTATTCGTCATCGCTCGGATCGCGCTCTCCGGCCATCACCGCACCCCATCGCGCGATGGCGTCCGCCCGGTAGGCCGGATCTGGATATGCGAGTCGATACCAGTCGTCGAGGGTTGGCACTTGATCGCGGGTATAGCCGAACGCGCGCACAAACTCTGCGTTGATTGCGCGCATCTGGCCGCTGGCGTCCGCAAAGCCTAAGGGCAGGGGCGCCTTGTCAAAGAGGTGGCGGAAGCGGGCTTCGCTCGCACCCAGCGCGGATTCGGCGAGCTTGCGATCCGTAATGTCCTGCACGGTGCCCTGCAAGGCGACGATTCTTCCCGCCTCGTCACGCAGCGGCTCACCCCGCGTGGTCACCCAACCGCGGCGCCCGTCGGCGCGCACGATCTCGGCATCAAGCTCCCATGGCACGCCTTCGCGCGCACCTCGGGAGATCGCATCGGAAACGCGCACCCAACTGTCCGGCGTGAAGAGCGCCGCAAGCTCCTGCATCGTCGCCGCAGGTGCCCCGGACGGGAGACCGAAAATGCGATTCATCTGCTCGCACCATTCCGCGCTGTCACGCAGAAGATCGCGCCGCCAGCTGCCGATGCCCGCAACCCGCTTGGCGTCCTTGAGTGCCTGCTCGCTGCGCTGCAGGGCCAGCGTGGCCCGCTTGATTGCGTCGATATCCTCCACCACCGAGATGAAGTAGTCCGGTTTGCCATCGCGCCATACCAGCGACACGCTCAGACGAACCCACACCGCGCGCCCATCCTTGCGCAGATAGCGTTTCTCGATGGTGTAGTTGTCGATCTCGCGCGCCAGCATGCGTTGCGCCGCGACGAGGTCTGGTGCGAGATCATCCGGATGCGTGAGCATCTGGAAAGTCCGGGCAAGCAGCTCGCTTTCCTCGTAACCCACGATGTCGCAAAGCTTGCGATTCACCCGCAACCAGCGGCCATCTGGCGCGACCAGCGCCACACCAACCGCGGCCTGTCGAAAACTTGCCTCGAAACGCGTATCGGCATACTCACGCGAACGCTGGATGCGGGCGTTCATCACACCAACCATCGCCGCCACGGCCAAGAAGAGCAAGGCGGGCACCAGCGTTGTCGTCCATCCGGCGCCGGGCGGTACGAACACGGCCCAAACCATAAGGACGCTGAGCCCGCTCGCGAGCAGCCCACCGGCCATACCCGCCACGCACACGCTGACGCACACCGCGGGAAAGAACAGGAACCAGCTGTGCGGCGCGAGCCAGGGCCACAGCACCCATTGGACTGCCAGCGCGGCCAAGGGTGGAACAGCGGCCAGCAGCAGGCGGCGTTTGGGGGCAACGATCATTCGCCGAACTCCTGCCGAACGACGTCCGCAAAGCCCACCGAATAGGGGGGCTCCTCGCCCAGCCGGGCAGAGAGCGCGTTGATGCGCCGCTTGAGCTCAACCATGTCGAGCTCGCGCCCGATCATCGCGCGGTTGAAGCGCTCAAGCTCCTCGTTGCGCGCACGCAAGACTTCCGCTTGTTGCTGCAGGGCTTCCTCACCGCGTTTGCGCTCGGTGATATCTGAGATGGTGCCTACGATACGTGCCGGACTACCGTTCGGATTCCAGAGGACGACCTTGCCCTTGGCGTGGACCCAGCGGATCGCACCCGACTTCGTCGTCATGCGGTAATCAAACTCGCTGCCGAGTGTCTCGCCGCGCAGGTGAGCCTCCATCGCCGCAAGAACCCGCGCCCAGTCGTCCGGATGCACCAGACGCTGGAAGAACGCGAGATCGGCGGTCACTTCATCCGGTGAGTAGCCAGTCATCTCGTAATAGCGGGGAGAAAGGTCCGCGACACCCGTCACAAGGTCCCAGTCCCATACGCCGTCGTGCGTGGCCTCGAGCACCAGGCGAAGCCGCTCGGCCGCGGTGCGTGCAGCCTCTTCAGCGGTTTTGCGCGCCGAGATGTCGCGCGCAATGCCGCACACCCCGACCACCGCGCCAGTGGCGTCACGCAACGGACTCTTCACGGTCAGAAAGGTCCGCATCTCGCCCCCGACGGGCAGCGTTTCTTCGAAGGATTCGCTCTCCCCAAGCTCCATCACACGCCTGTTGTCGGCGATTTGCCGCTCGGCGATCTCCGGGGAAAACAGAGCATGCTCGTCCCGCTCGATGACCTGATCGGCCGTCTTGCCGAACGTATTGGCAGCTGCCCGGTTGAATAGCGTGAAACGCCCATCCCGGTCGAGCGCGAAGATGCAGTCTTCAGAGTGGTCGACGATCGCTTCGAGCAAACCGAGCACGGTGAGCCGCTCGCGCTGCGCTTGTGCTTTGGTGGCCGATACGACGAGTTGCTGTCGCTGACGCTGCAAGGCCAGGTAAGCGGCCGCCACAACCAGCGCAAAGAGTCCGGTGAAGACAATCCACACGCCCTCTTTCGTCGCTTCCTTGTAAAGCTCGGTGGTGTCTTGCTTGGTGAGCAGAAACCACTCGCTGCCCTCGATCTGCCGCACAACGCCAACGGCCGCGACGCCACGGTAATCCTGCCCGTACTGCACTGCACCGAGCGTGCCGGCTTGATCCAGATCCGGCAGCCGCCCGGTCCCCGCCGCCGAACGCACCAAGGCGGCACCGCCGGGGCGACCGCGCAATTCGCTGAGGTAGAGCACATCCTTGCCGTCGCGACGGACCAGCAGCGTTTCGCCGCTATCACTCGGCACCGGCCAGCTCTGCAGCGTTGGCAGCAGCCAGGCCTCGGGTTTGAGATGCAGGACGATCAGCGGTGTATCGCGGTCCGGTTGGCGCGAGCCGGCCAGCGGTGCGACGAAGTCCAGCCTGAGCTTGCCGCGCACACCACGGTAGGGGCCAACCCGAGCGATCTTGCCGTCCGCATGGACGCTGGCGATCGCTCGCGCCAGTTCGTCGGCGACTTGCTGAGGGGCGTCGCCGGAGCCCCATATCCGTTTGCCGTTGGCGTCGAACAACGAAACCCCCGCAAAGCCACGGCTATCAGCCAGCCAGGCCAGCCGTCGCTTCAGGGTTTCGCCAGCGCTCATGTCTTGTTCGAGCTGCCAGCGCTGGTAAAGATCGGCGAAGAACTGGCTGCTCTGCACCAGGGCTGCATCGCCGATCGTGCGCTCGCGCACCCAGTCCGACACCTGGCGGGTGCGGAAATCGGCGATCGCCTGGAGTCGCTCGAGCTCGATTGCCTTGTGTTGTTGAATCGTCGCCGCAACCGCCGCAGCCGTCACCGCAACGATGAAGCTTGCGATGAAGAGAAACGGGCGGATTGTGTGCGACGAAACTGGGTCGGCTGTGGCGACGCCGCCGTCAGCACTTGAGATCCAGCGCCGCAAGAGAAGCCAAAGCAGTGCCGATGTAACCAGCACGAACACCCAACCCTTGATCGCGCTGATCAGCGCCAACGCCCCGGGATCGCGAACCAGCAGCGCGAGCACCCCATCCGACAGAAGAATCCAGAGCCCGGCCACCACCGCGTAGCTCAGCACGACTCCGAGGATGTCGAGTTGCGAGAGTGAGCGCGGCGCGGTCATGGGCGTATCAGTCGCTGTCCTGATGGTGCCTCGCGATGCCGACAAAATCGTCAAAGGCATCATCGAACACATCGACGACATCGGGGTCGAAGTGGCTGCCTCGCCCGCCGAGAATAATGTCGTGCGCTTCGTCGAAGCTGAACGGCGGCTTGTACACCCGCCGTGTGATCAGCGCATCGAACACGTCGGCCAGGGCCATCAATCGCGCCGACACCGGAATCGCATCGCCCGCCAAACCAGCCGGATAGCCGCTGCCGTCCCACTTCTCGTGATGCCCGCCGGCGATTTCCTTTGCGACGGACAGGAAGGCCACCGGCTGGTCCACGTCGCGCTCGGCCAGCTCGATCGCTTCCACTCCAAGCCGCGCATGGGTCTTCATGATCTGCCATTCATCCGGCGAGAGTGGGCCGGGTTTGCGCAGGATCGCATCCGGAATGCCGACCTTGCCAATGTCGTGCAGGGGCGCCGAGCGTGTCAGCAGGTCGATGTAGCGGGCGTCCAGCGTGTCACGGAAGCGAGAGTGGTCGCTGAGCCGCGTGGCAAGGGTGTGTACATACGCCTGCGTGCGCAGGATGTGGTTACCGGTTTCCGGGTCGCGCGTCTCAGCCAGGTGTGCCAGCGCGCGGATCGTGACCAGCTGGGTCTGGTCGTTCTCGTGCATGCGGCGCGAGACTTCCGCCTCAAGCCAGGCGTTCTGCCCGGCGAGGCGGTCGCGCGCCTGTTTGAGTTCAAGCTGGGTTCTCACCCTCGCCAGCAGCAGCGGCGGCACGATGGGCTTGGCGAGGTAATCGACGGCGCCCGCCTCCAAACCGCGCAGTTCGTCTTCGATCTCGCCCATCGCAGTCACGAAGATCACCGGGATCCCAGCGGTTACCGGATCGGCACGCAAGCGGGCAAACACTTCATGGCCATCCATGCCCGGCATCATCACGTCGAGCAGCACCAGATCGGGCTGTGGCGCACTGCGCGCGACCGCCAGCGCGCGCGCGCCGGACGTCGCAGCCCGCACCCGGTAGTGGGGCTGCAGCAGCTCGGCGAGCAGATCGAGGTTCTCGGCTGCGTCGTCGACGATGAGTACCGTGGCGCCCGGGGGTTTGAGCATGGTCGGCCTGACTCGGTTATGGCTGGGGCAGGAACGCGCCCCGGCCGTCATTCAATTACGGCCCTCGGTGGAAATCCTTGACCATTGACAGGTGCGATACCTCGCGCCCCGCAGGCCGACGACTCCGCGTTCGCGCAACCGCTTACGAAGCCAGCCAGGATGCGCCACTCAGTAAGTTTGACGCACGAAGCTATTGCACCCTGTTCAGCGGCTGACGCATTCCTATACTTCGGAAGCCCCAAGAGGGCGCAACAGGCAGTACCCGCAGCCCCCCCACCCGGCATGTCCTTGCCCGCGCTGCCTGCTCCCAAACCAGTACTGGAGGACCACTCACACTCAACCTGTGGCTTGAGATGCCTACGGCTGACCGTAACATTTCGGCCCCGAATCGGAGGTACGCGACATGGCTACGCTAAACCTGATTCAACGCGAACTCGCGCGCTCGGATCTACCCGCCTGGATGGTCAAACCGGGGAAAGCCGAAACCTGGGTCACTGCCCTGCTGGTCGCGGGTTGGGGGCTTACTGCCGCAAGCATGTTCCTCTCCGTGATGAGCCCATGACGAAAAAAGGCCGCGCCGCGGATTGCTCCGGGACGCGGCCTCTGTCGGCATCTGGACGATCGCGATCTCGACCTATTGCATCGCCGCCGGCTTCACTTTCGGCGCAATTGCACTGCCCTTGCGCGCCCGCTTGCCAACGCAGGCCTGCAGCGCAACGCCCTTCACCTCCACCGCGATCTCCTTGCCGCCGCGGCCGATACCGCTGACGGTGACCACCGGCTCCGCCGGGCAGGCGACCGCATTCAGCGTTTCCTTGTCGTCCAGGCCCATGACGATCACGCCGCGGCCGCGCGGCATCACCTTCATCTCGGCGCGCGGGAACCACAGCAGGCGGCCGTTGGCCGACGCAGCAGCTATCCACTCGCCTTCGCAGGACACCGGGCGCAGCACTTCTTCCTTGTCTTCCAGCGTCATGAAGGCTTTGCCGGCGCGGTTGCGGCCGGCAAGTTCGGACAAGGTGGTGATGAAGCCGTAGCTGCCGGAGTTGGCGAAGAGGTATTCCTTCGCCGGGTCGCCCGAGAGCGCCTGCGCCACGCGTGCGCCGTTCTGCAGTTCGATCAGCGTGGTGATCGGCACGCCGTCGCCACGCCCGCCGGGTAGATCCTGGATGCGCACCGAGTAGGCGCGGCCCTGGGTGTCGATGATCAGCAGCGGCCAGGGCGTGCGCGTCTCGATCACCGCGAATTCGCCGTCGCCGGACTTGTAGGTCAGCGCCGCGCGGTCCACGCCGTGACCCTGGCGCGCGCGTACCCAGCCGTTGCGCGAGAGGATCACCGTGACCGGCTCGTCGAGCACCGGCGCTTCGGCCGCCACCACCGCCTGCGCGGCTTCGATCAGCGTGCGGCGGTCGTCGCCAAACTTCTTCGTATCCTCGACGATTTCCTTGAGGATCAGGCGCGTCATCGCGCCGCGGTCTTCCAGCAGCTCAACCAGCTTGGCGCGTTCGACGCGCAGTTCGGCCAGTTCCGACTCGATCTTGATGTATTCGAGCCGCGCCAACTGGCGCAGGCGGATCTCAAGGATGTCCTCGGCCTGGATCTCGCTGAGCTTGAAGCGCGCCATCAGCTCGGCCTTGGGCTCCTCGGCCTCGCGGATCACGCGGATCACCTCGTCGATATGCAGCCAGACGATGGCGCGGCCTTCGAGGATGTGGATGCGACGGTCGACTTCGCCAAGGCGGTGCCGCGTGCGGCGCTCGACGGTGTCGAAACGGAACGCGATCCACTCATGCAGCACCGCCAGCAAGCCCTTCTGCGCCGGGCGGCCGTCGCGGCCGATAACCGTGAGGTTGATCGACACCGAGGATTCGAGCGAGGTGTGCACCAGCAGCACCCGCATCAGCTCCTCGGGGTCCTGCGTGCGGCTCTTGGGTTCGAGCACCAAGCGCACGGCCTCCTTGTCGGAGGATTCGTCGCGCGCGGTATCGAGCACGCCCAGCACCAGCGCCTTGGTCGCCTTCTCCTCTGCGGAGACTTCCTTCTTGCCGGCTTTTGGCTGCGGGTTGGTCAGTGCCTCGATTTCGGAGAGCACCTTGGAGACCGACACGCCATGCGGCATCTCGTTGACGATGATGCGCCAGGCACCACGCGCAAGCGGCTCGACACGCCAGCGCGCGCGCATCCGCAGGCTGCCGCGGCCGCCGGCGTAAGCGTCGCGCAGCGCTTGCGGCGGCGAGATCAGCTGGCCGCCGCCGGGGAAGTCCGGCCCCGGCAGCAGCGCCATCACGTCATCCAGCGTTGATTCCGGCTTCTTGATCAAGAGCTGCGCCGCGGCCGAAACCTCGCGCAGATTGTGCGGCGGGCATTCGGTCGCCATACCGACCGCGATGCCCGAAGCGCCGTTGAGCAGCAGCATCGGCAGGCGTGCCGGAAAGAGCTTGGGCTCCTGCCAGGCGCCGTCGTAGTTGGGCACGAAATCCACCGTGCCGCGGTCGATCTCGCCGAGCAGCAGCTCGGCCAGCGGCGTGAGGCGCATTTCGGTGTAACGCATGGCCGCCGCGCCATCGCCGTCGCGCGAACCGAAGTTGCCCTGGCCGTCGATCAGCGGGTAGCGCAGCGTGAAGTCCTGCGCCAGCCGCACCGCCGCGTCGTACACCGCGGTGTCGCCGTGCGGGTGCAGCTTACCGATCACGTCGCCGACCACGCGGGCACTCTTCACCGGCTTGGCGCCGGGCGTGAGCCGCATTTCGTGCATCGAGTACAGGATGCGGCGCTGAACCGGCTTCATGCCGTCTTCCACCTGCGGCAGCGCACGGCCGCGCACCACGCTCATCGCGTAGGCGAGGTAGGCGCGCTCGGCAAACGCGGCGATCGGCAGGTGATCGTCGGGCAGTTCGGTGAGCGTGGGCGGCGGCGGTGGCGCCGGTGGTTCAGCCGGCGCTTCGGCTTGCGGCTCGACCACCTGTTCGGCATCGCTGCCAAAGAGGTCGAGCTCTGGATTGTTTTCGGTGCCGGTTTCGGGCTCGTTGTGCATGGGCTAAGGCATCTGCTGCGGAAACAGCCGCGATTATCGCAGGTTGGTGGCGCCTGCCCGCAGTGGATGTGACGTGGCGCAGAGCTCGCCGCGGGAACGCGGCGCTATGATTCCACCTGAACCCGCGCCGCCTCTTGCCTTGCGCGGCAACCCGTAGGGAGACCCGAACGTGAAGACACGCCTGAGCGCAGTTTCCATTGTCCTGTTGTGCCTTGCCGGCCCCGCCACGGCCCAGCAGTTCGTGTACCCCGCAAAGGGGCAGTCGGCGGAGCAACAAAAGAAAGACGAGGCCGAGTGCTACACCTGGGCCGTCGGCCAAACCGGGTTTGACCCCGCCAAGCCGCAGCAGGCTGCCGCCCCGGCGCCCGCGCCTGCGCCGGCGCCCGCCCCGAAAGGCGGCCGGGTCCGTGGTGCGGCAGCGGCGGCCACCGTTGCGGCGGTCACCGACCACGATACCGGCGATGCGGCAGTGGCCGGCGCAGTGGCTGGCGGTGCGGCGCAGCGCGGGCAGAAGCGCCAGCAAGCGGCTGCCCAACAACAGCAGGCCGCCGCCCAGCAACAGGCTGCGCAGCAGCAGGCATCGAGTCAGAACAGCGCCTTCAACAAGGCGCGTGCGGCCTGCCTCGAAGGACGCGGCTACACGATCAAGTAAGCCGAACTGGCATACTCCGGCGGCCGTTCCGCAGCACGCGGAGCGGCCGTTTTGCTTTGTAAGACGCCTGCCGGAGATACCCGACCATGGAATGGCTTACCGACCCCAACGCCTGGGTTGCCTTGGCCACGCTGACCGCACTAGAGATCGTGCTCGGCGTGGACAACATCATCTTCATCTCGATCCTCGTCGGCCGCCTGCCGGAAAGCCAGCGCAACGTAGCGCGGCGCCTTGGGCTGCTGCTCGCGATGGGCACGCGAATCGCCCTGCTGGCCTCGCTTGCCTGGATCATGCAGCTGAAGGACCCGCTCTTTGTTGCGCCGTGGTTTGATCGTGGCGTCTCGGGGCGCGACCTGATCCTGATCGGCGGCGGCCTGTTCCTGCTCTGGAAGAGCGTGCACGAGATCCACAACTCGCTGGAGGGTGAAGAAGAGGATCAGCACGCGGGTGCCGCACGTGCGACCTTCGCATCGGTGCTGATCCAAATCGCGATCATCGACATCGTGTTCTCGCTCGATTCGGTGATCACTGCGGTCGGGCTCGTGAGCAACCTGTCGATCATGGTCACCGCGATCGTGGTATCGGTTGGCGTGATGATGTTTGCCGCGAAACCGATCGGCGAGTTTGTCGACCGTCACCCGACGGTGAAGATGCTCGCGCTCGCATTCCTGGTGCTGGTGGGCGTCACGCTGATCGCCGAGGGCTTCGGCACCCATGTGCCGAAGGGCTACATCTATTTCGCGATGGCGTTCTCGGTGTGTGTCGAGATGATCAACATCCGCCTGCGCAAGCGGATCAGCGCACCGGTGCATCTGCGCAAGGATCTGCCGGACTGATACAGCCACGGCCGCCTCGGCAACAAAAAAGCCCCGCACTGGCGGGGCTTTTTGTTTGAACCAAAGCGCTTGATCACTGTTGCTGTACGCGGACCACATAGTTGCGGCCGTAGTTGTTGTCCCAGTAGGTCTGGCCGTTGACGGTGTAGCCCACTGCGTACTCGATGCGCGTCGCGCCAGCCGGCAGGCTCAGGCCGTATGCCCATTCCTCGACGGCATATTGGTTCGGGTTCGTGGCGCTGCTGTAGTAACTACGCCAGAAGTCACCGTTCCAGACCGCCCAGGCCGTCTGCGTGGTTTGCCAGCCGTCGGTGGTGTAGCGGATCTCCACCTGACGACTGGCGCCGATGTTCCGTACGCTGACGCTGCCATAGTAGCGGTTGCCATACACCGTAACCGGGTTGCCGGTATCGACAAAGCGCGCCAGCACCGGCGCCGACGGGATCAGGCTGCCTGAATCCTTCGCCTGGCGATAATTCTGCCCACCGTTGTTGTCCCAGTACTCAACGCCATTCACCTTGTAGCGCAGCGCGAATTCCAGATCCCAGCTGGCGTAGGTCGGGCCGGCGTCATTGCTGTCCGTGAAATTGCCCGCCCACACTTCGCGGCCGCTGTCCGCCGGGCGGCTGTAGGCCAGCGGCACGTCGATCCAACTGCCGTCCGGCTTCTTCAAGTGCACGTACACCTGCTTGGCGTAGGCGATGTTCTTGACGAGCACTTCAAAGCGGACTGATTGCAGCCCCACCTGGTAGTAGGCCGATACCGTGCTCTGGGAGCGCAGCAGCTTGATTTCGTCGGCCGCCATGGCCGCTGTGCAAGCGATGAGCGCAGCAAGCGCGATGAGAATTCGTTTCATGATTGCCTCCTGGCAGGGGCGTGAGCGCGCCTCGCCGGGCGGGCGCTGACTTCACGCGGATCGAAACGGGTGCATCGGCGATGCACCCGGGGCCGCGCGCGACACGGCAAGCCGTGTCACGCGCGGGTCAGGCGGGATCAGTTCTGCTTGAGCGGCTGCAGGTAGTTGCGGCCGAAGTTGTTGTCCCAGTAGGTCGTGCCATTGACGATGTAGCCGACGGCAAACTCAACCTTGGTCGCGGTGGTGCCAACGTCCAGCTCGTAGTTCCATTCTTCCGAGCCGTACTGGTTGGGATTGGGCGCGCTGCTGTAACCACCGAACCAGAAGGTGTTGCTGAACGTGGCCCAAGCCGTCTTGGTGGTCTGCCAGCCATCGGTCGAATAGACCACCTTGACCTGCTTGTTCGGCGAGAGGTTCTTCAGGGTCACGCTGCCGTAATAGCGGCCACCATAGATCCAGGCCGGGTTGTTCAGGTCATAGATGCGGGCAAGCACGTTCGTGCCAAACAGCATGCTGCCGGTGTCGCGGCCCTGCTTGTAGTTCTGGCCACCGTTGTTGTCCCAGTACTCGGTGCCGTTCACCACATAGCGCAGCGCAAATTCCAGATCGAAGGTCTTGAAGCTCGGGCCGGTGTTGGTGTCGTTGGGGTCGGTGTAGCTGCCAGCCCAGACCTCACGGCCCGCATCGGCGGCACGCTGGTAGGAAAGGGCGACATCCGTCCAGCTGCCGTCGGGCCGCTTGAGGTGCACGTACACCTGCTTGGCGTAGGCAAGGTTCTTCAGGATCGCTTCAAACCGGATGCTCTGACTGCTGATGCCGTACTTGGACGAGACCGTGCTCTGCGAACGCAGCAGCTTGATCTCGTCTGCCGCGAAAGCCTGCGCGGCGATCAAAAGCCCTGCCAGGGCAATGAACAGTTTCCTCATGATGACCTCTGTATTTTGGTTGGGGGGAAAGCGTTCTTCGACGCTTGCGAGCGACAGGGGTACGTGTCGCTTGCAGGCAGGAGTGTGCCGGCGGCCGATCCGACGCCTTGTCGGAAACTGCGCTTTTCGCGCGAACCGCACTAGAAGATTTTTATGACCCGAACGGGATATTCAATTTGACTTGTGCGGCGCAACAAGTCTGTTGTGGTGGCGCCACGCGTCATACCACGGACATGCGCAGGCTTTCGCGAAACCCGCGCCAGGCTTTGCGCTAGGCGTTTGGCGTCGCGTCGGGAGCGACGAGCGGGATGGTCACGACGAAGCAGGTCCCCTCGCCCGGTGTGCTCTCGACATCGATCCGCCCGCCCAGCACGCCGCTGACCAGGTTGTAGACGATACTGAGGCCAAGACCACTACCGCCGCGACCGAGCTTGGTGGTGAAGAAGGGGTCGAAAATCCGCTTGAGTTGCTCTTGCGGAATCCCGACACCGTCGTCGCGGCACGACAGCGCGCAGTCGCGCGACCCGCTGCGCGCGGCAGTGATCCGCAGATGGCCATGCTCGCGATCTTCGAACGCATGGATCAGCGCGTTGTTGATGAAGTTGGTGATGATCTGGCCGAGCGGACCCGGGTAGCTGTCCAGCACGACGTCATCTTCCAGAATCAGTTCGATCTCGACACCCTGGTGCCGCATCACCGGCGCCATCGTGGCGACCACTTCGCGCACCGTGGTCGCCAGATCGAACTCGCGGCGTTTCTCACTTACGCGATCGACCGACACCTGCTTGAAACTCGCCACCAGCTCGTGCGCCCGCTCAAGGTTGCGCACCAGCAGACCTGCCGCATCGCTGACGTTGTTGGCGTAATCGACGAGCGAGGAGCGGCGTAACTGGTTCTCCGCCACATCGCGTTGCAGCTGGCGCGACTGCGCCATCAAGGTACTCGCCACCGTCACGCTGTTGCCGATCGGCGTGTTGAGCTCATGCGCAATGCCCGCCACAAGACCACCCAGCGCAATGAACTTCTCGGACCGGATCAGCTCATCCTGCGCAAGCTGCAGTCGCTCGAGCGCCTGGCTCAGTTCCGCCGTGCGCGACTGCACACGCGCTTCGAGCGTCGCATTGAGCGATTCCAGCGCGGCACGCGATTCGCGCAGGCGCAGATCGCCATGCGCAAAGGCGCGCGCGAGCTGGCCGATTTCACCGCTGGCGCCAGTTGGCAGAATTGCCTGTTCGCCGGTGCCGATGCGTTCCGCCGCATCGGTCAGCTGCACGATCGGCTTCGCGATGCGGGTCGACACCAGCCACGCAGCCCCGACGATCAGCATGGTCACCATGAGCCCGAGCGCCATCACGGCCGTCGTAACCCGGGCATAGGGTGCGAAGTAGACCGAGGTCGGTTCGGCCAACGCAAGGCGCCAAGGCGCGGTATTCAGCGCCACCACGGCGACGCGCTCGTCAGCGCCATCGCCGTTGATATCGGCCCAGCTCACCCCATCGACCAGCGCCGCGGGCTGGCGCGCCAACACCGACAGATCGCTCGCAACCCTGCGCTCCGCCTTGAGGCGAGCCACACTGGCGCGGTCGGCCCCATACACCACGCGCCCCTGCAGGCGACCATCCTCGCCGTGGGCGATCGCGACGCCGGCACTGTCGAACAACACGCTGAAGCCGCCGCCCGCATCGCGCGCCTGGTCACGTCGCACAAACTCCTGCAGCCGTGCCGCCGAGATCCGCTGGCGCAGCACGCCGACCACGCGACCACCGCCATCGTGAATCGGCACCGATGCCCATAGCGTTGCACCGTCGGCGTCGAAGAACGGGCCGGCGAGACTGGGCATGCCGGAATCGACCGTCTGACGGAACCAGAGGTTGTCGGCCTCGCTGGCGCCAACCCGGCCAAGCTCGGTGTCGACCATCACACGGCCGTCTCGATCGAGCAGCGCGGCGGAACCGACATGGATCGGATCCTTGATCACGGTGTTGCGCAGCGTTTCCACCAGCTCCGAGATCAACAAGGCACGGCGCTCATCGTCGGCGGCGAGGTAGCGCCGCAGCGCGGGAAGGTGGCTATCAGCACGCAGGCCGTCCAGGGTGGCCGCGGCAAAGGTATCGACCGCCGCCGCAACTTCGCCCGCCCGCACCAGCAGCGCATGGTCCTCCTGCTCCGCCCGCGCGTACTCGTTGGCGCGCAGCGCGATCCAGCCGGCCACGTAGAGCGGCACGAGCGCGACCAACGCGAGCGTGACGAGAAGCTGGCCGCGGATCTTCACGGCAGCATGCGCAAATCAATCAAAGAGGCCGGCTCCGGCCTCCGGATCAGGTAGCCGCGCGAAATGAAGTGCTGGATGTACTGATCGGCCACATGAACGATCGAACTGTCGGTGTCGCCGTGGCGGAACTTCGCGCGGTTCTCCGCCACCCCCAACAGCTTGATGCCATCGCGGCTGACGTCGTTGGTGCGCCCCTTGAGCAGCACCAGAAGGCGCTGGTCACCCTCGGCCGGATGGCTGTCCCACCAGGCAAGCGCGCGAAACCAAGCAGCCACGACTGCCCGCACGGCGTCCGGCCTTGATTCGATGACCCCGAGGCGGAAGATCAGCCCGTCCACGATCAGCCCCGGTGTATCCGCGCTTGAAAACACGGCCTTGCAGCCGCTGTTCCGCGCCATCGAGACATAGGGCTCCCAACTATGACCGACGTCGACTTCGCCCCGTTTAAGTAGCTCGGGCACCGACGACGCATCCGCATTGACCAGCTTCACATCATCGAACGACAGGCCGAAGCGCGCGAGATAGCGCAACACCAGCAGCTCACCGAAGCCACCGAGCGAGGTGCCGATGCGTTTGCCGCGCAGGGCCGCAGCATCGGCGAAGGGCTCGCGTGCGAGCAGGACGTCACCACCGGCCGATTCGTCCGACGCAAGCACCATGCGGATGTCGGGCGATGTTCGCGTCAGCGTGATGACATCGCCCAAGGATACGCACACGCCGTCGTAGCTGCCCGCCGAGAAGTCACTCAGGAGCCGACGGGTATTTTCCGGCAGCGAGATCTCGACCTCGATCCCTGCTGCCTTCAGGTAGCCCAGCTCGCGTGCGAGCAGCAGCGGGTAGTAGCCGGCCCACAGGTCGATCGCGATCCGCAGCGGTGGCGCCGCGCGCACCGGCGCCTGTCGATCACAGCCAGCCAGCGCGACCGCCGCATAGCAGAGCGCGGCGCGCAAGGCGCTGCGGCGTGTCGGCGAAACGGTTTTTCCTGCTGGCATCCCTGTGGCCTTGGCTCCCCTTGTCACCTGTAGGACTACGGCATCGACGGGCTTTGCTTTAACGCCGGATCATTCGCCTGCATCGGGCGCGACCTGCGGCATCACGATGCGGAAGCTAGCGCCCAGCCCCGGCTGGCTATCGACCTGGATGCGGCCGCCGAGCACGCGGGTCACAAGGTTGTAGACGATGTGCATGCCCAGACCACTGCCGCCGCGCCCGAATTTGGTGGTGAAGAAGGGGTCGAAGATCTTGCGCAGCGTCTCGGCGTCCATGCCGCAACCGTCGTCGCGGCAGCACAACTCCGCCGAGCCATCGGGCAACTGCGCCGAACTGATCACGACATGGCCGTCGTCGCGCCCCTCAAAGGCGTGCAGCATCGCGTTGTTCACCAGGTTGGTGACAATCTGCCCGATGGCGCCGGGATAGCTGTCCATCGCGACATTGCGCAAATCGAGTTCAAGCCGGCCGGGTTGGCCGCGCAGGCCCGGGGCGAGCGTTTCCGCCACTTCGGCGACAACGTCCGCAAGGTCGAACTTGCGCCGCGCCTCGCTGACGCGGTCGACCGACACCTGCTTGAAGCTGGTGACGAGGGTCCGCGCGCGCGCCAGGTTGCGTTCGATCAGACTGGTCGCGTCGACCATCGCTTGAAGGTACTCGTCCAGCTGTGAGCGCCGCAGTTGCCCGGCGCGCATCTCGGCGGTGAGCTTCTGCGTCATTTCACCGATCGTGCTGGCCACCGTCACGCTGTTACCGATCGGCGTGTTGAGTTCGTGCGCCACGCCGGCCACCAGCCCGCCCAACGCCGCCAGTTTTTCCGAACGGACCAGTTCGTCCTGCGCCTGTTGCAACCGCGCAAGGGTTTCGCGCAACTCGGTGGTGCGCCGCTCCACGCGGCTTTCGAGCGAGGCGTTCAGTTCTTCCAGCGCGCGTCGGGTCTGCTCGGCCTCGCTCACATCGACGCAGGTCCAGATCGCAAGCGACCGCTCACCGGCCTCGAACGCGCGCGCGAAGATCCGCAGCCAGACCGCGCCGCCGGCGGTGTCGAGCGTCTCGAGCGCGTCGACATCGCCGCCCTCGCCCAAGCGGCAGGCGAGTTGCTCGAGATCGGGGTAGCGCGAGTCGTCGCGCAGGTTAAGCAAGGTTCGACCGGGCAAGGCTTTGCTGTCTTCGCCGAACTGCGCCACGAAGGCTGCATTGAGATCGACAATTTCGCCGCTGCCGCGATCGGACAACAGCAAAGGCAGCGGCGAAAGGTTGAACAACGCGGCAAACCGCGATTCACTGATCTGCAGCCGCGACGCGGTGGCGCGCTGCTCCTCGACCTGAGCCGCGAGCCGCGCGAGCGTCTCTTCGAGGCGTTCGGTCATCGCCTGGATTGCGCGTGCGAGTCGCCCGACCTCGCCGCCCGCCTCCACCGGCAGACGCGGCGTCGGCCCCTCCAGCCCGACCTGGTCCGCCAGCGCAGTGAGGCGCACGATTGGCTCAGCAATCCGCCCGGCAGCGAACCAGGCGGCGAGCAACAGCAACACCGTCAGCGCACCGCCCAGCCAGAGTATCGTGCGGCCTTCCGCCTGGGAGCCTGCAAGCCACACGGCCCGTGGTATCAGCACGACCACTCGCCAGGCGCTGTCGCGCACGTTGACGACCGCCACACGCAGTTGATCTGCACCCGTATCAACCCACGCGAGCTGCGCAGTCTGGCTGGCGGGCGGTAAAGCGCCGGGCAAACGCTGTATCTCACCATCGGGCGCCAGCAGCCCCTCGCGCCGCAGTCGCGCATCCGATGCTGCATCGCCGCCGACGCGAGAACGCAACACCCATTCCGGTCGCGAGCTATGGGCCACCAGCACGCCCTCACGGCCCAGCACCAGCACGCGACGCAGCGACAAATCATTCAGCGCGCCGCGCCACACGATGGCCTGCAGGCGTGCCGCCGAAACGCGCAGGCGCAACAGCCCGATGATGTGGCCACGCGCATTGCGTACCGGCTGGCAAAAATAGATGAACGGTCTGCGCGACGGTCCATCCACACTTGGGCCGGTCAGCGTGCCAAGGCCGCTGCTCAGAGCAAGCGGCGCACACGGGCTGCTTTGCCCGGGCTCACGTTCGGCGGGTGCGAGCGCGGTATCGCCCAATACCTGCCCCGTGGCATCGAGCAGCGCAGCGGACATCACATGGATCGGGTCTTTCACCGCGACGCTGCGCAGCGCGCCGCGCAGCTCGGCCTGCATCGGCGCGCGCGCGTCCGGTGCGGCGGTCAGGTAGCGCTCGAAGATCGGCTGCCCGGCATCCGCGCGCAAAGCCTCAAGCGAGCCGCGGACGAAGCTTTCGACATCCGCAGCCATTTCGTTCGCGCGCGAGGCGAGCGCGGCGTCTTCGCGCTCCGCCCGTGCCGCCGAATTAGCCCGCAGCGCGAACCAGCCTGCCAGATAGAGCGGCACCAGCGCCGCCACCACCAGCACCAGCAGCAAGCGGGTGCGAATGTTCATGCGAGAAAGCCCGAATCGAGCAGTTCGGACGGCGCCGGGCGGCGGCCGATCAGGCCTCGCGCGATGAAATGATCGGCGTACACCTCCGCCACGCGGTAGAGCGACTCTTCGGTCGGCCCGCGGCGAAACTTCGCGCGGTTGTCGTCGCGCGTCAGCAGGCGGATCGCGACCCTGACAACTTCATTGGTGCGGCCACTCAGTGCCCGCCGCAGAATCGGCTCGGCATCCAGTTCGTAGCGGTTCCACCAATCGACGGCCTCGAACCAGGCGGAAATCAGCGCCCGGATCTCCGCCCCGCGTCGCTGCAACACCGAGCCATGACAGATCAGCCCGTTGACCACCAGACCGGGGGTGTCGCGACTTGAAAAGACCTCGACAAAGCCCTGCTCGCGCGCCTGCGCGACATACGGCTCCCACGTGTGGCCGTAGTCGATCACGCCACGGGCAAGGTGAGCCGGCACCTCGGACGCATCAACGTGAACCAGCTCGATATCGCCGAGCGACAGGCCGTAGCGCTTGGCGAAACGCAGCACCAGCAGTTCGCCAAAACCGCCGAGCGAGGTTCCGATGCGGGCACCGCGGACATCATCCACGCGCGAGGGCGATTCGCGGCCGAGGATGCGGTCGGCCCCGATCGACTCGCCCGAGGCCAGCACCATGTGGATATCCGGCGCGGCGCGCGTGAGCGTGATCATGTCGCCAAGCGACACACACACGCCATCGTAGGAACCCGCCGCGAAGTCCGACAGCAACTGCCGGGTGTTCTCGGGAATCACGACCTCGACGTCAACGCCCTGCGCCTTGAGCAAACCGCGCTCGCGCGCAAGCAGCAAGGGGTAGTGCCCGGCCCACAAGTCGATCGCGATGCGCAGCGGGCGGGTCGGAACGGAGAACACCTCGGGCTGGCACCCGCTGCCCAAGCCGGCAAGCGCAAGGCCGCCGAGACCCGCGGAGACAAGGCGGCGACGAGTCAGGCTAGGCAGCGATGCGGGCGCGAGCGCGTACATGCCCGGGAGAACGGCACGGCAGCCGCTGACTTGAGCCCGCCCGGCACCCGCTCAAGCACCCGGGGGGCGATGCCGGCCCCGGCGCGGGGCGCTTACAGATCGGCCTCGACCAGATTGCCCTTGGCTTCCATCCAGGCGCGGCGGCCGGAGGCCTCGCCCTTGCCCATCAGCAGATCGAAGAGCTCGTTGGTATCGGTCAGCGCGATGTCATCGAGGGTGACCGGCAGCACGCGCCGGGTCGCCGGGTCCATCGCGGTTTCCTTGAGCTGCTCGGGGTTCATTTCACCGAGGCCCTTGAAGCGGCCGATTTCGAGGTGCTCCGGTTTGACGCCTTCCTTGACCAGCCGGTCGCGCACCGCGGCCAGCTCACGCTCGTCAAGGCAATACAGGCGCCGCGCCGGACGCTTCTTGCCCGAGGCCGGCACATCCACGCGGTAGAGCGGCGGCAACGCGATCCACACATGGCCCCGCGCGACCAGGCGCGGGAAGTGCCGCAGGAAGAGCGTCAGCAGCAGGGTCTGGATGTGCGAACCGTCGACGTCCGCATCCGCCATGATGATGACCTTGCCGTAGCGCAGGTTGGTCAGCACCGTATCCGGCGCTTCCGGCGTGTGCGGGTCCACGCCCAGCGCCACCGCGATGTCGTGGATCTCGTTGTTGGCGAACAGCCGGTTGGGATCGATCTCCCAGGAGTTCTGCACCTTGCCGCGCAGCGGCAGGATCGCCTGCGTCTCACGCGAACGGGCAAGCTTCGCCGAGCCGCCGGCCGAATCGCCCTCGACGAGGTAGAGCTCGTTGTCGTTGATGTCTTCGCTCTCGCAATCGGAGAGCTTGCCGGGCAGCACCGCAACGCCCGAGGTCTTCTTCTTCTCGACCTTCTGCGCGTCCTTCAGCCGGCTCTGCGCCTGCTTGATCGCCAGCTCCGCGATCGCCTTGCCCTGCTCCACGTTCTGGTTCAGCCAGGCTTCGAACAGCGGCATCACCATTGTGGACACGAGCTTCACCGCCTCGCGCGAGTTGAGCTTTTCCTTCACCTGGCCCTGGAATTGCGGATCGAGCAGGCGGGCCGAGAGCAGGAAGCTCATCTTGCCGCACACATCGTCCTGCTGCAGCTTCACGCCGCGCGGCAGCAGCGCGTGGTGCTCGACGAAGGACTTCACCGCCTCGAACACTCCGCCGCGCAGGCCGGACTCATGCGTGCCGCCGTTTACCGTGGGGATCAGGTTCACATAACTTTCACTGCCGACGAAGCCGTCGAACCACGCGAAGGCCCAGGCCGCACCCTCGCCGGGCGCGAAATCCTCGTCTTGGCCGGCGTATTTCTCTTGCGCGAACACCGGCACCAGCGGGTCGATGCCACCGGCCATCTCGCGCAGGTAGCCGGTCAGGCCGTCGGCGTAGCGCCATTCAGTTTTGACGAAGCTGCCGTCGGCCTGCTCCACCTCCAGCGTCACCGTCACGCCCGGCAGCAGCACCGCCTTGGAGCGCAGCAGGCGCTCGATCTCGGCGAGCGAGGCACGCGGCGCGTCGAAATACTTCGGATCCGGCCACACATGCACGCGGGTACCGGTCTGCTTGCCGCAGGGGCCAACCTCGACCAGTTCGCTGATCGCGCGACCGCCATCGGCAAACTCCACATGCCAGGCCTTGCCCTCGCGCCGTACGTCGACGGCCACCTTCAGCGACAGCGCCGTCGTCACCGCCACGCCGACACCGTGCAGGCCACCCGAGAACGCGTAGGCGGAGGCGCCCGACGTCTTGTCGAACTTGCCACCGGCGTGGAGCACCGTGTAGGCAAGCACCACCACCGGCACGCCTTCCACCGGATGCAGGCCGACCGGGATACCGCGCCCGTCGTCGGTCACGGCCACCGAGCCGTCGCGGAACATCGCGACATGGATGCGCTTGGCGAAACCAGCCAGCGCCTCGTCCGCGGCGTTGTCGATCACCTCCTGGATGATGTGCGCCGGCGAATCGGTGCGGGTGTACATGCCGGGGCGCGAGCGAACCGGCTCAAGCCCTTTGAGGACGCGGAAGGAGGATTCGTTGTAGGTCATGCGGGAACGGCCTGATGCGGAAACTGCGTTGGATGGTAACAAATACGCGAGGCCAGGCTGCCGATTCAGCTGCCCGCCGCTACGGGCCCGCCTGAACGAAGCCGATTGCCGTGTCACCTGGCCGCACGCGCGCCCCGATCCATCCGGTCGCCAGCAGCTGCTGTTGTGCAGCCAGGTCCTCTGCGTCCAACCAGACGGCCTCGCCGGCTGCGGGTGCTGTCGCCGGCCGATCGGCGGGCCGCCAGAAGACATGGCGGAGCGAGCCTTCCGCCTGCACGCCCAGCCACACCAGGACGAATCCGCGTTCGATCACGGCCTGGCGCGACGCGGCGTTGGCCGGCGCAGCCCGGACCAGCAGATCTGGCTTGCCCAGCGCATGCGCACGAGCAATGCGCGCATCGATCAAGACGCCATGCAACCCAAGGCGCCGGTGCTCGGGCGCCACCATTGCCGCGGACAGCAAGGCCACCGTCGCGGCGCGCGCAGCGGGCCAGCCGACGTCGTTGGCGTAGTTGTCGCGGTCGCCCGCGCTGGGCAGCGTCAACGCGCCATGGGCCACCAGCTCACCGTCCAGCGACACGCCCAAGCTCTCACCCCGCTCGCCGAAGTGGCCGCGGAAGAAGGCCTCGGGGCCACCGGCCAGGCGGAACATCGACGCATCGGGCAACGCAGCCATCACGGCCGCGTAAAGCTGCAGCAGCGAAGGCAGATCGGTCTCATCCAGTCTGCGCAGGCTGCAGCCCGCGGGCAGCAAAGGGTCAGTCATCGTTACGGCTCCAGCGCAGGCTTGCCCGGCGCGGCGAAATCGGCGTCGATCATTTCAGCGTAATTGAACATCGCAAGGGGCGGCAGCAGGCCAAGCCGGCGCGCGACCGGCAAACGGATCTGCAAGGAGAACCGCGTCAGCGTCTCGACCGGGATGCGGCTTGGCGGCAGCTTGTTCACCAGGATCTGCTCGGCCTTGTAGGCCGCAAACTGGCCCACGTTGTAATAGCGGCTCACCAGGCCGGCCAGCGCACCGGCCGCCATCAGCGGCTCGGTGGATGCAAACGCCGGCAGCCCGGCCTGCAGGGCCGCCGGCACCACCCGTGCCTTCGCCTGCGTGCTGAGAAAGGAATCCGGCGGCAGATACAGCCACTCCGCGCCCGCTTGCCGGAGTTCGCCGATCAGCGCAGCCACACCCTCGGATGTCGGCTTGCCGGCCGCATCGGTGCGGAAGGCGCGCGCCTGTATCGCGAAACCGCGCTTGCGCCCTTCGGCGCGCAGTTCGTCGAGCACCGCCAGCGCATTCGGCTCGTTCGGCGAATAGAGCACGCCGACGCTGCGGAACGCCCGGTAGGCCGCCATCACCTGCATCTGTGCCGCAACACTCGCGACATGGCTGACGCCGGTGACGTTGCGCCGCGAAGACTGCATGCTCGGTACGATGCGCGCGCTGACCGGCGCCGCGACGAGACTGAACACCAGAGGAATGTCGGTGATGTAACGCGCCGGATCGGCGTGATCCCACGGACCGGCGATCCCCAGCGTGACGCCCGAGCCCCAGGTGTAAACCAGGTCCGGCCGCGTGCGGCGGATTTCTTCCACCAGCGCGGGCAAGCGGGCGGTGTCGAGCGCGATGTCGCGGTAGGTGATCTCGACCGGGATGCCGCGCGCGGCGAAATAGTCGGCAAAGCCGCGCTCCACCTCGGTCACCCCACGGTAGGTCACCGCATAGATACGGAACGGCCGTGCGGCCTGAACCGGCTGCACGCACATCGCCAGCAGCATCAGCACGACCAGCCATCGCGCCTTCATGCACGCACCTCATCGGCTTGCACGGCCCGCATGGCACCGGAGAGGCCCAGGAACAGCAGGCCACACACGAGCACCACCGCAGCGATCACGGCGAACGCGCCCGCGTAGCCAAGCCCCATCACCAGCGCGCCGGCAAGCAGCGGGCCGCTGGCGTTGCCGAGTCTTTCAATCAGGCGGTAAGCACCAAACAGCGCACCGCTGCCGTACTGGCGAATCTCGTCGGCGCAGGCGAGCGAGAGCAGGCTGCTTTGCGCCGCAATCGACAAGCCCTGACCCAGCCCGAGCAGCGCCATTGCAACGAACACCGGGCCCACACCACCCCACAGCAGCAAGCCCAGCCCGCCCAGCGCCGAAACACACAGCCCGCCGCCGATCAGATGCACCTGCGATACGCCGCGCTCCGCCAAGCGCGCCGCCCAGGGAAGCACCACCACCAGCAGGACCGCGTAGACCATCAGGGCGCGCCCGGCGGCGGCTGTCGGCGCGCCAAGCGACACCACGTAAATCGGCACCAGATAGAAACAGAAGCTAGCGAGGATCAGCTTTGCCGGCACGGCAGCGAGCAGCGTGATCAGCAGGAAGGGCCGTTCGCTCAGCACCCGCCTGAGATCTCGCCAGGTCAGTGCGGGCGTTGTGCTCGCCGCAGTCGCAGCCTGCGGAAGCAAACGCACCGCCCCCCATGCGGCGAGCGCAATCGCTGCGGCGACACCAAATCCGACCCGAGCACCGACATGGTCGGCGAGGATGCCACCCAGCGGCGGCCCGCACACCGCGGCCACCATGATGGCTCCCACGAACAAAGCAAAGCCGCGGGCGCGCTCAGCCTGCGTGGTGTGCGCGATCACGAAACCCTGCGCGGCAACGAAAACCGTGGCGTAGCCCAAACCGCACAGCGCCCGCCAACCCATGAAGACGTAGAGGTTGCTCGCCAGCGCCGCCCCCACGAGGCCGACAAAGCCGATCAGCGCGCCCCACTGCATCGCACGGCGCAAACCGATGCGCTCGCTCCAGCTCGCCAGCGGTGCCTGACCAAGCGCTACGACGAGCATGAAGACCGTGATCGGCAAACCGACCGCCACGTCGGCCGACGCCGCGGCATGCGTACCGAGCAAGCTCCGCGCAAAGCCGGGTACGAAGGCGCGCGTCAGCTCCTCGGCGAGCATGAAAAGGAACAACGGCACCCGCATGCGCGCAAGCACGGTGCCGCCGCTGGCTGGCGCGGCGGCGAGGCGTGGATCGGTCGCAGTGATGAACTGCAAGAGCTCGCGCGTAAGGAAGACCGCGACAACGAACACCACCGCCAGATCGAGCAGCACTTCGAACAGCATGTTGCGCAGGTAGGCCTGGCTCACGCCGACCTCGACGCTCCCGAGGGCGTGGTTCGCGGCACCGATCGGCACTTGCACGCCGGGCGCCGCCGCGCGCTCGCCAACCGCAAAGCGCGGCACACCGCCCGTATCGCGAACCACGATCTGCGCGAGTTCCGGATGCTGCCGCCGCACCTCGGCCAGATAGGCCTCTACCCCCACCAGTTCGGGCATCGCAATGCCGTGGCCGATCGCCCGCGCCAGCAACTCGCTGACGGAACCGCCCACCACCACTGCCTTGCGCGCGAGTTCAGGCTGCAGATTGCGATCGAAGGCGTGCTGCGTGGCCCACGACACGCAGCCCAGGCCAAGCATCACCGCCAGCAGCATCGCCGCGATCAGGCGGCCCTGCGAAGACGCGACGGCGCCCGCGGTGCGCGCGCCCAGTCCACTGCCATGCGGCGGCTTGTGCCCCGTATTCAGCGCGCGCCACACCACCAGCATCGCAAGCAGCGCGCTGCCAAGACTTCCCCAGATCGCAATCGGCAGCAGCGCGCCGCGCATGCGCGCCAGCGCCTGGTGCTGATCGGCGAGCCCGTAGCCAACTGCGACATGACCCAGCGTCAAGTCGAAGCTGTTGCGCAGGGCCAGGCCTTGTACTGCCTCATCGGACGCGGTCAGATGCCATGCGTCGTTGCCAGCGGCGGCGGCCGTCGCCTGCCATGCAGCGGGCACTACCGTGCCGACGGCACGCGGATCGGAGCTGAAACGCACCCGGCCACTGGTGTCGAAGATCGAAATCGTGCGAATCGCGCCGTCGGCCTGGCGCTCGCGCGCTAGCAGATCCGGCACCGCGGCCGCGCTCGCCAGCGGCAGACCGAGTGCGAGCGAAGCCTGTACCCCCTCGCGCACCGCCATCACTGGCACCGCCATGCGCGAACGCGCGGCCGACTCGAGTGCGGATTTGAACTTGAAGTAGTTGAGGAATGCGCTCATGCCAACGCCGAACAACGCCACCAGAATGGCAACGGCGAAGAGGCGGCGCAGCGGTGCGGTGGCGGGCTCGGCGATTTCGGCGGACTCGCGCTTCGCGCGCATGGAACGCACTCCCGGTGCAGGTTTGAACTATCGTAGCACCCGTGCCGCCACCCACCGGAAGCCGCGACGCGAGATGGACGACCAGAAAACGGTACTGCTCACGCCCGAAGCGCTTGCTGCCGAACGGCAGCGTGCGATCGCTTCATCCGCCACCGTAGCCGACGACTCGACGGTCGTGCTACCCGCCGGTGCAGCCGCCGACGCGGTGCATGCCGCGGGGAGCCCCGTGCCGATCGCGCTGCCGGCCGGCTACCGCTTGCATGAGTATCGGATTGACGCGGTGCTGGGCCAGGGTGGCTTCGGCATCACCTACCTCGCAACCGACGTAAACCTGCATGCATCGGTTGCAATCAAGGAATACCTGCCGGCGCAGTTCGCCCATCGCGCACGCGACAGTACGGTGCGCCCGCGCCGTATCGACAACGTGCGCACGCTGCTCGACGGGCTTGACCAGTTCCTCGTCGAAGCGCGCACGCTGGCTACCTTTCGCCATCCGAACATCGTACGGGTGGCGCGCTTCTTCGAAGCCAACCGCACCGCCTACATGGTGCTCGACTACGAGCGGGGCAAATCGCTCACCGACTGGTGGCAGGGGCGTGGCCGCGCCACGCCGGCGCTCAGCCGCCTGCTCGGCGCGCGCAAGGCGGGCCAAGGGTCGGAGGCCGGCGCACCGACGATCTCGGAACCCGATCTGCTGCTGTTGCTCGCGCCACTGCTCGACGGTCTCGCGCTGGTCCACCGAAGCGGAGTGCTGCACCGTGACATCAAGCCGGACAACATCAGCGTGCGCGACGAGGACGGCAGCCTGGTGCTGCTCGATTTCGGCGCCGCGCGGCCCGCAAGCGGCAGCGCGGTGGACGCGCCCGCAATCCTGACCCCCGGTTATGCGCCGATCGAGCAGTACCTCGGCGATCACCAGGGCCCGTGGACCGATCTTTACGCCTTTGCCGCAACCCTTTACTGGATGGTGAGCGGCCAGCGCCCGCGCGAGGCGCCGGATCGCCAGGCGGCCCCGCAGGCCGACCTGAGCGCCGAAACGGCCGGCGCAGGCCGCTTCAGCCCGGCCTTCCTGCGCGCCATCGACTGGGCACTGCAAGTTCGCCCGGAGGACCGCCCGCAAAACGTCGAGGCGTTCCGCCGTGCGCTGTTCGCCGCACATGCGTCGAGCCTCGGCCTGCAGGAAGCGCTCGCGGCCGGCAGCGATGCGACGCGGCCTGAGGAGCGCAAGCGCCTGCGCATCGATCGCTGGATCTGGCATCCGGGCGCCTGGCCGCTTGCGGTCAAGATGAGCCTCGCTCTGGTGTTCGCCGCGCTGGTGCCGATGAGCATTACCGGCTACCACAACTACAGGGGCAGCATGGAGGCGCTCGCGCAAGCCGAACGCCGCAGCCTCGAACATCTCGCATTGAGCACCGCGGGCCGCTTGTCTCAGTTGATCGAAGATAGCCGCCGCGTGACGGCCTTCGTGGCGAACGACCAGGACGTCGTCGCAACCCTGGAGAACCCCAACGCCGCAGCGTTGGAGCGTATCCGCACCCGGCTCGCCGCGCTGGTCGCCACAAACCCTGATGTACACCTGCTGACGCTGATGGACGGTGCCGGAACCGCCTTGATTTCCACCGCGCCGGAAGTGGTCGGTGGCAACTATGCCTTTCGCGAGTATTTCAAGACGGCAATGTCGGGCCGCCCCAACGTAACGAGCCTTATCGTCGGTGCCGTCGCCGGGCGATCGGGCGCCTACCTGGCGCACCCGGTGCGCGCCCCAGGCGGGCGAGTCATCGGCGTCATCGTTCTGCGTATCCGGGCAGAGACGATCGGCGCGATCGTGGACAGCGCGCACAACGCGAGCCGCAACGCCTTCCTGATCGACGGCGACGGCGTGCTGATCCATCACCGCGATCCTGGCCTGATCTTCCACAGTCTCGACACGCTCTCGCCCGCGACGCAGGCCACCATCGCTGCCGATCAGCGCTTTCGGCGCCGCCACATCGATAGCCTCGGCATGCCTGCACTCGCCCGCGCCATGGTCGGCGCGCAGCGTGAAGGCAACATCGACTACGCCTCCAGCATCTCGAAAACGGCCGAGGTGGCCGGTTTTGCGCCGGTGGCGGGCCACAACTGGGTTGTCGGCGTCAGCGAGACGCACGACAGCTTCGAGGCCCCGCTTCGCCGCATGTTCAGGCAAGTGCTCTACAGCCTCGCGCTTGTCGGCGTGGTTTTCGTGCTGCTCGCGCTGGTCTTCGCACGCAGCATCGTGCGACCGCTGCACCGGCTGATCGACGCCACGCACGCCCTCAAACGGGGTGACTACGACGCCGCCCATGTGCGCGTCACCTCAGGTGACGAGATCGGCTCGCTGGGCCGCACGTTCAACGTGATGATCGACGTGCTGCGCCAACGCGAGCGCGAGCGTGGCTTGCTCCGCCCCAAGGCCGACTCGCAGGATTGAACCCGGCGAATCGCGCCAGCCTGGCCGGTCGCGCCGGTCTATGCTGAGAGCAGCCAATCACCAACGGGAGCCATCATGCATACCCGCTCGATCTGCCTGCTCACCCTCCTCGCCGCCTCAGCGGGCGCCGCCGTGGCCGCCGACATGCCGCAACGCAAGGAGGGGCTCTGGGAAATCAAGGCCGAAAGTGACGCCCGCAACCGCGAAATGCCACCGATGAAGCAGTGCATCGACGCCAAGACGGACGCCGAACTGCAGAAGCACGCGATGCGCGGCGAAGGCGGCCCGGGGCGCCAGGAATGCGCGAAACAGTCATTCAAGAAAACCGCCACCGGCTGGGAGGCCGATTCCGTGTGCAAGCACGGCAACACCACAGCAACCACCCATGCCGTGATGAGCGGCGATTTCAGCAATGCCTACACGATCGACTCGCAGACCCACTTCGATCCGCCGATGAATGGCACGGCCGACGCGCGCCACAAGGTCAGCGTCCGCTGGCTGGGCGCCTGCCCAGCCGGCTGGAAGGGCGGTGACATCGAAGTAGGCGGGCGTCGCTTCAACACCCTCGAAATGCAGAAGATGCAGGCCGGCATGCCACCAGGCGGGAAAATGACGCCCGAACAGATGAAGCAGATGATGGAAGCGATGAAGAAGCAGCAAGGCGGCGCGAACTGACGCGCCAGCTCAAAGCCCCAAAAGGCGCCGGTGTAGCTTGACGACGGCCTTGCGCACTGGCGCCGCCTCACCTGCAGCGACGCAGGGGCGGTGCAGGTCGCCGGGGTAGAAGATCGCGAACTGTCCGGGCGCGAGGTCGACAAACCACTCATGGCGCGGCGTCGGGTAGAACGCGATGTCGCGCGCCTCGAACATCTCCTGCACTGGCTGCAGCGCCGGATCGGGCGGCGCGATGCCAAAGCGCTCCAGGCCGCTCAATACCAGCTGAATATCCGTGTGATCCCGGTGGGCCTCGGGCCGGGTGGCGGCTTCGGCTTGCGTGGTGACCTGCTGGATCAGCAGGAACATCCCCTCCTCGTCGAGCGGATAGCGGCCAGGCTCCAGCGCGTCGAGATCCCGCCTCTCCAAGGCCTCAAACGCACGCACAATCGCTGCAGGTAGCACGGCGGCGCGCTTGCGCCAGGATGAGAGATCGGAGAGGAACATCGCAGCAGCCATCATCAGGGGGAGCGCACATTGTGCCGCCGCGCGGGGCGCGAAGCGAGCGCCGCCATGCCATGAATCAGGGCTCAGGTCCACGTAGGCTGCGACATATTTACGCCGGCGTCGCGTGTTCGCCACGTCGCGTACGCGATGCGGGCGGTTTCGCGATAATGCTGGAAACATCCGGATTGCATTGAACCCTGAAACACGGTTGGAACAGTATGACAAACGCGGCGCAAGGCCCAGGTTCGCCCCGGCGCAAACGCCGGAGCCGCATCCTGAAGGGGATCGCAGGCGTAGTGGTTTTGGGCGGCGCCGCAGTCGGCGGCCTTGCCTGGTACGAGGCGAGTACCTCGTACTTTCAGTCTCGCTACCTCACCGAGTGGGGTCAGCGCATGTCGTTCAAGGTGGCACCGGGCAAGAGCGACGCGATCCGCTTTCCGGCCAACGGCCCCTTTGATCAGCGCCTCGGGTACAGCGCGCTCCCGCAGTTGATGCCACGCCTTGCTGCGCGTGGCTATGTGGTGACGGAACAAGCGCGGATCTCCGCCGATATGGCACGCGCGGTCGACGCCGGGCTGTTTGCGCCGTATCGCGAAAAGACGCAAGGCGGCCTGACGATCACCGATTGCAACAACCAGGCGCTATTCACCTCGCGCTTCCCGGAACGCGTGTACGACCGTTTCGAGTCAGTGCCGGACCTGCTCGTGCGCAGCCTGCTGTACATCGAAAACCGCGAGCTGCTGAGCCCCGAGCACGCCACGAAGAACCCCGCAATCGAGTGGGACCGCTTCCTGAAGGCCGCCGCGGATCAGCTGATCCGCAAGATCGACGCGGACCACGATGCGCACGGTGGCAGCACGCTGGCAACGCAGATCGAGAAATACCGTCATTCACCCGAGGGCCGTACCAGTTCGCCGCGCGAAAAGCTGCAGCAGATGGCCTCTGCCTCGCTGCGGGCCTACCTGCAGGGCGAGGACACAACGGCTGTACGGCGCCAGCTCGCACTCGACTACCTCAACACCGTACCGCTCGCCGCGAAGCCGGGCTACGGTGAGGTGATCGGCATTGGCGACGGCATGGCGGCGTGGTACGGGCGCGACTTCGGCGAGGTCAATGCGCTGCTGCGTGACCCGAACGCGAATCCCGCGCAGCGTGGGCTGGCCTACAAACAAGCCTTGTCGCTGATGATTTCGCAGCGCCGCCCAAGCGGCTTCCTGGCCGACCAGAAGGCGCTCGAATCGCTTACCAACGCGCACCTGCGGCTGCTGACGAGCGAAGGCATCATCCCGGACGCGTTGCGCGACGCGGCACTCTCGCAGCCCTTGCGCCTGCAGCGCAGCGCGCAAAGCGTGGCAACGCATTCCTTGGGCGGGCGCAAGGCCGCGGTAGTGACGCGCACGCAGCTGTCCAGCCTGCTTGGTGTGCCGCGGCTCTATGACCTCGACCGCATGGACATGAGCGCAACCAGCTCGCTCGACACCGCACTGCAGCGCAAGGTGACGGAAACCCTGCGCGCGATCTCGAACCCCGAGGCCGCCAAGGAAGCCGGGCTGGTTGGCGAACGCATGCTCGGCGGCGGCGATCCGTCGAAGGTGATCTACAGCTTCACGCTGTTCGAGCGGGCCAACGGCGCCAACCTCGTCCGGGTACAAACCGACAACTTCGATCAGCCTTTCGATATCAACGAGGGGACAAAGCTTGACCTCGGCTCGACCGCCAAGCTGCGCACGCTGGTCTCCTACCTCGAGATCATCGCCCGCCTGTACGACAAGCTTGAGCCGCTGGAGCGCGAAGCCCTGCTGAAGATGCCGGTCGCGCAGCAGGATCATCTGACGCAATGGGCGGTTACCTACCTCGCCGACGCCAAGGATCGCAGCCTTGAAGCCATGCTGCAGGCCGCGATGGATCGCAAGTATTCAGCCAGCCCTGCGGAGAGCTTCTTTACCGGCGGCGGCCTGCTGACCTTCGAGAACTTCGACAAGCGCGATAACGACCGCATCGTGACGGTGCGCGAATCGCTGCAGCGCTCGATCAACCTCGCGTTCATCCGGATCATGCGCGACATCGTGCGACACACGATGTTCAACATGCCCAGTTCCAGCGCAACGCTGCTCGACGATCACAAGGATCCTAAGCGCCAGGAATACCTCGCCCGCTTCGCCGACCGCGAAGGCAAGGAATTCATCCTGCGCTTCTACAAGAAGTACCAGGGCAAGAGCAGCAGCGAAGCGCTCGAAAGCCTGCTGCAGGGCATCCACCCGACGCCCAAGCGGCTGACGACGATTTTCCGGTCGCTCGATCCCGGCGCCGATGCCGCACAGCTGGGCGCTTTCCTCGAACAGAACCTGCCCAACGCGTCGGTTGAATCGTCCAGCATCGAACGGCTCTACGAGGCCTACTCGCCCGATCGCTACGACCTCGCTGACCGCGGCTACCTCGCCGGGGTGCACCCGCTCGAACTGTGGCTGGTCGGCTACCTGCGTACGCACCCGAAGGCAACGCTGTCGCAGGTGATTGCCGACAGCGCCGACGAACGCCAGAACGTCTATCGCTGGCTGTTCAAGACGCGTTTCAAGAGCGCCCAGGACGTGCGCATCAAGCAACTCGTGGAGGTCGAGGCCTTCCTCGAGATCCACAAGATGTGGAAGCGCCTGGGCTACCCCTTCGACACCCTGGTGCCGTCATACGCGACGGCGCTCGGAAGCTCGGCAGACCGCCCCGCAGCGCTGGCCGAACTCGTCGGCGTGCTGCTCAACGATGGCGTCCGGCTGCCCACCGTGCGGCTCGACCAGATGCAGTTCGCCAAAGGCACCCCTTACGAGACTCGGTTGGCCTACGTGCCGCCGAAGGGCGAAAGGGTGCTGCCGAGTGAAGTCGCTCGCATCGCGCGCGAGACGATGGCGCTTGTCGTCGAGAACGGCACGGCGAAGCGCCTCAGCGGCGTGTTCAAACGCCCGGACGGCTCGCCGATCACCGTGGGTGGCAAGACCGGCACCGGCGACCATCGTTTCGAGGTGTACGGCAAAGGCGGCGTGCTGATTTCGGAACGCGTCGTGAGCCGCTCGGGCACGTTGGTGTTCTATATCGGTGAGCGGCACTTCGGCACCGTCACCGCCTACGTCAAGGGGCCGGAAGCAGCGAACTACAGCTTTACCAGCTCGCTGCCGGCGCAGCTCCTGAAAGTGCTGGCGCCGCAACTGATCGGCGAGATCAACCGCAGCGAGAACATTGGCACCGGCAGTTGCAAACCCGCACCGGTGGCCGCCCCTGAGGCGGCGCCCGCAGAAACGAAAACGGCCGGTTGAACCGGCCGTTTTTCTTTGCTGCACGGGAGTCAGTTGATCGCGATCGATTGCAGGTTCAAACCCCCTGTCACCACTTCGAGCCTCACCACAACAAGCCCCGCAGGTATCGCGACGCTCAAGGGGGTGCTCTGCAGCAGCGTGCCACCGGTCGCCAGCACCACCTGGCCCTTCTTCACGCCGTTGATCCACACGTTGATCGTCGCGCCGGTGTAGGACACGCCAAAGACACTGAGCGCGCCGCTGAAAGCCTTTGCTGCGTGTGCCGGTGCAGCGACCCACTCGCCGGCATCGTTGCCGCCGAGGCAGGGCTTCGCATCGCAGGTCGTCACGTAGTCGTAGCCTGAGCGAATCCTGTAGTCGATCTGGTCGGTCGGCACGATCGTGCCGGGCAACGCCGCACCCAGGGTGACGGCCGCGCGCGGCTGGCTCTGCAGCTGGTCGAGCGCTTTGTACTTGGGGGTCGCCAGCGTCGTGATGTCGGGCGTGAACTCCCACTTCGGCGTTCCGCGCGCCACGTAGTACACGAGCAAGTCGCCGCCCTGCTGCGACCACGCGTCGTGCGTCTTCACGACCATGTCCTGCATCCGCGGGTCGGCATTCAGCGCGCGTGCGTCGGTGTCGCCATAGTTGTCGAGGCTGGGCCCGCCCTCGTAGGCGATGCGCTTGAGGCCGTAGTTGGCGGCCCAAACCGCGTCGACGCCGAATCCTTTGACGTTTGCTGCGGGCGGGTAGTTGCCGGCGGCGAAGTAGCCGTCGCGATCGGTCTTGTCCGCCGGCTCGTTGGTGGCACCGTAGTAGCCCGAGCCCCCCGCGCCGTAGAGGTAGTCGGACACCTGACGGGCCGGCGACTGGCCTCGTGCATAGCTATCCAGCCAGTTCAGCGCCTGCGACAGCGTCATCTGGCCATCGCCCTGCTGCGTCATCAACACCGGGCGAACGCGCGTCATCATCGAGGCGTCGCCATACACGCCACGGAAGATGTCGCTGACCAACGCCATGCGATAGGCCGGGTAGCGCCACATCTTGAACCAGATGCTGGATTCCGCCGGTGTCAGCAGCGGATGCCCCGCAGGCAGCGCACCGACGATGTCCTGGATCACGCCGAAGCAGCGGAAGCCGCCTGCCGAGTTCCAGATCTCGTTGGCGTATTCAAGGTAGACCCGCAAGCCCGGATCCAGCGGCGGGTAGACCGGGTTCGTCTGCGCGCTCGTGTAGGGGTTCGTGCCGTCGCTCCCGTAACGGAGCGTCAGCGCCACCTTGCGCACATAGTCATCATCCGCGGCCACCGGGATGTTGATCCAGCAGTCGGCGTGCACCGCGTTGCAGAGCTGAATCTGGTGCTCAAGCGCCACGCCCAGTGCAGAGCTGTCGTACACCAGCCCGCCGGGGCCGGTGTAGGGGCCACCCTGGCGCGAGAAGTGCAGCGGCGTCATGCGGTCCGCCCAGTGCTGCACCAAATTCGAGTTGGTCGCCGTCCAGTCCATCATGCGGACGGCGTGGGTCTTCGCAAGGGCCGCCACGTAAGGCGCGGTAAACACGACGCTGCCGTCGGCGGGGTAGCCGGGCCGATAGAGCCGCATGTTGGTAAAGCCGGAATTCAGCGCACTGCCCGCGGTGCGCCGCGTGTTCTTCAGGATGATGCCGACGCTACCCGTCGCAGTCGCAGCGTAGGTCACGTCGGCCGTCGTGGTGTTCGTGGCGGCGTCATACTTCTTGTTGCTCACCGTGCCGCCCACCCACATCAGCGAAACGTCCGCCTGGCCGTTGAAGATAAGCTTGTAGGTGCCATTGATCTGAGCCGGTGTCCCGGTCAGCACCACCGTCGAGGCATCCGCGGTTGGCCAGCCGAGCGCATCGATGCCACCCACGGGCTTGCTCCAGTCAATCGCGTCCTGCCACGGACGCGCCTGCTTCATCGCATCGGCGAACGCGAGGCCGCCGTCCCAATCGCTGAGGAACCAGGTATTCATGCCGAAGCGGTTGCGCGTCGAATCCTCGGCCGGCAGTACCGGCAAACCGGCGCTTGGCGTGGCCGAGACCTCGGCGCTGTCCGCGCTCTCGCCCTGCGCAGTCACGACAGACACAACGTAGTAGTACGGCGTGCCATTGCTGCGGCCGGTATCGGTGAAGTGGGCAACGGTGGGCGAGGCCACCAGGGTGTAAGGGCCGCCCGCGTTGGCGGCACGCTTGACGTGATAAGCCACCGCAGTTGCGACTGCGTTCCAGCTCAGCGTGACCTGGGTATCCGCACCCAGGGCACTAACCCCCGTGGGCGGCGCCAAGGCCGCCACCGGCGTCGCCGAAACCTCCGCGGAGCGCGCGCTTTCACCAGCCGCGTTGCTGGCGCTGAGCACGTAGTAGTAGGTAATGCCGTTCGACAGTCCGCTATCGGTGTAGGTCGCGGCGCTGGGCGACGCAACCGCGGTGTAGGGCCCGCCGGCGGTCGTCGAGCGCATCAGGCGATAGCTGGTCGCGCCACTGCTGGCAGTCCAGCTGATCACGACCTGCGCGTCACCTGCGCTTGCAACGACACCAGTCGGTGCGACCGGCGCAGTGCCGCCACCGCCTCCGCCACCATCGCCGCCGCCTCCACCGCCACAGGCGACAAGCAGGACTGACAGGCACATCAGAAGCAGAAAGCGCAGGGTTCGCATGGCGAGTCTCGGTGAGTGCAACGGGCAAGGAGTGGCAGATATTCGCCCATCATATCCGCGCAACACCACGCCGGTTTGACGGCATCGGGGTGAGGCCCCGATTTGCGCGCTGTGGGCACGCCCGCAACGCGGGTGTTCCGGCGGCAGCCGTTTGGTGGGTGCGCCGGCCTCTGGTATACACGCCCGGGGCCACAAGCCCATCCCAGACCCAGCCCGGAGAACCCCGTGTCAGCGCTCAGAGCCCGACTGTCGAACATCCCCGAGGGCGCAGGCGCGCTCTTCTTCATCCAGATCTTCGCGACGCTCGGCTTCGCGGTGCTCTATTCGACGCTGGTGCTGTACGCCACCCAGCATCTGAAGTTCACCAACGCGCAGGCGGCGGCGACGATGGGCGTGTTCGGCGCCTTCAACTACGGCCTGCACCTGTTCGGCGGCTACCTCGGCGGGCGCTTCCTCTCGAACCGCAACCTGTTCGTCGGCGGCATGGTGCTGCAGGTGATCGGCTGTGCGGCGATCGCCGGTGGTACGACAGCACTGTTCTATAGCGGACTTGCGCTGTTCCTGACCGGCAGCGGCCTCAACGTGACCTGCCTGAACATGATGCTGACGCAGCGCTTCCACCCGGACGACATCCGTCGTGAGGGCGCCTTCCTGTGGAACTACGCGGGCATGAACGTCGGCTTCTTCGTTGGCTTCACCGTGGCGGGCCATTACCAGCTCACCGGGGACTACCCCAGCCTGTTCATCTTCGCGACGATCGGCAATGTGCTGGCAATCGTGATCGCCGGCATCAACTGGCGCGTGCTGGCGGATCTCGATACGCCGCTGCTCAAGGCCACGCCGGCGCACTTCCGGCTGCGGGCATTGGCGGGTCTCGGGATTCTGGTCGGCCTGGTGCCAGTGGTGTGGATCATGCTGCAGCACACCGATTCCACCGGCTGGCTCGTCAAGGGGATCTGCACGCTGGTGGGCGTCTGGCTGCTGGTGCTCACCCTCAAGCACCGCGACGAGCGCGAGCGCAACAACATGAAGGCCTATCTGATCCTCGCGCTCGGGTCGCTGGTGTTCTGGACGCTCTACCAGATGGCGCCGAACGGCCTGCAGTTGTTCGCGCTCAACAACGTGGACCGCATGGTCCTCGGCATCGAGATCGCACCGCAGTGGATCCAGAACATCAACGCCGCGGTGATCGTGCTGGGCGGCCCGCTGATGTCGGCGCTCTTCGTGCGCCTGCGCTCACGTGGCTGGACGATCGACATCCCGAAGCAGTTCGCGCTCGCGCTGGTGCTGATGGGCTTGGGTTTCCTCGCCCTGCCCGCTGGCATCTCGCTTGCCGGTAGCGACGGCCGCTCCGCGTTTGTGTGGCTGTTCTCCAGCTATGTGCTGCAGAGCGTCGGCGAACTGCTGATCTCGCCGATCGGCTACGCGATGATCGGCCAGCTGGCGCCACGCGCCTACCAGGGGGTGATGATGGGCAGCTGGATGCTGGTCACCGGCTTGGCCTCGCTGTTTGCCGGCGACTTCTCCGGCATGATTCCCGAGCCGAGCGAAGGCGCCGCGCTATCGACGAACCCGGCGTATTCGGCGCTGTTCCTGGAGCTAGGCCTCGGCAGCCTCGCCGTTGGCATCGCGCTGTTCCTGCTGATGCCGACACTACGCCGCCTGATCCGCGCCGCGGCGTAAGGCGCCGCTCAGAGCGGCAGCACCTGTGCTGGGTCGGGCTTCTCGACCCAGCGCGCAAAGGCTTCGGCAATCCGCTCGCATTCGCCCATCGCACGTCGCCAGGCGGCCTCGCGCGCATCGTGATCCAGCGCGTAGCGATAAAAGTCGTTGCGATCCGGCAGCTTGCCGTTGGGCAGTTTGGCCAGCAAGGCCGGGCTGGGCGCGATCAACAACATGCTGGAAAGCCACTCTGGCCCCTTGCCGAAACCCTGCTTGCGCCACGGCAGAAACTTGTCGAGCCAGCCGGGCACTACGCCTTCCACAAAATGCGGGTAAAGGGTCAGCCCCGGCAGGCGGTGGTAAGGCAGATGAATGTGGTAGTCGATCAGGCCACCATCCCAGTAGTGGGCATCCGGTACACCGGGGATATGACCCACCGCATCGCAGATCAGCGGAATCGAACCGGACGCGGTGAGCGCCGCGACACAGTTGTCCGCACCCAGCGGATGATGCTGGGTTGCAAACGGGTCCTGCCACAGTGCATCGAGTGGGCTTACCGGGCCGCTCGCGAACACATGCCGATCAAGGTGCCTCGCCAGCCGCGCGCGCGACAGTGCATTCGATACCGCAATCCGCGCAAACGCCGTGCGCGAGGTACGCCCGGCAAGCGGCCCGACCGCGCGCGACACAATCACCCGCAAGGGCACATCAGGGCGCGCCGCCCAGGGTTGCGCAACCGACTCGGCCAACCCGACGATCTTCTGCGCCACTTCCGAGGGCGTTACGCCGACGCGATAGCGCTGGCTATGCACATAGGCCTGCGCGAGGCGATCGAGCGCCGCCAGCGGATCAGCCTGCGCGCCCGCACTCATGCGCCAGGCGCCGATCGAAGCGCCCACCAGCGTCGGCATCGACTTGCCACGCGGCAGCCATTCGCCGAACAGCCAGCGGTCCAGCGGTATCAGCGCGAGGCCCTTGGGCCCGCCCGCGGCCGCAGGGATGCAGGCAATATCGTCAGGCGACAAGCCGTTGCGGCGGATATGTTCAAGCGCGCGTGCGCCGGCTCGCAAACGGAAGACAGGATCAGTCATAGCGAAAGACCCCGCCGAGCGCACTGCCCGGCGGAGGAATCCTCAGATTGAAGAAACAGGCGCCGCCGGCCAAGGCGAGGCGCCAAACACAGCGCACGCACAGTGACGTGCGCCTGAACGCTTACTCGCGCACCCAGGTCTGGCTGCGGCCGAACAGCGACACTCCGATGAAGCCACGCACCTCGAGCGACTTGCCGTCGGGCGACAGCGTCATCCTGGCGCGATAAACCTTGCCGTTGTCCGGATCGAGGATCTCGCCCCCTTCGTAGCGCAGTCCATCACGCTTGAGCCCGTTCATGATCTTCAGGCCGATGATCTTCTGCCCTTTGCGTGCATCGCTGCATTTGTCGCAGACCGGATCGGTGTTCTCTCCCGGCTTGAAGAAGACCTTCTCGATCACCGCCTCGAAGTTGCCGGCGTGGTCCTCGATACGCACGATCGAACGCGGCTTGCCATCCTCATCGCTGATGGTCTTCCAGCGACCCTCGGCGCTGGGCTCATTCGCCCAGGCACCACCCGCCACCAGCACGGCCAGCCAGATTGCTGCTTTCATGCTCCCCCCTCAGGAAACAACGATCGAAATCGACCCCACCCCCTCGATGTGGCCTTCCATGTGATCGCCCGGCGCCACCGGCCCAACGCCTTCAGGCGTGCCGGTGAACACCAGGTCCCCCGCCTTGAGCGTCCACAGGCGCGAAAGATGAGCGATCACTTCCGGAATCGACCATGTCATTTCGGATAGATCGCCACGCTGCCGCGTCTCGCCGTTGACCTTCAGCACGATCTCGCCAGCGGTCAGCAGCGGCGCATGACCGCGATGCAGAATGTGCGAGATCGGCGCGGCGTAATCGAAGGCCTTGCCGGAATCCCAGGGTTGGCCTTTCTCCTTCGCACGCGCCTGCAGGTCGCGCCGGGTCATGTCGAAGCCGCACGCATAGCCCCACACGCAGTCTGCCGCCTGTTCGGGTGTCAGATCACGCCCGCCCTTTCCAAGCGCCACCACCAGTTCGAATTCGTGATGCAGGTTCTGTGTGGCGGGCGGGTACGGCAACGCCCCCAGCACGCCGGAAGCCACCGGCAACACCGCATCCGCCGGCTTGCAGAAGAAGAATGGCGGCTCACGCTCCGGGTCGTGGCCCATTTCGCGTGCATGCGCCGCATAGTTGCGCGCCACGCAGAAGATCCTGCGCACCGGGAACAGCGCCTCGCTGCCCGCCACTGGCACAGCCGGGCGCGCCGGCGGCTCGAAGACATAGGTCATTTTCTTGTGCTCTCGTCGGGTCGGAAGCGGCGCATTCTGAACGGCGAGGCGCCGAAGCGCCACCGCCTTACCTGGCAGGGCAGAGCCCCACCAGCAGCGCTCCCGCGCGGGGTGTTGTCAATTCGCCACAACATCGTGCCCGCAAGTCTCCCGGCGCAAGATGCGAACGACATGGCCTTCAGAAATCGCCTTGACGTCCGACAATGCTTCTGAGGCCGGGGGGATTTGCCTGCCACTTATGCGGACGGATTGGCGCCACCCTTGCAGTTTGAAACCGCCCGCTCGCCCTTGTGCGCCATACGGTTCCGTCTGCCCGCATCGAAACGGATGACGTCAGTAGAAAAAGGGTCTAAGTTCCATTGCGGGGGCATGCCAAGTTGTATCCATTTGTTTTAAACATTTCCGACAAAGGCCTTGCGCCTTCACGCAAACCCGCCTCGGAATTGGCTTGGAGCGCTTGCAGCCGCAGCTGGATCGCAGCGCCTTAATGATCTAAATCAGAAGAATTATTGTGTCGACACGTAGATTCGGGACACAAAGCGAGGGACCGGGTGGCGCATTGATCACCGGCATCCCCTCTGAAATTGATGCGTCTTGAGTTGCACCATTTGGGTGGACGTCGGGGAGAAGATTCATGGACAAGAAAAAAGGCCGCGTTTGGCTCGGCTACCTGCTCGCAGGCTTGCTAGCCACCACGCTGATTGGTTGTGGTGGTGGTGACAGCGGCCCCGCGGGCCCAACCGGCCCTCAAGGCCCCAGCGGCCCGTCCGGCCCGTCGGGTCCGTCAGGCCCATCCGGCCCCGGCGCAGGCGTTGTCCTTGTCCCCAGCAACAGCGCCACCCCGACCGACACCGCTTCCGCAGCGTGGGCTGCGCTGGCCCCGCAAGTCACCGTCACCGGCGTGACCATCTCCAGCCCGCCGGTGGTGACCTTCAAGGTGACTGACGCCTCCGGCTACCCGGTGGTAGGTCTTGGCAATACCTCGAAGAGCAGCACCGCAACGGTGGCCGGCCTCACCAACCTCGCCTTCTCGATCGCGAAGATGGTACCGGGCACCAACGGCGCGCCGGCAAAGTGGGTCAGCTACATCGTGACCACGGTTCCGACCACCACGGCTGCTGCAGCACCAACCCGCCCGACGACCGACAACACCGGCACCTTGGTGGACAACAAGGACGGCACCTACACCTACACGTTCTATCGCGACATCACCAAGATCAAGGCGGATGTCGACGCAATGACCGTTGCGGCGCCGAACAACAAGGCGGATCTCGGTGATCTGACCTACGAACCGAACCTCACCCACCGCCTGACGATCCAGGTTTCCGGCAACGCTCCGGGCACCGGCACCAACACGCCTACCGGCGCGACTTCCGTCTACCCGGCTGTGCCGATGACGAAGCCGACCGATTACATCTACGACTTCGTGCCGGCCACGGGTCAGAAGGTGACGGAATCGGGGCGCGACATCGTCGCAACCGCTAAGTGTAACGAGTGCCACCGCCAGCTTGGCGGCATTCCGGGCGACAGCACCGAGAGCTCCGGCGCTGGCTTCCATGGCGGCAACCGCAACAACGTGCAGTACTGCGTGGTCTGCCACACCGAACAGCGTAAATACGGCAAGGTTGAAGCAACGATCAATTCGGCAACGCTGACCTTCACATCGAAGTCGACCGACATCGTGGATGGCCGCGCCGTTGGCAACCTGCCCAACTACATCCACAAGATCCACAACGGCAAGCTGCTTGCCAAGAAGAACTACAACTACGCGGGCGTGCTGCCCAATGAGGTGGGCTACCCGCAAGACATCCGCAACTGCACTAAGTGTCACGACGGATCCGCCACCTCCACCGCGAAGACTTCGCAGGGTGACAACTGGAAGGCGATGCCGAACCGCTTGGCCTGCGGCTCCTGCCACGACGGTATCAACTTCGCGACCGGCACAGGCGTCACGCTTGCCGATGCGGCAAAGGGTCTGACCTCGACGACCAACGCCCACCCGGCCGGTCCGCAGTCTGACGACTCGATGTGCAGCACCTGCCACAAGCCCGACGGCATCGACATCGCGCATACGCCGGTGACACCGCCGAACCCGACCAACTCGCTGCTGGCGGGCGGCACCAACGCCAACACCAACGCAGCGTGGATTGCATCGAACACCAGCCGCCTGCCGGCCGGTGCAATCAAGGTGAGCTACGACATCAAGAGCGTCTCGGTCAATGCCAGCAAGCAACCGGTGATGGTGTTCCGCATGTTGCAAGACGGTGCTCGCGCTGACTTCAACACCTTCGATTCGACGAAGCCCGTCGCCACCCAGGAGATGTGGACCAACTTCTTCGGCTCGCCGAGCGCGTACTTCGTGTTCTCGGTGCCGCAAGATGGCATTGCCGCGCCGGCTGACTTCAACGCCTCGGTGTCCGGCTATCTGCGCAACATCTGGAACGGCAAGGCAACTGGCACCGGTGCCGGTACGCTGACCGGGCCGGACGCAGACGGGTACTACACCGTCACGCTGACTGGTGTGGTGATTCCGACCACAGCGAAGATGCTGACAGGCGGTATCGGCTACTCCTACAGCCTGTCCAGCGCACCGCCGCTGACGCAAGCCAACCTGGCCGCCTACCCGACGGCCCCCGCAACCGGCACCCCGGTCGCGAACATGCCCAACCTCACAGGTGGCCTGATCGTGATCACGCCGAACGTGCAGAAGGTTGCTGCCGGCTACACCGGCCGCCGCGCGATCGTCGAAGACAAGCGTTGCAATGCCTGCCACCAGGAGCTGGGCACCTTCACCGAGGATGCCTTCCACGCGGGTCAGCGCAACGACGGCACGACCTGCTCGTGGTGCCACACGCCGAACCGCACCAGCAGTGGCTGGTCGGCCGACTCGACAAGCTTCGTGCATTCGATCCACGCAGGCTCCATGCGTGACGTCAAATTCACCTGGCACGCGTCGAGCACGACCGAATCGTTCGCCGATGTCGGCTACCCCGGTGTGCTGAAACAATGCGAGACCTGCCACCTGCCCGGCACCTACGACTTCAGCGCAGCGGACTCCGCCGCGGCTGTGCCGAACCGCCTGTATCGCACGGTTGCAACCGGCAAGTTCAACGGAGCCTCGGCCGATCCGGTTGCGAATTTCTCGCTGTCGCCCTACGTGACCAAGGACAACGTATACAACTACGGATCGGGCTTCAGCTACAGCGCCGCCACCGGTACATCGACCGCAGCCGCGGCGACCACCGCAGTGATCTCGCCGATCACCACGGCCTGCTTCGCTTGCCACGACTCGTCGCTCGCACAGACCCACATCACCGCGAACGGTGGTTCGGTCTACGCAGCGCGCAGCACGGGGCTGGTGACGACCGAGACCTGCATGGTCTGCCACGCAACCGGTCGCGTTGGTGACATCAAGGCGATGCACGCGAAGTAACCGATCGTCGCGCAAGCACCACGGATGCGGCGGGCAGCCCGCCGCATCCGGTTCCACCCAGGCGGAGCTGTTTCGCGAAATGCGTGGCAGTCAAAGCCAAACAAGCAAAGATGAGCATGGCCAAAGAGACCCACAAATCGTGTCGTGCGGGCCGCAGCGTGGTGATTGCCACTAGCTTGTGGTTGATGGCTGGCACCGGGTTCGCAGCAACGGCCAGCACAAGCACCGAGGCCCTGCCCGCGGGCCACCCGCAGCAAGCTCAGAGCAGCAAGAAGGCAACACAGAAACCCGCGCCGCTGATCGACATCAACAGCGCAAGCAAGGCACAACTCAAAACGCTGTATGGCGTCGGGGATGCGGAGGCGGATCGGATCATCGCCGCGCGTCCGTTCAAGACAAAGACCGATCTGGTCACGACAGCCGGACTACCCACCGGCATCTACGTCGCCAACAAACACAAGATCATCGCGATACAAAAGACCAAGTCGAGCCCCAAAGGCTAGGCGACGCCGTATCGGAACAAGACAAACCAAGACGAACGGGCAGACATCGATGAACATCGCAAAATCAGTGTTCTCTACCGCGCTTGTGCTCGCTGGCCTGGCGTGGCAAAGCCTGGCCTTCGCCGAAGAGGCCGCGCCTACTGCATCAGCCGCGCCCGCCGCGATTGCCAGCCCCGGCACCGAGTACAGCAAGAAGGGGGCAGACACCTGCCTTGAGTGCCACGACGCCGACAGCGACACCGCAACCTTCACGACGGCCGGCATCTTCAAGTCCAAGCACGGTCAGCGCGGCGACGCGCACAGCCCGTTTGGGCCGAAGGGTCTGCAGTGCGAAGCCTGCCACGGCCCTGGCGACCGGCACTCCACGCAGAAGAGCAAGAAGATCCAGACGATCAACAGTCTCAAGGCGAACTCGTTCTACACGCCCGCCGAGCGCAACGCGGTGTGCCTGTCATGCCACCAGAACCGCTCGCGCAACGCTTGGCACGCGGAAGCGCATGACCGCAGCCAGCTGGCATGTACTGACTGCCACAAGCTGCACGTCGAAAAGGACCCGGTGCTGGCGAAGAAGACCGAACCGGATGTCTGCTTCCGCTGCCACAAGTCTGAGCGCGTCGACTTCCAGAAGGCATCCTCACACCCGGTTCGCTTCGGCCTGATGGCGTGCAGCGACTGCCACAACGCGCACGGTTCCGGCACGCAGGCGATGCTCAAGAAGCCCACGCTGAACCAGACCTGCTACAGCTGCCACGCAGAAAAACGTGGCCCGTTGCTGTGGGAACACGCACCCGTCACGGAAGACTGCGGCCTCTGCCATACCAGCCACGGATCAGTTCGCCCGGCCATGCTGACGAAGAGCACCACCAGCTTGTGCCAGACCTGTCACTCGGTGGCGGGCCACCCAGCGGTGCCGCGCACCGGCGCAGCCCTGCCCGGCAACGGCGGCGGCGGTTCAATCTTCGTCGTCGCGGGCGGCTGCACGAACTGCCACGCCCAAGTGCATGGTTCCAATCACCCGGCAGGCGCCAAGCTGCTGCGTTGAACGGCGATCAGACTTTCACCATGAGTACATGCGTAACCTCTCAGCGAGAACGGACGCGGCCATGAAACCATTTAGTCCCTTGTTCCTGCTCTGCGCCCTCGGCGCACTGACGATCACGACCAGCGGCACCGCCCTGGCGGTCGACACCTCGCAATGGACCTGCGAGTCGTGCCCATTCGAGAAGGCCAGCTCCAGCACCACGGTGGAGGCTGGGCTCGGCAGCGTCACCGAAGATTCAAAGACCTTCGGCAACTACACCGGCCTCGACCGGCAGGGCCCCTACGTGATGGCTGGCGGCGAAGGCCGTTATCGCAACGACACCGGGTTCAGCGGCAGCTTCCAGGCAACCGACCTTGGCATCGATACGCGGGCCATTGACGCCCGTGTGCGGCAGGAGGGGCGCTATTCGGCCCGCTTTGGCTATTCGGAGATTCCGCACTACACCTCCGATACTGGCGCGACGCCCTTCCTCGGTGCGGGTAGCGAAGTGCTGCGCCTGCCGGCGGGCTTCCCGATCTCGACCACGGCCGATCTTCCCGCCGGCAGCCTCAACACGGTAGACATTGGCTTCAAGCGCTCACGGCTCGACGCCGAGGCGAGCTGGTTGGGCGACGAACACTGGACCAGCAGTATCAAGGTGCGACACGACGTCCGCGACGGCACACAGCGCATCGCCGGATCGTTCTACAACACCTCCTCGCAACTCGTCGCGCCAGTCGACCAGACGACCGATCAGATTGAAGTCTCCGCCGGCTACGTCACGCAGAAATGGCAGTTGTCGCTCGCCTACCATGGGTCGCTGTTCCGCAATAACGAGAACGCGCTGACCTGGGCGAATCCATTCACGCCGGTTGTTGCCGGCGCGACCACTGGCCAGCTGGCACTCGCACCGGACAACCAGTTTCATCAGCTGCTCGCTTCCGGCACCTACGAAATCCTGCCGCAATTGCGCGCCAGTGCCGACGTCGCCTTCGGCCGCATGACGCAGGATTCCTCTTACCTGCCGATCACACAGAACGCAGCACTGGCGCCGACGATACCCGCCCTGCCGGCTTCGTCACTCAACGGCAAGGTCGGCACGTTCAACGGCAGCTTCCGGCTGGCCTACAACCCGATCGCGCAGCTACGGGTCAACGCGGTGTATGCGCGCGACGAGCACGACAACCAGACCGACAGCTTGGCCTACCCAGCGGTGGCGACCGACATGTTTGTTGGCACCACGACGCGCAGCAACCAGCCCTTCTCGTACAAGCAAGATCGCTACAAGATCAATGCGGACTACCTCGGCCCGAGCTGGCTGAAGACGTCGATTGGCTTCGATGAAGACGATCGCATGCGCACCTTGCAGGACACCGTGAAGACGCGCGAAGGCACGGTCTCGGGGCGCGTCGCTGCGCAAGTCCAGGAATACCTCTCGGTTTCGCTGCGGCTGGCACATGGCGAGCGCACGAACTCCGGCTACGGTTCGGCCACCTGGGTGTCGCCAGCCGAGAATCCGTACATGCGCAAGTACAACCTTGCGGATCGCTGGCGCGACACGGCCGGCGTACGTGCCGACATCACGGCGATGGAAGGCCTCACGATTGGCCTGCACTACGACTACTCGGAAGACGACTACCGCAACTCGCTGGTCGGCCTGACGGATGCACGCAGTGAGAGCTATGGCGCCGATCTGTCGGCCGCGCTCGGCGAACGCACGCAAGTGCAGCTGTATGCGGCATCTGAGCGGCTACGTTCCAACCAGGCCGGCAGTTCGACCGCTACGCTGCCTAACTGGTGGGCACGTAACAGCGACGAGATCGACGTTATCGGGCTCGGCATCAAACATATGGCAATGGATGGGAAGCTCGAACTGGGCGCCGATCTGACCCATACCAGCTCGCGCAGCGACGTGGTCGTGAATGCTGGACCAAGCGATCCCCCGTTCCCGACAGCAACGACGGATCTCGATAGCGTGAAGGTGTATGCCACCTACCGCCTGCAGAGCAACATCTCGATCACCGGCGGTGTATGGCATGAAGAATACCGCTCGCGCGACTGGCGCTACGACGGTGTAACGCCGACCACGGTGCCGAACCTGCTGGCGCTCGGAGAAGAAGCCCCGCACTACAACGTTAACGTCGTTCGTATGGCGGTGCGCTACAGCTTCTAAGGCGATATCGGCGCAATACCGACACGCCCGCACAGTCCGCTGTGCGGGCGTTTGTGTTTCGACGACCAGAGTGGTTTGCCCGTTCGTACGCTCACCGAACGTCGCGGTCACTGCGCGCAGACAAAAAAAGAGCCCGTCGGGTGATTCCACCCGACGGGCTTCTCGTTTGACGCTTCGGATTACTTGAGCGACAGGATCCAGGCGATCAGGTTCTTCTGTTCCGCCACGTCCTTAGTCTTGATGATCTTGTGGTCTTCCTCGGTGCCGTCTTCCATCTTCACCTTCTCGCCGGAGGTGATGTGGTGCAGCAGCTTGGCCTCGGAGTCGGCCTTACCGGCGTACTTCTTGCCGATGTCGGTGAAGGACTTGGCTTCCTTCTTCTTATCGATGGCATGGCACTTCAGGCAGCCTTCCTTCTTCGCCAGCGCCTGAGCGGCATCGGCATCCGCAGCCTGCACCACCGGTGCGAGCGCAAACGCGCCAACCAGGCCGACAGCCACCGCGATCAATTTCGTCTTCATCCTTGCTCTCCTATGGGTGTTTGCAAACATACCGGCTCAGTGTTCGTGCCAGCCGGTAATCATGGTCTTGAACGTGGTGCTGATTTTCTTGCCGAAGGTGCAGAGATACACATGCGCCACGATGAAGGTCGCGACGATCGTGGCGCACACGTAATGCACGACCGCGATCGGGAACAGCCCATCGACGCCGAACATCTCTTTCGGCGCGTATTGCGGGTACAGAAAGATCAGCCCGGTCAGAACCAGTAACGGCATCACGATGTAGATCATGAACCAGTAGGTGATCGCCTGGAGCGCGTTGAAGTTCTCCTCCGGCGTGACCGGATACGGCTCATGCTCACCTTTGAACACACCCCACATGTAGTAGCGGGTCTGCTTGATGCAGCGCTCCAGGATGCCCGGCGGCTTTGGTACGAACTGCCACCAGTTGCCCGTTACCGCATTGGCGATAACAAAGAAGCTCCAGAGCGCGACCAGCAGCACGCCAGCAGTGTTGTGGATGCGCACGGCGAGTGAGAACTCGACCACCGGAATCTTCGCGTCCGCGTAGTGCAGGCTGAAGCCGGTGACGATCATCGTGAGGATCAGGATCGCATTCGTCCAGTGCCAGGCACGCACCCAGCCCGGGAGAATGTAGATCCGCACCCCCTCGCTGCCGCTGCGGCGATCCCCAATACGGCGCTCTTGGTGCCGGCGGTCATCATGACGGCGTTCATCAGTCATTCTTGTTTCTCCGGCGCAGGAAGTGCATCACAACGCGCAGGGCAGCATGGCCCAATACGCCCAACAGGGTCAAAGCAGCCAAACCAAGCATCAGCTTGTCGACAAGCGGATTTCGCGTCGCGCCGATCACGTAGTTCTCGTTCAGCACCACGCTGTTGGCGAAGCCGAATTTGTTTTCTTCCTCGCTCGCCAGATGGCGGTAGAGGCGAACCTTCAGCTGCGTATCGCGGCTATGACAAGCCACGCACTTTTTCTCGGCGCGCTTCTTGTCGAGAATTTCATGCGAGATCGGCTCATTGGCCGCCACCACCGGCGTATGGCACTCCACGCAGCGCACTGCTTTCCAGTGAGCCCGCGTGTTCGGCAGCCACTTGTGGATGTCGTCGATCAGCGGGCGATCCTTCTTCTCCGGCGCAAACTGAGCGAATCGCTCGTCCGAATCGTGACAGCCCAGGCAAACGCGGTTGTCCTGCTCAACAATCTTCTTCGGATCACCCAGCTTGTCGGCACGCCGCATCACGTGCGGGTTGTGGCAAGTCGTGCAGGTGAACTTGTCGGAAAGATTCTTCGCATGCACCGACTTGTCGAACTGCGCTTGCGCGTGATCCGCCTTCTTCTGATGGCAGTCCGGGCAGCTGCTGGTCGAATCCTTCGCGTCCGGCTCGTGCGGGAAATCGTCGTAGCCTTCGTTGTGGCACTTGGTGCAAGCCAGGCGCTGGTGATCGGAGGCATGGAAGGCCTCCTTGTCGCGCAGCAAGCCGCGCAACTTCTTCAGATCCATGCCTTCCTGCGGCGGGTGCTTTAACCCTTCTTCGCTGTGGCAAGCGAAGCACTCGTCGTTCTTCTTACGAATCTTCTCCAGCATTTGTGGAGAAGGCCCCTTCGGTTCGTTCTCTTCCGCAATCGCGGTGAAACTGAGCATGGCGGCACACGCCAGCACCACAATTTTCCCGCAGGCATTCCATGACATGGCGAGGCCTTCAGCACAATGAATCGTGGGCGGATTACAACAAGGTTGAACCTCAATATCAACACACTTTTGAGGGTTAAATTCGATGGTCTGATTTAGGTCAGCCGTACTGGTCCGTACGCTCAAGAAGTTGCTCGCCACGGCCGCGTTCAGCCACTGCTCGCGCGGGGTTCAGACCCCCTCGCCGAGCCGCCGACCACTGGGGCTGAATGTGGGTCGCGATCGCACCGGGCCGACGGGAAACACGCCAGCGACGGCCCGACCCGCTGAGGGTCAACATTGCGACGGAGACGTCGCCTCGCCGCCGCTCAACGTCGACTAGCTCGCCTTAGGTACGATGCTGATTCGCCGGCTCGCGACGCGTTGTTCGCGCTCGGCGCGGCCCTTGGCGATTTCGCGGGCGCGGAGCTGGCCGCAGCCACCGTCGACATCCTGCCCGGCCGAGTTGCGCAGCTTGGTCAGCACGCCACGCTGGTGCAGCGTGCGAGCGATCGCGGTGGCGCGCTCCCAGGCCGGACGCTTGAATTCGAGTTCCGGCACGGTGTTGTACGGAATCATGTTCATAATTGCGTACTTGCCCGCCAGCAGCCGGACGATGCCGTCGAGTTCGTCGTCGCCGTCGTTGACGCCATCGATCAGCGTCCATTGGTACTGAATCGGGTACCCGGTGCTGCGGGCGTATCGCTCGCCCATCTCCACCAGGTCTGCCGGATCGATGCGCGGCGCGCGCGGCAGCAACTGCGCGCGAAGGTCCGCCTTCGTCGTGTGCAGCGACAGTGCCAGTGCGGGCTTCACGCGCCCCTGCGGCAGACGTTCAAAGACGCGCGGATCGCCGACGGTCGAGAACACCAAGTTCTTGTGGCCGATGCCGCCCGCCGTGCCAAGCAGATCGATCGCCTCGAGCACGTTATCGAGATTGTGGGCCGGCTCGCCCATACCCATGAAGACGACCTTCTTGACGAAGCGCTTGCTGCGGGCAAGGACGACCTGCGCGACGATCTCGGCACTACCAACCTGGCGCAGCAGGCCGTCGCGGCCGGTCATGCAAAACACGCAACCGACAGCGCAACCGACCTGCGTCGATACGCAGAGGCCGTCGCGCGGCAGCAGCACGCTCTCAACCGTCTGGCCGTCGGCAAGCTCGACCAGAAGGCGTGCCGAACCATCCTCGCCCGGGTGCTCCGAGCGCAGGCGCGCGAGGCCGGCGAGGTCTGCGCTGAGGGCCGGCAGATCGTTGCGCAGCGCGAGTGGCAGGAAGTCCTCGGCCTTGTGCGGGCCGCTGTCGATCGGCTGCGCGTTCGCCCACGCGCGCAGCAAGCGCTGCTCGTGGATCGGTTTGGCGCCGTGCGCCAGAAGGCGCGCGCGGATGTCTTCGATACGCATGGTCGGTAATGCTTGAGTGGCTGGCGCGCCGGGAGCGATCGCGCAAAGGGCCACTTTAGCGCGGGATCAGAAGGGTGGGTTGCCCTCGCCCTTGAGCGCGAGGAATTCGTCGATCAGGCGATCGAGCACCGCCTCCTCGTCGCCCGCATCAAGGCCGAGAATCTGCGCCACCATACGAACCTTGCCGGGATTCACGCGCCGCCCGCTGCTCGCCGGCACGGCCACAGTGCTGACCGGCGAAACGACGCTCGGTGCGGCAGCAACCGTTTGCGGCGCTGGCTCGATCGTGTCTGCATCGGCCTTCTTCTTGCCACGCTTCACGCCCTCTTGGACGAGCACTGCTTCGACCACCTTCTTGGGCAATTTCTCGCCCTGTTCCAGCTCGGCGACCAGCGCATCGAGCCGCGCCTCGTTCTTCTGCGCGAGTTTGTCGAGCTGGACTGCAGTCGTGCAGCTCGTGATCTGGCCGGATTCGAGCAGCGCCTCGACTTTGGGCGACAAGTTCGCCGGCGCGGTCTTCTGTTCCAGCCAGGTCGCCGGCTGGCCGAAGTGTTCGGCCGCTGCCTCGGGCGACTCAAAACCGCCGGCGATCGTTTTCAGTGCCTGCGCCATCTCGCGCGGCGCCAGCGGCAGGCGAACGCCCTGGCCCAGGTTTTCAAAGACCTGCACCTCCAGCGTTTCGTTCGGGGCGCAGGCTCGCACGAGCGCAGGGATCGACGCTTCGCCCGCCAACAATGCCGCGCGCAGACGGCGCTCGCCGACGATCAGACGATGCTTGCCGTCGGCGTCGGCCGGCTGCACCAGCACCGGCTGGATCAAGCCGACACCGGAAATTGAATCGGCCAGCCGCTTGATGCCCGCCTCATCGAACTGACGACGCGGGTGTGCCGGGTCCGGCACGATCTTCGCCACGTCGATCATCTTGAATTCGGGAACCGTCTCTTTGAAGCCCATCGCCTTGTCCGCCTGTTCGCTGCATGCTGGCCAACGCGTGCGTCGACCAAAAGGGCGGGGATGTTCCGGGTTTTTGCCCTGCGGGGCAACTGCGGCGATCGCGCCCTTCGGCAAGCCGCGCGCCGTCTGGATGTTGCATGCCTGACTCTGCATTCGCGAGCGACAACAGTGCGACCTCCGCGCTGTGCCCCGGTTCGTCAGCGCAAAAAAAGAAGCGCGTCCGGCCGTAGTCGGAACGCGCTCACTCTCCTTCCAAAACGGTCTAGTCGAACACGCTCGTGCTGTACTCCTTCTCGCGCAACTTCGCCTGTGCCGCGGCGAGGCGAGCGATCGGCACCCGCGGCGCGGAGCACGACACATAGTTCAGGCCGATTGCATGGCAGAAGCGCACGGAATCCGGCTGGCCGCCCTGCTCGCCGCAGATGCCCACCTTCAGATCTGGGCGAGCTTCACGCCCCCACTGCACGGCCATCTGCATCAGGCGACCAACCCCTTTGACGTCCAGCACCTCGAATGGGTTTTCGCGCAGGATCTTGGACTCCTGATAGAAGGGCAGGAACTTGTTCTCCGCGTCCTCGCGCGAGAACGAGAAGGTGGCCTGGGTCAGGTCGTTGGTGCCGAAGCTGAAGAACTCGGCCACGCGTGCAAGGCTGCCAGCCCGCACGCAGGCGCGCACCACCTCGATCATCGTGCCGAAGCGCACATGCGGGCGTTCACCCAGCAGCGCCGCGACGCGGTCGAGTTCGGTGTCGAAGATCGCCTTCACGCGAACCAGCTCTTCCTTGGTGCATACCTGCGGCACCATGATCTCGGCGTTGACCGTCACGCCTTCGCGCAAGCTGCCCGCCGCCGCTTCGAAGAGCGCACGGATCTGCATCGTGTAGATCTCGGGATTGGTCAGCCCGAGACGCACGCCGCGATGGCCGAGCATCGGGTTCACTTCGTGCAAGGCATGCACCTTGCGCAGCATCGCCTCACGCCGCGCGATCAGGGCATCGAAACGGTGCTGCTGCTCGTACTGCACCAGGTTCGCGTTGAGGTGATCGAGGCTGTCCACATACGCGTGATGCAGCTCGGGGTCGAGCATGCGCAGCGTTTCCGGCAGCTCGTTCATGCCGCGTACCGCACGTTTGAGGTTGCGCAGGTGATCGATCTCGAATTCAAGCTGCGATGCGGTTGGCAGGAATTCGTGGATCGGCGGATCGAGCAGCCGCACCGTCACCGGCAGGCCATCCATCGCGCGGAAGATGCCCTTGAAGTCTTCGCGCTGGAAGGGCAGCAGGCGATCGAGCGCGTCCTGCCGTTCTTCCGGTGTGTCGGCCAGAATCATCTCCTGCACCACTGGCAGACGGCCGGGGTCGTTGAACATGCGCTCGGTACGGCACAGGCCGATACCCACTGCGCCGAAGCGGCGCGCGCGCGCTGCATCGTTTGGCGTGTCGGCATTGGCGCGCACCTTCAGTGTCGCGGCTTCGTCGGCCCATTCAAGCAGGGTCTGCAGCTCGTCGAAAAACTCTGCTTCCACCGTCGGGATACGGCCGGCGTAGACCTTGCCGGTGCTGCCATCGATCGTGATCACATCGCCTTCGACAAACTCCGCGTCACCGACGCGCGCCTTGCGCGCATGCACATCGATCTGGATCGCGGCGCAACCGGATACGCAGGGCTTGCCCATGCCGCGCGCGACAACTGCCGCATGCGATGTCTTGCCGCCGCGCGCAGTCAGGATGCCCTGCGCAGCGAAGAAGCCATGGATGTCTTCCGGCTTGGTCTCCTCACGCACCAGGACGATCTTCTCGCCAAGCTTGCCGCGCGCTTCCGCGGTATCCGCATCGAACACGACGCGCCCGGATGCGGCACCTGGCGAGGCCGGCAGCCCGGTCGCGAGCGCCACTGCATTGGCGCCAGGTGCGAGCGTGGGCACCATCAGCTGTTCAAGCAGGGCCGGGTTCACACGCAGCAGCGCCTGCTCGCGAGTGATCACGCCCTCGCTGGCCATCTCGACCGAGGTCACCACCATCGCGCGGGCGTTCATCTTGCCGTTGCGCGTCTGCAGCGCGTAGAGGCGGCCCTTCTCGATCGTGAATTCGAAGTCCTGCACTTCCTTGTAGTGGGCTTCGAGCTTGTTGCGCAGCTCCATCAACTCGGCGTGCAGGCGGGGCATCTCCTGCTGCATTTCGGCGATCGGCTTGGGCGTGCGGATGCCGGCAACCACATCTTCGCCCTGCGCGTTCGTGAGGTATTCGCCGAAGATCACGTTCTCGCCGGTGGCCGGGTTGCGCGTGAAGCCCACACCGGTGGCCGAGTCGTTGCCCATGTTGCCGAACACCATCGTGCACACGTTGACCGCGGTGCCGTTGGCCATCTCGGGAGTGATCTTGAATTGCCGCCGATAATCGACCGCGCGTTTGCCCATCCAGGACCGGAACACGGCGGCGATCGCCATCTCCAGCTGCTGCATCGGATCGGTCGGGAACGGATGGCCGGTGTGCTGCTCGACAATGCCGATATAGGTCTGCGCCAGATCCTTCAATTGCGGCGCGGTGAGGTCCACGTCCTGCGCGGCACCCACCTTCGCCTTCAAGGCGTTCATCGCCTCGTCGAAGAGTTCGTCCGGCACACCCAGCGCGATCTTGCCGTAGAGCTGGACGAAGCGGCGCCAGGCGTCATAGCCGAAGCGCGGGTTGTCGGTCTGGTGGATCAGCCCTTCCAGCGTCGCGGGGTTGAGGCCCAGGTTGAGGATCGTGTCCATCATGCCGGGCATCGACATCGCAGAGCCCGATCGCACCGACACCAGCAGCGGATTCGTCGCGGAGCCAAAGCCCTTGCCGGTCTTCTGTTCGAGTTCGCGCATCGCCGCGCGCACTTCGTCCATCACGCCGTTGGGCAGCACGTCGTGCTCGAGATAGGCGAGGCAGGCTTCGGTGGTGATCGTGAACCCGGGCGGAACATTCAGCCCGATCTGCGTCATCTCGGCAAGGTTTGCGCCCTTGCCGCCGAGCAACATCTTGTTCTTGCCGTCGCCGCATTCGAACGAATAGACATAGGTGGTCATGGCTCCCTCTCCCTGAAGGGCACCTGACACCATCTGGCCGTCCTGGCGTTGGACGTGGGGGGCGAATTCGGAGACTGAGCCCCGGCGCGTGCGAGCGTCACTGACGGTCGATCCGTCAGGCGCCAGTTGGCGTGATGACGAAACACCGTTGCGCTGACGATAGTCCTCGGGTTGGCCGCCCCTTTTAAGCGAGGTCAACAGTCAGATGTAAGACCTGATTCAATCGCATGGCTCATTGCGCTACATCTTCGCGACCGGCGCCCCGGTCGGTGCCGTGGATGGCGCCGCCTCCATCCGCACGCCGGTCGCCAGTCGGCGGAACTGCGGCACGAAGCTGCGCACAGCGGCCAGATCAAAACGCTTGGCATGCGCGTCGAATGCCGCCTTCAGCGCGTCACGCAACTCGGTCGATTCGACGCGCGCAAGGACTTCGGCCGGGCTGCCGGCCGACTCCCAGCCCGCCACTGCTTTGTCGAGCGCACCGATTGCGACCAGTTCCGGCGACGGATCGCTGCTCGCCAGCGGCACGAGCGCCTCGTGGCGTCGCAGCAACCACATGCGCAGTTCGTCGCGCAGCGTGGGCGCGCGGCGGCTGTTGCGCGCCATCATTGCGAGGTAGCGCACGCGGTTCTGGTAGCGCTTCACCGCGCGCGGCGTGCGCAGCGCCGTCGCAACCACCGGATTCCAGATTGCCAGCGCGTCGCGGAAGGCAGGCGAATCGCGCACCACCGGGCTTGGGCGCCGCACCAGGCCGAGGCCCGCCATCACGGTCGTGATCAGCAACAGCAGCGCTGCGCTGCCCCACGCCTTCTGCGGCGTTGTGGCCGCGATGAAGAACACCGGCCCCTGTGGCTGCTCGGTCGGCAGCGCTACGCTCGCTGCCGGCGGCTTCGCAGATGCCGGCGTGCCCGCCACGACCTTGACCACCGGTGCCGATGCAAGATCAGGCGTGCGCTGCACCGCCGCAGGCAGTTGTGAGCCCAACCATGCGCCCGCCCAGATCGCACAAACACCGATCAGTACCGGCCACAAACGACACACGCGGCGCGCGGCCTGGGGCAGCGCGAAGCCGGTGGCGTCTGCGCGATCTTCATCCTGCAGATGGGCACTACGTGTCGGGTCAAGCCTCGGAACCGGCACCTCGATGTTGATGAGCTTTTCGAGGTACTGCTGCGCGTATTCACGCCGCACCCGGCGTGCGCGCGCATCCTTGTCCTCGCCCGGCAACTCGGCCGCGGCCTTGGCGCTTTCGGCTTCGACCAGTTCATGCGCGACCTTCTCGAACGCGAGCCCGACGCAGGCTTCGACGCGCGCACGGGCCATGCCGAGCACCACGTACACGCGCCCGGACGAAACGAGGAAGTTCACCGCCTCCATCACCTCAAGCACGGCTTCAGGTTTGCAGCGATCAAGGTCGTCGATCAGGACCAGCATCGTGCGCGGTTCCAGCGCGGCAGTCACCTCACCAAACTGCTCTGCGAACTTCTGCCGGAAGCTCGCCTGGGAACCGAGATCCTTCACCGAGGCGCGCGACGAGATCGACGCCGCGAGCGAGGCCGGGTCCACGCCGAATGCCCGCATCCGCAGCAGCGCGCCAACCAGCGGGGCGAACGCACCGGCCGCAAGGCCCATCGCACGCAGGCGAGACACGAAGGAATCCGGGTCAGGTTTGACCTTGTCGTCGCTCAGCGCGAACCACAGGTCGTTGGCGAGCGTGAGCCAGTTGTCGAGCACCGTGCCGGGGTGGGTCAAGGTCCACCCGAACAGCCCGACCGAGAACGCCACCGCGAGCGACATCGGCCAGTAGCGGCGGCCGCGGGTCCACAGCAGACGCACGCGATATTCGAAGCCCTCGAGACTCAACCAGCCGGGAATCGCCTGATCGCGAATGGACGTCAGCAGCGCCGCCAGCAGCGCCTCTTCCTTCTGATGGTGCCAGGCGTTGAACCACACGCAGCGCACACCGAAGCGCGACAGATCCTCCTTCAAGAGCCCCATCAAGGAACTCTTGCCGCTCCCCCAATCGCCGGTGATCGCGATCGTCAGCGGCGCATCGGTCTTCTCGTTGCGCAGGAAGGCCGACAACCCCCACGCCAGCGGCGCAAAGTCGAGGCGGTCCTCGCGTGCGGCGGCGAGGGGCTTGTCGGACACGAAAGCGTCCGCCGCCGTGTCGGTCACTGCGTTCGACTGTGGTGGCGGGCGTCGCAGCGCGGCGGCGGCGAGCCCCAGCAAGCCAACCACCCATGCCACCCACAGCCAAGGCGCCGGCCAACGCTGGTAGCGCGCCCCCTGCGGCTGCCAGTGCAGCCCGCCATCCAGCGTGGTGTAACGAATGCCGCCGGCACCGACGGCGCTGCCCGCACCCCCGGCCGTGACACGGATCTCGCGCAGCGCCCCCACCGCGCCGGCCGACAGCGCCTGCCACTGGGCTGCCCCCTGCAGCTGGCGGAAGATGCTGCCGGACTCGCCCACGGCGAACATGCGACCACCACCACTGCGTACCGCACGCAGTGCCACATCCGGCACTTGGGTGCCAACCGGGGCACCCAAGGCATAGGGCAGGGCCGCGCTACGCACCAACCAGACACCGCGTTGCCCACCCCAGGTTTCGCCATCGGCACGCAGTTGCAGGATGCGGCCGCGGCCACCGAGTGGGGCAGCCGCTTCGCGCCAACTCGCACCGCCGTCGACACTGTCGAAGATGCGAGCCCCCTGCGTGAGCATCAGCACCCGTCCGCTCGCTGCGTCGATCGCGGCGTCCGCCAGCGCGCCCAACTCGGCACGCACACGCCAGCTGTTGCTCGCGGCCTCGAATAGATACAACGCCCCGCTGCGACTCACCATCCATTGCTGCCCGTCGGGCCGCAGCGCTACGGCCAGGATGGCGCTGCCGATCTTTACCAGCGGTTCCCAGTTGGTGCCGCCGTCCCGGGTGCCGAACAAAGTCCCGTCGGCGGCGCCCAGCAAGCCGCGCCGCCCGCTCGCATCGAAGGCGATCGTGTTCAGATCGGGAGGCAATACCACCACAGGGCGTTCGGCCGCGCGCTGCGGTGCCGATTGCACCGCGGCGGGTGCGACTTGCTGCTGTACCGGCGGCGGTGTGACGGTGGTTGGGGCGTCTCCCGCCTTCGGGTTCTTGCGCGGCGCGGCGTTCGGCGATACCGGCTCGCCCAGCAAGCGGATCTCGCTCTCGTTCAACAGGGGCCCTACGACACCGCCCTGCGCCTTGTCGGGCGCCTTGCTCTGCAGCGCGCTGTCGATCGGTTGCTGCGCGGATTGTTGTTTCGGATCGTAGGCGTTTGCGGCGGCGTTCGCGCTGCCAATCACGCCGAGCCATGCCCCCTTGGCGGCCGATCTTTCGCTGCCGGGCTCCGGCGCGCTGGTGTCACCCGGCAAGCGCTGGCGCGACCAACTGGCACCGGCGTCGATGGAATGCAGGATCAGACCGGCGTCGCCGACCACCCAGAGTTGCTCACCATCGCTGGCGACATGCAGGCCACGCAAGGTGCCGCCGATCAGTGGCAAGCGCAGCGCGGCGTTGCGCTCGACTGGATAACGCCACCAATCCAGCGTCATGAACTCCGGTGCGGTGAGCGGATCGGGCCGCAGCGACTGGGTAAGCCCGAGCGCGGTGCTCGCCACCAGCCACACGAGGCTGAACACGAACAGCACGCCGCGTGCGGAAACGCGCGAACCGCTTGATGCCGTGCCCGATGCGGGCGCCGCGTCGCCTTTGAGCATGTGTGCGTCTGCCGGGGAGGGGATTCTCCAAGCTAGACCCGATGCTCACGGAATGCAAAGCGAAACAACGCCGCCACGCCGCGCGGCCGCGGGAAACGCGCTTACTGCGGACGTGTACCGACGTAGCGGGCGTACGGCTTCAGCGCGCCTTCGCGCGTGAAGCTGACGACCTCGTACGGCGGCTCGGCGCCGCCTTCCATGCCGGGTGAGCCAGCCGGCATACCCGGCGCAGCGATGCCGGTGACCTTTGGCTTCTCGGCAAGCAGGCGTTTGACGCTGGCAGCGGGAACATGCCCCTCGACAACATAGCCCCCGACAGTGGCGGTGTGGCAGGACGCGGCGGCGGCCGGCACGCCAAGGCGCCGCTTGATCGCGTCCATGTCCTCGACTGGTTTCTCGGTCACCTTGAAGCCGGCCTGCCGCATATGCGCGGCCCATCCGCCGCAGCAACCGCATGACGGATTCTTGTAGCTGATTACTTCGGGCAGCGGCGCAGCCACGGCCACGCCGACGAGTGCGGCAAGAGTGAGGGCGATCAGTGCGTGCTTCATCTTAGTGCTCCGTTCGTTTGCATGGCGGCAGATCGCAGTGTCAGTGCGCGGTGGCGTCGCGCAACTTGAGCCAGCGCTGCGTCAGACTGATCCCTAGCGCGAGCAGCGTCGGGCCGAGGAATAGTCCAACGAGACCAAACGCCAGCACGCCGCCGAACACCCCGAGCACCGCGACCAGCAGCGGCAGGCTCGAAGTGCGCGCGATCAGCAATGGCTTGACGATGTTGTCGACCGAGCTGATCGCCAGCACGCCGTACAACACCATGAAGATCGCCCAACCCAGCTCGCCACGGTCGTAAAGCCACAGCGCCGCACCCCCCCACACCAGGGGCGGACCGACCGGCACCATCGACAGCAGGAAGACCAGCGAGGCCAGCAACACCGGCGCAGGCACGCCAGCGATCGTGAAGCCGAGCGCCGCGACAAGCGCCTGGGCGAGCGCGGTGCCAACCATGCCCAGCATCACGCCGAATACCGTCTTCTGTGCAGTGGTGAGCAGCTCGCGGCCCGTCTCGCCGTAGAGTCGTTCGACCATGCGTTCGATTGCATCACGCAGCGCCAGACCGTCGCGGTACAGGAAGAACAGTACGAACACCGCGAGCGACACCTGTACGACACCCACACCGAGCGCAGCGATGACCTTCAAACCGAATGCACGCGCCGGCTCCATGAGCTTCTGCCCGAGGCCGACCATGGCTTCGCGGCTGCTCAGGAGTGCCTGCAGGTAGGTCGCCAACGAGTCCCCCAGCAGCGGCAGGCTACGCACCCATTGCGGTACTTGCAGCGGGCCGTTGTCCAGACGCAGCCGAATCAGGCCGAACAGCCACTGGAACCCATCGGCCGCCGAACTGGTGACCACCACCACCGGCACCACGATCGCCAGCACGCAGGCGATACACATCACGGCCGCCGCCACCGCGCGCCGACCGCGCAGCACGGACAGCACGCGCGCGTAGAGCGGCCAGGTCGACAGCGCCACCACCGTGGCAAACAGGATCGTGACGATGAAGGGGGCGAGCACGAGCCAGCAGCCGGCGACGAGGCCGATTGTCAGCGCAAGCTGCGCGAAGTTTTCAAAACGCTGGGCGGGATGTGTGGACATGGGCTCACCGGCCGGGGGTAAGCGTCGATCTTACCGGCCGCAGCGACGTACCGCGCGGGGCTCAGTCAAGTTCGCGCACGCCAGCGGTGCCGTCCGGGTTGCGACGCGCATGGTCGAGCGCCGCTTCGGCACTGAGCATCAAGGCGTCGGTCGTCGACTCGCTGCGCACGGAACAGGCAACCCCGGCACAGGCGGCGATCTCGATGTCGAAGTGGCCGAGTTCGAGCGGGCTGAGGCTGATCTCCAGCACGATGTCGCGCGCCAGCCCCGCACCGATCTCCGGCCCGGCATCGGGCATCACCACGATGTAGCCCTTGCCACCCCATCGTGCGAGCAGGCAGCTGCGCGGCATCACGTTGCGGATGCAGGTGGTGACATGGCGCAGCACCGCGTCGCCCACATCGTGGCCGTACCAGTCGTTGAACTGGCGGAAGTTATCCAGATCCACCCGCACTACGGTCGTCGGCCGACCGCGTGGTGCATTGCGCTCGAGCGCCGCTTCGATCGCCTCGTCGGCGGCAAGGCGGTTGGGCAGGCCGGTCAGCAAGTCTTCACGGCGAGCGTTCTCGCGCAGGCGTTGAAGCGCACGCTCGCCGAGCAGCATCATGCACATCAGGATGCCCAGCACCAGTGTGATCATCACCACCACCAGCAGCAAGGGCTGCAGCGGCGAGTCGGTATAGAAGCGGTCGAAGTCGTCGCGGAACACCCATACCGACGCGGCGCGCAAGGCAAGGGTCGCGGCCAGAACACCGAGGGTGACGATCAACCCCAGGGTCACGACCGAGCGGCGCAGGCGCAGGCTGCAATACAGTTCCCACAAGGTCAGCAAGACCGTGACCAAGAGGCCGACGCTGAGTACCGCGACACGCCCGATCAAACTGGGCATCGCGAAGGTGTACCAGACCGACGCGATGAAGCTGCACGCCAGCACCGCGCCGATATAGGGCAGACGCGCGTGACGATCGATCAGGCGACAGAGCCCGACGTGTATCAGCCCCTGACTGGCGAGCGTGCCAAAGTTGCCCAGCACGATCGCGAGCGACAACCACGCCGGCCCGAGCACGCGCAGCGCACTCGCCGCTGAACCACACGCCAGCATCAGGCAGGCCCACGCAATCGGGCGCGCACCGCGCATCAGCGGATCGAAACCACGAATGAAGACGCGCAGCATCAGCCCCATGCACAGCGCGACCAGCGTGGTGGCAAAGAGAATCGACGTGAGATCAAGCATCGCTGGCCACCGTTTCGCGCTGCGGCAACCAGCGCGAAAGCACTTCCAGCAGGGTCTTGAGCACCACCGGTTTGGCGAGGAAGTCATCCATGCCGGCGGCAAAGCACTGCGCACGGTTCTCGGCGAAGGCGTTGGCGGTCAGCGCGACGATCGGCACGCGTTCGCGACCGAGCGAGGACTCCCATTCCCGGATGCGCCGCGTCGCCGCGAAGCCGTCGAGCACCGGCATCTGGCAGTCCATCAGGATCAGATCCGGCGAGTGACCCTGTGCGAGCAGGTCTGCCGCCTGCAGTCCGTCGCCGGCAACCATCACGCGATAGTGCCGATGCAGCAGCATCGTCTCGATCACCTTGGCGTTGGTCGGACTGTCTTCCACCACCAGGATGAGTGGCGCCTCATCCTCGCCGTGTGAATGCGGCAGCGACTGCAATGCCGGGCGCAGCGCCGGGCTGGCGGCGGCGGCCGCGCCATGCAATCGCGCCTGGATGCGGAACCAGAAGCAGGCGCCCTCGCCGGGCTCGCTCCTCACGCCCACATCGCCATCCATCAGCAGAGCAAGACTGCGCACGATGGAAAGCCCCAGTCCGCTGCCACCCGCCGAACGGGTCGCCGCGGTGTCGACCTGACTGAACGGCTGAAACAGCATGCCAAGTTTGTCCGGTGCGATGCCGATGCCGCAGTCGGTCACCGCAAAGCGCAATTGCACGGTATCGGACTCACGCGACAGCACTTCGCCCTCGACGCGAATCACACCGCGGACACTGAACTTGATCGCGTTGCTGATCAGGTTCGAGAGCATCTGGCGCAGACGTACCGGATCGAGCCAGAAGGTATCCAGCGCATCGCCCGACCAATGCGTTTCGATGGAGAGGCCCTTGCGTTGCGCGGCATCAGCAAACAGCGCCGAGGTCTCGTCGAGCAGTACGGCCGGCATGCACGCAGTCGGGTTGAGGTCCATCCGCCCCGCCTCCACGCGCGACAGGTCGAGGATGTCGTTGAGCAAGGTGAGCAGCGTTTCGCCGGAGCTCAGCACGGTGCGGGCGTACTCCTCGCGTTCGGCGTCGCTCAGGTCCGGCATCTGCAGCAACTGCGCCATGCCGAGGATGCCGTTCATCGGCGTGCGGATCTCGTGCGACATGGTGGCGAGGAAGTGGCTCTTCGCGCGGTTGGCGGTTTCGGCCGCCTCTTTTGCAGAGCGCAGCGCGGCCTCGCTGCGATGGCGCTCGGTCACATCGTTGAACGTGCCGATGTAGTTGCACACGCGCCCCTGGGCATCCTTCACCGCCGAAATCGCGAGATGCTCCGGGTACAGCTCGCCGGACCGGCGACGATTGATCAGTTCGCCCTGCCAGCGGCCCTCGCGGTTGATCGTTTGCCACAGCTCGCGGTAGAAGTCCGCCTCGTGCAGGCCCGACGACAGCACATGCGGCGTACGGCCGACCACTTCGCCTTCGGTGTAGCCGGTGATCTGCGTGAAGGCGCGGTTGACACGCAGGATCCGGCACTGCGGATCGGTGATCATGATGCCGTCGAAAGCGGCGTCGAACACACTGGCCGCCAGCTCCAGCGCATCCCGCGCGGCCATCTGCTCACGCTCGCGGCGCACCTGCAGCCGGTGCACCAAGCCGCCGAACACCAGCACGAACACCAGGGCGCCGATGCTCATCGCGGCGAGGTTGCCCATCTCGCGGCGCCAGTCGTGCAGGATCGTGTCCTGCGTGAAGCGGACCTGCAGGACCAGCGGATAGAGCCGCGAAGCATGGTATGCGCGGGACACCGCAGGGTCGGCCCCCGTGGCGAGGCCGATCTCGCGGTCCAGCAGCAGCTTGCTGAAAAGTGGGTCCGCGGACTGGTCGGTGCCGGGCGCCGCTTGCTCAGGTGCGGTCGACAGAAGCATCAAGCCGTCGTAACGCGACACCGACACGAGAAAGTCCTCACGCGCAGCAGCGCTGGCCAGCTGATTGACGAAGTAATCGGGATTGATCGTTGCAACGACGTATCCCTCGTCATGAGCATCGACCAGCGGCCGCGCGACGGTAAAGAAATACGCCGATGCGCGCGCATCGACCGGGCCCGGCGACGGCTCGCCGTCGCCCAGGTCGCGCCCGATCCACACGCCGGAAACGCGCAACAGCGTCGCGTCGCTGGCGCCGCCGATCGCCCTCACCGCCGCCGCGTCGAGTCTGCGCCCGCGCACCCCAGGCGCAGAGCTGGCGAGGATGCGGCCATCCTTGGCAACGATCGCGAGCGAACGAATCGCCGGCAAGCCGTTGATCGCGCCCTGCAATTGGGCCTCGAAGGCATCCGCCTGATTGCCCGGCTGTTCGCGCCAGCCGACCAGGCTTGCGTCGAGCTGGCGGTCGATCATCTGCATCATCAACGTGACCTGATACTCGCCCACGCGGGCCACGTTGCTCGCGAGCGTACGATGCGTGAGCACCGCCTCGTTGCGCAGCCGGTTGGCGTGATACAGCACCGCGATCAGGCCGAACAGGCAGAAGGCGACCAGCACCGCACCGATGCCACGCGGCAGGCGTATCGCGCGCAAGCCCTGTCGCGGCTCAGTGCTCATCGCCAACTCCAGCACAGCTGCGGCGTGGGTCGGAACGCCATGCCGGCGAGCGCAGAAGGTTGATTTGCGACACCCGATCAGTCCTTGATCATCATCGGCTCAAGCCCGTACCGCTGCGCGGCGGCGAGGAGCCGGCCATCCGCGCGGATGGCGCTGACAAAGGCGTCCACACGCTGCAGCCAGGCGCTGTCGCCCTGCTTCACCGCGTAGGCGGCATTCACCATGAAGTAAGGCGTCGGCGGCGCAAACACGCGCACCCAGTCGTGGTTGTCGCGCATCTTGCGGGTGAAGGGAAAGTCCGACATGAACACGTCAACGCGCCCAGCCTCCAGCTCCGCCTCACGCGTCCGCGGCGGCACGATCACGACCAGCTCTGCCTGCTGCAGGCGCTCCCGCATCAGCGGCTCATGATAGGTCCCGGCAAGCACGGCGACGCGGGTGCCCGGGCGATCGATATCCTGCCAGCTCCGCACGCGCGTGTTGTGCCGCGTTGTCACCGCATAGACATCGCCGCGCAGGTAGGGCCGCGAGAGAGCGAGCTTCTCGACCCGCTGAGGCGTCACTGCCACCCCCATCATCGCGATGTCGCAGCGGTCGCCATCCAGGTCTTCGATAAAGCGGCCGAAGGTGGTGTCAACGAACTGCAAAGTCACCCCGAGGTCGCGCGCGAATTCGCGCGCCATGTCGGTATCGAGGCCGCTCAGTACGCCCGACTTCGGGTTACGGAAACTGAGTCCGTAATAGTCGGGCCAGATGCATACCCGCAGGGTCTTGCTCGCGCGAACCTTGTCCAACTGCGACGCGGCCGCCGCGCCCACCACGGGTGCTAGCAAGCCGCCGCACAGCGCCAGCATGCCGCAAACCCTCACCCCCCATCGCCACCCCAAGTGCATCACGCCTCCGCAAACACCCCAGCGTCGGCCACCGCGAAGCATGCTGCCACACCCGAATCAGTCGGACCGGAATGCGATCACATGATCCGCATCGAGGCGGATCCCGATCAGCTCACCGAGGGCATGGTTGTGGTGCGAGGGCACCAGCGAGAGCACTTCGCGTCCGCTCGCCAGACGCAGGGTGTAGAGAATATCGGCACCGCGGAACGCTTTCTGAACCACTTCCGCGCGCAAGTCGCTCGCATCGTCGTGCACCACGTCGTCCGGGCGCAACAGCAGATCCACCTGACTGTCGATTTCGCACAGCGCCCCGTCGCGCGAACACACGATCGGCTCGGCTGCACGCAGACGGCCAAGCTCGATGTCGACGCTGCGCGCATCCACCACACGGCCTGGCAGGAAGGCGCCCTGACCAACGAAATCCGCAACGAAGCGATCGCGCGGGCGGTGGTAGATGTTGTAGGGGGTGTCCCACTGGCGCAGCGTGCCCTCGGCCATCACGCCCACTTCGTCGGCCATCGCGAAGGCTTCATGCTGGTCGTGCGTCACCAGCAAGGCCGTCGCGCCTTCGCGCTTCAGGATGTCGCGCACCTCGGCGGCGATCCGTTCGCGCAAATCGACGTCAAGACTTGAAAACGGCTCGTCGAGCAACACAAGCTGCGGTCTCGGTGCGAGAGCCCGAGCCAGCGCCACGCGCTGCTGCTGACCACCCGAGAGCTCATGCGGGTAGGCCGCGCCGTACCCCTGCAGGCCGACCAGTTGCAGCAACTCGGCGACACGCGCCGCGCGTGCCTCGGCCGGCAAGGCGCGGATGCCGAAGGCAATATTGCGCGACACATCGAGGTGCGGGAACAGCGCGTAGTCCTGGAACACCATGCCGATCTGACGCGCCTCGGGCGCGACGCGGTAATCGGGGGCACTGACACGCTTGCCGTCGATGCAGATCTCGCCGCCAGCAATCGGCTCGAAGCCCGCGATGCAACGTAACAGGGTGGTCTTGCCACAGCCCGAGGGCCCCAGCAGGCACGCGATGCGGCCAGCGGCGAGGCTCAGATCGACGCCATTGACGACGGTGCGCGCGCCGTAGCGCTGAACGACGGCTTTGAGTTCGAGTCGGAACATGGGTATCGATTATAATTCGCATTTGCGCCCATGCTCGCTTCGCGTTTTCTCACCCCTCTCGTCGCGATTGCCCTCGTCATCGCCTTGCTGACCGGTCTGCCGGTTGCAAGCGTGGGCCTCAACCTGCTGGTAGGTGGCACCAGCGCGACCTGGGTGCATCTGAGCGAGACGGTGCTGGGCGACTACATCGGCAATTCGCTTCGGCTGTGCGTCGGGGTCGGTTGCGGTGTCGCGATTGTCGGCACCGCGACGGCATGGCTCACGGCGATGCATGACTTCCCGGGGCGGCGCGTGTTCGAGTGGGCATTGGTGCTGCCGCTGGCGGTGCCCGCCTATGTGATGGCCTACGTCTACACCGACCTGCTGCAGTTCGTTGGGCCGGTGCAAACGGCGCTACGCAACACCTTCGGCTGGTCACACGGCGACTACTGGTTTCCGGATGTGCGCTCGCTGCCCGGCGCGATCGCGATGTTCGTCTGCGTGCTCTACCCTTACGTCTACCTGCTCGCGCGTACCGCCTTCATCGAGCGCGCCGGCGGTGTGCTGGAGGCCGCGCGTACACTGGGCCTGGGGCCGTGGCGCGCGTTCTTCAGCGTCTCGCTGCCGCTCGCGCGGCCGGCGCTCGCCGCCGGCATTACGCTGGCCTTGATGGAAACGCTGGCCGACTACGGCACCGTGGCCTACTTCGCGGTGGATACCTTTACCACCGGCATCTACCGAGCCTGGTTCTCGCTTGGTGATCGTGTAGCCTCCGCCCAGCTCGCCGCGATCCTGCTTGGCTTCGTGCTGCTGCTGATTGCGCTGGAGCGCTTCACGCGCGGTCGCGCCCGTTATCACAACGCCGGCAACCGAAACCGCCCGCCGATGCGTACCCGCTTGCGGGGCCCGGCTGCGGCAGCTGCGGTACTGGCCTGCGTGCTACCGCTGGCGGCCGGCTTCCTGCTGCCTGCGGGCCTGCTGCTGAAGATGGCACTGACCGAAGGCGACGCCCAGTTTGGCGCTCGATTCCTGACACTGGCGCGCAACAGCTTCGTGCTTGCTTCGACCACCGCCGCCCTGGCGGTGCTGCTCGCGCTGCTGCTTGCGTACTCGGCACGGGTGTCGAAGACCTGGCTGTCGCAGGGCCTCAATCGCATCGTCGGCCTCGGCTATGCGGTGCCCGGCGCGGTGATCGCGGTCGGCGTGCTGATTCCGGTCACGCGGCTCGACACCTGGCTCGGCCTGCAATGGCAACAGTGGTTTGGTCACAACCCGGGCTTGCTGCTGACCGGCGGCATCGCCGTGCTGGTCTATGCCTGCCTGGTGCGTTTTCTCGCAGTGGCACTGCAAACTGTCGAGGCGAGTCTTGCGAAGATCACGCCCAGCATGGACGAAGCAGCACGCAGCCTCGGCGACGGCGCCTTCGCGATCCTGCGCCGGGTGCACGCGCCGATCCTGCGCGGCAGCCTGCTTACCGCAGGTCTGCTGGTCTTCGTCGATGTGATGAAGGAACTGCCGGCCACGCTGGTGATGCGGCCGTTCAACTTCGACACCCTTGCCACGCAGACCTACACGCTGGCCGCGGACGAGCGCCTGACGGAAGCCTCCACTGCAGCGCTGGCGATTGTCGCCGTCGGGCTGCTGCCGCTGATCGCGCTGTCGCGCCAGATTGCGCGCACCCGCAAGTAAGCACTCACCATGAAAAAGGCCGGGGCATGCCCGGCCTTTTCCGTTCACCTGCAACCGCTCACTTGTATCCGGCACGGTCGTAGATCATCTGCGCCTTGGCCTGGTACTGCGCGAGATCCTTCACCGGCAGTTTGTCGGCCTTGAAACTGCCGAGCGTGTCGAGAGCCGGGTTCGCGATCTTGAGCCCGTCGACCACCGGCCACTCATTGTTGCCATCGGCAAAGTAGCGCTGCGCCTCGTCCGAAGCGAGGTATTCAAGGAACTTCACCGCTGCTTCACGGTGCGGCGCCGTCTTCAGCATGCCGGCGCCCGACACGTTGATATGCGTGCCGGTCGTGCCTTGGTTCGGCCATACGACGCCGATCTGCTCGATCGCCTTGCGGTCTTCAGGCTTGTCCGACCGCATCATGCGCGCGATGTAGTAGGTATTGGCCGTCGCAACCTGGCACTCGCCGGCAGCAACCGCCTTGATCTGGTCGGTATCGCCGCCCTTGGGCTGGCGTGCGAAGTTCGCCACCACGCCACGTGCCCAGGCTTCGGCCCGAGCCTCGCCCTGGTTGGCGATGATCGATGCGAGCAGCGACAGGTTGTACGGATGCGAGCCCGAGCGGCTGCAGACCTTGCCCTTGAGCGCCGGTGCGGCGAGATCGTCGTAGGTCTGCACCTGATCGCGCTTGACGCCGAGCTTGTTGAAGATGATCACGCGCGCACGGGTCGAGAAGGCGAACCAGTCTTCGGTACGCAGATGCGCCGGAATGCGGGCATTGAGTACCGGCGAGTTGACCGGCGCGAAGAGGCCGAGGTCATGCGCCTTCGCGAGCCGCGCTGCATCCACGGTGATCAGCAGATCGGCCGGGCTGTTGGCGCCCTCATTGCGGATACGCTCCAGCAATTCGTCTTCCTTGCCCTCGATCCGGTTGATCTTGATGCCGGTGAGCTTGGTGAAGTTGCTGTAGAGCGCCTCGTCGGTCTGGTAGTGACGGGCCGAGTAGAGGTTGAGGACCTTCTCCTGGGCGCCGGCGGCGGTAGCCAGCGTGGCAAGGGCGAGTGTCAGAACGGTACGGGCAAACATGGCGGTACTCCGGGAAACATCACGCCAGCACTGTACCCGTCCACGCCGCGCACGTAAATACGAATTGTTCGCGTTTGCGCAGCCCGTGCATGCAGAGCGAAGCGGGCCGACCGTCGTCGGCCCGCTCAGAGATCGCACCTGCGCCGTTACTGCGCCTTGAACAGCTTGTGCACGCCTTGGGGCTGCGAACGCCAGTACTGCGGCGGTGCGCTCACTTGCGCGCCGAGTTTGGCGGCGGCGTGCCACGGCCAGTGAGGGTCGTACAGCATCACGCGTGCCACGCCCACCATGTCCGCGTCGCCTCGCGCGACGATCGCCTCGGCCTGCTCGGCTTCGGTCACCAGACCGACGGCAATGGTCGGAAGCCCCGACTCGGCACGGATGCGGGCGGCCAGCGGCACCTGGTAATCGGGCGCCGGTGTGATCGCCTGCTGCGTTGAAAGCCCTCCACTGGAAACATGGATGAAGGCGCAGTCGCGCTTCGCCAGCGCCTGCGCAAGCGCGACGCTCTGCTCAAGATCCCAGCCACCCTCGACCCAATCGGTGGCGGATATCCGGATGCCCACCGGCATGCTGGCCGGCACCGATTCACGCACCGCATCGAACACCTGCAGCGGGAAGCGCATGCGGTTCTCCAGTGAGCCGCCGTATTCGTCGGTGCGCTGGTTCGACAGCGGCGAAAGGAACTGATGCAACAGATAGCCATGCGCGGCGTGGAGTTCGATCGCATCGATGCCAATGCGATGGGCACGCTGCGCGGCCGTCACGAAGGCCTGTAGCACACGTTGCAGTCCGGCACGATCCAGCGCCGCGGGCGGTGCATCCGTATCGTTGAACGGCAGCGCCGAGGGCGCCGCGTTCTGCCAGTCGCCGCCGCTACCCGGCAGCCAGGGGGTTGCGCTGCCCGCCTTGCGACCAGCGTGGGCGAGCTGGATCGCGATCGGCATCGACGAATACTTGCGCACACTCTGCAGCACGGCACCCAGCGCGGCCTCGGTCGAGTCTGACCACAGCCCGAGGTCGGCCGGCGAGATGCGCCCGATCGGCTCGACCGCCGTCGCTTCGATGATCAGCAGCCCGGCGCCCGACAAGGCGAGCTGACCGAGGTGGATGCGGTGCCAATCGGTGGCATGGCCATCCTCGGCCGAGTACTGGCACATCGGCGCGATGACGATACGGTTTTCGAGTTTGAGGGGGCCGATCGAATACGGCGTAAAAAGTTGGCTCATGATGTTCTTCCTGGTCGGGACGCGGCGGCGTCTCAGAATCCTTCCAGCACGATCTTTCCGATCGCGGTGCCGGTCTCTTGCAGACGATGCGCTTCGCGCAGATTGGCTGCGTTGATCTTGCCCAGATGCACGCGTGCGGTACTGCGTACCGCGCCCTGATCCACCAGCTTGGCGAGTTCGCCAAGCAGATCGTGTTGCGCCTGCATGTCGTCGGTCTGGTAGAGCGAACGGGTGAACATCAGTTCCCAGTGCAAGCTCAGGCTCTTGCGCTTCAAAAGCCGCACATCGATCGGGCCCGGATCGTCGATCAACGCAAGCTTGCCTTGCGGCGCGAGCACCTCGACGAGCTGCTCGAAATGCTGGTCGGTTTGCGTCAGGCTGATCACATAGCCCAGCGGCGGCAGCGATAGCGCGGCAAGCTGCGGCGCCATCGGCTGACGATGGTCGATCACATGGTGGGCGCCGAGTGACGTCACCCACTCACGCGTTTCCGGCCGCGACGCAGTGGCGACCACGGTGAGCCCGGTGAGCTGGCGCGCCAGCTGGATCAATACCGACCCGACGCCGCCCGCGGCCCCAACAATCAGCAGCGCCGCCGGTTGGTCGTGGCCGGCCAGCGGCACCTGCAAACGGTCGAACAGCAGTTCCCACGCGGTGATGCCGGTCAGCGGCAACGCGGCGGCATCGGCGGCCGACAGCGTGCGTGGGCGCCGCGCAACGATGCGCTCATCGACGAGCTGAAACTCGGCATTGCTGCCGGGCCGGTCGATCGCGCCTGCGTACCAGACCTCGTCGCCCGGCTTGAAGAGCGTGACCTGCGGGCCAACTTCGCGCACCACGCCGACAGCGTCGAAGCCCAGAACGCGGGCCTCTCCGGCCACCGGTGCGCCGCTGCGCACCTTGGTGTCGACCGGATTCACGGACACCGCCTGGACCTGCACCAGCAGATCGCGGCCGGCCACTTCGGGGCGCGGCAGGTCAAGGTCGACGAGGCTGTCCGGTGCGTCGATCGGACCGGGCTTGCGATAGGCAATCGCCTTCATTTGCGGATCTCCGAAAGGTCAGATCGAGTTTGGGGGCGGAACGCGCAGGGCATGGTGTTCTCCTGAGTTGCAGCGAAGTGATGGCGCCACTTTACGAGTTCGCGCGGACGACGATAATCCGCGACGGCTTTGATTTACTATCAAACGCCATTTGAGAAAGGGTGTGATATGCCCCACCTGTCGGAGATCCAGCTTTTCATCCGTGTCAGCGAAACCGGCGGCATCAGCGGCGCGGCACGTCAGCTGGGGCTGACGCCCGCGACGGCCAGTGCGGCAATCAAGCGGCTGGAGCGGGAGTTGGGCAGCCAGCTCTTCGAGCGCTCGACCCGCTCGCTGCGGCTCACACCGGCCGGGGAAGACTTCCTCGGCTACTGCGTGCAATCCACACAGTTGCTGGAAGAGGGCATGGCTGCGCTACGCCACGGCCGCGAGGGCCTGTCCGGCGAGGTGCATCTCGGCGCGCCGTCGGACCTCGGGCGCGATCATCTCGACGAATTGCTCGACCCCTTCCGCCAGCAGCACCCGCAGATCCGCATCGTGATGCATCTGTCGGACGGCATGCACGACCTCTACCGCAACCCGATCGACCTCGTGCTGCGCTACGGCCTGCTGCGCGACTCGGCACTGATCGCGCGCAAGCTGTGCGACAACGACCGTGTGCTGTGCGCCGCCCCCGCTTACCTTGAACGCCACGGGCGCCCCGAGACGATCGAGGCACTCACCGAGCACAACTGCATCTGCTTCTACCGCAACGGCGAGCTCTATAACCACTGGCGGCTGTTCCTCGATGGCCGCGCGCGCGAAGTGCAGGTCAGTGGCGACCGTGCGGCCGACGATGGCGCGCTGGTACGCAAATGGGCCTTGAAGGGCTACGGCATCGCCTACAAATCGCGGCTCGACATGCAGGCCGATCTTGATGCCGGGCGGCTGATCAACCTGTTTCCGGATGCGCAGACCGAGCAGGTACCGCTGTATGCGGTCTATCCGAGCCGCCAGTACCAACCGGCGCGGCTGCAGGCGCTACTGCAGTACCTGCAAGCGGCCTTTGACCGAAAGCAGGCCAGCACACGCTGAGCAACACCGTTTGTGCGCTCAGCGCATCGCCAGCACCAGCACCCCGCAGGCGACGAGCCCGATGCCGAACCACTCACGCAGCGACGGGCGCTCGCCGAGGAAGGCAAACGCGAACAAGGCGACGAGTACGAGACTGAACTTGTCGACCGGAGCGACCTTCGAAGCCTCGCCGATCTGCAGCGCCCGGAAGTAGCACACCCAGGACGCGCCGGTGGCGAACGCAGAAAGCGTGAGGAACAGCAGCGTCTTCCACGACAGCGCGCGTGGGTCGCTCCACTTGCCCGCATATCCAACAAAAGCCGCCAGCACGAACACGATCACGATCGTGCGCAGCAGCGTGGCAAAGTCGGAGTCAACACCGCGGATGCCCAGTTTGGCGAAAATCGCGGTCAGCGCGGCGAAGCCAGCCGACAGCAGCGCCCAGAAGAACCAGCCGTTCGACGCCATCAACTCGCCCTCATCCGAAAGCGCTGCAGCCCATGGGGCGACGCAGCGTTGCTACGCCTCGCCGAGCGCCTGCGGCGGCCCCCAACCCTGCGCGCCGAGGACTTCGAGCATTTGCGCACCGGCCTGCGTGAAGTGCAGCTCGCTGCCCGGCGCCACGCCGAATGCGCTCAGCGCTTGCCGGAGCACGGCGCGCGCCCGGTCAACCTGGGCGGCCTCAATGTCGATGCGGTGAAAGGCAACCCGCGTGGGCCGACCATCGGGCACGCCCTCGAGTGAGGCACCCCAGCCGATCACGGCACCGGTCGACTCCGCCGCGAGCGCGGTTTCGAGCGCTTCGTGAAGCGTGTGCGCTTGGCTCGCCAGCGTCTCGCTGACGGGAATTTTGATGTAGATGAAATCCACGGGCCCGAGTGTGCGCCAGCTGCGTCGGCAGGTCGACACCGGCGCGAGCGCCGGCGGCCTCGATCCGATCAAACGTTGTATTGCGCCACCGCCTTGCGCATACGCTCGACGTTTCGGTGCAGCGCATGTGAGCAGCGCTGCGTCGCATCGGCGACGGTCAGGTTCTCCTCCGTCAGGCGGGCAACGTTTTCGACGCTCTGTGCCAGCGCATTCATCGCACTCGCCTGTTCCTGCGACGAGAGCGAGATCTCGCCGACGCGCGTGAGCGTTGCGGTCATCTCGGCGTTGATGCGCGCCAACGCGCGCTCGGCGTCGTCAACCAGCGCAACCGACGCGCTGACCTGATCCACGCTGTGCTGCATGCCGCTCACCGCGTCGTCGGCCTCGGCGTGGATGCGCGCGATCATCGCGTCGATCTCTTGCGTAGCCGCGGCGGTCCGCTCTGCAAGCTTGCGCACCTCGTCGGCCACGACCGCAAAGCCGCGCCCTTGCTCGCCCGCGCGCGCGGCCTCGATTGCCGCGTTGAGCGCGAGCAGGTTGGTCTGCTCGGCAATTTCCTTGATCACGCCCGCGACCCGGCCCACTTCGGTCATGCGGCGGCCAAGCTGCGCCACGGTTTCGGTTGAGCTGGAGATCGCCTCGGCGAGCCCCTGAATCGTCTCGCCTGCCTGCAGCGACACGGCCACACCCTGCTCGGCGGCGGAGCCGGCACTCAGCGCAACCCCGTGGGTGTCATTGGCATGCAGGGCGACCTCGGAGATCGAGACGGTCATCTCTTCCACGCCAGACGCAGCCGACGAGGTGATCGCGCTCTGCTCGGCCGCCGCACCATGGAGGCGCTCGACACTGCCGTGAAGCTGATGTGTCGACTCGCCGACTTCGCGTGTAGCGTCCTGCACGATCTGCAGCGTTGCCCGCGTTGCCGACACAAGCGTGTCGAGCTGCGCGGCGATACGGCCGATACGATCGTCGCTCGCAGGCGTGAGCGAGGCGGTGAGCTCCCCGGTCGATAGCGCCCCTTCGAGAAAGGCGTCGATGGCATCGAGCCGGCGGTTGGTTTGCGGCATGTGCACCGCCAGCAAGTAGAGACCCGCCAACGCGGTAACGCCGGCCGCAACAAGCGTCGCGATGATCAGCGCGGGGCTGGGCAGCAGCGCGCTCGCAACCGCCAGCAGTGCCATCAGTACCGCCAGCGTGACGAAGCCTGCAACGCGCGTTTCGTGTGCCAGCAGCCCGGCACGCACGCGGCCGTGGCTGCGCCGCACCCGGCCATCCTTCACGCAGATGCTGCGGTCACCCTCGCGCAAGCGGCGATACGCCGCTTCGGCGGCTGCAATCTGAGCCTTGCTGGGCCGCGTGCGCACCGATTGATAGCCAACCACCTGGCCGTGCTCTCGCACCGGGGAGACGTTGGCAACCACCCAGTAGTAGCCGCCGTCGCTGCGCCGATTCTTGACCACCCCTTTCCAGGGCCTGCCGGCCTTGAGGTTCTGCCACATGTCGGCAAAGGCCGCTGGCGGCATGTCCGGATGGCGGATCAGGTTGTGCGGCTCGCCCAGCATGGCCTCGGGTTCATAGCCGCTGATCTCTGCGAAAGCACGGTTCGCTTCGGTGATGCGGCCTTTGAGGTCGGTGCGGGAGTAGATGAAGACCCCGTCGGGCAGGATCGTCTCGACTTGGGTGACTGGCAGGTTGGTTCGCATGCTGGGGTTCCGGGGGGCTACCAAGCGAATTCGGGGCGCGTGGCCGCGACAAACGCAGCGACACGCATGACATGGCCCGGTGCCGCCGCCGTCATTTCATTGAAACCGCGGGCGTAGCGAATCGGGAGTCAATACCCTCTTTACGGCACCAAAACGCCAAAATTGATGGATCTGCAATTAAATCGCTTGATCGCACGATATCCCGCGGCGCAGGCGCCCGGCTGACGCAGATCAGCCTCTTGAGCATCCGCTCAAGCACCGGCGGAGGCGCTGATCGATGGGCTTGTGGGATCGCCGGCACAGGGCAAGCGCAGTGCGGCCGAGGTGTTTGCGCCGACCCAACCAGCCGCATTTTCTGCAGCCTGCCCCCGCATTGCTGCGGTTCATCGCATGGCGGTCGCGGTAGCCCGTTCCGGTCGCCATCCTTCACTCAACGCAGCACCGATCGAGACCGACGGAGGCTGTCCCCAAGTCAAAGAGTGAGAGGAAACATCATGAAAACCCAACTGATCCGCCAACACCACAAAGTCCTCGCCGCCCTGCTGGCCATCGTCGGTACGGCGCTGTGCCTCGGCAGCACCGTCGTTGGCTACGAGCAGGTCGCCGCACAAGCCGTGGTGCAACAACCGACCGCGGTGGCATCGGCCGAAGCGCATCGCAGCTGAGCCGCCGCGCACCTGGCACGGCCGCAGATCCGCAGCCGTCAGCGCGAGTGCGCCCCACCCTGAGGGCGTGACAGAACATAGGTATGTTCGACGCAGGGTTCGCCCTTGAAGACCGCGTCGGACGAAGCAATGCGGCGCATGCCGACCCGCTCCAGCAGCGCAATCGAGGGCGCGTTGCGGGCGTCGGTAATGCCCCGCACCTCGGCCACGGTGGTGGCCTGGAACAGCAGCTGCGTGGCAAGGCCGAGCGCCTCTTGCGCAAATCCGCGCCCCTGGGCCGGCCGGCTCAACGTGAAGCCGATTTCGGCGTGGGCGCCATCGGCTGATACGCAAATGCCGATATCGCCGATCAACTCATAGGTCGCGCGTTCGGCAATGCCGAGCTGCACCCATTCGGCACGCGGAAAGATCGGCGCCATCGCCATCGACGTGATGAATGCCAGCGCGTCGGCGTCGGACTGTGGCTGCCAACCCTGGTATCGCGCCAGCGCGGTGTCCTGCCGGTAACTCTGGAAAGCGGCGAGGTCCTCGGCACGCAGGCGTCGAAGGGTGATGTGCGTGCCGTGCAGTGGAAGGGGATCAAGCGGGTTCATGCGGTCCTCGTGGAAACGCAAACGGCCGCGCATGCGATGCGGGCGGCGGCCACCGCGGATGTGCGGTGACGGGACGTGACGATACTCCTCCGGCATGACAATTACGGTGCTCGGATGCCATTGGTTGCTATTGACAACCATATCCGGAAAGATCAGAGTTCAGCAAAACCTGATCGATACGCACGCCATGACCGAACTGCCACCCAATCCAGGGGAGTTGCTGCGCGAGGTAGCGCGCCTCTATACCCGCGCACAGCGCGCCGCGGCCGAATGCTGCGGCACCACCAACACGCAGTGCCACATCCTCACAGAACTGGGGCGCAGCGGCCCGATTCCGCTTTCGGAGCTGGGCGCGCGCCTGTTGCTTGAGAAGAGCTGGATCAGTCGCGCAGTGGAAAGCCTTGTGCGCGATGGTTTCGCCACCAAGGAGCCGAACCCGGCGGATGCGCGCAGCTGGCTGGTCACCCTGACCGCGGCCGGACAGCAACGTGTGACGGCGCTCAACGCCACGCTAAACGGCCATGCGGACGGTTTGCTGACGCCGCTCGGCAAACGCGAACGGGAAGACGTAGCGCGATCACTGCAACGGCTGCGCGACCTCCTGCTCAACGACAGCCGCCCCGCCTGTTCCCCATCGCGAACCGACACCAAGGGATCCTCATGTCAATGAACACCCTGTCCATCCGGCGCGCCAACGCCCAAGACTGGCCTGCGGTCGCTGCGCTGCTGGCGCGGAACAAGCTGCCGCGCGACGGCGCCGAGGCGCACATCGATGACTTCCTCGTCGCCACGCTCGACGGTGGAATCATTGGTGTTGCCGGCACTGAAATGCGTGGCAGCGTGGCCCTGCTGCGTTCGGTCTCGATCGACGCAGCACATCAAAACGGCGGACTTGGCAGCCGGCTCGTCCGCCACGTGCTGGCGGATGCGGCGGCGCGCGGCGTGCAGGACATCTACCTGCTGACGACGAGCGCCGCAGACTACTTTCCGCGCCTGGGTTTCGTCGTGGCGCGGCGGGAAGATGTACCCACCGCCCTGCTCGCATCCGCCGAGTTCCAGGGCGCCTGCCCGTGCAGCGCGAAGCTGATGCATCGACGCCTCGGTAACGCGCTGGCCAAACCCCGCATCGCTGACGCGGTCAACACATGAAGATCCGCGTCGCGACGCCTGACGACGCAGGCGAGATCCTCGCGATCTACCGGCCCTTCGTTGAGCACAGCCACACTTCGTTTGAGCTGGTAGCGCCCAGCCTGACCGAAATGCAAAGCCGGATTCGCGACACACTGCCGCGCTTGCCCTGGCTGGTCGGCGTCGATCCACAGGGCGCCGTGTGCGGCTATGTGTATGCCAGCCGACACCGGGAACGGGCGGCCTACCAGTGGGCGGTGGACACCACCGCCTACGTGCGTGAAGACATGCGCCGCACAGGCGTTGGTCGCAATCTGTACGCGGCACTCTTCGAGCAACTCATGGCGCTTGGTTACTACCAGGCCTTCGCCGGCATCGCCCTGCCGAATGCAGCCAGCGTTCGTCTGCACGAAGCCATCGGCTTTGAATCAATTGGGGTGTACCGCAAGGTCGGTTTCAAACTCGGCAACTGGCACGACGTCGGCTGGTGGCAAAAATCACTCTTGCAAGCACAAGGTGAGCCGCAAGCCCCGCGTGAATTCAACGCCACCTTGAGAAACACCGCAAAGCTTATCGCCCCTTAGTCAAAACCGGCCAACCCGATCAGCAATCCGGGTCATGGTCGAACACGGCTGCAAGCTCCTATCGTGTCTCATCGCCGCAATTCCTGTGCTGCGACGGCGCATCTGCGCACGACCAAACGATTAAGGAGACATACGTGTTCGCGTTCGACTTACGAAGAAGAAATCTGCTTGGCTTGGCTGCCCTCGCGGCCAGCCTGGTCCTTACGGCATGTGGCGGCGGATCATCCGACCCCGCTCCGACGCCGACCCCCACGCCGACGGCGCGCGAGCTGCGCCCGCTGAGCGCGGAATTCAGCTCGCGCAAGGCTGTGTCGTACTCCGGCTACCGCGGCGCTGACCGTTCGACGGTGCCTACCGCCGCCGAAGTTCTGCAGGATCTGCAACTGCTGGTGCAAGGCAACTTCCGCCTGATTCGCCTGTTCGACAGCTCGGACGCCCATGCGGCAAAGACGCTTCAGGTGATCAAGGACAACAACCTCGATATCAAGGTGCAACTGGGCATTTGGATCAGCGGCCCGAAGGCGACGTCGGACGCCGACAACCTTGCCGAGATCGAGCGCGGCGTCGCGCTCGCGAATACCTACAAGGATATCGTCCTCGGCGTGAGCATCGGTAACGAAACGATGGTCGATTGGTCCGGCCTGAAGGTACCGCCGGCCGATATGGCCGCGTACATCGCCGCAGTGCGGGCGCGCATCACGCAACCCGTGACCACCGACGACAACTGGGCGTTCTTTGCCAACGACCAGAAGAAGTACGACACCGACAAGGTGCTCGACGTGGTCGACTACGTTGCGATGCACACCTACCCGCTGGCCGATACGCCCTGGGGCCTGTGGGATTGGCAACAAGCCAGCGTGCCGGCTGACCAGCGTGCGGCGGCCATGATGGATGCCGCGCTCGCGAAGGCAAAGAAGGACTACAACGCCGTTGCCGCCTACGTTGCCAGCAAGCAACCGAACATGCCGATCGTGATTGGCGAGACGGGCTGGAAGAGCACCGTCACCGGCGGTGAATCGCAACGCGCTCACCCGGTCAACCAGAAGATGTACTTCGACCGCATGGCAGCGTGGACCAACGGCCCGAAGGCGATCTTTACCTTCGAGGCATTCGACGAGCCATGGAAAGGCGGCGACGACGGCTGGGGCCTGTTCGATGTGAACCGCCTGGCAAAGTACGTGGTCTACGACCTGTACCCGTCAAGCCAGCGCCAAGCTGCCACCTACACGCTGGCCGACGCGGTGTACTTCGTCCCCGCAGCGTCGAACCCGCGCATCACCGCGAACACCTACACGCTGTTCGCTGACACCGTTGCGACCGATTCGGCGGTGCCCGCCGGCCCGATCACCCCGCTGACCAGCTGGATGGCTTGGGACGGCAACACCGCAGTGGGCAGCATCGTCACGAGTGGCGCCAGCGAAGGCACCAACGCACTCGAGATCACGCCGGCGCCGAAGGACTGGGGCTGGGGCTTCTTCCTGCAACTGGCGAACCCCGATGACCTGACCAACTTCAACACCGCGACGGGCTACATCAACTTCAGCGTCAAGACCACTTACCCGGGCAAGCTCGAAGTGGGCTTCTTCACCGGCAGCACCAACGCCAACACCGGCACCGACGTGTATCTCGCGATTGCACCGGGGCAGTATGGCTACGTGAATGACGGTGCGTGGCACACGGTATCGGTACCGGTCAGCGCGATTGCTGCGAAGGCGGCGCCGGCTTACGGCCAGCCGACCACCGCTGTGCTCGATATGACCAAGGTGTCCAATGGTTTCGTGATCGCCGACCGCTATGCGGTAACCGGCACGACCGGCAAGCCGACCGCGAAGGTGCTGGTCGACAACATCTACTGGTCCAAGTGATCTTTGATCGCGATGCGCGGCATTGACGCGCTCAACGAAAAACCCCGCGCCGCCGAGCGGCGCGGGGTTTTTGTCTTACTCGCTCAAGGGCATGCAGAGCTCGACCGAGATCGGGTCGCCGGTCGGCGTGACTTGCGGCGCGTAGTGCTCGACGAAGGGCTCTTCACTCAAGCCGTGGCCGCTGTTGGGAAGCCATTCGCTGAGCATCGACAGCCACGCTGCTGCGATACCGGCGCGCGGGCCGGCATAGGCCAAACAGGCGTAGAGGCCACCTTCGATCTTCTTGCGCGAGATGCGCTCGCCACGCGGCTCCCAGCCGTCCGGCAGAAGTACGCAGGCATCGTAACGACAGCGAACCGGCGGTGTGATGAGCGGGTCGTCCAGCGCCATACCAAAGCGCGGCTGCCCCTCAAGATGGTTCGCGCGAATCCAGTCCATGCATGTCGACCATGCCTCGTCCGGCGTCTCCTGATAGCTGCCGCTCAAACGGAAATAGGCAACAGTGCGGTCCGGTTCCCAGCGCATGCGCACATCGAGCCCGGCGCAGGGGCGGTCATCGCAGGCGCGACCCTGTACCGGATCCCAGTGTCGGTAGCCACCCGAACGCCATGCGCTCGGACTCATGCCGAAGTGCTGCGAAAACGCGCGCGAGAACGCCTCTGCCGACGTGAAGCCGCAGTGCTGAGCGACGATCTGAACCGTGACGGCGGGGTTGTGTACCAACTGCCCACCCGCCTTTTCGAGGCGGCGGTGACGAATGAAGTCCTGCAAGGTCTCACCGGTCCATGCGCGAAAGATGCGGTGGAAGTGAAAGGGCGAGAAGGCCGCCACCGACGCCAATGCTTCAAGGCGCAGCGGTTCGGTCTCCGCCAGATGGGTATCGATGAAGTCCAGCACCCGGTTCATGCGCTGGGCGAATGCGGCCGCCTTGTCGTGGCGCTTGTCCTCGATTCTCGGCATGGCCAGTCACCCTCGCTGACTCGGGCACCCCGCCCCGATGTTCACGGCGTGCGAGGTCGTGCCCGGCTGACGCTGCGGGCGCTGTCGTGTTGCTGTCCTCATCCCATCCTCCTCTTATGTGGCGCCGTCATGCGGCGCCTTTCTATGAAAGCAATTGTGTGCCCCCCGGCACGGACAATGTCAACGCAGGCGTCGCGTGCTGCCGCGGACGACGAGTTCAAGTGGCGGCACCGCTGGCAGCGCGTCCCCCGCGCCGCTGACGAGATTCACGATCTGCACCGCAGCCGCACTGCCGAGCTCGCGCACGGGCTGCCGAATCGTGGTCAGCGGCGGGTCGGTACTGAGGGCTTCCACGGCGTCGTCAAAGCCGATCAACGAGATGTCGTCCGGCACGCGAATACCGTAGCGCAAGAGCGCCTGCCGCGCGCCGCAGGCGGACAGATCGTTGGCCGCGAATACTGCGGTGAAGGCCGTCGCGCGTTCGAGCAGCGCATGCATCGCTGCCAGCCCGCCGCCCTTGAGGAACCCGCCCTGCACAACCAGGTTCGGATCGAAGCGCAGCCCGGCCTCTTCAAGCGCCTGCCGATAACCGCTCAGCCGATCACGCGCATCCTCCTGGTCGGGCGGGCCGGCGATATGCGCGATTCGCCGGTGCCCCAGCGACAGCAGATGTCGCACCGCGGTGAGTGCACCAGCGCAGTTGTCGATGCTGAGCGAACGCAGCCGTTCGCCATGAGCCTTGCGCCCGGTGACAACAATCGGTACCTCCTCCGCAAGCCGTTGCAGCAGCACATCGTCGAGCACGCCACAAGGCAGGATGACGCCCGCGACGCGCCTCGCGACCAGTGCCCGCACTTGCTCGGCCTCCTCACGCGCTGACCAGTCGCCGCAGACACGCAGCATCGTGTACCCAAGCGATGTCAGCTGCGCGTCGATGCCCTGCAAGAGCGCGTCGAAGTAGCTGCTCTCGGAGGCTTGCACCAGCACGCCGATGGTGCGCGGCGCACAGGCCTGCGTTGCATCGGCCGGCGCACCTTCGGTGAGCAGCGTGACAGCCTCTTGCACCGCACGCCGGCGCTCGCCAGACACGCCGCCCGACGCATTGAGCACACGCGCGACGGTGCTGACGGACACGCCCGCGCGTGCTGCGATCTCTGCCATCGAGACGCCGGGTGGCGCCTTACCCGACGTGCTCATGATGCCGGTTGATAAACCCGCACGTAGTCCACTTCCATCTGCACCGGGAAAATCGTGTCATCCACGGAGCCACCCAGAATGCCGCCGATCGCAAGGTTCAGCAGCAGGTACTGGGGCTTGTCATAGGGCCAGCCGCCATAGCCGTTGCCGGGGTTGGCGAACATGAAGTAGTTCTTGTTATCTACCCCAATCACGATGTGATCTTTGGTCCAGTTGAGCTGATAGTTGTGGAACGCCGTGCAGGCGTCCGACACCTGAGTGCTGCCACCACGCTGCGTACCGTTCATGTGGTTGTACAACTTGGTGTGGATCGTACCGAGCACGGTCGAAGGCGCACTCCCGACCTGCTCCATGATGTCGATCTCACCGTCGTCGGGCCAGGCGCCGCCGGTGCCGAGCATCCAGATCGCCGGCCAGGTACCGCGCCCACACGGCAGCTTCGCGCGGATCTCGTAGAAACCATAGGTCCAGCTGGCCTTGCCACGGGTCACGAGCCGCGCAGAGGTGTAGTTCTGCCCACCCCAGTCCGAAGCCGTCTTCAGCTGCTCCTTGCGCGCCGTGATGACCAGCTTGCCGTTGCTGACGACTGCGTTCTCCGCGCGGTCGCGCGCGTAGTACTGCAGCTCGTTGTTGTACCAGCCGGCCTGGTTGCGATCGGTGTCGTACTCCCAGCGCGAGGCATCGGGTAGGCCGTCGACATCGAACTCATCGGACCACACCATCTTCCAGCCCTCCGGCACGCCGCCAGCGGGCATCGTTGAGCCGCCGCCACCGGTGCCTGAACCGGCACCAGCGCTTGCATCGCCGCCACCGCAGGCGGCAAGCCCAAGGCCCAGCGCAGCGGCACAGATGTAGGTACGAGCACGTGCAAAGTCGTTCATGGTTGCTTTCCTTGAGTGCGCGCTGCGGAACGCGGTGGTACGACGAGTCGTGTGCCATCGCTGAAAACCACCGTGCGAGCGCGCGGGCCAGTGTTGTAAGCGAGATAGGTGCGTACGCCATCTGCGCGGCGGAACACCGAGTACAGCGGCGCGTCTGCGCCGACACTCAGATCCGGGCGCCCGTAGGCGGCGATCGTGTTCATCCAGTGCCAGGTATGGCTGCGTGTTTCACCGTCCTCCACCGCGCCCTTCGGGTTCCAGCGTGCGATCGCGGTCTTCGCGTCACTCAGGGCGTGGTAGCCGAGCAGAATGTCCTGCCAGATGTCGCGCGGCGCCTTGCCATCGCGTGCGAGGAAGCGCTCGAACTCGGCGTCCATCGCGTCGAGGTTACGCAGGATGTAGTCCGGATCGGCCGCGAGGTAGAGCGATGCAGTGGTGAGCGGCAGCAGGTTGATGCCATGCACCTCGCGCGGATCTTCGGTCCACCAGGTGGTGTGGATGTACTTGTCACCCCACACCATCGCCGCATCGACGTTGCTGTACTCGGGCGCAAACACCTTGTGGTGCAGGTCGAACCAGTAGTGCTTGAGCGCCTCGATTTCGGTGGTGTAGAGGTAGATGCCCGCATCGCGAATCCGCTTGTTACCGGTGGCCTCGCCCCACAGGATCATGCCCGCCCAGGCATTGATCGCCTCGGATGACGACTCCTGATTGTTGCCGTCGAAGAACGGCGCGCCGCCGGATGCCCAGGAATGCCCCTCGTAGGCATCGAAGTGCCGCAGGCGCGGGAACATGCGGTTGGCCGGGTCGGTATTGGCGATGTCATCGATCATCAGCTCGACCATGCCGCCCCACTTGTCGCGCTTGGCCCAGTCGGGGTCGCGCAGCGCGATCTGCGCCGCGGCGAAGATCCAGTAGCCGTAGTGGAAGTGGTGGTCGTTGAGTTCGTTGGCAGAGCCGTACTCGTCCGGATAGCCGATCAGCGAACCCACCCGTTTGTTGTAGTGGAAGTAGCGCTCCACTTCGTCACCCGGGGCAAACCAGCGCTGCATGCGCGCCTTGGTCGCGGCGAGGATCGCATCGCGATCGCTGGTGCGGCCCATCGCTTCGACGATGCCCATCACCTGCACGGCGCGGTTGAAACCCTTGCCCTCCCAGTACGTGCCGCGGCTGCCGAGCAGCTGATCGGGCCCGAACTGAAGATCTTCGGCCAGGAAGGCGTCGAGCTGCGCACGCGCGGGGCCTTCCGCCAGTGCCGGCCAGGTCGGTACGAAACCGCGGTAACGGTAGCGTGTCTGGAAGCTGTTGCCGCTGATGAGCTTGAGCTCGCCACGGATCGATTTGTAGCTCAAGGGCAGCACCGCGGGCAGCAGCGGGTTGTCGTGCCACTGGTGCGGATACAGCGCGAAGACCGTGCCCTTCTCGGTTCCCTCACGCGGCTGCGTGGTCGCGAGATAGATCGTGGTGAGCTCGCTGCGCTTCTCGTCGTACTGCCAGCTCACCTTGGTGTCGGTGATGAAGGCAAAGGCGTTGCGCCGCAGCAGGTTCACCTGGGCGGCATCGGCCGCCGGCAGCACCGCAACGCTGAAGTAGCCCTTACCCTTCGGCAACACGAGTTCGAGCGACACCGCATCGGCCTCGCGCCACTGGCCACCCGCTGGCGCATACAGCGCATAGGCGCGATCGCCGACTGCGATGCCCAAGGTGCGGCCGTCGTCGGAGCGCGAGAACACCCGGTAGGGCTCGCTGGCCTTGAAGCGCACGTCACCGCGCGTAATTTCGTAGAAGCTGTAGGGCGAACCGTGCGCGAGGGTGGCCGTCAAACGGTCTGCGCCGTTGGCCATCACGACATCGACGGCCCAATCGGAATAGCGCCCAACCCGTGCATCCGCCGGGGTGAAGGCTGTCGGCGCGATGCTCAGCCGTGAGCGATGCGGCGCAACGATGTCGTTCTCCTCGCGCGTTGCGCTGAGGATCGCTGCCGGCTTCGGCACATCCACCTCAAAGCCTTCAGGCGTGGGGCGATACGAGGCGGGCTGCGCGTAGAGCGGTTGCGGCCAGGGCGAGAAGAGCAGCGACGAGAACCATTTGTTGGTCGGCGCCGGGCCACCTTCATAGCGCACCGGCGGCAACTCGCGCTCGCTGCCGAGTTGCTGCGCTGCGCTGTATTGGCCAAGGCCGAGCTTGACCGTGTCGGCGCGGCTCGTCGTCGCACAAAGAGCCAGTATTGCGACGGCGGCGAATTTGATCGGATTCATCAGGACAACCTAGAAATTCAAAAGGCTCGATGTCGCACGCGCGGCATCGAGCCTTTCATCTGTTACTCAAGCATGGGCGATCAGCTGCCGCACTTCATCGCCACATCAGCGTCCTTGGCCGCGCCGGGCACATAACGCACATTGGCGATCGACATCGACAAAGGCTTGGCCGTATAGATCACCCACGGGGTGTTCACGACCGGGAACTTGGTGCCGGCCTTCTCGAAGCACGCCAGCGGAATCTTCACGGTGGTGAGCTTCTCGAGCGGCAGGCTCTTCAGGTAGGCCGTCGTGTCGACCATGCCCATGCAGGGGTAACGGCAATCGACGCGCACCAGCACCTGATCTTCCGGCGCCTTGTGCAGGATCGTGTCGAACACCAGCGCGGAATCTGCATCGACGTAGTCGACCTGATCATGCGAGGTCTTCGACTGCGAGTAGATCTGGCCCACGCCGCCGGTCCAGGTGACCTTGACGCCATTCACACCACCCACCTTGGTCGGTTCGGCCTTGATGTTGCCGGCGTCCATCGCACCCAACCCCTTGTTCGGCACAACGAAGGCCCAGTTTGCCGGCGTGCCGAGGAAGAGGACGTTCGGGTCAATGCTGCCCTGATCACCGTAGACCTGCAGCGGCTGCAGCTTGCCGGCCTCGGCCGGGGCCGCGGCGGCAGGCGCTGCAGCGGGCGCTGCGCCGGGCGTCGATGCGCAGCCGGTCATCAGCGAAATTGAAAGCGCAGTCATCGCCAGCGCAGCACCGGCGGAAAGCTTGGAGATCTCCTTGATCACGACATCCTCCTTAATGGACTTGGGTTCGCAGCACATTGATCGGGGCCCGGCTTCTTTGTCTGGATTCAGGCCTGCGCAAAGCCTAATGAAAGCGCTTTCATATTACAAGACAGTCACCTCAAACAGCAGGATGAGTCAGGTACCCTGCAGGATCAGGCGGATTTCAGCACTGGGTCGCGCCCGCCCGCGCGCTTGTATGCGGGCGGGCGCGAGATCAATCAGAGGTTCTTCAAGGCCTCGGCACGCTTGGCTTCGTACTCGGCTTCGGTGATCAGCCCTTGGTCGCGCATGCGCTTGAGCAGCACGAGGCGGCTTTCCTGCTGGCTGAAGTGGCGCTGCACAGCGGGGTCCACCGCCGGAGAGGCGGCGGGCTGCGCCGCCGGCGCAGGCGCGGCGGCTGGTGCCACGACGGCTGGGGCTGCCGGTGCGGCCGATGCCGCCGCATCCAGCTGGAAAGCGATCCAGTCGTTGCGGACCACGCGCGCGCCGCTCTGGCCGGACTCAACGATCTTCACCCGATCCGAACTCTTTGCGCGCTTGCCCGGATCAAGCGCGCGGGTCGGGCTGGTGCCCGGCCGCAGGCCAAGCAGCGCATCGGACAACTGCACCCCGACGATCAGCTGCAAGGCCCCATCGGCATAGAACACCCTGCCGGTGTTCGTCAGCTTCGCACCATAGGCACCCAGCTCCTTGTGGCGGCTGGTACTGACAAACACCAGATCCTGATCCGGGCCGGCCTTCGTGAGACTACCGGCGATAGCGCGGGCCAAGCGGGACACTTCGGCCTGCTCGAACAGGGCTACGGTGTCCTTGCCGAGGATCACCTGCACGCTGCCCAGCGCACGTGTCACCGCGTCGGCGGAAAGCAGAACCGGGTGCTGATTCGGCGCGCCCTTTTCGGCGCCGCTGCGCTGCTGCAGTTCGATGTAGTCCCACGGACTCAGATTCAGCCGATCAGTCGGATTCGCGACCCACACCGTGATGCGGCTTTCGCTGTCGCTGAACAGATCGGTGAGGCCGTCAAGCGGACCGGCGTGCGCCGCCGGCGCACCGGCGAAGGCTGCAGCGGTCGCGAGCGCCAGGCAGAGCCGGCGGGTGGAAAGGATCGATCTGTTCATGCTTGCCTCCTGATTCGAACCGGTCGGCGCGCCCTCGCGCCGCACCGGCTTGCGTTGTTGTCTTGCCTAACCGGTGGCGTCGCCGGCCTCCCGGCCAAGCACCACCGTCAATCGTTCGATTGCGCCATCGCGCAAAGCCTGCGCATGCGGCGCTGGCAGCTGACGGCCGCTGATCGTATGCCGCACGCCATCGTTGTAATGGACCCGATAGCCCTGCACCTGCACACCGTCCAGGCCCCAGGTGTCGCGACGCAGCGGGTTCTCCAGCACCAGCAGGCAGTCGCCAAGGATGCTGAATGCCAGCGAACCGGCGGGCAGCGTCGCTTCGCGTGCGACCTCCTTGCCGCTCGGCCCGGGGGCGACGATACCGCTTGCGCTGGCGCGCCGCACATGCCGCGCGTCGGTCGTAAACAGCTCACCAGGCAGCGCCGGGCGTGCTTCGAACACCAGCGCACCATCGTCGCCCTGGCGGAACGGCCGTTCGCCCAGAATCGCCAGCAGCAGCATGTTGTAGAACTCACTGGTGCTGCCCGACAAGCGCGCGGAGAAGCCATTGCCGTGCAAGGACGCATCCGGATTGGCGCTGGTGACGATGAAGGAGACGTTCTCGAAGATCGAGCGGCCGTACTTAGCGGGGTCACGCCACGGCACCAGACCGCTGTGCGCTGCCTGCCAGAAGCTGTCGTAGAGCCCCGCACGCAGCAGCTCGAGCAGGTACTTGTAGGCCATGTGCAGGAAGATCGACTCGTTCTCCAGCCAGCCCGGCGTAAAGGCTTGCAGGCGGCCGATCTCGAGCGGCATCCGCTGTGTCGACCCGCTCACCTTGTACATGCCCAGCGGTGCGTCGTAGAGCTCCGATTCGCGCACCCCGGCGGCAATCCGCGCGGCGGCCGCAGTGTCTTGCGCAAGCCGCAGCGCGTGCACGCTGCCTTCGATGAAGGGGGCCACCGGCTTCGCTTCGAAGCGGATCGCGCGGCAGGTCTGCATCGGTTTGCCGTGCAACTCGCGCGTCATGTCAAGCGGCGCATATTCGACCAGGTCGAACATCCAGTAGGTGGTACAGATGCCTAGCTTGTCGTCGAACGCACGTGCAATGCCGGCAGCCAGCAGCTCGGAAGATTGGGCCAGCCAGTCGCGCAGATCGGCCAGTGGCCAACGGCGCTCACGGCCGGAGAGATCCTCCAGCAGCTGCGAACGATAGGCTTCGCGCGCATCGGCCGCCTGCGACCAGTATTCGAACGCGCTGATGCTGCCACCGAGGCGCACTGCAACGAGATGGCGGACCTCGTCGAGCAGCGTGGCGGCCTCTTCTGGCAGCGTCACGCTTGCGCCCTGCAGCGCGTAGTCGTCGCACCAGCGCAGGATCAGCCGCACCAGGCGCAACAGCTCCTGGCTCTCGTTGATCGACGAGCCGAACAGACCAGGCAGGCCGTTGATCGAATCGTTCCAGTTCGGCTTGTCGGCCTCCATCTCGATCCCCATGCCGGCAGGGTCGAGGGTTGCAAGCTTCACCGTGGCAAGCAGGACCAGCTTGGAAAGCAGGCTGGAACGGTAGATCGCGCCATCGCGGGTGCGCACCTTGTCCGCCTCGCAGCTACGCGTGGCTATCAGTGCCGCCTTGCCTTCGTCGAGCTCCACCGCCTCGTACTGGCGTGGGCCGTTCGCTGTCAGCACGTACTTCTGCGCGCGCGGCAGCACCCGCACCGCATTGTCGAAGTAGCTGAAACGGCGCTCGGCCGTCAGCAGCGCCGCCATGCGATCCGGGAAGAGGCCTTCGAAACTCTCGATCAGGTCGAGGTTGTAGAACCAGTGGTCGGTCCAGAAGCCTTCGCCGTGCTCGGCGTCTTCGAGCTTGCGACTCGCCAGCACCAGCGCGGAAACCAGCTCGAACAGCGGCCCGCGCAGCGTCGCCTGATGCTCCGCAGCCCAGCGGATCACCGTATCCGGAATCCACGGTTTCGCCAGCGCGCCGAGCAGGCTGTCGTGCAGCGCCGGCGGTACCAGGCGGTCGAGCGCCGGCTGTGCGGCCGCCACGTCGAGCTGGTAGCGCAGCCCTTTCACCACTTGCGGGTTGTAGCCGTCGAGCTGGATCAGGTTGACGAAGTACTCGATGTTCGCGGCGCCGACATCCGGGTTGAACCACACATCGTTGCGGCGGTTCTGGTTCACATCGCGGTAAGCGCCATTCCCCTGCGAGAAGTAGGTCGGCGCGAGGCGGAACTGGTTGTAGTCGCGCTCGATGTCACCATGGCGGCGCGAAAACAGGTACAGCACATCCCGCCGTTCGGCGTTGCCGATCGATAGCGGGTAGCCGCCGCGCAAGAGGTTGTCGAGGAAGTTCTGGCCGGCATAGGCGTTGAGCCGCGCATCCTCGGTAACGAGAAAGCAGCGATCCATCAGCGCGCGCACCAGTTGCTCGTTCTCGTCCGCCTTGGCGGCGAAGAAGGCGGGCGTGGCGTACTGCGGCAGGCGCGCGTTCCAGTCCGCAAGGCTATCCACCTTCGCGAACAGCGCATGCAAGGTCACCGATTCACCCGCCGCGAGGCTGACACCGCCATGCGCCAGCGCGCTCGGCGTGCGGTTGCCCGACTGCTGTTCGGCGCGCCAGCGGTACTGGCCGCCAACGAACTGCTCCGGAAAATCGAAATCGGTGACACGCCCGAACACTTCCTGCGGATCGATCACCGGGTCGAGCAGGCGGGTTTCGCCGCCCTGCGTGAGCGTCGCGAAGAAGGCATGCCCCTTGTCGATCGGCTTCACCTCGGCGGTGTCGGCGAAGGTCACCTTCAGCCGTGCGTAGGGCGCGCGCTGGTCGAGGTTGTCGACGGTGTACCACGCCTCGATCGTGCGCGACATGTGCTTCATGGCCCAGTCGTTGAGGCCATAGGGCATGAACTGCGGCAGGCCATCGACAAGCTGCAGCACGACCGGCTCGGTGGCCGTGTTCGTGATCACCAACTCACGCGCCAGGGCCGCGATCGGTTCGTTCGGAATCGTGAAATAGCGGACCTGGAAACGCAGACCCAGCGCGGCATCCTGCTCTTCGAGGCGCAGATCCCAGGGGCTGATGCTCAAGTGACGCGACGGCTCGTTCGCGCGCGCAGCGAGGCTGTCACGGAAGGGCTCGACATAGCCGCTGCGCTCACCGCGCGTCCAGTGAACGAAGGTTCGGAAGCCGGTGCTGCTCGTCAGGCGGTAGGCCTTGTTGGCCGGCTGGAACTCGACGATCGCGCCGTCCTTGTCCTGCACACCAAAGCTGCTGACGCCCTGCCCGCGGTTCACGTAGAACGCCCACAGCGGCACGCCCATCACACCGGCGATGCCAGGAAAGAAGCTCGCGAAGGGCTTGGCGCGGTGATAGCCCTCGATACGGAAACGCTGCGGATCAGCCGGATCGACGAGGTAGACGGGTTCGGAGCTTGGATTCATCGTGGCACCAGGAAGAGAGCGTTACCCCGAGCCGGCCGCGCTGCGCCGGACGCCGGGAAGTGATGGATGGTTCGGTTCTCTCTTCGCTCGAAGCCGCTTTTCGCGGGAAAAGCTTGCCTTGGATCGTTTGAAGGGAACAGAATATTGAAAGCGCTTTCAATGCGCAAGAAGCTCAGCTCGTGCGGCACGGATACCTGCAGTGCAGCAGTACGTCGCCCGCACTTTGCGGCACATCGTCGCGTGATGCCGAAGAATTGGCACACTTGAGATGTCCGACAGGCGCGATACGCGGCTGATCTGATATACAACCCTGAACACAGCTCGCCCCCCCGCACTTCATGACGACAGACCGCCCCATCCCGTCCGAACTGCCAGAGAACATCACGCTTGAGATGGTGGCGCGAACCGCCGGCGTATCTCCGGCCACGGTGTCGCGCATCCTCAACGGATCGGCGCGCGTCAGTGAGCGCAAGCGGGCCGCCGTCGAAGCGGTGATCAAGGAGCTCAACTACCGCCCGAACGCGCTCGCACGCGGGTTGGCTCAAGGGCGTACCAACAGCATTGGCGTGCTCACGCAGGACATTGCATCGCCCTTCTACGGCGAAGCGCTGCGCGGGATCGAGAACGCCCTGAAGGACACCGGGGCGATTCCGCTGATCGTCAGCGGGCACTGGCTGCTGCGTGACGAGGTGGAGCGCCTCGAACACCTGCTCTCGCGCCGTGTCGATGGCCTGATCGTGCTGACGGGCAGCCTGCCGGACGAGATGCTGCTCCGCTACGCCACGGAAGTGCCGCTGGTGGTGACCGGACGCGACCTCGAAGGCCCCAACCTGATGAGTCTGCGTTTCGACGACTACGTCGGTGCACGCATGGCTACGCAACACCTGATCGATCTCGGCCACAAGCGCATTGCGCACGTCGCCGGCCCGCTGGACCACTTCGACTCGATCGAACGCCTGCGCGGCTACCGCGAGGCGCTGGTCGACGCCGGCATCCAGCCGGACGACGACCTGGTGGTGCATGCCGACTTCCATGAGCCGGGTGGCTTGCTCGCGATCAACCAGTTGATCGCGGCGCGCACGCCCTTCACGGCGGTGTTTGCGGCGAACGACCAATCGGCCTTCGGCGCGCGGCTTGCCCTGCATAGCCATGGGATCCGCGTGCCGGAGGACATTTCGGTGGTGGGCTTCGACGACCTGCCGGTCTCCAACTACGTCGTGCCGCCGCTGACGAGTGTCAAACAGCCCGCCTACGAGATGGGCGAGATCGCTGCGCGCGCGCTGGTTGGCATGATCCACGGCGAACCGGCGAAGGGGCGTTTGCCTCAGCCCGAACTGATCGTCCGGGCCTCGTCCCGCCCGCTTCGCCGCTGAGGTCGTGCGTCGCAACACGATCAGGGGCGCTGCGGCGTACCCGCGGCGATCCGCTTGCCGAGAATGATCGCGCTGACTTCGTCGCGATGGGCGTAGGCGATGCGCTCGCCCTGGATCTCGCCGATGCCGACCATGTCGGCCGAGATCGCCTCGTGATCCTCACGCGAGAATGGTGCCTGGTAGGTCGTGATCACCCCGAAGACCGGCGCCTTGAGTGATTCGAGCGCGCCGCGCACCGCGTTGCGCTCTGCACTCTGAACTTGCCGGCTCGCCGCTGCGAGCAGCAACATCGCGTCATAGCCTTGCGCCGCCGCCGGCAGGGCGGCGATCGCCTCGGCGCCGCCCTGGCGCTTGAGCGCGAGCAGGAATTCCTGCCGACGCGAGTTGATCGGATCGGCTACGAGCGTGGTCGGCATACGTACCGCCTGGCCCGACTTGCCCGCGCCCTTCACAAAAGCTGCGCTCGCAAGGTCGCTGCCGCCAACGATGGGCACGTTCCAGCCCATCCGCGCACGGGTGCGCACAATCGCTGCGGTCTCAGCGGTCTGCCCCCACACAACCAAGGCATCAACCTGGGCCGCGCGGGCCTGGTTGAGCAGGCCGACCATGTCGGTCTGGCCACTCTGGAACTGGGCGACGAAGGGCGCCAGCATGCCGCCTTCGGCATCGCGAACCCAGGCGCGCAAATCGTCCGGCTTGCCGTTGAAGGGCGGCGCGTAGAGCCGCCGACGCAGGCGGTCGCGCAGCATGTCGCGCCCCGCGTTGCCATAGGGCGATGACTCGACGAGGATGCCCAGGCGCTTGTAATGCTGGCGATCGATCGTCTCGCGCACGATCAGGTCAGCTTGGGCAAGATCGCTCGCGGCCACGCGGAAGATGTAGTTGAGTTTGTGCATCGGCGGCTCGAACAAGCGCGTCAGCGACGAGTCAGAGGCGCCAGCGATCAGCACCGGCACGCCGGCTTCCTGCAGGGGTTGCAGCGCCCGCATGGCGACCGCGCTGCTGGTGAATCCGATTACATAGTCGACACCGCCGCGCGCGGCGATTCGTTTGGCTTCGTCCTCGCCGCGATCCGGATCGTTCTGGTCATCGACTTCGACGAGCACGATCTTGCGGTCCGCGAGGCCGCCCTTCCAGTTGAGTTCTTCGACGGCGAGGCGAACGCCTTGCCGCATGGACAACCCGGCTTCGGCAGTCGGGCCGCTAAATGTTCCGACGACACCGATACGCACCGGGGCCGCAGTCTGTGCAACCGCGTGCGACGCAAGGCATGCCAGCCCCATTGCCAGCACAAGCGTGATGAGCCTGCTCATGGCCATCTCCTCCAAACGTGGTCTTTAGTCTGCGCCCACCTTTTTTGACGGCGGGTCGTGGGGCACCCGGTGCGGACGGCATGTCGCCGCCCGCACGCGGGTCAGCACCCAGCAGCCACCCTGGGGGCGACTGTGGGGTACAGGGGCAAACCGATCAGAAGTGCATCAGCCAGCCAGCTTCGAACTTGGTGGCGCGGGTATCGGCCTCGAAGCTCGAGATATCAGGCGTGGTGTACTTCTTGCTGATCGTGTTGATGCGCAGGAAGGGCTGAGCGCCAACACCAAGGTTGTAGAGGGCCCAGAAGTCCAGGTTCACGCGCTCGGTCTTCAGACGGTTGAAGGTCTTGCCGGCGTCGTCACCCACGCGGATCGTGTAGGCAGCACCCCAGGCAGCCGGCGTGTTCCACTTCATCGTTTCGAAGCTGGCGTAGCCCTGCAGGCTCCACGACGAGATGTCGTAGGTCGCCTTGAAGGTCAGGTCGCCTTCTTCGATGAAGTTCTTGGTGCCGTAGTTCTGCTCAAAGTCCTTCGGACGGTTGTAGCCGTAGTGGTAGGTCGCCGCGAGGTTGACCGGGCCAAGGCGCGTCTTGCCGGTGAAGCCGTACGACATGTGGTTGACCTTGCCGCCGCTCGACGTGACGTACTTGTCGCCGAAGTCGCCGTCTGCATACAACAGGCCGGCACCCAGCAGGCTGCCATTGCCGAAGTCGTAGGTCATGACACCGGTGTAGGCGTAGCCGTTGCTCTGGTTGTCGCCCGAAGCGTTTGCATTGCTTTCGGTCTGGAACTGCAGCTCGACGCCGACCGGGCCGAAGCTGTTGCCGTAACGCAGCGCGTTGCCGCGGATGTCGGACATCGCGTAGTAACCGCGCTGGTCACCCCAGACCGGATCAACCGTCGTCAGGTCATACAGCAGGCGCATCGGGTTCATGATGTTACCGACCTGCAGACGGCCGTACGGCGTAACCAGGGTGCCGTAGACTTCGTCGTTACACATCGGGCCCTTGCTATCGCCGTTCACATCGCCGTACGACGAGAAGCCGCCGTGGCCGTTTTGCGCGTAGTTGTCCTGCGCAGCAAAGAACGGGTCCCAGTTGTGTTGCACCGGCAGCGCATTGCTCTGCCACGCGCCATTCGCACCGCTCACCGTCGTCGCCACGGTGTTGCAGTTGAAGCCGATGTTGTAGCCGTTCTTCAGATCCTTGGTGCCGGACAGGAACAGTGCGAACAGACCATCGACCGAGGTCTTGGTGTTGTCGTAGCCGGTGTTCCAGTCGCCGCTGCGGCTCATCGTGCCGACGCGCGCCTGCACATCGCCGCTGACCGAGATGTCGGCGCGTGCGCTGGTTGCAGCCAGGCCAGCCAGCGCCAGTGCAACGGCGCAGACGATCTGACGGCGGCCGGTCGTAAGAGTGGTCCTCATTATTGCTCTCCTCACTTTTTGTAAATGCCCCGCTGGGGGCGTTCAGGTGCCAAGCGCGCGTGGCTTGTGCGAACTACATTGCGAATGCGCTTTCACGACCGCATCCGCACCAAGAACCTGGAAATCGTTGAATTCAAAGCCGCTAACACGCCGCGGCGTCTCGCGGGTTTCGCTGCAAATGACAGCGCTTTCATTCTTCAACCAAAAAAAGGAACCGAAAACGCGCGCTGCATCGCCCACTCGCCCAGAGAAAGGCGGGCAGACCTCCGGTGACGGGAGGTCTGCCGCTAAATAGCCACAGGAGTGGCAGGAGGTGGGCTGTTCGGTGGGCCGCGCCGGCTGGCCGGGCAACGCCACATCAATGCGGTGCGTGATCGGGCTCATCGCTTTACTGGCGCGTCAGGCTGCGGCCATCGGCCGCAAACAGGTGGAAGCTGCCGATGCGCGGCATCAGCCCGATGCGGGCGCCTGCCTTCACCTCGGCCGGGTAGTCCGCGGCCTTCAGCGTGAGCGACTGACGCGACACGACATCCGTTGCATATACGATCGTCGCGTCACCCAGATGCTCGACCAGATCGACCGTGGCCGGGAGCCCAAGACCTTCGTTGACCACCAGCAGATCCTCGGGACGAACGCCGAGTTGCAGTGGGTCACCGTTGCTCGGCGCGGCCATGCCGGCAAGCGGCACGCTGCGAACGACATCACCGAAGTGCAGATCGAGCGCGTCACCGCGCAGCACGCCGGCGCGGCATTCGATGAAGTTCATCTGCGGGCTGCCGAGGAAGGCGCCGACGAACTGATTCACCGGCCGGCTGTACAGATCGAGCGGACGACCGACCTGCTCCACCTTGCCGCCATTGAAGACCGCGATCCGGTCACCGAGCGTCATCGCTTCGACCTGATCGTGGGTCACGTAGATCATCGTGGTCTTCAGTTCGGCGTGCAGCTTCGCAAGTTCGATCCGCATCTGCACGCGCAGCGCTGCGTCGAGGTTGGAAAGCGGCTCATCGAACAGGAATACTTTCGGCTTGCGCACGATCGATCGACCGATCGCGACACGCTGACGCTGGCCGCCCGACAAGGCCTTGGGCCTGCGGTCGAGCAAGTGCGAGATCTGCAGGATCTCGGCCGCGCGGCCGACGGCGGCTTTCACTTCTTCCTTCGGCTTGCCGGCGAGCTTGAGCGCGAAGCCCATGTTCTCGCCAACCGTCATGTGCGGGTACAGCGCATAGCTCTGGAACACCATCGCGACGCCGCGCTGGGAGGGCTGGATATCGTTGGCGCGCACGCCATCGATCATCAGGTCACCGTCGGTGATGTCCTCGAGGCCGGCAATCATGCGCAGCATCGTGGACTTGCCGCAGCCGGACGGCCCGACGAAAACCATGAACTCGCCGTCATGCACATCGAGGCTGAGTCGCTTGACGATCTCCGGCCCCTCGCTGTCATAACGCTTGCTGATCTTTCGAAGAGAAACACTCGACATTTTTCTATCCCTGCGTCGTCGCGCCGTTTCGTTGCGCGGTGATGTAAGCGGCGTACCAGCGCGCGCTGTCCTTGAGTACGCGACGCTGGGTCGCGTAATCCACATAAATCAGACCGAAGCGTTTGGCGTAGCCCGAGTCCCATTCAAAGTTGTCGAGCAGGCTCCAGTGGAAGTAGCCACGCACATCCGCGCCGAGCGCAATCGCCGCGCGCAGGGCTTCGAGATGGCGGGCGAGAAAATCGACCCGGCCGCTGTCGTGCACCGCATCGCCTTCGAGGACGTCGGCACATGCACAGCCGTTCTCGGTGATGTAGATCGGCGGCGGGCTGTAGTCGCGGGCGATCCGCACCAGATGCTCGGTGAAGCCTTGCGGGTAGATCTCCCAACCCATGTCGGTCACGCCCAGCTCGCACGGCGCGCGCTCGCCGGCGGCGGCGCCAGCCCAGATGCGGCTGTAGTAATTGATGCCGAGGAAATCCATTGGCGCGCCGATCAGGGCCATGTCGCCGGGCTGCACATCCGGCGCATCGGCGCCCAGGTGAGCGAGCAGATCGGCCGGGTAGGCGCCGCGGAACAGCGGGTCCATGAACAGGCGATTCACCATCGCATCGGCTAGGCGCGCAGCACCGCGAGCCTCGTCGGTCGCAGCTGCCGGATACGCCGGCGACTGGTTGAGCACGATGCCCAGCGCAGCACTCGCGCCGACGGCACGCATCGCGCGCATCGCCAGGCCATGTGACAGCAGCAGGTTGTGCGCGACCTGGTAGGCCGCCTTGCGGTCTTTCAGGCCCGGCGCAAAGCGCCCTTCTTCGTGACCGATCATCGCGGTGCACAGCGGTTCGTTGTGCGTCGCGATCGTCTTCACGCGGTTGCCGAAGCGACGGGCGAACTCCGCCGCGTAGTCCGCGAATCGGGCCGCCGTGTCGCGGTTGCGCCAGCCGCCCTTTTCTTCCAGTGCTTGCGGCAGATCCCAGTGATACAGCGTGGCATGCGCGGCGATGCCTGCTTCGTCGAGCGCGTCGAGCAAACGCGCGTAGAAGTCCCAGCCCTGCTCGTTCCAGGCACCAGCGCCGTCGGGCTGCACCCGCGGCCAGGCGATCGAGAAACGATACGCGTCGATGTTCAGCTGCTGCATCAACGCGACATCTTCGCTATAGCGGTGGTAGTGGTCGCACGCCACAGCACCGGTGTCGCCACCCGCCACCTTGCCCGACTCACCGGCGAACACATCCCAGATCGACAGGCCGCGCCCGCCTTCGTTGGCGGCGCCTTCGATCTGATAAGCGCTCGTTGCGACACCCCACACAAAGTCAGCCGGAAACGGCTGCTTCGTGAGGGCTTCGCACAGAGGAGAGGCTGTCGGGTTCATGGTTCGCGGTTGGTCTGGCACGAGGGCCTCAGCCCTTGATGGCACCCGAAGTGAGGCCCGCGATCAGGCGACGCGACGAGATCACGAAGATCACCAGCAACGGCAGCACAGCAATCGCAGAACCGGCGGAGATCGCACCCCACGGCACTTGGCCAGTACCTTGCAGCGCACGCAGCGCAAGCGGCACGGTGAACATTTCCATGTCGCGGATCACGATCAGCGGGCCGGCGAAATTGTTCCAGGTGCCGATGAAGGTGACGAGCCCCAGCGTGCCGAGTGCCGGTGTGATCAGCGGCAGCACGATGCGCCAGTAGATGCCGAACTCGCTGCAGCCATCGATGCGCGCCGCTTCGGTCAGCTCACGCGGAATCGCCGAGCTGATGTACTGGCGCATCATGAAGATGCCGAAGGCTCCGCAAGCGCCCGGAATGATCAGCGCCTTGGGCTGGTTCATCCAGCCCAGCCAGCTCATCACCAGAGCGGTCGGGATCATGCCGACGAAGGACGGCAGCATCACCGTGGCCATGATCACCGCGAACAAGCGCTCCTTGTACTTGAAGTGGTACATCGCAAACGCATAGCCAGCGAGCGAGCAGAAGAACAGGTTCAGCACGGTGACCGCAATCGCGATGTAGAAGCTCCAGCCGAGGTTCTTCCAGAAGAACGGAAGCTTATCGAGCAGCAGATTGAGGTTGCCGACGAACGCGTCGCCGAACCACACCGGGGGCGGCACCGAGAGGATTTCTGTATTCGTGTGCGTAGCAAACACGAACATGAACCAGAACGGCGCAAGCATGATGATCGAGCCCGCGGCGACGATGAAATACGCAAACCAACGGGTCGGGCTCACGCGCTTTGTGACGATAGCCATGGCCTCAATCCTTCTGCGCAAAGATCTTGTTGTTCACCACCGTCAGCAGCGCGATCAACATGAAGAGCACCCACGCAACGGCGCTGGCGGTGCCGAAATCGCTGTCGACGAAGGCGGTGTTGTACATGTGCATCGCGGCGGTCTTGCCGGCCTGATCCAGGCCGCCCGTGCCACCGGTGATGATGAAAGGCTCTTCGAACAACTGCAGGTTGCCGATGATGGTCATCGTCACCGCCAGGAACATCATTGGCTTGAGCAGCGGCAGCGTGATGTACCAGAACTGCTGGCGGCGCGAGGCGCCGTCGATCGTTGCAGCCTCGTACAGATCGTGCGGAATCGTCTGCAGCGCGGAGAGGTAGAGCACCGTGTTCCAACCGACATAACGCCAGAACACGACGAAGGCGATCATCGGCTTCGTGTATTGCGGTTGGCCCCAATCGATGTTGGACGTCGGGAACAGCCATGCAAGCGGATGGAGGCCGGCGACTTCAAAGTTGCCGACTGACGTCAGCACCAGGTTGACGATGCCGAAGTCACGCGAGAACAGCGAGTTGAAGACCAGCGCAATCGCAACGCTCGACGTGATGAACGGCAGAAAGTAGATGCCGACCACGGTGTTGCGGTATTTCGCCAGGTAGGTGTGGGCGAAGAAGGCCAGCGGAATCGCGACAAGATGCTGCGGCAGACCAGAAGCGATGGCGAGCCAGATGGTGTTGAAGAGCGACTTGTGGAACCACTCATCGCCCAGCACGAATTCGTAGTTTTCGATGCCGACCCAGACCATGCCACCGAGGCCGGTTGCCGCATCCCAGGAGTGGAACGAAAGCCAGACGGAGAACAGCAGCGGGAAGAGCCCGAAGCACAGGAACAGGATGAAGAACGGGCTGATGAACACATAGGGTGCCCATTCCCACGGCTGCAGCCTGCGGCGGCTTTTCGCGGGCGCAGCAGCACCCGACCGAGTGATAGACATCGGCGCTTCCATTGCAATACTCTCCGAAAGAAAAGGTGGCCGGGGTGATTCTCGGGAGAGGGGGGGGTTGAGAAGGACAAGCCCACCCCGGCCGGGGGAACTTAGCGTCGGCGGGCGCGTCGCTCGATCAAGGCCTTGGCGTCAGCCAGCGCCTTCGGAATGTCCTTGTTCTGCTCGATCACTTTCTCGAGCTCGGCATTCACGATTTCCTGCGCGATCGAGTCGTACTTGTCGACATCGATGGCCGGGATCTTCTCCGCCGCAACCTTCCACAACTGGCGAGCCTTCTGGCCGCCGAGGAAGTCGATCGGCTGATCGATGAACGGATCGTTCTGCGCTTCGATCAGGGCAGGGAAGGCGTCCAGCTTGCGGAACGACTCGATCTGCATGTTCTTGTCGAGCGTGAGGAACTTGATGAACTCCCAAGCCTCCGGCTTATGCGCCGCCTTGGTCGGGATCGCATAGAACGAACCGCCCCACGACGCGAAGGCACCCGCCGGCAGCTGCGCGGCACGCCAGGCACCCTTGGTGTTCGGTGCAAGCCAGGTCTGCAGGTGGCCGGCGAGCCAGGCACCCATCATCTGCGTACCGATCTGGCCGCGCTTGAAGCCCTCGGACCACTCGTTGCTCCACGCGCTGATCTTGCCGTCGACACCGGCGGTGTGCGCCGCCTTGGCCAACTCGAAAGCCTTCACGAAGCGCGGCGTATCGACCACGCTCTTGCCGGCCTTGTCGAAGTACACGCCTTCGCCATCCTTCAGGCCCGAGCGGATGTAGATGTCCTTGATGTCCGCGGCGCTGGCGACCAGGTAGGCCCCGGTGGCGGCCTTGAGCTTCTTGCCGGACTCGATGTACGACTCCCAGCTCTTGGTCAGGTCGGCTTCGGTTACGCCGGCCTTGTCCATCAGATCCTTGCGATACAGCAGCGTGCCGGGGCCGATGTCGGCCGGAATTGCAGCAAGGCTGCCGTTGGGGCCGGTGGCTTGCGGCACGGTGAAGCGCGCGAACTTGTCCTTGAACTGCGCCGCGTTGTACGGCGGCTTGCCCAGGTCTTCCAGGCCGCCCGATTCGGCAAACTTGCCGATGAAGCCCACTTCAACCGCCATCACGTCCGGCAGGTTGGCACCGGTCGCGAGCGAGGTGGTCATCGCCACATGGTGGTCGGCGTAGGCCAGGCTCACCAGCTTGATCTCGACATCCGGATGCAGCTTCTTGTAGAGGGGAATCGCCGCCTTCACCGCCGCATCGAGGGCGGGGAATGCCGCAACCGTGATGGTCGTCGCGGCGTCTGCCGCCGATCCGCACAGTCCGGCCACAACGGCCGCCGCAATGACGCGGCGCTTGATCAATACACGCATGCTCATCTCCTCTGGATTTGGACGACCTGAAAGGCTGTTTTATGTTTTGAAAGCGCTTTCAGTACGGCGCCAGTGTAGCGCTCCGGGGGTAAGGCGCGTCAACCCTCCCCGACGCAATGGCACAAGCCGCGTCACCTGCCCCCCTCGATCTTGCTTTTCCTGCGCAGCGGACCATGGCGGATATCAGGCAACGGGCGGGCACGGCATCAGCGCGCAGCGATGCGCCGCGCCAAGGCCACCAGCCCTGGCTCACCGACGCCCACACGCAACGCGGCCGGCAGCGGCTCGAGATACCAGCACACCGGGTAGCTGAGCGCTTCGCCCGGCGCGAGCTGCACGTAGGGGCCGTGATTCTCCAGCTCGACATAGAGCGCGTCGTCGTGCCCCCAGATCTCGATTGCGCCCTGGCCCGGCGCAAAGGACTCAAGTGGTGTGACCGGGAAGGTTTTGACGAATAGCAATCGCTGCCCGCTGCCTACATGCGCCAACCAACCCTCACGCCCCAGCTCGAAAAGCTTGCGCCCTTTCTCAAGTACCGCCGGCGCGAACGGGTACCAGCAGATGCCGTCCTGCTTGATGACGGGATGCAGGTCAGTCTCCGGCAGCCCTTCGGCAGCCTCGAACGGAAAGAAGCTCAGGCCGCCCGTGGTGCGGGTCACTTCCCACGGCGCCACGTGCACCGGCGTATCGCCTCGGTTCGTGATGCGGTATTCCAGCTCGATCCGCTCGGCACTGGGCTCAGCGCGAATGCGCTTGGTGAATTGAAGGCCACTCGGGTCGATCCCGCTTTCAAGCACCAGCGTGTCGCCCTCGCGGCTGGCGAGGTAGGGCTGCGTATCGAGCACCGGGCGCGGCGGCCAGTCCCAGGTGCGCTGCGGGGAATCCCAGAGCGTGGAGCCATAGTTGTCGGGATGGACCGAAGCGGGGGTCAGGATCTCTTCGCCGTTGCGCGAGAAAGAAACGATCCGCCCGCCCTTGGCGACATCGACACCCAGGGCAAGGTCGCCGGCCACAAGCCATTGCAACCGCTGCAGCTGGGCGCCGTGTAGCGGAGTAAAGGGGGAGGTAACAGACATCTCTGTATGACCGAAAGTTAGTGGAGCTCCGGACGGCGAAGCCCGGCAAACCAGACGGCGAACACGCGCAAGCCGGCCCTTCCATCCAGGGTCAAAGCCCGGCCAGCCTTTGGCTTGCATAGGCTTGAACACGCCCAGGCGCCGCGCCGCAAAATGAAACCGCTTTCACATTTAAGCACCGATCTCCTGACGCGTCACCCAAGCCCCCGCAGGAAATCCATGGAAACTCCGCGGCCTTTTGGCTGCAAGCCGTGCAGCCACTTAGTCAGCACACAAAACGGGTTCGCGCACTTTCAGCAAGACGGATCATTTCCTGTGCAGTTAGACTGGCGGCAGATGTAAGCGCTTTCATTTTGGTTTTGCTTACCGCGCCGGCGGCAGGTCTTGCAGAGGCAGGCACGTCGGCGCTCCCCATACACATTCGAAAATTCCGAGCACACATGAGTACCTCAAGCGGCAGTTTTGTCACCCTGGACGGTCGGCGTTACTACGAGATTCGCGGCTACGACGAACTGCCGCCCTTCTTCATGACGATGGTGTCGGCCAGCGATCTGTGGCTGTTCATCTCGTCGCACGGCGGTCTTACGGCCGGCCGCGGCGCGCCCGAGCAGGCGCTGTTCCCGTACAACACATCGGACGTGCTGCATCGCAGTGGCCTGCATACCGGCAGCCGGACCTGGCTGCGCGTTGGCGCCGGCGACGCCGCGCGCGAGTGGGAGCCGTTCAACCTGGAACAACGTGGGCGTTACCGCCTCGAGCGCAGCCTGCTCAAGGACGAGCTGGGTATGCGCATCGTCTTCAGCGAGACCAACCACGATCTGGGCCTGTGCTTTTCCTACACCTGGACCAGCGCAGGGCGCTTCGGCATCGTGCGTGAAGCGAGCCTGCGCTCGCTCGGGCAAGCGGTCGATCTGGAGCTCGTCGATGGCGTGCTCAACCTGTTGCCGGCGGATACCCCGCGGGCGCTGCAGAGCCGCGCAAGCAACCTGATCGACGCCTACAAGTGGAACGAGCTCGAAGCCAATGGCCTCGCCACTTACTCGCTGTATGCGCGGATCAGCGATCGCGCCGAGCCGGCCGAGTCGCTGCTCGCAACGGTGGCGTATGCGGTGGGCCTCGAAGGCGCCGCGATTCATCTGGCCGCGAGCGATTTCGACGCGCTGCGCCGCGGTGACTCAACCGACGCGGCCACGCTGCGCCGTGGCGTGGCGGGCGCCTTCCTGCTGCATTCCCGGCTGAACCTGGCCGCCGGCGCGACCAGGCAGTGGCGCATCGTGCTCGACACGCCGCTCAAGCAAAGCGACGTGCTCGCACGTTGCAACGACCTGCGCGACACCGCTGCGCTGGCCCGCGAGCTCGATGCGGCGCAGGCGGCCGACGAAGCGGCGCTGCGCGAGCTGCTGGCCTCCGCTGACGCCTTCCAGGCCGTGGCGGACGAGCACACCGCCTGCCACCACATCGCCAACACGTTGTTCAACGTGATGCGCGGCGGCGTATTCGATGACCAGTACCGTATCGACCGCGACGACTACCGCGCCAACCTCGCGCTGCGCAACCGCAAGCTGGTCGAGCGCCACGCCGCGTGGATCGAGAGCCTGCCGGCCTCGCTGACGCTGACGCAACTGCACATCGCACTCGCCCAGCAAGGGGATGCGCAGCTGCGGCGCCTCAGCATGGAATACCTGCCGCTGGTGTTCGGCCGCCGCCATGGCGACCCGAGCCGCCCGTGGAACCATTTCAGCATCCGCGGCCGCGACGCCGACGGCCGCCTGCTGCGCGCCTATCAGGGCAACTGGCGCGACATCTTCCAGAACTGGGAAGCACTGCTGCTCGCCTTCCCGGGCTTTGCGCCGAGCGTCGTCGCGAAGTTCGTCAATGCCTCCACCGTCGATGGCTACAACCCCTACCGGATCACCCACGAAGGCATCGACTGGGAAGTCGAGGATCCGGAAGACCCGTGGTCGAACATCGGCTACTGGGGCGACCACCAGCTGATCTACCTGCTGCGCCTGCTGGAGCTGTGCGAGCGCCACGACCCGGTGGCGCTGCGGCAGTTGCTGGGTGATGCGCTCTTCAGCTACGCCAACGTGCCGTACCGCATCGCCGACTTCGATGCCCTGCTGGCCGACCCGAAACACACGGTGAGCTTCTCCAAGGCCGACGAGAAACTGGTCGCCGAACGCTGCGAGACGCTCGGCAGCGACGGCCGGCTGGTGCTGGATGCCAACGGCGAGGTCTACCTCGTCACGCTGGCCGAAAAGCTACTGGTGCCGCTGCTCGCCAAGCTCGGCAATCTCGTGCCGGGCGGCGGCGTATGGCTCAACACGCAGCGCCCGGAATGGAACGACGCCAACAACGCACTGGTGGGCGCCGGCCTGTCCATGGTCACGCTGTACCACGCGCGGCGCTACGTGGACTTCCTGATCCGCCTGTTCGAAGCACGCCCCGGTGATTTCGCGCTCGGCGCTGGTGTCGAACAATGGTTGCGTGATACCTGCGATGCGCTGGTGGCCTTTGGGCCCGGTAGCGCGCAGGACGACGCCGCGCGTACGCGCCTCTTCCATGCGCTGGGCCGCGCCGCAGAGCGTTACCGCACGCAGGTCTACGCCCAGCCCTGCCCCGCCGCGCGCCGTGTCATCAGCAGCCAATACCTGTTGCAATGCCTGCAGGCTGCGCAGACGGTGCTCGACGAATCGATCGCGCACAACCGGCGTGCAGACGGCCTGTATCACGCCTACAACCTGCTCGTACCGCACGAAGACACGGTTGGCGTGGACCACCTCTACCCGATGCTGGAAGGGCAGGTCGCAGTGCTCGCGTCCGGCGTGCTGGGTGCGAACGAAACCGCCGATCTGCTCGACGCGCTGTTCGCTTCGCCGATGTATCGGGCGGATCAGCAGAGCTTCATGCTCTACCCGGATGCCAAGCTGCCCGGCTTCCTCGAGAAGAACCGCGTGCCGGCCGCCCGTATCGCGGAGAACGCCTTGCTTGGCGCAATGCTCGCAGGGCGCGACACCCGCATCGTCGAACAGGACCCGAATGGCACCGTGCGTTTCGCCCCGGCCTTTTCGAATGCCGGCGACCTCGCCCCGGCGCTGGAGCGTGCCGGCAAGGACTACGCCGAATACACGCCGGCGACGCATGCGCAGACGCTGGCGCTCTACGAAGAGGTGTTCCAGCACCGGCGCTTCACCGGCCGCTCCGGCACGATGTTCGGCTTCGAAGGGCTCGGCTGCATCTACTGGCACATGGTGTCGAAGCTGCTGCTTGGCGTGCAAGAAAGCTTCTTCGCCGCCATTGAACAGGGCGAGGACGAGGCCGCAATCCGACGCCTCGGCGAACACTACTACCGCGTGCGCAAGGGCTTGGGCTTCAACAAGACGCCAGCCGAATACGGCGCCTTCCCGTGCGATCCGTATTCGCATACGCCGGGCCACAGCGGCGCACAACAGCCGGGCATGACCGGCCAGGTCAAGGAAGAAGTGATCGCACGCTTCGGCGAGCTGGGTGTGCTGGTTCGCGCAGGCTGCATCAGGATCCTGCCGGCCTTGCTGACCGCAGCCGAATTCGGCGTAGCCGCGCGTACTTTCAGCTATCGCGATGTGCACGACCGCGCGCAAACCCTGCCGCTCGCGGCCGGGGCGCTAGGCTTCACGCTGTGCCAAGTGCCCTTCGTGTTCCGCCTGGATCAGACCGCAGACGCGAGCCTTGAAGTCGCCGTAACGCATGCCGATGGCCGCAGCGAGGCTATGGCCGGACCGGCGCTGACGCGCGAGCTGTCGCGTCAGGTGTTCATGCGCAGCGGTGAGGTCCTGCGAGTGGACTGCCGCATTCCCGCCGCAGCGCTGTTTGGCGGAAAGGTCGCCTGAACCAGCAATCCGCGCATGCGCCTGGCGATTCCTCGCTGACGGCGGCCTTCGGGCCGCTGCGACATCTCAACGACAAAAAGGCCGGCCACGTCGCCGGCCTTTCTTTTGCCCGGCCCCCGGGCGCGCCCCCGCAGCGCCCCCCTCTGCATCCACGTCGCCCGTCCGGCGCCCGACCAGCAGGCGCGCAAAACCAAACGCCGCCGGCGTGCGCCCCACTTACTAGCGTGCCTGCGATGCACCGATGCAGCACGCCCTCCGACTGTGCAAACAACCCGCCGCAGTGGCCACGCCTGAATTAGTTCGCTGCGCAAACCATTGATTCGATGGAAAAACGCAAGCGTTGACGTTTCCCCCGGCTGAATTGCGGAACGCATGCGAACCGCTTATCTGCCCATAAATCCGCGCGTATAACGCCATCAGCCGTATCGATGAAAGCGCTTCCTTTTCTGGCGGCCAACAACGAAAGCGACACGGCGTTCGAGCCCAGGGCGTCAGCTCGGCAAGCCCCTCGCGGGGTCTCCGGGTGATGCCCACACACCGAGGAGACCTTGAAATGACCTTGCAGTTACACCGGGCGTACCGGTCGTTACTGGCAGTGCTTGCGCTGCTGATGACGATCGCGCCATTCGCGGCGCGTGCCGCGGGCTACACCGTGGGGGCCGACCTCGTCGGCAGTACCGCGACCCTCTGGTTCCAGTCCAGCGTCGGTTCGACCTGGGTTGACGCGCACTACAGCGTCAATGGTGGCGCGCAGCAAAACGTGCGCATGACCTACAACAGCAGCAAGGGCCGCTTCGAAACGACGTTCGCAGCGAGCGCCGGCCAGATCGTCAGCCATTCCTTCACCTACGACAAGGCGGGCCTGGCCTACGATTCGCCGACCACGACCACCACGCTGGGTGGCGGCGGCGGCGGTGGTGGCACGGTTGCCACGCCGACGTTCTCGGTGCCCTCCGGCACCTACAACAGCGCCCAGACGGTGGCGATCACCACGGCCACGGGTGGCGCCACGATCCGCTACACCACCGACGGCTCCACGCCGACCGCGAGCTCGCCGGTGTACAGCGGCGCAATCATCGTTTCGGCCACCGCGACGCTGAAGGCCTACGCCAGCGCCAGCGGCATGACCGATTCCGCCGTTGCAACGGCCAGCTACACGATCAACACCGGTGGCGGCTTCTCGTTCACCAACGGCGTTGATGTGTCGGGCACCACCGCGGTGATCTGGTTCCAGCCGAGCACGACGATCAGCTATGTCGACGTCCACTTCACCGTAGCCAACGGCCCCCAGCAGAACTTGCGCATGGTGAAGAACAGCAGCACCGGGCGTTACGAGAGCAGCACCGCCGTCAACTCGGGCAACGTGATCAGCTACTCGTTCACGTACAACATCACCGGTGCCGCGCAGTACGACACTGGGGCCTACAGCTACACGGTTAACCCGCCGAAGAAGACCGCCACGCCGATCTTCACCCCGGCAGCCGGCACCTATGCGACCGCGCAGAACGTTGCCATCAGCAGCGCCACCTCTGGTGCGGCGATCCGCTACACGCTGGACGGCAGCACGCCGACCGCCTCGTCGCTGCTCTACAGCAGCCCGATTGCCGTCAGCAGCGACCGCACGATCAAGGCGATCGCCATCGCCAGCGGCTATGACAACTCCGATGTCGGCAGCGCAAGCTATGTGATCACGCAGACCAAGGCCGCCGCACCGGTGTTCAGCCCGGCGGGTGGCAACTACACCAGCACCCAGACCGTCACGCTGAGCAGCATGACGGCTGGCGCGCAGATCCGCTACACCACCGACGGCAGCACGCCGACGGCCAGTTCGCCGCTTTACACCGGCGCGCTGTCGGTCAGCACATCGCAAACGATCAAGGCAATCGCGATCGCAAGCGGCTATTCCGATTCCGCTGTCTCCTCCGCGGCCTACACCATCGACAACGGTGGCACCGGCTTCGTGCAAGGCGTCTACGAGCTGGGCACCACCGCGACGGTGTGGATCAAGCCGACGGGCAGCAGCGCCTACGCGATCCTGCACTACTCGATCAACAACGGCAGCGAGATCAGCCCGAAGATGACCTACAACAGCACGCTCGGCCGCTTCGAGTTCGTGCTGACGCCGGTCAAGAAGGGTGACCTCGTCAACTACTTCATCACCTACGCCGTGGGTTCGGGCCAGCTCGATACGCCGCGCTACGGCTACACGATTGGTGGCCCGTCGCCGGTAGCCAAGCCGACGATCTCGCCCGTCGGTGGCAAGTACGCGAGCGCACAGAGCGTGCAGCTCTTCACCACCGAGCCCAGCTCGACGATCCGCTACACCACCGATGGCTCGGCGCCGAATACCACGTCGCCGCTGTACGTTGGCCCGATCACCGTGAGCAGCGCGAAGACGATCAATGCCATCACCGTGAAGAGCGATGGCAACCAGTCCGGCATCGCGAGCGAAACCTATGTGATCGGTGAAGACGACAAGACCGTTGCCACGCCCACGATTTCGCACGCCAGCGGCGACTATGGCCAACCGATCGCGGTGAACTTCCTCAGCACCACCAACGGCGCGACCCTGTACTACACGCTGGATGGCTCGACGCCGACGAGCAGCTCGACGATCTACGGCGGCCCGGTGTGGGTGCGCAGCAATGCCACCGTGAAAGTGGTTGCAATCAAGAACGGCATCAGCTCCGGCGTGGCCGCCGCAACCTACACGATCGGCAACGGCACCGGCGAAACCTGGAACGGCAAGACCACCTTCAACGTGGTCAACGGCACCAAGGGCAAGTGGTCGGATGACAAGGTCTTCTGGTCGATCATCGGCAAGGACTGGAACACCGGCAACTTCGTCCATGTCGACATGAACGGCAACCTGATCCCGATGAGCGTCGGCGACAACGGTGCGCTGGTTAAGAACGGCCAGCCTTACGCCAACTACTTCTACTCACTGGCCCAGACCAAGTCGATCACGATTCCGGCGATCAACTCGGCCCGCCTGCTGATGAGCGTTGGCGAACCGATGTACATTCAGGTGAATACCGACATCAACGGCAAGATCGCCTACGCTGGCGCCAACATCGAGAACCCGACCGACCCGAACATCGATGTGATCTTCGACTTCGGCGAGTTCGCAATCCTACCCCCGGGTGCCAACCCGCAAGGCATCTTCGTCAACACCACCCGCGTCGACCAGTTCGGATTCCCGGTCAAGCTCAATGTCACCGGCCTCGATGGCTTCGACATGACGGTGGGCGAGAATCTCACCGAATCGCGTGATGAGATCTTCGCCAAGTTCATCAACGAAGTGCCGGAAGCCTTCCGTAGCCTCGCACAGGCCCCGTACGCGCCGTATCGCATCATGGCCCCGGCGCACGCGACCTTTACGAAGGACGGCGTCAACGAGCACTACCTCGACGCGTACATCTCGGAGATCTGGGACAAGTACCGCAACGAAGATCTGGTGATGGATCTGAAGAACGGCTGGCCGGTGTTCACGGGCCGCGTGGTGGGCGACACCTTCCGCTTCACCGACAGCGCTGGCACGTACTACATCAACGGCAAGCCGACCACCTCGATGGTGATGCTGGGCGCTGGCCTGCTCGACGATCCGAAGGGCACCACGGATGTCGGCAAGCAGCTGCAGCTGCAGGCCCAGATGTGCGCGGCGCTCAACCGGCACGTCGCGGGTCAGACCTTCGACAAGTGGTGGCACTCGTCGGCCTTCTACCCGGCCGGTTCGGTAGCCAACTACTTCACCAAGTTCTGGCACGACCACAGCCTGAATGCGCTGGCCTACGGCTTCGCGTATGACGACGTGGGTGGCTACAGCCCCTCGATCCACACCGCCAAGCCGAAGAGCGTGACTTACACGATAGGCTGGTAATACCCTCCACCCTCGCAGCCAGCCGCCCGAGTGGCGGCTGAACGCGACAACATCGCCACGGCCGGGTCTCCCGGCCGTGTGCGCAAGAGGCCTTCGATATGAGCATTTCGACAAACGGCAACCTGCGCAGCGCGCACCGGCCCGCTTCCGCTCCCAGCGCACGCAGGCGTGGTCTTGGTACACGGATCGCGCTCGGTATCGCTGGCGGGCTGCTTGTTGGCATCGCCATCCATTTGATCGGGCGGCAGCTCGACACGCCCAGCACCGTAGCCGAGCCCCCCGCCAGCGCTGTCCAGCTACCCCAACCCAACGCCGCAGCAATCCCGCCGATGGTGCTGACAGGCGTGGTGCGCGATGCGGTGTCGCGCCGCACTTACGCTGTCATCTCGGTCGCGGGTGCGCCCGCGCGCGAATTCCAGGTCGGCGAACAACTCGCCGATGGCGTGCAACTCGCCGACATCGCAGACGACGCCGTCACCGTGGTCGGCAATGGCCGCTCAGTGCGCATCGCACTCACCTACATCACGCCGCCCGTGCAGGCCGACCCCCGCATCACGACGCGTAGCGCGGCGGACTGGCGTAATGCCTCGTCGGCCCGCACGCAAAACGAACCGGCCTCGCCACCCGCAACCATTGTTGCCCCGCCGCGAGGCTTCTCGCCGCCGAGCAGCACCAGCACCGATCGCGCCGTTTGGCGCGCTAGGCAGACTGAAGAGGGCCCTGCCGACCCATAGCGTCAGCGGCTGGTACTCTGCGCCGCGGCCACCAGCATCGGTCCCCCACGACGCGGCACGGCGGATTGCGTACGCGCATGACGCGGATCGCCAGCGGGGTGCGACAACGGGCGCCTGCAACGCAGATCGAGAACGCCGCGAGAGGCGTGGCCCCTACGTCGCGCTTGCGCCGAGCGGGCCGCATACCGACACTGAAAGCAGGTGAGCTCGCCGCCACTGTGCGGCACGCCACCGAACGATCGGTGATCAGACTGCGCAAACGGGGCAGATCCAATGTGTGGCCGCTATGTCGACGAATTGACCGGGGAAGAAATCGACTCTCGCACACGCGTCTCGCGATTCGCCGCGCTGACCGAACTGGCCCGAGTCCCGCGCTACAACATCAGCCCGATGTCCCCGGTACTGGTGATCACGTCTGACGAGAACGGGCGCCACCCGCGCATCATGCAATGGTGGCTGGTACCGCCGATCGCCGACGACCCGACGGCCTTTGTGCGCCGCTACACCACCTTCAACGCCCGCGCCGAAAAGCTCGCCCAGTCCGCCTTCTACCGGCACGCGCTCACGCACCAGCGCTGCGTGCTGCCGGTAAGCGGATTCTACGAATGGCAGGCGGCGACACCGCGCAAAACCGGCTCCAGCAAAACCCCGTTCTACATCCACCCGCCCGCCGGTGAGGCGCCGTGCTGGACGCTCGCCGGTATCTGGTCGACCTGGGAGCGCCCGGGCCAAGCGCCACTGCACAGTTGCGCCATCGTCACCTGTGTCGCAAATCCGATGATGGCCTGGATCCATAACGCCAAACCCGACGACCCTCGAATGCCGGTCATCCTTGATGACAACGCGATGGCAACATGGCTGGACCCAGCCATATCGGACGCAAGCGCCCTGACCGAGGTCCTCCAGCCCTATCCCGAGACGAGAATGGCGGCCCATGCCGTGGCCAAGATCGTCGGCGACGGCGCACACCTGATCGACCCATTGCCGAACGGCCGTTGCATCGGGGAAGACCGCGGCCGCTGACCTCCCAATTCAATCCACCGCGACGCGACCGGTGTTTCGGATCAAAGAACGGCGTCAGCCGACCTCGTCGCGCCTCACTGGATCAAGTGTTATTGACTATTGAAGTCGAATACGGAGCCCAATGCGGCTTCCACGGTCGCCGCCTCGACCGGTTGAATCCGCCGCCAACAGCGTTCGTTGGCGGGCAAGCCCACTTCATTTCCGCTCAACAGAAGTCCGCGTTCACGTCTCGCGGCGCTGTCTGAAAGAACCGGCGCTGCCCGGCTTGATCGCGCAGCGCCTTCCCGTTGCCTCACGCAAACGTCACCTGCAACGCAGTCCCAACGATTGCGAAAGTGGGCGTCATGCCATCGACGCTGTTGCCATTGAACTGGTCCGCCGAGAAATCGGTGAGGTTCGGCGCGGTCAGTACGGTGTAGGGCGTGCCGGCGCTGACGCCGCTGCTCTGGAACGAGAAGGTTGTTGGGTACGGCAGTGCCAGCGCGCCGGTGAGTGTCAGGCTGGTCGGGGTGCTGCCGAGCGTCACTCGGATGATGCCGCCGCGGAGTTCGAGGTTGGCCAGCGTGACGCCGCCGGCGTGGTAGCTGAGATCGAGTTCGCCATTGTCGACGAGCGAGATGCTGGACGTACCGCCGGAGGAATTGTCGTAAAACGCGATCTTGCCTCCATAGCCGCCGTTCGTGCCACCGTACGCAAACAGCACCGCGTTGCCCGCGGTCGAGGTGCCGGAAAACGTCGTGTAGCCACCCGAGGCACCCGAAATATAGGCGCCGAGGTTGTAGAACGTTCCCTCGCCGGCGGTGGGAACGTTGCAGCTATCGCCGGCGCTGCCGTTCGAGTCGCTATTGGTATAGATCGAGAACGCCGTAAAACCTGCTGCGCCACCCGGTGCGGTGGCGGGGTGGTTGTAGAAGGTGGCACTGCCCGCCGTCGGAAAATAGCTGCTCGGCTGGTTGATCGAAAAAATCGTATGTCCGGCGGTGGCGTTGCCGGAGATCGTGCTGCCGTAGTTGTTGAAGATGCCGTTGGCCGCAGTCGGCGAACCGTGTCGGGCACTGAACTCAACATGGCCACCGCCGCCCTGTTCGCTATTGCGCGCACCGAAGTTGAAGTAGGCGCCGTTTCCCGCTGATGCGCCCCCCGCGGCTACTTCCGGCGGATTGTTGTTGAAACTCGTGACGCCGCCGTAGGCCCCGGCCGCCGGTGCGGCGTAATTGTAGAAGTGCCCGTAGCTGCCGCTGGCGGTGCCGTCGAAAGCCACGTCGCCGCCATTCGCTTTGCTGCAAGTCCCGCCCTTGTTGTAGAAGTGCGCGTCGCCTGCTGTCGAATTGTCGTAGAACTGCGTGTTGCCGCCATCGCCACCGGAAACCGTACCGCCGATGTTGGTGAAAGTGGCGTTGGCAGCTGTCGAACTATCGTGGAACACGGCGTTACCGAAGGTGTCGCCATCGCTGCCGAGCGAGCCGTAGATGGTGAAGCTGGCCGACGCTGCGGTCGAAGAATCGCCGAAGCTGATCTCGCCGCCCACCGTGCTGCCATACCGCGGCGGCGTGCCGGCGCCAGTCCACGCCATAAAGTTGGCCGCACCGGCGGATGAGGTGTCGGAAAAGCGGATCACGCCGCCGCCGGAATCTTGTGCCGTTGCCGGGCCGGCGCAGTAGTAATTGTTGGCGCCGCCCGCCGAAGCGGAATGGGTGAACTTGAGCTGTGGATTCTGATACCCGCTGCTGGCAGCGGCGACGATGAAATTCTGCTGACTCATCGAGCTATTGGTCACGCCTTTGCCGGCAATTACCAGCGTTGGCGTGGTGGGCGACGGCGCGCTGAAGGTGAAGGTATAGGCCGACGCCCCTGCCGCGAATTCGATGCTGTTCACCACACTTCCCGATGCCTGCGAAAAGCTGATGCCCGTCTGCGTCGAACTGGCGAATGCCGCGGCATCGCTGGGCACCCCGGCCGGATTCCAGTTGCCCGCCGTATTCCAGTCGCCGCTGCCTGCTTCAAGATTCCAGGTGGGTGTGGACATGTTTGTCTCAGTTGTTATGGCGTGGGAACGATTCAAGATGAGGGCTAGCCTTGCACCAGACCGGCACCGAAAGGCAGCCCGGGGAACCAAACCGCCCAGCAGTTTGGCGTCCCGCTGTCGGACTGCTTAGCCTGGAGCTTAGTTGCAATAGACATCCGGCCGCGAAGTTCGTCTGGCCGCTTTCAGTCTCATACCGCCGGTCGCGGCGTCGCGTCGGCGGCTTCAGCTTGCCCGCGAGGAGACGCGCGCACCCTCTGGCCGCGTCAGATCCAGGTTTCCTTGTCCGGATCGCAGGCACAGCCCAGATTTCGACTCCATTCCCCCGGCAACCTTGAAGGCATTCGTCGTCCATAGCCCGCCAAAGCCTACTGATACATGCTTTGGCGGGTTTGCCATACGGACGGAATACCGGTTTTCGACTTTAATTGCCGGGAACAACAAGCTATTCCCGACAATTAAAGTCGAAAACTGAAGCCACGCAGTGATGCGGGTTTCCACGCCATCGAAACAGATCCTTCCACCGACAAAGTCGAAAACCAAGCCCCACGCGGTCGTGAGGACACCGTTTTGTCCGAAATCGGCCAAAAAAAGCGATCGGGCACCAGCAGGACTTCAAGCGCGCAGCCCCTTCCAAGCGGACGATCAAGCGCTCCAGAACGCCGTCATCGGCCGATTACCCACGGCCCTCGCCAATTTCTCTGAACGCGTCGATGTCGGCGTCGAGCTTCTCTTTTAGCGGCGCGCTCATTGCATCGTCTGCGATCAACCCGAAGGCGACAGCTCGGGCCACCGCTAGAGCGGGACTCAGGCTCGTGTATCGCCCGTAGAGTTCGCGAGAAGCTCCGTTGTGAAACTCATGGATGCGCTCGACCAGGTCAAACGAACTCATCCCCTGATTCGCCCACGAGCCGAACTGCGCATGAAGCTCCAACAAGCAAACTCGAAGTTCAGCATCCCACGCCTCGTCCGCAAGTCGGCGGAGCAGTTTGGTCTCGGATCTCGTGAACTCGTTGGGCATCAGGGCCCCTCAACGTTGGACGTAACGGGCACCGAGGCATAGCCGAGGGAACCCAAATGCGCAGCATTTGGGTGTCCCGTTGACGGACTTGTCAGCCGCCGGCCAGCGAGCGCCGAAGTGCAATATGTGCAAGTAGTGCAAGCGAGATTCTCGTGGCGAGCGACCAGTAGAACGCCGAAATGGTGTGGTTGAAAACGGATAACCCGTGCTTGGCAGTGCCGGGAACCAAGATTGATAACGCATATGTCGCAACGGACAGCCAGAGTAAGGCAAGTGCAGTGCGTTTTGCTCGGAACAGTTGCACGGCGCCACCGATCATGAGCGCACCACTTGCAGCAGAGCAAAGACGTAGATACAGCGGTGCATCGGCTACAAGCAATGCACCGCAGAAGAGCGAAAGGCCGACTATCGAGACCACAGACGCAAGCACAGTTATTGAGCGGATTGGCTGCATCTGGCGGCTAACGTTGGATGTAACGGGCGCCGGAGCGCAGTGGAGGGAACCAAAATGCGTAGCATTTTGGCGTCCCGTTGACAGACTTGTTAGCCAGGAGCCTAGATGCAATAGACATGAGGCCCTTCGGTTCCGCACGACCACCAAGTTTCGATCTCAGGAAAGAATGTGATCAGTTGCTCCACTACCTCGTCCGGCGTGTACCTGATACGCCAGGTTTGAAGCGCCTCAAGCCATGGCTTCCGAAGGTTGAACCAGCAACTCATCGGACCACCTCTCTTTCGTTGCAACCGTCCCCGTTTTGTTCGAGTTTGAACGCCGGATCCCTCGGGCCGACCGAAGTTAAGCACGAAATATGGGCGGTGGTATTTGTCCCACTGAAGTTCAAACTCGTATGTGACCCCGCCATCGCTCTTGCGGAAAACCGTGAACAACGCGTTGTTTGACTTCACACGCGAAAATCCCCGCGCCTCGGCAAACGGATAGAACTTCTGTTTGACGGTCTCGCGTAGCGGATTGGGCATGGAGTAGTGGCTAACGTTGGACGTAACGGGCGCCGGAGCGCAGCGGAGGGAACCAAACTGCGCAGCAGTTTGGCGTCCCGTTGACGGACTTGTTAGGCCGATTCTCTTTCACGCTGACTTTCCAGCAAGGATGACAGAAATAGACCCGCCAGAAAGACACAGATAGCAAGCAGTATCAGCACGTGAAAGATGTGCCAACTGGGGGCGTGGAGCATCGTTACCGCCGAAAATACGAGATAGATGACGAAAACCAGCAACGCAACAAGGGCCCGCCGCCACGAGTTGGAATAGTTCCAGGGTCTGAGACAAGCAATAAGGAGCGCTAGGTCAATTAGAACGTACGGAACACTGGCAGCCAGAGCATGCCAAAACGTAACTTGGCGCGACAGCGTTTCGTAGTCAAACACCTCGCGCCGAAATGTCATTGCTGCGATGGCTGCTACCGAATATGCCGCCGACACGCCGATGATCTGATTGCGACGCATGGTCTTTGGGGCCTAACGAATGAAAGGGCATTCCCCATCCCGCGGTGCCGTGTGAGCGGCGTCGCGTTTTGAGTGCCACGATGGGATTGCACAACTCATCGTCATCTCGATGGAGGGGAAGCCCATGAAAATTGTGGTC
>NZ_JABCJM010000005.1:0-269707 GCF_013184235.1 Niveibacterium sp. COAC-50
GGGCCACTCAACCACGTCATACCCGCCAACCGCAATTGAGCTGAAACGCAAGCACCTCGCGACGCCCGACGTAGGCGCTTGCGCCTTGCAGCACTGAACCTAATCGAAGATCCAGAAGAGGCGGTCGGGCCTGCCGGAAGCCGGACGGCGCCAGGTCGAGTGATCGCCATTCATCTTCTCTGGCGGAAATCTCTCTACGTTTGATTCAGACCACAGCGCCCAACGCAGCGGTAAAAAGGGTTGCGCGAACGCTCTCTCCTCTTATGGCAGGCTGATCGTGACGTGCGCCTGTCGTGGTGCGACTTTCACGACCTCGTGAAAATTCGAAACTGATTGGGCGGTGGATTTGTCGAGCCATGAACTCAGACCAACAAACACCGCCAACGTGATCAGGGCGTAGCCGGAAATCACTCCCCATAACGGCAGGTTTCCGCGCAGGGCATGTCGTATCGAATCCGGTGCTGCCCAGTCAGGGGCGAACGCGGCGCGCTTTCCTTTGTAGTGGGCAATCTCATCGCCGAGCCGACCCACCAGGTAGCCGAGCTTCTCCGGCGACTCGAGCAGGTATCGACCACGGAAGCCGAGCAGAAGGCAAAGGTGGTAGACCTCGAGCGATTGGAGTCGTGTGGCGCCCTCGGCACGCAGGGCCTCTAAGCGTTCAAAGAATCGCTCGCCTGCGAGCTGATCGCCGAAGAATGCCAGCTGCAGGGGTTGCCGTTCCCATGCATCGCGGATGGAGAAGCGCGATGCGAGGATGTGCTCGTCCATCGCGGCGCAGAAGGCGTACTTCGCAGCGAATATGTCGTCGGTCGCGATATTTGCGCGTTTTGCCGAACGTTCGAACTCATCAAGGAATTCGCGCAGGCGCTCTCGAAACTGATCCGCGTCGATTGGCGCGTTGCGGTTGCGAATCAGGAACATCAGATAGAAGCCGTCGTACATCATGTCGACGAGCGTTTTCGGCTGGCGCGAGGATTCGCTCGGACGGCGACGGAGTTCGCTATCGGCGAACAGGGACGGTGGAAGGGAGGGATTCATCACTGCACCAGAGCGAAGAGTTCAAGTCGCAAATCGCGGAAGCCTGTGGGCACATAGAGGGCAACAGATTGCGCTTGGCGCATCCGTTCAAATAGCGGCCCGTTCGGTTCCAGCGAGAAGTAGTAGTTGCCGGGTCGTACAGGCACTGCCGCCGGGACTTGTGGGGCTGCTGTGAGCTTCACGCCGGGCATCGCGGACAACAGCAGCTTGTCCACGTCGTCAGGGGCGCCCAGCTTGAAACGCAGCGGCACAGCCTCGACCAACTCCGGCGGCGGCATATCTGCGCTGACGGAGAGGTAGAAGGCGGTATCGGCACCGAGCTTGTCAGAGTCCATACGACCCACGAAGAACGATGGTTTGGTCTCCGTAAGGGTGATCGTTACGCATCGGGTTGATATGACAGTCTCCAGCAACTCCCGGATGATTCTGTCGAGGCGAAAGAAGCCCTCGGCTGGATCGCTGTGGTCATAGACCGGGAGTTCCTCGAGCGTGTGGCTCTTGGCGAAGGTCATCAGGGCTCCCGCGACCTCCAGCAGCGACTCAAAGAGGCGCTCGGGATGCAGACGCGGGTGTTTGAACAGATGACTGAGACGTGCGAATGCGCTGCTCGCCGTGTGCAGCAGCCAGAAGGATGCAATGTCGCCGGAACGGATTTCTACGATGTTCTTGCTGGGCTCGCGATGGAAGCCGTAAAGCGCGGCGCACTTGGCCTGCAGAATATCCAGCGTGCGCCGCAGCAGCGCGTAGAGCGTTGGCAGCGCCTCGATGGCAACCGCGGGTGGCATGAAAGCCGGATCGATTTCGTAGCCGCCGGTTGACGTTTTGCGGATACGCACTGCCGGAAGGGTGATGAATTGCTCGATCGCATCCTGGTCCGACAGCAGGCGAGGTTGCTTGCGTAGGAGCATGACATCGGCCTCGGCGGCGCGGGTGAATAGATCGGCCGCGAGTTCGCTCGCTGGGCGAAAGCGCGCGTTGCCGCGAGTATCTCCCGCCTGTGTTTGATTGCCGCCCGCCGTGCGCAGGTGGGGCAAAGCCAAGTGAAAGGTGATGGCGTCCCGCGGAAACGATAGCTGTGCAAGGTTGACGGGCTCAGGTAGCTCGTCGGCGTCGGGCGCAGCGTAGAACTCGCCATCCGGAAACACGGCTCTTACTTCTTCGAGCCGAAGTACGCCAGAACTGAGCGCGTCTTTGTCCCACCGTAACTGCCTGAAGCCCCATGCATAGGGGTGAATGGTGCGTCCAAGCTCCGTCAGTCGGCTTTCGTGGTAGAGATCCTGCCGTTGAAAATGCTGGGGCCGCAAAAAGAGCCCCTCTCCCCACAAGACCTTTGCTGCTGCCTTCACATCAATTCTCCTGATTGCATCGACTGCCCTTGCGTCTCGGTCTGACCGCATCGCGCTGAGCCGAGCCTTGCTGGCGCGTCATATCCCCAACCTGCGGGACTTCCGACGCTTACGCTGAATGCACATGCGTGGGCACCGAGCACAAGCCCGGTCTTCGCAGCTGCGGTTCTCTCGAACACCGCACGCCACCGCTGTGGCAAGGGCGTGCGAAACGCGCCCGCAACCGCAAGCACGGACGCTTCACGTGTCACTTTCTCCTTGAGATCGAGCAACTGAAGCGGTGTCAAAACCAGTTCTCTGACTTCCACCAGATCTGCACCGAGGGCTTCTTTCTCGCGATTCGGCGTCAGGATTGCGTCGGGCGGCATCGCCAGAAACGCCTCCGCACTGCGCAACTTGTACACGCGAACAACGAGCGCCGTGCCTTTGCCGTCCGGCCCCGCGTTAAGCACTTTGGATGCGTGAATCCGCAATGCCACTTCATCAAAGCCGCTGGTCGAATCGGCGTTTGCCCGTTTGAGTCCGACGGACCCGAGGGCGCTATCCGCCGCCGAGCTGATCAGGTTGGTTGCCTCGTTCGAGGCGCATCCCAACAAGCTAAGGGCGAGCGTCAGCAGCGCCCCTCGTGCGATTTTCTGACGGACTCCCGATGCGGAAGAACTGCACAGTGCGTATGGCATCGTCATTGAAACGGCGTTTTCTTGTTCGTAGAGTACCACCCATGTTGCATACGCCAACGGGATATGCGAAGCGGGTGTGAAGTGCGACATAGCTCGGTGCTTTGCCACCCTGAATCGAGAATGGGAGCCAAACAATGAAGAATTCCGGACGTCGTTTTAACACTGCTACATCGGCGGTTTCCGTCTGCGTAGCGCTGCTCTTGAGTGCCTGCGCAACCACCTCTCAGCTCTCCGAGCTGGACCAATTCAAGGATGTCGCGGCAGTACAGCAGCGCGTCGATGAACTGGTGGCGTCGGGGGATGTCCAGAAGGCGCAGGCGATGCTCGAAAGCACCGCCAAGGCCAATCCCACCGATCCGGCGCCGTGGGTGCGCATGGCCCAGTTGCAATTTGATCGCGGTAACTACTCGGGAACTATTGCTGCTGCGGATGAGGCTGTGCAGCGGGACCCGGCGAACGTTCAGGCGAAGGGGCTGGCGCTCGTCGCCAGCCTTCGGATCGCCGTGCGGAATATTCAGGAGTTGCGTGGTGGTGTCGCGCTCGGCGGCGATACGCGCGGCGAAGCCGAGCGACTGGCGCGCACCCTGCGCGAGACGATCAAGGAGGATGTACTGGTTCCGGTCGCTCCGGCGAACGATCCGAAGAAGGCGCGGACTGCGAGCCGCTCTGCGAAGCCAACAACCTCCTCTGCCGCTGCTCCCGCGACAACCGCGGCTGCGGCGACCCCAGCCGTCAAACCTGCCCCCGCAACGCCGACTGCATCGAAGTCCCCCGCTCCTGCAGCCAAAGCCTCTGCCGACCCCTTCGGCGCTCTTAAGTAACCGACCCCGATACGAACAGGAAACCAATCATGGCCAAGAAGGAAAGTGTTCAGCAGAAGCTGACCCGTGTGCGCCCGCCGCGCGTGCAGCTGACCTATGAAGTTGAACGCGGTGACGCGATCGAGCAGAAGGAGCTCCCGTTTGTAGTCGGGGTTGTTGGTGACTTTGCTGGCCAGTCCGAAGTCGAGCAACCGCGTCTGCGGGACCGTCGCTTCGTGAATATCGATGGCGACAACTTTGACGATGTGATGCAGGGGTTGGAGCCACGTGCCGCCTACCGTGTCGAGAACAAGCTGACGGGTGAGGGGGGCGAGTTCGCAGTCGACCTCAAGTTCCGCTCGCTAGAGGACTTCCGTCCGGAGTCGGTTGTTCAGCAAGTCGACCCGCTTCGTAAGCTGCTGGAGGCGCGCAGCAAGTTGGCCGACCTGCGAAACAAGCTCGCTGGAAACGACAAGCTTGAAGACCTGCTGCAAGACGTGCTCAACAGCACCGAGAAGCTCGCAGCATTGAGTGCAGAAGCCAAGGTGGAGGAGTAAGCAATGAGTGCATCCGCCCTGGCGCTTGCTCAGCAAGCCAATGAAGCGGGCTACAGCCTGCTCGATGAAATCGTCTCGGAGAGCCGCGTTGCGCGCTCGCCGGTAGAGCACAGCCGTGCGCGTGACCTGATCAGCGAGTTGGTGCAGCAGGTCATGAGTGGCACGGTGGTCGTATCAGAGAACCTTGCCGCGACGCTTGACGCGCGTATTGCTGAGCTCGACGCGATGCTGTCCGATCAGCTCTCGGCAGTGATGCATGCGCCTGAGTTCCAGAAACTGGAGTCGTCCTGGCGCGGCCTTGAGTACCTTTGCAAGCAGAGCGCGACGGGTCAGATGCTCAAGATCAAGGTGCTCAACGTCACGAAGCGCGAGCTCATCAAGGACTTTCGCGGTGCGGTCGAATTTGACCAGAGCGCGCTGTTCAAGAAGGTCTACGAAGAAGAGTTTGGCACCTTCGGTGGCGCGCCGTTCGGCACCTTGCTCGGTGACTTCGACATCACGCGTCAACCCGAGGACATGTACTTCATCGAGCAGATGTCGCATGTGGCTGCTGCGGCGCACGCCCCCTTCATCTCCGCCGCGTCGCCAGAGCTCTTTGGCCTCGAAGGCTTCACCGACCTCGGCAAGCCGCGCGACCTGTCGAAAGTGTTCGACACCGTCGAGTATGCGAAATGGAAGTCGTTCCGAGAGTCCGAAGACGCGCGTTACGTTGGCCTGACCCTGCCACATTTCCTCGGTCGTCTGCCGTACAACCCCAAGGATGGCACGACGGTTGAGGGCTTCAATTTCGTCGAGGATGTGGACGGCACGGACCACAGCAAGTACCTGTGGGTGAACGCCGCCTATGCCTTTACGTCCCGCATCACCGACGCCTTCGACAAGTATGGCTGGTGCGCTGCGATCCGCGGGGTCGAAGGCGGTGGCTTGGTGGAAGATCTGCCTACCCACACCTTCAAGACGGACGAGGGTGAAGTCGCGCTGAAGTGCCCCACGGAAGTTGCGATTACCGATCGTCGTGAGAAGGAACTCTCCGATCTCGGGTTCATCCCGCTGGTGCATTGCAAGGGCACTGACTACGCAGCCTTCTTTGGCGCGCAGTCGGTGCAGAAGGCGAAGAAGTACAACACCGATGCCGCGAATGCCAACGCGGTACTCTCCGCCCAGCTGCAGTACATCTTCGCGGTGTGCCGCATCTCGCATTACCTCAAGGCGATGATGCGCGACAAGATCGGCAGTTTCGCATCTGCTGGCAACGTCGAGACCTATCTGAACGGCTGGGTCTCGCAGTACGTGCTGCTTGATGACGGGGCCTCGCAAGAGGCGAAGGCGGAGTTCCCGCTGCGTGAAGCATCGGTTCAGGTATCCGAGGTCCCGGGCAAACCGGGTGTCTACCGTGCAGTCGCGTTCCTGCGCCCGCACTTCCAGCTGGACGAGCTCACGGTTTCACTGCGCCTGGTGGCCGAGCTGCCTCAATCCTCAGGCGCGTAACTTTCTACCCCAAGTAACTTAGGAGCCACAACGTGAAGGACATTTACGTTCAGTTCAAAGGCAAGTACGACATCAAGGGCGAGTCCCGCGATGCTGAGCACAAGGAATGGATCGAGGTCAGCTCCTGGAGCCACCTGATTCGCCAGCCGCGTTCGGCGACCGCGTCGACCGCCGGCGGCCACACCGCCGAGCGTTGCGAGCACGGCGAAATGATCTTCGTGAAGGACCTGGATCTGACCTCGCCGCGCATCTGGGAAGGCTGCTCGGCCGGTCACACCTTCGACGAAGTGACCATCGACTTCATGCGTGCGGATGGCGATAAGCGCGTGAAGTACCTCGAGATCAAGCTCAAGCATGTACTGCTGGCGTCGGTGACGCCGTCGGTGGCCGGCGAAGGCATCCCGACGGAGACTTTCACGCTGAAGTACGCCGCTGTGCAATGGACCTACACCGCACAGGACATCGCTGGCGGTGTCAAGGGCAACAAGGTTGCCAAGTGGAGCCTGGCGAAGAACAACTCGACCTACGAGATCTAATTCGCCGAACCGGAACACGGCAATGCATCCAGCGGCGCCGTGTTTCAACGCAGAAGAGATGTCATGAAGGGTTTTTCCCCAACCTTGTTTGAGCGACTGTTCGACGATGCGCCGCACAGTGGGGACGATCCGGCGCCGCTGCGGCGCTGGTCGATTGAAGAGCTCAAGGACAGTGTCGCGCGGGACCTTGAGTCCCTGCTCAATAGCCGTTGCGGCTTGCGTGAAGCCTTGTTGGAAAGCTACCCGGAGGCGGCGCGCTCGCTGGCCAGTTTTGGCATGATGGATTTCGTCGGCCTGAGCCTCGCCAATCCGGCCGACAGAGCGCGAATTTGCGCAACGCTCGAGCGGACGATTTTGCAACATGAGCCACGGCTCAAACGGGTGCACGTCGCACTGCGTGGCGACGAACGTAGCGTTGGCCGTTTGAATTTCGCGATCCAGGCCGTGCTGTATGTGCCGCCGACGGCGGAGCCAGTTGGCTTCGATGCGGTGTTGCAGCCTTGCACGCAACAGTACTCCGTCGCGAGCAGCCGACGTGCGCTTCAGGCGGTCGCATGAATGATCTGCTGCCCTACTACGAGCGGGAGTTGACCTTCCTGCGTCGGCATTCGCGCGAATTCGCCGAACAGTTTCCAAAGATCGCCTCGCGGCTGTTGTTGTCTGGTGAGGCGTGCGAAGACCCACACGTCGAGCGCATGTTGGAGTCATTCGCGCTGCTGTCGGCGCGGGTGCACAAGAAGCTCGACGATGATTTCCCCGAGTTGACCGAGAGCCTGCTCGGCGTGCTCGCACCGCACTACTTGCGGCCGCTGCCGTCGTGTTCGATTGCGCGCTTCGATACTGGCGGGGCCGATGCGCAGTTGTCCGCCCCGGTGGTATTGCCGCGCGGCACTTCCCTGGCGACTCGCCCCTCGGGTGGCGTTGCGTGCCGCTTCCGCACCGCCTACGACGTTACGCTGGCGCCCTTGCGCATTGCTGCTGCTGGGTTTGAGCAGCCTGTGGTATCGGGGCGCAGCTTGCGCGTACCTGCAGAAACGACCTGTGCGCTGACTCTGACGCTGGAGGCAACCGGGAGCGCGTTGCCGCTTAACGCGATCGACATCCCGCATTTGCGCCTATTTCTCGATGGCGAGCCCTCTCTCGTCTGTCACTTGCGCGAGGCGTTGTTCTCGTCGCTGCGCGGGCTTGCGGTGGGGACGCCGGAACAAAGCGCGTGGCAGGTAATTGGCAGCGCAGCGATCCGGCCAGTGGGTTTCGGTATCGATGAAGGGCTGCTTGACTATGACGCGCGTTCGCAGCTGGCGTATCGCCTGCTGACGGAGTTCTTCCTGTTCCCCAGCAAGTTCGACTTCTTCGATCTCGACTTCGCGGCGATTCGCGCAGCGTTGCCGCCGAACACGCGGCAAATCCAGTTGAAGTTCTTCCTTGGCAAGGGTGCCACGGAGCTCGAGCCGGCTCTTCTCGAGCGAGTCTCGGCGGCGAACTTCGTTACGGGCTGCACCCCGGTGGTTAACCTGTTTGAGCGCAACGCAGAGCCGATTCGTCTGGACCATGCGCGTGCGCACTATCCGCTGGTCGTTGACGCGCGTCGCGCGGCGGCCTTCGAGCTCTATTCGATCAATCGCGTGTCGCGTGTTGAAAAGAGCAGCCGTGGCGAATGCATTTCCGAGTTCCGCCCCTTCTACGGGTTGCGGCATGCCGAGACGCCGGCGCACGAGGCGCGCTACTGGCATCTGCGTCGTGATGCCCGGGTCGCGGAAATGTCGCCCGGCTACGAGTACGAAATCGCCTTGGTCGATGTGGCGGACGATGGCGCCGACGAGCGGACCGAAACGCTCAGCATCGAGGTCACGGCGACCAATCGCAACCTGCCGTCTCAGCTGCCTTACGGCCTGCCAGAAGGCGATCTGTTCATTGAGGGGGGGTCGGTCGCTCGGCGCATTTCGTTCCTGCGTCGGCCTACGCCTAGCCACCGCTTTCGTTCGGAGGATGAGGGGCTGTGGCGTCTGATCTCGCATCTCTCATTGAACCGACTGTCGCTTGCGGAGAATGGCGTAGACGCGCTGAAGGAAACCTTCGGGCTTTATAACGCCAGCCGTACGGCGAGCAATCAGCGGATCATCGATGGGCTGACGTCGATCGAGCATCGACCATCGAGTGCCATGCTGCCGGGCGATCCCTTTCCGGCTTTCGTACGTGGCATTGACATCGAGATCAGCGTCGACGAGCAGGCTTTCGTAGGCGTCGGCCTGTCACTCTTTGTCGCCGTGCTTGACCACTTCTTCGCACTGTACGTGCATCTCAACAGCTTCACGCGCTTGCGCGTCCGCTCCACGCGCAGTGGCGAGATCCTGACCGTGTGCAAACCGCGCAGCGGTGACATGGTGCTCGTGTGAGGCGTCCGTTCTCAAGTGCAGTCGGGCGGTTGTTTGCGGCCCCGCAGCGCACCGAGTTCTTCCAGGCCGTCCGCTTGCTGCGGCGGCATCTTCGGCGGCGCCATGAGCGCGCGCACGAGGCCGTGGGCGAGCATGTCCGGTTCGGTAACTCGCTTGCGCTGTCGTTTCCGGCCAGCGAAATCGAGCAGCTGGAGATTGAGTCCCGCGCTGAGGACGGCTCGCCGCAACGGGTCAAACTGACGCCGGCCTTTCTCGGATTCACCGGCAACCAAGGTGTGCTGCCGCAGCACTACACCGAGCGCCTGCTTGACCGCGAGGTGCTGCACCGTGACCGCGCTGCGCGCGCCTTTCTGGATATTTTCGCCAACCGGAGCGCCGTGCAATTCTTTGGCGCCTGGGAGAAATACCGGCCGCATTTCCAGTTCGAGGCAGAAGGCCGCTCGCGCTATCTGCCCACGGTATTGTCGTTCGCAGGGTTTGGCGCGACGGCCCTGCGCGAGCGTCTCGACGATGGCTCTGACGCATCGCTACACGACGAGACGCTGGCTTACTACGCAGGCATTTTTCGCACCGCGCCCCGCTCGGTGTCGGCGATTGCGGCGGTGCTGGCCGAGTACTTTGACGCGCCGATCAAGCTGGTTCCGTTTGTTGGCCAATGGTTCCGCTTGCCCGACGAGAGCCTTGCCCAACTCGGCATGGCAAACGCCACGCTGGGCGTCGATGCCGTCTGCGGCGCGCGGATCTACCAGCGCGATTCGCGCATCCGCATCGAGGTCGGGCCGCTTACGCGCAGTGCATTCCTATCGTTCATGCCGGGGGGCTCTGCGGCGCGGGCGCTCGACCGGCTTCTCGGCATCGCGCTCGGACCGACCATCGAGGTCGAGCTCCGTGTGCTGCTCGATCGCCGTGAGGTTCAACCCTTGAAGGTTGGCCTCGCAGGTGGCGGGCGCCTCGGTTGGGACAGCTGGCTTGCGAGCGAGCCTCTGGCCGATGACCCGGACGATGCCACCTACCGATTCATGCCCGGCTTCATGCGCGGGCAAACGCAACCTTCAATGAGCCCAACATGAGTACGCATCTCAAAGTCCTGATCGGGAAACTCAACGACACTTGCCGCCAAGCGGCTGAACGCGCCGCGGCGATTTGCATGGGGCGAGGGCACTATGAGGTCGACATTGAACATCTTTTCTCGGCCCTCGCGGAACAAGCTGGCAGCGACTTTGCCGTGGTCGCGCATCGTGCCGGCGTCAGTGTGCAAGGCCTGCAACAGGACCTGGAGGCGGAGTTGTCACGCCTCCCGACCGGTAATACCCGCACGCCGGTGTTCGCCGAGCGCATTCCGCAGTTGCTCGAAGCGGCCTGGCTGATTGCATCGATCGATGACGCGCAGGCGCGTATCCGAAGCGCTCACTTGCTGCATGGCCTGCTGTCGGACCGCAAACTGGCCCAGATGGCGTATCGCGCATCCAAGCTCTTCGCCAAGTTTCCCGTCGACGCGTTGAAGCATGATCTCGCCGCGTTGACGGCGGGGTCGGCCGAGGCGGAACTCGCAACGGCAACGCGCCAGGAGGGAGTCAGCCCCGAGGCTGGCCCCGCGGATGCCGCCCCCGCGCGCTCGCGCACGCCAGCGCTTGATCAATACACGACCAACCTCACGGCGCGCGCTGCGGAAGGCAAGATTGACCCGGTCATCGGGCGCGATACTGAAATCCGTCAGGCGATGGACATCCTCCTTCGGCGCCGACAGAACAACCCGATCCTCACGGGCGAGGCTGGTGTCGGCAAGACCGCTGTCGTCGAGGGCCTGGCGCTGCGTATTGCGCAGGGCGACGTGCCGCCGCCGTTGCAAGGCGTATCGGTGCACGTGCTCGACATGGGCTTGTTGCAGGCCGGCGCGAGCGTGAAGGGGGAGTTCGAGAATCGCTTGAAGTGCGTGATCGACGAGGTGAAGAAGAGTCCGCATCCGATCATCCTGTTCATCGATGAAGCGCACACGATGATCGGTGCTGGCGGCGCGGCCGGTCAGAACGACGCGGCGAACCTGCTCAAGCCCGCGTTGGCGCGCGGAGAGCTGCGTACGATCGCCGCCACGACCTGGGGCGAGTACAAGAAGTACTTCGAGAAGGACGCCGCTTTGGCGAGGCGTTTCCAGGTCGTCAAGGTCGAGGAGCCGACGCCTGAGCTTGCCTGCGCAATGCTGCGTGGCATGGCGCCGTTGATGGAGCGGCACTTCGGCGTTCGCGTGCTGGATGAGGCGATCACCGAGGCGGTAATGCTGTCGGCCCGCTACATCACGGGCCGACAGCTGCCCGACAAGGCCATCGGGGTACTCGATACTGCTTGCGCGCGCGTTGCGCTGGCCCAGAGCGCGACACCGGGGCCGATTGACGATCTGCGCAAACAGATCGATCGCCTCGATGTAGAGCTGGCAAGCCTTGCTCGAGAAGGGGCGCTGGGCATGGCACATGACGCGCGTCGCAAGGATCTTGGCGCCCGGCGCGAAGCCCACGCCGCCGAACTTGCTCGGCTTGATGCGCAATGGCAACAGGAGCGCGCATTGGTTGCACAGATACTGGCGCTGCGCGCAGCCCTGGCCGAAGGTGCTCCTACGGATGATCCGCGCCATGGCGAGCTGGCAGCGCTCACGGTGCAATTGGCGGGTGTGCAGGGCGAAGCGCCTCTGGTACCGCTGCAGGTTGATGGCCGCACGGCCGCCGAGATCGTTGCTGCGTGGACCGGTATTCCGCTCGGGCGCATGGTGAAAGATGAGATCCGCGCCGTGCTCGGCCTGCGCGACGCGATGGCCGAACGGGTCATCGGGCAGGATCACGCGTTGGAGGCGATTGCGCAGCGGGTGCGGACTGCACGCGCCAATCTTGAGGATCCGAACAAACCCAAAGGCGTGTTCCTGTTTGTCGGCCCCTCGGGGGTCGGGAAGACGGAAACTGCGCATGCCCTGGCCGAAATCCTTTATGGCGGTGCGCGCAGTCTCGTTACGATCAACATGAGCGAATACCAGGAAGCTCACTCGGTGTCCGGCCTCAAGGGCTCGCCCCCGGGCTATGTGGGCTATGGCGAGGGCGGCGTGTTGACCGAGGCGGTGCGTCGCCAGCCCTACAGCATCGTGCTGCTTGATGAAGTCGAAAAGGCGCACCCCGATGTGCTCGAACTGTTCTTCCAGGTCTTCGACAAGGGTGTCATGGAAGACGCAGAGGGGCGCGAGATCGACTTCCGCAACACCATCATCATCCTGACCTCGAACGTGGCGTCGTCGACGCTGATGTCGGCGTGCCTGAACAAGGGGCCGGAGGAACTGCCAACGCCTGACGCCTTGCTCGATGCGATACGTCCGCAACTCTACAAAGCCTTCAAGCCGGCCTTCCTCGGGCGCCTCAGCGTCGTGCCCTTCTACCCGATCGCTGACGATGTGCTGGCTCAGATCATCCGGCTTAAGCTCGCCAAGATTGCGCGGCGTGTGGCGGAGAACCACAAGGCAGTCTTCAGCCATGACGATGCGCTGGTAGAGGCCGTGCTGGCACGTTGCGTGGAGGCGGATTCCGGCGCCCGCAACGTCGACAACATCCTCAGTGGCACATTGTTGCCCGAGATCTCGGAAAGCGTGCTTGCGCGCATGGCGGAAGGCGCTGCGATTGCGCGGATCAAGGTGGGCGTGAGCAAGAAGGGTGGCTTCAGTTACAAGGTGAGTTGAGGGCGCAACGTGAGCGTGCTGTTCGATCTGCCGTATGCGCAATACCTGGATGCCGGCCCGACTGCGCTGCCTGGCGTAACCTTCCGTGATGGCAGGGCGGTGCTGGGGAACGGCCGAGGGTATCTTGGGGTGCTGACCCCAGGCGCGCTTGCGCGCCTGGGCGCGCCATCCCAGGACGAGGTGGTGGGCGACGCGCTGTCGGCCTACCTTTCGGTGATGCTGCAAGGTGTGCGCAGCGGCGCAGGCGCCGTGCATGGCGACGGCGCTGCCGCGCTCACCCGGTTTGCGACGCCGCGCGGTGAGCGCCATCGTGTGCATAGCGATCCGACCCTGCGCAACGCGCTGTTCTCACGTGCGCCCGAACAAGGCCTGGTGTTCGAGGCGACCTTGGTGACCGACCATGACGTGTTGCTGCGGGTCGACCCATTCATGCGTGTTGAGCAGGCGGGCAATACCGGCTTCGGGTGTTTCTTTGACTGCGCTGCGCCGGTACGTGTTTTCCTTGCGGGTGCGGCGCTGCGACGGGTGTTTGATTTCGCCGTGAGCGCCTGACTGCCTGCCGCCTTCGCCAGGGTGGGGCGTATCATCATTCGCCTGACGAAGCGGAGCTGGCGGCATGGCGATAGGTGTTCTGATCATTGGCGATGAAATCCTTTCCGGCAGGCGGGAGGACAAGCATCTACCCAAAGCGATTGCGTTGCTCAAGGCGCGGGGCATGCGGCTCGCCTGGGCGCGCTACTGCGGCGACGAGCGTGACCGGTTGATCGCCACCTTGCGCGACTGTTTTTCGAGTGGCGACGTTTTCTTCTCATTCGGCGGAATCGGCGCGACGCCGGATGACCATACGCGGCAGTCCGCCGCCGCGGCACTTGGAGTGCCGCTAGCGCTGCATCCAGAGGCCGAGGCCGAGATTCGCGGCCGGTTCGGAGCCGAGACGACGGCCAATCGGCTCGAGATGGGCACCTATCCGACAGGCGCGCGCATCATTCCCAACTCCTACAACCGCATTCCCGGGTTTGCGATTCAAAACGGCTACTTTGTGCCGGGCTTCCCGGTCATGGCGTGGCCGATGCTCGAATGGGTGTTGGACGGCGAACTGTCTGCACTGCATCACGCCGAGCCGTATGTGGAGTCATCGATGTGGGTCTTCGACGCGCAGGAGAGTCAGATCAGCGCGCTGATGCTTTCGGTGCAGGAGCAGTTCGGCGTCACGGTTTTCAGCCTTCCGAATGCACATGCCCCGGGCGGTCGCCGCCAGATCGAGCTGGGTGCCAAGGGCGAGCCGGCTGCCGTGGTGGCGGCGATGGATGCATTGCGCACGTCGTTGGCCGCGATGGGGTTTCCGACCGAATCGCTGGCGAGCACGTGATTCGACGGCACAAAAGAAAAGACCGCAGGGTTGCGCTGCGGCCTTAAGTCGGACGTCACGAATCGCGCCTGCACGCGACGCCCGATGGAGGGCTGTTGCAGGGCAGCCGAAGCTGCCCTCAGAAGGAGGCGATCAGGCGGCCTTCTTCGATGCCTTGGCCGGCGCGGAGCCGCTGACGGCCTTGACGGTTGCGTCGGTCGCGGCGGTCACGTTGGCTTCTGCGATTTCGGCAACTTGCTTGGTCGCCTTGGTCAGGCTGTCGTAGGCCGAATTGGCGGCAGCGATGGCCGACTTGACGGCGGCGATGGCGACATCAGAACCAGCCGGAGCAGACTTGGCAGCCTTGTCCAGGGTGGCGGACACCGACTTGTTGACTTCAGCCAGTTGGCCTTCGACCAACTTGGAGATTTCTTCCTGAGCTTGGGCGCCGATTTCATAGACGCTGCGGGAGTACGCAACGCTCTTCTCGACGATCGGCTGGGCCAGCGAGGTTTGCAGCGTCAGCAGCTCTTGCACGTCCTTGGCGCCGAGTACGGTCTTGGCGTTGGCAATGCTGTCTTCCAGCAGCGCGCGGGCGGCGGTCAGGTTGAGGTTGGCCAGACGCTCGGCGCTGGCAAACGCGGTGTTGGCGATGCTCAGCAGTGATTCGACTTGGGCCTTGCTCACAGCGGCGAATTGTTCAGGGGTAGCGAACATGGTTGATCTCCTTTGATTGACTCAGGGGCAAAAGATTTTGCACCGCAACAATTCCGATTATAGAGGCGACTTTGGTCGCGTCAAGTATTTTTTGTTGCGGTGCAATATCTGACCGGGCAGTCAAGCCGATGGCGATCTAATTCACTGATCTGATTGCAATTTTCTGTTGTGACCCAATGCGCTTTGCGCGTCTCTCGACGCGCAGTTTGCGCTATGCCGCATGACAGGGGAATGACGGCGTGGCGACTGGCTTCAGCGATGTGTGAACCGGGCTGCACGTTTTTCGAGAAACGCGCTCATGCCTTCGCGCTTGTCCGCAAGCGAGAAGGCTGCATGGAATACCCGCCGCTCAAACAGAAGCCCTTCGGCAAGACTGCTCTCATACGCGCGGTTGACCGACTCCTTGATCATCATGACGACAGGTAGGGAGTAGCTTGCGATCGTATCCGCCGCGGCAAGGGCTTCGTCGAGCAGGCGCTCGGCCGGCACGACGCGGGACACCAAGCCGGCGCGCTCTGCTTCGAGCGCGTCCATCATCCGGGCGGTGAGGCACAGATCCATGGCTTTGGCTTTGCCGATTGCGCGTGGCAGGCGTTGGGTGCCGCCGGCGCCGGGCAGAATCCCAAGTTTGACTTCGGGCTGCCCAAAGCGCGCCGTGTCGGCCGCGATGATGATGTCGCACATCATCGCGAGTTCGCAGCCGCCACCCAAAGCGAATCCCGCTACCGCAGCGATGATCGGCTTGCGACAGCTCTTGATGCGCTCCCAGTTGCGGGTGATGAAGTCGGACTTGTAGACGTCGATGTAGTCCCAGTCGGCCATTGCGCTGATGTCGGCGCCGGCAGCGAAGGCTTTTTCCGACCCGGTGATGACGATCGCGCCGATATCGTCGTCGTGCTCAAAACCGTTCAACGCGGCGCCCAACTCGTCGATCAGCGCATCGTTCAAGGCATTGAGCGCCTTGGGCCGGTTCAACGTAATGAGGCCGACACGCGCACGGCGTTCGACCAGAATCGTCTGGTAGTCCATTCCCCCTCCGATGGATGTGCCTGAAGGCCGCACCCCCCCGGAGCGGCCGTGGGCGAGATGCCTAGCGCTGGCCGGTACCGGCGGGTTTGCCGGCGGCGTCCTGCTTCTTCGGCTGAATCGTGACTTTGACGCGTGCCTCAGTGTTCTGGACGACGGTGGCGTTGGGGCCGTTGGTGACGAGGTAGGTCTCGTTATAGCCGTCGTAGTTGATGTACTGGCCGCTCACATCATCCTTGCCGCTCACCACCTTGGCGCGGTTGAAAAGCTGGACCAGATCAGTCTTCGCGTCGTATTCGATCCGCTCGGCTTCGCCGTCCACCCACTCGTCCTTCTGCTCGCGTTTCTGACGGAAGCGCGCAAGCCCGCCTTGGCCTCCGGTGGCGACGCCCTTCTGGAAGCCTTCGATGTCCTGGGTCACGACCACCTTGTCGGACAGGATCGTCAGCGTGCCTTGCGTAAGCTTTACGCGGCCCTCGAAGATCTGGACCTTGTTCTTGTCGTCGACGGTGACGCGGTCCGCTTCGATGTTGACCGGCTTGTCTCGGTCAGCGCGTTCGGCGTGGGCCGCTGTTGCTGACGCCAACAGAACGCCTGCGAGCAGTAGTGAACTTGCGATGCGTGCGAGAGTCATTGCCCGCTTCCCTTCGTATTGCGATAGAGCGTTGCGCGGGCCTGGCCGATGGTCGCAACGCCGTTGATCTGGTCAATTTCCAAGCCGACACCGTCGATCACCGATTGGCCGCGCGTCATGTGCACCGGCTTGTCGGTGACGGCTTTCTCTTCGTCCGGGCGCACGGTGATTTCACTGGTTTCGAAGGTCATTTCTGGCAGGCCTTCCGCGGCGTCGCGACGGCCGCGCACTTCACCGCTCAGGAATACTTCGTCGCCCGGCCCGGAAATGCGGGCTTGCCGCGCGGTGACATGCAGCGTCTGCGGTTTGCCGAAGTGCTGCAGGTTCGCGTCCTCGACGTGCGTGCTGTCGTCATCGGGATAGTGGCGCGCGACGGCGGCTTCCAGCACGTACAGTCGCTTGCCGGTGGCGTCGAATCGCTCTTGCACCGAGCGGGTCGCAACCATGTCCGGGTCGTGCCGGAAGCGGCCATCGGCTCGCGTGGCTTGGCCGCTGACGTAGCGTTCAAGCCAGAACGCCGTGCCAGCCAGCAAAGCCGCAAGAAGCAGCGGAAACAGACCGGACCAGGTGCGCTTCATCAGTCGGCCAGGTAACGGGCGTGGAAGGCGTCGAGCTTGCCTTGCGCTGCGAGGATGAAGTCGCAGACTTCGCGCACCGCACCGCGCCCGCCGGGTCTGCCCGCAACCCAATCCACGTGATTGCGCACCAGCGCGTGGCCATCCGACGTCGTTGCCGAGAACCCGCATGCACGCAGGATCGGCAGGTCCACGACATCGTCACCCATGTAGCCAGCCTGAGCCGGTTCGAGCTTGAGATCGCCAAGCAGGCTGTGAAGCACTGCGCGCTTGTCTTCCACGCCTTGATAGAGGCGCTCGATCTGAAGATTCGCGCAACGCTGCTCCAGTGCCTTGGAGCGGCGGCCGGTGATGATCGCGAGTTCGATGCCGGCCATCTGCAGCATGCGCAGGCCATGGCCATCAAGGGTCGAAAACCCCTTCATGACGTCGCCCTCTGCGGTGAACCAGATGGTTCCGTCGGTCAGTACGCCGTCGACGTCGAAGGCCATCAGTTTGAGGCGTGCTGCGCGTTCGTGTGCGCGATCCATCAGATTACCTTTGCGTCCATCAAGTCGTGCGTGTTCAGGGCGCCGACCAGTTGCCGTGCATCGTCGATCACCAGAATCTGGTTGATGCGTGCGCGCTCCATCGTTGCGGCAGCTTCCGCAGCCAGCGCATCGGGCGCGATGCTGCGTGGGTTGTTGTGCATCACGTCGGCGACCTTCAGGCCGCGCATGTCGGTTTCGGCACCAAGCAGGCGGCGAAGGTCGCCATCGGTGAAGATGCCGATAGCGTGGTTTTGATCGTTCACGATTGCGGTCATGCCCATGCCGCCGCGGGTGACCTCAAGCAGCGCTTCGGCAAACGTCGCCGTTTCCGGTACGCGTGGAATGCGCTCCCCAGTTCGCATCACGTCGGACACGCGGGTCAGCAGCCTGCGGCCCAGTGCGCCACCGGGATGCGAACGGGCGAAATCGTCCGGGCCAAAGCCGCGCGCATCGAGCAGTGCAACCGCAAGCGCGTCGCCCAACGCAAGGGCTGCGGTGGTGCTGGCAGTAGGTGCAAGGTTCAGCGGGCAGGCCTCGCGCTCGATCGTCGCGTCGAGATGCACGTCCGCAAGCTTGGCCAGTGCTGATGACGGATTACCGGTAATCGCAATCAGGTGCGCGCCATGGCGTTTGATCAGCGGGGCAATCGTCAGGACCTCCCCGGTGGTGCCGGAGTTCGACAGCGCAATCACGACATCCGACGCTGTGATCATGCCCAGATCGCCATGCGCCGCTTCGGCCGCGTGCACGAAATAGGCTGGCGTACCGGTGGAGGCAAAGGTGGCGGCGAGCTTGCGGCCAATGTGGCCGGATTTGCCGACGCCGGTAACGATGACGCGACCGCTGGCACCCAGAATCATCCGGGTCGCAGCAACGAAACTGGCGTCCAGTCTGCGCGCCAGGGTCAGAACCGCCTCGGCTTCGATCGACAGCACGTCGCGACCGAGTGACAGCAATTCGTCGTCGGTCGCCCGGGAAACGGCTTGGGGCTTGGTTTCTTGCATGGTCGCGCAACGGTTAAACTCGATCCTCATTATAACAGACGGGTCCTGCCGCCCTTTCGAGGTGAGGCCCGCTGCCACCACGCCCATGTCGCCGTTGCATACGCTCGATTTCGTCCTGTTGCTGCTCGCCGCCTCCGTGGTCGGTGTGATGCTGTTTCACCGCATGCGCCTGCCGGGCGAACTGGCCTACCTCGCCGTCGGTGCGTTGATCGGCCGGGCGGGACTGAACCTGATACCGGATGAGTCGAGCGCTCGTGCCCTGGCGGAGTTCGGCGTGGTGTTCCTGATGTTCACGATCGGGCTTGAGTTCTCGCTGCCCCATCTGATGAGCATGAAGCGGCTGGTGTTCGGCCTCGGTGCGGCGCAGGTCGGGGCGACGACGCTGCTGACACTTGGATTCGGCACGCTGCTGGGTGTGCAGCCGGGGGCTGCGCTGGTTCTTGGGGGGGCGCTCGCGATGTCCTCCACCGCGTTGCTGTCGAAACTGTTGATTGATCGGATGGAGCTCGATGCGCCCCATGGCCGCATGGTGATGGGGGTGCTCCTGTTCCAGGATCTTGCTGTGGTGCCCTTGCTCGTGCTGATCCCGGCGCTTTCTCAGCCGCCCGAGGCGCAACTGCAGTTGCTCTTGCTTGCGGGTCTCAAGGCCACGGTTTTGTTGGCGATCGTGCTGTATTTCGGGCAGCGCCTGCTCGGGCGCTGGTTCTTGCTGGTGGCCCGGCGGCGTTCGTCGCAACTGTTCATGCTCAATGTGTTGCTGGTGACGCTGGGGCTGGCCTGGCTAACCGAGCACTTTGGCCTGTCGCTGGCGCTGGGCGCGTTTGTGGCCGGCATGTTGATCTCTGAGACCGAGTATCGCTATCGCGTGGAAGAGGACATCAAGCCGTTCCGCGATGTGCTGCTCGGGCTCTTCCTCGTCACGGTCGGCACCTTCCTCGATGCGAGGGTGATCTTCGGGCATCTGCTGTTGGTGCTGGGCATGCTGGTTGGCATTCTGGCGACGAAATTCGCGGTGGTGTTTGCGGCAGCGCGCCTTTTCGGCGCCACGCCGGGCAACGCGGTACGTAGCGGCTTGTGGCTGTGCGCTGGCGGCGAATTTGGCTTTGTGCTGCTGTCGCAGATGTCCGCCAACAAACTCGGCAGCGATGCGCTGATTCAGGCCGCGGTTGCCGCCGTGGTGCTGTCGTTGTTGGCTGCGCCCTTCATCGTGCAAGCTAGCAATAAACTGGTGATGCGTTTCGTCGCGTCGGAGTGGCTGCTGCGATCGATGGAGCTCACACGCGTGGCTGCGCAATCGATGACGACCGAACGGCATGTGATCATCTGTGGCTATGGCCGCACGGGTCAGCTGTTGGCGCGCTTCGTCGAGCAGGAAGGCGTTGGCTACGTCGCCCTCGATCTGGACCCCGATCGCGTACGCGAAGCCGCGGCGGCCGGCGAGACCGTTGTGTATGGTGACGCCGCGCGTCGCGAAACCCTTATTGCGGCGGGCGTGGCGCGCGCCGCTGCGATCGTGGTGTCCTACGCGGACGTTGGCTCTGCGTGTCGGGTTACGGATCTGGTGCGTGAGTTGCGGCCGGACATCCCGGTGGTTGTTCGTGCGCTTGAAGAAGCACAGCTTGAGAAGCTGACGGCTGCGGGGGCCGCCGAGGTCGTCACCGACATCTTTGAGACCAGCATCACGCTCGCCAGCCACACCATGGCGCTGACCGGCGTGCCGCTGTCGCGTGTGATCCGCCGTGTGCGTGATATCCGCTCGCAGCGCTACGCGCTGATGCGTGGCTACTTCCACGGGCGCTCCGATGCCGCGGACGACCCGGACGCTACGCTTGAGCGCCTGCATTCAGTGGCACTGCCCGACGGTGCCGGCTGTATCGGGCGATCGATCGCCGAGTTGGCTTTGCCGGAGGCGGGGGCGAAAGTGTCCGCGGTGCGCCGGCGCGGGGTGCGTGCGATCAACCCCGAATCGGATCTGGTATTCGAGATCGGAGACGTGGTGGTGCTGCTGGGGACGCCAGAGTCTCTGGCGACGGCGGAGGCAAGGTTGTTGCAGGGGGTGTGAACTAGAACGGGCCGCTATGCGGCCCGTTCGCACAGTCGGGGATTAGAACCCCATACAGACTTCGTAGGAGGCGCCTTCATTGATTGGCGCGCTCTGTGCAGCCGCCGGCGTGCCGCTAGGACCCAGACGCGAACGCATTGAGCCGGTTCCAACCTGCCCGTCGTCCAGCATGGCATCCAGAGGCACAACGTGTCGGCCCCGGATGTTGTCGGCGCAAACGATCAGTGTGCCTGGCGTGTCGTTTACTGCAGCATTCGCGTTTGAACTAACGACGCCGAACGTGCCTGCATCGGCATGGGTTGGGTTTCCCGCCCTCGGATCTCCGGTCAGGAGGTTGGCTCGCCGCAGGTGATCCCACACGCATGCCGGTTCCGTTGCGCCAACCGCGTTCCAGTCCGCTCCATCGATAAGCCCATTGCCGGCAGTAGCCGCAGGCGGAATGCAGGCCCCCGCCCATCGTGTCGGTGCGTTTCTATCGTCGCCAGGGAGTGCCCGATACTTGTCTTGGTAGGTCAGCACCGCGACCGATATGGCCCGCATGTCCTGGGCGATGTTCTTGACCTTGGCGCTCTCGATCAACTCCTGGCCTTTCAGGACGCCGCCAAGCAGCAGACCGATGATGACCAATACAATTGCGATCTCGACCAAGGTGAAGCCGGCTTGCCGTTTCATGATGGAATTCCGTTGGAGGCTGTGTGCCCGAGATGATCAGCAGGATCCGTGCCCGAACGCGGGCGGCGCGGCAGTCCAGTGATACCGTGGGTTCGTCGCGAGGGAGGCGTCGCTGTTTGGGGTGTGGTGTCGAAAATTCGACGCTATTGCGACGTAATCTGGACGCATCGTCGAAATGGCAGTGAGCGCCGGCGACCATTGGCGCGACACGGTGCGCAAGCCAGGCCACGCGCTGGCCGCGATGTTGGCGTGTCTGCAACTTGCGCTGGTGGCGGGGTTCGACGGCTGGGCCGGCCGCATGTTGCTGACGGCGCACTTGGGTGCGTTTCTGCTTTGGCAGCCCATGGTGTCGGCCAATCGCCGGCTCGATGTGATGCCGCTGGTGCTGCTGCTCGCGGGGCTTGTCGCTTTCCAGTGGGCCCTGGGCTGGGTGAGTCTCTCGGTATGGCTCTGCATGTTGGCTGGCCTCGTCGTTGCGCAGGCGGCCAGCCGTAGCGCTCGGCGGGACCGGTTGCCCGATCTGCTCGGTTTCGGCTATCTCGTACTCGTTCTGCTGGCCTGGGTGGTGCCGCTCGGCGTGCCGCTGGATCCGGACGTGCGACGTCTGCTCGCGCGGCTCGCCCGTGACAGCGGCTACGTGGTCGTCGTCCTGGTTGCCCTGGCTGCGCTGACGAAGCGGCGGCAGCGTGCGGGCGCCCTGCCGGACTTCGCCGCCGCGGCCACTGCGATGCTGGCGGTGGGCGTGATCGTGCTGACTGCGCTGGCCTTCATGTTTCTGACGGGCGCTTCTTACGAGCGAGCGCTGCTTCAGTCGGTGGGCTCGGTCGCCGTTGTGCTGCTCATGTTGGGCTGGCTCTGGAATCCGAGGGGGGGCTATTCCGGCGTGGCGCTGCTGTTGTCGCGCCGCGCATTGGCTGGGTCATTGCCGCTTGAGGAATGGCTGGGCGAGGTATCGGAAGAAGCGCGCAATGCGCCCTCGGCGACGGCCTTTCTTGCCGCCGCGGCGAGTCGGATGCTGGAGTTGCCCGGTGTGACGGGTGTCGCCTGGCAAGCAGAGCCGGGGCTTGATGGGAGTGTCGGGCGCCTCGGTCGCCATACGAACCGGATTGCACACGGTGACCTGGTGGTGACCATTGGCACACGCGGCACGGCGGATGCGGTCACGCTCTGGCGCTGGGATTTGATGGTCAACATCCTTGCCGAATTCCTGGTGTCCCGGCGGCAGGCTGCCGACCTTGCTGAGATCGGCTATTTGCGAGCGATCCATGAGACTGGCGCGCGGCTGACCCACGATGTAAAGAATCTGCTGCAGTCCTTTGAGGCGATTCTCTACGCGGCGGAGAGCGGTTTTGCTCGCGACCCTGAGGGAACGCAAGCGCTGATCCAGCGCCAGCTGCCCACTTTGGCCGCGCGTCTGCGGCTGACATTGGACAAGCTGCGCCAGCCCGGCCCCGATGCAAGCGAGTCGATCATGCTGCCTGACTGGTGGGCGCGACTGCAGGCGCGATTGCACGATGTGGCGTGCGTCGGTAGCCCTGATCCGATGTTGAGCGTGCCGGCGGGCCTATTCGATCGATTCGTCGACAACTGTGTCCAGAACGCACGCGACAAAGCTGATTCCCGCGGCCGGCCAACGATTGCGGTACATCTGTGCGGGGAGGGGCGTGGTTTTGCGCTTGAGGTTCGCGATGACGGCATGGCGGTGCCATCGGAGCGTGCCACGCGCCTGATGCGCGAGCCGGTGGCATCGGACGCGGGGCTCGGTGTCGGGCTGATGCAACTCTCGCGCGAGGCCGCCTTGTTGGGGTGGCGTGTGCGGCTGGCTGAAAACCGGGATGGCGGAGTTTGCTTCCGCCTGGATCGCCCTCAGGCCGGCGATACGACGCGCTGAGGCAGATCTGGCGCGATCTCCACCAGGTCGCGACGGGCTGACAGGCGGTGCACTACGACCGTTCCCTTGCCCTTGATCGGGACAATGTGCGGAGGGTCGAACACGAACCGATTGCGGAGCCGGTCGTAGGTGGCGGCATCACACTGGATCGACCCGGGGGCGCCCTCGCCGGTAATCCGGCTCGCGAGGTTCACCGTGTCGCCCCAAAGGTCATAGATGAACTTCTTCTTGCCGACGACGCCGGCGACCACCGGCCCGGTACCAATGCCGATCCGCACCCGCAGCGGATTGGCGCCACGCGCGCCCGCACCGGCGAGCCAGTCGCGCATGTCGAGCGCCAGTTGTGCCACCGCCTCGCAGGGGTCGCGCAGATCGGTATTGAGACCACCCGCGACCATGTAGGCGTCGCCGATCGTCTTGATCTTCTCGAGCCCGAGGCGTTCGGCCATTTCGTCGAACTGCGAGAAGACCCGGTTCAACATGCCGAAGACCTGCTGCGGCGTCATGTCCGAAGCCAGTTCGGTGAAGTTCACAATGTCGGCGAACATGACGGTGACTTCGGCGAAGCCATCCGCGATCGTGCAGTCATCGTCCTTGAGCCGTTGTGCAACCGGGTGAGGCAGGATGTTGAGCAGCAGGCGCTCGGAGCGCTCCTGCTCGACATGCAGCTGGCGGTGGGCGTCTTCCAGCTCGCCGCGCGCCTTTTGCCGCTCAACGATAGCGAAACGCATCAGCAGCCACACGATCGTGGAAATGGTGGCGAAGTTGAGCGTGAAGAAGGCCATCGAGGCCTTCAACGGCACGGGCGACGGTGCAGCGACGAGGTAATCGGCAAGCAGGAAGTCGAAGGTACCGGTCAGCAGGGTCAGGAAAACGTAGGCGGCAAACCACGGCACCGATTCGCGTGGCCCGGCACACAGCAGTGCCCCGACGGGCGCGAGCAAGCCCCACAGGATGACGCCGGACGCGGTGACGAAATTGCCCAGCGCCCACTGTGCAATGAACGGGAAGAACAAGAAGATCGCCAGCTGGCTGAAACGGAACACCGCGAAGTTCCCGCTTGCGGCGTAGATCAACAGGTTCGCGGCAACCAGCACCTGCAGTACGAAGGGCAGGGTGGTCGATAGCTTCGGGCCAAGCGCCCAGTAGATCAGCAGCCAGCCGATTGCCGCGACCGACACGAGGCCGCTCGCCAGCACAAGCAGCGCCTTCTGCAGCCGCAGCTCCTCGCTGTCGTTGGGGGTGATGCCCGCGTTGCGCAGGCGTTCAATGAAGCTCATCGTGCTGTGCATGATGCCAGACAGTGTGTCGCCGTAACGCGACGCGGGTCAAGGCAGCTTGCCGGCGGTAATCATGCGGTTGAACAGCACATAGCGCGAGATCCAGATCACCTCGTCGTCGAATTCTTGCCCGGCGATTTCAACGGGCGTATCAGAGATCAGTTTGGTGGTGGTGCTGGCGTTCGGATCATTGGCAACCTCGGCAGCGCCGCCGGCGATGCCGGCAACGCTCGAGCCGTCGGGGTTAGTGCCAAAGCGGCCGTTCGCACCAACTGACCAGATTGCCATGACCACCGCGTCGGCACTTGCCAATGAAGCGCCAGCAATGTTCTGGAGGACGATGTCCCCCTCGGCTTCAAGGCCGATCTTCGCCCCCGTTTTGAAGCCGGGAACGCCGAATCCCTGGGTGACCTGATAGGCGAGTCGGTGGTTCCAACCATCAACGGCCGTGAGGCCCAAGGCCTCCCACGGCAGCAGTCCGCGGGCCTTACTGCATCCCTGCGGCGTGAGCGCGCTTTCACCTCCCTGGCCAGGTGCGCCACCTACTGCGGGGCAGGGAAGTCGGCCCGTGGCCGCAGCAAACGCCAACACCGCTTCCCGGGCGTCTTCAAGTGCGGCGCGCGTTTCCGATATCTGCCTCTGCGTTAGCTGTACTCGTACGGCTAAAAGCACGCTGGCGCCAAGAATTGCAATCACGGTCATCGCGACGGCCAATTCAATGAGCGTGAAGCCATTTGGTCTCGCTTGGGGCGTCATCAGTGGGTGTCCCGCATGGGTCTTGGCGAAGTTGCCGGGTCGACGGCAAGGTGCCATCCCCGCAGCGACAGCGCCAAGTTTCCAGCTTCGTCCAGGCTGGCGTGGGTGTACGTTTGCCAATTGTTGTAGCACAGCCATTCGATGGTGTAGTTGCCAGTTTCAACTGCCTTAACGCAAGAGGGCGATGATCCGTCTTCAACCGTTAGCGTCAGCCCCCTCCCAAATGCGTCGGCGGCATTCGCGTTGACCGAATAACCATCGACGAACGGAAAAAGCAGTGTCTCGCCAGCAATGAAGCTCGTGGGAGGCTGCCCGGCGTTGACGAGCCTTCGCAAACCGTTGTCGGGCGCAGCGCCGGTGCCCGCCCACGCGATCAGAATGCGGGGCGCAACAGCGGCGAATAAACGCGCGTTGTCGATTGCGACCGCGCGGTCGTTGAAAGTGTCGTCTGCCGCGCCTGTAATGTAGGTCGTGCCGCCAGCGCTGTTGTTGATGCCGTCACGGGCTTCAAATAAGTCCGTCGCCACGCCGCCATTGCAGCCAGTGCTTGAGGCTGCGCGAGCCTGACCAGTGAGGGCCCTTCCTGGCGCAATGAGGATTGCGATTGCGGGCGACGAAATTCCGGTTGCGGCGTCGCGCAATTGAAGATCGCCCAGATAGTCCGGATTGATGGCCGGTTGCGTGCGTCCGCGGGAGGTCGTCTGGATTGCGCTGCTGCGTGCGCCAGCGGAGAGCGCATACCAGATGCACTCACCTGCGGCGTCCCTTGGCGGGGGGATGCCCAGGGTCTTCCAAGGGATGCGTCCGAAGCTGACCGTCCCGCCGCCCCCGCACGAATCGGAGTCACCGTCGCCGTCGAGGTCGGGACACGGGAGTGCGCCGGGTGACTCATCCTCCCATGCGGCATATGCAAGCAATGCGTCCCTTGTCTGCGCGAGTGCCTTGTCGGTACGCATACTCGCGCGCAGTTCAAAGCTGCCGAAGGTATGCAAGGTCTTGACCGCGACAAAGGCGGCAATGGCGCTCAAGAGGATCAGCAGGATCGGCAGCGCGAAGCCGCCAGAGCCCTTTGACTTCACCGTGTGCCGTCGTCGGAAACCATGCGGACCGAAGCGCCGACCGGCAATTCGATGGATTGTCCGTTTCCGGTGGCGACGCGCGCACTGCGCTCGCCGATCTTGAGTACCGAGGCGCGGTCATTGCGTGCAACGCCGTTCACCCACACCGTACTGCGGCCGTCGCTGGTGCGCACGATGCCGTCCAGCCGCAATTCGGTCTCCGCCGGCGCGGCGACGCCTGGCTCGACGTTGCGTTCGCGCATGGCGTCGAGTTTGGCACGTCGTTCGGCACTGTTGAACAGGCGGCCTAGCGGCGCGGAAGGGTCCGGCGTCGCGTTTTGCGCGAATGCCGTACCGGCAGCGAGCAGAAGGATCAGGGGGGTGAGTTTCATGGCGTGTGCGGGCCTGGAGTACCAAGCGTAATCCAGTCTAGCTCACAAACCGCCGACACGGGAGCGCCATCCGCCGCGGCATCGGTGCCGCGGTCGAGTGTGCAGCGTCGGGGTAGCACCGTTGCACTGCGGATCCCGCGAAGGTCGGCAAGCAGGCGCAAGAGGTCACCCTCATGCCAGAGTTGGGCGCGCAGCGTCATCGTGCTGGCCTGCAGCGGCAGTTCCGGCGTGGCGGTTGAGAGCACACGTTGCGGCGCGAGCTCGAACTCCAGTTGAGAGAGCTTGCGCTGCGCGCGTTCCCGCGTAAGCGCTTCGGCCCATTCAAGCCGACGTTCCGGGCCGATTACACCCTGCTTGCGGAGGTTTTCGTATTGCGCCAATGCGCGTCGGATCTCTGGCTCGTCCTGCTGGGCGCGGCTGAGGCGCGACGCAATCGCGGTGCGTTCGTCGTTGGCGCGGCGATAGTCGATTTCGGCTTGCTCCTTGCCGTGCAGAGCGACCGACAGCGCGGCAAAGCCGATGCCGATCATGCTTGCCGCCAGCAGTAGGGCGATGACGAAGCGGCGCATGGCCGGGGCGTTGATCACAGCGGCCTCCCTTCCGGATAGCTCGCCTTGAGCACGAAGCGCGATTCTGGTTCGCGCGGCCCGGTGCTGCTGCGCAACGTACGGTCCGACGTGTACTCGAACGGCAAACGAACAATGCTGGCCTCGATGGCCCCTTCCCGCCGGATATCGTCGAGCAGGGCGTTGATTGCCATGACTGCTTCGCGTTGGCTCAGGCCGGCCGATGAGGGCAGGGTGGCTTCGAGCGTCAGCATGTCGCGCACCGGTGTCTGCGATGGGGCGTTTGGTGCGGTCGTGGTATTCGCCGGGCGTGCGCCGTTGGCGCGGTCCAGCGCCTCGGCCGCGAGTGACCATTCAAGGCGCTTGAGTTCGATACCCGGGTGACGATCGATCGCGCGGCTGAGGCGTACCAGTGAATCCGCAGGCCCAAGGGCCAGGTGGTCGAAGCGTTCGAAGCCGCCGATGCCGGCCTGAAGTGCGTCGAGTGATACCGGCAGTTTCGGCAGGGTTGCGAGCAGCCGCTCGTAGCGCAGATGCCGTGCTTGGGTGTCGAGTCCAATTTCCTCAATCGACTGTCGCAGCGCCCGTGTGTCAAATACTGTCTTGCTGGCGAAGAGCAGGGCGGCGCTCATGCCGACGAGGCCGCATGCGACGGCGATGCGCCGTGCGACCCACCAGCGCCAGGCAAGCCGATCGCGCGCAGGGGCGAACTGTGCGGCGCTGTTCTCGCGCGCGGCCACATGCAGCAGCAAGGTACTTGAGTCCGAGTCTGCCGGAGGGCGACGCAGCCCGAGCGATTGCGCGCGCTCGACCGGATCGACCAAGACGTAACGCAGCACATCGGAATCCACGCAGGCGTTGCGAACCGCGGCCATGTCACCCTCGTGCGCCAGCACGGCCGTGACGATCGGGGTGCCGCGCGCGATGACGCGCTGAGTCACCAGATATTGGTAAGTTTTCTGGACTTCGAACGGAATCGCCGCGCCCCAGGCCGCCGTATGCGACTCGGCGCTCGTGGCCAAGCGGGAGAAACGCAGGTTGCCGTCTTCAAACAGTGTTTGCCGCAGGCCCGCTGGCGTGAGGGTCACGACAAGCAGGCGCGCGTGGCTGCGCACGTGCTGCCGCAATACGTGCTGTAGCAAGAGTGCGGGTGATGTGATGCCTGTCAGCACCACGTCGGCGGTGCGCAGCCGCTCCATCCAGGGGTCAAGCAGTGCGGGGCGGGTCAGCGCGGCAAACAGGATGCGCTCGTCACGGCGCCCGGCGCGTTCGCGCCCGAGCGAGATCGCGGTCGCGTAGGGCGAGCCGTAGAAATGCTGGTTCTGCTTTCGTGCAATCAGCGCGCGGCGATCCGGACCGACCACATGCGGGGTGGTATCGACCTGGAAACCCTCTTCCACACAGTCCGCCAGCAGCGTGAAGTGCGCGCCGCGGCATTGCTCAAGCCAGGTGCTGAAGCTGGCCAGTCCCGCGTCATCGCCTTCAAAGCGAGGGCCGGGGCTGAGTTCGCCTGACTGCCAGAACCAACTGGCGAGCCCGCCCGAATCGAGATAGAGCAGATGGCGCAGGGACACGTCAGACCTTCATGCGCGTAATGATGTCGTAGATCGGGCCCAGCACCGACATCATCACCCACAGCAACAGGGCGCCGAGCAGCAGCGTGAGCAAGGGTTCCAGCATGGCCTGCACGCGCGCGATGGATTCGCGCACATCGCGTTCGTAGAAGTAGCTGACGTTCTCGAGCGCCTTGTCGAGCGCGCCGGTGTTCTCGCCGATGCGCAACATGCGCGTGACCAGCGGTGGAAACAGGCCGACCTTGCCGAATGCGGCGGTGACGTTCTGCCCCTCGGCGATGTGCTGCTCTACCTGCCCGAGCGCACGTTGCACCAGCTTGTTGCCGGCGACATCCTGCGCGATGCGCACAGCGTCGATGATCGCGATGCCGGAGCCATACATCATCGAGAACAGCGATGCGAAGCGCGCCAGCACGATCTTGCGATACACATCGCCGAACAGCGGCGCCGAGAGTTTCGCGCGGTCGATTCGTACCTGCATGCCCGGGTGATTGAGCGCAAGCAGGCGAACCCCGATCACGCTTGCAGTTAGCAGGGCGAGCAGCCAGCCGCCGTAGCTGCTCACGATCTGCGAAACCCAGATCAGGACGCGGGTGTGCAGCGGCAGTTGCTGGCCGGTAGATAGAAACAGCCGCGATAGCTCGGGGACCACGTAGATCATCGACACCCCGATGGCAGCGAAGATCACCGTCACGACAATGCTCGGATAGATCACCAGTCGCCGTGTATAGCTCGCCAGTTCATCCTCGCGCTTGAGCGATTCGTTGAGCGCGCCGAGCACTTCGGGCAGGTTGCCGGTGGCTTCCCCGGCGCGGATCAGCGCGCAGAACACCGAATCGAACGCGCTGGGTTGTTCCTGCATCGCTTGCGAGAGGCTGCGACCGCCTTCGATGCTCTCGACGAGGCCCGCCACGATCTCGCGGAAGCGTGGATGTACCGTGGAGTCGCGCAGGTCGCACAGCGATTCGAGGATGGGCACGCCGGCGCGTGTCAGTTGTTCGAGGTGAAAGCAGAAGTGCATCAGCTCGCGCCGCGGGATCTTGCCGCGACGCCATGCGATGCCGGTCCGGGCGGCTTCGCCGTTGATGAAGTCGAGGTCCATGCGGCGCAGCCGCAGCTCGAGGTCGACCAGGTTGATCGCTTCCATCTCGCCGCGGATCACGCGGCCAGTGCGGTTCATTGCGCGGTAGGCGAACACGGCCATGACTTGCGCTGGCCTCAGGACATGCGGTCGGTCAGGTCGACGACGCGGGCGAGCTCCGCCAGCGAGGTCGTGCCGTCCAGAACGCGCCGCACGCCGTCTTCGGCGAGCGTACGGAAGCCCTTGGCGCGCGCGGCGTTGCGGATCTCGCGCAAGGTGGCGCGGCGTGCGACCAACTCATCGAGGTCGCCATCCATGCGTACGACTTCCATGATCGCGCTGCGGCCTTTGAAGCCCTGGAATTCGCAGCGCGTACAGCCGCCCGGTTCATGGATCGCAGCGGGTGCGCGCTCCGGCGCGATGCCCATCAATCGCAGCTCGAAGGCCTCGGGCGCGCGGGCGCGCTTGCAGTGTGGGCACAGTTTGCGCACCAAGCGCTGGCCGACCACGCCGATGATGTGGCCCGACATGATGTCCGGCTGGATGCCGATATCGAGCAGCCGTGGGATCACGCCGAGTGCGGAATTCGTGTGCAGGGTGGAATACACCTGATGGCCGGTCATCGCGGCGCGGAAGGCCATCTCGGCGGTGTCTGCATCGCGGATTTCGCCGACCAGGATCACGTCCGGGTCCTGCCGCATCATCGCGCGCACCCCGTTCGCAAAGTCGAGCTTCGTGGCTTCCGAAATCGAGGTCTGGCGGATCATCGGCATCGGGTATTCAACCGGATCCTCCAGCGTCATGATGTTGATGCCTTCGTCGTTGATGTGGCGAAGGATTGAGTAAAGCGTGGTGGTTTTGCCGCTGCCGGTCGGGCCGGTGACGAGGATGATGCCCTCGGGCCGCGCGATCATCAGCTTGAGCATGTCGAGCTGGGTTTCGGCCAGCCCCAGATCATCGAGCGGCACGATGCCCTTCTGGCGATCGAGCACGCGTAGCACGATGTTCTCGCCGTGGATCGTCGGCTGTGCGGATACGCGGAAGTCCACCGGCCGGCCGCTGATGTTGATCGAGATGCGGCCATCCTGCGGCGCGCGCGTTTCGGCGATGTTGAGGTTGGACATCACCTTCAGGCGCACCGCCATCGCCGCCCAGTACGAGCGGTGCAAGGCCCTGATCTGACGCAGCATGCCGTCGATGCGGTAGCGGATGCGCAGGAAGTTGGCTTCCGGCTCGAAGTGGATGTCGGAGGATTCGCGCTTCACCGCATCGGCAAGCAGGGCGTCCACCAGGCGCACGACGGGCTGGCTGTATTCATCACCCGAGTACGCGAGGCTGCGGAAGTCGACCTCGCCGGTCTCGATCTCGTTGAGGATGCCGTCAATCGAGAGTTCGTAGCCGTAATGCTGGTCGATCGCGCGGACGATCTCGGAATCGCCGGCGAGCAGCGTTTCGATCGAGATGTCGTCGGGCAGCGAACTGCGCAGCTTGTCGAGCGCGACGATGTCGTCGAGATCGGAAATGGCCACGGTCAGCGCGCGCCCTTGCGGGTCGAACGACAGCGGCAGCAGGCGGTGCCGTTTTGCCAGCTCTTGTGGCACCAGGCTCAGCGCGATCGGGTCGACAATCGCGCGCGACAGATCGACCGCCTGCTTGCCGAGCGTTTCCGACAAGGCATCGCGCAGCGTGCTTTCCGAGACAAAGCCCAGCTCGATGAGCAGCTTGCCGAGTGCCTGGTTGGTGCGCGCCTGCTCCATCAGCGCGATGCGGAGCTGGTCTTCGCCGATCAGGCCCTGCGTGATCAGCAGTTGCCCCAAGGGCTGGCGATTAAGCGAGAACGGGTCGGTCATCCGGCTATTGGCTGGCGAGCGATTGCGCACGGCGCATCGCGGCGCCACGGTCGAAGGCTGCTGGTCGCTTGTCTGCCGCCAGCACCGCGCGTTCGTAGTACTGCCGCGCCAGCCGCGGCTGATTCACGCGGTCGAGCGCAACCGCAAGGTTGAAGAGGTAGTCCGGGTTGTCCGGCTCCAGCGTGTGCGCGCGAAAGTAGGCTTGCTGCGCATCGTGCCAGCGCCCCGCGGCGGCTTGCAGGTTGCCAAGTGCGAAGTGGTTGGCGGCGCTGTCCGGCTGTTCCGCAATCGCCGTCTTCAGCCGGCTTTCTGCTGTGATCGGATCGGCCTCCCGTCCCAGCGCCAGCATGCCGGCGGTCGCAACCGGGTCTTGCGGGTTATTCAGCAGTGCTCGTGCGAAGTAATGCTCGGCTTCCTTGGCCTGGCCCTGGCGAAGCGCAGTGGCGGCGAGGCCATTCAGCGCGTCGGCCGCGCGTGGGTCGCTTCGCAGCGCCTCCTGATACAGCGCACGCGCAACAACCAGATCACCGCGTTCGTAAGCCGCGTAGGCGGTATCGATCGCGACCGCTGCAGGCGAGCGTGCAGCCGTTGCGCCAGCACGGACTGACACCGCGCCGGCGGAGCCATCAACCAGGTCGCTGACCGGCTGGCGCACTGTACGCGGCGGCGATTTGGGTGCGTCCGGCGACGGTTTGGGCGCGCTGCGCACTGGTACGTCAGGCTGCGAAGCACCTACGGTTGGCGCCGGTTCGGTTTGTTCGGCGATCGGTTCGGGGTTGCCCGTCACACGGGCAGGCGCGACGCCACTGATTGGCGTGACGACGCCCAGGCTGCGTGGTTGCGTTTGCCACCACACATAGCCGACGCCGGCAGCGGCTATCGCCGCGCCAATGCCCGCGGCCCACCAGGCGGGGGAGGTGCGCCGCACCGGTTTTGCACCGAACAACTGGCGTGCATTGCGTCGCGCCGCTTCGTCCGCGGCTGCGGTGGCGGTCGCGGTGGCGCTTGGCAGTGGCGGGCGCGTCGGCCCGCTCGCGGTACGTGGTGCACCGGCAGGGGTCGCCTTGGGCAGGTCCGCGCTGTCAAGATCGATCGGCTCCAGCGTCAGCGCCTCGGCCACTTCTGCCGCGGTGGTGGCATTGCCGTTGCCCGCCTGCTGGCGGTTTGCCTCGGCTTTGCGGAGCGCGTCGATCAGCAGGCTCACTGGGCACTCGCCGGCGACGGGAGTTGTTCGAGGTTGAGCAGGCTGGGCCCGCTTTCGCCTTTGAAGAAGTCGGTTGCGGGAAGGTTGCCCCGCTGGTTGCGATAGTCGCCGTCGAGGCTCGCCTGGCGCACGATCGTCGGTCGCAGCAGGATCACCAGCTCACTCTTGCGGCGGGTGTCGTTGCGGTTCTGGAACAAGGCGCCGACAAAGGGCAGGCCGGCGACCACCGGTACCGTGTCCTTGTTGAGGTCGATCGCGTCTTCCATCAGCCCGCCCATCACGGCGACGTTGCCGTTCTCCACGCGGATCACCGAATCGATCTCGCGCGAGCGGATGATCGGCACCTGGTTCGTGATGCCGAGCGGCTTGAGCACCGGGTTGGGATCGTTCGCGTAGCCCGAGATCCGCGTCAGGCTCGGCCTCACGTTGAGGGTGACGGTGTCGTTGTCGGCGATTTGCGGTGTCACGTTCAGTACCAGGCCGACCGGCACCGAGTGCAATTCAGTGTCGTAGGTGATCTGCGTTTGCGTCTGGTTCTGGCTCGACGTGGTGTTGATCGTGAAATAGACGGTGTTGTCGACGACCTTGAGCACCGCCGTCTGGTTGTTCAGTGCGGAGATCTTGGGGCTCGACAGGACCTTGGTCGTGCCGAACGAATCGAGCAGCTTCACCGTGCCCATGAAACTGCCGCCCGACGAGGTAAATCCGATCTCGATCAGACTGGAAGTCGGGCCAGTGATCGCGCCGGCCGCCTTCTGCACGATCGTCAGTCCGGTGCCAGAGAGGTTCAGCTTGCTCCAGTCGATGCCCTGCTGGTAGTTGTCGGAAAGCTCGACCTCGGCAATCGTCGCCTCGATCAGTACCTGGCGCCGCGCGCTGTTGACCACCTTGTCGATGAATTCCTGGATCTTCTCGTGCTGCCGGGCGGTCGCACGGACGGCCAGAATGCCGGCCTCCTTGTTCGCAATGACCGACGCCGATTCGCGGAAGCGCACAACCTGCGTCGGCCATTGGCCCAAGGACTCGTCGTTGTCACCATCCGGCGCGCCCCGCCGCGTTGCTGTCGCATAGCAATTGCGCATCGCGTCAGCGTCGTCGGGGTAGAGTTTCTTGCAGCGGTCGAGCTGGTATTTGTCTTGTTGCACCGCTGCGTTGCCGCGCGCCATCTGGCGGCTGGCCTGCGCTGCGCCTGGGCGGGATTCGTCGATCACCACCGTGTTGGCTGGCTCGGTGATCACCCGGTCGGTTTCCCGCAGCAGATCCTTGACGTTCTGGATCAGCGTGTCCCAGAAGCGGTTCTGCGACTGGTTCTCCACCCGGCTGAACGAGCCGTTGTTCGAGCCGCCGATGCCCCCGGTTCGGCCTGCACCGCCATTCCGCTCTGCGCCGCTACTCGTGGCGGCGATCTCGCTCAGGATGGACACGGCCCCGGTGGTATCCCGGTTCATGTTCACGTAGTCAATCTTGTAGTTGCGCAGGAAGGGCGAGTCCGGCATCACCAGCAAGGTATTGCCCTGCATTTCCCAGCGCATATCGACCTGCTTGGCGATCCGAGCGAGCAGTTGCGGCAGGGTCTGGTCCAGCGCGTTCAGCGTGACCGTGCCTTCCAGGCCCGGGTGCACATCCACGTTGATCCGGGCGTCGCGCGCGAGGGCAAACAGGAGATCCTGCACCTTCACGTTGTGTACGACCACCGAATGCGTATCGGTATGGGCGCTGGCCTTGGGCCGTGGCAGCGCAAAACTCTGCGCGACCGGGTCGGGGATCGGGGCTGGTGTGCCGGCTGCGGTGGGCGCGGTGGCCGGCGCAGCGGCGATATGTTTGGCCGAATCCGGCTGAACGGGGTTTTGCGCACAGCCGGCCAGGCCCAGCAGGGTGGCGGCGGAAAGGGCGGAAACAGCGCGTCGCATCATGGACGGGGTCCGGCTTCCTCTGGGGCGGTGGGATCGAATCCCATCTTAACCGAATTCGATTCGGCCGCGGCCGGCGCGGCCTTGGCAGTTTTTGCCTTGCGGGGTGCTGGCCGTATGCTCGCAATCGGCCTCACGTAAGGACGCGCGATGCGCAGCCAGTCGGGCGCGGCGGCCACCGCGCTGCGTGCCTCGGCGGCGCTGGCAAAGTCGCCCCACACGACGCCGATGCGGCCGACGGGGGTGCCGGGCGCCGCATACAAGTTGACCGGGGTGCCGTCGCCGAGCGCTTCGATACGGTGAATCAGCGCTTCAAGCTCGCGAGCCTGCTCCGGAGCCGCCGCGCCCACTTGCACCGTCCATCGCTCCCCCTTGCTCTGTGCGACCCAGTCGCGGGACTGCATCAAGCGTTCCGCCACAAAACTGCCCAGCAGGTCGGCATGTGGTGGCGCAGTCTTCATCGTTGCTGCGCTGGCGGCCGGGCTGACCGCGGCCCTGGCGGCCGGTACTTCCGGCGCGGCGGTGGGCGCTGCAGTTGCACTGGTTCCGCTGGCAATACGGCCAGGCATTGCGTAGAGCAAGGCGGCTACTCCGGTAACTGTGAGCGCGACCAGCGCTGCCGCGCTGCGTATCGGCAACGGATCAGGCAGGCCCGCATCGCGCGCGGCGAGGCGTACTTCGCGCAGGCCAATGTCGTGTTTCCCGGCGGCGAATCCGGCAAGCAGCGTCTTGTCGGCGAGGATGTTGATACGCCGCGTCAGCCCGGCGGCGCTGCGGCTGATGGCATTCATCGCACGAACTGAGAGGGGCGGGCGTCCGCGGTGGCCCGCGGCTTGCAGTCGGTGGAGCAGATAGGCGCGGGTCTCGGCGGCGCTCAGGGGGGCGAGCCGGAAGTGATGCGTGATGCGGTCGCGCAAGGGGCGTTGCGTCGGCCCGGCGAGGAGCGCGTCGAGTTCCGGCTGACCGAACAGCACGATCTGCAGGAGTTTGTGCCGCGGCGTTTCCAGGTTGGAGAGCAGCCGCACTTGCTCGAGCGAAGCGCTCGGCATGGCGTGCGCTTCATCGACCAGCACGATGACGCGGCGGCCTTCGCCATAGAGTGTGATCAGGCGCTGCTCGATCGCGTCGAGCAAGCGATTCTCGGACTGGGCATCGGGCGGCACACCGATTTGTCGGGCGATCGCTTGCAGCAATTGCTCTGGCGTCAGCGACGGGTTTGCGAGCCAAACCGGCAGCGCTTCGGCTGGCAGGCGTTCCAGCAGCATCCGCAACAGCATCGTCTTGCCTGCGCCGACCTCGCCGGTGACCTTCACGATGCCTTCCTCGAAGCGCAACGTGAAGAGCAGGGCGTCGAGTGTCGCCCCTCGTTCGGCACCCGAAAAGAAATAGCCGGGGTCGGCGGTAATTCGAAACGGCGCCTCGCTGAGGCCGTAATGTTCGAGGTACATCGCCGCGCTCACGCGTCAGTCCTCGCGGGTTTCGCCGGCGGGCATGCGCAGGCCCAGCACGCCGATACGTCCGTACAGCGTGGTGCGGTTGATGCCCAGCAGACGCGCGGCTTGCGACATGCTGCCACGTGCAAGTGCGAGGGCCGATTCGATATAACGCCGCTCGGTACGGCGTAGTGCCTCGTCCAGTGAGAACCCCTCCTGCAGCGCGTCGATTTCATCGGCGCTGGCGCGTGGGCCGGTGTCGAGATCCAGTTCGGCGGCGAGTTGCGCGCGGCCTACGGTCTCGCCGGCGTGGCGGGCCAGCAGGCGCAGCACGATGTTACGCAGTTCGCGCACATTGCCGGGAAAAGCGTAATCGCCCCACAGTGCGCGCGCGTCGCGGTCCAGCGCGAAGGGCGGCAGCGCGGACTCGGCAGCGAGCTGCGGCAGGTAGTGCTCCAGCAGCACGAAACGGTCGTCGCCCAGCGTGCGCAGCGGCGGCAGCGTGAGGGTGAGGACGCTGAGGCGGTGGTAGAGGTCGGCGCGGAAGCGACCGGCTTTCACCTCGTCGCGCAGATTCCGGTTGGTTGCCGTGACAACGCGAGCGCTTGCGTGCCGCGCGGCGGTCTCGCCGACGCGCAGGTACTCGCCGTTCTCCAGCGCGCGCAGCAGCTTGGGTTGCAGTTCCAGCGGTAGTTCGCCAACTTCGTCGAGGAAAAGCGTGCCGTCGCCCGCCTCCTCGAAAAAGCCGGTCCGCGCCGCGGTGGCGCCGGTGAAGGCACCGCGCGCATGGCCGAACAGCGCAGCCTCGATCAGGCCGGGCGCGATGGCGGCACAGTTCACAGCCACGAAGGGTTTTCCGGCCCGCGAGCCGGTCTGGTGCAGGGCTTGGGCGGCGAGTTCCTTGCCGGTGCCGGATTCACCTTCCAGCAGCAGGGGGAAGGGGGCGTCTGCCAGGCGTCGCAATTGCTGGCGTAGCGCGACGATCGCCGGCGACTCCCCGACAAGCTTTACCGCGTCAGGCTTGCGGGCACGCGCCTGGCGTGTGCGCGCTACGGCACGCAGCAAGGCTTCCCGCAGCACGGGCGGCGCCGAGGGCTTGGGGTGGAACTCGAAGGCGCCGATCGCGCGGGCGTGGCGGGCGCTTGCCATCGCGTCCTGGCCGGAGAGCACAACAATATGCAGGTCGGGCGCCGCAGCGATCAGCTCGTTGACGAGCGCAAGGCCCTCGTCCGGGCGATGCGGCACCGGCGGCAGACCAAGGTCGATCAGGGCAGCGTCGATCGGCCGCTTGCAGCCACGCAGCAAGTTCAGCGCTTCCGGGCGCGAGCCGGCGGTCAGCGTTTCAAAATCCGGCCCGAACGCCCATGCCAAGGTCTCGACGATCGAGGTGTCGTCGTCGACGAGCAATAGCAGGGGGCGGTCGTCGGGTGGAGCGGGCATCGGCAGGTGTCGAAATTTGGACACTTACAGTGTAGCGGCTTGCCGCGCCTCGCGTGAATACCTGTTGCCGTGAGTAAATGATGTTGCAACGCCACATCTGCCGAGGGTTCGGGCGCAGGCTCTGATAAAATCGCGCCCCTTCCGCCTTCCCCCTTCACGCCGTGTCCGACGCGCTTGTCGAAGTCCGCAATGTTTCGTTTGCCTACCAGGGCCGCCAGGTCCTGCGTGGTGTCGACCTCGTCGTGCCGCGCGGCAAGGTGGTTGCGATCATGGGCGGCTCCGGCTCGGGCAAGACGACGCTGCTGTCGCTGATCGGCGGGCAACTGCGCGCTCAGGCCGGTGAAGTGCGTGTGGACGGCCAGGACGTCGCCGCGCTGCCGCGGGATGCGCTGTACGCGATGCGGCGCCGGATGGGCATGCTGTTCCAGTTCGGCGCCTTGTTTACCGACTTGTCTGTCTTTGACAACGTTGCGTTTCCGCTACGTGAGCACACCGAACTGCCGGAAGAACTGATCCGCGATCTCGTGCTGATGAAACTGCACGCGGTGGGGTTGCGCGGCGCGGCGAAGCTGCGGCCGAGCGAACTTTCCGGTGGCATGGCGCGGCGCGTGGCGCTGGCGCGGGCAACGGCGCTCGATCCGATGCTGATGATGTACGACGAGCCTTTTGCCGGGCTTGATCCGATCTCGCTGGGCGTTATCGGGCAATTGATCCGCCGCCTCAACGATGCGCTGGGCGCGGCGTCGATCCTCGTGACCCACGATGTTGTCGAGTCGCTTGCGATCGTCGACTACGTGTATTTCATTGGCGAGGGCAAGGTGGTTGCGCAGGGTACGCCGGACGAAATCCGCGCGTCGTCCGATCCCTATGTCCACCAGTTCATCTATTCGGAGGCGGATGGCCCGGTGCGCTTCCACTATCCGGCTCCGGGCTACGCGGCGAGCCTGCTGCGAGCAGAAGGGGTCTGAGCGCGATGCGTAAAACGGTATCCCGGCTCGGCGCTTGGGCAATCAACGCGGTTTGGCGGCTCGGTTTTGCCGCGCGCTTCTTCTTTGGCTTGTTGGCGTACTCGGGGCAAAGCTTCCGGCGCTTCCGCAGCCTGACGATGCGCGAGATCTACATGAGCGGCGTGCTGTCGCTGCTCATCATCACGGTATCGGGCCTGTTTGTCGGTTTGGTGCTCGGCCTGCAGGGCTTTGAAACCTTGCAGCGCTTTGGTTCCAGTGACGCGCTCGGCACGCTCGTGGCCCTGTCTTTGACGCGCGAGCTCGGCCCCGTCGTGGCCGGCCTGCTGTTTGCGAGCCGCGCTGGCACTGCGGTGACAGCCGAAATCGGCCTGATGAAGACGACCGAGCAGCTCAAGGCGATGGACATGATGGCGGTGAATCCGATCTCCCGCGTCGTTGCGCCGCGCTTCTGGGGGGGCGTGTTCGCAATGCCTTTGCTCGCGGCGCTGTTCTCGGCGATGGGTATCTTCGGTGGCTGGCTGATCGGCGTCGTGCTGATCGGTGTGGATGGCGGTTCGTTCTGGTCGCAAATGCAGGCGGCCGTGGATTTCCGCTACGACATCGTCAACGGGGTCATCAAGAGTTTCGTTTTTGGTGTGGCGGTGTCGCTGATTGCGGTGTTCGAAGGCTGGGACTGCGTGCCCACGGCCGAAGGCATTTCGCGCGCGATTACCCGCACCGTGGTCAGTTCGGCGCTGGCGATTCTGGCGCTCGATTTTGTGCTGACCTCGTTCATGTTTCGGGAGCTTTCATGAATCGTTCCACGATCGACCTCGGGGTCGGCGTTTTTGTCGTGATCGGCATCATTGCGTTGCTGTTCCTGTCGCTCAAGGTGGGCAACCTCGGTGGCGAGAAGATCCAGCAGCCCTATCAGGTGCATGCGCGCTTCGACAATATCGGCGGGCTCAAGGTGCGTGCGCCGGTGAAGGCCTCGGGCGTGCTGGTTGGCCGTGTGACGGATATCCGCTACGACACCGAGCATTTCCAGGCCACCGTGACGTTCTCGGTAGATGGGCGCTACGCCTTCTCGCGCGACACCTTTGCGACCATCAACACCGCCGGCCTGCTTGGCGAACAATATGTTGCACTTAAGCCGGGTGGCGACGAACAGAACCTGAAGTCCGGTGACACCATCACGAAAACCCAATCGGCAATGGTGCTTGAGGACATGATTGGACGCTTCCTGTTCGACAAGGCGTCCGAGGGAGCCCAAGGAGGCAAGTAATGCGCGCTTCGATTTTCGCCGCAGGGCTCTGGCTGTTGATGCAAGCCGTGCCCGCGGTGGCGCAGACGGCCGACCCGATCGAGCCCTTCAATCGGGCGATGTACAGCTTCAACGACGGGCTTGATCGCGTCGCGCTCAAGCCGCTCGCGCAGGGCTATGCCGCGGCCGTGCCGCTACCTGCGAGGGTGGGCTTCGGCAACTTCATCAACAACTTCCGCGATATTCCGAACGTCATCAACAATTTGCTGCAGGGCAAGCTGGGCGAGGCCGCGTCGGATGTCGGCCGGATCGCGCTCAACTCCACGTTCGGCATCCTCGGCGTGATTGATGTGGCCTCGGAATTCGGGCTGGAGCGTCACAACGAGGACTTCGGCCAGACACTCGGTCGCTGGGGCGTGTCGAGCGGGCCTTATGTGGTGCTACCGCTGCTGGGCCCGAGCACGCTGCGTGACACGGCGGCCTTGCCGGTCGACTACTACACCGGCGGGCGCCATCTCGTGATCGAAAGCGTTGCGGTGCGGAATTCGCTCGCAGGGCTTGAAGTTGTGAACGACCGCGCCAATCTGCTTGATGCCGAGAAGGCTCTCGATGAGGCCGCCCTCGACAAGTACGTCTTCATCCGCAACTTCTACCTGCAACGCAGGCAGAACCTTGTGTACGACGGCAATCCGCCGCGCCCCAAAGGGGACGACGACGTGTGGGATGAAACCGACGCCGCGCCTGACGCGGGTGTCACGAAGAAGGAGTAAGCATGAACCGCAGGTTCTTCAACAGGATCTTCACCAGCGCGCTGATCGTGGCGGGTGTTGGTGCCGCGCAGCTCGCCCTGGCGGCTACCGCCCCGGATGAACTGATCCGCTCGGTGGCCACCGATGTGCAGACGATCGTGCGACAGGACAAGGCCATCCAGTCCGGCGACATGCGCAAGACGCTCGAGCTGATCGATGCCAAGGTGCTGCCGAACTTCGACTTCGCACGCATGACGTCGCTCGCGGTCGGCCGCGACTGGCGCAGCGCTACGCCGGCGCAGAAGACGGATCTCACCGCCGAGTTCCGGACCCTGCTGGTGCGCAGCTACGCCAACGCGATCGTGCGATTCAAGGATCACCAGATCACCGTGAAGCCGCTCAAGCTGAAACCGGAAGACACCGAAGTCACCGTGCGCTCCGAGGTCCGCAAGGCGGGCTCACCGCCGGATTCGGTGGACTACACGCTGTACAAGAAGGGTGAGGAGTGGAAGGTCTATGACGTGGCCGTCGCTGGCGTCAGCCTGATCACGAATTACCGCGATGCGTTCGGTGAAGAGATCAAGGCCGGTGGCATCGACGGACTGATCAAGTCGCTGCGCAGCAAGAACGCACAGAACGCCGCTGGCGGCGAGGGCGCGGCGAAGAAATGATCCGCGAGGAAGGCGAGCGCCTGATCATCGAAGGGCCGATTACGATGGAGACGGCCGCCAGCTTGCTGGACTCCGGCCGGCGCCTGTGCGGGCAGGTCGAATGCAGTGCGGGCCGCGTGATCGATCTGTCAGGCGTGACCTCGGTGGACTCGGCGGCGCTGGCCGTTGTGCTGGCGTGGATGCGCGCAGCCGGAAGCGGGCGCACGCTTCGTATTGAGGGCGTGCCTCCACAGCTGCGCTCGCTCGCAGCACTTTATGACCTGGCAGACGTGTTGCCGCTCGGCGAGGCAGCACAGTGACCGCCGCGATCTCGGTTCGCGGGGCGGTCAAGCACTACGGCGCCCTGCAGGCGCTTGGCGGGGTTGATCTCGATGTGGCGCAGGGTGAGTTCTTCGCGCTGCTGGGCCCCAACGGTGCTGGCAAGACCACGTTGATCTCGGCCCTGGCGGGCTTGATCCGCCTTAGCGCAGGTTCCATCCGCGTGATGGGGCATGACGTCGTCGACGACTACCGCAAAGCGCGCCGCATGGTGGGCGTCGTGCCGCAGGAACTGGTGTTCGATCCCTTCTTCTCGGTGCGCGAAGTGCTGCGCCTGCAGTCGGGCTACTTCGGCCTCAAGCGCAACGACGACTGGATCGATGAACTGCTCGCCAGCCTCGATCTGACGAAAAAGGCCGACGCCAACATGCGCCAACTGTCCGGTGGCATGAAGCGCCGCGTGCTGGTCGCGCAGGCGCTGGTGCATCGCCCGCCAGTGATCGTGCTGGATGAACCGACGGCCGGCGTGGATGTGGAGCTGCGGCAGGGCTTGTGGGCCTTTGTGCGCAAACTCAACGAGCAAGGTCACACGATCGTGCTGACGACGCACTACCTCGAAGAGGCGCAGACGCTCTGTAACCGCATCGCGATGTTGAAAGCAGGTCGTATCGTTGCCCTCGACAACACCGCGAATCTTCTGCGCGCGGTCGATGGCCACACGCTGCGCGTCAGGATCGCCGGCGACCTGCCGGCCGGTTTGACCGGCGCGGCGCCCGAGCGCGACGGTGAGCACTGGGTGTTCGCCTCGGACGATTACACGGTCCTGCTCGACCGCCTCGTGGCGCTGCGTGACGCCGGCGCCGCGATTACCGAATTTGAAGTGGGTCAGCCGGACCTCGAAAAGGTCTTTGTCGATGTGATGCGGAGGGCCGGATGAGCGGCGCCAACCTCTCGGGCTTCAAAACGCTGCTCTACAAGGAGTTGCTGCGCTTCTGGAAAGTCAGTTTCCAGACCATCGGTGCGCCGGTGCTGTCGACCGTGCTGTACCTGATGATCTTCTCGCATGTGCTCGATCCGCATGTCACCGTGTATGGCGCCATCGAGTACACCGCCTTTCTCGTCCCCGGGCTGGTGATGATGGGGGTGCTGCAGAACGCCTTCGCCAACAGCAGCTCATCACTGATCCAGAGCAAGATCACCGGCAACATCGTATTCGTGCTGCTGCCGCCGATTTCGTATCGCGAGTTCTACGCCGCGTATGTGCTGGCTTCGGTGCTGCGTGGCGTGCTGGTCGGTTTTGGCGTGTGGCTTGCGTCGCTGATCTTTGTGTTCGTCGCACCGAAGGCGCCGCTGTGGGTGCTGACCTTCACGCTGGCCGGCGGCGCGATCCTGGGGTCGCTCGGCATGATCGCGGGCATCTGGGCCGAGAAGTTCGATCAGCTGGCCGGCTTCCAGAATTTCCTGATCATGCCGCTCACGATGCTGGCCGGCGTGTTCTACTCGGTGCATTCGCTGCCGGTTTTCTGGCACCGGGTCTCGCATTTCAATCCGTTTTTCTACATGATCGATGGTTTCCGCTACGGCTTCTTCGGTGTTTCCGATGTCTCGCCGTGGCTGAGTCTTTCGATCGTTTCCGTGTTTCTGGCCGTCCTTGCGGCCCTGACGCTGCGCATGCTGGCGTCCGGGTACAAGCTGCGCGGCTGACGGCGAACGTTCGCGTCGCCACCAACCAAGAAGATCATGTTCCAGGCTGAAGAAATCGAACGTCTCGTGTCGCAAGGCTTGCCCTGCGATTTCATCCAGATCCAGGGCGACGACGGTGTGCATTTCACCGGCATCGTTGTCAGCGCCGAGTTCGCAGGCAAACCGAGGGTGCGCCAGCATCAGGCGGTTTATGCCACGCTGGGCCCGCTGATGGGCAACGAGATTCACGCGCTGCAGCTGACTACCTACACCCCCGAACAATGGGCCGCGTTCCGCAAGGAGCTCGGCGAATAAGATGGACAAATTGCTGATTACCGGCGGCCGCCCGCTCGCCGGCGAAGTCGCCATCTCCGGCGCCAAGAACGCCGCACTGCCGATCCTGTGTGCCGCGCTGCTGTCGGATGAACCGCTGGTGCTGACCAATGTGCCGCGTCTCAACGACATCGGCACCATGCTCAAGCTGCTCGCGCAGATGGGCGTGAAGGTCGAGCGCGATGGCGACACTGTGACGCTGGATGCCAAGGGCCTCGACAACCCGCTCGCGCCGTACGAGCTGGTGAAGACCATGCGTGCTGCGGTGCTGGTGCTCGGCCCGCTGATGGCGCGCGTCGGTCATGCCAAGGTGTCGCTGCCGGGTGGCTGCGCGATTGGTGCGCGGCCGGTAGATCAGCACATCAAGGGCTTGCAGGCGATGGGCGCCGAAGTGCAGGTCGAGCACGGCTACATCGACGCCAAGGTCGGCAAGCTGCGCGGCGCGCGGCTCTTCACCGACATGGTCACGGTGACCGGCACCGAGAACCTGATGATGGCGGCCTGCCTGGCCGACGGCGAAACGGTGATCGAGAACGCCGCACGCGAGCCGGAAGTGGTGGATCTGGCCAACTGTCTCGTGTCGATGGGCGCCCAGATTTCCGGCGCCGGTACCGACGTGATCCGTATCCGTGGCGTCGCCAAGCTGCATGGCGCGACGCACCGCATCATGCCGGACCGCATCGAGACCGGCACCTACCTGTGCGCCGCGGCGGTCACCGGCGGCCAGGTGCGCCTCACCGGCACCAGTACGAACTACAGTGATTCGGTTGTCGACAAGCTGATGGATGCCGGCTGCGAGATCGGTTCGGAGCGCGACGCGATCACGCTCAAGGCCCCCGCACGGCTCAAGGCGGTCAGTCTGCGCACGGCACCGTACCCGGCCTTCCCCACCGACATGCAGGCGCAGTTCATGGCGCTCAACGTGGTGGCTGACGGCACCGCGATCATCCGCGAGACGATCTTCGAGAACCGTTTCATGCACGCGGTCGAGCTGATCCGCCTCGGCGCCAACATCCGTATCGACGGCAACACCGCCGTCGTGACCGGCGTCGACAAACTGCAGGGCGCCACAGTGATGGCGACCGATCTGCGTGCATCGGCAAGCCTGATCATCGCCGGCCTCGTGGCCGAGGGTGAAACCCTGGTCGACCGCATCTACCACCTCGATCGCGGTTACGAGCGGCTGGAAGAAAAGCTCGGCGCGCTGGGTGCCACGGTCAAACGGGTGAGCTGATATGGCCTTTGATGGCATCACGCTTGCGCTCTCGAAAGGGCGCATCTTTGAAGACACGCTGCCGCTCCTGGCTGCCGCCGGAATCACGCCGATCGATGACCCGGAGAAGTCGCGCAAACTGATCATCGACACCAACCGGCCGGACGTCCGCTTGGTCATCGTTCGTGCGAGCGACACGCCGACCTATGTGCAGTACGGCGCGGCCGATCTCGGCATTGCCGGCAAGGACGTGCTGATCGAACACGGTGGCGCAGGGCTCTACCAGCCGCTCGATCTGAAGATCGCGCGCTGCCGCATGTGCGTTGCGGTGCCGAAAGGCTTTGACTACGCCGCGGCGGTGCAGCGTGGTGCGCGTATCCGCGTCGCGACGAAGTACATGCAGACTGCGCGCGACCACTTCGCGAGCAAGGGTGTGCATGTCGACCTGATCAAGCTGTATGGCTCGATGGAACTCGCGCCCTTGGTCGGGCTGGCTGACGCGATCGTCGATCTGGTTTCCAGCGGCGGCACGCTGCGCGCGAACAATCTGGTCGAGGTTGAGGAAATCATGGCGATCAGCTCGCGGCTGGTGGTGAACCAGGCTTCGCTGAAGATGAAGCATGCGCTGCTGCAACCTGTGATTGATGCGTTTGCCGGGGTGGTCAAATGACCGGAATCCTGCGTCTTTCGTCGGCCGAAGCCGGTTTCGACGCGCGGCTTTCGAAGTTGCTCGCGTTCGAGGCCTCGACGGATGAAGCGGTCGAGCGCGCGGTCAGCGAAATCCTGGCCGCTGTGCGCCTGGAGGGCGATGCGGCGGTGCTTGCCTACACCCGTCGTTTCGACGGCGTGGAGGGCGCGTCGCTTGCCGAACTCGAACTCTCTCGCGCCGATCTCGATGCGGCCCTGGCGGGTTTGCCGGCGGCGCAGCGCACCGCACTCGAAGAGGCTGCTGCACGGGTCCGCGCCTACCACGAGCGCCAGCCGCTAACGAGCTGGGACTATGAAGAGGCCGACGGCACGCGTCTTGGTCAGCAGGTCACCCCGCTTGACCGCGCCGGACTCTACGTTCCCGGTGGCAAGGCGGCGTATCCAAGCTCGGTGCTGATGAACGCGATCCCGGCCAAAGTCGCGGGTGTGCGCGAATTGATCATGGTGGTGCCGACGCCGCGCGGCGAGCGCAATGCGCTGGTGCTGGCCGCTGCTGCGGTGGCGGGCGTCGATCGCGTGTTTACGATCGGCGGCGCTCAGGCGGTTGCTGCGCTGGCTTACGGCACGCAGACGATCCCCCAGGTGGACAAGATCGTCGGCCCGGGCAACGCCTATGTGGCGGCAGCCAAGCGTCGCGTATTTGGCACGGTGGGCATCGACATGGTGGCCGGCCCGTCCGAAGTGCTGATCATCTCTGATGGCAGTGGCAACCCCGATTGGGTGGCGATGGATCTGTTCGCGCAGGCCGAGCACGATGAGATGGCGCAGTCGATTTTGTTGTGTCCCGACGCGGCCTTCCTTGATGCAGTGGCGGCGTCGATCGACAAGCTGCTGCCGACGATGCCGCGTGCCGCAACGATCCGCACCTCGCTCGATAACCGCGGCGCGTTGATTCGCGTGCGCGATCTCGATGAGGCCTGCGAGATCGCGAACCAGATTGCGCCCGAGCACCTGGAGCTGTCGGTCGAGGACGCCGACCCGCTGGTCGCAAAGATCCGTCATGCCGGCGCGATTTTCGTTGGCCACTGGTCGGTTGAGGCGCTGGGGGACTACTGCGCTGGCCCGAACCATGTGCTGCCGACTTCTCGCAGTGCGCGCTTCTCGTCGCCGCTCGGCGTGTACGACTTCCAGAAGCGCAGCTCGGTGATCCGGATGTCGAAGGCTGGCGCGCAGCGCCTGGGCAAAACAGCGTCAATCCTCGCGCACGGAGAAGGGTTACAGGCACACGCGAGATCCGCCGAGTTGCGGGTCGAAGCGGACTGAAACAAAACGGCCGCCCTCGGGCGGCCGTTTTACTTGTGCCGGTGCGCCAGCTCAGCCGGCGAGAATCTCGGCCAGTGCTTGCAGCAGCGTGTCGCACTGCGCGTCGGTGCCGATCGTGATGCGCAGGAACTGCTCGATTCGCGGCTGACGGAAGTGCCGCACGATAATGCTGCGTTCGCGGAGTTGCGCCGCGAGCTGAGCGGCATCGCGTTGAGGATGTCGTGCAAAGATGAAGTTGGCGGCGGACGGCAGCACCTCGAAGCCGAGGCCTGCGAGTGCATCCACGAGCCGCGTCCGGCTCGCGACGACCTTGTCGCAGCACGCACGGAAATACGCGTCGTCTTCAAACGCCGCGACCGCGCCGGCGATCGCCAGCCGGTCAAGCGGATAGGAGTTGAAGCTGTTCTTCACCCGCTCAAGGGCCTCGATCAGATCAGGATGGCCCGCCGCGAAGCCAACACGCAGGCCTGCGAGCGAGCGCGACTTCGATAGCGTTTGCACCACCAACAGATTGGGGAAGCGATCGATCAGGCTGATTGCGCTCTCGCCGCCGAAATCGACATAGGCTTCGTCAACGACTACGACTGAATTGGTGTTGTGTTCCAGCAGGCGTTCGATTTCGCTCAGCGGCAGCAGGCAGCCGGTCGGGGCGTTCGGGTTCGGGAAAATGATCCCGCCATTGGTGCGGCCGATGTAATCGTCGATGCGGATGCCGAAATGGTCATCGAGCGGCACGATGCCCGGCTCGATGCCGTAAAGGCCGCAATAGACCGGATAGAAGCTGTAGGAAATGTCCGGGAACAGCAACGGCGCGTCGTGCTTGAGCAGCGCCATGAATGCGTGCGCCAGCACCTCGTCCGAACCATTGCCGACGAAGACCTGCGCCGGGGTAATGCCATGGTGGGCGGCGATCGCGGCCTTGAGCCGATCGGCGTTTGGATCCGGGTAAAGGCGTAGCGAGTCCCCGGCCTCGGCGGCGATGGCTTCCAGCGCACGGGGGCTCGGGCCGTAGGGGTTCTCGTTGGTATTGAGCTTGACCAGGTTGGCCAGCTTGGGCTGTTCGCCCGGTACGTACGGCGTCAGGCCTCGGACGACGTCACTCCAGAAACGGCTCATGGTGATCTTGGCGAGTGGAAAATTCGGGGGTCGTGGCGAGCCTGCAACACTGCTGCGGCGCAACGAGGCAATGCTATCATGGCCCTTCGATCCCAACCCCCGATGGGCGTTCCCGCCCGATAGTGCGCCATGCGGCAAGTCGAAGTCACCCGTAACACGCTCGAGACCCGTATCACCGTGCGGCTCAACCTGGACGGCACCGGTCAGTCCAAGCTCGCCACCGGAATCGGGTTCTTTGATCACATGCTCGATCAAATCGCCCGCCACGGCCTGATCGACCTGGACGTTCAATGTGAAGGCGACCTGCATATCGATGGCCACCACACGGTGGAAGACGTCGGTATCGCGATCGGCCAGGCCTTTGCCAAAGCGGTCGGCGACAAGAAAGGTCTCACCCGTTACGGTCACGCCTATGTGCCGCTCGACGAGGCGCTGTCGCGCGTCGTGGTCGACCTTTCCGGTCGTCCAGGGCTCGAACTGCACTGCGACTTCACGGCGGGCATGATCGGCGGGCTGGATACCCAGCTTGTGCACGAGTTCTTCCAGGGCTTTGTGAACCACGCGGGTGTCACGCTGCATATCGATAACCTGCGTGGTCGCAATGCGCACCACCAGTGCGAAACCATCTTCAAGGCTTTTGCCCGTGCGCTGCGCATGGCAACGACGGAAGACCCCCGCGCTGCGGGCATGATGCCGTCGACCAAAGGTTCGCTCTGAGGTCGCGATGAAGATTGCCGTTGTTGATTACGGGATGGGCAACCTGCGCTCGGTGGCCAAGGCGCTCGAGCATGTTGCGCCTGAGGCGCAGGTGATTGTTACTGCCGAGCCGGCTCAGCTTGACGCCGCCGATCGCGTGGTCGTGCCGGGGCAGGGCGCGCTGCACGATTGCATGCGCGAGTTCCTCGCGCGTGGCCTGCGCGATGCGGTGGAACGTGCTTCGCGCAGCAAGCCGTTTCTGGGCGTCTGCGTCGGGATGCAGATGCTGTTCGATCATGGCGAGGAGGGCGACACCGCCGGCCTCGGCTTGATCGGTGGTGAGGTGCCGAAGTTCTCTTCGGCCATGACGGCCGGAGACGGAAGTCATCTCAAGGTGCCACATATGGGCTGGAACGAGGTCGAGGCGCTGCGCGCGCATCCCCTGTTCGACGGCATCGCGCCGAACGCCCGGTTCTACTTCGTGCATAGCTTCTACTGCGCGCCGCGCGACGCGGCCGATGCGGTGGCTCGCACGCACTACGGCATTGCCTTTACCAGTGCGGTGGCGCGGGATAATATTTTTGCGACCCAGTTCCACCCGGAGAAGAGCGCTGCTGCAGGGCTGCAGCTGCTCGCGAACTTCGTGCGCTGGAAGCCCTGAGGCCGGTTCCAACTTCCAACAGGTGCGAATGGATCGAAGCCGTGTTGCTTCGGGCGCGCCAACTACCAACCTAGCTGCGTTGACCTGACTATGCTCCTGATTCCCGCGATCGACCTCAAGGACGGACACTGCGTGCGCCTCAAACAGGGCGACATGGAAGATGTGACCGTATTTTCTGAAGATCCGGCTGAAATGGCTCGCCACTGGCTCGCCCAGGGCGCGCGTCGGCTCCACCTCGTCGATCTCAACGGGGCTGTTGCAGGCAAGCCGAAGAACGAAGGCGTCATCAAGCAGATCGTCGCTGCCGTGGGCGATGACATCCCGGTGCAGCTCGGTGGCGGCATTCGTGACCTGGATACGATCGAGCGTTACCTCGACGATGGCATCAGCTACGTCATCATTGGCACCGCTGCGGTGAAGAACCCCGGTTTCCTGCACGATGCGTGCAGCGCCTTCCCGGGCCATATCATCGTCGGCATCGACGCGAAGGATGGCAAGGTGGCGGTGGATGGCTGGTCGAAGCTCACCGGCCATGACGTGATCGACCTCGCCAAGAAGTTCGAGGATTACGGTGTCGAATCGGTCATCTACACCGACATCGGCCGTGACGGCATGCTCGGCGGCGTGAATATCGAGGCCACCGTGAAGCTCGCCCAGGCGCTGCGCATTCCTGTGATCGCCAGCGGCGGCATCGGCAGCCTTGCCGATATCGACGCCTTGTGCGCGGTCGAAGAAGAGGGCGTGATCGGGGCAATTACCGGCCGTGCGATCTACGAAGGCAAGTTCGACTTCAAGGTCGCGCAGGCGCGCGCCGATGAGCTCAACGGCGTGACGGAAGGCTGATTCATGCTGGCCAAACGCATCATCCCCTGTCTCGATGTCAACGCCGGGCGCGTGGTCAAGGGCGTGAACTTCGTCGAGCTGCGTGATGCGGGTGACCCGGTCGAGATCGCGCGTCGCTACGACGACCAGGGCGCGGACGAGATCACCTTTCTCGACATCACGGCCAGTTCCGACGACCGCGACATCATCCTGCATGTGGTTGAGCAAGTCGCGGAGCAGGTCTTCATCCCGCTGACGGTCGGCGGTGGCGTGCGTGAAGTCGCCGATGTGCGGCGCCTGCTCAACGCGGGTGCCGACAAGGTTTCGATGAACACTGCCGCGGTGAACAACCCGCAACTGGTGGCGGATGCCTCAGGCAAGGTCGGCTCGCAATGTATCGTCGTTGCGATCGACGCCAAGCAGGTCGCGCCGGGCAAGTGGCAGGTCTTTACGCATGGCGGCCGCAAAAACACCGGGCTCGACGCCATCGAGTGGGCGCAGCGGGTTGCGGCACTCGGCGCGGGCGAGATCCTGCTGACCAGCATGGATCGCGATGGCACGAAGAACGGTTTCGACCTTGGCCTGACGCGCGCAGTGTCAGATGCGGTGTCGATTCCCGTCATCGCGAGCGGCGGTGTCGGCAATCTGCAGCATCTGGCCGACGGTGTCACCGAAGGCCGTGCCGACGCGGTGCTCGCGGCGAGCATCTTTCACTTCGGCCAGCACACGGTGCGCGAAGCCAAGGAGTTCATGCGTAGCCAAGGCATTGAGGTGCGACTGTGAACGCGGCCGTGACGGAAACCCGCTGGCTCAACGAAGTCACTTGGGACGACCAGGGCCTCGTGCCGGTGATCGCGCAGGATGCCGATACCGGTGACGTGCTGATGTTCGCATGGATGAACCGCGACGCACTGGCTCGCACCGTCGAGACCGGCGAGGCGGTGTACTGGAGCCGCTCGCGCCGCAAGATCTGGCACAAGGGTGAGGAGTCGGGCCATGTGCAGCGCGTGCGCGAAATCCGCCTCGATTGCGACGGCGATGTCGTGCTGTTGAAGATCGAGCAGGAGGGCGGCATCGCTTGCCATACTGGTCGGCGTTCCTGCTTCTTCACCCGCCTGCACGATGGTGCGCAGTGGCAGGCGGTCGATCCGGTTCTCAAAGACCCGAAGGACATCTACAAATGATCGACCCGGAAGTGCTGCAGCGCCTCGGGCGCACGCTCGCCGAACGCAAGGGTGCATCGGCGGACAGTTCTTATGTCGCGAGCCTGTATGCCAAGGGGACCGACGCGATCTGCAAGAAAGTCGCCGAAGAGGCGGCCGAGACCATCATGGCCGCCAAGGATGGTGACTTGCGCCATATCGTTTACGAAGTGACGGATCTCTGGTTCCACAGCATGGTGTTGCTGTCCCAGTTCGGCCTGTCGGTTGACGATGTGCTGGTCGAATTCCGTCGTCGCGAGGGCATCTCGGGCATCGACGAAAAGGCCGCCCGGGTGCAGCCATGAGCGACTGTATTTTCTGCCGCATCGCACGCGGAGAGATCCCGGCGGCAAAAGTCTACGAAGACGAACTCGTGCTGGCGTTCAAGGACATCCGTCCGATCGCCCCGGTGCACGTGCTTGTAATCCCGAAACAACACATCGAGTCGCTCGCTACTGCGACGGTTGACGACGCCGAAGTGCTTGGACGCCTTTTCTCCGTCGTGGGAAAAATTGCTGCCGAGCAAGGCGCGACCGATGGATTCCGCACGATCATCAACTCGGGCAAGGTGGGTGGACAGGAGGTGTATCATCTCCACGCCCACATCATTGGCGGCGGTGCACCGTTGCCAGCCATGATCAAGTATTGAGGAGCGCTTCAAATGGGTTCATTCAGCATCTGGCACTGGCTGATCGTGCTGGTCATCGTTCTTCTCGTGTTCGGCACCAAGAAGCTTCGCAACATCGGCGAGGATCTAGGCGGCGCGGTGAAGGGCTTCAAGCAGGGCATGCGTGAAGGCAGCGATGCGGCCGCGGGTTCGGCCGACACGGCTCAGATCGCCAAGCAGACCATCGACGCCCCTGCGCGCGAGAAGGAAAAGAGCTGATCGCCCTCTGCGTGATCGACTGCAGGGCGCCGCTGGCGGCGCCCTTTCCGTTTCTGAGCGAGCCCTTGCATGTTTGACGTTGGATTCTCCGAGCTGATGGTGATCGGGTTGGTGGCACTGGTTGTCATCGGCCCGGAAAAGCTGCCGCGCGTTGCGCGCACGATCGGGCATCTGCTCGGTCGCATGCAACGCCATGTTGCGGAGGTGAAAGCCGACATCAGCCGTGAGATCCAGCTCGACGAAATGCGTCGCCTGCAATCTCAAGTGGTTGAGTCGGCGCGTGAAGTCGAAAGCTCGATCCGCGAGCAGGCGCGCGAATTCGAAGAGAGCATGCGTCCCGTCGCCGCCGAGGTCGAATCCGCAGTGGCCACCGGTGTCAGCGAGGTGACCGCGCCACAAGTCGAGCAGCTCAGCGAGCTCGCGCCGGTGCAGGTCGCGAAAGCTGAGGCGGCTACTGAAGCGCCGCTTGTCGAAAGCACGGCGGAAGAGCCGACCCACAACGATTCGCAGCTCGATCTGTTCGGACAGCCCGCTGCGGGTGACTTAACCCGACGCTAAGCCCGGCCATGTCAGATCTTCAAGAAGAGAGTTTCATCTCGCACCTGATCGAGTTGCGTACTCGCCTGGTGCGGGCCGCTGCGGCGTTCCTGATCGTATTCCTGTGCCTGATGCCTTTTGCGTCGCACATCTACGATCTGCTCGCTGCGCCGATGATGCAGACCTTGCCGCAAGGCACACGCATGATTGCGACGGGTGTCGTGACACCCTTTTTCGTGCCGATCAAGGTCACGATGATGGCGGCCTTCGTTGTCGCCTTACCGTTCATTCTCTGGCAGGCCTGGGCCTTCATCGCGCCCGGGCTCTATGCGCACGAGAAGCGCCTGGCTGCGCCGCTGGTGATCGCCAGCACGCTGCTCTTCCTGCTCGGCATGGCGTTCTGCTACTTCTTCGTGTTTCGCACGGTGTTTACCTTCATCACGCAATTTGCGCCGAAGAGCATCACACCGGCGCCGGACATCGAGCAGTACCTGGCTTTCGTGATGACCATGTTCCTCGCTTTCGGCATGACGTTTGAAGTGCCGGTGGTGGTGATCCTGCTGGTCAAGGCGGGCCTGGTGACCGTCGAGAAACTGAAGGAAATCCGCTCCTACGTCATCGTCGGCGCTTTTGTCGTCGCAGCTGTCATCACCCCGCCAGACGTCACTTCTCAGATCATGCTGGCCGTGCCGATGTGTCTGCTCTACGAGGCGGGCATCCTGGTGGCGCGCTTCATGTCGCCAAGGCCTGACGCCCCGGCGGTTCAAGGGCGCGATTGAGCGAAGCCCCCGGGCGCGAGCGGCTTGCAGCCTCAGCGCCTTAGCTACCTGCGTCGGGCGGCGGGCGTTTTCCGATCTTCACGCGCGATTCCACCGTTTTCGCGCCGCGGCGTAGCGACAGCGTAGCGTCGGCGCCGGGTGGCAAAGCGGCGATCGTTTCGAGCATGCGTTGCGGCCCGCCCACCGCCTTGCCGTTGATCGATACCAGCAAATCGCCGGGCTCAACCCCGCCTTTGTCGGCCGGGCCGCCGTTGACGATGCCGGTTACCAGCGTGCCGTCCTGAGCCGGCAGCCCGAGGCTGACGGCTTGTTCTGCAGAGACCTCGCGGACCTCGACGCCGATCCAGCCGCGCGTGACTTCGCCATTCTTGATGATCTGCTCCATCACGTTGCGCGCCAGCGATGCCGGGATCGCGAAGCCGATACCCAGTGAGCCACCCGATCGTGAGTAGATTGCAGAGTTGATGCCGACGAGGTTGCCGCTTCCGTCCACAAGCGCGCCACCCGAATTGCCGGGGTTGATGGCGGCATCGGTCTGGATGAAGTGTTCGAACGTGCTGATCCCCAATTGCGACCGCCCCAGCGCACTGACGATGCCCATTGTGACGGTCTGGCCGACGCCAAAGGGGTTGCCGATGGCCAGCACCACGTCGCCAACCCTGAGGGCCTCGGGCGCCCCGAAGGTGACCGCCGGGAGCTTGTCCGCGGCAATGTGCAGCACAGCGAGATCGGTATCGGGGTCGCGACCGACCACGGTCGCGGCGAGCTTGCGACCGTCGTAGAGCGCGACTTCGATTTCGTCCGCCTGTTCGACGACATGGTTGTTGGTCAGGATATAACCGGAGGGGCTGGCGATGACCCCCGAGCCAAGCCCGGACGCCCTTCGCGACGCAGATGGATCGTTGCGGTCACCAAAGAAGTGCCGGAACAGAGGATCGTCGGCGAAAGGGTTGCGTGGCTGGCGCACTTCCTTGCTGGTAAATACGTGCACCACCGACGGCAGGGCTTTCGCCGCCGCCGGCGCATACGAGACTGCGGTATTGCCGGCGCCCGCCTGACTTCCGCTGGCCGCGGGTGGGGCTTCCTGTACCGGCACGAATTGCGCAAGCGTACGGCGGTCCGAAAACCAGCCCGGCTTCAGCGTGGTGAGCACGAAAACCACCGCCAGCGAGGCGGTGACGGCCTGGCAGAAGATCAGCCACAAGCGGCGCATAATCCAAAATTCCGAGTCGGGTAGCGCGGCCTCCCGGGTGCTGCGGCGCCTTGTGGTCGAATGCCCACCGTGGGGAGGGAGACAAAACAATGCATCGCGATGAACTGCAACGCTATCTGGACGAACTGCTGGGAGCCCCGCGGATCAAGGATTATTGCCCAAACGGTTTGCAGGTGGAAGGTCGCGCCGAGGTCCGCCGCCTGGTTTGCGGGGTGACCGCGAGCCTTGCGTTGATCGACGCTGCAATTGCGCACGATGCGGACGGCCTGCTGGTGCATCACGGCTATTTCTGGCGCGGCGAAGATCCGCGAGTCATTGCAACGCGCCGCCGTCGCCTGGCGCGCCTGCTTGGCCACGATCTGAACCTGTACGCCTATCACTTGCCGCTCGATGTGCACCCGGAGTTGGGCAACAACGCTCAGCTTGCCCGCGTGATGGGCTGGGAGGCGGTGGCCCACTTTGGCGATCAGGATGTCGGGGTGATCGGTCGATTGCCGGGGCCAACCTCACTGGATCAGGTGGCCCGTTCGCTCGCCGCGCGGCTCGGCCGCGAGCCGCTGGTGGTGGGCGATGCGGCTGGCGAGATCGAGCGCATCGCCTGGTGCACTGGAGCGGCGCAAGGCATGTTCGAGGCCGCCATTGCGGCGGGCGCCGAACTCTTTGTGTCGGGTGAAGTTTCGGAACCGACCGTGCATCTCGCGCGCGAAAGCGGTGTCCCCTACATTGCCGCTGGCCATCATGCGACGGAACGTTACGGCGTGCATGCACTGGGCGCCCATCTGCAAGCGCAACTGGGCATTCACTGCGTCTTCGTGGATATCGACAACCCGGTCTGAGTCGTCACTGCGACCTACTGGTCGCGCGGTTTGAGCGGCGGGAGTTCTTCGTCGAGGTTGAACTCGATCATCGACTCGGTGCGTTCCGGCTCGAATGCGGGTGCGGGGGCACGCGGGCGCGAAGGCGGCAGGGCGTGCTCATCGAAAGTGATTTCGTCTGGCAACGCGGCGCTGTTGACCTCGGTGGCCACCGTGCTCGGACCGGCGGCCGTCTCGCTCGGAGGCGGTGGGGGTGTCTCCATCGCCGCAAGTTCTTCCGGTGTTGGCTTGAACGCGCCGAGCTCAATTTCCAGTACGCCGTTGAGGCAGAGGATGTCGTCAACGATGCCGAGCGGGAATCCTTGGCGCGTGCCCTTGCGGTTGTCGCGCAGCAGCGTGTGCAGATAGACCTGACACTCGCGCGTGCGCCAGGTGTTCAGGATGCGACCGATGATGTGGCCCATCTGTTCGACCGACTCGTTGGCCTCCTTGACCTGATCGAACTCTTCCCAGGTAACCGCCTTGACGTTGAAGGTCTTGTTCAACTGGCCGGCGAGTGCGTCGAATTCGACCCGCATCGATGCAGCCTTGTAGACCTCAAGCAACTTGATCCACGGGCGTACGGCCTGCTTCGGATTGGCGCGGATGAAATCGGCCAGCGTTTCAGCGGCACCTTGGACGCGCCCGAAAGACATCATGATCTCGGCGAGTTCAACCGCAGAATCGTGCTCTTCGACTTCGTCGTCGATGTGCAGCAGGCTGCTCGGTCCGAGCGCGCCCGGCGACAGGGTCGGCGGCGTCCAGTCGATGCTCTCGTGCGCGGCGCCCCCCATCGGAGGCGCGCCTTCGCGCTCCGGCCAGATATCGGCCGGGGTCAGCGGCTCCTCGCCTTCGAACTCGGCATCCTCTTCTTCCGGCGTTGGCTCCGGGCTGCCGGCGGCGGGTAGGGGCTCAACCGGAAGGATGCGGATCCGCCGGCGCCGCCACGCGAGACTGGCGGCAATCGCAGCCAGCACGAGCACCGTGCCGCCGGCAATCAGGCGCCAGTCGATTGGGGTTGCTGACGAGCTCAGGCGCGAGGGCGTGCCGCCGGCCCCGCTCTGCTGGGCGATCAGTCCTGCGAGGCGCTGGTTTTCCGCCTGCAGGCGCTGCTGTGCTGCTTCCAGTTGCCTGATGCGCTCATTGAGCTCGAGCGTGGTTGCAATCCGGTCGTCGATCGCGAGGATCAATTGCTGCTCGCGGCGCAGGCGCGACCGGGTCGATTCGTCTGGCACGGATTGCCGACGCGACTCGTCGAGTTCAAGCGACTGGCGCAGCGCGCCGTCTCCATCCTCGGTTGTGACGGTCAAGCGATCAGCCGACTTCGCCGCATCCCGCCGCGGGCGCGGCACGGGAGACGGTTCTGCCGGGCGCTCGGGGGTGACGCGACGTTCAGGGGCCGACTTCGGGGCTTTAGCCTCGGTCGGTGCTGCACGCGGAGCGGGCTTGGCGCCCGGCATCGGCACCTGAAGTTGCGTACCGGCCGGCAGCGCCGTCTGGGCGGCATTTGGATTGCCGGCAAACAATTCGGGATTCGCACGAACTATTTCGCGCGCGGTCCGGCGCTGCGCTGCGCGATCGCCGGGTACCAAGGCTGCGGCGATCGAAGCGGCGCTCTCGCCTTCCGCGGCGGTCCAGGTCTCAACGCGCCCGCGGGAAGCGGCCGGGCGGGCGGGTGGCAGTGCCGAAACGCCCTCCGCCGGCACAGTCCGTGGTGCGTCAACCGATGTGGGGCCCAGCAGCAATGCGTACTCGCGGCGCACCTGCACGCCGCAGTCCATCTGGACGCCCAGCATCAAGGCGGGGTCCTGGATCGCCTGACGGGTGGTCACGACCAGCGTGTGGCGGTTGCCGGTCTGCTCCAGCCGCATCTGAGCGCTGCGAACCCAGGGCAGATCGTCGCTCGCGCCGCTTGGCGTGAGCACACGGAAACACTCGTTTCCAAGTGCGCCGACATCATCGCCGACCAGCGCAATCTCGACACGAAGGGGCTGCGAGAGGCCGCTGCGCAGCGATGCTTCGCCAAGCCCGGCAGCTTGCGCGGCGACGCTCGCGCAAACAAGGGATGTGGCAAAGAGAGTGTGCCGTCCGGGCTTCAGGTACATGCGTTCGGTCACATGCGGCTGCATTGTTGTTGTGCGGGAGTGCACCTTCACCTTTGTTTCGGCCGAATTCAGGTGAACTTTAAGGCGATACCGTCTTCAAAGCGAGCAAATGGGCGCTTTGGCCAGCTATTGAGTAACAACAAAGGCGCCTGAAGGCTCGATTGTGCGGCGCGGAAAAGCCGCTAGGCCGACTAATGGCGTCATGTACGAAATTTATAGATTTCGCCATGCGCAATGATGTTTCGCATTATAGCAAACGCAAAGCGCAAAATCGTTGACCTGACTTTCTTGTTGTTGCCACTTAGGAGGCATACGCTGCACAGGTGAATTGACGGTTCCAGCGTGTGATCGCGTCAGCCGTGCGTGCGATGTCCGGTGCATCAATCGCCGCCGCGAACGTGCTTCGTCTGGCAACCCGGCTGACAGCGTGTCCCTTGGACACGGCGACAAATCAGAAATGCCACAGGAGGGCAATCATGGATGTAGCGGTCAAGAATGACACTCAGGTCGTAGGCGAACCCTGGCGCGGCTTCGTCGAAGGGCGCTGGCAGAAGGAAGTCGACGTGCGCGACTTCATCCAGCGTAACTACACCCCGTACGAAGGTGATGACAGTTTCGTTTGCGGCGCGACCGACCGCATCAAGACCCTCTGGGCAAAGCTCCAGCCGCTGCTGGCTGAAGAGCGCGAGAAGGGCATCCTGGATGTCTCGCAGATTCCGTCCGGCATCACCGCGCACGCCCCCGGCTATATCGACAAGGATCTGGAACTGGTCGTCGGCCTGCAGACCGAAGCGCCGCTGAAGCGCGCGATCATGCCGTACGGCGGCTGGCGGATGGTCGAGACCTCGCTTGAGGCCTACGGCTACAAGGCCGATCCGCGCGTTGCCGAGATCTTCACCAAGTACCGCAAGACCCACAACGCCGGCGTGTTCGATGCCTACACCCCGAGCATCCTGGCGTGCCGCAAGTCCGGCATCGTCACCGGTTTGCCCGACGCTTACGGCCGCGGCCGCATCATCGGCGACTACCGCCGTGTTGCGCTGTACGGCGTGGACTTCCTGATCGCTGCGAAGAAGCGCGAAAAGGCTGAACTGAACGACGTCCATTCGACCGAAGACGTGATCCGTGCCCGCGAGGAGCTCTCGGAGCAAATCCGCTCGCTCGCCGAACTCAAGGAAATGGCCGCCAACTACGGCTGCGACATCTCCAAGCCGGCCGCGACCGCGCAGCAAGCGGTGCAGTGGACCTACTTCGGCTACCTCGCTGCGATCAAGCAGCAGAACGGCGCCGCGATGTCGGTGGGCCGCGTGTCGACCTTCCTCGATGTGTACTTCGAGCGTGACCTGAAGGAAGGCCGCATCACCGAGCAGTTCGCCCAGGAAGTCATGGACGACTTCGTGATGAAGCTGCGTCTGGTCCGCTTCCTGCGCACGCCGGAATACAACGAGCTGTTCTCGGGCGACCCGGTGTGGGCGACCGAATCGATCGGCGGCATGGCCGAAGACGGCCGCACCCTGGTCACCAAGACCAGCTTCCGCATGCTGAACACCCTCTACACGCTGGGACCGGCGCCGGAGCCGAACCTCACCGTGTTCTGGACGCCGGCGCTGCCGGAAGGCTTCAAGCGCTTCTGCGCGAAGGTGTCGATCGACACGTCGTCGATCCAGTACGAGTCGGACGAACTGATGCGCCCGCGTTGGGGCGATGACTGCGCGATCGCCTGCTGCGTGTCCGCAATGCGCGTCGGCAAGCAGATGCAGTTCTTCGGTGCCCGTGTGAACCTCGCCAAGACCATGCTTTACGCGATCAACGGCGGCCGCGATGAAATCTCCGGCGAGCAGGTCGGCCCGGTGCTGCCCCCGCTCGAAGGCGATTACCTCGACTACGACACCGTGATGGCCCGTCTCGACACGATGATGGACTGGCTCGCGAAGACCTACGTGAATGCGCTGAACATCATTCACTACATGCACGACAAGTACGCGTACGAAGCGATCGAGATGGCGCTGCATGATCGCGACATCCTGCGCACGATGGCCTGCGGTATCGCTGGTCTGTCGCACGCGGCGGACAGCCTCTCGGCGATCAAGTTCGGCAAGGTCAAGGTGGTGCGCGACGAGCGCGGCCTGATCGTCGACTACGTCACCGAAGGCGACTTCCCGTGCTACGGCAACAACGACGACCGTGTGGATGAAATCGCCACCGGCCTCGTGACGACCATGATGGACAAGATCCGCAAGTACCCGACGTATCGCAACGCGATGCACACCCAGTCGGTGCTGACGATCACCTCCAACGTGGTGTACGGCAAGAAGACCGGCTCGACGCCGGACGGCCGCAAGAAGGGCGAAGCCTTCGCGCCGGGTGCCAACCCGTCGAACCAGAAGGACACGCACGGTGCGCTGGCCGCGATGATGTCGGTTGCCAAGATCCCGTACGAAGACGCCGCTGACGGCATCTCGCTGACGCTGTCCTACTCGCCGAGCGCGCTCGGTTCGTCGGAAGAGCGCACCGAGAAGCTCAAGGGCAGCCTTGATGGCTACTTCGGCAGCGAAGGCTTCCACGTCAACGTGAACGTGCTCAACCGCGATATGCTGGTCGATGCGATGGAGCACCCGGAAAAGTATCCGCAGCTGACCATCCGTGTTTCTGGCTATGCGGTGAACTTCGTCAAGCTGACGCGTGAGCAGCAGATGGACGTGATCAACCGTACCTTCCACGGTTCCATGTAAGGAGATCCCCTCGTGGCGACACGCCTTTCCGGCAGTCGCTACGAGCTGAAGGTCCAATCCGGGGCCACCCAGTCGGGTGGCCCGGATCATTTTGCGATCCACGAGGCCGACCTCGAGGACATCGCCGAAAACGAGGACCAGCAGCTCGTCGGCTACATCCACTCGTACGAAATGGGCAGCGCGGTAGATGGCCCCGGCATTCGCGCCGTGGTCTTTCTGTCGGGCTGCCTCATGCGTTGTCAGTACTGCCACAACCCCGATACCTGGCACAAGATGCACGGGACGCCCACGACCGCGGGCGACCTGATGGCGGAGCTGAAGAAGTACGTGCGCCCGCTGACACTCTCCAAGGGCGGCGTGACGATCAGTGGCGGTGAGCCCCTGGTGCAGCACCGCTTTGCCAAGCGCATCCTGCGCCGCTGCAAGGAGCTCGGTTTGCATACCGCGCTCGATACCTGTGGCCGCCTGGGCGAGAAGCTATCGGACGAAGAGCTGATGGATGTCGACCTGAACCTGCTCGACATCAAGTCCGGCGATCCGGATACCTACTACCGCGTGACGCATCAGCCGCTGCAACCGACGCTCGACTACGCCAAGCGGCTGTCGGACTTGAACCGGCCGACCTGGGTGCGCTTCGTGCTCGTGCCGGGCTTGACCGACGATTACGACAACGTCGAACGCGTTGCCGACATCACTGCGAGCATTCGCAGCGTCGAGCGCGTTGATGTGCTGCGCTTCCACCAGATGGGCCGTTCCAAGTGGGATGCGCTGAATCTGAAGTACCCGCTGGCGGATGCCGTGCCGCCGACCAATGAGCTGACCGAGCGGGTCAAGGAGCAGTTCCGCGCCCGCGGGCTGAAGGTGTACTAAGCAAAATGAACGAGGACGGGGACGCGGCTGATCGCTGTCAATATTGCACTGCAGTATGGCGGGCAGAATCAGCAGCACCCCTTCCGCGGACACGACGCTATGGATGAGTTGAAGAACCTCACCTACGACGATCTGCACGTCGGCGCGTCGATGGAAATCACCCACACCGTGACAGCGTCCAACGTGGCGATGTTGTCGCAGTTGTCCGGTGACGCCGAAATCTTCCACCCCGAGACCGACAAGACCGACGAGAAGCTGTCGGTGCAGGGCGTGTGCGCCGTTGCGCTGATGTCCAACGTGGTGACGCGGCGACTTCCCGGCCCTGGCTCGCGCATCGTCGGTCAGGAACTGCACGCGGACGGGTTCATCACCGATGGCGATGAGCTCACCGCATCCGTCCGGGTGCGTCACAAGCATGCGTCCGACCGGTCGGTGCAGCTCGATATTCGCGTCGTCAATCAGCACGGCGATGACTTGCTTTGGGGGTCGCTGACGGTGTTGCCGCCGGGCACCAAGGGCAGTTTTGCAGACACGCGCAAGGCCGCGTTCTACATGCCGCGCAATGACGCGTTCGAGAAGATGTACGTCGCCTGCGAGGGCATTCCGCCGGTGCTGACGGCGGTGGTACACCCTTGCGACCGCGATTCCTTGCTCGGGCCGATCGAGGCGGCGCGCAAGGGCCTGATCATCCCGGTGTTGATCGGACCGGCGGCGAAGATCCATGCCGTTGCGCAGGCCGAGAACATTGACCTGAGCGGCTACCAGCTGATCGACTGTGAGCACAGCCACGCTGCCGCGGACCACGCCGCCGGCATGGCACGCCACGGCAAAGTGCAGGCGCTGATGAAAGGCAGCCTGCATACCGACGAGTTGATGGGCGCCGTGGTGAAGGCCAGCAACGGCCTGCGTACCTCGCGCCGCGTGACGCATGTATTCGTGATGGATGTGCCGGCCTATCCGCGCATGCTTCTGGTGACGGATGCGGCGATCAACATCTTCCCGACGGTGGAGGAGAAGGTCGACATCGTGCAGAACGCGGTGGAGCTGGCGCACATCCTGGGTATCCACATGCCCAAGGTGGCCGTGCTCTCTGCCGTGGAGACGGTGAACCCGAAGATCCAGTCGACGATTGATGCCGCGATGCTGTGCAAGATGGCCGATCGCAAGCAGATCACCGGCTGCGTGATCGACGGCCCGCTCGCGTTCGACAACGCGGTGAGCGAAGCGGCCGCCAAGACCAAGAAGATTGTCTCGCCGGTGGCGGGGCGGGCCGACATCCTGATCGTGCCCGACCTCGAGGCCGGCAACATGGTTGCCAAGCAACTCCAGTATCTGGCCGGCGCCGACAGCGCCGGCATTGTGCTCGGTGCGAAAGTGCCGATCGTACTTACCAGCCGCGCCGATTCAGTCGAAACCCGGATGGCTTCGACTGCCGTCATGGCGCTTATTGCCCACTATCGCCAGACCGGCGAAACCCCCATGAAACAAAATGATTGAACCTATCCTCGTTATCAATGCGGGCTCATCGAGCCTGAAGTTCTCCGTCTTCGAATCGATTGGCGACGATTTCGCCCTGCGTCTGCGTGGTCAGGTCGAAGGCCTGTTCACGGCCCCCAAGTTCGTCGCCAAAGATGCGGGCGACACCGTGCTTGCCAGCCAGGATTGGGCTGAGGGTACGCAACTGGGCCATGAAGGCGCGATGAAGTGCATCAGCGGCTTCCTTGCAGACCACGGCGTCCCGCGGCCTGCAGCCGTCGGCCACCGCGTTCTGCACGGCGGTCTGGAGTTCTCGGCACCGGCCAAGCTCAACGCGAGCGTGATGACGCGTCTTGAGAAGTACGTGCCGTTCGGCCCGCTACATCAGCCGCACAACCTCACGCCGATCCGCCTGCTGATGGAGCAGTTCCCGGATCTGCCGCAGGTGGCGTGCTTTGACACGGCCTTCCACCGTACGCAGCCGCAGGTTTCCGAACTGTTTGCGCTGCCGCTCGAATACGCGGAAGAGGGCATCCGCCGCTATGGCTTCCATGGCCTCTCGTACGAGTACATCTCCAGCGTGCTGGGGGACTATGACAAGCGTGCCGCCTCCGGCCGCACGATCGTGCTGCACCTGGGCAACGGCGCCAGCATGGCGGCGCTGTCGGCAGGGCTGGGTGTTGCGACAACGATGGGCTTCACGGCGCTGGACGGTTTGCCGATGGGCACGCGTTGCGGCGCGATCGACCCGGGCGTGCTGCTGTATCTGATGGACCAGAAGGGCATGAACGCGCGCGATATCGAGAAGCTGCTGTATCGCGAATCCGGCCTGCTGGGTTTGTCGGGTGTGTCGAGCGACATGCGTGCCTTGCTTGCGAGCGATTCGTCGCGCGCCCGCCTGGCCGTCGATTACTACGTCTATCGCGTTGCGCGCGAAATCGGTTCGTTCGCTGCTGCGCTGGGTGGTGTCGATGCGCTGGTGTTCACCGGCGGCGTCGGCGAGAACGCCGCGCTGATCCGTGCGCGCATCTGCGAAGCGTCGCACTGGCTGGGTGTTCGCCTGAACTCGGCGGCCAACCAGACGCGTGGTCCGCGCATCTCGATGGACGACAGCGCCGTTGCCGTGTGGGTGATCCCGACCAACGAAGAGCTGATGATCGCGCGCCACGTGCGCCGCACCCTGCGCGGCTGATCTTCCCTTAGCCCGCTCCCGATGGCCGGTTGCCGCAAGGCGCCGGCCATCGTCGTTTCCTGCCCCAGCGCAAGAGTGCTGCAACCGGCCTTGCCTACGATGGCGGACGGGGCAGGCGTGCTTGGCTGGCCTGCTGTCGTGCCGAATTCACGGCACCCTTCGGGGGAGGGGTTATGACAGAAGCGATTGCCGTACTGAATGCGGGCTCATCGAGCCTGAAGTTCTCCGTCTTCGCCGCAGTCGATGGCGATCTGCAACTGCGTTTGCGCGGGCAACTTGAGGGGCTGTTCACTGCGCCAAGGTTTGTCGGCAAGGATGCCGAGGGTGTGGTGCTTGGCGAACATAGCTGGCCAAGCGGTTTTCAGCTCGGCCACGAAGGCGCGATGGCGTACCTGACGGCCTTTCTCGATGCGCATACGAACGGCCTCAGGATCAAGGCCTTCGGGCACCGCGTGGTGCATGGCGGCGTCGAGTTTGCCGAGCCGGTGCGTGTGGATCCGGCCACGCTCCGGCGGCTTGAGGCGTTCGTACCGCTTGCGCCGCTGCATCAGCCAAACAACCTGTTGCCGATTCGCCTGCTGCTCGAAAGCGGCACCAAGGCGGCCCAGGTGGCCTGCTTCGATACTGCGTTCCACCGCGATCAGCCCTTGATCGCCCAGATGTATGCGCTTCCGCATGAGATGACCGCGGCCGGCATTCGGCGCTACGGCTTTCATGGGCTCTCGTACGAATACATTGCGTCGGTGCTGGCGCAGCATGACGAGCGCGCTGCAGCGGGCCGCACTGTGGTGTTTCACCTGGGCAATGGCGCGAGCATGTGTGCGATCCTCAATGGCCGCAGTGTGGCGACCACGATGGGCTTTACCGCGGTTGAGGGGCTGCCGATGGGCACCCGCTGTGGCTCCGTCGATCCAGGCGTGCTGCTCTATTTGATGGATCAGCGCGGCATGGATGCACGCGCGATCGAGAAGCTGATCTACCACCGCTCCGGCTTGCTGGGTATGTCGGGTGTTTCGAGCGACTGCCGGGTGCTGGAAGAGTCCGACGATCGCAACGCCAAGCTGGCGCTGGATCACTTCTGTTACCGAGCCTCGCGCGAATTGGCGTCGCTGGCCGGGGCCATGGGCGGGCTCGATGCGGTGGTGTTCACCGCCGGGATCGGCGAGAACTCGCCGACTGTGCGCGCGAAAATTCTGGAACAGGCCAGCTGGCTCGGCGTCGACCTGGACCGCGAAGCCAACGCGGTTCGTGGTTTCGCGAGAATCAGCGCGCGTGCGAGCCGGGTCAATGCCTGGGTGATCCCGACCAATGAAGAGTTGATGATCGCGCGCCATGCCTGGCGTGTGATCCATGCTTGAGCGGTGACGACGGTCGCGCGGGGCGAGTACGCCCAACGCGCCGTGCCTTGGCATTGTCGGCCATCACCCATTCAGGCCTGGCTGCCGATGCAGGCATTGCTATCATCTGGCGGTGTTACGCAGGCCGATCGCGCAGGGGGCGCGGGCTGAAGCAGGGGGAATCATGGCTTTTCCGGAACCGGCCATTGCGCGCCGGCGACTCCACACGCGCCGCATCGAGGCAGAAGGCTTTGTGCGCGACGACGGCCTGTTCGACCTCGATGCCACGCTGGTGGATTTGAAGGACGCAGACTACGAAATACTCTCTGGCGTGCGGCCGGCCGGCACGCCGGTGCACGAGATGCGGGTGCGCCTGACCATCGATCGCCACTTCAACATCGTTGATGCACTGGCCGATACCGCATGGGCGCCGTACACCGGCTACTGCGAAACGATCGCACCAGCCTATCGCCAGCTGATCGGGTTGAATCTGTTCCAAGGCTTTCGCAAGGCAATGATGGAGCGGTTCGCCGAAGTGAAGGGCTGCACCCATGTCACCGAACTGCTGCTGACTTTGCCAACCGTCGCGCTGCAAACCTTTGCGACCCTGGTGCGCGAAGATGACTCCGGCGACCGCAAGCCCTACCAGCTCGATCGCTGCCACGCGCTGGATTCATCAGGTGCAGCGGCGCGCAAGTACTACCCGCGGTGGTACCGGCCGCGTACCGTTGCCGACTCGGAAAACACGTAAGTAACCCGCAAGGGCGATTCGGTTACAATCCGCCGAATCCGGGTGTTGCACTGCGGCAACGGGGCTGCCGAGCGCCCGGTCTGGCTTTTGCCGAGGGAGGGGGAGAGTCGGCATCCGCTGCGTCAAAGGGGGCGCAGTCCGTCTCGTCTGCCCGTGTTCCGACCCGATACCAACATTGAGCCCGCTGAGCCCGGCGACCCCGGGCGGGGGCAGAGATCGAAGGGCAACCATGAAGATTCACGAGTACCAGGCGAAAGAAGTCCTGCGCAAATATGGCGTCGTTACGCCGCGCGGCATTCCGTGTTTTTCCGTCGATGAGGCCGTCAAGGCCGCCGAGGAGCTGGGCGGCAAGATCTGGGTGGTGAAGGCCCAGATTCACGCAGGTGGCCGTGGCAAGGGCGGCGGCGTGAAGCTGGCCCGTTCGCTCGACGAAGTGCGCACGCTCGCCAACGAGATCCTCGGCATGCAACTGGTCACGCACCAGACCGGCCCGGAAGGCCAGAAGGTCCGCCGCCTGCTGATCGAGGAAGGTGCCGACATCAAGAAGGAATACTACGTTGCCGCGCTGACCGACCGCGCCACGCAGAAGGTTGCCATGATGGCGTCCTCCGAAGGCGGCATGGACATCGAGGAAGTCGCGCACAACACGCCGGAGAAGATCATCAAGGTCTTCGTTGATCCCGCGGCAGGCCTGACCGACGCGCAAGCCAAGGAACTCGCAAGCGGCATCGGCGTACCGGAAGCCTCGATCCCGCAAGCCGTCGATACGCTCAAGCGCCTGTACACCTGCTACATGGAAACCGACGCTTCGCTGGCGGAAATCAACCCGCTGATCCTCGAAGGCAACGGCAACATCAAGGCGCTGGACGCCAAGTTCAACTTCGACGCGAACGCGCTGTTCCGCCACCCGGAAATCGTTGCCTATCGCGACCTGGATGAAGAGGACGCTGACGAAATCGAGGCCTCGAAGTTTGACCTCGCCTACATCTCGCTCGACGGCAACATCGGCTGCCTGGTGAACGGTGCCGGCCTCGCCATGGCGACCATGGACACGATCAAGCTCTTCGGCGCCGAGCCGGCGAACTTCCTCGACGTGGGCGGCGGCGCGACGACCGAGAAGGTCACCGAAGCCTTCAAGATCATGCTCAAGAACCCCAAGGTGAAGGGCATCCTGGTCAACATCTTCGGCGGCATCATGAAGTGCGACACCATCGCCACCGGCGTGGTGACCGCGGCCAAGGAAACGCATCTGGCCGTGCCGCTGGTCGTTCGCATGAAGGGCACCAACGAAGACCTCGGCAAGAAGATCCTTGCCGAATCGGGTCTGCCGATCATCTCGGCGGACACCATGGCCGAAGCGGCCGAAAAGATCGTTGCTGCCGTCAAGTAATGCCCGGAGAACTCTGAAATGTCGATTCTGATCAACAAAGACACCAAGGTCATCACCCAGGGCATCACGGGCAAGACCGGCCAGTTCCACACCGAAAAGTGCCAGGAATACGCCAACGGCAAGAACTGCTTCGTCGCGGGTGTGAACCCGAAGAAGGCGGGCGAGTCCATCTTCAACATCCCGATCTTCGGTTCGGTGAAGGAGGCCGCTTCGGAAACCGGCGCCACCGTGTCGGTGATCTACGTGCCGCCGGCGGGGGCTGCCGCTGCGATCTGGGAAGCCGTCGAGGCCGACCTGGATCTGGCGATCTGCATCACCGAGGGCATTCCGGTGCGCGACATGCTCGAAGTGCGCAACAAGATGAAGGCCAAGGAAGCGGCCGGCGGCAAGAAGACCCTGCTCCTGGGGCCGAACTGCCCGGGGCTGATCACGCCGGACGAAATCAAGATCGGCATCATGCCGGGTCACATCCACCGCAAGGGCCGTATCGGTGTGGTGTCGCGCTCTGGCACGCTGACGTACGAAGCCGTGGCGCAACTGACTGAAATCGGGCTGGGCCAGTCCTCGGCAGTCGGCATCGGTGGTGACCCGATCAACGGTCTGAAGCACATCGACGTGATGCGCATGTTCAATGACGATCCGGACACCGACGCGGTGATCATGATCGGCGAGATCGGCGGTCCGGACGAAGCCGAAGCGGCAATGTGGTGCAAGGCCAACATGAAGAAGCCGATCGTTGGCTTCATCGCTGGCGTGACCGCCCCGGCCGGCAAACGCATGGGCCACGCCGGTGCGTTGATTTCCGGTGGTGCTGATACGGCCGACGCCAAGCTCGCCATCATGGAAGAGTGCGGCTTCAAGGTGACGCGCAACCCGTCTGAGATGGCGCGCCTGCTCAAGGCGATGCTCTGATCCGTCGAGGTCCGCTGCATCAAGCGCCCGGCGTGAGCCGGGCGTTTTCGTTTTGAGGCGTCGAACGCCCGCGCGGCATGCTCCGCTAAACTCTCACTTTTAAACGCCCCCGCCCCGATGCCCGATTTTTCCAATCCCGTTTTCTGGTACGCCGTTGCGCAGATCATCGTCATCGACCTGGTGCTGTCGGGCGACAACGCGGTCGTGATTGCGCTGGCGTGTCGCAACCTGGCGCCCGCGCAACGCAGGGTCGGTATCCTGTGGGGCGTGCTCGGGGCGGTGGGGCTGCGTGTGGTGCTGACGGCCTTTGCGGCACTACTGATGGACTGGCCGTGGCTCAAGATCGTCGGCGGGATCCTGTTGCTGTGGATCGGCGTGAAGCTGCTGGTGCCGGAGCAGGAAGGCGAGCACGAGATCCACGGTGCCGGCAACGTCTGGGGCGCGGTCAAGACGATCATCGTGGCGGATTTCGTGATGAGCCTCGACAACGTCGTCGCGGTGGCCGGCGCGTCGCACGGCAGCATTCCGCTGCTGGTGTTCGGGCTCCTTGTCAGCATTCCTATCATCGTGTTCGCGAGCCAGATCATCATGAAGGCGATGGAGCGCATGCCGATCATCGTCACCCTTGGTGCCGGGCTGCTCGGTTGGGTCGCGGGCGCGATGATCTTCAGCGATCCGGCAATGCGGCCGTTGGTGGCGGGGCAGCCGGCTTGGCTGCATTACGTCGCCTCGGCGGTCGGGGCCTTGGTGGTCGTGCTGATCGGCTGGCTGATAGCTCGTCGCCGGCAGGCGGGCTACAGGGTGTTGGAGGAGGGCTAACATGGCTGCGCTGTATTTGTCCGAGACGGAGGTTGCACAGGTGGTCGATATGCCGCTGGCGCTTGCCGCGGTGGAATCTGCCCATCGCGCGCTTGCTGCCGGTGAGGCGGTCGACTACCCACGCCAGCGCGTGCGGGCCGGCGCCGTGATCCAGCACCTGCTGCAAGGCGGTCTGCTCGACGCGCGACGCGTCACCGGCTACAAGACCTATACCTCGTCGCGCGCCGGTGTGCGGTTCTGGCTTCACCTGTTCGATGCCGACAACGGCGATCCACTGGCGGTGATCGAAGCTGACCGGCTCGGCATGATGCGGACGGGCGCAGCAGGCGGCGTCGCGGCGCGCTGGCTCGCACGGCCGAACGCCCGCCGCGCCGTAATTTTCGGTGCCGGTTGGCAGGCGCGCGGGCAGATCGAAGCGTTGGCGCTCAGCCTGCCGATTGAACAGTTCTCCGTGGTCGCGCGCGATGCTGCGAAGTGCGATGCCTTCTGCGCCGAGATGACGGCGCAAGTCGGGCGCTCGGTGACGCCCGCCAAGGATGTCGAAGCCGAAGTGCGCGCGGCCGATGTGGTGGTCACCATCACCACGTCGCCCAAGCCGCTGTTCGACGGCGCGTGGTTACCGGCCGGCTGTCACATCAACGCCGCGGGCTCCAACGCGCTAATTCGGCGCGAGATCGACGAAACAACCGTCGGACGCGCTGGCCTCATCGTCGTCGATACCCGAGCGACGGCCTTGCGGGAAGCGGGCGATTTGTTGCCTGCGCTTGAGAAAGGGCGGCTGACCGAAGGGCGGTTGGTGGAACTTGGTGAGATCGTCGCAGGACATCGCGCGGGGCGCACCGATCCGGCCGTGATCACGTTGTTCGAGTCGCAAGGCTTGGCGGTGCAGGACCTCGCGCTCGGCGTCGAGGTGCTTGCGCGCGCGCGTAGTGCCAAACTCGGCACAGCCTTGCCCTATTGATTTGACCGGAACCCGTTGCCCCCCGAGGCGGGGCGCGGCATGATTCCACCCTTGGTGAGCTTGTCCGCAAGTGGCACTTACCCCAATTTGGAGTTCCGCATGCCCAAAATCGTCCTGAGCATGGACGGCCTCGTGCTGAAGGAAATCGCGCTGGACAAACAGCGCATCACGATCGGCCGCAAGCCGCACAACGACATCCAGATCGACAACCTGGCGATCAGCGGCGAGCATGCATCGATTGCGACCATCCTCCAGGATGCGTTCCTTGAGGACTTGAACAGCACCAACGGCACCTATGTGAATGGGCAGCCGGTGAAAAAGCATGCGTTGAAGGACGGCGATATCGTCGAGCTCGGCAAGTACCGGCTCAAGTTCCTCAAGGACACGCCACCACCGGCGTCGGCCAACACCTTCGAGAAGGCCTTCGAAGTGCCGCAGGACTTCACGAAGACCCAGAACACCACGATGCGCGCAGCCGCCGACACCATGGTGACCGGCTTCGCGGAAGCACAGAGCGCGACGCAAGGGGTGACGACTGGGGGGCTCTCCGGCACCAATTGGTCGCAGCCGGAGGCGGACCAGGCTAACCAGATCGGCGTGGTGCAGATTCTCTCTGGACGCAATGCGGGCCGCGAGCTTGAGCTGACCAAATCGCTGACCACGCTTGGCAAACCGGGCCTGCAGGTGGCTGTCATCACGCGCCGTGCGCATGGCTACTTCATTACGCACGTCGAGGGCACTGCTTTCCCGGTGGTCAACGGCCGTGAGATCGATGCGCAGGCGCACCCGCTGCAGGATCACGACGTGATCGAGCTTGCCGGCGTCAAGATGGAGTTCTACCTGCGCGCCGGCTGAGCGCTCGCAGGCGGATCGGGCCGTGGAGGTCAGGGTACTCGGCTGTAGCGGCGGCATTGGTGGGCTCGATGTCCGCACGACTTCGCTTCTGGTCGACGACGACATCCTGATCGATTGCGGCACTGGCGCCGGGGTACTGGATGTGCCGGCGCTGATGGCAATCGACCATGTGTTCCTGACGCATGCGCATCTCGATCACATTGCCTACCTGCCATTCATCATCGACACCGTCGGTGACTACCGCAGTCGCCCGCTGACTGTTCATGCGGCGCCGGAAACGCTGCGCATCATTCGCTCACATATCTTCAACTGGCTGATCTGGCCCGATTTTTCTGCGATTCCGGATCGCGCGCATCCGCTGATGCGCTTCAACGAGTTGCGCATCGGCGAGTGGGCTGACATTGATGGCCGGCGGGTTACAGCGCTGCCGGCGCTGCACGCGGTGCCCGCGGTTGGCTACCAGATCCGTTCCGAGACCGGGGCAAGCCTCGTTTTTTCGGGTGACACCACCGTGTGTGACGCGCAGATCGAGGCAATCAACGCAATCAACGACCTGCGCGCCCTGATCATCGAAACGGCGTTCCCGAACATGCAGCATGATCTGGCGCTCGCCGCGCGCCATCTGTGTCCGCAGATGCTGTTTTCGGTGCTTGATCGGCTGATCGTGTCGCCCGAGATCTATGTGACACACCTCAAGCCGGCGCAGGCTGCCGAGATCACCGCCGAGCTGGCGGCGTACAGCGGCCGTTTGAAGCCACAGATTCTTCGGAACGAGCAGGTGTTCGCGCTCTGATCCCGGCGCAAGCCAGGGTTGGTGGCAGTATCATCGGGCCTTGGCAGTAAGCCATCTGGGGGTTGATCGATGAGTGCCATTCCGGGGCGCACCAGCGCCGGCGATCTGAGCCGGCGGCTCGCGTTTTTCAAGGGCCTGCAGGCGCTGACGGCGCGCATACACGCCACAAACAATATCGACGAGATCATCTTCGAGCTCTCGGCCGATATCTGCAGCCTGTTTGGCGCCGAACGCATCACTTTATATACGGTGGACGAGTCGGGGGCGGCGATCGTCTCCAAGGTCAAGACCGGTCTGCATTCGATCAAGGCGATCCGGTTGCCGATCTCGGACCGCAGCGTCGCGGGCTACGTTGCCCTGCATAAGACGCTGCTCAACATCCACGATGTTTACGACGCGGCTGAGCTGAGCCAGATCTCGCCCAATCTTGAGTTTCGCCGCGAGGTGGATGAGCGCAGCGGCTACCACAGCAAGCAGATGCTGGTGGCGCCGATCATGGGGGCGGCGGAAAGCGAACTCCTTGGCGTTGTGCAACTGATTAATGCGCGGGATGGCTCGGCCTTTACCGCCATCGACGAAGAGGGGCTGCAGGGGCTTGCGCAGACCCTGGGCGTCGCGTTTGCGCAGCGTCTTTCCCAGGAAAAGCCGCTGCGCAACAAGTACGACTACCTGACGCGCACTGGCGCCGTGACTCCCGAGCAACTCGAGGAGATCGAAAAGCAGACCCGCGCGCGGAATACAACGATCGAAGCAATTCTGCTCGACGAAGTGCGGATAGCCGCAGCGCTGGTCGGTGAGTCGATGGCACGGTTTTACGGCGTGCCCTACGAGCCGTTTCGGCAGGAGCGGGTCAAGTCGATGCATCTGCTGCGCAACATCAAGAAGGACTATGTGTTGCAGGCGGGTTGGCTGCCGCTGGAGGAGACGCAGGAAGGGATCATTGTCCTCACAACCGACCCCGAGCAGGTGCGCGGCGCGCGGGTGGCCGACAATGTCTTCCCGGGCGCAAAGCTATCGTTCCGCGTCACGACACGGCGCGAGTTCGAGAAGACGGCGCAGCAGTTGTTCGAGCAGGGCATGGATGAGGCTTCGGTGTCCGACATGCTGTCTGGCCTGGGCGACGACGAGCGCGACGCGCCGTCGCAGGACGAAATCTCCGCGGCCGCCGACAACGAACTCGTCAAGCTGGTCAACAAGATCATCATCGAGGCGCATCGGCAGGGCGCCTCGGATATCCACATCGAGCCGCGCCCGGGCAAGGAAAAGACGCTGATCCGTTTCCGCAAGGACGGCTCACTGGTGCCGTACATCGAGGTGCCTGCGAGTTACCGCAACCCGCTGGTCACGCGTATCAAGATCATGTGCGACCTCGATATCTCCGAACGCCGCAAACCGCAGGACGGCAAGATCCGCTTCCGCAAGTACGGGCCCCTGGATATCGAGCTGCGGGTCGCGACCATCCCGACCGCGGGCGGCATGGAAGACGTGGTGATGCGTCTGCTGGCGAACGGCGAGCCGCTGCCGCTGTCGGATCTGGGCATGTCGCCGCGCAATCTCGAGCGCCTGCGCAACACGATCAATAAGCCCTACGGCATCTTCTTCTGTTGCGGCCCAACCGGCTCCGGCAAGACCACCACGCTGCATTCGATCCTGAAAGAGCTCAACACGCCCGACACCAAGATCTGGACCGCCGAGGACCCGGTCGAGATCACGCAGCGCGGCCTGCGCCAAGTTCAGGTTAACCGCAAGGCCGGGCTGGATTTCGTCGCTGTAATGCGTGCCTTCCTGCGTGCCGACCCTGACGTCATCATGGTTGGCGAGATGCGCGACAAGGAAACCGTGACGATCGGCATCGAAGCCTCGCTGACGGGCCACCTTGTGCTCTCCACGCTGCACACAAACAGCGCGCCAGAATCGGTGGTGCGCCTGCTCGACATGGGGATGGACCCGTTCAACTTTGCCGATGCGTTGCTCGGCGTGCTCGCGCAGCGCCTCGCCAAGCGGCTCTGCAAGCATTGCAAGGAGGCCTACCACCCGGACGACGACGAGGTAGCGGCCTTGATCGCCGAGTATTGCGAAGATATGCGCCAGACGCCTGAATTCCAGGCAGATCCGGCGGCCGCCGAGGCAGCGCTACTCGCAGAATGGAGAGTGCAGTTCGGCCACGAGGGGCAACTGCTGCTCTACCGGGCGAAAGGCTGCGAACACTGCTCTGACGGCTACAAGGGCCGCGTCGGCCTGCACGAAATGATGGTCGGCTCTGCCGAGGTCAAACACCTCGTGCAGGTCCGAGCACCCGTTTCGGAGCTGGTTACGGCGGCGCTTGCTGACGGGATGCGCACGCTGCGACAGGACGGCATCGAGAAGGTGCTGCAGGGTGTGACGGACATGAAGCAGGTGCGGAAGGTGTGCATTCGTTAGGAGTTGATCGGATCGCCTTCGTTGCTTGACTGCCCCCGCTCAGACGTGCGTCTGCTCCGAGGGGGGGCTAGCAGTTGCAGCGGAGTTCGGGTTGACCTAAAGCGGCTGCGATGTGACGAAATTTGACAATCCGCATGTGCTCTCTAGGTGCGCGTTGTCAAATAGCTCTCTTATAAACAATGACTTGTGACGAAACCGGGTTCTGGCATGACAAATGCGTTGTGCTGGTGGTGTGGGCATTCCGCCCGCTCAAACAGTTCCCTGGAGAAAGTCATGAAGTCACTTCAACGCGGTTTTACACTGATCGAACTGATGATCGTCGTTGCGATCATCGGAATTTTGGCTGCCGTCGCTCTACCCGCGTATCAGGATTACACTGCGCGCTCGAAAGTGACTGAGGTCATGCTGCAGCTTGATGCTTGCAAGAACGGTGTGTCGGAGTTCATCCAGGCGAACTCGCAATTTCCTGCCGATGCGGACGCTGCCGGCTGCAGCAGCAAAGTGACCACCAAGTACATGGCCGCCGGCTTGGCAGTAGACAGCGCCACCGGCAAGATCACCTCTGGAGCAATTCAGAGCGTCGCGACAGGTGCGGACACTAAGGTTCTTATTCTTCAGCCGACCACTGATGCTGCGCGCACGAAGGCGATGGCCGCTGCGACCGATGCGATTCAAGGGTGGTCCTGCGGTACGGACGCGGCAACGACTGACTACAAGTTCTTCCCGGCTCCCTGCCGCCAGAAGGTCCTTGGCGGGCTCTAATACCGTTCTGATATCAACCTAGTCGGTAGAGATCAGGTGAGTCGTGTTCGCGCGGCGGGCGCCACTCACCTTGACGAATCAGCGCTAGCGACCCAGTCCAGATTGGGCGTTGTTTTGATGTGCAGATGGCATGGGGGTGTCGCGATTGAGCCGATGAATGACGAAAATCGGCACCTTGCGCTGACTAATCTTGATTCTTTTCTGATTTTTTCCAATAAAAACAAGTTGTTGTGTTTCGTCAGGCGGTTGGCACGGGATGTGCTAAAAAGGGTTTGTGCGGATGTGATCAGCAGAGTTGATCGCTACGCCGAAACCATTGAGACAGGAGATTGCTATGAAGACGATGCAGCGCGGTTTTACTCTTATCGAACTGATGATTGTGGTTGCGATCATCGGCATTTTGGCGGCGGTGGCTCTGCCTGCGTACCAAGACTACACTGCTCGCTCGAAGGTGACCGAAGTTATGCTGCAACTGGATGCATGTAAAAACGGCGTGTCCGAGTTCATTCAAGCAAACTCGCAGTTCCCTGCCGATGCTGATGCCGCCGGTTGCAGCAGTAAGGTTACTACCAAGTACATGGCTGCTGGTTTGGCTGTGGACAGCACTACTGGCAAGATTACGTCCGGCGCAATCCAGAATGTGGCTACGGGCGCGAATACTAAAGTCATCATCCTGCAGCCGACCACTGATGCTGCCCGCACCAAGGCTATGGCAGCAGCGACCGACGCGATTCAAGGCTGGTCCTGCGGTACGGATGCTGCAACGACCGACTACAAGTTCTTCCCGGCCCCGTGCCGTCAGAAGGTTCTTGGCGGCCTCTGATATTCAGACTTAAGAGGGCCCAAAAAAGAGACCGCTTTGCGGTCTCTTTTTTTTGGCGTTAAAGTTTCAGAATGACGATAGTTCCGCGCGTACGCGTTTTTCTGGCGCATCTTTCAGGGTCGACTGCTGTCGCCTTGTGTTCGCTGATAGTGGTTTTTCAAATCTGGTATCCGTCGCCGCTGCAGTCCGCGGTCGGCGTGACATCGATCTATTTGATATTGCTCGCCGTCGATGTGACGCTGGGGCCGTTATTGACTTTGATTGTCTATAAACCCGGCAAACGTCTTCTGTGGCTTGATCTTTTGGTGATCGTGGTATTGCAGGTTGCTGCGTTTGGCTATGGAATCGCGAGCCTTGCTAGCGGCCGGCCGGTGTGGCTGGTGTACAACGCAGGGCGTTTCGATCTCATTCAGTCTTTCAATGTCGATGAGCGGAAGCTGTCCGAGGCGAACCCTGATTACAGACGCCAATCGTGGCTGGGGCCGCGCTGGGTTTCACAGCGTGCGCCCAGCGATAATGCGGAACATGACCGCTTGTTGTTCGACGCGGTGGTTGGGGGGGTTGATCTGCCGCAGAGGCCCGAACTCTATCAACCACTTGAGAGGGCTGCCGAGCAGATCCGCCGCCAAGCGCAGCCGCTTTCGCGGCTTACGCAATTCAACGCAGCGAAGGAGGTTAGTGACACCCTTCGTTCTTGGCCCGCTGCAAACGCTTACCTGCCGATGATGGCTAAATCTCGCCACATGACCGTGCTGGTGCAACGAGAAAGCGGGAAAGTCGTCGCCGTGGTTGATCTCAGGCCTTGGTAGTATCGAGCGTCGCGATCCGGCTTGCATGTACTTTTGGCCGGATTTTCCAAACGCCCCACACTTATTTTTCGTCAATGCTCCGTGCTTCCAACTGTAAAGACTGAATCATGATTCCGACCGTTAGACGCCATGTGCTCGTAGTGCTGTTCTTGTTCTCGGGTGTATGCGGCTTGATCTACGAATCGATTTGGCCGCATTATTTGAAGCTATTTCTTGGGCACGCCGCATACGCACAAACGCTGGTTCTGGTCGTATTTATAGGCGGCATGGCACTCGGTGCGTGGGCGGCAGGCTACTTTACTGAGCGGCTATCGAACCCGCTGCGATGGTATGCCTTGGTGGAGCTGGCCATTGGCGTGCTGGCGTTAGTCTTTCATGGTGTGTTTGTCGTCGCGACCGATTGGGCTTATGCGGTCTTGATTCCAGCGACTTGCAGTGCGGACTCGCTGTGTTATGCCCAGTGGGGGCTATCCGCAGCCCTGATTCTGCCCCAGTCCATTTTGCTCGGGGCGACATTTCCGCTGATGACAGCGGGATACCTGCGTTTGGCCGACGGTGCCGTTGGCCGTCCTCTTGCATTGCTTTATGCGCAGAATACTCTCGGGGGCGTTGTCGGCGTCTTGCTGAGCGCCTTCCTGCTGGTGCCCGCTGTCGGGCTTCCCGGGAGCTTGCTGACCGCAGGAATTGGCAACATTGTCTTGGCGATTGCTGTTTACGGTATATCGAAGTCAGTGCCGGTGGCGGACAACTTTGTTCAGTCGAGCGAAGAGCGTGGTTCGACTCCGATTCGCCTCCTTTTGTTAGTGGCTGCGCTAACAGGTTTGTCGTCCTTTTTCTATGAGGTAGTCTGGATTCGCATGCTCAATCTGGTGCTTGGGTCGTCGACCCATGCATTTGAGTTGATGCTTGCCAGTTTTCTCTTTGGTTTGGCGGTAGGTGGATACTTGATCAGAAATCGGATCGAGTCGATTCGTCGCCCATTGCTTGTCCTGGCATACGTTCAGGTCGTGATGGGTGTATGCGCTGCGTTGACCTTGCCTGTCTACGACCGCCTGTTTGGGGCCATGAGCTTTCTGATGGCTGCACTAACGCCAACGCTCCAGGGGTACGCGCTTTTCAACTTTGGCGGTGCCCTGCTAGCGATGGCGGTGATGCTGCCCGCGACAATTGCCGCGGGGATGACTCTGCCGCTTATTACTCATGTATTGATCCGCTCCGGTGCTGGCGAGTCATATATTGGGCGCGTATATGCCGCAAATACGATCGGGGCCATCATCGGCGTTGGGCTGGTTGTCCATATCGGTTTGCCGCTCATCGGTGTAAAGGGGAGCCTCGTCTTCGCCGCAGCGCTTGATGTGGTCCTTGGTCTGGTTCTTTTCTTCGCGTGCGGAACGGCCGACCGGAAGCGAAGGATTTCCACGATTCTTGTCGGCGCTACGGGAATGTTGGCGGTGGCGTTGGTCGGTGGATTCAGCGAAATCGACCAGAAGAAAGCAGCTTCAGGGGTGTTTCGCTACGGCAGGGCGACTCTCGGTTCAACAGCTGATGTTACGTTCTTCCGTGACGGGAAGTCTGCGACGATTGCAGTCACCAAGTATCCCGATGGCCTGGTGACGATTATGACCAACGGTAAGCCAGACGCAGCGGCTTTTCCGGGAAAGAAGCAACCGCGACAGGCTCAGGACTATCCAACGATGGTAATGATGGGTTTGGCTGGGCCTTTGCATTTCCCTTCAGCCAAGACCGCAGCCGTAATCGGTTTTGGCTCTGGAATATCAAGCTCAGTACTGCTTGCGTCACCAGTGCTGCAGCGTGTGGATACCGTTGAGATTGAACCCGCGATCGTTGAAGGGGCGCGGAAGTTCTCTCCGCTTAATGATCGGGTCTATTCGGATAGCCGCAGCCACATTGTGATTGACGATGCAAAGGCCTACTTTGCTCGATCAGCTGGAAAATATGACCTTATTGTCTCCGAGCCATCCAATCCTTGGGTCTCAGGGGTTGCAGGTCTCTTTACCGATGAGTTCTATCGGCGCGTTCGAACGCACCTTAACGAGGGCGGGCTATTTGTTCAGTGGTTGCACACCTACGAGCTCGAGTTGCCGCTCGTTGCTTCGGTGATGAAAGCTCTTGGCTCTCAGTTTTCGGACTACGTTATTTATCAGTCGTCGCAGGGTGACCTGATTGTGGTAGCGACTTCAAGCGGGCGTGTTTCTGGTCCGAACGCATCAGTCCTCTCTAGACGGGAAGTCCTGGAGGTCGCGGAGACGGCTGGCGTGCAATTCGTCGACGAATGGGCGGTGCGGAAAGTCGGAGCGAAGCTCGAACTTCAGCCCTTCTTCGATCAGTTTAATGTGGCCAAGAATTCCGACTACTTCCCGGTTTTGGATCAGGGGGCGGCTAGAAGTCGCTTTATGAAACAGGATGCTGACGGGATTCTCTCGCTGCGTTTTTCAAAAGTGCCGGTCGCGGAAGTGCTGGGCGTTCGCGCGACATCGTTATTGAAAGCGGAGTCGCTTGACGATTTGCCGCGTCCGCCATTATCCGAGCGCTTTCACGCGTCGCGCGCCCTGCTGACGTCTGCTATGAATGGACGCGCTGTTCAGGACCCCGCGCTGTCCGGATTCGACCTGTTTCCCGCCTTGCGTGGGTTTGCGCTGACCGCCAGTTCCTGCCCGTTGGGCGCGAACGATATTGTGGCGCTTGAGTCGAGCATGGTTGATCTGGCTTCGGCGGCATTTTTCTCGCTCAATACAAGCGAGCGGCCCGTATTCTGGCGCACTTTGGCGAAGAACGCGTGCATTACACAAGATCCGGCCTTACAGCAGTGGTGGGCGTTATTGGATGCGGCACTGAGAGACCAATCCGAGCGAGTTCTGGCGCTTTCGGATGCGTTGAGTGCTGCAGACGGGGCTGGTCGACTTGCATCACCGGAACGGATTGAACTTCTGATACTGGTCAGAGCGAAGGCTCTGCGTGAGTTGGGGCGAAAGACCCAGTTTGCTGAAGAGGTAACTGCCGGGTTCCGGAAGTTGGGGAAAATGAAATACAACAGCATTCCGGTAACGGCGCTGGTTGCGTATTCAAAGTCCGAAATGGATGTAGGAAACATCGAGAGCATATCGCGCTAGCGTGTTGTGATCGAGTGGGCGAGCGTATGGGCGGGCGCCGCTGCCCGTCCTATTCTGATGACATTGGATCGTCTCCGTCGTTGCTCGCTAGGCGGGTGTTATTGATTGCGGCGAATGGCGTTTCGCGTTCGCGGCGACTAATTGCGATGGCTATCCGGCGGTTTTTAGATGGCCGCCGCGTGTGATCCCATTTCGCAGTCGCGCAGCTTGAGGCGGGTTCGTTCTCGGTGCTGCGAGTCGCTCATGCTTTTCTCGGTGGCCGGCGATGCTTGAGGCTTTTCGCACGATCGGTTGAACGCTCCTGGTATGGCCTCTATGCCTTGTAGTTGTGGTCCGCGGTATTGGCCGGATGCTGCGTGCAGATAGCGTTCGATGTCCGGAATGCTTCGCGTTTTTGAATGGTGGGTGTGGATTTTGGAACGCTTTCCGGTGTTGCCTCGTGCGGCGTTAATCACTGCACTGACTCTTCCGACGCTCATGTTGATTCGGACGCAGCCGCAGATAGTGTTTTGGGTTGAATGGTTGTGCGCAGCGCTTCTCGGGTTGACCCTGCTTGCTGAGCACGATTGTGGGCCGGTTCAATGCGACGAACTCTTCGTTGTCGTCGCCTTGCTGGTTTTAGGAGCGGCGTTGAACGCCGAGGGGCGGTCCGCGGGAGTGGGGTTTTCTGCTTACTTGGCCTTGTTTCTTGCTGCGAGGCTGGTTGGGCGTTCTGGCGGGCCGTTGGTCGCCACCGTGTGTCTCGCCATGCTCATGTGCGGCCTCTTTCAGTCCTTGCTTGGCGCACTGCAATTGGCGGGAGTGGCGGGTGGCGGCTTCGTGCTCGCCAAAATATACAATCAAGCGTTCGGAAACGTTGGTCAAGCAAACCACTATGCAGCGTTGTTGAGTATCGCTCTCGTGGCAGCTTTGCCAGTATTTCGGACACCGCTGTGGCGCAGGGGTGTCACTGTCTGGCTTGCGGCGGCAATCGCGTCTTCAGCGTCAAGGGCTGCGTGGCTCTATTTCGTGGCATTTCTTGTTGTTGGTGGGATGGGGGTGCGTGCGCGCTCTGCTGGAGCGAGGTCGGCTGCAAAAGAGCTGATAGTTGTGTCGGTGCTGGCGGTTGCGGTCCAACTTGCACTGAACTATTCCGGCGTATTTGACGAAGTGGGTGTGACGTCTTCGATTGCTCGCGCAGCCGATAGTGGTTCGAACGGCCAGCGTCTCTATGACTGGTCGCTGGCGCTGTCCGCCATCAAGGCGCATCCATGGTTTGGCGTCGGCGTCGGGGGCTTTCACGGCTGGGCGGTCGAGCAGATGCCGTTGACTCCGCATGTGCCGTTCTCCAAATTTGCGGAGCATGCTCACAACCTGCCGCTACATTTGGCAGCGACGATGGGGTTGCCGTTTGCGGTGCTGTCTTTGGGTGTGGCGGGGTGGTGGTTATTCCGCCAGTTACGTGTGCCGATGACGCCTGATCGGCTCTTTGCGCTGAGCGGGCTGTCGGTTATCGGCTTGCATAGCATGGTGGAGTACCCGCTTTGGTACACCTACTTCATCATTCCGGCGGGCCTATTCTGCGGGATTCTATCGAAGACGGATCCGACGGCTAGAACCGTCGAAGTTCCCGCGTGGGCGATGCGAGTGCTGAGTGCACTCTTCGTCGTAGGACTGGTGTGGGTGGCGCGCGATTACGTTATCGTCGAGCACGCTTACGCGGACTGGTCGGGCCAGCGCAGCCAAACCACAGATGCCGGACGTGTGCGCATTCGCGCCGCGCTATCCCGGATTCCTGACTGGTCGATTGTGGCAGACCACGCGCGCGCGCTCGAACTGCAGACCTGGAGGCCAGAACCGATCACGGCGGCCGGAGTCGCGCAGCAGTGTGACGCTGCTTTCAAGGCGCGCCCGTCATGGGGGTTAGGCACGCAATGCTTGCTCGCCAAAGCCATGGCAGGCGATCGCCCGGGCGTCGAACGGATGTCGCTTGTGCTGTGTGAGGGCTTTCCGCGCCACCACCAAATGTTGCGCGAGTGGGCAGAGGTGGCGGACGGTTATCGGCCGATCGTTTCGGTGCAATCCGAAAATTGTCTACGCAAGCAGTGACGCGTGCCGGGGCCGGTATACTGGCGCGTTGCCCTGAAACGACGAGCGTACTGCGGTCATGGCTTTTCACGACAAGCGCGGGGTGTTGCCCCGCTTTCAGGCCGGAGAGCGGCTGAAGATTGAACTTGGCTGCGGCCCGAGCAAGACGGATCCGGCTGCGGTTGGTATCGATGCTCTGGATTTTGACGGTGTAGACGTCGTCGGTGATGTGTTCGAGGTGCTGGCCGCTTTGCCGGGCGATAGTGTCGCCGCGTGCTATTCCGCGCACTTTTTCGAGCATATCGGCGATTTGTCTCGGCTGATTGACGAGCTGGGGCGGACGCTTGCGCCCGGAGCGGTGCTCACGGTGAAGGTGCCGCACTTCTCCAATCCGTACTTCTATTCTGATCCGACGCATAGCCGCCACTTCGGGCTCTACACGATGTCCTACTTTGCGCGCGACAGCTTGCTGAAGCGCAAGGTGCCTAATTACGGCCGCACCGCAGTGTTTGAGCTTGAGGCCGTGCGGCTTGGTTTCGATTCTCCGTTCCCGTTCCGTGGCTTGCTCAAGCGATTGATCGGCCCGTTCTTCAATCTGGCCACGTGGTTGCAGGAGTTCCACGAGGAAAATCTCTGCTATTTGCTGCCGTGCTACGAAGTCGAGTATCGACTGCGTCGCATTTGAGCTGGCGATGTCGCTGCGTTCGAGTCTCGCGTACTTCGTCTTTCGGGGGGCATCGGGTGCGCTCGCGGTTCTGACCGTTTCCGTATTTGCACGCTTGCTCGGCCCCGAGGGTTACGCGCGCTGGACGCTGGCGGTCGTTGTCAGTGGATTCATTGCCGGCGTGTTGGTACAGCCGATTCATTCGGCGCTCGCCCGTTTCCTGCCGCGCCCCGGGGGGGCGGCGTTTGTAGGGACCTTGGGCCGTCTGCTGCTTATCGCGGCGGGCGTCGTCGTCCTGCTCGCGCTTGCGCTCGGGATTGCTTCGCCACACTGGTTGCCGACTGGCGTGGTGGGGCTGGCGCTTGCACTGGGTTTGTCTCAGGCCGGCTTTGATTTCTCGGCACAACACTGTTCCAGCACACTGCAGGCCCGTCGCTACGGGCGCCTTTATCTCTGCAAAGCGATCATCGCGCTGATCGCAGGGGGCATTGCCTTGCTGCTGGGTTGGGGGGCTGCAGGCGCGGTTGCGGGCACATGCTTGGGTTTCCTGTGTGCCACTGCGCTCTTTGGGCGCTTGGCCTGGCTGGAGGTGGCGCGAGGGCGTTTCGATGCCGCAACACTCCCTGAAGTGCGCGCTTATGCCTTGCCAGTGATGTTTGCTCTACTTACTGGCGCGCTGCTGCAATGGGGTGACCGACTCGTGCTCGCCGCGAATGTCGCGCCGGCGCAACTGGGCGCGTATAGCGCGGGGGGGGATCTTGCTCAACAAGGGTTCGGGCTGCTCTTCAGCGCATTTCATCTCGCGTGGTTTCCGCGGCTGATCGCCCAGTGGGAGGCGGGTAGCCACGAGTTGAAGGCGCAGGTGAACCGCTATGCGCAACTGTCATTGCTTGTGATGGTTCCTGCAGCGCTCGGATTCGCGCTGGTTGCGCACGATTTGGCTGACGTGCTGCTAGGGTCGGCGTTCCGTGCCGATGCATCAAAGGTAATGCCTTGGCTTGCGCTGGCCGCGTTGCTAGGAGGCATGCGCTCCTATCTGTTCGACTTGCCGCTGCACCTTGCGCAGCGTATGGGTACGCAGAGTCTGATTGCGGGCGGTTGTGCGGTGTTGGGCGTTTCGCTGAACTTGCTGCTGGTCCCACGTTACGGGATTGGCGCGGCCGCGGTTGTGGCGGTGCTCGCGCAAGCTAGCGGCTGCGTAGCAAGTTACTTGGTTGGTCGGCATACCCTGAGCCCGCAGTGGGCGACCAGGGACTTGCTGGTGGTGGCGGGTGCGGCATCAGCGATGGCGCTCGCGGTTTTCATGGTGCCGATCAGCGGTGCTTTGGGGTTGTGTATCAAGGTCTTGCTTGGTGCAGCCATGTATTGCGTAGTCGTGCTTGCGACGGATCTTGCCGGCCTGCGCCGCTTGATTGCTGGTCGCCTGCGTCTTTTCAGGCGGCTCCCATGATTCAGCCGCTCCGCGCCGTGGCATTCACGCAGGGGGTCAATGTTCCCTCTGCGCGATTCCGCGTTCGTCAGTATCTGCCGCAACTTGCTGAAGCTGGCGTTTCGTTACAGGAGCGTCCAGCGCGCTTTGGTAGCTATCCACCAGAGTCTCGTATACAACGCCTGCCTTGGCTGGCCATGACGCTGGCCGAGCGGGCGTACGCCGCTGCGACCGCGAATGCTGCGGATGTGGTGATGTTCCAGCGCGAGATGGTGTCGACACTCTCTTTGCCGGAATACTTGTGTCGCGCGCCAACTGTGCTTGATGTGGACGATGCAATCTGGCTCACGCAGCGCGCGGGGCTGGTCGATTGCCTTGCTGCACGCGCTCGGCTGGTGCTGTGCGGCAACGAGTACATTGCCGACCATTTCGCGCGACAGACCCGCGTGGAGATATTGCCGACGGGCGTTGATACGGACGTCTGGCGGCCTGGTGATCGGGATGCGCGGCCGGTGATCGTGTGGTCCGGCAGTTCGGCCGGGTTGCCGTATCTCTATGAGATCGAGGAGGCTCTGGCTGGCGCATTGGCTGCCGTTCCGCAAGCGCGGTTGCGCGTGGTGTGCAACACGCCCCCTGTGTTTGCATCGCTCGACCCCGATCGGATTGAGTTCATTCCTTGGTCCCCCCAGCGCGAGGTCGCCGCGGTGCAGTCGGCATGGGTCGGGTTGATGCCGATGCCGGATACGCCTTGGACCCGTGGCAAGTGCAGTTTCAAAATGCTCACCTACCTTGCGTGCGGCGTGCCAGCCGTGGCGTCGCCGTGGGGCATGAATCGCAAGGTGATCGACGGCGGTGGCGCTTGGGGCGCAGTCACGAGCGATGACTGGACAGATGCGCTGGTGATGCTGATGCGTGAGCCTGAAGTGGGGACCGCTGCTGGTGTTGCGGGGCGAGAACAAGTGGTAAACGGATACGCTACGGCGAAGTTGGGTCACAAGTTGGCGGCCTTCTTGCGAGAGGCCTCTGCTTGATGACACCGGGTGCTGCATTTAATCTCCAGAACTTTGCATTGCGGGATGGAACGGTATGTGCGGCATAGCGGGCTTTTGGAGCGTCTCGGCGCCGTCTGAGGTGCTTGGCGCGATGGCCCGCTCGATGGGGGAGGCGATCGCTCACCGGGGCCCCGACGGGCGTGGCGAATGGGCTCAGCCGGACATCGGGCTGGCGCTCTCGCATCGCCGTCTCGCGATCATTGATCTGACCGAGGCCGGGTTTCAGCCGATGCACGCAGCATCTGGCCGCTGGACCATCGTGTTCAACGGCGAGATATACAACTACCTTGTCGTACGAGCTGAGCTTGAGCGTGCTCGGGGAGGGGGGGCTTGGCGCGGACACTCGGATACGGAACTTCTGATCGAGGCGCTGGATTACTGGGGCGTTGAAGAAACGCTCTCTCGATGCGACGGCATGTTCGCTTTCGCCGCTTGGGACCACGCGGTTGGCCGTTTGATTCTCGCCCGCGACCGCCTTGGCGAGAAGCCGCTCTACTACGGCAGCATGCCCGATGGGGCGTTTCTGTTCGGTTCCGAACTTCGCGCGCTGTATGTCCATCCGTCGTGGCGTGGGCAGATTGACCGTGACTCGGTGGGGCTGCTGATGCATTACAACAGCATCCCGGCGCCCTGGTCGATTTGGCAGAACGTTCACAAGTTACCTCCCGCCCATTGGCTTGAAGTGCGTGATCGCCGAGCCAGCACGCCGCAACCATACTGGTCGCTTCGTGATGTGATGTTGGCCGGTGAATCGAGTCGCATGGCGCCTCCGGGGGCAGACGAGCCCTGGGTTGATCGGCTGGAAGCGGTGCTGGGCGAGGTCGTTGAGCAGGAGATGCTTTCCGACGTGCCGCTCGGGGCGTTCCTGTCCGGCGGCATTGACTCGTCGCTCGTGGTCGCGATGATGCAGAAGCGCACCGCGCGGCCGGTGAAGACCTTCACGATCGGTTTTCGCGAAGATGCTTTCGATGAGGCCCGCTATGCACGCGAAGTAGCAGCACACCTTGGCACGGACCACCGCGAGTTCTACTTCAGCGGTAGCGACGCACTGGATGTCGTGCCACGCGTGGCCGATCTTTACGACGAGCCGTTCTCGGACTCGTCGCAGTTGCCGACTTGGCTCGTGTCTCATTTTGCCAGGCAGCACGTCACCGTCGCCCTTTCCGGCGATGCGGGTGACGAATTGTTTGCGGGATACACGCGTTACTTTGTCGGCGATGGGTTCTGGCGTGCTGCTTCGCGCGTGCCGTATCCGCTGCGGCGGGCGACGGCGGCGGGGTTAGGCCTTGTGCCAAGCAAAGCGTGGGACGCCCTCGGGCATGGGCTCGGGCCCCTGTGCCCACGCTTGCTGCGCAACTCACCCGGGGACAAGTTCAGTCGTATCGCGCGAATGTTGCGTGAACGGTCGCCCGCTGGTTTCTATGACGAGTTGATCTCGCACTGGAAGGACCCGGCACTGCTTGTGCCGGGTGCACGCTTGCCTGCTCTGGATGCGGCCGAATTGGCTGCGCGCGCCGGACGCAGCGACATCGAATTCATGCAGGCGCACGACACGCTTGCCTATTTGCCCAACGATATCCTGGTCAAGGTTGATCGTGCCGCGATGGCAGTGAGTCTGGAAACGCGCGCGCCCTTTCTGGACCGTCGCGTTGTCGAATTCGCTTGGACGGTGCCGGAGTCTCTAAAGGTACGGCAGGGCAACGGCAAATGGCTGATGCGCGAACTCCTTGCACGGCACGTTCCGCGATCGCTCTTCGAGCGTCCGAAGCAAGGCTTCGGCATTCCGCTTGGCCCATGGCTGAGGGGGCCGTTGCGTGAATGGGCGGAGTGCCTGCTGTCTCCCTCTGCGTTGGCGGAGAGCGGGCTGTTCGATCCGGCGCCGATTCGCCGCAAGTGGGAGGAGCACCTGCGAGGCCAGGCTGCATGGCACTACTATCTGTGGGACATCCTCATGTTCCAAGCGTGGTATCAGCGTTACCGCTCGCAGGTGTCTTGAACGATGCGGGTGCTGCTGTTCGCCAATACCGATTGGTTCCTCTGGAACTTCAAGTTGCCGCTCGCGCGTGCGCTGCGGGCAGCGGGCCACGAGGTCATTCTCCTGAGCCCGGCGGGCGAGTTCGGGGCGCGTTTGCGCAACGAGGGCTTTGATTGGCGCGCCTTCGCGCTATCGCGCTCAGGCATTCATCCGCTGGAGGAGGCGCGTGCGATGCGTCGCCTACTGGCGCTTTATCGCGAGGTACGGCCCGATCTCGTTCATCACTTTACGATCAAGTGTGTGCTGTACGGCTCCTGGGCGGCGCGCAGGGCGAATGTCGCCAGAGTGGTGAACTCGATTACCGGCCTCGGTTTTGCGCTGCTGGGTACGAGCTTGAAGGCGCGTCTGATCCGCCCGGTTGTTGTCGGTTTTTATCGGAGGTCGCTGATCGGCACCCAGGTGATCTTCCAGAACCATGACAACCGGGACACGCTGGCCGCGTTTGGGGCGCTGACTCATGCGTCGGTACATGTGATTCCCGGGGATGGTGTTGACGTTGAAGCGTTCTGCCCGCCGCAGCCGCGCGTGGCAGGCGCAAACGTCTTGATGATGGGGCGTCTGCTCTGGTCGAAAGGCGTCGGTGTCTTTGTTGAGGCAGCGCGTATCGTGCGCGCCGCCCGACCCAATGCGCGATTCTTGTTGGCGGGCGCGCCCGATTCCGGCAATCCAGAGAGCGTGCCCGACGCCGTGCTTGAGCAATGGCGAGCCGAGGGGGTAGTCGAGTTTCTTGGCCATCGCAGCGACGTGCGGGAACTGCAGCAGCAGGCCGATATCGCGGTGCTGGCGAGCACGCAGGGTGAAGGAATGCCGCGAGCCTTGCTCGAAGCCGCTGCCTGTGGGCGCCCAATGGTTGCGACGGACGTACCGGGATCACGCGAACTGGTGGAGGATGGCGTCAACGGACTGCTGGTGCCGGCGGGCGACGCCAAGGCGCTGGCGCAGGCGGTTCTCGCGCTGCTGGAAGCCCCCGAGCGGGCATGCGCTATGGGTGCCGCGGCGCGGCGCAAAGTGCTTGCGGAGTTGTCTGACGACCGAATAATCGCGCGCACGCTCGATGTGTACTTTCCCCTCGCAGGCGGGGCGGGAGCGGGCGGCGCATGAGCTTCAACTACGTCTTTTATCCCTTCGCGCTCTCGCTGATCTTCTGCCTCGTGTTGGCGCGACTCGCTCCTTGGCTTGCCCTGATGGACAAGCCGGACGAGCGAAAGCGCCACGGCCGTGCGGTGCCGGTCGTCGGCGGTCTGGCGATCATGGCGGCCTACATCCTCGCGCTGAAGTTGCGAGGGATCGGTGGCAATCTGTACGAGGCCATGCTGCCGGTCGGCCTCGTGCTTGCCGTTGGCGTGGTCGATGATGCAAGGCCGGTTTCTGCGCGGGCGAAGCTCATCGCGCAATGCGTTGCCGCATGGCTTTTGCTGCGTGCCACCGGCTTTTCTCTCGGCGAGCTTCCCGTTCCCGGCGTGGAGGGTGGGTTGCCGCTCGGCGCGCTCGATACCGCGGTAACGGTGTTCGTCATAGTGGGTGTCGTGAACGCGCTCAACCTCTCTGATGGCGCTGACGGGCTGGCCGGCGGCCACGTTTTGATTGCGCTTTCGGTCTTCCTGTTTGTTGCGCAGGCGGCCGGGCGCGAGACCGAAGTGCTGTTGATCGTGGGCCTGATGTCCTGTGTCGTGGGCTTTCTCGTGGTGAACGCGCGCCATCCGATGTTGGCGCGTGCTCATGTTTTTCTGGGCGACGCGGGTGCTTTGGCGCTGGGCGTCTTGCTGTGCTGGTTCGCGATTCATTTGTCGCGTGGCGCGAAGCCGGCGATGCCGCCGGTTCTGCTGTTGTACGCCGTGGCGCTTCCCCTCCTAGACATGGCCACCGTGTCTGTACGCCGCGTCTTGCAGGGGGCCTCACCCATGCGGCCGGACCGCACCCATCTGCATCACATTCTTTGCCTGAAGGGTTTGTCGGTAGAGCTGTCGGTTCCTTTGCTATGGGCCCTAAATGCGCTGATTGCCCTGTGTGGTCTGATGCTCTGGCGGATGGGGGCGTCCCAAGGCGTCTTGCTGCTCGGGTGGATCGGCATTCTCGTCGGCAAGATGCTGTGGATGCGCGTTTGGGAAGAGGTGGACGCGCCCGAAGCCGCTGATGAACGGCGCGAGGCCTGACTCATGACGACCGTTCGCGTATGCATCGTCATCACCGGTTTGGGCATTGGCGGCGCCGAGCACGCGCTGCTCAAGCTTCTGACGGCGCTTGATCGGCGCCGTATCGAAGTGTCCCTGATCGTGCTCGGTCGCTTGGATACGTTAGCGCCGCAGTATCGCGCAATCGGTATCGAACCGATATTCATCGGTTTTCAAGCCGGGCGGTGGCCGTTCACCGAAATCGGCCGTTTCATCCGCACCGTACGTGATCTGAGGCCGCATCTGCTGCAGGGTTGGATGTACCACGGCAATCTCGCGGCAAGTTTCTTGGGTGCTCGCCTTGGGCTACCCGTTTGTTGGAGCGTGCGTGACACACCAGACCCGGCGCATGGTCACAGCCGCTTTACTCGAATGACCATTGCGCTGTCCCGGTGGTATGTCGGTCGAGTGGCGAAGATCTTCAATGTGTCCGCGCGCAGCGCTGCATACTGTTGCGAGCGACTCGGCTGGCCTGCTGCCAGTACCGAGGTTCTGCCGAACGGGCTCGACGTGCGGCGCTTCCGTCCTGACGACGATGCGCGCCGACGTCTTCGCCTTGAGCTCGATATGGGCGAAAACGCTCCGGTTGTCGGCATGGTTGCACGCTGGAGCCCGGTAAAGAACCACCGGTTGTTCATTGAAGCGGCTGCCGTGTGGCGACAAGTGCGCCCCGACGCGCGCTTTGTCCTGGTTGGCAAGGGGCTTGACGCCGAGAATGCCGAACTTGCGGCATGGCTGGATGAGTATGCGCTGCGCGATGCGGTGCATCTTCTGGGGGCTCGACACGACCTGGAGTGCATCTACCCCGCATTCGATCTGCTGGCCCTCACGTCGAAAAGTGAGGGCTTCCCGAACGTTCTCGCCGAGGCCATGGCCTGTGGGGTGCCGGTGGTAAGCACCGATGTCGGCGATGCAGTGGAGATCGTTGGCGAGGGCGGGCGTATCGTTGCGGCCACGGCGGGGGCTTTTGCCGAAGCCTTCTCAGCACTGATGTCCGGCCCCGAGTATGCCGCGGCAGCTGATGCCGCCCGCCGCCGTATTGTCGAGCGCTACGCGATCGAGAACGTGGCTGAGCGTTTGGCCGCGCAATACGAGGCCCTGCTCCGGGCCTCCACCTAGGCGAGGCCTTGCACAATTATCAGCTTCGGGAATGGCAAGCGATTCGTTATAATTCAAGGCTTTGCTCACTTCTGGCTGATCGATCATGACCACCACGCCGCTTACCGCGCTTTCGCCGCTCGACGGCCGCTATGCCGCCAAAGTCGACGGGCTGCGCCCGCACTTCTCCGAATTCGGGCTGATCCGTAACCGCGTGCGGGTGGAGATCGAGTGGCTCAAGGCGCTGGCCGCCGAGCCGCACATCGCTGAAGCCGCCGCCTTCTCGCCGGCTACCATCGCCGAGCTCGACGCAGTGATCGCCAACTTCTCGGTCGCAGATGCCGAAGCCGTGAAGGAGATCGAGGCGACGACGAACCACGACGTCAAGGCGATGGAGTACTGGCTGAAGAAGCGCTTCGCCGCCAACGCGGAAGTCATGAAGGTCACCGAGTTCATCCACTTCGGCTGCACCTCGGAAGACATCAACAACGTCTCGCACGCGCTGATGCTGGCTGAGGCCCGCGAAGCGGTGCTGTTGCCGGCCTTCGACAAGGTCGTGGATCGCTTCGTCGCGCTGGCGCACCAGCACGCCGAGCTGCCGATGCTCTCGCGCACGCACGGCCAGACCGCCAGCCCGACCACGCTGGGCAAGGAGATGGCCAACATCGCCTACCGCCTGCGTCGCGCGCGCAAGGCCTTCGCGGCGGTGGAGATGACCGCCAAGTTCAACGGCGCGGTCGGCAACTACAACGCCCACCTCTCCGCCTACCCGGACTTCGACTGGGCCGCCTTCAACCAGCGCTTCATCGAGTCGCTGGGCCTGGTGTTCAACCCCTACACTATCCAGATCGAGCCGCATGACTCGATGGCCGAGCTCTTCGACGCCATCGGCCGCGGCAACACCATGCTGATCGACGCCTGCCGCGACATCTGGATGTACATCTCGCTCGGCTACTTCAAGCAGAAGCTCAAGGCCGGCGAAGTGGGCAGCTCGACCATGCCGCACAAGGTCAACCCGATCGACTTCGAGAACGCCGAAGGCAACTTCGGCGTCGCCAACGCGGTGCTACGCCACTTCAGCGAAAAGCTGCCGATCTCGCGCATGCAGCGCGACCTCACCGACTCGACCGTGCTGCGCAACATGGGCATCGGCATCGGCCACACCGTGCTGGGCCTGGAATCCTGCCTGCGCGGGCTGAACAAGCTCGAAGCCGACCCGGCCAAGCTCGCCGCCGATCTGGACGCCGCTTGGGAAGTGCTGGCCGAGCCGATCCAGACCGTGATGCGCCGCTACGCCGTGCCGAATCCGTACGAGCAGCTCAAGGCGCTCACGCGTGGCACCGGCATCACCAAGGCCGCGCTGCAGGATTTCGTCAAGACGCTGGCGATTCCCGAGGCCGACAAGCAGCGCCTGCTCGACATGACGCCGGGCAGCTACATCGGTGAAGCGGCTGCGCTGGCCAAGAAGATCTGAGGTTTCTTTGATTCTGACCACGCCCCGGCGCCGCGCGCTGCGGCGTGGTTTTTCATTTCCGCACCAGGATTTCGATATGAGTTTTGCCGACACCCTCAAGCAACTTCCCAAGGTTTCCCACCTCGAAGCCATTCAGCTGATCGACGCGGAAGGCGCCGTCGTTGCGACGATCGAAAACAAGCCGGGCCAGGCCGGTTCGTTGGCGGTGTACAACCACCTTGCGCAATTGCACGGCTCGATCAACATCGAAGCAGCGAAGAAGGGCGTCGAGCTCTACGCTGAACATACGGAAGATGCGCGCGCGAATCCGGGCAAGCATCCGAATATCGATCGGCTGATCTCGATCGCCGAAGGGAAGCTTGCAGCGCTGCGAGTCAAACACGTGTTTGCGGTTTGAGCCGGGCGCCGCGCGGGGGCGCGGCGATCTGGAAGGACAGGGGGAGTCGTGACGATAGAGCGCAACGTGCTGGGTGGGCCACTGCAAGCATGCAGCTACGACCCGTTGACCGGATTTTTCCGCACTGGATGCTGTGAAACCGGGCCCGACGATCTCGGGCGCCATGTGGTGTGCGCACGCGTCACCGCTGAATTCCTGGCGTTTTCGGCCGAGCGCGGCAATAACCTTTCGCAGCCACGCCCCGAGCTGCGCTTTCGGGGGCTCAAACCGGGTGATCGGTGGTGCCTTTGCGCGTTGCGGTGGAAGGAGGCGCTGGATGCGGGCGTCGCGCCGCCGGTCGTGCTCGAGGCAACCCACGAATCCGTGCTTCGTGTTGTTTCTCTGCTGGATCTGACGCGGCATGCAGAGTCGGCATAGCGTCATGCACCTGCTTGGACAGCAATGCATTGCTGTGGTGCAGCAATGATTGGTGTGTGGGCCAGGTTTTTTCGGCAATACACAGTTTCTTAATTAGGATCGGTTTTTGGTTTGTTGCGAATTTTTGGCTGGTACGGCAACAATCTCCTGCTGCAATTTCGATCGCAACTAGAATTTCAGCCTTAGTTGCGGTCGGCGGGCAATCAATCCGTTCGATCGAGTTGTCTGGCGCCACCCCTGCCAGGCGTTTGGTCACCTCTACCCGAGGTTTTACGGATGTTCGCCACCCCTGTTGCTGCGTCGGCGCGTGTTCTCGCGCCACTTCGCCCCCAGCTTTTGCTGATCTTTGCCGCGCTTTGCTGGGCCGGTAACTTCGTGCTTGCCCGCGGTGTCAGCGCACAAGTGCCGCCGATCTCACTCGCGATGGGCCGCTGGTTCGTTGCCGCCGTCTTGCTCGCACCTTTGGCCCTGCCTCGCTTGCAAGCCGGACTCGCGCCTTTGTTGAGGATGCGTGGGCGCCTGCTCGGTTTGGCCTTTCTCGGCATCGCCTGTTCGAACACGCTCGTCTATGTTGGGCTACAAACTACACCGGCAACACATGGCGTGTTGCTCAACGCGCTGATGCCGATCATGGTGGCTCTGCTCGCGGCAGCCGTTTGGCGCAAGCCTTTGCAGCCCGGCGCCTGGCTCGGCATGGGCGTGTCGGTGATCGGTGTGTTGTTCATTGTCACGCGAGGCCAGCCGACTCAGGTGTTCTCGATGGATTCCGGCGCCGGCGATCTGTGGGTGGTCGCGGGGATGGCCTGCTGGGCCGGCTACACGCTGCTGTTGCGTAACGTGGCGCCGCAGATCGACAAACTGGTCCTGCTCTGGGTGTCTGTGGTGCTCGGACTACTGATGCTCCTGCCGGCCTGGGCCGGAGAGCTCTGGTTGCAGGGCTTGCCGCACCCGAGCGGGCGGGCCTTTGCCGGCATTCTCTACCTGGGGGTGTTCCCGTCGGTCCTTGCGCTGTTTGCGTACATGCGCGCAGTGGCCGAGATTGGCGCTTCGCGTGCGGCGGCTTTCCTTCACTTGATTCCCGCGTTCGGCACCTTGATGGCGGCGGCATTTCTTGGTGAAGCGCTGGCGCTCTACCACTACGTCGGGCTGGCGGCGATTCTGGGCGGACTGGTCTGGACGCAACAGGCTTCGGGGCGCAACAGTCTCTGAAACGCGACACCGGTCACGCCCAGTGCGGCTCGACGCTGCGCCGCCGGGATGATTTCGGTATCATCCCGTGGTCATGAGCGACCTTCACGCACTTCCTTCGAAGCCGGAGCGCGAGTATTGCAGCACAAGCGAAGCTGCACAGATGCTCGGCGTCTCCTTGGGTACCGTTCAGCAAATGGTCGAAAACGGCCTGCTGGAGGCATGGAAGACGGCGGGCGGTCACCGTCGCATCCGCATCGGTTCGGTTGAAGACTATCTGCGGCGTCGATCTTCAGGCGTCGCGGCACCCCATCCGGTGGGCGTGTTGCGCATTCTCGTGGCGGAGGATGATCGTATCCTCCAGCGCTTGTATGCCCACACCTTTGAGACCAGGAACCTGCCGATCGAGGTACGCCTCGTCGAGTCTGGCTTCGATGGTCTCTTGGAAATCGGTCGTCAGCAGCCCGACTTGCTGATTTCCGACCTTGTGATGCCTGGCCTCGACGGGTTCGCGATGATTTCCAAGCTGCGCTCGGACCCCAAGCTTGAAGACATGGACATCATCGTAGTGACCGGCCTGTCGCAGGAGGATATCGCCGAGCGTGGCGGATTGCCGGACGACGTGACGATCTATGGCAAGCCGGTGCCGTTCAAAGAGCTCAAGGGTTACATCCAGGCGCGGCTGGCTCAGTTCCAGCGGCGTGGGCGCGCGGCCAGCTGAGCCGGCGCCGTTTGAAAGAAAGGCCCGCTGTCGCGGGCCTTTTTCATGTCAGCTCGCGCCGCGAATCCGCCCGAGCAGGGCTGTGGTCGAGCGTTCGTGCTCAAACGGGATCGAGTGCACCGTGCCGCCCCAGCCGATCACTTCGGGCGCGCCAACGATGCGGTCCGGCGCCCAGTCGCCTCCCTTGACCAGGATGCCGGGGCGGCAATCCAGAATTCGGGCAATCGGGGTGTCTTCGTCGAACCAGGTCACCAGGTCGACGCTGTCCAGCGCGGCCATCACGGCGAGCCGGTCTTCAAGGCAGTTGATCGGTCGGTCGTCGCCTTTGCCTTGGCGCTTGACCGACGCATCGGTATTCAGCGCGACCACCATCGCCGCGCCGAGCTCGCGGGCTTGGGCCAGGTAGGTAACGTGTCCGCGGTGCAGGATGTCGAAGCAGCCGTTCGTGAACACCAGTGGCCGCGGCAGCGTCGCGATGCGGGCGGCCAGTTGCTCTGGCGGGCAGATGCGCTGTTCGAAGCGCGGGCGGGGATAGCGATTGCTCATGGTGGTCGGATTTGATGACAAGCCGAGAGTCTAGCCTAGCTGGGCGCAGCCGCTCACGCGCGCTGCTCAGCGGCGGTGGGCGCTCTTGATCTGATACATCGCGGCGTCGGCGTGGCTGAGCAGGGCGTCGGCGTCTTCGCCATCGTCGGGATAGCGCGCGACGCCGATGCTGGCGCGCAGGTTGAAGCTCCTGCGCCCCATGGCCGGAAGGGGCTCGCGAAGCGCGGTCTGGATCCGGTCGATTGCCTGTTCAATGGTGTTCTCGTGCTCAAGCCCGTCGAGGATCACGACGAATTCATCGCCGCCGAGCCGTGCAACCGTGTCGCCGAGGCGCAGGCTGCCGGCGATCCGACGCGCCGCCTCGCACAGCACGTCATCCCCCGTGGCGTGGCCGAACTGGTCGTTGATTTCCTTGAACCGGTCGAGGTCAATGAAGAGCAGCGCGAATTCCCGCCGGTCGCGCCGTGCGCGGTTCAGCGCGCCCTGAAGGCGGTCTTGCAGCAGTACCCGGTTCGGCAGGCCCGTCAGCGGATCGTGGTGGGCCAGTAGTTCCAGTTGTTGCTGGCGGTTCTTCAAGGGCGTGATGTCCGCCAGCACGGCGATGTATTCAGCGATCTGGTTATCCTCGGTTTGCACTGCAATGACGGTCGCCCAGACCGGAATCGGCTCGCCGCTCTTGCGGCGCAGCCACAACTCCCCGATCCAGCGGTGATCGCGCTGCAAGACTTCGCTCATCGCCTGACGTGCTTCACTTGCGGGACGTTCGGCGTCGAGAATGCGCGGGTGCTGGCCGAGCAACTCGTCTTCTGGATAGCCGCTGATCTCGCTCAGTGCCGGGTTCACCGCACGGATCTTATGGTTGGCGTCGGTGACGAGAATCCCCTCGGCCGTGTTGCGGAATACCGCGTCGGCTTGCCTGAGGCGTAGCGCTGCCTCGTATGCCGCCGAGATGTCGTGGCAGATGCCGACGATTCCGATCGCTTGCCCGTCGCTGCCAATGATCGGGCTCTTCAAGGTATCGACCCTGACACGGTGGCCGTCCGGGTAAACGACCCATTCCTCGTTGCGTCGGGCCTCGCCGGTTGCCATGACGGCGCGGTCGTGGGCGCGGTAGAAGTCTGCCAGGCCGCGCTCCCAGAAGTCGTGATCGCAGCGGCCGATCAGTTGCGCCTCGGCGTTGCCGCTAAGCCGCTCGAAGGCGGGGTTGCAGGCGATGAAGCGGCCGTCCTGGTCCTTCGCGAAAACCGGGTCGGCGATCGAGTCGAGCAGGGTGCGCAGCAGTGCCCGTTCGCGCAGCGTCCGGTCGAGCACGCGGCGGCGCTGCGCAGTACGTAGCGCGAGGGCTGCCGCGAGCAGGGTGAGGCCAGCCACCAGCGTGGCGGCGGCGGCGCTGGCCGCGGGGTGCGCGCGCCAGACCGGCACTGGCTGGTTGAGGATCAGCGTGTCAGGCGGCAACTGGTCTTCCGGGAGCCGCCAGCGGACGAGTGCGCGGTGGTCGAAGATCGGGCGGTTCGGGCTGGTCTCGCGGATCGGGATGGTGTTCGGTGCAGCGCCGCGCAGGATGCGCAAGGCCATGTCAGCCGCCACCAGGCCATGCTCGCGGTGGCTCATGACGTAGCCGCCAAGCAGGCCACGACCGACGCCGTGCTCCCAGAGGTGGAGCACTGGCCCGCTCGCATGCTTGACGATCCAATCGACCCCGTCTTCAAAGCTGCGCGGTTGGCCGCTGGCGTCGTGATAGGCCGCCAGAAGCAGGGCGGCCTCGTCCGGGTTGAGGCGCTCGAGGCGGCTGGCGAGCTGATCCCAGCTGATCTGCGTGAGATCTGCGACCTCGATCGCGATGTCCGGGAAGCCGAACTTCTGTTTGGCGCGCAGGGTTTGCAGGTCGGCGCGGCCGCCTGGGCTGTCGTCTGCAATCACGACAACCCGCTGCAATCCGGGCATCAGTCGGCGGGCGAGCGCGAACGTCTCCGGGATCGAGACATGCTCCACAACACCCGTTTCCCGCGGCGAACCACGCTGCGCGATGGCGCGTTCGACATTGTTAACGCCGAGAAAGACCACCGGAGCATTGCCGAACAGGCCGGCGCCGTAATCCGTTGCGAGGTTGAAGGCGGCGTCGTCCGCGGCGATGACCAGGTCGTAGCGCGGTTTGCGGGCAAGGCGGTAGGCGAGCCACTCGCGATAGCGCACGGCGCTTTCGGCGTCGGTGAGGTGGCGCGCATCCATGAACTCTTCGTCGATCTGGATGCCTTGCGGCGCCAGCACCGCGAACACGCCGTCGTGGATCTTGCTGGTGGTGGGGAAGCCTGGGTGATACGAGTAGAGCAGCAGAACCCGGCGCCCGTGGAGGTCCTGCGCCGCCAGACATGGCCCGGGCGCGAGCAGTTGCAGGCAGCAGAGCAGTAATCCGATGCGAAGCAGGGCGCGCCGCATTGAGACCCTCCCGCAGGCGCCCGAAAGCGCCCTTCATCCTGCTTTATCGGATGCGGCCGCGGGATTCTGAAGGCATATCGCGCCCTTGGCTCAGCCTGGCGCCGGGCTGAGTGACTTGCGGAAGCGGTTGAGGTCCTGCGCGGTCTCGAAGGCCTGGCCAAACAGGCTCGAGAGGTTGCGCAGGATGCCGCCGATGACGCGTTGCTCGCAGTCCTTATCGAAGCGGATCTGTTCGGACAGCCAGTGTTCGAGCCAGTCCGGATCCGGTAGTCGGGACTGGATCGTGTCGCGCGGGAAGAGCGCTTCGTTCACATGCAGATTGGTCGGATGCAGCGGTTTGCCGCTGCGCGCAGAACTGGCCATCAGCACGCCGATCTTCGCAAAGGCGGCGCGAGCGCTGTCGCCAACGCGATCGATCGCCTGCTTCATGTACTTCAGGTAGGCGCCACCGTGCCGCGCCTCATCGCGCGAGAGCAGGTCGTAGATCTTCTTGATCACCGGCTCGGTGTGCCATTCCGATGCGCGGCGATACCACTGCGTCAGGCGCAGCTCACCGCAGAAATGCAGCATCAGCGTCTCCAGCGGCGGAGCGGGGTCGAACTCGAAGCGCACCGCGTGCAGTTCCGGCTCGCTGGGGGCAAGCTCAGGGCGAAAGCGTCGCAGGTATTCCATCAAGACCAGCGCGTGCTTCTGTTCCTCGTAGAACCAGATCGACATGAAGGCCGAGAAGTCGGAATCGTCGCGGTTGTCACGCAGGAACATTTCGGTGGCGGGCAGCGCGGACCATTCGGTGATCGCATTCATCTTCACCGTGAGCGCTTGTTCGTCCGAGAGTAGGCTGCTGTCGAAGCGCTCCCACGGCACGTCTTTCGCCATGTTCCAGCGGGCCGCTTCAAGCGACTGGTAGAGGTCGGGGTAGAGCATCGGATACCTCCCGCAACGTCAATCTGCGGGTTTCATTCTAGATCGTGTTCGTGACTTGCCGGTTTCGGGTGCCTACGCAGCGTTGGCGGTACGCCACGCTTCGAGCGCGCTGAGGGTTTCGCGAATGTCCGTGATGATGCTGACGCCGGGAATTGCGTCGCGGCGTCCGGCGATCGCCCTGCCGCCGGCCCATAGCGCGACGCCGTCGGGCAGCGCCGCGCGCAGCTGCGTCAATCCCTCCACCGCCTGACGTCCCGGAAAGGCTGCGGAGAACGACAAGGCCACAATGTCGAAGTCGCCGGCGCGGGCGGCGCTGTCGATGTTCGCGATCGGCATCTGTGTCCCGAGCGATACGCAACTCGCGCCTTCGCTGACGAGCAGGGCCTCGGCCATCAGCAGGCCCAGCACATGGAGTTCGTCCGGGAAGGTGGTCAGCAACACACGTGGGCGCTGGCCGCCGCCTTGAGCATTGATTGCGCTGCGTAGCAGGTTCTGCACCTGCTCGGTGTACAGGTGCTCCTCCGGCACCTGGATCTCGCCGCGTAGCCAGGCATTGCCGATCAGCGTGTTGAGCGGTGCGACGGTTTCCACCACAAAGGCCTGCAAGCCCTGCTTGAGCAGGGTCTGCTGCAGGGTGCGCCGCAGCTCCTCACTGCGATGCAGGCGCAGCAACTCGACGATGCTGTTGCAGCGGCTCGCTGCATTGGGGCAGTCAATCGTCTGCGCTTGCCTGGCTTGCAGCATCTCGCCGAGGGTTTCGATCGAAGCCTCGATCAGTTTGCCCGGCCGCATGCCTTGGTCCACCAGACGTTTGAGCAGCCGGAGTTTCTCTACCTGCTCGGCCGGGTACAGACGCTCGTCGTGCTCGTCGCGCTCGGGCTGCGGAAAGCCGTAACGCCGCTCCCACATGCGGAGCGTGTCTTTCGGTAGCCCGGTTTCGCGCTCGACGGCGGCGATCGCAAGTTTGGTTGGGTCCTTCGACATTGGTGTTTTGTCCTGGACAAAAGCTTGACTGCGAGAATGCATGTGTCTATCGTACGAACACAAACCTGATTTGTCCAGGACAAAAGGAGCTCACCATGAAACCCGCAGCGATTGCTTCAACAAACCGCAAAGTCTTGCTGTTCATGGCATCGGCCTTGGTGTTGCTCGGCGCTTTGGGGTGGACAATGGCCCACGCCGCCGACGAGGCATGTCCGGTTGCGGCCGAGATTGAGCATGACCGCTTGCTTATTGTCCTACACAACAATGGTGCTGAGCTGGCGGTTCCGCGTCTGCCGGCGATTGACGGGGCGCGCTGAGCGATGGGGCTGCTGATGAATCGCTTTCGCTTCCAAGTGCTTGCGCTGCTGTTGATGTTGCCGGGCATCGCGAGTGCGGCAGCGACGTGTTCCGCGCTGCTCGATCACCGCTTCAAGCGCTTGTCCGGTAGCGAGACGTTTTCGATGTGCGACTACGCTGGCAAAGTGGTGTTGGTGGTGAACACCGCCAGCTTCTGCGGCAACACGCCGCAGTACGAAGGCCTCGAGCGGCTCTACCAGAAGTACTCCGGCCGCGGGTTGGTCGTAGTCGGCTTCCCGTCGAACGACTTCGGCCAGCAGGAGCCGGGCAGCGAGAAGGAGATCGCCGAGTTTTGCAAGATGACCTACGGTGTGAAGTTCCCGATGGCGGCGAAGACCTCAGTGGTCGGTGCCGCGGCGCATCCGTTTTACCGCCAGCTCGCCAAGTCGACGGGCGCAGCGCCCTCTTGGAACTTTCACAAGTACCTGATTGATCGCAGCGGCAATCGCGTTGTGAGTTTTGACAGCGGCATGCAGCCGGAAAGCCCGGCGATCGTGGCGAAGATCGAATCGCTGCTCGCTGCGCCCTGAGTGGGCGCGACATTTGAGACGAGAGGGACTCGCGATGCACATGCATGAATTCAACGCGCGCTCATTGGCGCAAGGGCCGCGGCAGCGCATTGCCGTTGTCGGCTCGGGGATCGCTGGCTTGGGTGCGGCGTGGCTGCTGCGCGAGCAGCACGATGTGGTGGTGTTTGAGGCGGCCCAGCGGCTGGGCGGGCACACCAACACGGTGGATGTCACGCTGGAGGGTGTTACGCATGGGGTGGATACCGGCTTCCTGGTATTCAACCGCCGCACCTACCCGAACCTCTGCGCGCTGTTCGCGGCGCTTGATGTACCGGTGGTCAACAGCGACATGAGCTTCGCCGTGAGCGTTGCCGAGCCCGATATCGAGTGGGCGGGCAGCAGCCTCGCCACGGTTTTCGCGCAGAAGCGCAACCTCGCCCGGCCGGCCTTCTGGCGCATGTTGCAGGACATCGTGCGCTTCAATCGCGAAACGACCCGCGAGGCGCGCGAGCACGCACTGCCGCCGATATCGCTGGGCGACTACCTCGATCGCAACGGCTATGGCGTCGAGTTTCGCGACTGGTATCTGGTGCCGATGGCGGCGGCTATCTGGTCCTGCCCGCCGCGTACGATGCTTGAATACCCGGTCGCAACCTTCCTGCAGTTCTGCCACAACCACGGGCTGCTGCAGGTGAGCGATCGGCCGCAATGGATGACGGTGAAGGGCGGCGCACGCGAGTACGTACGCCGCATCGCCGCGCAGTTGCCGGAGATCCGCCTGGGCTGCCCGGTGGGCGGTGTGCGGCGCGAGGCCGGCAAGGTGGAGCTGCTCACCGCGGGCGGCGCGGAAGTCTTCGATCAGGTGATCTTTGCCTGTCATTCCGATCAGACCCTGGCCATCCTTGGCAGTGCGGCCACGCCGCTGGAGCGCGCGGTGCTCGGGGCGGTGCGTTACCAGCCCAATCGCGCCCTGCTGCACACCGACCCGGCGCTGCTGCCGCGCCGGCGTTCAACCTGGAGCGCGTGGAACTACGCCGCCAGCGCGGGCGCGTCCGCCGACCGTTCGGTCGCGGTGTCCTACCTGATCAACCAGCTCCAGCCCTTGCCATGGAAGACGCCGGTGGTGGTGTCGCTGAACCCCTTCCGCGAGCCGTCGCCGTCGCATCTGATTGCAGAAATCGACTATGCGCATCCGGTGTTCGATGCGGCCGCCGTTGCTGCGCAAGCGCATCTGCCGATGCTGCAGGGGCGCAATCACACGTGGTTCTGCGGTGCCTGGACCGGTTATGGCTTCCATGAGGACGGCCTGAAGTCGGCGGTGGACGTGTGCAGCGTGCTGGGTGCGGTCGCGCCGTGGAAGGCCGAGCCAGTGCGCGTCGAGGCGCGTGCATGAGAGCGGACATCGCTCCGCGGCTGTGCCTGGGGGGCGTGATGCACGCTCGCCATTGGCCGGTCATGCACCGCTTTGCCTATCCGCTGGCCTGGGTGCGCCTGCCGCTTTCGCGTCTGCACGAGGCGGGCAATGTGCTATTTGGCGTCGAGCGTGCTCGCCTGTTCTCGTTCCGTAATCGTGATCATGGTGCGCGCGACGGCAGCCCGCTGCTGCCCTGGATTCGCGCGCTGCTGGCTCAGCATGGGTTGGCCGAGGCCTGTAACGGCGAAGTCGTGCTGCAGACCTTTCCGCGCCTGATGGGCTTTGTCTTCAACCCGGTCAGCTTCTGGTTCTGCCATGACCGGGCGGGGGTGTTGCGCGCGGTGCTGTGCGAGGTGAACAACACCTTCGGCGAGCGTCACAACTACCTGGTCGCGCATCCGGACGCGCGCCCGATCGTGAGTGGCGACAGCTTCCGCTCGAGCAAGGTCTTTCATGTGTCGCCGTTCTTCCCGGTGCGTGGGGAGTATCGATTCCGCTTCGCCGAGCGCGGTAGCGTCGCGAGTGTGGCGATCGATCTTTTCGACGCTGGCCGCCACCAGCTGACGACCCGCATGTCAGGCCGCGCCGAGGCGTTGTCGGCGCCGGGGCTGATGCGCGTGGCCCTGCGTTTTCCGTTCATGACGCTGGGCGTGGTCGCCCGTATCCATTGGCAGGCGCTGAAGCTGTTCCTCAAGCGCGTGCCCTTTCACCGCAAACCCGTTCCGCCTCTCAAGGAGACGACATCATGAGCGCGATCGAAAATACGCTCGCTTCCCGCATCGACCTGTTGCCGGGCGCCGCGAACGCGGTGCTGAAGATGCTCGGTGCGATGCGTGGCGGCAGCCTGGACATCACCCTGCCGAACTCCGAGCGGGTGAACGTGGGCGAAGGCCACCGCGTTGCGAGCCTCGAGATTCGTGATTGGGGCGTGTTCGAGACGCTGATCAGCAAGGGCTCGATCGGCTTTGCGGAAGACTTCGTCAACGGCCTCTGGCGCACCGACAACCTCGCCGCGCTGCTCACGCTCTCGGCGCAGAACCGCGATGCGATGAGCCGTGCGATTCACGGCAACGCGCTGCGTTTGCTCGGCTACAAGATCTGGCATTCGCTGCGCGCAAACACCCGCAAGGGCGCGCGCCGCAACATCGAGGCGCACTACGATCTGGGTAACGATTTCTACCAGCTCTGGCTGGACGAAACGATGACCTACTCCAGCGCGCTATTCGCCGAGCCGCACCAGCCGTTGGCCGAAGCTCAGCGCGCCAAGTACCGCCGGATTCTCGAACAGCTCGGCGCCAAGCCCGGCCAGCGCATCCTCGAAGTGGGCTGTGGCTGGGGTGGCTTTGCCGAGATCGCGACGCTCGAATATGGCTGCGAGGTATTGGGACTCACGCTGTCACCGGCCCAGCTCAAGTTCGCGCGCGAACGGGCCGAACGCGGCGGCTTTGGCGAACTCGCTGCGTTTGAGTTGTGCGACTACCGCGACGTGCGCGGCCACTACGACCATATCGTATCGATCGAGATGTATGAGGCGGTCGGTGAGCGCTTCTGGCCGTCTTACTTCCAGCAACTGCGCGACCGGGTTGCGCCCGGCGGGCGGGTCGTGATCCAGGCGATCACGATCGAGGATTCGTTGTTCGGCTTCTACCGCAAGAACCCGGACTTCATTCAGCGCTACATCTTCCCGGGCGGAATGCTCGCGTCGCCGGAGCGCATCCGCAAGCAGGCGGCCAAGGCGGGGCTCGAGGTGGTGGACGACTTCGCGTTCGGGCTTGACTACGCGCGCACGCTGGCAATCTGGCATGAGCGTTTCAACGCGGTGCGCGAACAGGTTGCGGCGCAGGGCTTCGACGAGCGCTTCATGCGCCTGTGGCAGTTCTACCTCGCCTACTGCGAGGCGGGCTTCCGCGCGGGCTCCACCGATGTGCACCACTACACCTTCGCCGCCGCACCGGCCTGAGCGGATCATGCGCGCCATCCGCTGCTTCCTGATCCTGCTGGCTGTCACCGTGTGCTTGCCGCTCGCGGCCAACGAAGGCGCGCGCGCCTTGCCTGACGCGCTGCGCAGCCAGACGAGCGAGTGGCGGCCGCTTGGCGCTGGAGAGATGACCTGGTTCGGCCTGCACCTGTACGACGCGCAGCTATGGGCTGCGGGGCCCAGCTTCCGAGGCGCCTCGCCTTACGCGCTGGCGCTGACCTACGCGCGCGACTTCTCGGCCGAACGCCTGGTTGATACCAGCGTGGAAGAAATGCGCCGACTGGGCATGCGTGACGAAGCGACGTTGGAGCGCTGGCGTGCCGAACTGGCGCGCGTGTTTCCCGATGTGCGCAAGGGCGATGTGATCGTGGGCGTGCACTGGCCCGATCGCGGCGCGGCCTTCTACCACCGCGGCCAGCTCACCGGCGAGGTGCGCGATCCGGCCTTTGCGCGGGCGTTCTTCGGCATCTGGCTTGACCCGCGCACCCGCGCGCCGGAGTTGCGCGCCCGCTTGCTTGGCAGCGCGTCATGACGCTTGGCATCGCGCGCGTTGCGGCAGGCGCGCCGGCGTCGCTCGCACGTCTGTTGGCGTACGGCGCACTGGCGGTGCCACTCGCCTTCGCGGCATTGCCGATGTATGTGCATGTGCCGAAGCTCTACGCGGACACGCTTGGCCTGTCGCTCGGTGCGGTCGGGGCGGTGCTGCTGGCGGCGCGGCTGGGCGATGCGGTGGCAGATCCGCTGCTGGGCCTTTGGAGTGATCGCCTGCAGGCGCGGCGCAGGCTCACCTTGCTGGCGCTGCCGGTGCTGGCGCTGGGCATGGTCGGCTTGCTGCGACCGCCTTCAGGGGCAGGGCTGACCTGGCTCGCCGCGATGCTCGTGGTGGCGTATGCCGGCTACTCACTGGCCAGCGTGAATTACGCGGCCTGGGGGGCAGAGGCTGGCGGCGATGCCGGCGAGCGCACGCGCTTGACTGCTGCGCGCGAAGGCTGTGCGCTGCTGGGCGTGGTGCTCGCGTCGGCGCTGCCCGAACTGCTTGCGCCAGATCAGGCGCAGGGGCTCGTGCGGCTGCTGTGGGTGTTCATTCCGCTGCTTGGCCTGGCCGCGTTGCTCAGCGCACGCTTCGCCCCCTTGCCGCGCGCGCAACTGCATGCGCCCAGCACGGTCGGCCGCTTTGAGCAGGCGATTGCGCCGTTGCGGGACCGACCGGTGCGCGCTCTGATGGCGATCTTCGCCCTCAACGGTATCGCGGCGGCGATTCCGGCAACGCTGTTCCTGTTCTTTGTGGCGGATGTGCTGGCGCGCGAGCGCTTGTCGGGGCTGTTCCTCGCCACCTACTTTGTCAGCGGCGCGCTGATCCTGCCGTTCTGGGTCCGCCTCGCTGCGCGCATCGGCAAGGTGCCAGCCTGGTTTGCGTCAATGTTGCTCGCGGTACTGGCGTTCGGCTGGGCGGTGACGCTGGGTGAGGGCGATGTGATCGCCTTCCTCGTGATCTGCGTGATGTCCGGCATCGCGCTGGGTGCGGACATCACGTTTCCGCCCGCGCTGCTGGCTGATCTGCTGGCACGCCCGGCGCGCGCCGCCGCAGGTGGCATCTACTTCGGCTGGTGGAACCTCGTCACCAAGCTCAATCTCGCGCTCGCCGCGGGCGTCGCGCTGCCCTTGCTCGATTGGCTTGGCTACCGCCCGGGCGCACGCGACGCGGGTGCCTTGCTCGCGCTGGCCGCGGTGTATGCCGTGTTGCCGATCGCGCTGAAATGCGCTGCCGCTGCGCTGTTGTGGCGGCTTCGAAAGCATGTGGAACCTGAAGGAGTTTCCTGATGAAGACTTGGCTGATCGCGGCCATGACGGCGCTGGTGCTTGGCGGCTGTTCCAGCGTCGATATCGCGGACTACCGCAACGAGAAACCGCAGCTCGATCTGGCGCACTACTTCGACGGTACCGTCGACGCGTGGGGTGTGTTCCAGGACCGCTCCGGCAAGGTGGTGAAGCGCTTTAAGGTGACGATAGCCGCGCAGTGGCGCGGCGACGTCGGTACGCTCGACGAGCACTTCGAATACTCGGATGGCAGCACGCAACGCCGCGTGTGGACCGTGACAAAGCTGGCGGACGGCCGATACACTGGCCGTGCTGACGATGTGGTGGGTGAGGCGATCGGTGAGGCGCAGGGCAACGCCCTTCGCTGGCGCTATACGATGGCCTTGCCGGTGGATGGCAGCGTCTATCACGTCGCCTTCGACGACTGGATGTTCCTGATGGATGACAAGACGATGCTGAACCGGTCCTTCATGACCAAGTTCGGTGTCGAGCTCGGGCAGGTGACGCTGAGCTTTCGCAAGCGTTAGCAGGTACCCATGGCGATGAATCAGCCGATTCGTGACTGGCGCGGCAAGCGTGTGTGGATCGTCGGTGCTTCGACGGGAATCGGCGCAGCCCTTGCGGAATCGCTTGCGGAGCAGGGCGCTCATCTTGCGCTGTCGGCCCGGCGCGCGGAGCGCTTGCGCGTCTTCGCCGCACGCTTTCCTGGCAGCATCGCGATACCACTCGATGTGGCCGAACATGCCACCTTGCTGCCTGCGGTGCTGCAACTGCTCGACCTGTGGGGTGGCATCGACGTGGTCGTCTTCAATGCCGGCACCTACACGCCGATGCATGCGTGGGATCTCACCGTCGAAGGCGCACGCACGACGATCGAGATCAACCTGATGGGCGTCATCAACGGCGTTGCGGCCATCGCGCCGCAACTGCTGCAACAGGGCGAAGGCGCCATCGTCATTGTTGGCAGTGTCGCCGGCTACCGCGGCTTGCCCAAGGCGCTGGCCTACGGGGCATCGAAGGCCGGCGTGATCAACTTCGCCGAGTCGCTGTACATGGACCTCGCGCCGCGCGGCGTGAGCGTCTTTCTGGTGAACCCGGGATTCGTCGAAACACCGCTCACCGCGCAGAATAAGTTCCGCATGCCGGCACTGATCACCGCGGCCGAGGCGGCCGATGCGATCCTTCGCGGCATCGCCCGCGGCCGCTTCGAGATTCACTTCCCGCGCAGGTTCACCCTGCTGCTCAAGTTCCTGCGCTTGCTTCCTGAATGGCTCTACCTGCGTGCGGTGCGGCGCGCAACTGGCGCATGAGCACCCAGTCAGCGCTCGACGCGCTGGTTGACGCCTACGAGCGGCTGACGCTGGATAGCGTGGACGCGCTCGCCGCGCGCTATGCCACGGATGCGAGCTTCAAGGATCCGTTCAACGAGGTGGTCGGACGCGCGGCAATTGCCCGCGTGTTCCGGCACATGTTCGAGCAGGTGGATGTGCCGCGGTTCATCGTGACGGGAAGATTCGCGGCGGAGGGCGCGGCGATGCTGACTTGGGAGTTCCGCCTGCGCTTCCGCGGCGAGTCCGCGGAACGCGTGATTCGCGGTGCGAGCCACCTGTGCTTCGATGCGCAGGGGCTGGTCACGATGCACCGCGACTACTGGGATGCGGCTGAGGAGTTGTACGCCCAGCTGCCGGTGCTGGGCGCTTTGATGCGTCTCCTGCGGCGCCGGCTGGCGACGCCACAGGCCTGATGCCTCAGTGTGCGGCGGCCTTCGGGGCCTTGCGCGGCGGGGGCAGTTCGCGTGCGGCTTCGGCGGCTTCCGCCTGATCCATCGCTTCAGGGCTGAGGTAGCGGTAGGCCAGGCCGACGAACACCGCGCCACCCACCACGTTGCCGAGTGTGCTGAAGATCAGGTTGTACACCGCTTGCCCGAAGGTCAGCCCGCCGTGGCTCAGCAGCGCCATCGAGAAAGTGCCCATGTTGGCGATCGAGTGCTCGAAGCCGAGGTAGAGGAAGATGAACACGACGAGGATCATCGCCACGATCTTCGCGAGGTCTTCCTTCAACTGCAGTGCGACCCACACCGCGAGGCAGACCACCCAGTTCGCGAGGATGCCCTTGAAGAAGATCACTTGCGCAGCCTGCTCGGCCTTGTGCACCGCGCCCTGGTTCAGCGCATGTTCCGGTGGCAGCGAGTCGAGCACGCCTGCGAAATAGAGCAGCGCCGTGAGCACCACGGCCCCGATCAGGTTGCCCAGGTAGCAGACCACCCACAGGGCGACCGTCTGCGGCCAGCTCGTCTTCCCTTCGGCTGACGACACCGCGAGGTACATGTTGTTGCTGGTGAACAGCTCGGAGTTGGTGAACACGATCACCGACAGGCCGACGCCGAAGAAGAGGCTCGCCAGCACCTTGCCGAACGGCGTGTCGTGCAGGTTGTTGAGCAGCGACCAATACACCAGTACGACGATGGACAGGTACATGCCTGCCAGCACCGCGCGCATCAGGTAGCGGCCCGGGTCTTCCTTCAGCAGCGAGAACTTGCGCAATCCGCTGGCTGCGGACTTCTCGACGATCGGACGTTCCATTTCGCTTGATTCCTTGGTTTTGTCGTCAGGGGAATGACACCGCGTGCGTTGTCATCGCAAGCAGTTTCCTTGCACTTTATGTGTCCGACTTGCTCGCGTTTGCGCTGAGTTCAGCGTTTTTGACATCCATCAGGCGTAGGGCGCGGATCTAAAAATCGCTCTATGGGTCGATAAGCGGCGCTGTGTTCCGCTTGGGCCCACGTTGAGGTTTAGCGCGCAAATCTGCAATCCGCCACTGTGCTTGGCGGTAAGCGCGAGGGCAGGTGGCCGCTGGCGCGCCGCGTGGCGCGCGCGCGGGCGGTCAGTCGACGGGCCGGAGGAGGCTCAGAGCCAGGGCAGGGCGGTGAGGTCTGCGCCGGCGACAAGCTGCGCGTGCAGCGTGGTGACGGCGTTGCGCACCGGGTCGGTCATCGGGAAGCCGAAGGCGACGATGTCGGGCTGGATGCCAACGAAGAGCACCTGCGGCACCGTTTCGCGCAGCCGCTCGATCAGGAAGCTGAGCGGCAGGTTGTGCGTGGTCATGATGAACATGTCGGCGATGTTCGCATCGTCGACCAGGCGCGCTTCGCCGGGGGCGAGCGCCATGTCCGCCGCGTCCACGATCACCACGGTCTGCGGCGCGAGCGCCTGCACCTGATGTGCGACGTTCTCCGGCGCGGAGCCGCCGTCGATCACCGCCCAGCCGCTGGCGGGTGCGTTCGTCAGCAGTTCGGCCAGCAGTGGGCCGGCGCCGTCGTCGCCCATCATGCTGTTGCCGACGGTGAGGATCAGGTCAGGCATCGCGGTGCTTGGCGATCAGGTAGATCGCAGGTTCGGCTTCGATATCGGCAAGCGACTGGATCAGCCGCGTCGCCCACTGGTTCTCGGTTTCGCTGTAGCCCGGGCGGGCGCCGTCCAGCGCCCTAGCGAGCAAGTGCGTCGCCGTGCTGTCGATGTTGATCTCGCCCCATTTGAGCAAGCCTTCGAGCTTGCTGCGGGCGGCGCCCTCCGGCAGCTTCTCGAGCCAGGCGGCGTAGTCGTCGGCCGGGCATTCGAGGATCGGCTTGAGGCAGTCGATCACGCCGATATGGTGGCCGATCGCGAGCGAGTAGTAGACCACCTGCTTCGCCTCGGCCGGCATGTCCTCCTTGCGGTCGAGGAACTTCTGGCCGAGCTGGTAGAAGATGACCTTGCCGCTCACGCGGTTGCTCCGCCGATTCCGAGGCAGGTGCTTTGCAGGTGGGCAAAGATTTCCGACAGACGCGGGTCGTCTTTCGCAGCGAGGTGTTCACGCGCACGGGCGACGAAACCTTCCGGCGTCGGCGCGGCGACCATCAGGCCCATGAAGTCATCCGCGATGCGTCCGCCGTGCAGGTAGCCCGCCATGCGGCGCGCCTCGCGTTCGATCAGCACCCGCAGATCCAGCGGTACGTCCGGGTGCCGCACCTGCGCGACTTCGCCCTCGGCTTCCTGATGGTGGCTGCCCTTGAGCTTCTGGTTGAGCAGCCCGAGCGCGACCGCGAAGCCGTAGATCGTCGCAGCCGGGGTCGGCGGGCAGCCAGGGATGAAGACGTCGACCGGCACGATCTGGTCAGTGCCGCCCCAGACGCAGTACAGGTCGTGGAAGATGCCGCCGCTGCAGCCGCAGGCGCCGTAGGAGACGACGATCTTGGGATCTGGCGCGGCCCGGTAGGCGCGGATCGCCGGCATCCGCATTGAGCGTGTCACGGCGCCGGTGAACAGCAGGATGTCGGCATGGCGCGGCGAGGCGACGACCTTGATGCCGAAGCGCTCGGCATCGAAGACCGGCGTGATCGCCGAGAAGATCTCGATCTCGCAGCCGTTGCAACCGCCGCAGTCGACGCGATAGACGTAGGCGGAACGCTTGATGTCGCCGAGCAGCGTCTGCTTCAACTGCGCGATGTGCTCGCTCTCGCTGATCGGAGTCGGCATGCCCTGGGCGTTGCGGGGCGCGAATTCGATGGGCTTGTTCATCTCAGCCTCGCTTCACGAAGGTTTCCGGCTCGACGCTGCACAGCGCCTGTTTGCGCTTGCAGTCGGGGCAGGTCTCGAACTGCGGGCGCATCGCTTCGGCTTCGGCCTCGGAGAGCCCGCTGTGCACCATCAGCGCCATCGTGAACTCGATCTCCTTGCTCGGCGCGAAGGGCGTGTCGCAGGCGACGCAGCGGGTCAGCGAAAACGTTGCCCGTTGCATCAGGTCTTCCTTGCGGCCCACCGCCAGCTCGAAGTCGGGCGACAGCGCGATCGCGCGGGTCGGGCAGACTTCCTCGCAGCGGCCGCAGAAGATGCAGCGCCCCAGGTTGAGCTGCCAGGTGCGCTCGCCGCGCTCGGTGTTGGTGTGCATCGTCAGCGCATTGGGCGGGCAGGCCACCACGCAGGCCGCGCAGGCGATGCACTGCTCGGCGGTGAACTCGGGCTTTCCGCGAAAGCCCGGACTGACCGGCATCGGTGCGAACGGGTACTTTTCAGTCGCCTCGCCCGCCTTGCGGATGATTTTGAGCAGCTTGAACATCCATCAGCCCCTTACTTGAGCGGCGAGTTCTTGCGTTCGCGACCGTAGCGCTCGATTTCCTTGTACGGCACGGTCGTGGATTTGCCCTTGTTCACATCGACCAGCGTGACGCGGTCGGTGCAGGAGTAACAGGGGTCGATGCTGGCGACGATCAGCGGCGCGTCGGACACGGTGTTCCCGCGCAGCATGTAGCGCAGCGGCGGCCAGTTCGCGTAGGTCGGCGCGCGGCAGCGCCAGCGGAACAGTTTCTGGTTGTCGCCGATCATGCTCCAGTGGATATCCTCGCCGCGCGGCGCCTCGGCGTAGCCGAGCGCGAAGCGGTGCGGCTGGTAGCTGAACCCTTCGTTGAGGATCGGCCCTTCCGGCATGTTGGCCAGCGCGTGTTCGATGATTGCCAGTGAGTCGTAGAACTCCTTCACGCGGATCAGCACGCGCGAGAGCACGTCGCAGCCGTCGAGCACATGCAGGCCGAAGGGCAGGTCGGGGTAAGCGGCGTAGGGGTGATCGATGCGGATATCGCGCGCGTAGCCGCTGGCGCGCACCACCGGGCCGACCGGGCTGAAGTCGCGCGCCACCTTTGGATCCAGCCGGCCGACGCCCTGGGTACGCTGGGTCAGGTTGGGCGTGGCCATCAGCATGTCGACCAGCGGCGTGATCTCGCTGCGCAGCTCGGCGATCAGCTTCAGCGTCTTGTTGCGCTCGTCCTTGTGGATGTCGCGCCGCACGCCGCCGATCAGGTTCATGCCGTAGGTCTTGCGCGCACCGGTGAGCAACTCGGCCATCGTCATGGCCTTCTCGCGTACACGGAAGAACTGCATGAAGCCGGTGTCGAAGCCGACGAAGTGGCTCGCGAGACCAACGTTCAGCAGGTGGCTGTGCAGGCGTTCGACTTCGAGGAAGATGCTGCGGATCGCCTTGGCGCGGGCCGGCACCTCGATGCCCAGCGCGTTCTCCACCGAGCTGGCGTAGGCCACGCTGTGCGTGAAACCGCAGATGCCGCAGACGCGATCGGCGAGGAAGGTCACCTCGTCGTAGCCCATGCGGGTTTCGGCGACCTTCTCCATGCCGCGATGCACGTAGAACATGCGGTAGTCGGCGTCGACGATGTCCTCACCGTCGACGAAGAGGCGGAAGTGGCCCGGCTCGTCCGAGGTGATGTGCAGCGGGCCCAGCGGTACCACGCGGCTCTCGCCACCCTCATTGACGAACTCGTAGGTCTCGGTGTCGGAGGTCGGCGCCGGACGCTGGTTGTAGCCCATCGTGTCCTTGCGCAGCGGGTGCAGGTCTTCGGGCCAGTCGTCCGGCAGCACCAGGCGGCGCTGGTCGGGCAGGCCGACCGGGCGCAGGCCGTACATGTCGCGCACTTCGCGTTCGCCCCACACGGCGGCCGGCACTTTGGGCGTCACCGAGGGGAACTCCTGCTCCACCGGGTCCACCAGCACACGCACCACCACCCAGCACTTCACGCCCTGTTCCATCGACAGCACGTAATAGACCGCAAAGTTGCCGTTCAGCGTGCGCTCGTCGTTGCCGAACAGCACCGACAGCCAACCGCCCTGGTCGTAGTACAGCCAGGCGACGACGTCCGGCAGGGCGTCAGGCTTCACCGTGACGGTGACCTGGTCGGCGGTCTGCCATTCAACCTCTAGCATCGCGGCGGGGAACTTCTCCGCCAGCCCGGCGATGTAGTTGCGGCCCACGCGGGATTCTTCTGCTACGGACATGCTCTGGGTCTCCTTTCCCGGGGCGCTTCTTATTGGGCCGCTGGCGCAGCGTCGGGCGACGGCGTGGCCGCCGCGTCGGGTGCCGGCGCCTGTGCAATCTGCGGCTGGCTGCCTGTCTGAACCTGTGCGGCGGCACGGGCCAGCAACTGGCTGACCGGCGCCGGAGCACGAATACCCATTACCAGCATCGCGACCAGCAGCACGCCCATCGGCAGCAGCGTCAGCGCGCCGGTGTCGCCGCGCGGCACGTTGTCAGGCGCGGCGCCGAATACGGTGGCGGCGAGCATGCGCACCAGGCCCGCCAGCACGATGGTCAGCAGCAGCAGGCACAAGCCGATCAGCCACGGGTGGCCGGCTGCGAGGCCGGCGGTCACGACCATGAACTCGCTGATGAAGATGTTGAAGGGCGGCACGCCGCCCAGCGCAAGCGCGCCAGCGATGAACAGCGCGCCGGTGACCGGCGCCACCTTCAGCACACCCTTCACCGAATCCATCGACGGCGTGCCGTACTTGATCAGGATGTTGCCGGAGCCGCAGAACATCAGCGCCTTCACGAGGCTGTGGTTGATCGTGTGCAGCAGCCCGGCGAGGATGCCCAGCGGGCCGCCGAGGCCGAACGCGAAGGCGATCAGGCCCATGTTCTCGACGCTGGAGTAGGCCAGCAGACGCTTGATGTCGCGCTGCACGACAATGAAGAACGCGGCGACGCCCACCGACAGCAGGCCGAAGATCAGCAGCAGCGTCTGCGGGAATGCGGGGCCGACGGCTTTTGCGGCGACCATGCCGAAGCGCAGCACGATCAGCATTGCGCAGTTGAGCAGCACGGCGGAGAGCAGGGCGCTGATCGGGCTGGGCGCTTCGGAGTGCGCATCGGGCAGCCAAGCGTGCATCGGGAACAGGCCGGCCTTGGTGCCGAAGCCGATCAGCACGAACACGAAGGCCAGCTTCACCAGCGTCGGGTCCAGCAGCTGCGCTTGCGCGAGCAGCGCCGTCCAGCTGGAGGTATCGCCCACGACCGGCAGCACCGCGACGCCGTTGGAGTACACCAGCACTACGCCGTACAGGCCGAAGGCTACGCCGACGGTGCAGATGATCACGTACTTCCAGGCCGCCTCAAGCGAGGAGCGTTTGCCGTAGAAGCCGACCAGGAAGGCCGAACCCAGCGTCGTCGCCTCGACCGCCACCCACATCATGATCACGTTGTTGGCGGTCACCGCCAGCAGCATCGTGAACACGAACAGGTTGAAGATGCCGTAGAAGTTGCACAGGCGCCCGACGTCGATGGCGCCATGCGCCAGCTCGTAGTTCATGTAACCGATCGCGTAGAGGCCGATCAGGAACCCCACGACGCCGATCAGGCCGAGGAAGATAGCGCCGAGGCTATCCACCTGCATCCAGCCGTGCAGCGCGGTGATCTGGTCGACCTGCAGCAACTCGCCGGCGAGCCTGAGCGTGCCGAGCAGCAGCACCGTCATGCTCGCAGCGTGGATCAGCGTCACCAGCGGCTTCGCGGCGGCGCCGGCCCAGCGCGATGCGAACGCGAGGGCCGAGGCGACCAGCGGGACCAGCAGCAGGGCGGGGAGCAGTTCCATCGAAGTCATGTCGTCAGCCCTTCAAGGCCGTGAGTTGTCGCACGTCGAGCGTGTTCATCGAGCGCTGGATGCGGCGCACCAGCACCACCATGATCAGCACCGCGAAAACCGCGTCGGTCGCAATGCCGATCTCGACCAGTTCGGGCGCCCGCCAGGCCAGCAGCGCAAGCGTCAGGTGCGAGCCGTTTTCCATCAGGCAGAAGCCGAACACCTGCTTGAGGAGATTGCGCTGGCTGACGATGCACACCAGGCCGAGCAGGAAGTGGCCGAGCGACACGCCCAGCGCGGGCTTGAGCGGGTCCACCACCGCGAGATGTACCGATGAGACCGCGTAGCACGACAGCCCGACGATCAGGGCCGCCACGACGATCAGCACGGCCGGGCTCAGCACGCCGGGCAGGTCTTCCTTCTCCGGCAGCGTGGCGAGCGTGCGCAGCATGATCCACGGCACCAGCACCACCTTGGTCACGAAGGCGGAGAGGCCCCACCAGTACAGCTCGTGTGCGCCGTGGGTGTAGGCCAGGGTCAGGAAGATCAGCACCAGCACGAGCGATTGCGCGGCATAGAGGCGGGCTGCGCGGGTCGCGTTGCCGGCCATCGTCACCAGCAGTGAAGTGACGATCAGCAGCCCGGCCAGCGCGTTGACGATCAATGGTCCGTTCATGGGAACTCCTTAACCAAGCCAGCTCGCGGCGATGAAGCTCGACGCCACGCACATCACGATCAGCGTCACCAGCACGAAGCGGATCGCCAGCGGTACCGGCTGCGCCGTGGCCACCGCTTCGGACGCCTCGCCCGGCGTCGTGTCGCCGAACCAGCGCAGGAACCAGGCGAAGCTCGCGACCGATTCGATCAGCGCGATCACCACCAGCGGCAACAGCAGCAGGTGGGCGGCGGAGAGCTGGAAGCCCGCAGTGAAGATCGGGAACTTGCTGAAGAAGCCGTTGAAGGGCGGCACGCCGGTGATCGATAGCGCGGCGACGCAGAAGCTGATGCCCAGCAGTGGCATGTGCTTGAGCAGACCGCGCAGCGACGGCAGCATGCGGGTGCCGCAGCTGTAGCTCAGCGCACCGGCAACGAGGAAGAACAGGCTCTTCGCGAAGGCGTGGTTGAAAATGTGCGCCACCGCGCCCTTGAAGGCGAGTTCGGAGCCGAACACCGACAGCGACAGCGCCATGAAGATCAGCGACAGCTGCGAGATCGTCGAGTACGCGAGCAGGCGTTTCATGTCGCGCTGCGGCAGGTACATCGCGAAGCCGTAGACCATGGTCACGACCGCCATCGTTACGCCAACCCAGCCGATCACTTCCGGCACCGCGCCAGCCGAGTACAGCGCACGAGCGAACAGATAGACGCCCACCTTCACCATCGACGCGGCGTGCAGGTAGGCCGACACCGGTGTCGGCGCCTCCATCGCATCCGGCAGCCAGGCGTGCAGCGGCAGTTGTGCCGACTTGCCCCAGGCCGCGACGAGGATGCCGAGGAACACCGCGATCTTGGCGCCGTCGTTCAGCTGCGCGAGGCCGATGAGCGCGAAGGAGCCAGTGTCGACGAACAGCCATGCAGCCGCGAAGTAGAGGCCGATTGCCGCGATGTGCGTGATGATCAGCGCCTTGATTGCCGACTTCAGTGCCTTCGGCTTCTCGTAGTAGCCGATCAGCCCCCAGGAGCAGGCGCCGGTGATTTCGAAGAACACCAGCTGGCCGACCAGCGTGGAGGAGAGCACCAGGCCCGCCATCGCGCCGATGAACAGCAGCAGGAAGGCGTAGTAGCGCGGGCGACCGTCATGCGGATGCTCGCGATTGCCGTCGGTGAGGTAGGCGGTGGAGTAGGCGACCACCAGGAAGCCCAGCACGACGACCGCAACGCAGACCAACACGCTGAGGCGGTCGATCGTCAGGCCCATCAGGGATGTCTGGCCGAAGGACAGTAGATCGACTTCGCGTGCGAGCTTGCCTGCCTGGTCGAAGCCGATCGCGAGTGCGACAACCGCCGTAGCAGCGAGTGCCGAGAAAGCAGTAGCCACCCATTTGGCGACACGCTGCGGACTCAGCGCGGTGATGATCGCGCCGAGGAAGGGCAACAGAATGATCGTGAGCGCAAGGTTCTCCATGATCCGTTTCAGAGCCCAGTGAGGTAGAAGACAAAGGCCAGCACCGCGCACCCGAAGCCGATCCAGGTCACGCGCGAGGTCATCAGGAAGCGGCCGCGCGCCATGCTGTTCTCGATCAGGCCGGCGAGCACGAAGATCGTCAGCAGCTTCAGCGGCAGTGCGACGACGGCGAGCGCGATGTCGCCGGCGGTGAAGCTGTCCAGGTTGCCGAAGGGCAGGAACACGCCGAGCAGGAACTGCGCGAGCACGATCTTCTTCAGACCCAGGCCCAGCTTCAGCACTGCGAGCGAGGCGCCGGAATATTCGGTCAGCGGGCCTTCCTGCAACTCCTGTTCCGCCTCGGCCATGTCGAAGGGCAGCTTGCCCATCTCGATGAACACGGTGAAGGCGAAAGCGACCATCGCCAGCAGGATCGCCATTGGCGCTTGCAGGTAGCCGCCCGAGATGGCCGCGCTCATGCTGCCGAGGTTGGTGCTGCCTTCGACCAGTGCGACGACGACCAGCGAGAGGATCATGGTCGGCTCGACCAGCACGCCCATCGTCACCTCACGGCTCGCACCGATGCCGGCAAACGAGCTGCCGGAGTCGAGGCCGGAGAGTGCGAAGAAGAAGCGGGCGAGCGCGAAGACGTAGGCGAAGGTGATCAGGTCTGCCGCGGCGCCGACTGGCGAGTGGCGGGTGAACACCGGCAGTGCCATCGCCAGCAACAGCATCGCGCCGAGGATCACGTACGGCGTCGCCTGGAATACGAAACCGGCGGAGGCTGGGGCGACATCCTGGCGCTTGAGCAGCTTCACGATGTCACGATAGTCCTGCAGCACGCCGGGGCCGCGCCGGGAATGCATGCGGGCGCGGATCATCCGCGAAATGCCGGTCATCAGCGGTGCGATGGCCAGCAGCACCAGCGCTTGCAGGACGGCGAGGCAGAGCAACTCGAAACTGGGCATGGCGGGCTCCTAGACCGCAACCAGAAGAAGGACGACCAGCGTGACGACCACATAGAGGCAGTACACCCGGAAGTCGCCATGCTGCAGATGCTGGATCTTGCGGCCCGACCACTGCACGCCATCGACCACCCGCTGCACGACCTTGGCGTCCCACAGCGGTTCGATCCGCGTCGTCGCGTCGATGCACCACTGCACTGCGCGCCGCGATGCGGCACCAGGGTCCAGCGTGTCGCGCACCCGGTACAGCGGCGCGAACATGTGGCCCAGCGGTTGAGCGGCGAAGCCGGCTGCGGAGGGCACCATCACCTGTTCCTGCGCATAGCCGCAGGCCCAGGCGTCGCCACCGTGGCGGCGGCCGAGGCGTGCGCCGCGCAGGCCGGCAACCAGCAGCATCGGCAGCATCGGCAGCGCGAGGAGCAACACGGTGACCAGCGGGATCGACAGATGCGCCTGCCCCGGGTCACCCGGGAACAAGGTCTGGCCGATCGCTACCGGCGCGGCGGCGGAGTGGGTCAGCGAGGCGGCAACCGTGGCCATCACCGGGCTTACCCAGGCGGCGCCGATGCCGCAGAGTACGATGAGCCCTGCCAGCAAGAGCATCGCGATCACCATCGGCAGGGGCGCTTCCTGCGCATGCTCCGCATGGGCGCTGCGCGGCAGGCCGGAGAAGCTCAGACCGTAGGCTTTGACGAAGCAGGCCGCGGCAAGCGCGCCGGTCAGCGCCAGCATGACCATGCCGACCGGTCCGGCGAGGCGGGCGAAGATGTCGCTGGAGCTGCCCATCGAGAACAGCGCTTGATAGGTGAACCACTCGCTGACGAAACCGTTGAGCGGCGGCAGCGCGCAGATCGCCATCGCGCCGATCAGGAAGGCGCCGGCCGTCCAGGGCATGCGGGGCGCGAGCCCACCGAGCTGGTCCATGTCCTTGGTATGTGTGCGGTAAAGGATGGCCCCGGCACCGAGGAACAGCAGGCCCTTGAAGGCCGCGTGGTTGAGCAAGTGGTAGAACGCAGCGAGCAGGCCGATCGCGGCGAGCAGGGGCAGGTGGTTTGCGATACCAACCATGCCGGCGCCGACACCCATCAGGATGATGCCGACGTTCTCGACCGTGGAGTACGCGAGCAGGCGCTTGAGGTCTTTCTCGGCCAGCGCGTAGAGCACGCCGAGGACTGCCGAGATCGCGCCCACGGCCAGCACCAGCAGGCCCCACCAGCTTGCGGTGGCGCCGAGCAGATCGATGCCGACCTTGATGATGCCGAATACGCCGATCTTCACCATCACGCCGGACATCAGTGCGGACGCGTGCGACGGCGCCGCCGGGTGGGCGCGTGGCAGCCAGCTGTGCAGCGGCACCATGCCGGCCTTGGCGCCGAAGCCGACGAAGGCCAGCAGGAACACCAGCGAGGCCATCGGCCCGGTCAGGTGCAGCGTGCGGAAGCTGTCGAAGTCCAGATTGCCGCTGTAGCTGTAGAGAATGAAGAAGGCCGCCATGATCAGCACCGACCCGGCGTGCGCGATCAGGAAATACAGGAAGCCCGCACTGACTGCCTCTTCATGCTGGTCGAAGATGACCAGGAAGTAGGAGGCGAGCGACATCATCTCGAAGAAGATGAGGAAGTAGAACGCGTTGTCGCTGACCACCAGCGCGACCATCGACGCGACGAACAGGTTCATGAAGAAGCCCATCGCCCAGGCGCCGCGCCCGGCGTACTCGCGCACATAGGCGGTGGCATACAGCGAGCACACCGCAACCAGCGCCGAGATTACGAACACCATCAACGCGGCAAGCGGATCGAGGCGAATCGCAAAGTGCGCGAAGGCGAAGGGGCCGTCAGCAAGGTAACGATGGGTCGTACCACTCAGCAGCACGGGCAGGCTGGCGGCGACGCCGACCAGGCCGCCAAGCAGGCCTGTGATGCCCGAGCAGAGGATTGCGAGCGATTCGCGTCGTGCCAGTAAAAGCGAACCGAGCGCGCCAGCAAGATAGAGCAGGACAGACAGCAGCAGGAGACCGAGAGGCGTGTTCATCATTGCTCCTGCTCCCCGCCGAACGGGGTGTGTGCGGCCAGCGCGGTGGCTGCCTGCTTGCGACGCAGGTCGCCGGCGTTGTCCAGCGCGCGGTTGTCCACCACATGCATCGCGCGCGTCGGGCAGACCCGCACGCACTCGGGGCCTTCAGCGCGGAAGTCGCAAAGGTCGCATTTGACTGCGATGCTGCGCACACCGGTGACGGACACCAGGATCGGATGCAGTGTCGCTGCGCTGTCCGAGCCTTCAAGTGCGGGTTCGGTGGCGGTCAGCATGTCCGGCGACACATAGTCGCGGCCGCAGGGCACGACACCGGAGGCCGGCGTGCCGGACGGGGTGATGGCGCCGAAGGGGCAGGCGATGGCGCAGAGCTTGCAGCCGATGCACAGCGTCTCGTTCAGCACGATCGCATCGTCGGCGTGCGTGATGGCGTTGACCGGACACACCCGCGCACACGGCGCATCCTCACATTGGCGGCACAGCACGGGTGCTGTCTTGCCGCCATGCAGCGTCACGGTCAGCCGTGGCTGGCTCTGCAGACCCGCGGCCCTATGCACCATCGAGCATGCGGCCATGCAGGTATTGCAGCCGATGCATCGTGCAGGTTCCGCGATCACGAAACGGTTCATCCAGCCTTCCTCCTCGGGGTGTAAGGCATCACCGGTGTCGGATCCACGGTTGGCTCACTGCGGCCATCAGCATCTGCGTGGCACGACACAAAAAACGCCGCCCATTACAACGTGCCTTCGAGGGCGAACATTTGGGGCGCATCAAACTTGGACGACAGTCTTGGTTGACTTGATCGTGTTTCGATGCGGTTGGGGGACGAGATCGTTACGGGCGCCGAGAGGCCGGCGAAAAGGAGGCTCTCACGCGCATGTCACCGGCATGATTGGGCGGTGGTGACTTGCGCGAGCAGCGGTAGGCAGGAGGGGGCGGGCGACGTAGTTCGGGGGGCGTCGCCGTCGGCTTCAGCAGATGCGGGGTAGTTGTTCTCCGGTGAGCCAATCCACCATGCGGCGTCCGCCAAAGGTGGTTTCCATCTGTACGAAGCCGTTCGGGTCCACGATGGCCTCGCCGATGATGGCGGCATCGCGGCCCTGGGGGTGGCTACGCATGACATCGAGCAGATGCTCGGCATCCTCGGCCGGGCAGACCGCGACGAGCTTGCCTTCGTTGGCGACGTAGAGCGGGTCGAGCCCGAGCAACTCGCAGGCCGCAGCGACTTCGTCGCGCACCGGCACCGCCTTTTCGCGGATCACGATGCCGCAGCCGGCGGCGCTGGCAAATTCGTTGAGCACGGCGGCGAGCCCGCCGCGCGTCGGGTCGCGCAGTGCGCGCAGCCCCGGCACAGCGGCCAGCATGTCGGCAGCAAGGCCGTGGATCGCAGCAGTGTCGGACTGGATCGCGGTGTCGAACGACAGGTTCTCGCGCAGCGACATGATCGCCACGCCATGGTCGCCAAGATAGCCGGACACCAGAATGCGATCGCCGGGCTGGATGCGGCGCGGGTCGAGCAGGATGCCGTCCGGCACCACGCCGATGCCGGTGGTGGTGATGAACACGCCGTCACCCTTGCCTTGCTCGACCACCTTGGTGTCGCCGGTGACGATAGGCACGCCGGCTTCACGCGCCGCTTCGGCCATCGACACGACGATGCGCTGCAGGTCGGCGAGCGGGAAGCCCTCTTCGAGGATGAAGCCGGCCGCGAGATAGAGCGGCTTGCCACCGGCCATCGCGACGTCGTTGATCGTGCCGTGCACCGACAGGCAGCCGATATCGCCGCCGGGGAAGAACAGCGGCGAGACCACGTGGCTGTCGGTCGCCATCACCATGCGGCCGGTGCCGGCTGGCAGCGGAAAGCAGGCGCCGTCGTTCTGCGCGCGCAGGTAGTCGTTGTCGAAGTGGCGTAGGAACAGGTCGTGAATCAGCTGCGCCATCGCGCGTCCGCCGCTGCCGTGGCTGAGGTCGACACGGCCGTGTTTGAGGTCCAGCGGGCGGGTGTAGCTCATGCGCTCACCTCCGCGCGCAACGGGATTTCCTTGAAGCGGCCATAGGTGTAATGCGCCGCACAGGCGCCCTCGGACGAGACCATGCAGGCCCCGATCGGGTGGTCCGGCGTGCACACTGTGCCGAACACCTTGCAGTCGCGCGGATGCTTGTGCCCGCGCAGGATTGCCGCGCACTCGCAGGCCTTCGGGTCCGGCACCTGGCGGTAGGCCATGCCGTAGCGGCGCTCGGCATCGTACGCGGCGTACTCGGCGCGGATGCGCAGCGCGCTGTCCGGCACTTCGCCCAGGCCTCGCCAGTCGAAGCACTCGCGCAGCTCGAAGACTTCCGCGACGCGCGCCTGCGCTTTGCGGTTGCCTTCACGCGTCACGGCGCGGGTGAACTCGTTTTCCACGATGGCGCGCCCTTCGTTGATCTGGCGCACCAGCATCAGGATCGACTGCAGCACATCGAGCGGCTCGAAGCCCGCGATCACGACCGGCTTGCGGTAGTGCTGCGCGAAGCCCTCGTAGGGGCCGTAGCCGATCACGGTGCTGACATGGGCCGGGCCGACGAAGCCGTCGAGCGCGACGCGCGACGGATCGCCTTCCGATTCCATGATGTGCACCATCGCGGCCGGCGTCAGCACATGGTTGCAGAACACGCTGAAATTGGTGAGGCCGAGCGCGGCCGCCTGCTGGATCACCACCGCCGTCATCGGCGTGGTCGTCTCGAAACCGATGCCGAAGAACACCACCTCGCGATCCGGGTGTTCGCGCGCGATGCGCAGCGCGTCGTCGCAGGAATACACCATGCGCACGTCCGCCCCCTGCGCCTTCGCCCGCATCAGCGAGAGGCCGCCGGACGCCGGCACGCGCAGCGTGTCGGCATAGGTGCAGAGGATCACGCCCTTGTCGCGCGCCAACTCGATGGCGCTGTCGATGCGCCCGATCGGCAGCACGCAGACCGGGCAGCCGGGGCCGTGGATCATCTGCACGCCGGGCGGCAGCAGATCGAGCAGGCCGTAGCGTGAGATCGCATGGGTGTGGCCGCCGCAGAACTCCATCAGCCGGTAGCTGCGACCGGGCTGCACTTCGGTTGCGAGCGTCGCGGCGAGCTTGCGGGCGATGTCGCCGTCGCGGAATTCGTCGATGTACTTCATGCTCAGGCCAGCGGCGGCGTCAGCAGGCGTTCGCCCGCCATGGCGGCATCCAGTTCGGCGAAGGTAGCCAGCGTCAGCGCGGCTTCCTCCGGGTCGAGCCGCCCGATTGCAAAGCCGACGTGCACGATCACATAGTCGCCGACCGCCACGTCTTCCACCAACGCCAGCGACACCTCTTTCTGGACGCCGGAGAGTTCAATGCGCGCGCGGTCGTCAGCGAGCAGTTCGACGACGCGGGCAGGTATCGCAAGACACATGGTCAGTCCTCTTGGGGCGCCGGCCTCGGGCCGGTCGTGTTGGGTACCTCGAAAAACACCTGCTTTCGTCGCGATACTGCGTAGCTCACGAAATATTCCGTCTTGCATATCAGCCATATGCGGCGTCGCAATTTTCCGTTCGCGCCTTGTCTCGCTTAGAAACCAGCGTTTTTCCAGGCGCCCGGTTGTTCAATCATGCGTCGGGCAACCCAGGCCTGACCCAGCGCGAGGCCGCCATCGCCGGGCGGTGCGGCCTGTGCTTCAAGCATCGTCAGCCCGCGGTGTTGCAGCGCGCTGCGCAGCCCCGGCGCGAGGATCGCGTTGAGGAAGCAACCGCCGGCACACACCACGGTGCGGATTCCCTGCGACTCTGCCGCAGCGCCGACCCAGTCCGCCAGGGCATAGATCAAGGCCGCGTGGAATAGCGCGGCGGCCTGCTTGACGTCTGTCATCTCGCTGAGTTCGGCCAGCGCGGGGGAAAGATCCAGCTGCATGCGGCCCGCGACGGTGTCGATCCGATGTAGCGGCGCCGCGAGGCGCAGCGGGCCGACGGCCTGAGCCAAGCCTTCCAGTCGCATGGCAGCCTGCCCCTCGAAGCTCATGCGGGGCTGGATGCCCAGCAGGCCAGCGGCGGCATCGAACCAACGCCCCATGCTGGTCGTTGCCGGTGCGTGGCCGCGCAGCATCTGTGCGACCGCTGCGGCGCCGGGTTCCTTGGCGAAGCGGGTTGTGATCTCGTCTTGGCGGCCAAGTAGCGCCAGCGCAGCGGCCCCCATGCGCCAGGGTTCGCGTGCGGCGCGGTCGCCGCCCGGCATGGGCAGCGGACGCAGGTGGCCGAGCCGTTCGAACTGCGTGCCGTCGACCCGCAGCAGTTCGCCGCCCCAGGGCTGGCCGTCGGTACCAAGGCCGACGCCGTCCAGCGCCAGGCCGAGCACCGGCGCGTCGAGCCGGTGTTCCGCCAGCACCGCGGCGATATGGGCATGGTGGTGCTGCACGCCGAGCGCCGGCACCTGCCAGCGCTCGGCCAGTTGCAGCGCGAGCCGGGTGCTGAAGAAGTCCGGATGCAGATCGTGCGCGAGCCCCTCGGGCTTCACCTGCAGCAGCCCGGTGAGGTGATCGACCGCCGCCTCCAGCGCGCGGCAGTTTGCGACGCGGTCGAGGTCACCGATGTGCTGGGATAGGAAGGCCTGATCGCCGCGGGTGAGGCACAACGTGTTCTTGAAGAATCCGCCCAGTGCGAGCACGTCGTGGCGTGAGGCCGCTGCGGCGAGCGGGATCGCGCGAGGCGTGTAGCCGCGGGCGCGGCGGAGGAACTGTGGCGTTGCCTGAGCCGGAAACGGCCGCACTACGCTGTCGTCGCAGCGGATCAGGATCTCCCGGTCGTGCAGCAGCCAGGCGTCGGCAATGCCGCGCAGGCGTTCCAGCGCTTCGTCGTCGTCGGTGATCAACGGCTCGCCGTGCGGGTTGGCGCTCGTCATCACCAGCGTCAGCGGCTGCGGTTCCGCGAGCCAGTCGGTGCCGGCAGGCCGACCCGCGGCTTCGTGGAACAGCAGGTACTGCAGCGGTGTGTAGGGCAGCATCGCGCCCAGCCAGCCGAGGCCGGGCGCGACGCCGGGCAGGCGTGCATCGGTGTCCCCGCGCTTAGGCAGAAGCACGATCGGGCGGGCGACATCATTCAGCGCGGCAGCTTCCGTGGCGCCGAACGCCGCGAACTCGGAGAGCGAGGCGAGGTTGGCGACCATCACGGCGAGCGGCTTTTCTTCGCGGTTCTTGCGCGTGCGAAGCTTCTCCACCGCGCTCACGTTGCGCGCATCGCAGGCAAGGTGGAAGCCGCCCAGACCCTTGATTGCCACCACGTCACCGCGGCGCAGGTGCGCGAGCGCTTCCGCCACTGGATCGACGGCCCGGCTCACGGGCAGCGCCTTGCCGTCGTCCGCTGCGCGGAAGAAGCTCAGTTGCGGGCCGCAGCTGGGGCAGGCGTTCGGCTCGGCATGGAAGCGCCGGTCACCCGGCGCGCGGTACTCAGCCAGGCACGCCGGGCATTGCGCGAAGCGCGCCATGCTGGTGTTGGCGCGGTCGTAGGGCAGGCGCGCGGCGATGGTGTAGCGCGGACCGCAGTCGGTGCAATTGATGAAGGCGTAGCGGTAGCGGCGGTTGGCTGGGTCGAAGAGCTCGGCGAGGCAGGCGGGGCAGATGCAGAGGTCCGGCCCGATTGTCGCGCGCTGCGTGCCGCCGGCTTCGCTGGCGAGAATCTGGAAGCCCGCCCCGTCGCCAAGGCGTTCGCAGGGTTCGACCTCCAGCGTGTCGATCTGTGCGGAAGACGGCGCATCGGTACGCAGGCGCGCTGCGAAGGCGTCCAGCGCGGGCGCATCGCCCTGTACTTCGATCGTGACGCCGCTTGCGTCGTTGCGGACCCAGCCGCTGAGCTGCAGCGCGTGCGCGAGGCGATGAGTGAAGGGCCGGAAGCCGACGCCCTGAACAATGCCGGTGACGCGCAGCCGCCGGCGGATCATCAAGCGGCCGGGGCCTTCGTAACGGCGGCCACGCCGGCCGCGAGCCAGTCCAGCCAGGCCTCGCAGCCCTCACCGCTGCGTGTCGAGAGCTGGATCACAGGTAGATCCGGCCGTACCTGCCGCGCGTAGCGCACGGCGAGATCGACATCGAAGTCCAGATGCGGCAGCAGGTCGATCTTGCTGATCAGCAGCAGGTCGGCGGCGCGGAACATGTCCGGGTACTTCAGCGGTTTGTCCTCACCCTCGGTGACCGAGAGGATCACGACCTTGTGCGCTTCGCCGAGATCGAACGCTGCCGGGCACACCAGATTGCCGACGTTCTCGATCAGCAATAGCCCGTCCGAGGGCAGCTGCGCCTGCTCGGCGAGCTGATCAGCCGCTTGCGCGACCATGTGGGCGTCGAGATGGCAGCCCTTGCCGGTGTTGATCTGTACCGCCGCCGCGCCGGTCGCGCGGATGCGCTCGGCATCGAAGGCGGTCTGCTGATCACCTTCGACCACAGCCACCGGTGAGCGCGTGCCCCAACGCCGGATCGTATCGACCAGCAGCGTGGTCTTGCCGGAGCCCGGGCTGGATACGAAGTTCAGCACGAACAGCCCGCGCGCAAGAAAGCGGCTGCGGTTGGCGTTGGCCTGCGTGTCGTTGTCGGAGAGGATGTCCTGCTCGATGCGCAGGATCTGCGCCTCGCTGGTGCCCGGCGCGTGGCGCGCGTCGAGCGTACCGTGGGCGGGTCTGAACGATGTGGCCGCTGGGGGCGTGGCGGCACCGCGCCGCGGGCGAGCGTAACGCATCCCGTGTCCGTCAATGTGGGCGTCGCCGCCCCCGCATCCGCAGGTCACACACATCGCACAGTTCTCCAAATCTTCCAGGCTGCGACACGGGCCACGCGGGCCGCGTTCCGCAGCGGTACTACCTTGTCAGGCCGGAGCGCCCGGCTCGATCACCACATCGACCACGCGCATCTGATCGCCGTCCGTCACCTTCAGTCGGAAGCCGCCGCATGTCGTGCAAGGCATGCCGACCTGTTCCAGTTCGACTTCCGCCTGGCAGGTTTCGCACCACGCCCGGCCCGGCGTGCGCTCGACCTCGATCCTGGCGCCCTCGGCCAGCGTGCCACGGCTGACGACCTCACAACAATATTGCAGGGTCTCGGCCTCGACATGCGCGAGCGCGCCGATCGCCAGCGCGATGCGGGTCACGCGCCGCGCGCCGGCTTTGCGAGCAGCGCCTTCGACGATGCCGATCACGCGTTCGGCCAGGGACAGTTCATGCATCGGCGCATTGTCCACCATCCACTGCCAGCGGCCGCGGCAGCTTGGCGCTGATCTGACCGTGGTCAAGTGCGTCCCGGGCAAGTATCGGCAGCAGCGGTGAGTGGTGCTTGCGCGCGCCGGTCCGTGCGCGCAGATATCTATATGGCGTGCCCTGAGGGCTGACGGCCCCGACCCTCGCCCTCGCCTCGAATCAGCGAATTGTCGGCGCGGAAACATTGATCCCTGTCTATTTGTGGCGATCGGAATGCGCTGATGATGAAAGTTTGAGGCGCGCAGGCGACGCTCACCCAGCTGGCGGCTTCCTTCACCTTGTCAGGAGTTTACGCATGAACCGGTTTGTCATCGCCGAGGCGAGCAAGTGCATCGGCTGTCGTACCTGTGAGATTGCCTGTGCGATGGCGCACCCGGCCGGCGATGCAGCCGACGGGCTGACGCCACGGAGCTTCGCGCCACGTCTGACGGTGGTGCGTAGTGGCACGATCACGACGCCGATCCTGTGTCGCCAATGCGATGACGCACCCTGCGTGCGCGCCTGCCCGAGCGGCGCAATTGTTTACGAGCAGGACAGCGTCCAGGTGTTGCAAGAGCGCTGTGTCGGCTGCAAGACCTGCGTGGTGGCCTGCCCCTACGGCGCGATGACGGTGGTGACGGTGCCTGCGGCGGCCGGTTCGGACACGGTGCTGGCGTCGCGCAAGACCAAATCCGAGGCGCAGAAATGCGACCTCTGCATCGATCGTGCCGAAGGCCCGGCGTGCATTCCCTCCTGCCCGACCAAGGCGCTGCACCTGATCGACAAGGACCGCATGGCCGCGACGCTGCGCAAGCGTCAGGCGCAGGCGGCGCTTGACCTGGCTGCCGGCGTGCAGTTCTGAACTGAATTCGAATCCCTCCGGAAAAGGACTTGTGAGATGAAGAAGGTCATTACGGTATGTCCGTACTGCGGTTCGGGCTGCAAGATCAACCTGCTGGTCGAAGGCAACAAGATCGTCGGCGCCGAAGGCGCGAACGGTGTTACGAACGAGGGCGAGCTGTGCCTGAAGGGCTACTACGGCTGGGACTTCCTCAACGACACCAAGCTGCTGACGCCGCGCCTGACCAAGCCGATGATCCGCCGCCAGCGCGGTGCCGGCTTCGAGGCGGTGTCCTGGGATGAGGCGATCGACTTCGCCGCGACGCGCCTGAAGGCGATCAAGGACAAGCACGGGCCGGATTCGATCATGGTCACCGGCTCGTCGCGCGGCACCGGCAACGAATCGAACTACATCGCGCAGAAGTTCGCCCGTGCGGTGATCGGTACCAACAATATCGACTGCTGTGCCCGCGTCTGCCACGGCCCCTCGGTGGCCGGCCTGATGGTCACGCTGGGCAACGGCGCGATGAGCAATTCGATCAACGAGATCGAAGACACCAAGTGCATCCTGGTGTTCGGCTACAACGCGGCGGATTCGCACCCCATCGTCGCGCGCCGCATCATCAAGGCCAAGGAGAAGGGCGCCAAGATCATCGTCTGCGACCCGCGCTACATAGAAACCGCGCGCCTCGCCGATCTGTACCTGCCGCTGAAGAACGGTACCAACATGGCGTTGGTGAACGCCTTCGCCAACGTCTTGATCAACGAGAACCTCTACAAACCCGATTTCGTCGCGCAGTACGCCGAGGGCTTCGAGGAATACAAGGCGGCGGTCGCCAAGTACACACCGGAATACACCGCCGAGATCACCGGGCTTGATCCGCAACTGGTGCGCGATGCGATGCGCATGTACGCCGGTGCGCCGAGCGCGACGATCCTCTGGGGCATGGGCGTGACGCAGTGGGGGCAGGCGGTGGATGTGGTCAAGGGGCTCTCCAGCCTTGCCACAATCACCGGCAACCTCGGCCGGCCGAACGTCGGTGTCGGCCCGGTGCGCGGCCAGAATAACGTGCAGGGCGCCTGCGACATGGGCGCACTGCCCAACACGCTGCCGGGCTACTACCCGGTGACCGATGCAGCAGCGCGCGAGAAATTCGCCAAGGCCTGGGGCGTGCCGAGCATCCCTGCCGAGAAGGGCTTCGGCATCACCGAAGTGCCGCACAAGATCCACGAAGGCAAGCTCAAGGCCTACTACATCTTCGGCGAAGACCCGCTGCAGACCGACCCGGATCTGGGCATGCTGCGCGAGGCCTTCTCGAAGCTCGAACTCATCATCGTGCAGGACATCTTCATGACGAAGACCGCGATGATGGCCGACGTGATCTTCCCGGCCACTTCGTGGGGCGAGCACGAGAACGTGTTCTCCAGCGCCGACCGGGGCTTCCAGCGTTGCTACAAGGCGGTGGACGCGAAGGGCGACGTCAAGGACGACTGGGAAATCCACAGCCTGATGGCGACGGCCATGGGCTACCCGATGAAGTACAACAACGCGCAAGAGATTTGGGACGAACTGCGCGGGCTGTGCCACCTGTACACCGGTGCGACCTACGAGAAGATGGCCGACCTCGGCTATGTGCAGTGGCCCTGCGAGAGCGAGGATCACCCTGGCACGCCCTGGCTCTACAAGGGCAACAAGTTCGACACGCCGAGCGGCAAGGCGCTGCTCTTTGGCACCGAATGGCGCCCGCCGCTGGAGAAGGTGGATGCCGACTACCCGCTGGGCCTCTGTACCGTTCGCGAGGTCGGCCACTACTCCTGCCGCTCGATGACCGGCAACTGCACCGCGCTGCAGACCCTGGCCGACGAGCCGGGCTATGTGCAGATCCATCCGGATGATGCGAAGACCTACGGCGTCAAGGATCAAGCCCTGGTCTGGGTGTCGTCGCGCCGCGGCAAGGTGATCACCCGCGCCAACCATAACGATCGGGTCAACAAGGGCGCGGTGTATATGACCTACCAGTGGTGGATTGGCGCCTGTAACGAGCTGACCGTGGACCATCTCGATCCGATCTCGAAAACGCCGGAATACAAGTTCAGCGCGGTCAAGGTCGAAGCGATCGCGGATCAGGCCTGGGCTGAGAAGTATGTCCAGACTGAGTACAGCAAGATGAAGGCCGGCATGCGCAAAGCGGCCATGGCCGACTGACCGCCGCGGCGGCCGGGCTTAACCGCCCGGTCGCCGCGTTTCGCTCCAACAGAAGGGCGTTCATGTCCGACGATGTGTTAGAGAGCCTTCCGGACGCCTTGCAGGAGGTCCGCATCCTGCGCCACTCGCCAGGCGGCGTGGAGGACTGCGCCGACGAGGTCGCGGAAGAAGTTCCGGTCGCGCTGGTGTTCAACGGCATCTCGCATGCAGTGATGATGGCGACACCCGCCGACCTGGACTGTTTCGCACTGGGCTTTGCGCTGTCGGAGGGTATCGTCAAGGACCGGCACGAGGTCTTCGATATCGAGGTGCTGCCACATGCAGACGGCGTCGAGGTGCAGCTCCAAATCGCGCAGTCCGCATTTGCCTGTTTGAAAGCGCATCGACGCAGCCTCACCGGGCGCACCGGCTGTGGCGTGTGTGGCACCGAGAGTCTGGGGCTGCTCGATCTGACACCGGAGCGGGTGAGTGCGGCGCCGACGTTCGAGCTCGATCATCCGCGCCTGCAGCGCATCCTTGAAGGTTTGCCGGCGCAACAGGCGCTGACGCGCGCGACCGGATGCGCACACGCGGCCGCCTGGTGCGATGCGCAAGGCGAGATCGTGCGTGTGTTCGAAGACGTCGGGCGGCACAACGCGCTCGATAAGCTCTTCGGCTGGATGGCGAAATCCGGCGTTGCGCCGTCGAGCGGTCTCGTCTTCCTCACGAGCCGCGCGAGCTACGAGTTGGTGCGCAAGTGTGCGCGCATGAACGTGCCGGTGCTGGCAACCATATCGGCGCCCACGACGCTGGCAATTCGGATCGCGCACGCGGCCGGCATTCGCCTGCTGAGCTTCTGCCGCCAAAACGGTTTCGTCGAATACCCCGCTACGGATGTGACGCCAAGCCGCTGATTCGATCACGCGCAGCTTGGCTGCCGTGCAGGTGGCGCTGGCGTTTGAGCCACTGAAAACAAAAAGCCCCGGGTTCGCACCCGGGGCTTTTCTTTACGACTTCAACCGAAGCGATCAGGCAACCTTCTTGCCGCCCTTCTTGGCAGCCACCGGAGCGGCTTCTGTCTCTTCTTCGCGTTCGTACGCTTCGACGTAGGCGCGACCGTAGTAGCTGTCGAGCAGGATCTGCTTGAGTTCGCTGATCAGCGGGTAGCGCGGGTTGGCGCCGGTACATTGATCGTCGAACGCATCTTCGGCCAGCTTGTCGACCTTGGCCAGGAAGTCGGCTTCGGACACGCCAGCAGCCTGGATCGATGCCGGGATGTTGAGGGTCTTCTTCAGGCCATCAACCCACTCGACCAGCTTCTCGACACGCTCATGGTCACGCGACGCTTCGATGCCGAGGTGACGGGCGATCTGGGCGTAACGGGCAACGCTCTTCGGACGGTCGTACTGCGAGAACGCAGCCTGCTTGGTCGGAATGTCGACCGCGTTGTAGCGGATGACGTTCGAGATCAGCAGTGCGTTGGCCAGACCGTGAGCGATGTGGAACTCGGCACCCAGCTTGTGCGCCATCGAGTGGCAAACACCCAGGAAGGCGTTGGCAAACGCGATACCGGCGATGGTCGCGCCGTTATGCACTTGCTCGCGGGCCTTCGGATCCTTGGCGCCATTCTCGTAAGCGGAGGGCAGGTAGTCCTTCAGCAGCTTGAGCGCTTGCAGGGCTTGTGCATCCGAGTACTCGTTGGCCATGATCGACACATAGGCTTCGAGCGCGTGGGTCACAGCGTCGATACCACCGAAGGCGGTCAGCGACTTGGGCATGTTCATGACCAGGTTCGCGTCGACGATCGCCATGCTCGGCGTCAGTTCGTAGTCGGCGATTGGGTACTTCACGCCGGTCACTTCGTCGGTCACGACGGCAAACGGGGTGACTTCCGAGCCGGTACCCGAGGTCGTCGGCACGGCAACCATCATCGCCTTGACGCCCAGCTTCGGGAACTTGTAGATGCGCTTGCGGATGTCCATGAAGCGCAGCGCCAGGTCTTCGAACGCGACTTCCGGATGCTCGTACATCACCCACATGATCTTCGCAGCGTCCATCGGCGAACCGCCGCCCAGCGCCAGGATCACGTCCGGCTGGAAGGCGTTGGCCAGCGACAGGCACTTGCGCACGACGGCCAGTGTCGGGTCGGCAGCCACTTCGAAGAACACTTCGACTTCCATGCCCAGGCTCTTGAGCAGGCGAACCGGCTCATCGACATAACCGTTTTCGAACAGGTAACGGTCGGTCACGATCAGGCAGCGCTTCTTGCCCTGCAGGTCGTCAAGGGCGAACGGCAGACAGCCGCGGCGGAAGTAGATCGACTTCGGAAGTTTGTGCCACAACATGTTCTCGGCTCGCTTCGCAACGGTTTTCTTGTTGATCAAGTGCTGGGGACCGACGTTCTCGGAGATCGAGTTGCCGCCCCACGAACCGCAACCCAGCGTCAGCGAGGGTGCAAGCCGGAAGTTGTAGAGGTCACCGATACCGCCTTGCGACGACGGGGTGTTGATCAGGATACGAGCGGTCTTCATCTTGTCGCCGAAGTGGCGGATGCGATCCTGCTGCAGATCCTGGTCGGTGTAGAGGGCCGAGGTGTGGCCGATACCGCCCATGGTGACCAGTGCGACAGCCTTGTCGCAGGCGTCGTAGAAGTCCTTGGCGCGGTACATGCCCAGACACGGCGACAGCTTCTCGTGAGCGAAGGCTTCTGCGTCGTTGATGTCGGTCACTTCGCCGATCAGCACCTTGGTGAAGGGCGGCACGGTGACGCCGGCCATCTCGGCGATCTTGATCGCGGACTGGCCAACGATAGCGGCGTTCAGGTGACCATCAACCAGGATGACCTTGCGGACAGCCTCGGTTTCCTTCTTGCTCAGCATGTAGCCGCCGTGGTGCGCGAAACGCTCACGCACTGCGTCGTACACCTTGTCGACGACGATCACGGACTGCTCGGATGCGCAGACGACGCCATTGTCGAAGGTCTTCGACATCAGGATCGACGCGACGGCGCGCTTGATGTCGGCGGTTTCGTCGATCACCGCCGGGGTGTTGCCCGCGCCGACGCCGATCGCCGGCTTGCCGGACGAGTAGGCTGCCTTGACCATGCCGGGGCCGCCGGTGGCAAGGATCAGGTTGATTTCCGGGTGACGCATCAGCGCGTTCGACAGCTCAACCGTCGGCTCGTCGATCCAGCCGATGATGTCCTTCGGGGCGCCGGCGGCAACAGCTGCATCCAGCACCAGCTTGGCTGCATAGCAGGTGGCCTTCTTGGCGCGGGGGTGCGGCGAGAAGACGATACCGTTGCGGGTCTTCAGTGCGATCAGCGCCTTGAAGATGGCGGTCGAGGTCGGGTTGGTGGTCGGGACGATGCCGCAGATGATGCCGATCGGTTCGGCGATCGTCATGATGCCGAATTCCGGCTCTTCGTCCAGCACGCCGCAGGTCTTCTCGTCCTTGTACTTGTTGTAGATGTACTCGGATGCGAAGTGGTTCTTGATGACCTTGTCTTCCAGGATGCCCATGCGGGTTTCCTCGACGGCCATCTTCGCCAGCGGGATGCGCGCATCGGCGGCGGCCAGCGCTGCGCTGCGGAAGATCAGGTCAACTTGCTCTTGGGAGAAACTGGCGAACTTCTGCTGGGCAGCCTTTACTCGAACCAAGAGGGCGTCGAGCTCGGCGACATTCGTAACGGTCATTACAATGCTCCTGCATCAAGGGGAATCGGGCGCAGTGTCGGGGGAGCCTTCGGGATCCACGCGGGGATGTGCGCGTATCGGTTGGCGGCAGCGGCCTGCGTATGTTTTCCGCGGAGTATAAGGATCGTGCAGAAAATGAATATGATCTAGGTCAGTCGCTGTGGCGCCGCAGCAATCCTCGTCAAACAAGCAGCGCCGCAGCCCTCAGGCACTTCGCGCCGGCAAAGGTTCCGGCCTCATCAAACGCCAGGGAGTCGGGAGCATGGATCTTCAACTCGACGGGCTGCGACTGCATGTCCGCAAAGAGGGTAACGGCCCCTGTGTGACGCTGTTGCACGCGCTGGGTGCGAACCACGCGATCTGGGACGCGCAGGCCGAAGCGCTGGCGCAGCGCTTCACCGTGCTGCGGCCGGACTTGCGCGGGCATGGCCGCAGCGATGCGCCGGCGGGCGCCTACAGCCTTGATATGCTGGCGGGAGACATCGTGGCGATGTGGGACGCACTGCATGTCGAGCAAAGCCATGTGGTCGGGATTTCGCTCGGCGGCTTCATCGTGCAGCACCTCGCGCTGGGGTGGCCGGAGCGTATCGGACGCCTGGTACTGGCGGACACCTCCAGCGGTTACCCGCCTGAGGCGGCCGCCCAGTGGCCGGCGCGGATCCGGACGGTGCTCGAAGAGGGTTTGCACGGGCTGGTGCCGGCGACCCTGGAGCGCTGGTTTACCGCACCCTATCGCGAACGCCACGCCGAGCGCGTCTGCGAGATCGGCCGCATCATCGAAACGACCCCGCGGCAGGGCTATGCGGGCTGCTGCCACGCCATTGCGGGGCTCGCCACGACCAACCGTCTATCGCAGATCGCGACGCCGGCACTCGTGCTGGTTGGCGAGCAGGATGTCGGCACACCGGTGTCGATGGCTCGAACCTTGGCCGAGGGCATTCCGGGGGCCGAACTGCGCGTGATCGAACAGGCCGCGCACCTCTCGAACGTCGAGCAACCGGCGGTGTTCAATCGCCTGCTGCTCGACTTTCTGCGCTAGCCAGTCGGGTGCTCAGCTGGCGGCGCGCCGCCCCTGCAGCGAGTCGTAAAGCGCGGTGAACTCCTTGGCCAGCTTGTGGCTGGGGTCCAGGTGGATCATCGGTTTGGCCTGTTCGTGCGACTCGCGGATCTTCACGCTCGCTGACAGGAAGCTGGTCAGTACCGGCAGACCTTCCTGCTGGAGTTCCTGAACGATGCGCTGCGGCAGCGCGGCACGCGGCTGGAACTGATTCACGACGATGCCCTCGATTTCGAGATCCCCGTTGTGGTCGGACTTCAGCTCGGTCACATTCTCAAGCAACGCGTACAAGGCCCGGCGCGAGAAGTCGTCGCAGTCAAACGGGATCAGGCAGCGCTGCGCGGCGATCAGCGCGGAGCGGGTGTAGAAATTGAGCGCCGGCGGCGTGTCGATGAACACCATGTCGTAGTCGTCGGCCAGTTCGTCGAGCGCGTCGCGCAGCTTGTAGATCTTGTAGCGCGACTCGAGCTTGCTCATCAGCTCTTCCAGCGCGGGGGCCGACGGCAGGATGTCGAGCCGCTCAAACGGCGTGCGGTGGACATAGCTTTCGACGCGGTCGTTCAGCAGGCGCAGACGCAGGGTCTGGTCAAACATGTCGGCGAGCGTCTTCTCCAGCGTGTCGGCCGCCTTGCCCATCAGGTAATGCGTGCTGTTGCCTTGCGGATCCAGGTCGACGACCAGTGTCCGTTTGCCGCGGCTGGCGGCGATGGCGGCCAGGTTGCAGGTAATCGTGGACTTGCCCACGCCCCCTTTTTGGTTGAACACGACGCGTCGCACAATGGAATCCTTGTCTGATTGGTGCACCACGGCATTGTGCCAAAAGCACAGGTGATGGGGCAGGGCGATATGGGGTTTGGCTGAGGGGTCTGACAGCAATTTCCGTTTGATGTAGTTTTACAAACGCGAAGCAACCGAAATTTGTGAAACTCAGTTACTCTTTTCACGTTCGGCGTGAATTGCCCGAATTCCAAGAACAGAATGCGGACCAAGAGTCCGGCACAAAAATCAGGAGGTGGATGGTGAGGCGCAGTCTTAACGCGCTGTTCGTGGCGCTGACCCTTGGGGGGATTGCTCCGCAGGCAGGGGCCGAAGATCTGGTGGTACTTCAGGTTGCGCCGGGCGCGACGAAGGAAGGCAGTGTCGGCTGGCAGATCCAGATGGGAGCCAAGAGCTGGTTCGATGAAGTCAACGTCCGCGGCGGCGTTGGCGGCAAGCAGATCAAGCTAATGGCGGTGGATGAGGGTGCGGATATCTCCGCGCAAACGAAGGCGCTGATCAAGGAGCATCAGCCCGCCGCGCTGTTTGGCACCGTTGGTGCCGCGGCAGTACAGAAGCTTGTGGCCGACAAGGTGCTCGACAGCGCCCAGGTTCCGCTGGTTGGCCCGCGCACCGGCGCTGGTTTCATCGCGAACGACAAGGCGGCGTCGATGGTCTTCCTGACGCGCCCGAGCTACGCGGATGAAATCGACAAGGTCATGAAGCAGCTGGCGACGATCGGCATCCGCAAGTTCGTGGTTTTCTATTCCGAAGACCAGGCCGGTCTTGAGTACCGTGACCTGGCAAAGTCGGTGGCCGCGAAGCAGGGGCAAACCGTCGAGGCCGCGGTTGCGCAGCCGAAAGAGCTCAACAAGATCGCCGCGCTGGCCGACGCCGTGCTTGAGAAGGAGCACCAGGCCGTGTTGCTGGCGGTTGAGGCGCCGGCTGCTGCCGCCTTCGTCAAGCGTTATCGCGAGCAGGGTGGCGCAGGTCAGCTGGTGGGGCTCTCCACGGTTGAAGGCGTGCGCTTGTCGGAGCTTGCCGGTGCCAAGGCTGCGCGTGGCGTAGCACTCGTGCAGGTCGCGCCGAATCCGCGCAATGAGGCGTACGCGGTGGTGCGTGAATTCACGACCAACTACCGCAAGTACGGCCCCTACACCGAGGAGCCGACGCAGGCGATGATGGAAGGCTATCTCGCCGCCAAGGTTGTCACCGAAGGCCTCAAGCGTGGCGGCGGCAAGGCCGGCTTGGCGCGTGGCATCGCGAGCATGTCCGGCTACGACGTTGGCGGCCTGAGCTACACCTTCGGAAGTGCGTCGCGCAGTGGCGCGAAGTACATCGAGATGTCGGTGATTGACCGCGAAGGGCGCGTGACGCGCTAACGCGCTAAACGCTATCCAGACGTGAAAACGGCGACCCGCGGGTCGCCGTTTTGTTTGGGGATCTGCGTCGTTCAGTCGTTCAGCGTCGCCAGCAGCACCACGTCGCCCTGGCGCTTCACCAGTGCGGCCTCGCGGCGTTCGGCGCGGGTCATCGGGCTGCGCGTCTTGTAATACACCCAGCCTTCGCCGCTCGCGTTGGCAACCTGCAGCGCATCCACGAACAGGTAGTTGCCGTGGGTGTCTTTCAGATCCAGCACGTTACGACCGACGCGCTGGGGTTGGGTTGGGTCGGCGACGACGTTGCCGGCCATGTCCAGCACCAGCACGCGCGTCGCGCCAGCATGGAGCGGGCTGTTGGCCTTCTGCAGGCTCTTTACGAGCGCCTCGTTGCCGTTGCTGGCCGCGTAACGGGTGGCACGATCCATCGCGGCCTGTGCGTCCTCCTTGGTGGCTTGCGGCTTGAAAGACACCGCGGCTGCTGCGGCGCCGATGATGACAAGTCCGATTAGGCTGCTCTTCATTACGATTCTCCCGAGTCTGATTACCGCACGTTCTTCGACGTGTAACTGTTACAACGGCACTTGCCATTTCCTACTTTAGGGTGATATGTGCCGCGTGGCGTACCGGCCATGACGCACTGCGGTAGAATCGCGCCGAACGTACTGCTACGTCCTTCCCCCCAGCGTTGTCCGATCGGGACAACGGCTTGCCGGTGTGTGTCCGGAGGTCTGCTCCGCACCGGTGTCACGTGCAGCACGCCCAGTGTCGTCAGCCCCACTTAGAGTGGCTGCGGCGGGCATTGCATTCAGACAATCACGCGAGGCAAGAACAATGGACAAGGATTTCGTCGCTGCGGCGCTCGACTATCACCGCTATCCCACGCCCGGGAAAATCTCGGTCACGCCGACCAAGGGGCTGACCAACCAGCGCGATCTTGCGCTTGCCTACTCGCCCGGCGTCGCAGCCGCGTGCGAGGCCATCGTGGCGGACCCGGCCCAGGCAGCAGAGCTGACATCGCGCGGCAACCTCGTCGGCGTCATCACCAACGGCACCGCCGTTCTTGGCCTTGGCAACATCGGCCCGCTCGCCGGAAAGCCGGTGATGGAAGGCAAGGGCTGCCTGTTCAAGAAATTCGCCGGCATCGATGTGTTCGACATCGAGCTCAACGAGAACGATCCCGACAAGCTGATCGACATCATCGCGGCGCTCGAACCCACGCTGGGCGGCATCAATCTCGAAGACATCAAGGCGCCCGAATGCTTCTACGTCGAGCAGAAGCTGCGCGAGCGGCTGAACATCCCGGTCTTCCACGATGACCAGCATGGCACTGCGATCATTTCCACTGCGGCGCTGATCAACGGGCTGGAGGTGGTCGGCAAGCGCATCGACGAGGTGAAGCTGGTCTGCTCCGGCGCAGGTGCCGCTGCAATCGCGTGCATGGACTTGATGTGCCGCCTCGGTCTGCGGCGCGAGAACGTGTACGTCTGCGATTCGAAGGGCGTCATCTGGCGTGGGCGCGACGCGACGATGGAGCCGAACAAGGCCCGCTACGCGCAGGAGACCAGCGCGCGGACGCTGGCCGAGGTCATCGAGGGGGCGGACGTCTTCCTCGGCTTGTCCACGGCTGGCGTGCTGAAGCCGGAAATGGTCGCCAAGATGGCGCCGCGCCCGTTGATCTTCGCGCTGGCAAATCCGACGCCCGAGATCATGCCGGAGGAGGCCAAGGCGGTTCGGCCGGACTGCATCATTGCGACCGGTCGTTCGGACTATCCGAACCAGGTGAACAACGTGCTGTGCTTCCCGTTCATCTTCCGCGGCGCGATGGACGTTGGGGCTACGCGCATCACCGACGAGATGAAGCTGGCGTGTGTGCGAGCCATCGCCGAACTCGCGCGCGCAGAGCAGAGCGACGTCGTGGCGATGGCCTACGGCGGCGCGGAGCTGCGCTTCGGTGCCGACTACCTGATCCCGAAGCCCTTTGACCCGCGGCTGATCGTGCGGATTGCGCCGGCGGTGGCCAAGGCGGCCATGGACTCCGGGGTTGCCACGCGCCCGCTCGCCGACATGGATGCCTACGTCCAGCATCTGACTGAGTTTGTGTACCACTCGGGCATGGTGATGAAGCCCGTCTTCAATGCGGCCAAGCGCGTGGCGGCCAACCGCAAGCGGGTGGTGTATTGCGAGGGTGAAGACGAGCGTGTGCTGCGTGCGGTACGCGTCGTGGTCGACGAAAACCTGGCGCACCCGATCCTTGTCGGGCGCCCCGCGGTGATCGAAAAGCGTATCGAGCGCTTCGGCCTGAACCTGACGCTCGGCCGAGACTTCGAGGTGGTGAACCCCGAGTCCGACCCACGCTATCGCGACCTCTGGCAACGCTACTACCGCCGCATGTCGCGCGACGGCGTAACGCCCGATATCGCCAAGGCCGAACTGCGCCGCGACACCACGCTGATCGGCTGCATGCTGCTGGATAAGGGCGACGCCGATGCGCTGGTCTGCGGTACCTACGGCGCCTACGAGAACCACCTGCGCCGCGTGTCCGACATCATCGGCCTGCGCACCGGTGCGAAGCTGTTCGCGGCGATGAACCTGCTCTTGCTGCCGGCGCGCATGATGGCGATCACCGATACCTACGTGAACGAAAGCCCGGACGCCGAAGAGATTGCCGAGATCACCCGCATGGCGGCGGAAGAGCTGCGCCGTTTCGGCATCGAGCCGCGTGCTGCGCTACTGTCGCATTCCAGCTTCGGAAGCTCGCGCTCCGCCTCGGCACGCAAGATGCGTGCTGCGCGCGAGCGCCTTGCCGAGCTCGCGCCCGAGCTTGAGGCGGATGGCGAAATGCACGGTGACGCAGCGCTGTCGCCGGAGATCCGCGAGCGTGTGCATCCGGAATCGACGCTGAAGGGTGAAGCGAACCTGCTCGTGATGCCCAACCTCGATGCGGCTAACATCGCGTTCAACCTGCTCAAGATGTCTGGCGGTGACGGTGTGACGGTTGGCCCGATCCTGCTCGGTGCAGCCAAGGCAGTGCACATCCTGACGCCCTCGGCGACCGTGCGGCGTCTGGTAAATATCACCGCCCTCGCGGTGGTGGATGCGGCCGCAGCGACGGTGCGCGACCGCTAAAACGCAGCTGGGCGGCATCAAGCATGCCGCCCGCTTTCGCAAGGAGATTCGCATGTCGATGGCAATTCGCATTCCCCGCCACGGTGGCCCTGAAGTGCTCGAATGGCAGGCTGTGGATGTCGCGCCGCCCGCTGCGGGTGAGGCTCAGGTCCGTCATCACGCGGTTGGACTGAACTACATCGACGTCTATCACCGCAATGGCCTCTATCCCCTGACGCTCCCGAGCGGCATCGGTGTTGAGGGCGCCGGCGAAGTGGTGGCCGTAGGGCCCGGCGTGGTCGATGTCGCGGTCGGCGATCGCGTTGCCTATGCTGGCGGGCCAGTCGGAGCCTACGCGCAGGTCCGTAATCTGCCGGCGGACCGCCTGGTGCGCCTGCCGGATGCGATTTCGTTTGAAACCGGCGCGGCGATGATGCTGCAAGGGCTAACTGCGCAATACCTGTTGCGACGCACCTACCGCGTTCAGGCCGGCGACACGATCCTCGTGCATGCCGCCGCAGGCGGGGTTGGCTTGATCCTGTGCCAGTGGGCGAAGGCGCTTGGCGCAACGGTGATCGGCACAGTTGGGTCCGACGAAAAAGCCGCGCTCGCCCAAGCGCACGGCTGTGACCATGCGATTGTCTATACGCGTGAGCGTTTTGCCGACCAGGTGAAAGCAATCACCGGCGGTGCCGGTGTGGCCGTCGTCTATGACTCGATCGGCAAAGATACCTTCATGGATTCGCTCGCCTGCCTGCGTCCGCTGGGCACGATGGTGACCTACGGCAATGCCACGGGCCCGGTGCCGCCGCTCGATCTTGGCCTGCTGGCGAAAATGGGCTCGCTGTACGTGACGCGACCGACGCTTTTCACTTACACCGCGAAACGATCAGACCTGCTCGCGATGTCGGCGGAGCTGTTCGAGGTAGTGCAGAATGGCACCGTGAAAATCGAGATCCGCCAGCGCTATCCGCTTTCGGACGCTGCGCAGGCGCATCGCGATCTTGAAGCACGCCGGACGACTGGCTCGACAATCTTGCTGCCCTGATCCTCTGCTGCCCATGCGAAACCTGTTCTATCGCCTGATCCTTGTCGTCGCGGCCTTTGCTGCGACGGCGCGCGCGGCCGAAGTGCCACCGGAGGCGCCGTTTACGCCGGCCCAGGCGGCATTCTTCAAGGCTGAAACACGCAAGGCCGATGACCGTTTCGTGCGCGACGTTGCGCGGATAACTGGCAGTTCCGAGGCCTCGATCCGCAAGGTGATGCCAGCCGAAGGCCGCATTTCGAACCCCGCTGTGCGGGTCGTGACCACGCTCGAGCATCAGCGTGGCGCCGAGTTCCCGGAGGCGATCCGCGCCCAGGTTGACGCCGCGGAGGCTGAGCGGCGCAAGGCTGTGGCCGCCGCGCGCGAAGCAGCGCGCCTGCGCTAAGGCGGATCAGGCGGCTGAGCTGCGCCGCGGGCGCTAGTCCTCAATCCGCTGCAGCAGCGCTGCGCAGCCGGGCTCCAGCAGACGCTCGACGAACCAGTCGAGCGCTCGCCCGCGCTGGTTCGACTGCCAAGCCAGCCAGAGCGGCGCGATGGGCTTTGGGGCGTCGAGTTTCTTGATCTTCAACCGCCCCGCTGCGGCCTCTCTTTCAGCCAGCGCTATCGGCAGGTGGCCAACGCCCAGGCCGATACGCTGTGCTGCCGCTTTGGCCGCAATATCCGGCACCGTCAGCGTGTCTTGTCCGTCGAGCAGCCCAGCGGTGCGAGCGACCAACTGACGCGAGGTGTCCGCCACGACGATTGCCCGGTATTGGCGAGCCAGGTCGGCCGGGATCGGCTCCGGTGCATCGGCCAGCGGGTGGTGGGGCGCCACGCAGAAGGCAAACTCCAGCGTGCCCCAGCTGCGGGTGGCGTAGCTGGCACCCGGTGGCGGATCGCCGACGGCGCCGATCACCAGATCAGCCCGCCCGGTTGCCAGGGAATCCCAGGTGCCGCCAAGCACTTCGTACATCAGCTTGAGGCGGGTACCTCCATAGTTTGCGTAGAACTCCGCGATGATCGGGTTCAAGGCGGCGGCGTCCAGCGCGCCTTCGATCGCGATACGCAACTCGGATTCCCACCCTGTGGCAATCCGCCGGGCGCGGCATTCAAGATCGCCTGCGGCTCGCAGCAACGCCCGGCCATCGTCGAGCAAGGTCCGCCCGGCGGCCGTCAGCACGGCGCGACGCCCGACTTTCTGGAACAGCTCGAAGCCGAGATCCTCTTCGAGTTTTCTGACGGCGTGGGTCAGCGCGGAAGGCACGCGATGCAGCGCGTCCGCAGCGGCGGCGAAACTGCCGCGTGCTTCGATCGCGTCCAGCATGGCCAGCGCTTCAAGCGAAATCTTCATGTGGGTTTCCCGGTTGGCCGTGCGCGCGAGATGTCTGGCGTCGATTCTAGGCGAGCAGTGGGCCGTGACGCACGCTCGCCGCGCCGGCTAAGATGCCGGCCCGTTCAGTCTCGGCGCTCGCCATGCATATCGTTGCCACAAGCCTCAAACAATCGGCCCTGCGTTCGGAGTGCCGGAAATGAGCCAGAAACCGTTGCAGGGCGTGAAGGTCGTCGAGTTTGGCACGCTGATCGCTGGGCCTTTCTGCGCACGGGTGCTGGCCGAATTCGGCGCCGAGGTCGTCAAGGTGGAGTCGCCGGACGGCGGCGATCCGCTGCGGCAGTGGCGCAAGCTGCACGAGGGCACCTCGCTCTGGTGGTATGTGCAGGCGCGCAACAAGAAGTCGGTGACCCTGAATCTGAAGCATCCGGATGGCGTCGCGCTGGCGCGCAAACTCTGCGCGAATGCCGACATCGTGATCGAGAACTTCCGTCCGGGCGTGATGGAGAAGCTCGGTCTCGGCTGGGACGTGCTGTCGGCGGACAACCCCGGCCTGGTCATGGTGCGGCTGTCAGGTTTCGGCCAGACGGGCCCGATGGCGCAGCAGCCAGGCTTTGGCGCAATCGGCGAATCGATGGGCGGGTTGCGCTTTGTCACCGGCTTTCCGGATCGGCCGCCGGTCAAGTCTGGCATCTCGATCGGCGATTCGATTGCAGGCCTTTGGGGCGCGATCGGCGCCTTGATGGCGTTGCGGCATCGTGAGATGAATGGCGGACGCGGTCAGGTTGTGGACGTCGCGCTCTACGAAGCAGTGTTCGCGATGATGGAAAGCCTGCTTCCCGAGTACTCGATGGGCGGCCATGTGCGCGAACGCACCGGCAACATCATGCCCGGCATCACGCCGTCGAACACCCATACCACGCGCGATGGCGAGCACGTCGTGGTGGGCGGGAACGGCGACGCCATCTTCAAACGCCTGATGTTGGCGATCGGGCGCAGCGATCTGGCCGAGGATCCCGCGCTGGCCGGCAACGCAGGGCGCAGCGCGAGGGCAGACGAAATCTATGCCGCCATCGACGCCTGGGTCGGCGCACACGATGTCGGCGACGTACTGGACGTTCTGAAGCGGGCCGACGTGCCGGCGACCAAGGTCTATTCGATTGCCGACATCTTCCGCGACGCACAATACGCCGCCCGCGGCATGCTGGAGGAGGCGGCCTTGCCCGACGGCGCGGCGTTCCATGTGCCGGGTGTGGTTCCGCGGCTGACCGAGTCACCCGGCGCGACCGATTGGCTCGGGCCGCGGCTCGGCGAGCATACCGACAGTGTGCTGGCGGCCCTCGGTCTGGGGGCTGAAAACATCGCCGCGTTGCGCGAATCCGGCGCCATCTGAGCCGCTCTGCACCTGCAAGCGCGTCGGCGGGCTTCTAATAGGGGGTGCCGCTCCGGTATAATCCCGCGGTTTTTCTGCGGTTTTTGTGCTTTCGGGACGTATCACCGGGGATAGAGGGTCATGAGCGACGACAAAAATACGGACAACGGCCGGAGAACACTGGTCATTGCCACGGCTGCGGTCGGTGGCGGTGCAGTGGCCGGCGCGGCGGTGCCATTTCTGGCCAGCCTTTCGCCGTCCGAACGAGCCAAGGCGGCGGGGGCGCCCGTCGAGGCTGACATCAGCAAGCTGCAGCCGGGCGAGATGATGACTGTGGAATGGCGCGGCAAGCCGGTCTGGATTCTGCGCCGCACCAAGGAACAGCTGGCTTCGCTGGCGGCAGTGAAGGGCGAGGTGGCGGATCCGGATTCCGCACGCTCCGAGCAGCCCGAGTACTGCAAGAACACGTATCGCTCGATCAAGGACGAGTACCTCGTCACGATCGGCATCTGCACCCACCTCGGCTGCTCGCCGAGTTCCAAGTTCCAGCCCGGCGCCGAGAGCGGCATGGGCGCGGACTGGAAGGGCGGCTTCCTTTGCCCCTGCCACGGCTCGACCTTCGACCTCGCGGGCCGCGTGTTCAAGAACAAGCCGGCGCCGGACAATCTGCCGATCCCGCCGCACAAGTACCTCGCCGACACCAAGCTGCTGATCGGCGACGACAGCAAGGGGGCCTAAGCCATGACGACCAAGTCGCAGGCACTATTGAACTGGATCGACGAGCGCTTCCCGCTTACGTCGACCTACAAGGCCCACCTGGCCGAATACTACGCACCGAAGAACTTCAACTTCTGGTACTTCTTTGGCTCCCTGGCCCTGCTGGTGCTGGTGATCCAGATCGTGACCGGCATCTTCCTGGTCATGCACTACAAGCCGGATGCGTCGCTGAATGCGGCCGGCGTGCCGGTGGCCTTCGCCAGCGTCGAGTACATCATGCGCGACGTGCCGGGCGGCTGGATCATCCGCTACATGCACTCGACCGGCGCTTCGGCGTTCTTCATCGTCGTGTACATGCACATGTTCCGCGGCCTGCTTTACGGTTCCTACCGCAAGCCGCGCGAGCTGGTGTGGATCTTCGGCGCGCTGATCTTCCTGTGCCTGATGGCCGAAGCCTTCATGGGCTACCTGCTGCCGTGGGGCCAGATGTCGTTCTGGGGCGCGCAGGTGATCGTGAACCTGTTCTCCGCGATTCCGCTGATCGGGCCGGACCTGTCCGTGTTCATCCGTGGTGACTACGTGGTGAGCGACGCGACGCTGAACCGCTTCTTCTCCTTCCACGTCATCGCGGTGCCGCTGGTGCTGCTGGGTCTGGTGGCTGCTCACCTCGTTGCGTTGCACGAAGTCGGCTCGAACAACCCGGACGGGGTCGAGATCAAGAAGAAGAAGGACGCCAACGGCATTCCGCTCGACGGCATCCCGTTCCACCCGTACTACACGGTGAAGGACATCTTCGGTGTCGCGGTCTTCCTGATCGTGTTCTCCGCGATCATCTTCTTCGCACCGGAAGGCGGCGGCTACTTCCTGGAGTTCAACAACTTCATCCCGGCCGATCCGCTGAAGACCCCGCCGCATATCGCGCCGGTCTGGTACTTCACGCCGTTCTACTCGATCCTGCGTGCGGTGACCTCTGACTTCCTGATCGTGCTGCAAGCGGGTGTTGCGGCGATCTGGGTGTGGGCGCTGCTGCGCGCACCGGTGCTGGGCAAGGCCATCGCCACTGCGGTCGCCGTGATCGTGATTCCGGGCATGTTCTTCATCGACGCCAAGTTCTGGGGTGTCGTGATGATGGGTGCCGGTGTCGTGGTGCTCGCCTTCCTCCCCTGGCTCGATCAGAGCCCGGTCAAGTCGATCCGCTACAAGGGCGCGCTGACCAAGCTTGCGATCGCGATCTTCGTCGTGGCCTTCGTGATCCTGGGTTACCTGGGCGTACTGCCCCCGACCCCGGGCCGTAACCTGACGGCCCAGATCTGCACGGTGATCTACTTCCTGTTCTTCGCGCTGATGCCGATCTACTCGAAGCTGGACAAGACCAAACCGGAACCGGAAAGGGTGACCTGGAAATGAGCCGCACGATGAAATTCCTGCGCACGCTGGCGGTTGCCGCCTTCGCCACGCCGCTGGCGTCTTTCGCGAGCGGCCCCGAGCTGCACCTGGACAAGGCGCCGGTCAGCTTTGAAAACAAGTCGCTGCAAAACGGCGCGAAGCTGTTCGTCAACTACTGCTTGAACTGCCACGGTGCGAGCTATCTGCGTTACAACCGGCTCAAGGACATCGGGCTGACCGAGGACCAGATCCGCGACAACCTGATGTTCACCGCCGACAAGGTGGGCGAGCAGATGAAGGTTGCGCTGCAACGTGACGAAGCGAAGCAGTGGTTTGGCGTTGCGCCGCCGGACCTGACCGTTATCGCCCGTGCCCGTGCATCTGAGTTTGGCAGTGGCGCTGATTGGCTCTATACCTACCTGCGCAGCTTCTACCACGACGAGAAACGCCCGACGGGCTGGAACAACGTGGTGTTCGAGAACGTCGGCATGCCTCATGTGCTGTGGGAGCTGCAGGGCGAGCAGGTCGCGAAATTCGCCGAGAAAGACGACGGGCACGGCAACAAGACGAAGCACTTTGAAGGCTTCGAACTGGTCAAGCCCGGCAAGATGGACAAGGCGCAGTTCGACCAGAACGTGGCCGACCTCGTGTCCTTCATCGTCTGGATGGGCGAGCCGGCCCAGCAGACGCGCAAGCAGATCGGCTTCTTCGTGATTGCCGTCCTGTCCTTGCTCGCTCTGGTGTCCTTCCTGCTCAAGAAGGCCTACTGGAAAGACGTTCACTAAACCAGCCAGAGGCGGCGGGCTCGCGCCTGCCGTTACGCTGTGCGAACGACGCGCCGCCTGTGCGGCGCGTCGTCCATTTCTGATTTAACTACTTCGCGGGGATTGCCTACGATGATGAACCTGTACTCCGGTACGACGGACCCCTTCAGCCACCGCTGCCGGATCGTGCTCTACGAAAAGGGCATGGACTTCCAGGTTATCGACGTCGACCTGTTCAACAAGCCCGAGGACATTGCGGTTATCAATCCGTACAACCGCGTGCCTGTGCTGGTCGATCGCGATCTGGTGCTCTATGAGCCGAACATCATCAACGAATACATCGACGAGCGCTTTCCGCATCCGCAGCTGATGCCGGCCGACCCGATCATGCGTGCCAAGGCGCGTCAGCTGCTGCACTCGCTCGAGCAGGAACTCTTCTCCCACATCGAAGCGCTGGAAAAGAACGCCAAGGGTGTCGAGAAGAACCGCGCCCTCGTTCGCGATCAGCTGGTGCAACTCGCTCCGATGTTCGTGAAGCAGAAGTTCATGCTGGGCGAAGAGTTCTCGATGCTCGACGTGGCGATCGCCCCGTTGCTGTGGCGCCTTGAGCACTACGGCATCGACCTGCCGAAGACCGCCGCGCCGCTGGCGAAGTACGCCGAGCGCGTGTTCTCCCGCCAGGGCTTCATTGACGCATTGACGCCGTCCGAGCGCGCGATGCGCCGGTAACACCTGTCGCGCGGCGCCTGGCGCCCGCAGCTGCGTTCGGGGATGCGCCCAGGGTCGTATTGGCTCTTGGGCTCCCCGTTTGGCGGCGCGCGCTGATTGCCGAAATGCGTCGATTGCGTCCTTGTTTGTCGATGAGCAGCTGAAATGAGCAACATTCCGTCCACCAAGCCTTACCTGGTTCGCGCGCTGTACGAATGGTGCGTCGATGCCGGTTTCACACCGCATGTTGCGGTCGTCGTTGATGACACCGTGCGGGTGCCGAGAGCGTTCGTGCGTGACGGGCAGATCGTGCTGAACATCGCACCGGACGCGACCCATCAGTTCAATCTGGATAACGAAGCCCTGAGCTGTCAGGCGCGGTTTGGCGGTGTGGCGCAGATGCTTTACGTGCCGATCGCTAATATCGCGGCCATCTATGCGCGTGAGAACGGGCAGGGCATGGCGTTTGAAGTGGAACCCAAGCTCGACGGCGCGGCCACGGCGGCGCCGGTGAATAGCGAGCCGGCAGCGGTGCCCGCGCCGGCAGAATCTGCGGACAGCGATGATTCGCCGACACCACCCGAAGGCGGGCGCCCGCATCTGAGGGTGATCAAGTAAAGCAAAGCGGCCCGATCGGGCCGCTTCTGTTTTGTGCTGCGAGTCGCTTCAGACCTTGAAGCGCGCCGCTTCGTCCTCCAGCCGCTGGGCAAGCGCGCTGAGTTGCCCGGCATTGCCTCCGATCTGGTGCACCCCGGAGGTGTTTTCTTCGCACATATGCGCGATGCGCTCCACCTGCTGCGCGATCAGCTGGCTCGCCGTGGATTGTTCGGCCAGCGCTTCCGTGATACGCGAGGCTGCCATGCTGGACTGGGTTGCTGCATCTTCGATCGAGCCGATCGCGGCGTCCGCCTCACCGGTTCGGGTGCGCTGCAGCCGGACGTTCTTGACGACCGCGTTGATGTCGGCCACCGCGCGCGAGGTGCTTGCCTGGATCTTCTGCACCAGGCCGCTGATTTCCTGCGTCGAATGGGCGGTCTTTTCGGCCAGTTTGCGGACCTCGTCGGCCACCACGGCGAAGCCCCGGCCCTGTTCGCCCGCGCGTGCCGCCTCAATCGCGGCGTTGAGGGCCAGCAGGTTGGTCTGGTCCGCGATTTCCTTGACGGTGTTGACGATGCCACTGATGGCTTCGGACTGGGCGCCGAGGTCGTCCAGCGTGTGGGCGGTTTCTTCGACACGCGTTGCGATAGCGCCCATCTCCGCGGCGGTGGCGCCGATCAGTTCGCGGCCGCGAGCAGAGAGTTGATGCGAGCTCTGCGCGAGGCGCCGAGCTTCTTCTGCCGAATCGCGCACCTGGCTAACGGCGACCGTCAGTTCCTCAATTGCAGCGGCGACGGACGAGGTTGAATCGCTCTGGTTGTCGGCGTTCATCGCGAGGTCCGAGAGCGCTTGCGACACGTCGTGCGTCTCGTTGCGCACCTTGCGCGATTCACCATGCAGCGCCGCGATCGTTTGCTGGAAGCGCTCGAGCATGGTGTCCAGCGCGCGGCCGCAGTCGGCGATTTCGTCGCGGCCCGTGAGTGCCGCGCGATTGCGCAGGTCCCAGTCAGTGGCGACGCGCGCCATCACCTGATCGAGCTGGCGGACCGGGATCACGATGGCGCGCGAAATCAGCAGGCTGGCTGCCAGCATCGCTACCAGCGACACCGCGCCGCCGGCGATCAGCCACAGCGTGGTGCTGGCGATCGCCTGCTCCGACGCCGTCACGCTCGATGCCGCCCGTGCGGTGACTTGCTTCTCAACGGCGGAGGAGAGCTCCTTGATCGCGGCCGATACTGGGCGGTCCATGCCCTTCACGGCGGCATCGACCTTCTTGCCTGTTTCCGGGTCGGCGCCATCGAAGCCCTTGAGCGCCTCGCGGTACTTCGTGCCTAGCTGCTGATGTTCGGCGAGCACCCGTTCCGCGAGCTTCGGATCCATTCCGAATGCCTGCAGGTCAGCGCCTGCGCTCTTCAGATGCGCGGCGACCTTTTCCTCTTCCTCACCAAACTGCTTGAGGTACTTGTCGTGCTGGGCGGCGTCGTTGCCGCGGATCAGGATGTTCTTCCACTCCTGCACCTGGGTCTTGAAAGCCAGGTTCGCGCCATCGACCTCAAGCAGCAGTCGTGTGGCGACCTTCATCGATCCGAGACTGTGGTGCAGCTGATTGCTCACCGTGCGGAACTGCCACAGGGCGTAACCGGACAGGAATACCAGGGCTGCAGCGCCGATTGCGGCGAGCAGCAGCAGCTTGTTTCGGAGTGACATTGCAGCCTCCCTGCATGTCCCGGTTATGGCAGCCCATGCTGCGTGTTCCGGGTAATGCGGGGATTACGGCTGCATTGGTCGGCGACTTGAGCAATGCACCATCACGGCGCATTTCCTCAGTGCGGCAGGGCTTCGGAGGTGGACGGCGGCAGCCAGTTGCGCTTGCGGTAGTCGTCGATGATCGCGGCGATGGTGCCGTCTTTCCACATTGCGGCAAGCTGGCTGTCGACCTTCTGCCGCTGAGAGGTCAGCGCATTCTTGCGCGAGAACGCGATGAAGAAGTTCTGCACATAGAAGGCCGGGTCGAGCGCGGCGACACGGCCTTGCAAGCCCTCTGCCGCGATGATCTGCAGCCCCGCGAGCTTGGGCACTGCAGCCAGATCGACACGATCGGCATCGACCATTCGGATCGCCGACGCGAAGGAGTTGGTCTCCTCGCAGGCAATCCGCCCCTCGCGCACCGCTGCATCGAACTCGGGCGCAAACAAGGCTGCGCGCAATTTCACGAAGCGACGGGCCTGCACGTCCGCAAGTTTGCCGCTCCACGCGATGGGCTTGCGTGACGAGCGGAAGAAAGACATTTCCGATTTGAACACCGGCTCGTCCGGGAAGTCGAACAGCGCCTCGCGCTCAGTCGAGCGAATCGTCGGAATCAGGGCGTCACCTTCACCGTCGCGGACGCTGGCATAGGCGCGCGCCCAGGGCTCGATCGCGATGTCGACTTTCAGGTTGGCGCGTCGGAACGCCGTCTTGACGATATCGACGATGATCCCGGTGCTGCCATACGGTGTGCTCATGATCAGCGGCGGCAACTCAACGCCGACAACACGAACCGGGGTCTCGGCCGCAAACGCCGGAAGCGCCGTGAGGCATGCTGCAAGGCAGACGAGGGTGATTCGCTTGAACACGGCAGCCCCTGCATCGTTGCGCCGGGTGAGCGATTGGCCCGCACGCAGGCCTGTCGTCGCATACTTGCCGCCACCCAGGCGCATCAGGAATTTCGGGTGTGGTGCCTCCGACAGGAATCGAACCTGTATCTGCCGCTTAGGAGGCGGCCGTTCTATCCATTGAACTACGGTGGCACCGAGGGCGCGGATTGTACCATCGGAGCCGGCGGCCTCGCGCGCGGGGCGGTTTGAAGAATGGGGGGCTCATGCTGCGCTTGCCAGCTACCGTCGTGACACTCGGCTTCGTCAGTTTCTTCAACGATCTCGCGTCGGAGATGGTCACGCCCCTGATCCCGCTCGTGCTGGCGGGGAGCCTGGGGGCAGGGCCGATTGTGCTGGGCCTGCTCGAAGGCGTGGCGGAGGCAGTCTCCGCGTGGCTCAAGCTATGGTCCGGCGGGCGTTCGGACGGGCGCCGGCGCAAACCCTGGGTGCTCGGCGGTTACCTGCTGTCGAACCTTGTGCGGCCTTTCTTTGGTTTGGCTGGGCACTGGCCGGTGCTTGTCAGCCTGCGTGCGATTGATCGGGTGGGCAAAGGGCTGCGGAGCGCGCCGCGCGATGCGCTGGTCGCGGATGCCATGCCCGCGGCGCTGCGCGGTACCGCTTACGGCTTTCATCGAGCGATGGACAACGGTGGCGCTTGCCTCGGCGCGCTGCTCGCCGCCGCCGCGGTGGCCTGGGGTGGCATGGCCTTGCCGCAGGTGATGCTGTGGTCGGCACTGCCCGGCTTGGCCGGTGTGGTGGTGATCATCCTCGCGCTGCATGAGCAACCCCACGCCGCGGCGCCCGCCGCATCCCGCCCGCCGCTTCGCTGGCGTGCGATGCCTGCCGGCTTGCGACACTACCTGGCGGTCGTTGCGGTTTTCGGCCTCGCGCGGGTGTCAGAAACCTTTGTGATGTGGCGCGGTCATGAGATCGGGTGTGGCAGCGCCGAGTTGCTGGTGCTCTGGGCGCTGATGAGCCTGGCCAAGAGTGTCACCTCGATGCTGGGCGGTTGGATTGCGGACCACATCGGTCCGTTGGCCATGCTGCGTGTCGGATGGCTCGCGTTGGCGTCGGGCTATGCGTTGCTTGCCCTGATCGAAGCGCCACAGGGGCTTTGGTTCGCAGCGGTCGGCTACGGTTTGCTGGCCGGACTGTCAGAGGGCGTGGAGCGCACGCTTGTTGGTGTGCTCGCACCTTCCGCATCGCGCGGCCTCGCCTTCGGCTGGTACTACCTGCTTTCGGGCGCAGTGGCGATCCCCGCGGGGCTGATTTTCGGTGCGATCTGGCAGCGTGGCGGGGCGGCACTTGCGTTTATGCTGGTCGCGACGCTGGCGCTTGCCTGCACCGCCGCAAGTCTTGGATTAAAGGAGCGGAATTGAGATGAACGCCTGGCTGAGAACGATCTTTGCGCTGCTGCTCAGCAGCGTGCTGTTGGTGCCCGCGTGGGCAGAGTCGCCTGCGGTGGACCAGCCGGCTCCCGGCTTCTCGCTGCCCGACCAGGACGGTGCGATACATGCGTTGGCCGACTACCGGGGCAAATGGCTGGTGCTGTACTTCTATCCCAAGAACGATACGCCCGGCTGCACGACCGAAGCCTGCAATTTCCGTGATGGCTACGGCCAGCTCAAAGCACTCGGCGCACAGGTGCTGGGCGTCAGTGTTGATGACACTGCCTCACATCTCGCCTTTGCCAAAAAGTACAAGCTGCCCTTCACCTTGCTCGCCGATGCGGACGGCGCGGTGGCCGAACGCTACGGGGCGCTCACCAACCTCGCCCTGGTGAAGTTCGCGAAGCGGCAGACTTTCCTGATCGACCCGCAAGGGGTGATCCGCGAGAAATGGCTGAAGGTGGACCCGGATACCCACGCGGCCGAAGTCATGGCCGCACTTAAGCAACGCTCGGCGCGCTAGCGCCCGTGGATCGTGCTGGGCCGCGCGCGGCGGCCCTTGCCCGCCTCGCCGCGAGCCCTACTTCGCGTGCGTGGCGTGAATCATGATCTCTGTGGCGTTGCCATTGCGCCTGGCCTGAACCATCAGGCTGTCGTTTGCGGTGCCGCTCGCACCGCTCACCATCCACGAATACTCGCCCCCCTCGGATGATTCGATCATCTGTTTGCCGGCCGCGAGGCGCTTGATCTGCGGCGAGTAGAAGGCGACCACCTTGTCGAGTGCGTCGCCGGTGCTAAGCGTGGTGCTCACCGCGTTACCTTCTGCCGAACTGATGCGCGAGGACGAGCCTTCGATCGGCGTTGCGCCCGGATAGAACGGGATGCCGGCGTCCTGCTCGGTGACCTTGGCGTTGTTCAGTTCGAGCGTTTGTGACTTGCCGTTCTTGTCGGTGACGGTGGCCTTTACGCCGCCGGTCGAGAGGTCAACCTTGGCGTCGCTGGCGCCATCTTTCTTCATCGCAGATTCGATCGCCGCTTCGGCGAGTTTTTCGGACGCCTTCTCTTCGACTTTCCCGCAGGCGGTGATGAGCAAGGCGGTGGCGATGACTACGGGCGTGATGCGGATGGCGGGCATGGCGTCTTCCTGGCTGATGGTTCCGGGTTATCTCGATGGCATGGCGGGTGGCCAATTCAGGAGCGGAATCATACGCAGCGGCCGGCCTGCCGGGGGCGCGTTGCCGGCACCGGGTGTGAGGCATTGCGCGGTATGTGACAGGCGCCTGTTGTGATCCCGTATTTGATCAAATTTGATTTTGAGTGGATGGCGCCTTAGTATTTGATCAAATCTTGCGCGGATCTGTTGGTCACTTTCTTGTCGATATTTCTGGCTGGCGTGGTGAGTCGAGTCTGTGTTCATGGTGTTGGATATGATCAAAAGGTGTCGTCATGAGTGAGGCGTTGCATCAGTTTTTGCGGGAAAACAGCATTCATGAGGTCGAGTGCATCATCTCGGACATGACCGGCGTGGCGCGCGGCAAGATCCTGCCGCGCGCGCTGTTCATGGCCGAGGACAACATGAAGATGTCCAAGGCGGTGCTGACGATCACGGTGAATGGCGAGTTCGCGGATTTCGAGCGTTTCGTTGGCCCGAGCGACCCGGACATGGTCTGCGTGCCCGATCCCAACACGATCCGCTGGGCCCCTTGGGCGATCGAGCCGGTGGCGGTGGTGATCCATGACTGCCAGGACTTTGATGGACGCCCGGTCGGCATCTCGCCGCGCGCGGTGCTGCGCAAGGTGCTCAAGCTGTATGAGAACCGCGGCTGGCGGCCGGTGGTGGCGCCGGAGATGGAGTTCTACCTGATCGCGCAGAACTCCAATCCGCATGAACCGCTGCGGCCGCCGCCGGGCCGAAACGGCCGAACCGAAGTGGGCCGGCAATCCTTCTCGATCGACGCGGTAAACGACTTCGACCCCTTCTTTCAGGAGCTGTCGGCCTTTTCGGATTCGATGAACCTGGGTGTCGAAACGCTGATCCACGAGGTCGGTGCCGGCCAGATGGAGATCAACTTCACCCACGGCGACGCGCTGGACCTCGCGGACCGGGTGTTCCTGTTCAAGCGTGCGGTACGCGAGACCGCCTACCGCCACAAGATATTTGCCACCTTCATGGCCAAGCCGATGGAGCACGAGCCGGGCAGCGCGATGCACATCCACCAGAGCATCGTGCGTATCGACGATGGCCAGAACATCTTCTCGAACGCGGATGGCACCGCGAGCCCGCTCTTCTTCAGCCATATCGCCGGGATGCAGAAGTACCTGCCGCAAGCGATGCCGCTGTTTGCGCCGTATGTGAATTCGTATCGCCGCCTGTCGCGCCATACCGCGGCGCCGATCAATGTGCGCTGGGGTTACGACAACCGTACCTGCGGCATCCGTATCCCGAACTCCGGCCCCGCCGCAAGGCGGGTGGAAAACCGTGTGCCGGGCGTAGACGTGAACCCCTACCTTGCGATGGCGGCCACGCTCGCGTGCGGCTACCTCGGCATGGCGGAGGGGCTGGAGGCGTCAGATCCGCTGGCGGGCAGCGCCTACAACCTGGACTACGAGTTGCCGCGCAGCTTGGAAGAGGCGATTCATGCGCTGAGCGCTTGCGATGCTTTGCATCAGATCCTTGGCGCCGAGTTCGTACAGGCCTTCTGCGCGGTCAAGGAAACCGAACTCGAAACCTTCCAGCGCGGCATCACCGCCTGGGAGCGCGAACATCTGCAACTGACCGTTTGAGGCCCCGACATGAGCACCCGCCACGGTATCGACTGGAACAAGGCGCAGGCGCTGTTCGAGGCTGAGCGCGAGACCTTTGCTGCCCAACGGCCGCGCTCGCGCGAACTGTCGCGACAAGCGGCCGAGCATCTCGCTTTTGGCGTGCCGCTGCACTGGATGAACGACTGGTCCACGCCATTCTCGCTCTATGTCGATCGCGCCAAGGGCGCGCGCTTCCGCGATGTCGATGGTTTCGACTACACCGACTTCTGCCTTGGCGACACCGGCGCGATGTTCGGCCATGCGCCGGCTCCGGTTGCGCGTGCGCTGGCCGAGCAGGGCACCAAAGGCCTCACGGCGATGCTGCCGTCGGAGGATGCGGTGTGGGTGTCGCGCGAACTCGCACGCCGCTTCGGCCTGCCGTTCTGGCAGTTCGCGATGACCGCGACCGACGCGAACCGCTTCGTGCTGCGCTGGGCGCGTGCGGCCACCGGTCGCAGCAAGGTGCTGGTATTCAACGGTTGCTACCACGGCACGGTGGATGATGTGTTCGTCGATCTGGTCGATGGAAGGCCGAGGCAACGCGACAGCCTGCTGGGCCAGGTCTACGACCTCACGCAGCACACCCGCGTCGTCGAGTTCAACGACCTTGAAGCGCTTGAAGCGGCCCTGGCCGATGGTGAAGTCGCCTGCGTACTGGCCGAGCCGGCGATGACCAACATCGGCATGGTGTTGCCCGAGCCCGGGTACTGGGAGGCGGCGCAGGCGATCATCCGCCGCCATGGCACGCTGCTGGTCATCGACGAAACGCACACGATCAGCACCGGCCCCGGTGGCTTTACGCGCGCCCATGGCCTGGCACCCGACGCCTTCGTGCTGGGCAAGCCGATCGGCGGTGGCGTGCCTTGCGCGGTGTATGGCTTCTCGGCCGAGCTTGCCGAGCGGGTGCAGGCCGCCAAGCGCAACGCGCCGCCGGGGCACAGCGGCGTCGGCACAACGCTGACCGCCAATCTGCTTGCGATGGCGGCGATGCGCGCAACCCTCGCCGAGGTGATGACCGAGGCCGCCTACGCCCACATGTTCGCGCTCGCCGAGCGGCTGGCCGAGGGCTTGCGCAGTGTGATCGAGCGCCGCGGCGTGCCCTGGTGTGTCACGCAGGTTGGCGCGCGCACCGAGTTTCAGTTCTCGCCGGCGCCGCCGCGCAATGGCAGTGAGGCCGAGGGCATTCTCGACAGTGAACTCGAGCATGTAATCCACCTCTACTTGCTCAATCGTGGCCTGCTGATTACGCCGTTCCACAACATGATCCTGGTGTGCCCCGACACCACCGCCACCGACGTGGACCGCTTGATCGCGGCGTTTGATGAAGTGCTTGCCGCGATCGTGTGAGCATGTTCATCGAGCGAGAAGTTGGCTCGCGCACATGGGCGCGGCCCGAGCGCCATGCGGCCGATCCTGAGCGGGTTTCCGTAGAATCCTGACCCATGAAGACACCGACCGGCACCACCCTTCAGGACGACACCTACGCAACGCTGCGCGGCTGGCTCACGGTGGGCCGGTTTCTGCCCGGCGAGCGGTTGAAGATCCGCCAGGTTGCCGAGGCGCTCGGTGTCGGCGAGATGCCGGTACGGTCGGCCCTGCAGCGGTTGGCGGCCGAGGGGGCGCTGGTGAATGTGCCCAATTGCGGTGTCACGGTGCCGCAGCTCTCTCGCGCGCAATTCGACGATGTGCTGCAGGTCCGATTGATGCTCGAGGGCGAGGCGGCGGAAAAGGGCGCGCACCGCCTCGACGACGCCGGGCGGGCCGAGCTGCGTGCGCTGTCAGAGGCGATGCGGGCGGCGCTCGACAAGCAGGATGCCAAGGCCTATCTCGACGCGAATGAGCGCTTCCACTTGATCCTGTATCGCGCTTGCGGGTCGCCGTTGCTGCTTGAGCTGATCGAGACCGTCTGGTTACAGGTCGGGCCGGTCTCGAACCGGCTGTTCGAGGATCCGGCGTTTGCATTGCGCTTGAACGACGCGCATGAAGACGTGGTTGCAGCAGCCGAGCAGGGTGACAGCGCTGGCGTGCGCCGCGCGATCGAGCGCGACCTGTTCTACGCCGCGCAGCAACTTCGGACGGTCTGCAACGCGGCGGCTTGATGTCGCGACATGCGGGCCGCGCCGGCGCGCCGCAGCTCGCCGGTGACCGCGCTACTCGCCGCGCAGGTGCGCGCGCACCGTGGCGGTGGACGGGTTGTCCATCAACAGCTCGCCATTGACCTCCATGACGGGTAGCCGCACGTTCGCGCCACCCTTCGCTGCGATCTTGTTGCTGAGCTGGTCGGCAGCCCGCGAATCGGTGTCGACGGAGTAGTCGGTGTACTGCAAGCCGTTCGCGTCCAGCCAGGTGCGCATCTTGGCGCAGTCTTCGCAGCCCTTGATGGAATACATCACCACCACGTTGTCTGCGGCGAAGTTGGTGTCCTCGTCGGAGTCCTCGTCAGCGTGCTGCGTGCCATGGTGGCGATACTGATTCGCCATGGCCACCACCGCCGCCGGGTTGCTCGCGATGCCCTTGGACGCGAATCCGCTCGCCAGCACCATCATCGCGATCGAGAACCACACCAGCTTCGCGCCACCGCCCTCGGGGGCAGGGCCATGGGCGTTGTCATCATCATCGCCGGAGACGAAGAGCAGCATCACCGCGAGGATGAAGTTGACCACCGGCACGATCATCAGCAGCGACATCCAGCCAGTGCGCCCCATGTCGTGCAGCCGCAACACCATGCAGCGAAGGCCGTAGATCGTGCCCAACACGAATCCGACGACCGCGAGCCACATCTGCCCGCTGTAGGCCCCAATGCCAAGCAGCACCCACATCAGCGCCGTACTGAAAAAGGCAGACGCCAGATACGTGGATCGATTGAAGCGGCCGGAGAAACCCAAGCCGAGCATCGACGTATCCTCACTGCCGGCGTAGCGCTGCGGCGCCGCAACCGTTGCCGGGCCGAAGGTGGTTTTCGGCCCGTTGTTGATGCCAAGGCGGGTTTCGTTCGCATCGCGGCTTGCTTCGGCGCGCGCTGCGCGCAGGCGCGGCATGTCGATGCCGCAGGCGCGGCAAAGCGTACGCTTGGGCTGCACTTCGGCGCATTGCGGGCAGGTCACGGTTTCAACCGAGGCATCGGCCGCCGTTGGGTTCGTCGCACTACCGGCTGTCGGCGTTGGGGCGGGCGCCGCCGGTGCCGCAAGGCTGAAGAGTTCGTCCGATGCGCTGGCGGCTGGCGCCGGCGCCGGCACAGGTTTGGCCGGCACCGGCGCAACCATCGGTGCAACCGGAGCGGCCACCGGCACCGGCGCGACCTCCGGCATCGGTTCTGACTCGGCACTCAGCCCCAGCGCCACGATTCGCTGGGTCAATGCGTCGGCTTCGGCCTGGGTTACGTTGCGCTTCACGGCAACGCGGCGCCCGGAGAACACCACGTCGAGCTGTGTGGCATCGAGGCGGAAGGTTTGCGCGATGCGATCGCGAACGGCAGCGGGGTCATGGCCGGCGAGGACATTGCCGGTGAGGACGACGCGAAATAGGTCGGACATGTTCTGTGGGGGCAGGGTGGTCGGTGCGGGCATTATCCCTGCCTGTGTTTCAAGCGTCCGCGCACTATGACTGCTTTGCAATCGTTCATACTCCGCGGCCAGTGCCTGCTCACCGACTCCCATGCTGATACTGCCCTTGCCCCCCCGCCCTGACTGGTCGCGACCACCGGTCGTCACGCTTGCGCTGATGCTCGCGTGCATCCTGATCTTCGTGTTCGGCCAAGGCGGCGACGACGAGCGCGAAGCGGCTGCGATCAAGTACTACGGCAGCGCCGGGTTGCCGGATACCGAGCTGCCGGCCTATCTCGCCGACCTGCGCAGCCGTGGGCGCGACGTACAGGCGCACAAGCTGGAAACCGCTCTCAAGGGGGGCGAAGGCCGCCTTGTGCTGGAGACGATGGAATTCGACCGCGCCTTCATGCAGCGGCTGCACGCCGACCAGGTGATCAAGCCCAGCGACCAGGGCTACGAAGCCTGGCGCGACGCGCGCCAGCGTTACGAGGCCCTGCGTGGCAAGGTATTCACCGAGCGCTGGAGTCTCAAGCCGGGTGAGCCGCGCGCAGGCTCGCTTCTGGGGCACATGTTCCTGCATGGCGACATCATGCATCTGGCCGGCAACATGGTCGTGCTGTTCATCGTCGGCTATACCGTCGAAGCGGCGCTCGGCGCCTGGGGTTTTCTCGCGCTGTACCTGGTCGGAGGGCTCGGCGCCGCGGTGCCGGACCTGCTTTTCGCGGGTGATCGGGTGGGCTATTCGCTGGGCGCATCGGGGGCGATCTCCGCGGTGATGGCCGCCTACCTCGTGCTGTTCGGCTTGCGCAAGATCCGCTTCTTCTACTGGCTGATCTTTGTCTTCGGTACGGTGAGCTGGCCGGCACTGGCGATCCTGCCGGTGTGGATCGGCAACGAGTTACTGCAGCGCTTCGTGCTTGATCCGCATGGGCAAGTGAACTACCTCGCGCACTTCGGCGGCTTCGTGAGCGGTGCGCTGTTGGCCGGGCTCTATCGGTGGCGCAAGGCCGGTGGCACCGCGCAATCCGTCGAACGCATGGATGCCGACGCCGCCACCGCGCAGCTGCGGGCGCGTGCGGTGGAGCTGGTGTCCGGTCTGCAGTTTGAGCGCGCGGCACAGTGCTATCGACAGTTGGTTGTGCGCTTGCCGGACGACGAGGGGCTCTTGGCCGAGCATTTGCGGGTGGCCGGCCTGGCGCGCGACGCAGGCTTGCAACGCGAGGCGGCTGCACTCGTTCTGAAATCTGCGTCGCGGCTCGCGACGACGATGGACGGTGCGGTCCTTGCGCAGGCCCTGACGCTCGCGGAGGCCGCACCACCGCGCATGTCGCTGGGGGCGTGGTCGCGGGTGGCGATGCGCCTGCTGGCGTGCGAAGAGTTCGACGCGGCCGAAGCGCTGGCGCTGCGCCTTGTCTCGCGCGACGCAGCGGGCGAGGCTGCGCCGAAGGTGCTGAATGGTCTGGTGCGGGCGTTGCAGGAGGCCGGTCAGCCGGAACGCGCCGAGCGTGCGCGCCGCTTGTTGAAGCAGCGCTATCCGCAGCTGGTCACGCTCTAATTCGCCGCGCGCAGGCGCGCGATCAGCCCCAGCAGTTTTTCCGCCTCGCCCGAGGCAGGGTGATCCGGGAAGCGGCTGCGCAGCGCGGCGAGCACGCGTTCGGCCTGCGCTTCGTCGCGCCGGTGTTCGATCAACAGGCGCGCGCCCAGGAGGTAGACCGCCGCGGTGTCGCGGTGGCCGGGGTAGCGTTGATCGAAGCCGCGCAGCAGCCGCGTGGCGGCCTCGAATCGATGCGCATCGAACGCTGCGGTGGCGAGCGGCAGGACGTCACCCGGAACGGCGGGCGCGAAGGCCGCATCGTGCTTCTGAACCGCCTCCAGCACTTCGGTCGCCAGTGCTGCGCGGCCTCCGCGCAGCAGCACCGGCAACCACGTGCGCGCGTTGCCTGCAAGCGCGGCTTCCTGGCCCGGTAGGGCCAGCAGCAACTTGTGCAGACGCAAGCGTGCATCGTGATCGTCGGGCGCTTCGGACACCGCCGCGCGTGCTTCCTGCAGGGCCTCGTCGCTCTTCCCTTCGCGCAGCAGTGTTGCGATGCGCGCTGCACGCGCAGCCTTCTGGTCGGGCTCGGGCAGTCGTTCGGCTTGCCGCTCAAAGCCCACCTGAACATCAATGTCGAGTTCTTCGTGATACTCGTACAGCACGTAGCCCATCATGCGATACATCGCAATCGTGAACGCGGTGCCGACAAAGCCGGCGATGGTCGGGAACAGCGCGCGCGGCACTACGGGTGCGAGGTGGGTGAGCAACTGCCCGCTGCCGAAGAACAGCAACAGCAGGCAGCCGCACAGTCCCAGATAGGGCATGCCGATGCGCGAGGCGACCTGCCACAGCCGTGCGGGGTTGATCGATTCGCCCATGTCGTTGGTGACCGCCAGCACCATCGTGTTCGCCGGCCACAGCAGCCCGAGCAGCACCAGCACCAGCATCGCGGCATTGCGGCCCGCAACGCCGGCAGTCATGCCGACCACGATCGCGCCTAGCAGTACGACGGCCACCTGTTTCCACGGCAGATGCTTGCCGCCATGGTGCGAATTGAACAGCACCATGCTGTCGTCGATATGGCCGCGGGCGGTGCGTTCCAGGACCAGGAATCCGTAACGCACGCTGCCGGCGAAAACGAGGATCTGCAAAGGCGGCAGCAATTGCGCGGCGGTCGCGATCAACGCGATTCCGATACAGGCAAGCAGCGGTTCCCCGCTGAGCGGGTAGAGAAAGAAGGACGGAAAGCGCGTCCAGTACGGTGCGATACGGGGGGCGGACATCGGCGGCGTGTGGGTCGTTGGGGGCAAAGCGACAGCATAGCGCTGCATGGCCGCGCCGGCGCGGCAGCACTTCGCGCTGTCGGACGCAAATCGTCTACGCTTGGCGGGTCCTGCGCGGGCGCCTTCTGCGCGGGCAGTGGAGACTCCCCGCGTGTTCAGCTTCTTCGAACGACTCGTTCATCCCTACCCCGATACGCCGCCGGCCACGCCGCCGGCACGCTTCTTCGGATTCCTGTGGGCAGGCACGGTCGGCCTGCGCCGTTTCATCCTCGGCATGACCTTGCTGACCGCGGCTATCGGTGCATTCGAGGCGCTGCTGTTCAGCATGCTCGGGCGCATCGTCGACTGGCTGGCACATGTCGACCGCGCGCGACTGTGGGAAGTAGAGGGGCGCCACCTGATACTGCTCGCGCTGATCCTGCTGGCGAGCCCGCTGGTGATCGCACTGCAGACGATGATCAAGCACCAGGCGCTGGCGGCGAATTTCCCGATGCGTCTGCGCTGGAACTTCCACCGGCTGATGCTCGGGCAGAGCATGAGCTTCTACCAGGACGAGTTCGCCGGGCGCATCGCGACCAAGGTGATGCAGACCGCGCTGGCGGTGCGCGATACCGTGCTGGTGGTCACCGATATCCTGGTCTTCGTCGTGATCTATTTCGTCACGATGGTGGCCGTAGTGGGCAATCTGCATCTGATCCTGCTGCTGCCGTTTCTCGGCTGGCTGGTGCTGTATTTGGCCACGCTATGGTTCTTCGTGCCACGCCTTGGCAAGGTCGGGCAGGCCCAGGCGGATGCCCGTTCGCTGATGACGGGGCGCATCACTGATGCGTACACCAATATCGCAACCGTGAAGCTGTTTTCGCACGCAAGGCGCGAGGCCGGCTTTGCGCGCGCCGCGATGCAGGACTTCATGCAGACGGCGCATGCGCAGATGCGCCTGGTCAGCGGCTTCGAGATCGTCAACCACACCTTGTCGATGCTGCTGATCGTAGCAACCACCGGGGCGACGCTCTGGCTGTGGAGCCGAGATCTCGCGGGTGTCGGCGCCGTTGCCGCTGCGACAGCGATGGCGCTGCGGCTCAACGGCATCTCGCACTGGATCATGTGGGAAATGGCCTCGCTGTTCGAACACATCGGCACGGTGCAGGACGGCATCAACACGCTCGCACGCCCGCACGCGATCGTCGATCGGGCGGACGCCAAACCGCTTGTCGTGACCCGCGGCGAGATCCGCTTCGAGGATGTCTGCTTTGCCTACGGCGGCGAACGAAACGTGATCGAACACCTTTCGCTGACGATTCGGCCGGGCGAGAAGATCGGCCTCGTCGGGCGTTCCGGTGCAGGCAAGTCGACCATCGTGAACCTGCTGCTGCGCTTCTATGATGTACCGCAAGGGCGCGTGCTGATCGACGGGCAGGACGTCTCGCGGGTCACTCAGGACAGCCTGCGCGCGCAGGTCGGCATGGTCACGCAAGACACCTCGCTCCTGCACCGCTCGGTGCGCGACAACATCCTCTATGGCAGACCCGATGCGTCGGATGCCGAGATGATCGCCGCCGCCAAGCGCGCCGAGGCGCACGACTTCATCCAGACGCTGACCGACCCGAAGGGGCGCCAGGCCTATGACGCCCATGTCGGCGAACGCGGCGTGAAGCTCTCGGGCGGGCAGCGCCAGCGCATCGCAATCGCACGCGTGATGCTCAAGGACGCGCCGATCCTGCTGCTCGACGAAGCCACCAGCGCGCTGGATTCCGAAGTCGAGGCCGCGATCCAGAGCAGCCTCTATGCGCTGATGGAAGGCAAGACAGTGGTCGCGATCGCGCACCGCCTGTCCACCATCGCAGCAATGGACCGCCTCGTCGTGATCGACCGCGGCCGCATCGTCGAAGAAGGCGACCACCGCAGCCTGCTGGCGCAGAACGGCCTCTATGCGCGGCTATGGGCGCACCAGAGCGGGGGTTTTCTGGGCGGAGAGGCTGACGCGTGAACGCGTTGCGCCGATTGGAGCGGTGTGCTGCGATAAGTCACATGGTTTGGCGGTCTGAGCAGATATCCTGCCGAGCGACTTCATTAGTGAAAGCTCGCAGATGTTTGACGTGCTTGGTGCGAAAAAACGGATCGCTTCCTTTGGGCTGGTGCTCCTGCTGGCGCCCTTTCTCCTCGTTGCGTGCGGCGGGGGCGGAGGCGGCGATGGGGCCGGTGGCTCGGGCAACACGCCCCCGCCGACTAGCTTTGCCTTCACATTTGAAGAGCCGTCTGTCTCTGTAGCGCCTGTCGAGGGGAGCGTTGCCTATACGGGAGTGACAGGTAGGCTCACCGGGTTGGCTGAGGGCACTCAAGTGTGGGTTGGCGTCCAGGGGGGTGAGGCGCTGCTGCTGAACGCGGAACTCAGTACCGGGACAATCAACCCTTATCTGACGGTGGCGCTCACGGTAAGCGACAAGCTTGCGCCGGGAACGTATCGGGATACCCTGAAACTACATATCTGTGAGGATGAGGCTTGCCGAAAGCCTTATCCTGGCAGCCCGTTCTCGACCGACCTCGTCGTGACGGTCAAGCCGAACATCCATCTGCCTGCTGAGGTACGCATCAGTCGGTCGGGCGCGGAGCCTGCTCCACGTTATGTGCTCGATGCCGAATTGCCTGTTGAGGCGGGCGACGTTGTTGTCAGCCTTGATCAGGCCGGCACTCCGATGCGAGCGTTCGTCGAGGGTGGCCGCATCATCGTGGAGACTTATCCGGTGCGCGCGGGCAGCTACGTTGCGATGCTCAATGTCTCCGGCCGGGACTCGCGATATCACGCTAGGGGGGCGATTCGCTACGATGTACTGCCGCCGCCGGGTGGCGAGAAAAGCTTCGCTGTCGAGACCTTCCCGGGGCGGGCTTTCTCGGTACCGTTGGGGCAAAAGGCGCTGCAGAGGATCGTGGTGACCCGCCCGACATGGACCAATGATTTCAGCGCACCACAGTTGGCAGCGAGCTGCGATCCGGCGTTCCGATTGCTGTCAACGGGCTCGGATTCTTGGGAGCTGACGTTCGACTCTGCCGGCCACGCGGTCGGATCGTACCTGTGCGACGTCAAATTCTCTGCGGGCGAGTTTGGTGGCACGGTCAGTAGCACGATGCTCGTCGATGTGGGCCTCGCGTTCAATGTTCAAGAGATCAGACCGTTCGGCATATCCGGCGATGTACTGGCCTCGGATCTTCGGCGCACGGCCCAAGTTGTCATGGCGGATGGTGCTGCCACTCCATGGTCAGTGACGACCAATGTTCCGTGGTTGCGTCTACTGCGAGCGAGCGGAATAACTGGTAGGGACAGTATTGAGCTGGAGGTTGACCCGCAGCTAGCTGCCTTCGCGTCTGCTGCAGAGGCGAAGCTGACCGTTTCGGTCGATCGTCCAGGTGTTCCGTCACAAGAATTCAGACTACCGCTTTCGATCAGCGTACCTGTGCTCAAGCGCATCTGGCCCGGCGCCCTGATTGGGTCTTCGGGGCGGATCTATCTCGATGGGGTCTTGCCCTCGAGCATCCTGACGGATGGCAAACTCAGCGTCACGGGGGCAACGCTCAAGTCGGCGAAGCTGGTCAGTGACTCGTTCTATGTTGGTGAGACACGGGTGCTTCAGCTGGATGTCAGCGATGCCGTACCGGGGGGAAGGGTTGAGGTGGCTTATAACGGCGCCTTGATCGCGTCACGCCAATCCCTCGCGGTAAAGGACTCGGCCGCATATCCGTCGGGATTCGTTGCGAAGGCGTTTGCTCAAACGAAGCCGCCGTCGTTTTCTGCGAGGTCGGATGCCCTTTTCTTTGCTGCAGCTGACCGTGTCTTCCGCTTGGGTTTGACAGGTAGCACATGGGCGCTTCAATCGGTGTCAGCTCCCGGTGTTATCGATGTTGACCCGTTGCTATCAGAGGCGCGGGTTGCAACCCTCTCGTTGGGTCGATACACCGAGCTTGACGCCGCAGATCTGACCGAACGGTCTTCGGCCGCGTTGCAGCAGATTGAATACGGGGCGAGCTACGCCTTCGGCGGATTGGGACAGTTCGATTCAAAGTCGATCTTCCATACCTATGATGGGAATACCTGGGCCGAGGTCGTGCGCACGACGGGGGGCACGATCGATGGCTACAGCGTCGCCTTGCTAGCCACCGGCAGCGGTTCGGATTCGTCCTACACGACAACGCTGAATACGTCGCGCGGCATTCTGTTTGGCTCGGTAAGCGCAATCCAGATGCTTGGCAGTGCTGGCCGCGGTGTGGTCATGGCGACCCCCGCGCGTAGCGATGGTGTGTTCTCTGTGTGGATGAACCTTGCAGAGAGCATCACCCGCCATTCCTTCACCTTCTCAGCGCCGGCGCGCCGTGCGCTGTCTGCAGTGTCGGACGACGGTCGAGTAACCATCACGGACGACGGCTTCGCAAGACTGGACGGCACGCTGAGCAACGACCTGACGCGCGCGGTACCGTCGGGGCATACCGCTGCGGGGTACGGACTGACCGCAGACGGACACTTCGCGTTGATCTATTCGTATCGGATGACGGGCTCCGAACCTGGCGCTGTCGCCGGTGAACCAACACTTTCTGTCCTTGACCTGCGTGGTCTCAATTGGGCCGGTGGCGACAAGCCATTAGTGATTGCAACCCTCGGTCTGGATGGCGTTCCTGGATGCGGATTGCCGCGCGCCAGCGGAGAGACTTGTGATCACCGCGCTCACGTCATCGTCGATCCGCTTGCGCGCAACGCTTTCGTGCTGGGGCCGCGAGGTGTGGCAATTGCGGTACTGCCACCAGAACTAAAGGTCGCTTCCCGGGTTCGTGGCAAGACTCAATCAACGGCATCCGGCCAACGGCTACTTGGGCCGGCGATCGTGAGAATGCGGGCACCTCGATAGGCGGTGAGTCGGCGGCCTTCCGGGCATTGCGCGGGAGGCCTGCCGCTAGCCGGGCGAGTCAGAATCCGACGTCCTCCCCACCGCTCGCGATCACTCGCCGGTACCAGTAGAAGCTGTCCTTGCGCACCCGGCGCAGATCGCGCGGGTCGCGTTCGTCGCGGTTTACGTACACGAAGCCGTAGCGCTTCTGGTAGCCGTTGAGCCAGCTGAGGATGTCGGTGAAGGACCAGGCGCAGTAGCCGAGTAGTTGCACGCCGTCGCTGATCGCGTCGCGGCAGGCTTCGACGTGGCGGCGCAGGTATTCGATGCGGTAGTCGTCGTGCACGCGCTCGTCTTCGGTCAGCGTGTCGAATTCGCCGAGGCCGTTTTCGGTGATCAGGATCGGCAGCGCGTAGCGGCTCGCGACGCGGCGCAGACCGATGCGCAGGCCGACCGGGTCGATGGCCCAGTCCCAGTTGGTGGTCTCGACGCGCGGGTTGGGCATGGTGCGGTAGAGGCCCGGTACACCGCTGCTGGGTGTGGTGCCTTTCTCGCCGGTGGTGTTGATGCGCTGCATCGTCACGCCGTCGAGCGCGTTGGTCGTGTAGGTCAGCGTCTGGTAGTAGTTGATGCCGACGAAGTCCGGCGTGCCGGCGCGCAGGATGGCCTCGTCGCCGGGCATGATCTCGGGTGCCTCACCGGTTCCGCGCAGCGAGGCGAGCGCGCCTTGTGGGTAGCGCCCGAAGCAGTAGGTGTCCAGCCACCAGTGGTTGGTGAATTCCTCGGCGTTCTCGAAAGCGAGCAGGTCCGCCGGGTCGCAGCTCGCGGGGTAGGCTGGCGAGTAGGCGAAGCTCGGGCCGATGCGGCCGTCCGGCACGTGGCGGCGGAAGGCGGCGATGACTGTAGCGTTGGCGAGGAAGGCGACGTGGTTGGCGGCGAAGAAGCGCTTGCGGTCCTGCACCGCGGGCGGGTGCGTGCCGAGCTGGTAGGCGTTGGTGAGGTTGTAGTTCTGCTCGTTGAGCGAGACCCACCACTTCACCTTGCCGCCGAAGCGCTGGAATAGCGTGACGCAGTAGTGCGCGAAGTCGGCGATGATGCGCCGGCTCTCCCAGCCGCCGTACTCGTCCTGCAGCGCCTGCGGCAGGTCCCAGTGGTAGAGCGTCAGCACCGGCTCGATGCCGTGCGCACGCAGCGCATCGATCAGGCGCTCGTAGAAGGCCAGCCCGGCCTCGTTAGGCGCGCCGCGCCCGGTCGGGAAAATGCGCGGCCAGCTCACCGAGAAGCGGTAGGCCTTGAGCCCCATCTCGGCCATCAGTGCCACGTCTTCCTCGAAGCGGTGATAGTGGTCGACCGCCACCTCGCCGTTGCTGCCCTGGAAGGTGCGGCCGGGTTCGCGGGTGAAGATGTCCCACACCGATGGCCCTTTTCCGTCGGCGTCCCACGCGCCCTCCACCTGGTAGGCGGCTGAGGCGGCGCCCCACAGGAAGTCGGCGGGGAAGGGTTTGCGTTCACGGTGTTGCATGGTTGGTCTCCGGGCGGGCGGCCCGTTTTCGCGGGCTATCTGACAAACAGTGTGGTTCGCGCGCAGAATTCCTGCCGATGATGAATGCTCTGTCTAGCGATTCCTTCGGGGAATGATGGATCTGAGAGACCTGCGTGCTTTCGTTACCCTGGCCGAACTGCTGCACTTCGGCCAGGCCGCGACGCGCCTGCACCTCACCCAGTCTGCGCTGTCCAAGCAGATCCGGCGGTTGGAGGACGCCTGGGGCGGCGCGCTCTTTGAGCGCAGCGCGGCGGCGACGCGGCTGACGCCGCTCGGTGAGGCGTTGCTGGCGGACGCCGAGCGCCTGCTAGACGATGTCCGCACCCTCGACCGCAAAGCGCGCGACGTGGTGGCGGGGGTGGCCGGCGTGCTGCGGATCGGTTTCGGTGTCGCCAGCAAGGACATCGTGCCACGCGCAATCGCACGCTTCCGCGAACTGCGGCCCGATGTGCGGGTCGAGCTGCTCGACCTCTCTACCCACCGCCAGATCCAGCTGCTGCAGTCTGGCCGGCTCGACCTTGGCTTCTGTCGCCTGCCCGCACCGTCAGGCTGGCCGGTGCTGCCGGTGGCCGAGGCCTGCTTCGTCGCCGTCGTGCCGCAAGCCTGGGGTGTGGGTGGCACGCTCGCCGACTTCGCGCGGCATCCACTCGCCACCGTCGCGCGCGCCGGCGCACCGGCCTTCTACGACCACCTGATGAGCTACTTCGCCGGTACCGGCGTCCGAGTGAGTGAGCTGCAGACCGTGTCGGACTTTGCCTCAGCGGTTGCTCTCGCGGCATCAGGCGTGGCGTGGGCCATCGTGCCCTCGTCGACTGCGATTGATCAGCCGTTGGTGCGGGCCGAGCCGCTCTCTGCCGCCGAGGCTGGCTGGCAAGTCGGTCTGATGCGGCCTCCGGGCGAGCCGGGGCCCTTTGTTAAGGTCTTCTGGCAGGTTGCGGAGCGTCTTTGCGACAGTGTTCGCTGAGCGTGCCGACTTGGCCCTTGCCCTTCCACCTCATCGGCCGCGCACCGCCGATGAGGTGGCGGCGAGAATCCGCCACCCGGCCCGTTCGCCCTAGGGCGATCAACAGCTGGAGAGGGGCGCCAGCGTGCCGGGCCAGCAATCGCCGGGAAACGCTCAGGGGGCGCGCCGTTGGCCCGGCGCCTTCGGTGCCGATGATTTTGGCTTTGAGATGAACTGGCAAAGAAATGCCGCGCGAAGCACCAACGCCCCCGCGCGGCAGGGAGCAAGCCGCTTAGCCGTCGATGCGCAGTTGCACCGAGGTAGCGGTGTAGATCGGCGTGACCTTGTAGCCCGGCATGCTGACGCTGCTGAATTTGCCGGCGACGCTGCCTGCAGTGATGAGGTTGATCGTGTCACCCAACGCAGGTTGGTAGCCATTGGCGAAGCTGATGTTCAGCGCGCCGCCGACGAGGGTCATCGCGCCGTTGACCGCGAGGCGACCCCGCGACCCGTTGCCCAAGGCCAGTTCGAGGTTACCGTTGGCCAGTTGCGAGTACTTGCCTGCGATGGTCAAGGTGCTGGGCGCGGCGATCTTGACGGTGCCGCCACTGACATAGACATCGCCCTTGCCGAACGCGGTGGTGGATACGCCGGTCAGCGTGCCGGCGGAAACGACGCTGCCGCCGGTCCAGGTGTTGACGCCGGCCAGGGCCAGTGCGCCCGATCCCTTCTTGGTCAGCAGACCCGCGCCGCTGATGTTGTTCTTCCAGGTGTCGGCGGCGTTGAAGCCGCCCTGGCTGGCATCCATCGTCACGGTGACATCGCCATTGAAGGCGCCGTAGCCATCGGCCGCCGCGAACAGGTTCAGGCGTCCCCAGCCCTCTGCGTCATCCATGACCGGGTAGCCCGATGCGATCGCCGTGGTCATCAGCACGACGCGGCGCTGCTCGGCGCTGAGGTAAGGCAGGCGGGTTTCAAGCAGCACTTCGGCCCCCTTGGGCACGACTGCGGCTGCGTTCGCGCTGGCGATCTGCGGGAAGCCGTAGGTCAGGCGCTTGGTGAAATTGGCCTTGTTGGTCGCGTAGTCCGCGAAACGGTCGCTGCTGGTCGTTGCGGCATGCGCATAGGTATTGAGGTCTGCTGCCGAGTTCACGCCGGCCTGGGTCTGCAGCCAGCTGCGCGCCTGCGTGACCGCGGTGGTCTTGAGGCTGGCATTGGCCGCCTTGTTGAGGTTGTAGGCCACCACGGCGGTACCCTGGATGCGGCCACCGATGACATCCAGCGGCGAGTGCATGCCGGCGAGGATGCGGTTCTCGCCCAGTTCCATCGCGCGGGTCAGCATTTCCTGATAGCGCTCCGGCACCAGGTAGGCCATCGCCAGCGCGTCGCGCCAGCCTTCGGCCGTGTGGCCGCTGATGAAGCCGCCGTCGGTCGCCGGCGTTGTGCCTTTTGCCGGCACCAGCGACGGCGCGACCACGACCTTGCTGCTCCAGCGCCACGGACGGCCGTACTTGAAGAAGCGCTTCGCGGGCTCGGTGGAACCGTCACCGCTCATGGCGGCGATGAAGTCCACGGCAAGGCCAAGATTCGTGTTGCTGGCGCTTCCGACGCCCAGGTTATTGCCGCTGTCGTCGTATTTCACGGTGCTCGCATCGGCCGCGATGCTGGTGATCGTGGTTGTTTGCTGGGCACCGGTGCGCCAGGCGCTGGTCAAGGGGCCCATGCCGTCCGAGACGCTGTAACCCTTTGCTCGACGGTCGTCCAGATAGGCGGCGAGTTCCTGGTCGGCCGTGCGGGCGGCGGTCGCGGTTTCGACGTAGGCGATGTTGGCGGCGTGCACCGTGGCGTTCTTCACCACGCCGTCGGTCGCGCTGCCGGGGATGCCGCTCCAGTCGGACGCGGTGATCGCAGCGCACGTGCCGTTGGCAGCTGCCGTCTGGCCTGCGTCAACGAGCAGGCTGCGCGGCGTCCAGATATCCAGGAAGCCAGACACCACCCGTACGCCGGCGTTGGTATCGACGGTGGCATGACAGGCGTCGCCGCGCACGTTGGTTGCGCCGTTGTCAACGTAAGCCGCTACGTTGCTTGCGACGGGGGCGGTGTCTTCCTTGCCAAGACCCGTCGGCGCAGTTGGCGCTGACGGTGTGGCTGGTGTGGCTGCAGTCGTGTCAACGCTGTCGTTGCCGCCGCAAGCGACGAGGCTCAGGGCTGAAACGATGGCGGCGAATAGCGCGGCTGTACGGAAAGGGGTTGGGATCTGCATGCAGCTGCTCCGGCAGTAACGAATATTGTGGAGCGCGCACTTTAGTTTGACGGGGTTACGAAAGTATTTAGGGTCGGGCGTTCGCAGTGGCCTTGGTCTGGGAATGCCCTACGAACTGGGTGAGTGCGGGGGCGTTTGGTCGGCTTTTGGCGCGGGTTCCGTATGCTCAGTGTGGCTGGCCACTCAATTGGCGGACCTTGCTAACGTTGTGGCAAACACGACGAAGCACGTGCCAAAGCCGGGCGACTCGCCGAGTCGTGTTCGAGGGGCCGTGCCACGAGGGAAATGGGCGGAAGATTCCGGCTCATCGCAGCCGCATGACGCCTGCCTAACGCGACGGCGCGACGGTGCTTGTCGATCAGACCGCGGCGCCACTTGCGATGAGTCGACCCCGGTGTCGAATCGAATCGCCGACCGACGCGGCAGACACGGGACTCGTCGCAGTCAGCGGATGCCGCAAGCGAGTCAGTCGCTGATCAAGCCCCGATCGCGGCGCATACCCACCCGCCGATCAGGACTCTGGATCAAACATGATTTCGCGGACTTCTTGGGCGCACCGACACGCTTGGGCGATCTTTGCCGCCCACCTGAGCGCATCGGCGTGCGAGGGCACCTCGATGATCGAGAAACCGCCGAGGACCGCTTTGGTCTCCGGCACGGGCCCGTTGGTGACGCTTCCATCGGCATTCACGATGCTCGACTGCTGGCGTTGGAGGCCACCTCCGAAAATCCAGACTCCGGCGGACTTCGCTTCGCGGAGTACCGCGTGCGCGGCCTCGCTTACAGCGGGCAAGTGCGCCTCGGGAATGTGGTCCATCGAGCCGTCGTCAAACGAGATCAAGTAACGGGGCATGGCGTTGCTCCTTTCTAACGACGAGCGGGCACGGCAGCCCGCCGATTCCATTGTTGGCTCGCAGCCGGGCCGACACCGTGACACGCAGATCGGATACTCATGCTTGCCATACCGCGTACCCGTCCTCGCGTAGCCCGATCGCCAGCTCCACTTCCATCTCCCGTGCCGCCTCGTACGGCATCGGGTTGAAGCATTCGTAGAGCTCCGGCATCAGGCGTAAGCCGTACTCCTTCACAAACCGGTTCGCTTTCAACCCTGCCTTGTGTTTGTCAAAGCGTGTATCCGGCGACTGGCCCGTCATGCCGACATAAACGCAAGGTTTATCGCCAAGGTAATGGGGATTTGCTTTTAGAAAGCGCGGCTCGGCGAGCACTCGCCGCGAGAGTTCGATGACGTAGACGTGATGGTGGTGACGCGGCATCGAATAGCGCTTCGACCGATTGGGCGTGCAGTGAATAACTCCATCCTAGCGCCCGGCGGGATGTCTGGGGGCTCGCCTGTTGCGGGTCCGATCCGTCCACGTCAGCTATCCGACTGGCTGCGATCGATCGAGGCCGCAGGCGAAGTGGCTCATCCGATCACGGCAAGCGGCTCAAGAATGTTTGGGTGTGCCCTCGCCGAGGGGGCAACGTGCTGGCGCCGATCAAGCATTTGGCCGGCAGGCATCGCTCGTCAGGTGCAAGCCTTCGGCGTGGAGCGCTGAGGGCCCTGCACAGCGAATACCCGCCGTCGGTGGCGGTCGGTACCGCTATCCGGCGGCCACAATCACATGCGCCTGGATCTTGCCTGCCACCGGTCCGTTGCCATGCCGGTTGGCGATCGCGGCTGCGGCAAGGTCGGTCGCGTATTGAAGCAAGCTGGCGTCGCAGGTTTCGATTTCGTTGCGCAGCGGCGTGCCCTGGCAGTATGCGGTGGCGGCGTCGTGGGCAGAGGCCGCGCGGCTGACCTCTTCGCGCGTTTCGATCTTGATGTCGGCGAAGCCGGCGCGGCGCAGATCGTCACGAATCCGTGCGACGTCGTGATAACCGTGCGGGGTGCGGGCGAGGAATCGCGGTGGGTCGTGCGGAAACACCGCGGCGACCGCCTGGGTGACTTCGTCGGCAAAGGCGTTTTCTTCGATGCGGTCCCACACGCAGAAGACAAAACGGCCGCCGGGCTTCAACACGCGGCGCGCTTCGGTGTAGCCGGCGACCCGATCGGGAAAGAACATCGCGCCGAACTGGCAGCACACCACGTCGAACGTGGCGTCGTCGAAAGGCAGATCGAGGGCGTCCGCCTGTCGCCATCCGATCCGGGCGTCGGGCCCCTGGCGTGCGGCGGCAAAGTCCAGCATCGGGCGATTCAGGTCGCTCACCACGTAGCAGGTGTCGGCGTCGAGCTGCGGCGCGAGCGCCCGCGTGACGACGCCGCTGCCGGCCGCGGTTTCGAGCACGGTGCGAGGCGAGGTTGCTGCGACGAGCGCTGCTGTGGCCGCTGCGTAGGCCTCGAAGATCATTGGGACCATCAGGGTGTCGTAGAACGCCGGGATGGATCCCGCGAACACTTTGTCGATCTCTGCCATGAGCCCTCCCTGGAGGTCGTGAGCGGCAATCCTGCCGGTCCAGTACCGCGTGGGTCAGGCATTCTCGGATTGCGCCACGTCGCTGGGCATCGACGACGATACGCCTGTGCCGGCGGGTGTGCGAGCCCCGGCCGGCGCGGGACTAGATCGCGCCTTTGGCGGCAAGCTGGTCCAGTTCGCCTGGCTGCTTGCCGAGCACGTCTGCCAGTACGCCCCGGGTATCTGCGCCCAGCATTGGCGGGGAATTGCGGTAGGTGGTGGGCGTTTCAGACAGATGGATCGGGTTCGCGACCAACGGCACATGGCCGGCGGCCGGGTGGGGCAGGTCGATGCGCATGCCGCGGTGTTGCACCTGCGGGTCGTCGAAGACCTGGCCGATGTCGTTGATCGGGCCGCAGGGCACGGCGGCGGACTCAAGCGCGGCCACCCAGTCGGCGGTGCTGCGCGTGCGGGTGACGTCATGCATCGCGGGGATCAGGGTGGCGCGGTGCTTCACCCGGGCGGCGTTGGTCGCGAAGCGTTGGTCCTGCGCCCAGCCGGTGCCGGCTTCCTTGCAGAAGCGGGTGAACTGCCCGTCGTTGCCGATCGCGAGGATCATGTGGCCGTCGGCAGTGGGGAAGGCGTCGTAGGGCACGATGTTCGGGTGCGCATTGCCCATGCGGCGCGGTGCCTTGCCGCTGGCGAGGTAGTTCATCGCCTGGTTCGCGAGGCAGGCGACTTGCACGTCGAGCAGGGCGAGGTCGATGTGCTGCCCTTTGCCGCTTTGCTCGCGCCACGCCACTGCCGCGAGAATCGCATTGCTGGCGTAGAGCCCGGTCAGCACATCGGTGAGGGCGACGCCGACCTTCGTGGGCGGGCCGTCCGGTTGGCCGGTGATGCTCATCAGCCCGCCCATGCCCTGGATCAGGAAGTCGTAGCCGGCGCGCTCGGCGTAGGGGCCGTCCTGCCCGAAGCCGGTGATCGAGCAGTAGATCAGGCGCGGGTTGAGCGCCGACAGCGTGGCGTAGTCCAGCCCGTACTGCGCCAGCCCGCCGAGCTTGAAGTTCTCGACCAGCACATCGCTCTTCATCGCCAGTTCGCGCATCAGCGCCTGGCCCTCGGGCTGGGTGAAGTCGATCGTCACCGAACGCTTGTTGCGGTTGGTGCAGAGGTAGTAGGCGGCGACGTCGGTGTCTTCGCCCGCCTCATCCTTGATCCAGGGCGGCCCCCAGGCGCGGGTGTCGTCGCCCGAGCCGGGGCGTTCGATCTTGATGATCTCGGCGCCGAGGTCGCCCAGCAACTGCGTGGCCCAGGGGCCGGCAAGCACGCGCGAGAGGTCGAGCACCCGCAGGTGCGAGAGGGCGCCGGTGGTCATCGTGGGCCCCTTAACTGAAAGCCTGGATGCCGGTAATCGCCCGGCCAAGGATCAGCGCATGGATGTCGTGCGTGCCCTCGTAGGTGTTCACGACTTCGAGGTTCACCAGGTGGCGGGCGACGCCGAATTCGTCGCTGATGCCGTTGCCGCCCATCATGTCGCGCGCCAGCCGCGCAATGTCCAGCGCCTTGCCGCAGGAGTTGCGCTTCATGATCGAGGTCAGTTCGACGCAGGCGGTGCCTTCTTCCTTCATGCGGCCCAGGCGCAGACAGCCCTGTAGGCCGAGGCTGATCTCGGTGAGCATGTCGGCGAGCTTCTTCTGGATCAGCTGGTTCGCAGCGAGCGGGCGGTCGAACTGCTTGCGTTCGAGCACGTAGCTGCGGGCGCGGGCAAAGCAGTCTTCCGCGGCACCCAGCGCGCCCCAGGCGATGCCGTAGCGCGCCGAGTTCAGGCAGGTGAAGGGGCCCTTGAGGCCGCGTACCTCGGGGAAGGCGTTTTCCTCCGGCACGAAAACATCGTCCATTACGATCTCGCCGGTGATCGAGGTGCGCAGGCCGACCTTGCCGTGGATCGCCGGCGCGCTGAGACCCTTCCAGCCTTTCTCCAGCACGAAGCCGCGGATCTTGCCCTCGTCATCTTTTGCCCACACCACGAATACGTCGGCGATCGGCGAATTCGTGATCCACATCTTGCTGCCAGAGAGGCTGTAGCCGCCTTCGACCTTGCGTGCGCGGGTCACCATGCTGCCGGGGTCGGAGCCGTGGTTCGGTTCGGTCAGCCCGAAGCAGCCGATCCACTCGCCGCTGGCGAGTTTCGGCAGGTACTTGCGGCGGGTGGCCTCGTTGCCGAATTCGTAGATCGGCAGCATCACCAGCGAACTCTGCACGCTCATCATCGAGCGGTAGCCGGAATCCACGCGCTCGATCTCGCGCGCGATCAGGCCGTAGGCGACATAGCCCAGCCCCGCGCCACCGTATTCGGCCGGAATCGTCGCACCGAGCAGGCCCAGTTCGCCCATCTCGCGGAAGATCGCCGCGTCGGCGCGCTCATGGCGGAAGCTCTCGGTCACGCGTGGCAGCAGGCGCTCCTGCGCATAGGCGTTTGCGGCGTCGCAGACCATGCGCTGGTCTTCGGTGAGTTGCGCGCGCAGGTGCAGCGGGTCGTCCCAGCTGAAGGTGGCGGTGCCGGCCATGTCTCTCTCCTTTGGTGTCGGGGCTGCGGGCGCGAGCGGTGCGCAGTCCCCCCGGAACGCGCATCGTCAGCAGCCTGTGGTAGCCCGCATCGTGCCGCCGGCGCATGCGGGGCGCAAACGCTTTTCCTGCATGACGGTGTGCAAAATGTGCACTTGTTGTGCCTGCTGGGCGCAGAATGCGGGCTGCTGATTGAGTTCGATGCACTCCGGAGCCGCCGATGCGCCGCAAGATCCCCTCCACCGCTGCCTTGGTCGCCTTTGAGGCCGCGGCCCGACACCGCTCCTTCACCAAGGCGGGCGAAGAGCTGGCGCTGACGCAAAGCGCGATCTGCCGGCAGATCGCCGGGCTGGAGGAATTCCTCGGTGTCGAACTGTTCCGCCGCACCCGGCGCGGCGTGCTGCTGACCGAAGCAGGCGAGCGTTACCGGCGGCAGGTCGCAAGCCGGCTCGATGCGGTCGAGCGCGACACGCTGGAACTGATGGCCGGGCGCGGGCAGGGCGGCACGCTGGAGCTGGGCGTGGTGCCGACCTTCGCGACCCGCTGGCTGGTGCCGCGGCTCTCGCGCTTTCACGCGCAGCACCCGGACATCACGGTGAACCTCTCGGTCCGCACCCAAGCCTTCCTGTTCGACGAGTCGGGCTTGGATGCTGCGATCACTGCGGCGCTCGCGCCCTGGCCGGGCACGCAGGCGCAGCGGCTGCTGGGCGAGGTGTCGGTGCCGGTGGCCAGCCCGGCCCTGCTGGGGGGCGCGGCGCCGCTGCCGGCCAGCGAACTCGCGCGCCTGCCGCGCCTGCAGCAGAGCACCCGGCCCTACGCCTGGCGGCAGTGGTTCGCGGCGCAGGGCCTCACCGTCGAGGGCGACCTCGCCGGCCCGCGCTACGAACTGTTCTCGATGCTCGCCGAGGCGGCAGCCGGCGGTGCCGGCGTCGCGCTGATCCCGCCCCTGCTGATCGCCGAGGAACTCGCGAGCGGGCGCCTTGTGCGCGCAAGTGAAGCCGTGCTCGACGAAGGGCGGGCGTACTGGCTGGTGTGGCCGGAAGGAAAGGGCGCCGCGCCGCTGTTACAGACGTTCAGAACCTGGATGGACGGAGAAGTCACCGTGTAGCGGTGCAGGCGGCCGCGTTGCGGGGTGCCGATGCCCTGCCGATTGATGAAACTGGGTGGCACGGGGTGATCGCGGGGCGCTTGAGTGAGGGCCGCGCTTGGGTTGCTGACATCACGCTTTGCGTGACGCTTTGCACAAAAGCGCAGTCCAGCCGCGCCGGGTGAATATGCGAAAGCGGTAATCTCCGGGCTCTGTATTCCCGTCATCCCCCAAGGATTTTCATATGAAGAAACCCCTCCTCACCGCGATTCTTGCGCTGTGTGCGCATGCGGCGGGCGCGACCGAAACCCTGCTGAATTTCGACGACTTCGTTGGTGGCAGCTCGTTCAACTATGGCGGCCTGCACTGGGAATCGAGCGTGCCGCTCGTGAATGGATACGGCAATGGCGGCGGCAGCTACGACCCGTCGTCTCCTGGTGATGTCGAATACCAGGGCGCCGGTGAGCTGACGCTCTCGCTGGTCGGCGGCGGGCAGTTCGACGTGAATAGCATCGGTTTGCTGGCCGGTACATTTGCTGTCCAACCGCCGGTCGTGACCGCCTATCGCGACGGTGCGCTGATTTACACGATTCCCGAGTATGGCCATGGTTGGGATTACACCGTCACGATCAACAAGGCCGACACCGTCAAGTTCAATTGGGATGGCGCTGGCCTGCGCATGGACGACCTGAAGTACTCTGTGGCCGCCGTGCCCGAACCCGAAACCTACGCGCTGATGCTGTCTGGGCTGGCGCTGGTGGGCCTGCGGGCACGTCGCCGGAACCAGGGCTGATTCAACCGAACGGGCGTCCGCGTCCTCGCCTCGATACGAAGCCGCGCCTTGTGCGCGGCTTTTCTTTTGTGTTGATGGCTGTCGGTGGCGCAGGTGCGGAACGGCACCGCCCAAGCGCTGATATGCTCGCTGCAAATCGGAGATTTGCAGCCTGTTCGCCCGAACAATGACACAGCCCCACGCAGTTCAACCTACCGCCGACGGTTCAAGTCTGCGCCGCTGCGGCCACTGCGGCGCACCGATGCGTGTGCTGCGTCTGGCCGGCCACTACAAGCGCACGGTCGAGATCGACGTCTGCGCGCCGTGTTCGTTGATCTGGTTCGATGCGATGGAGTCGATCCGGATTGCGGGGCCCGGGCTGGTGGCGCTGGTGCATGAGATCGATGCCTGCATGGCCATCGAGCCGACTTTCCGGCCCCTGCCACAGACCTTGCCTTGCCAGGTTTGCGGCCAGCCGCTCAAGCGGGTGTTCGACCTCACGCGCTACGGGCGCACCGCGCATCTGGAATGCCCGCAGGAACATGGCATCTACCAGAGCTTCATGCTGTTCCTGGCCGAGAAGGGTTACTTCCGGCCTTACGAGTGGCACGACATCCATGCCTTGACCGCGGCGGGCAAGGCGATCAAATGCAACCAGTGTGGCGCCACGCTCGAAGGGCGCCCGCAGAACGCTTGCCCCTACTGCGCATCGCCAGTGGGTGTGTATGACCCCGCACGCCTGGCCGCTGCGATCGACCGCGAGCAGGTCGCCGCGCCGGTCGCGCTCAAGCCGACGGCGGCGCAGGTTGCCTGTGAGGCCTGCGGTGGCATGCTCGATCCGAGCCGCGATACCGCTTGCCCGCATTGCCGTGCGATCGTCCGGCCGCGCGAGAGTGCGGTGGCCGTTGCCGTCTCAAACGCGGTGGCGGACGAGGTGGCGAGCAACTACCAGCGCCAGCGACCTGAGGTGTCGCGCCGCAAGTTGGAGGAGGGGGTCGGCGGCATGCTCGACGTGGCGTATGCGGACCCCCCATCGCACGGCATCGGCAGGCGCATCGGTATCGCGGTGTCCTGTGTTTGCCTGGGCGTGCTGTTGTGGTCGGGCGTGGCTAATCGCCCCAAGCCGATCATCGTTGAGAACGCCGATGGCACGCAGAGCCGGCTCAGCGCTTCGGAGTACGAAGCCGAGGCCGCGCGTGACCGGGCGAGCCGGATGCGTGGAGTCACGCATGCGCCGGCTGGCGAAATACCGCCTCAGCTCCACGTGACTCGCCGTGGCGACACGCTCCAGGTAGCGCGTGACGGCGGGCCGCCAATCTTGGTCGGCGTCAACCTCGCTTATGAGCAGCTGCGCGATGCGTGGATACGTTGCCCGATGGAGATCCAGAACCGGAAGGGCGAACGCAATGCGCTACTCGACAACGCTCACCCAACGGCGACCTTCGTGCCATCGGCCGCTTGCAGCAAACGCCTGCTCGACAAGGGGCGCTACGAGTACACCTTGACCGCGAACAGCCAGACCATCTTCAAGTCCGACTCGGCGTTTTTCGACTGACCCCGCGCCGGCGGCGCTCAGTGTTGTGCCCGCTCGGCCTCGCGTTGTACGACGATGCGATCGAGCATGGCCATCATCTGGCTGCTGGCAGCCTCCGCGGTCTCGAAATGCCGGTAGGCCATCTGCTTTGCGGTGGCATTGGATGCCCAATCGCCCGTGCTGAGTACGCTCACCATCTGCTGCAGGGCGTCATGGACTGCGCGGTGGGGCGCCTCCAGGCCGCGTGCAGCGGGTGCGGTGAACAATCCGTGTCCGCCAGCGAGCCATTTGCCGAAACGGCACTCCGCTTCGGTTGTCGCGATCGCGGCGGCCTGGCTGGAACCCGGACCGTTGACCGGTACCAGATAGGCGTTCTGCTTGTAGAGGATGTGATCGGTCTTCGCGAGCGAGACCGCGCTGATGTCGCCGACCTTCTCCACCTCGACCAGTGCTTTCTGGGACGAAGCCTCGAAGCGGACAAAGCTCTGCTCCAGCGTGGCGATCTGATCGCGCGAGGACGCGGTGGCGCCATGCATCTCGTGGGCGTTCTGCAGGATCTGCCGGGCGTCATCGGAGAACACTTCCATCACCTTTGCGATCTGCTCCGACGATTGCTTCGTGTTCTCGGCGAGCTTGCGTACCTCGTCGGCCACCACGGCAAAGCCGCGCCCCTGCTCGCCCGCCCGCGCCGCTTCGATCGCCGCGTTGAGTGCGAGCAGATTGGTCTGATTTGCGATGCCGGTGATCAGGTCGACCGAGCGCCTGATCTGCTCGCTGTGTTCGTTGAATACCTTGATCGCCGCGAGCGTGGTGTCCACCCGGGTGGAAATATCGCCAAGGCTGTGCACCAACTGGTCGATTGCGGCGCGGCTCTGCTGCGCGTCGTCGAAGTTTGCGCGGGCAATCGCATTGAGGGCATCCGAGGCTTCCGCCACGGTCTGCATGTCGCGGACATTGGTTTGCAGGTCGGATAGCAGATGCGTGCTGTTGAGCGTGCCCAGCCGCGAGAGCAGTTCATTCCGGTGCTGGAGCGCATGGCTGGCCGCAAGGCTCTCGATCACGGCGTTGGTGCGCGCGAGCTCGGCGCGGAACTCGCCGTGCAGACCGCTGGTTTGCGTCAGGCGATAGAACTTGCCCTCGCCGGCCATTGCCAGCGCGGTCTTCTGCTCGCGGAATGTGGCCTCAAGCTGGTCAAGCATGTCGTTGAACGCCCAGCAGAGGGCTTCGTCCGCCGAGCCTGGCCGGATGCCGGTGATGCGTCCTTCGAACTTGCCGGCGGCGACTTCCTCGCACAAGGCGGTCAGGCGTGCGGTCTCGCCACCCTTGCCTCGGCGCGAGCGCCATGCGATGGCAAGCAGTGCAGCACCCACGAGCAGAACGGCGGCCGGCCACCCGATCGCGCCCTGCTGCCAACCCGCCCTCAGGGCGAAGATGACGAGCACCAGATACAGCGCCGTCGCGCTGTGGCGCGCGTCAAAGCGCGAGAACCAGTTCGCCATAGCTCATCCCCTTGTCACGGAGTACGGATTGCAGCAACGCCATCGATGCCTCGCACGCATCGCGTGGCCCCGCCTTCTGCTCCGCATCGAGCATCGCGCGGTAAAGGCCCTCGCATACGCTGACCCCACTGGCCTTGGGTTTGCGCCGCACGGAAAGGTAGCCGGTGACGATGCCGTTTGCGTCGAACGACGGCGTCACGTTGGCGAAGACCCAGTAGAAGCTGCCGTCTTTTGCCATGTTCTTCACATAGGCAAAGACCTCCTGCCGGTCGGCAAGGGTGTCCCACAGCAGTTTGAAGACCCCCCGCGGCATGTCCGGGTGCCGGATGATGTTGTGCGGGGCGTTCAGCAGCTCGGCTTCGGAGAAACCGGAGAACTCCATGAAGATGCGGTTGCCGTAGGTGATACGACCTTTCAAGTCGGTCTTGGAGACGATGAAATCGTCTTCCCGCATCACCCGCTCGACGCTTGTCGGCTGGACCTTGTATTTCATGCCCCCTCCCGCCCGAAGTCGTTCGCTCCCCTGCCGGGATTACGGCTCCCGGCGGCTGCAACTTGAATCAAAGAGACGGGCCCGCCACCGGCGGGGTCGCAAGGCGCTTCCGCCGCTTGGGAATGACCGCGGGTGGCTGGTTTCGCCCGCATGGGCGCTTCAGGTGCTCAGCCGGACCATTCCCCTGGGCCGTAGAACACAAAGCCGGGGATGCCCGCGGCCGTGATGGCGTCCTTCACCTGCTGATGTACGACGATCGCGCTGATGTTCTCCGCCAGGCGGAACATCAGCGCGCCGCCGGTCTTTGATTCGTCGATCACCAAGCTGTGGAAGTCGGCGTCGCCCATCGTCGAAGACGAGGTGCCCATCAACTGTGAAGCCGCCATGTCGGCGCAGGCGACCAGCCCCACGATGTTGAACGCCTTGTAGTCGTGACGGACTTCGCCGGTGAGCGGATTGCTGAGGGCTGCATCGAAATACTGGATGTTCGACACGCCAGCCGCTTCCAGCGCCGCGCGGACCGAGTCGTGCATGATCGGCACTGACTTCTCGTCGTACATCGCTTTCGGGTTTCCCGGGTACTTCGGGTTCAACACATACTGCAATGGTTGTTCCGCTGGTGTTTCAACGACACGACCCAGCATCCAGCCGGGTATGCGAGGGGAGACATTGATCGGCGCAACCGGGTGTTTGCCCTCGCACACCATGACGAAGTAGTTCATCGAGTGATCCGAACTTAAGTAGTCAACACGCGTTCTGTCGCGAGATAGGCTGCGACGAACTCCTGCTTAACGCTGCCGCCAGCAAAGGCATCGTCTCGCCACCGATCCGATGCAAACCACGGACGCTTCCACGCGCCGGGAGGCGAGACCAACTGGCTCTTGAAATAGGTGGATAGATTGTAGAGGCGCAGCTTGATCGCAAACGGCGGATTGATTTCCGATCCCTGGCAATCGGCGCATTCATGCGTCATCAGTACCTGAGCGATCTTGTTGAGCAACTTCTCGACCGCGGCGCTGTATTGCGTGTGCGCGTCGTGGAACTGTCCGCCGGCCGCCTTCGATGCAGCCGCCACATAGTTCAGGCACCACGGGTGCGCGTCTAGGTCGCTCCATGAATGGCCGGGTTTCGGCGAACGCCCCGGGCGGATGTAGTAGTTGCCGGGCAGCCAGACGCCGTTGTGTGCGCCGTTGACGTTGTAGCCAATGTATTTGCGGATGGTCTTCTTCTTCTGCCCCATTGCCGTCAGCACGTCGACCGAAGCGCCCTTGGTCATCAGTGGTTTGAGGTCGCTCGGCGCGAGCGATGCTTCACCCGGAATCAGGTGATGGGCGGCCACCGTGAAACCGTAGTCGCCCAACGGGACGTCACCGGCCGCCGGCACACGTACCTTCAGCAAGCCGCCGGAACGTGTGGTGTCGATCCGGGGGCTCGGTGTCGCTACAGGTGGCGGGCAGGGGCCTTCAATCGTGCCGGCCTTGCCGGGCGAGGCGTCAGCCAGGTTGCGGCCAAGCGTTCCGCCGTTGTTTTCCTGTTCGATCTGGGCGCCGTCGGTGTCGTCGTCTGCAACGCTTTCACCTTCTTCATCGTCCGCCCCTAAAGCGGTCTCTTCCTTGAACGGGCATTTCGCAGCGATCTCCTCGGCCAGCATGCCGATCGCGATCTGTTCCCCCATCTGCACGTCAGCTCTCCTGTTGGGTGACGTTCCGGCGCGTCAGGCAGCGTGCCCGCGGGCCCTTTCGTGACAGGTGCAGATTGTGCGGCGCTGTGCCGCTGTCATGTCAAGGCACGGTTTGCCACTGCGGTATCAATGTCCGAGCCCGAAGCGCTGACCTCGCACGCCAAGCCGGAGTTGCCCTGCCACCAGGAGGCGCCGACGCTGCAACGCGGGGCGCTGCTTTCAGGGCACCAGCGCGGGGTGCTTCAGTGCATGGGCGGTTTCGAGGCTGAAATGCCGTGCCTGCATTTCGTCCTTCGGAAGGCCGAGTTCGCCGTTGCGATAGGCCATGGCCAGTGTCTGGATGGCTTCCGGCAGTTCGAGTTCGGCCGCTTCTTCGTAGAGCTCGCGCGCACGCCGCTCGTCGCGTGGTACGCCGTCGCCATCGCGGTAGGCGTTGGCGAGCATGAACATCGCGGCGGGTGATTGTTTTGCCGCTGCGAGGGCAAACCAGCGTGCGGCGGCCGCGCGGTTTTCGCGCACCCCGTAGCCGCTGCGCAGCATCAGGCCAAGGTAGTAGGCCGCGCCCGCATGGCCTTGCGCGCCGGCCGCCGCAAAGTGGCGATAGGCCGAGGGGTAGTCGCGTTCGACGTAGGGCGAGCCGAGGAATTGCAGCTTGCCGAGCGCCATGTGGGCATCGGCATCACCCTGGCTCGCCGCCTTCTCCAGCCATGTGATGCCCTCGGCGCTATCGCGGGTGTTGTTGCGCGCCAGAAGGGCTTCGCCCAATGCGCGCTGAGACATCGCGGCGTCGCGCGGCGCGGCCAGCAAGCGGAGCCGTTGCAAGGCATCGTCGTCGCGCCCGGCGCCCGCTTGCTGGGCGAGGGCTTCGATCGCTGCGGGCGCTGGCGTGCGCGCGGCATGATGGGTCCATGCCGCGCCGAGCAGCCCCGCAAGCGCGGCGGCCAACGCCACGCCTGCGAGCGCCTTGAGCACGCCGGGCCGGGCACGGAGCTGATCCGTCACGGCCGCGGCGGTCATTTCGAGAGATCCAGCGCGTAGACCGAGAGGCTCTTGCCCGAACCGTCGTCCGCACGCAGCAGCGACACGTTGTTGAGCCCCGCCGCGCTGGCGAGCGCGAGCTTGCCGGCCGACGAGGTGAAGGTCACCGGGCCTGCCGTCGTGACCTTGCTGAACTTCCAGCTGCGGTCCGAGCCGTTGGCGGTGCGGGTCACCGTCTTGATCGACTTGATGTACGCGATCAGCACATCGCGGTTGGCGTCCGGCGCGGCGAGGATCGTCTTGCTGCCGTCCAGGCCGGGGAAGTTGCCGCCGCCGCTGGCGCGGTAGTTGTTCGTCGCGACGATGAATTCCTGGGTGCCGACGATGGCCGCGCCCTTGTACATCAGGTTCTTGATGCGGCTACCAACTGGTTGGGTGACGTCGATTTCGTAGGTGATATCCGGCGTCGTAAACATGTCGAAGTTGTAGCCAGGGAAGCTGCTGATCAGGTTCTGCTCGGTCGTCTTCGCCGGGTCGATCTGGTTGAAGCGCTTGGCGGCAGTCTCCAGCCAGGCCTTGATGTTGTCGCCGCTCACCTTCACCGCGTAGATCGTGTTCGGGTACAGGTAGAGGTCGGCGGCGTTGTTGATCGCGACGTTGCCTTGCGCTACGTCGGTGTAGTCGTTGCCACCGCCGAAGCCGCTCTTGAACGGCGCGCTGACCGACAGCACCGGCAGCGCCGCGTAGGCCGGCAGGTTGGCCTTCACGTACTTCGCCACGTAGTCCGCCTGCGCCTGGTTCACCAGTTCGATCGCGCCGACTTCGCCGACATCGGCAAAGTAGCTGGTCATCTGGAAGTCGGTCGAGCCGATCGGCGTCTTCACATAGTCGATCGTGGCCTGGTGCTCATTCGCCACTGCTGCGGCGATGCTGGGTTCCACCGCAACATAGGTCTTGTCGGCGTTCTGGATCGAGCGCGCCTCGACCTTGGTCCTGGTTTTGTCGATCACCCAGGCCTTGCCGTCGTACGCCAGCTCGAACTTGATCACCCCCAGGTGCTTGCCCCAGAAGTTCGCCATCACGGTCGGCACGCCGTTCACGGTGCCATTAACCTTGTCGACGCCCGGCAGGTTGAACTGCGGCACCGTGCTGGTTGCGTTCGGGAAGATCTGGTGCGAGTGGCCGATCAGCATCGCGTCGACACCGGCGACCTGCGACACGTAGTAGTTCGCGTTCTCCATCGTCGGCGAGTAGGCGGAGTTATCCAGCCCGCCGTGCGAGATCACGACCACCAGGTCGGCACCCTTGGCGCGCATCTCCGGGATGTACTTCTCGGCCTGTTCCTTGATGCCGGCGGTGTAGACCTTGCCGTCGAGCCAGCGCTTGTCCCACGACATGATGGTGGGCGGCGTGAAGCCGATGATGCCGACCTTGATCGGCGCGGTGACTTCCTTGCCATCCGCGGTCTTGGCCTTCAGTTCGCGGGTCAGGATCGCGTAGGGCTGGAACAGCGGCGCCTTGCTCTTCACGCTCAGCACGTTGGCGAGCACCTGCGGGAAGGCGGGGCCGGCGCAGGCGGTTTGCTTGGCCGGGTCGGGCAGCCCGTCGATGTTGAACTTGTTGCCCGTGACCTGGTTCAGGTAGGGCAGGCCGTAGTTGAACTCGTGGTTGCCGATGCCGCCACCGTCGTAGCCGATGGCGTTCATGACCTTGTACATCGCCAGCGTGGTGCTACAGCTGATCGGGGCAACCTGGGCCTGGTAGTCGGCCAGTGCGGTGCCCTGGATCGTGTCGCCGTTGTCCAGCAACAGGGTGTTCGGGAATTCGCTGCGCGCATTCTTGATCAGCGTCGCGACGCGCTCGAAACCGAAGGACTTGTCCTCGGCAAGCTTGAAGTAGTCGTAGCTGAGCACATTGGTGTGCAGATCGGTCGTCTCCAGCAGCGCCAGCGTTGCGGCGGTGCCTTTCTCGATCTTCGGTGCTGCAGGGGTTACGACGGGCGCGGGCGCGGCCTCGTCGCTGCCGCAGCCAGCCAGCAGCAGTGCGGAAATGAGGCCGCCGGTCAGGAGGCTGTTTCGGACAAGCATCGGTGTCACCTTGTGAGTGAAAACCGGCAAGCCTGCGCAGTGTCCATGTCAGGGGCGTTAAGGCTTTGTGGCGTTTCTGTCTCGGCGCCTGTTGGCGCGGTGAAAAGCCGGGCTCGATCGGGCTGCCGTGGCTGGAGTAAGCTGGATGCTCGTTATGGGGGATATCGCCATGCTTCGCTTGAATTCACGGCTTCTTGCGCTGCCGAGCGCAGGCGCGGCTCTGCTGGTCGGGCTCGGCGCCCTGGGCGGTTGCGCCAGCACCAAGATCAATTCCCAGTGGGTGGACCCGGCCTTGTCCGGCGCGCCGCTCCGCGGTGCCAAGGTGCTGGTGGTGTGCCAGGCCGTTGAGCTGTCGATCCAGCGTTTGTGCCAGGAGCAGATTGCCGCGCAGCTCGGGCGCTTCGGCGCGCGCGCAGTGGCGGGGTCGGGGGTTGGGCCCGAAGTTGCTGACCGCGCTGCCGCCGCGGCGCAGCAGTTGCCGGCAGCGAAGGCGGCGGGTGCGAGTGCGCTGTGGTTCGCAGCGGTGGCGCCGGACGCCTCCTACGTGGCGCCTGGGCCTTCAATCAGTTTTGGCTTCGGCGGCGGCAGTTGGGGGGGCGGCGGCGGTGGTGGCGCTGGCGTCGGCATTTCGATGCCGGTGGGCGGCAGCAGCGTGAGCACCGCTTACGGCGCCGAGAGCGCGCTGCTGAATGTGGCGGACGGTCGCGTGTTGTGGTCCGCGAAGGCGGTGGCGCCACCTTCCGAACAGGTCAATCAGCAACTCGCCGATCTCGCCAAGGTGCTGGCCGAAGCGGCACAGAAGGCCAATCTGTTCTGAGCGTGCCGCACCCCGCGTCGTTGCGCGGGGCGGGCGGCATCACTTGGTGGCAACAAGCTGCCAGAGCGTGGTTACTTCCTGCGCGCGGGCGGCGTGCAGCGGGTCGTCGGCGTCGGCGGCCTTGCCGTGGCGCGGGCGAATCGTCTCGCGGCCGACCACCTTTAAGCCGGCTTGCTCGATCCACTCGGTCAGTTGCTCCCGCGTGCGCAGGCCCAGGTGCTCGGCCAGGTCTGACAGGATCAGCCAGCCTTCGCCCTTCGGCTCGAGGTGCGCGGCCAGCCCGGCAAGAAAGCCCTTGAGCATGCGGCTGTCGGGGTCATACACCGCGTGTTCGATCGGCGAGCTGGGTTTGGCCGGCACCCAAGGCGGGTTGCACACGATCAGCGGCGCGCGGCCTTGCGGGAAGAGATCCGCTTTCACGACCTCGACACGGTTGGCGAAGCCCAGGCGCTGCATGTTCTCCTTTGCGCAGGCGATGGCGCGCGGGTCCTGCTCGGTGGCGACGATGCGCTTGACGCCGCGCTTGGCCAGCATCGCCGCGATCACGCCGGTGCCGGTGCCGATGTCAAAGGCCAGCGATTCGGCCGCAGCGGGCAGTGCGGTGCGTGCGACCAGATCGACATACTCGCCACGCACCGGCGAGAACACGCCGTAGTACGGGTGGATGCGCGAACCGAGCGCAGGGATCTCGACCCCTTTCTTGCGCCATTCGTGCGCGCCGATCAGGCCAAGCAACTCGCGCAGCGATGCGACATAGGCTTCATCGGCCGCGCCGTAGGCTTCGAGGCAGGCGTCGTGCACATCGGGTGCGCGGCGCAGTGGAATCATGTGGCCGGCATCGAAGGGGATCAGCAGCATGCCCAGCGTGCGGGCGCGCTGGGCCTGGGCCATGCGGTGCAGGTTGAAGGCCTCGGTCGGCGTGTTGCCGGTTTTCGCCTTTTTGCGGTCAGCGCGGCGCGCCATTGCCTGCAGCAGCAGGCGGGCGTTCTGGAAGTCGCCGCGGTAAAGCAGCGCCGTGCCTTCGCACGCGAGTTTGTAGGCGGTGTCGGCGTTCGTGGTGTCGTCGGCGATCACCACGCGCTTCGGGGGTGCAACGCCAGCCTCGGAGCGCCAGCGTGCGCTGCGCGCCGCATCGGCTTCGGTCCATTCGATCAGGGGAAAGTCGCTCACTGGGCTACCTGTGTAATGTAGGGCGGGGTCCGCGTAACGCGGACCAAGGGCGGAAGGATAGTCCCTTGTGCATGCGAGCGGGGCTGTGCCAGCCGGCAAGCGGCAGGGTTGTTGATCCTGCGCGGCTCAGGCGTTCGGCCAGTCGTCGTGCCGCGCACGGCGCTCGGCGCGGTAATTGGTGATCTCCAGCCGGATGCCGTCCGGGTCGCTGAAGAAGGTGGCCCAGTAGTCCGGCGCATAGCCCGGATGCAAAGCCGCCTCGCTAGCGTCGATGCCAGCTGCGCGCAATTCGCGGCTGGCGGCGATCACGTCGTCGATCGACTCAACCCGCAAGCACACATGGTGCAGGCCGGGGGCGTACGCGTCGTGCGCTGCGGCGCTGCGCGCTGGCCTGATGACCACGCCGAAGTGGCGGTTGTAGTACTGCACATGCGGTTCGCCATGCAGCGCAAACGTGTTCTTGCGGAAGCCAAGTACGCCCAGCATTGCGCGGTCATAGAACGCCTCGGCGCGCGCCAGGTCGGAAACGCTCAGGTAAAGATGGTCGAAGCCGGTGATTTCGGGCATCGATTGCGCTCCACGGTAATCGGCAGGCGGGCAGTGTGGCGTGCGCATTTCCGCCCGGCAAGGTATATGCGCCGAAAACCATGTGCCGTGAAGGGGTAAAATGCGCCCCCTTTGTGCAAACGCGATGCCGTTTGATGCCCTTCCGACTCCGCGCGCAGGGCTGGGCATGTCGCGTTTTCCGATCCAAGTCGCGGTTTTCAATCCATACAAGGTTCAACGTGAGCACGCTGCCCAATTGTCCGCAATGCAAATCCGAATTCACCTACGAGGACAACGGGATGTTCATCTGCCCCGAGTGCGCTCACGAATGGTCGGCCACCGCGCCGGCCGAGGCTGCCGAAGACGCGCGCGTGATCAAGGATGCCAACGGTAACGTGCTGCAGGACGGGGATTCGGTCACCGTGATCAAGGACCTGAAGGTCAAGGGTTCGTCGCTGGTGGTGAAGGTCGGCACCAAGGTCAAGAACATCCGTCTGGTCGATGGCGATCACGATATCGACTGCAAGATCGACGGCATCGGCCAGATGTCGCTGAAGTCGGAGTTCGTGCGCAAGGCTTGAGCCGGAGTCGCCGCCTGGCGCTGCGCGTGTGTGGCGCGGGTGAGCGAGGGTTTGCCGGTTTGCGGTAGGGTGGACGCTTCGGTGCCGCGGCACCGTGACGCAGGGGCAAGGTTTGGAATCCTCGTTCAAGGTGCTCGGCTGGCTGCGCGACTATCGCCGCGCCGACTTGTGGGATGACGTCGTTGCCAGCGCAACGCTGGTGATGTTTCTCGTGCCGCAGGGCCTGGCCTATGCGCTGCTGGCCGGGCTTTCGCCACAGGCCGGTCTGTACGCGAGCATCCTGCCGGTGATCTGCTATGCGATCGTCGGCAGCAGTGCGGCCTTGTCGGTTGGCCCCGCCGCGCTGCCTTCGTTGATGACCGCTGCGGTGCTCGCCGGGCTGTCGCAGGTCGCGCCCTCGCAGTACCCGATGCTGGCCGCCGCGCTGGCGCTGTTTTCGGGCTTGCTGCGTGTGGTGTTCGGCGGCTTGCGGTTCGGTTTTGTCGCGAACTACCTGTCGTCCCCGGTGGTTGGTGGTTTCGTCACCGGCTCGGCGCTCCTGATCCTGCTGACGCAGGTGCCCAACCTGATCGGCATCGAGAGCCATGCGGCGGACGCGCAGTCGATGCTGGCGCGGGTGTGGGCGGTGCGGCATGAGTTGAGCTGGGCGTCGCCAGCGCTTTCGGTGGCGACTTTGCTCGCGCTGTTCGCGTGCCGCGCATGGCTCGCCAAGGGCTTGCGGCGCATCGGGCTGGCCGCGCGTGCGGCGGACCTTTTCGGCAAGGCGGCACCCTTGTTCGTCATCACCGTGGCTGCCGCCGCGGTGCATGCGCTGGGGCTGCCGGTCAAGCTGGTCGGCGCGCTGCCGCAAGGCCTGCCACCGCTGACGTGGCCGATGCCGCAAATCGGCCTGCTGATCGACCTGATGCCGGCGATCGCGGCGATTGCGCTGATCGGCTTCATCGATAGCTATTCCATTGCGCAGGTGCTGGCGCTCAAGCGGCGCGAAACCGTCAATCCGAACCGTGAGCTGGTTGCGCTGGGCCTCGCCAACATGGCGGCCGGCGTGACCGGCGGATTCCCGGTGTCGGCGAGTTTCAGCCGATCCGCCGCGAATGAGCTTGCCGGCGCTCGCACACAACTGGCGGGCGTGCTTGCGGCGCTCTGGATGCTGGTGATCCTGGCCGCGGCGGCGGGGCTGTTTGCGCTGCTGCCACTCGCGACCCTGTCCTGCACCATCGTTGTGGCGGTGATCCAGTTGATTGATCTATCGGTCCTGCGGCTGGCCTGGCGCTATGAGCGTGGCGACGCGTGGATCTTTCTCGCGACGGCCGCCGCCGTGCTGGTGGCAGGTGTTGTTGACGCGGTGCTGCTGGGTGTCGGCCTGTCGTTGGCGCATTTCGTGTGGCGGACCAGCTCACCTCACTTGGCCGAGGTGGGCCGCGTGCCGGGCAGCGAGCACTACCGCAACCGCCTGCGCCATGCGGTTGAGATGCAGCCGGGCGTGCTCGCGATACGGGTCGATGAGAGCCTTTACTTCGCCAACATCCGGTTTGTCAGCGATGCGATTGTCGGCATGCTGCGCCAGCGCCCGGATACGCGCAGCGTGCTGCTCGTGCTGTCGGCGGTGAACGCCATAGATGTGTCGGCCTTGCAGGGGCTGCGTGACCTGAACCGCGGGCTTTCTGAGCAGGGCGTCGCCCTCCATCTGGCGGAGGTGAAGGGCCCGGTGATGGATCGCCTGCGCCAAAGTGGCTTTCTCGCGGAGCTGAGCGGCGCGGTGCATCTGTCCACCCACTCGGCCATGCGTTTGATCGGCACGCCGGCGGAACCCGACTACGTCATCTGATCCGTACTCGGATCAAGTGCCGCGCGGATCACCGGGCAGGTAGTGCCCGGTCACTTTCTTGTAGGCCTCCGAGGTGCGCTTGCCGGCTTCGCCGTCCACCTTCACGAATACGCCGGGAAAGGTGTTGAGCCATTGCTGCAGGGCTTCGGCACGCTTGAGCTCGGCGGGGTCGGTCGGTTTTTCGGTGGTGTAGCGCACGATCAGCGGCTCGGCATCGGCTGCGGGGGCGGGTTGGTCGTGAAAATCGACGAGGCCACTCTCCGCCAAGCGGCGTAACAGCACCGCTGCGCCGCACTGGCGTGACACGGCGGTGTCGGACCAGGTGCCGTCGGCAACATACTTGCCGCTGCTGTAATGCTGCGAATAGCACCACAGGTAGGGCGAAAGAACATGCGGGTGGCTCAGGCGATAGCCCCATCCGTTGTAGCGTTCGAGCTGGTACAGCGTTCCGGCGAGGCTCCAGTCGGTACTGGCGCCAAGCCCCTTCAGCGTGAGCGCGTCGATCGCGCTCTCCTCCCAGGTGAAGGGCGCTTGCCCGGTCTTCGGCCGGCCTGCGGGTACCTGCACGGTTCGCGCGGTGAGCGGGTCGCCGTTGTGCAAATGGCGGTCGAATCGTCCGCTGGCCTCCATGTTGTGCACCACGGCGATGAACCCCCATGGAATACCCGTTGCATCCGCCACCACGGTGTAGCGATCGCGATCGCCATTGATGCGGCGGACGCTCGCCTCGACTTCGCCTGCCCGTTCCGGGCGGATGATCACGCTGTTGAACAGCGTGTCGTACTCGCGCCGCAATGCATCGGTGAGCGTGACGTTCGGCATGGCGGGCCTCCTTCGCTGTGGGGCGTGGTCCCCAACTGAAGGCATAGACTGGCCGCGCGGCTAGCGCAATCACGGCATGCAGTCTTACGTGCAGCAGTCCGTCGATTGCGGCTACCACAGTGCGTCGGCGGCCGCCATGACATCTGCCAACTTGAAGTTCACGCGCGCGGCGCCTTTAATCAGGATCAAACGCCTTTGCAGGCAGCCTCAAGCACTTTCGTCACCAGCCGTATGCCAGTCCGATGTCGGAATTCTCGTTGGCGTTTTTCCAAGCGGCGTTTGCCGCGACGCCTGGGTCAATGACCGCGTGGTGCGCCCCTTCAGGCGCGCTTTTCTGAATACTGGAGTGAATCATGAGGATTAGCATCGTCCAGCGTCTCTGGATGCTGGTGGCAGCAGCGTTGCTGGCGCTTGTGACGGTTGGCGCGATCGGGGGTTACATGGCGCGCTCGGCGCTCGGGCGGCTCGATCATGTGCACACCAGCACGCTGCCCGCTCTGCAGACGCTGAATGCGGTGGAGCGCAATTTCTTCCTCATCCGCGTCAATGCCTACGCGCATGTCGTTGCCGATGCGGCGGATCGCAAAACGGCGCTGGAAGCTAACGTGCAGACGGCGCGTGACGCGGTGGCGACGCTGTTCGGTGACATCGACAAGCAGTTGATCGACAACACCGACAAGACCCTGCTCGAGACCGACCGCAAGGCCTTCGGCAAGTACCTCGGCATTCTTGAGGAAGTCCTCGCCGCCTCGCGCGCCAACGATGTTGCAACGGTGCGCGACATCGTCGCGAACCGCTGGAAACCGGCCGGCGATGAGGTGACGGCTACCCTCAAGGCGCATACCGACTACCACAAGCGCCTGGCTGACGAGGCGCGCGCCCAGGCCGCCGTTGATGAGCGCGAGGGTCAGTGGACCTCATGGGGCATCATCGTCGTTGGTGCGGCGCTGATGTTCGCGTTTGGCGCAGTGCTGGTGCGTGATATCGGTCGAGGGATCCATGCGCTGGAGCACAGCGTGCAGCGGATCGGCAGCGAGCTGGACTTCACCGTGCGGGCCCCGGTACATGGGCGCGATGAGCTGGGCAACATGGCGAATGCCTTCAACGGCTTGATCGAGCGCCTGCAGGCCAATCTGCGCGACATTCAGCAATCGGCGTGCGAAGTCGCGGGCGCCGCCGGCACGCTCGCGACGACATCGAGCGAAGTGGCGACTGCATCGGAGCAGCAGAGCAGCGCTGCCGCGAGCATGGCCGCCAGCGTTGAGCAGATGACCGTGAGCATCAACCATGTTGGCGATCGTGCCGGGGAAACCCGCGCGTTGGCCGGCGCCTCGGGCGAACAGGCAAGTGACGGGCGCCAGGTGATCGAACAGACCGTGGGCGACATCAACGAGATTGCCAGCGTGGTCCACGCGGCCTCGGGCCATCTCGAACGGCTTGGCGAGCAGGGCGAGCAGATCTCGACCGTGGTACAGGTGATCAAGGAAGTTGCGGACCAGACCAATTTGCTGGCGCTCAACGCCGCCATCGAGGCCGCGCGGGCAGGTGAGCAGGGCAGGGGCTTTGCGGTGGTGGCAGATGAGGTGCGCAAGCTGGCGGAGCGCACGGCAGCGTCGACGCAGCAGATCAGCCAAACGATCAGCGCGATGCGTGAAGCGACGGTTGCTGCCTCACAGCAGATGAGTGCCGCCGTGCAGCGTGTAGAGAGCGGGGTCGAGCGCGCCAGCAACGCCAGTGCAGCGATTGGCCAGATCGAGGAAGGCAGCCGGCGCACCGTCGAAACCGTGGGCGAGATTGCGGATGCGATGCGCGAGCAGAGCAGTGCAAGCACCTCGGTGGCGCAGAACGTCGAACGCATTGCGCAGATGGCGGAAGAGGGCGCCTCGGCTGCGCAAAGCAGTGCCGAGGCGGCCCAATCACTGGACCGTTTGGCCCAGCAGATGCAGGCGGTGGTGGCGGCTTACCGGCTCTGAGTTGGGAGCCCGGTGCGACTCAGTTTCGGTACTCGAGCTCGGAACCGTCGCCGAAGCGGATGCGCTTCGGCTCCCAGTCGATCAGGAGTTCGCTGCCGGGCATCGCGACGAAGTCGCGGTCGTCTTCCGATACCCCCTTGCGCAAATCGGCACAGCGCACTTCGACCGGTGCGCCGGGTTCCAGCGCTTCGCTGCGGTTGAAGTAGCAGTGGTCCGCGATACCCAGTTCGTCCTCGCGGGGATGGACCTTACGCAGGTTTACCGTCGCCTCCAGTGAGCGGATCGTCTGGTTCGTCAGGTTCTCCAGGCGATAGGTTGTCACCAGTACGTCGTGTTCGTTGCCCTGCGCACGTTTAGCACTGCCCCGGTCGCCAGGGGCTCGTTGTGCTTCGCTGGCAGGCATGATCTCGCGCCGCACGAGGTCGATCGACACCGCTTCGCGAAGCGGCGCCAGCGCGGCATCGCGTTCGGCGCGGCGCGCCTCCATCTTCTTTTCCTGCTCGGCCATGCGTACGAGGAACTTGCGCTGCAGCGCGATCGCCTCGCCAACGGTGCGCGCAGTCAGCGGTTCGTCCGGGTCTGCAAATTGCGGCGGCAGCACATCACCGCGGCTGCGCTTCACATACCCATAAACGAGTGCGCGTTCATTCTTCGGCAGCTTGTCGAGCTTTGCCTGAATCGCCGAGAGGTCCGTGCTGCCGACCGGCAATTGTGCGCGGTAAGGGTTGCGCAGGGCCATCGAGCCCCAGATCGCGAGGGCGACCAGGATCAGCGCAGTGATGAAGCGAGATTTCGTCATGTCAGTTTGCCGAAGTCCTTGGGCGCAGGTTTACCACTCGGTCGATTCGCCGCGGCTGCCGCCGCTGGCCGTCTGGCCCAGCATGTCGAGCGCCACCGCTTCGGCGACCTTGATGCCATCAACGCCGGCTGAAAGGATGCCCCCAGCGTAGCCGGCGCCTTCTCCGGCCGGGAAGAGGCCGCGGGTGTTGATGCTCTGGAAGTCGTCGCCCCGCTTGATGCGGATCGGCGATGAGGTGCGTGTCTCGATCGCAGTCATCACCGCGTCATCCATCGCGAAGCCCTTGATCTGCTTGGCGAAGGCGGGCAGCGCCTCGCGCAGTGCCTCGACAACGAAGTCCGGCAGGCATTGCGACAGGTCGGTCCAGTGCACGCCCGGCTTGTACGAGGGTTCGACACTGCCGCAGGCAGTTGATGGCCGGCCGGCGAGAAAGTCGCCCACGCGCTGCGCAGGGGCCGCATAGGTGCCGCCACCGGCCTCGAACGCGCGGCTTTCCCAGTAGCGCTGGAAGTCGATGCCCGCGAGCGGGTGGCCGGGGTAGTCCTTCTCCGGCGAAATGCTGACGACGATGCCGCTGTTGGCGTTGCGTTCGTTGCGCGAGTACTGGCTCATGCCGTTGGTGACGACGCGGTTCTCTTCCGAGGTGGCAGCGACCACGGTGCCGCCCGGGCACATGCAGAAGCTGTAAGCAGCGCGGCCGTTGCTGGCGTGATGCACCAGCTTGTAGTCGGCGGCGCCGAGGATCGGGTGGCCGGCGTTGGGGCCGAGGCGGGCGGTGTCGATCAGCGATTGTGGATGCTCGATCCGCACGCCGACCGAGAAGGGCTTCGCCTCGACGTAGACACCGCGGTCGTAGATGGCCTTGAAGGTGTCGCGCGCGCTGTGGCCCACCGCGAGCACGACATGGCGCGTCTCGATGCGGCTGCCGTCGGCGAGGATCACGCCGCGGACCTGGCCGTCGGCAATGTCGAAATCGGCGACGCGGCTCTGGAAGCGGATCTCTCCGCCCAGCGCTTCGATGTTGCCGCGCATTTCCTCGACCATGCCGACGAGGCGGAAGGTGCCGATGTGCGGTTTGCTGACGTAGAGGATCTCTTCCGGCGCGCCGGCCTTGACGAACTCGGTCAGCACCTTGCGGCCGTGGAATTTCGGGTCCTTGATCTGGGTGTGCAGCTTGCCGTCGGAAAAGGTGCCCGCGCCGCCTTCGCCGAACTGCACGTTCGATTCCGGGTTCAGCTTGCTCTGCCGCCACAGGCCCCAGGTGTCCTTGGTGCGCTCGCGCACCGCCTTGCCGCGTTCGAGGATGATTGGCTTGAAGCCCATCTGCGCCAGGATCAGCCCGGCAAAGAGCCCGCACGGGCCCATGCCGATCACGACGGGGCGCTCCCGCAGACCCTCGGGCGCCTGGCCGACAAACTTGTAGGCCATGTCGGGCGTGGAGCCGACATGGCGGTCACCGGCAAGGCGCTTGGCCACGGTGGCTTCGTTGGCGACCGAGACGTCCACCGTGTAGACCAGCAGGATGCGGTTGCGTCGCCGTGCGTCGTAGCCGCGCCGGTAGATCGAGACTTCAAGCAGGTCTTTTGCCTTGATGCCCAGCCGTTGGCAGATCGCGGCTGGCAATTCTTCAGCGGCGTGATCGAGCGGCAGTTTGATTTCGGTAAGGCGCAGCATGGGGACAATCGGACCGGGTTGAAACGGCCGGTATTGTAGCCCGTGCCGCTTGTGCGGCAGGGCGTGGGCTCAGCCGGCAGCCTGCCGCTTTGCCGCGTAGGCGGTTGCGCGTGTTTCGTCGCCCTTGGCCCGGTAAAGCAGTTCGAGTTCCTCGAATACGTCCGGGTCCGGTTTGCCGGCTGCGTCAGCCTCGCGCGCCAGGCGAAGCTGGATCGCCAGCGCATCGTCGAGCTTGCCCTGCGCGCGCAGCGTCCAGGCGATCATCCACCACGCCTCGCGGATTCGCTCTGCCTTGCCTTCGCGCTCGCGCGCGGCGAGGGCGAGCCGGAACTGCGCCATCGCCTCGTCGTAGCGGCCTTGTTCGTGTAGCGCGTAGCCGATGTTGTTGCGCAGCGAGCCTTCCCAGCGTTTGGCTTCAGCCTGGGGCGATGACTCCATGTAGGTGAGCGCCTTTAAATCCCATGCGAGCTGCGCCTCGGGCGCAGTGTCTACAAAGGCCATCATGTGCAGCGCGTCGATCGCGAGGTAATCGAGCTTGGCGTCGCGCGCGGTCTCGAAGGCCTCGGTGTAGAGCCGGCGGGCGGTCTCGCGGGTTTCCGCGGTTTGCGATTCCGGGGTGTGGGCGGCCGAGGCCCAGGTGCGCCCCAGCTCAAGCGCGTAGCGCACGCGGACCTCGGGCGATGCCTGTTTGGCCGCCTCGCTGATCGAGGCCAGCAGCGCTCGCCCGCGCTCGGCTTCGTTGCGAAGGCCATAGCTGCGCGCAATCTGCGTTTGCAGGATCAGCGCCTCGTCGGCGCTGGCGCCGTTCAGTGCATCGCGAAAGCGCTGTTCGCTGAGCGCCGGGTTGCCGAAGTCCCACAGGCTCGTGATGTCCAGCGCCATGGCAGGGGGGCTGAGCAAGCTCAGCCACAGCAGGCCGCACGCCGCAGGCCGCTTCAGGATGTTCGCGCTTGGACCGCGCAACCGGTCGCTCATGTGCCGCTCCGAGGTTTCGCCGAGCACATCGTAGCGCCGGCTCAAGGCGTGAGCGTCGATCCGCTGATCTTCGGCGCGCCCTCGCCGAGATAGAAGATACCCGGGTAGCCGGCGGTTTCGAAGCCCGCGCTGGGGTTGGCGCTCAACACCGAATCGGTGATCGACAAGGTGCCGGTGCGGTCGTTGCTGACGAAGAAGATCGCGCCGCCACCTTCCTTCGCGCTGTTGTTGGCGATGCGGGTGCCGCACAGCTTCAGGTCGAAGGTGTTGCCGTCGTTGTAGATCGCGCCGCCGCTGCCGCCGCCGGGCGTGCCGCTGCGGGCCGGGTTGGCGCCGTTTCCGATCGCGCTGTTGTGCGTGAAGACACTGTTGATCACGCTGTACGAGACGCCAATCGCCGACAGCCCGCCGCCGTTCGAGCAGCTGTTGCCGAGCCCCGCCGCGCCGCCAAAGCTGCTGTTCACCACATAGAGCGGCAGGTTCTGCGACTGGCTGAACGCGCGCACCGCGGCGCCGCCGACATCAGGCCCGGTGGCGTCGCACTGGTTGCGGAAGAAGCGGGTGTTCACCAGTTTGAGCCGGCCGCCGCGCGCCCAGATCGCGCCGCCGCCGTCGGGGTTGGCACCGGTGGCGTTGCCGTCGATGAAGCTGATGTTTTGCACCGACACCTGCGGGTGATCCTGGTCCTGGCAGTGCGAGGTGGTCCACACCAGATCGGCATCGCAGGTGTTCATGTACAGGATGCGCGATTTGCCGCCGCCGCTCAGCGTGACCTTGCCGCCGCCGTCGATGACGATCTTCGGGCCGGTGTTGTTGAAGATGCGAGCCGGTTGCGTCATGGTGATCGTGACCGGGCTGGCGCCGCAGTTGAAGGCGATCACGCCACCCTTGGCGATACCGGCGACGACTGCATCGCTGGTGCAACTGGCGGGTGTGCCGTCGCCGATCACGGTGCTGGGCTTCGATGCGTCTTCGGCGGCGGCCTCTGCCGGCACCGCGCAATGGCCGTCCGGGTTGCCGGCGGCCGGGTAGGGGTCGGCCCACACGACCGCGCCACCGCCACCCGATCCGCCGGTGTTGCTGCCGCCACCGGCGCCACCAGTGTCTTGCCCGCCGGACGATCCGCCGCCTCCGCCGCAGCCCGCCAGCAGTGCCGCCACGATCACGATTGCCTCACGCATGTCTGCCTCCAACGAATATGCCGGAAGCTTAACCCGTGTGCGTGGCCGATCACAGGCGCCGGACAGCCTGCGTGGCGTTGGCGCGTCAGTCTGGCCTTGAGGGTTTCGGCTCGGCGCGATGGCGCAAGCGGAAGCGCAGCAGGCTTGCCGCGATCGATCCGGCGCCAAGGGCCGAGAGCCACATGAAGACCTGCGCACCGATACCCCACTGCGCCCAGCTGCCGGTCGTGCCGAAGTAAAGCATCAGCAGGGCGGCTGCACCGTTGCTGGTGATCCCCATGTCGATCACTGCCAGCGGACTCTCGCCGCGGCGCAGGGCCTGCAGGCCGGCCCCGTAGCCGACCAGTAGCGCGAGGTAGGCGGCGCCAAGCAGGCGAGCGATCAACAGTGGCTCGGGCGCTGGCATGCCCAGCGCGACGAACCACTGCGACGGAAACAGCAGCAAGGGCACACACCAGAAGATGGCGGTGATGACGATCTTGCGGATCAGCAAGCCTTTGAGACCACGCATGCGCACTCCCGGGCGGCAGTCAGAGGGGGCGGCAGGGCCGCCGGCCTGCACGAGCGGCATTGTGCTTTAACGCGTGCGACGTGCCGATGACATAGTTGGCCCCGCGCGAGCGCCCGCTACGGTGCCTCGGGCGGGGCGCCGGCCGCCTCGGGCTGACTGGCGTAGTGGGCCTGTTTGCGTGCGTACATGCGCTGGTCTGCCACGCGCTGCAGCGCGTCGGTCGGCGTTTCGTCGCTCGAGGCGTAGCCGATGCTGAAGCTGACCGGCAGCGTCAGCCGGCCTTGCGGGGTGTCGACGACGATGCGGGCCTGCCGTTGCCGCTCCTCCAGCCGGGCGACCAGATGTTCGCAGGCGTCGAGCGTTGCATCCTGCGCGAGGATTACGAACTCGTCCCCGCCGATGCGGCACACCATGTCGCTTTGCCGTAGCGCACCGGCGACCATTTCGACCACGGCGCAGATCAGTGCATCGCCGGCTTCGTGGCCGTACAGGTCGTTGGTGGTCTTGAGCCCGTTGACGTCGATCGAGATCAGGCCGAAGTGCCGCTCCGGGCAGCGTTGCTGCGTGTAGCGCATCTGCAGCAGCGTCTGCTCGAAATAGCGGCGGTTGAAGGCGCCGGTCAGTGCGTCGGTCAGCGCGATGCGTTCCAGCTCGTCCTGCAGCCGGCGGTTCGCGGCCACCGCGGAGAGCTGCCGGCCGTAGAGTTCGACCACCTCGCGTTCGTGCTGGTCGAGCGCCGCAGGCCAGGCGAGCATGCGACCCAGGCCGATGCGGCGGGGGCCGATGAGCGGCAACGCGATCATGTCATGCGCCGTCAGCCAGTCCTCAGTCGGGAAGTGTTCGTCTCCAGCCCACGCGTCGGCAATGCCGGCACCCGGTTCCGCGACTGACCCGCTGACAAACGCTTGCCGCGCCCCTGCGCCGCCCAGCAGCACAGCGAAGCCGCGGCCCGGATACAGCGCCGAGAGCTTGGCCAGGGAGCCGCCCACGCTGCTTGCCAGGTCTTCGTCCCCTTGGAGCTCGATACTGATTTCGAGCAGCGCGCGGAACACATCGCTATTGCGCTGGATGATCGCCAGCGTTTCCTGCAGTTCCTGCGTGCGGGCTTCGACTTTCTGCTCCAGCGACTGGTTCAGCAGGGCCAGCTCGTTCTTCACGCGGCCGTAGTGGATGTGGTAACGGCAGCGGGTCAGCAGCTCGACGCGCGAGATCGGCTTGATCAGGTAGTCGTTTGCGCCGAGCGCGAAGCCCTGGTGGATGTCCTGCGCTTGCTCCCGTGCCGTGAGGAAGAGGATGGAGGTGGCCGCGAAACGTGGGTTCTCGCGGATGCGGCGGCACACCTCGAAGCCGGACATCTTCGGCATCATCACATCGAGCAGCAGCAGGTCGACCGGGCCGTGCGCCTCGAGCATTTCCAGGGCCTCAGCGCCGCTGCTGGCGCGGTGCAGGGTGTAGGGCTCGTTGTAGAAGTAGTTGGAGAGGATCTCCAGGTTGATCGGCTCGTCGTCCACGATCAGCACGCTGGCGTCGTGGCGCGGCAGTGAATCCGCTGACAGCGCAGGGGCGTCGGCGTCGTCGCCCGGTTCGTCATCCGGGAGCGTGAAACCGGGCAGGCGGTGACGCAGCGTTGTCACATCCACCGGAACTTCGCCTTCCGCCGCACGCAGGGTGAGCGTGAAGACGGTACCGCCTTCCGCGGGGCAGTCGACGGCCAGGGTGCCGCCGTGCAGTTCGACGAGCTGGCGCGAAATCGACAGGCCGAGACCGGTGCCGGCGTGGCGGCGTGTGAGCGACCCCTCGACCTGCACAAAGGGGTCGAAGATCAGATCGCGCTTTTCCGCCGGAATGCCGATGCCGGTATCGGCCACCGAGAGTCGCAATTCGCCCGCGGCTGCCGATGCGCGCACCGTGACCGTGCCTTCGGGGGTGAACTTGATCGCGTTGCCAACGAGGTTGTGCAGTACCTGCTGCAGGCGGTATTCATCGGCCCACGCCGGCGGCAGATCGGCCGGCACCTCGTTGACGAGCTCCAGTCCGACGCGCTGGGCGGCGGCTTCATGCAGCGACAGCACGATGTCCACGAGGCTGGAAAGCTCAACCGGGCGCAGCTCCAGCGCGAGCGCGCGGTTCTTGATCTTGGAGAAATCCAGGATGTCGTTGACCAGGGTTTCGAGCCGCTTGCCGCTTTGCTCGATCAGCCGCACGTTGCGGAACACCTTGGGCGAGAGGTCGCCAGCGGCGCCGTCGAGTAGCGAGGACGCAATGCCGATGATGCCGTGCAAGGGCGTGCGCAGTTCGTGCGAGGTGCTGGCGAGGAAGTCGTCCTTGAGCTTGTCGGCCTGCTGCAACTGTTCGTTGGTATTGCGCAGTTCGTCGAGCTGGCGCGAGATGCGCTGGCCCATTTCGCTGAGCGTGCTGTACACCCGGCGGAACTCGGCGAAACCCGAACTGGCCGGCGCCGCAGCGTAGCGACCCTCGGCGTAATCCCGCGCGAGGGTTTCAAGCTCGCGCAGCGGCCGCCCAAGTCTGCGGCCGAGGTAGGTTACGGCGAGGGCGAGCGTCCCCACCGCAACCACCAGCAGCAGACAGAGCAGCCACAGGGTTCGTCGCAGGTCCGCAAAGCGCACGCTGTTCGGCTCCGAAACGCTCACGATCAGGCGCGGCAACTCGCCGGCGGCCGAGCCGCCTTCGACCCTCGCTTGCGCCTGTTGCACATCGTCGCGCGCGCCCTGCGCCGGCGCATCGTCAAAATCAAGCGAGACCGACTGCGCGCGGGCGAGGTAGCGGTTCGCGGTCTCGCGTAGCGAGGCCAGCGGAATCACAGCCACCACCAAGCCTTCCATCGGCGTCTGTCGGCTGTAACGTTGCAGGAACAGCGGGGTGATCAGCACCAGCAGGCGTGGGTCCGCCGCTTTGCCTTCATTGCCGGCGACGCGCAGTAATTGGTTGGCGAGCCGTGCATCGCTGAGCTTGAGCCACAGGCCGTGTTCGCGGTAGCGCTGCGGATCGGGCATCGCGGCGCGGATGTAGGCGAGCAGTGGGCCGAGCTCGGCGATGCCGGCGGGTTCCGGCACCACGTCGATCAACTCGTAGTTCTTGTCGAGCAGGAAGTTGGCGGCAACCGCGGGTGATTCGCGGATGAATTCGTCTGCGATGGCGGTCGCACGGGTGCCGAAAAAGGGGCTGCTGATCGACAGCGCGAGATCCTTGTCGTGCGCGGCTGCCAGGAAGCGCGATGCGGCGAAACTCAGTTCGTGGCGGATCTCGGTTGCCAGGCGTTCGGCGGTCAGCCGAAGTTCGGTCACCGCGCCGTCCCGAGTGCTGGCATACACATGCCAGATGTACGGAATCGACACCGTGAGCACCGGCACCAGCGCCGCGGTGAGAATGAAGACCAGAATGGTCGAGCGGAAGCTGCGCAGCATCGCGATCAGGTGTGGGGCCGGCCGGCGTGGGCCGGCATACGCTGTCGGGTATTCATGCGTCGCGCCGTGTTCAGTAGTCGGTGCGCCGCTGCGCGCGCTCGGCGTGCTGCTGCATCAGTTTGGCGGCCTCGGTGGCGCTGACGCGCCCCTGGTACATGGCCGAGAAGCCCTTCGCCAGGCCTTCCCAGGCGAAGGCCATGCCGCGGTCGTTGGGCATTGCGCGTGCAAGCTTGAGCTGGTTCAGCGAGGCTTTCAGGTTGTCGTCTGCCTTGGCCAGCACATCGCGGTACACCGTGGCGTTAACCGGCAGGTGGCGCGTTTCGTCGAACCAGCGGCGCTGAACTTCGGCGCTTTGCATGTAGCGCATGAACTTGAGCAGGGCGTCGCGCTTGGGCCCCTTCAGCGACAGCCCCGGAAACGCCAGCACATAGCCGGAGTACATCGGCACCAGGTTCTTGCCCGGCTCCACCTGGGGCAGGACGGTGACGCCCAGTTTGTCGCCCAGCGCATCCTGTAATTCGCGCATCGCCCAGTCGCCATTGATCGCATAGGCGAATTCGCCCGCCATGAAGCGGTCCAGCGCGCAGTCGGTGCGGCACTCCTTCAGGGTCAGCCCGCGGGTGACGAGGCCGAAATAGGTGTCCAGTGTCTTGGCCATCGCGGGCGTATCGAGCGTGATACCGCCCTTGGCATCCACGGGCCAGCCGCCATAGGCGCCGTAGAACGGCACCATCCAGTACATCTCGCCGAAGTTGGTGCCGAGCGCTTTCACGCCCTTGGCTTGAAGGGCCGGCAGCTGCTGGGTCATTTCAGCGAGCGTGCGCGCTGGCTTGCTGACCAGCGAGCGGTTATAGAACAGCATCAGGTGGTTGCCCCAGAACATCGGTGCGCCGAGGTTGCGCCCTTCGAAGAGGCCAGACCCCGCCGCGTTGGGGACGAGATCGCTCGATTTGCCGACGGGGGGCACGTCCGAGTACTTGAGTTCCTTGTCGAGCGCGAGGAAGTCGGTTGGCACCAGCACCACGTCCGGCAAATCACCGTCCGTCGCATGTCGCAGCAACGAGCCGCGCAGATCCGCCTGGTTGAGCCAGTTGGTCTCGACCTTGATGCCGGAGGTCTTGGAGAAGTCCGCCGTGATCGCGGCCAGCAGTTCCGCGTTCTGCTGCGAATTCCAGAACACGAGCTTGGGCGCGGCATACAGGGGCACCGCCGCCGCAAGCGCGAGCAGGCCGGCGAGGCCGCGGATCAGGGTACGAAGATGCATCGGTTTCTCCAGAGATGTCGCCAGCCCGAATGGTGCGAAGGCTCTTTGGCCTTCGTTCTATTGACGCTATCCCCGGTATACGACCGCCTTTGCTGAAACTTCAGCCCGCAAGGGGGCGGCTTGCTCGGCGTCAAATGCTGAACCCGAGTCCACTCGGTCGTGGGCGCCGCGCCGGGGGCCATGCCCGGTGTGCGCCAGCGTACCGACCCCGCGGGCGATCTCCGTCACCCTGACGTCGCGAGCTTTGGCGCGCATAGCGCGACGAGGCCCCGGTTTTCTGTCGGCACGGCCTGGGCGTTGAACACCACGTTCGTAGTCGTCGGCGCACAGAAGGATCTTTCCCGCAGTGAGCGCGCCGTGCACTCAAGACCACGAATGGATCGAGGAAACAATGAAACTCCCGAGCAACTACAGCGTTTGGCGCCGTACCCGTGCGAGCGGCCGGCCCGCAATCATGCTGGGCACTTTGATCTTCGCGGCAGCCTGCGCGAGCGTGCCCGCCCCGACAGAGCAGGTGGCTGTGTCCAGTGCGGCGGTTGTACGCGCCGCAAGCGCAGGCGGTGGCGAGGCGGCACCGGCGGAGATGCAGACCGCGCGCGACAAGCTGGACCGCGCGAAGCTCGCGATGGCCGCCGAGGACTTTGACGTGGCGCGTCGGCTTGCACAGCAAGCCCAGGTGGATGCACAGCTCGCCGAAGCCAAGGCCCGTACCGGCAAAGCCCGCAAAGCCTCGCAGGAGGTGAGTACCGACGCCAAGGTGCTGCGCGAAGAGCTTGACCGCAAAGCCCAGTCGCCCACAGACAAGGAATGACCATGACCCAAAATCGAAGCTTTGCGATGACGCTCATCGCCGCCGCCGTGCTGGCTGCCTGCAGCACCGCCCCCATGAACAACGCCATGCTGGATCAGGCGCGCTCGGACTACCGCAGCGCCCAGGACGACCCGCAGACGCGTGACCTCGCCGGTGGCGAACTCAAGTTGGCAGGCGATGCCGTCACCACCGCCGACGCAGCGTTGCAGCGCGGCGAGCAGACGGTTGAAGTCGACCATCTGGCCTACGTCGCCCGGCAGCGCGTCGCGATTGCAAACGAAACCGCGAAGCAGAAGGCGGCTGAGCTGGCGGTGAGCAACGCCGGCGCCGCGCGCGACAAGGCGCGGCTCGATGCGCGCACGAATGAGGCGGACGCGGCCGGGCTCAAGACAGCGCAAGCCCAGCGCGACACCGCGTCGGCCAAACGCGACGCCAGCGACGCGCAAGCCCATGCAACGGCGCTCGAAGCCCAGCTCGCTGACCTCAACGCCAAGCAGACCGAGCGTGGCATGGTGATCAGCATAGGTGATGTGTTGTTCGACACCGACCGGGCCGAACTGCGCTCCGGCGCCGCACGCAACGTCGACAAGCTCGTCGCGTTCATGAAGCAATACCCTCAGCGCAGGGCCATGATCGAAGGCTTTACCGATAACACCGGCAGCGACAGCCACAACCTGTCACTTTCGGGGCGGCGTGCGGATGCGGTGCGTACCGCCATGGTCGACATGGGGGTGGGCGGTGAGCGCCTGACGACCCACGGCTACGGCGAAGCCTTCCCGGTGGCCGGAAACGACAGTGCTGGCGGTCGGCAGGCCAATCGCCGCGTAGAGATCGTGCTGTCTGACGAAGTGGGCAACATCACTCCGCGCTGAAATCGCGGAGTAGCACGGCCGCGCCGGGCGTTTTGCCCCGCGCGGCCGTTTTCATTCTGCGGCGGTCGTCGCCGCAGATCGGCCACTGGTCAGGGCGAGCGCACCAGGATGTAGCCGCGGTTCTCGACCAGATCGAAGGTGCGCATCCCGCGGATCAGTGTTGCCAGCGGCATCCATACCCAGCCCGCGCTGTCCGGGTTCACATCCATCAGTAGCACTGAGTCCGATTCGGCGTCGTAGGCGCCAAGCGGCGAAATGTGTGCCCCACCTTTCTGGCCGACGGCGTCGCGGCGATAGTTGACGATCACGTAGTCGCTGGAACGCTCAAGGTTCTCGGACAGGTCGCGCCGGATCTGCGCGTCGCTGACTGAGTCGGTCGCCACCACGAGGCGGGTGCTCACCCCATGGCCACGCAGCAAGGCATCGAGTTGCCGCAGTTGGTAGCCCCCATCCTGGACCGTCTTGCCACCAAGCGTGATGGGCTCGCCGAGCACCTGGGCGCGAGTCTTGGGGCCCTGTTCGATGACGCTTTCCTGCGTGAAGCGTGGCACCGTCAGATCGAACCCCGCGGGCAGGTGTTTTTCGTCCTCTGGACGCAGGCGGCTTCGATCGCGTGGCGCATCCCCGCGCCCGGCATGGATCGCGTTCAGCACGATCGCTGCCGTTGTCGGCCCGCAGAAGGCCCTGTTCGATTGTGGTTCGAACTGGTTTGCCAGGGCAGGGAAGTCCGCGGTGCCGCTTGCATGGGCCAGGCGCGCCATGCCGGCCGAGCTGTTGAACGGCAGCAGCGCGGGCGTGGCAGGGTCGTCCGCCATCGCCGGCGCCATGAGGGCCAGGCTGACGAGGGCGGCGAGGCCAAAACGGCAAAGCGGCATGTCCATCTCCCAAGTTTCGGATGACTATAGTGGAAAGGCGGGCCGCCACGCTGCGGCCGCGCAGACAAGAACATCCAACCCAGACAGAGGCCCGAGATGACAGCTCCGTTGACCCGCCGCCGCATGCTCACGCTATCCGGCGCTGCCGTGCTGAGTGTTCCCCTCGTGTTCTTTGCGCGTTCGGCCCCTGCCAGCACCAACGCCGCGCAGCGTGCCGCGTTGAAGTACCAGCCGACGCCAAACGGCATCTCGCAGTGTGCAAACTGTCTTGAGTTCCTGCCGGGCGCGTCTGACTCCGCACCCGGTGGATGCAAGCTGATGCCGGGCGATGACGAGATCTCGCCCTCCGGCTACTGCACAGCCTGGAACACGATGTAGGCGTGTGTCCCCACTGCGCGACGCGTAGGGCCGGGTGATGAGCGTGGCCGCCGGGATTACCGGCGCGGTTTGCGCTGACTCAGTGGGCGGTGCGGGCTGTCGCGCTAGAGTTCGCATTCCTCCCTCGCCGCTACTTGCCGAACATGATTACGTCGCCTGCCGCCCTGTCCGCGCCTTTCGCTCAGTTGGTCGAACGCATCCATCGCGAAGCCACCGTTGTCGACAACCAGATCATCAAGATCGACCACTTTCTCAATCACCGCATCGAGCCCGCATTCATGACCGCGATGGGGCAGGAGATTGCGCGGCGTCTGGTGACCTACAAGCCGGATATCGTGCTGACGGCGGAAGCAAGCGGCATCGCGCCCGGGCTGGTTGCTGCAATCGCGCTTGATGTGCCGATGGTCTACGCGAAGAAATACGCGCCCATGATCGAGCCGCCCGCGTATTCGCGCATCGTGCCGTCGCCGACCAAGGGCGGTGAAACGCGCCTCGTGATTGGCAAGCGCTATCTGTGGGAAGGCGCGCGCGTCGTCATCGTCGACGACATTCTCTCCAACGGACGTACCAGCCAAGCGCTGATTGAAATGGTCCGCGAGGCCGGCGCCGAAGTGTTTGCGGCCGCCTTCATCATGGAAAAGCGCTTCAAGAACGGGCGCGACATCATCGAAGCGATGGATGTACCGGTGGCTACGCTGGCACAGGTTGTCGGCATCGAAGCCGGCAAGGTGGTGATGGCGGGCGCCTGAGCACTGGCCAGCCCGCTTCCGCGATGCCGCCAGTGGTAACGGGTTTCAGGTGCGCAGTCGTGAGCTGATGAACAACGCCAGCCCCAGCCCGGTCACGACATCTTTGCCGTAGGGGATGTGCTCGAACGACACCAGCGTGACGATGAAGAGCGGGATCGTCGCGAGGAACACATGCGGATAGCGCAAGCCTTCGCAGTAGGTGCGCAGCTTCTGCGGCAGATATTTGGCAATGGCGGGCGAAAGAGACATGGCGGGGGCTCGAAGCGGGTTTGCGTGATCCGTGCGCCGCGGCGGGCTGCGACACACTGGCTAGTCGGCCAGATTGTAGCGTGGGCACCGTTCGAGCCCGTCGGCTGACCGGTGCGGAGGCGGATTCAGGTGCGCAGCGCGCGCAGTTCCTTGTTCATGAAGCGCACCCGCATTGCCAGCACGCAGGCGATGCCTTCGAAAATATGCGCCGCCGCCGCGCTCTGCGAATCGGCCAGCGCGTTGAAGCGTTCGCGCGACAGCACATAGCAATCGACTTCGTCGAGCGCTGTGGCGTCGGCAGCGCGGCGCGAGGGATCAAGGAAGCCCATCTCGCCGATGAAATCGCCGCGGCCGAACGTGCCGATATGCCAGTGGTCCTTGCCCTGCAGTGGTAGCACGACGCGGACGGTCCCCTTGCGGATGAATAGCAGTTCGTCCTCCGGGCCACCGAGATTGAGCACCTTGGTGCCCGCGGCGTAGCGGCGCTCTTCGATCACCGATGCGATGGCTGTCAGGCTGCCCGGCCTCCAGCCGAGCAGGGTTTCGATCTCGTCGAGTTCGAGCGGCGCTTCGTCGACCGGCGTCAGCCCCGGTTCAGTGCTGAGCATCTGGCTCTCGATCCATTCCAGCGCCTGATCCAGATCGCGGAAGGCGAGCGCCTTCTCGGTATCGCGCACGAGGCCCACCTCGCGCAGGTAGCGCTTCATCTTGAGGCCACTGGGCAGTCCGCGGGGTATCTCGGTGAAGATCAGGTAGGCGCCGGCCGCGTCGAGGCGTTCCTTGATTTGCTCCAGCGCGTGCGTTGCGCTGAGATCCAGCGATTGCACCCGGCGCAGGTTCAGCACGACATAGGTGCGCTGGCCGATCTCCGGTTCAAGAGCCTGGTAGAGCTGATTCGCGGTGCCGAAGAACAGCGCGCCCTGCAGCTCGACGATCACCATCTTGAACCCGTCGCGCAGCAGGATCTGCAGCTCGACCTCGTGCCGCACGACGCGCGAGAACATCTCGCCGCCTTCGAGCTTGCGTCGCAGGATCGTGCTGCGGCTTTGCTCGCGCAGGAACAGCACTGCGGCGAGGGCGATGCCCGCGCCGGACGCAGCGATCAGGTTGAACACCAGCGCTACGCCGATCACGGTAAGGATCACGAGAAAGTCGAAGCGCGTCGATTCCGTGCGGAAGAAGGCGAGGCTGTGCCAGTCGATCATGCGGTAGCCGACTACCAGCAGGATCGCGCCCAGTGCTGCGATCGGCACCCACGCTACGAGCGAGGACAACAGCAGGAAGGCGAGCAGCGCGAACAGGCCTTCCAGCATGCCGGAGCGACGTGTCTGCGCCCCGCTGGAAACGTTAACCAGCGAGGCCCCCATGGTGCCCGCGCCAGGGATGCCGCCCAGCAGTGCGGACCCGATGTTGCCGAGGCCCTGGCCGATCATCTCGCGGTTGGGGTTGTGGTGCGACTTGGTCATTGCATCGAGCACCACGCAGGTCTTCAGCGTGTCGATTGACAGCAGGGCGGCCAGGGACAGCGCGGGCATGAAGACCTGCGCGAGCAGCGCGGGCGTCCAGGCGTGCAGCGTCAGCGCGTGTTGCCCCATTGCGTCGAACAGATGCCCCTCGCTCTGGTTCAGCGGACCGACGATCAGCGGGTTGTGCTGCAGCTGCCACAGCGCCGGGTTGGCGCCTCCAAGTGCGAGATAAGCGAGCACGCCACTGAGCAGCGCAATGATCGCGGCCGGCACCGCGCGTATCACGCGTGGTGCGCCGAGCATCACGCCGATGACGACCGCACCGACCAGCAGGGCCTCCCAGCGCCAGCCCTGCGGATGCAGCAGCGCGCCCCACAGACTGGCGGTCTTGTCGGCACCCAGCACGCGGGGCAGCTGCCCGCCGATGATCGTCAGGCCCACGGCGGACAGATAACCGCTGACCACCGGGTAGGGGATGTAGCGGATCAGTTTGCCGATGCCAGAGAGGCCGAAGGCGATCTGCAGGGCGCCGGCGATGAGCCCAATCAGCATCAGCATCAACAGCACGGTTTCGGGGGGTGTGCCGCGCCGGCCGAGATCCAGCGACAGCGCAGCGAGCAGGGCGGCCGCCGGAGCGCAGGGCGCGGTGATCAGCCGATCGGTGCCGCCGAATATCGATGCAATCAAGCCCAGCGCGGTCGCGCCGAGAATCCCGGCCATCGCCCCGCGTGAGCCAAAGTCGTCGCCCAGCGGGGCGAAAATCGTCACGCCGAAGGCGATTGCCGAGGGCAGCGCCACCAGCATCGCTGCCAGACCTCCCCACGCATCGCCGGCCCAAGCCTGCCGCGAGCCACCCGAATTCATGTTCCACGCCCCGGTTCTGTGACCGACATCGTTGCGTGTCGCCCGCGAGGGGCACCTTATGGTTCAGCCTAGTCCCGGAACCTGCGCGCCACAACGCGATCGCGCATCGGATTTGCGCGAACACGCAGCAAACTCCGCAAGCCGGGACAGCCTCTGCGAAGCACCCACGCCCTAGAATCGACTGATCTGTCGCCGACTCGGCGCATCAGCCCTGGAGAGTGTCACGTGAGGCTTGCTGGATCGATTCACTGTTCGTTCGCCGCCGTTCTGCTGTGTATCGCTGCCTGCGATGCCGGGGTCAGCCACGCTGCCAAGCCCGCGTCCGCTCCGACGCCTGCGCCCGTGCCGAAGAACGCGCGTTACAAGGACGCATCGCAGCCTGTCGAGGCACGGGTGGAGGATTTGCTGGCGCGCATGACGCTGGCCGAGAAGATCGGCCAGATGACGCAGGCCGAGCGTGCGGAGGCGCGGCCGGGTGATGTGACGGCACTGATGCTCGGCAGCGTGCTCTCCGGCGGCGGCAGTGGGCCGAGCCCGAACAAGCCTGAGAGCTGGGCCAGCATGATCGACGCCTACCAGGACGCAGCCACCGCGACGCGGCTGGGCATACCGGTGATCTACGGCATCGACGCGGTGCACGGACACCAGTCGGTCATTGGCGCCACCGTGTTCCCGCAGATGATCGGCCTCGCCGCGGCGGGCGACGCCGATCTGATGAAGCGCATCGGCGAGGTCACCGCCCGCGAGATGGCGGCAACCGGCATCTACTGGAACTTCAGCCCGATGGTCGCCGTAACGCAGGACATCCGTTGGGGCCGCGCCGCCGAATCACTGGGCGAAGATGCCGCCACGGTCGGCACGCTCGCCACCGCTTACGTTGGCGGGCTGATGGCGCCGATCGCACCGGACTCCGCGCAGATCCTGCCCACCGCCAAGCATTTCATCGGCGACGGCGGCACGGCGTGGGGGAGTTCGCGCCAGAGCATCATGGGCGTCCAGTACCGGCTCGACCAGGGCGACGCGCAAGGCGACAGCGAGGCGCTGCTTGCACGTTACCTGCCTCCCTACAAGGCTTTGATCGACGCCGGCACCGGCAGCGTGATGGCCAGTTTTTCGAGCTGGAACGGCGACAAGCTGCACGGTAATAACGCGCTGCTGACCGGCGTATTGAAGGAGCGACTCGGCTTCAAGGGCTTCGTGATCTCAGACTGGGACGGCATCCAACAACTGCCCGGCAGCTTCGAACAGCAGGTGACGACCGCCATCAACGCCGGCGTCGACATGGCCATGGTGCCGAAGGACTACCGCGCCTTCGTGCGCGTGCTGACCGACGCCGTGAACAAGGGCTCTGTGCCGCAGGCGCGAATCGACGATGCGGTGCGCCGCATCCTGCGTGCCAAGTTCGCGATGGGGCTGTTCGAGCACCCACGCGCGCTACGCAGCCTGCAGGCCGAATTCGGCGGCGCGGCCCATCGGGCGGTCGCGCGTGAGGCGGTCGCCAAGTCGGCGACGCTGCTGAAGAACGCCGGCGCTTTGCCTTTGGCGCGCGGCAAGTCGATCTTCGTTGCCGGCGAATTCGCCGACAACCTAGGCTTCCAGTCCGGCGGTTGGACCTTGCAATGGCAGGGCGTCAGCGGCAACGGCGAGATCGCCGGCACCACGCTACTCGAAGGCATCAAACAGGTCGGTGGTGCGACGACGGCTGTCAGCTTCAAGGAAGACGGCAAGCTCGACGGCCGCGCCGATGTAGGCATCGTGTTTGTCGGCGAACCGCCCTACGCCGAAGGTGTGGGCGACCGCGACATCGACGAGCTTGCGCTCGATCGGCGTGAAGTGAGCGCCATCGACGCCATGCGCAGCCGCGTCGACAAACTCGTGCTGGTCGTTGTTGCCGGCCGGCCGCAGTTGCTCGACAAGGTCATCGACAAGGTCGATGCCGTCGTGATGGCCTGGCTACCCGGCAGCGAAGGCGCTGGTCTGGCTGACGTGCTTCTCGGCGACAAACCCTTCACCGGCCGCCTGCCAGTCGGCTGGCCCGCTAGCGCGGCCGGTTACCAACGCGCCGATGCACCGCTCGACATGCGGTGCACGAGTTTGGTGTGGGCTTTGGGCGATGGCATGGACGTCAGCGGAAAGGCGCTTGGGCCGGGGCGATGCACGCGCTAAGGTCGCGACGTTCTTGCTACCGTGAGGCAGACGTCCTGCGAGGCAAATGCGCTAGGGTTTAGCAGTGTTCCCAGAAGAGCTCGTTCCATGGCCGTAGGTCCATCTCGCTGGACCACGCCGATCGCGGCTGCCGGTGCAGAGCGATGATGGTTTCGGAAATGTGCACAGGGTCGGACTGCGGCCCGCCGTCGTCGCGCTGGACGCCTTCATGGATGTCAGCATCGATGACGATATGGGCGACATGGATGCCCTGAGACCACAGCTCACGAGCCAGCACCTGCGCGAGCGCGCGCTGACCGAATTTGCCCACCGCGAGGTTCAGGTGGCCGGCGCGGCCGAGCAGGGACGATGTGGAGCCGGTCAGGATGATCGTCCCACGTTGAAGCGGAAGCATCGCGCGTGCGGACTCGCGCGCGACCAAGAACGAACCCAGACAGTTCTTCCGCCAGCCTTCCTCGAACGCAGGCACTTCGATATCGACGGTAAGCCCCGGGCCGAAGCTCTGCAGGGCATAGACAACCAGATTGGGCGCGCCATGGTTGGCTGTGACTTTAGCGAAGAGCTCGGCGACCGAGGCCTCATTCGTCGCGTCGCAGCCGTACGCAAATGCGGTGCCGCCCTCGCGCTCAATTTGCGCGACTAGCGTATCCAGGCGTACCGCATTGCGCGCAGCAACAACGACCGCCATCCCATCATGCGCGAGCCGCCGAGCGAGCGCGTGGCCATAACCCGGCCCAACGCCAACGATCATGGCGATCTCTTTCTCTCGTGACTGCGGCAAGTCCTGGGTTGTTGCCAGAGGAGCGTGTGTTGGGGCGTGGCTGGGCTTGGGCGCGGCGAGCCAGCGACGGTGTCGCGCTGCTGCGAGGCGCACGCGCCGTGCGGCGTTGCGAGTGACCGGAACGGATCGATCCAGCCGGAACACCACGGCGATTGGACCGAAAGGAATGGCGCGCCAGCGCTTGAGGCTCTTCCAGAGTTCTCGCAGCATGTTGCCCCCTCAGTCGTGAGCCTACCCCTGCGCGCGCCTCGCACATCGAGCGTGATGGTGTTGCACGAGGGGATTGCGCTGAGCGAAATCGCCAGACTAGGCCGCGCCGGCGAGCGGCAGGATTGATGCGGATCAGCCGAGCCCGCCGCAGCGAAACCCCTCATCGACATTTGCGACCGGCGTCGCGATATATGTCACGAAACCGGGTGATGGTGCATCGCGAGCCTGATCGTCAGGCTTGGCTCCTGCAAGGGCGGTAAAATGCCGGCCTTCCGTGAATCGGGCTTTTCTTGCCCTATCGAGATGGCTCCGCCGCAACTGATTGACCTCGTCCTCTCCGCCGACCGTCCGCGCTTGCGCCGCGCGCTGCGCGAGCTGCCTCAGCGCGCAAATGCGCTTGCCGACTTGCCGGAGACCTTGCGCGCGAAGTTCGAGTCCTCGATTGCCGAGCGCGCGACGCGCCGCGCCAATCTGCCCAAGCCCAGCTTCCCTGAAGAGCTGCCGGTCAGCGGCCGGCGCGCCGAGATCGCCGAGGCGATCCGTACGCACCAGGTGGTGATCGTCTGCGGCGAGACCGGCTCGGGCAAGACGACGCAGCTGCCGAAGATCTGCCTGGAACTGGGGCGGGGCGAGGCGGGGCTGATCGGGCATACGCAGCCGCGGCGGCTGGCGGCGCGGGCGACGGCGACGCGCATCGCCGAGGAATTGCAGAGCGAGCTGGGCACGACGGTCGGCTTCAAGGTGCGTTTCACCGACCACACGAAGCGCGAGAGCTACATCAAGCTGATGACCGACGGCATCCTGCTCGCCGAAACGCAGGGTGACCCGCTGCTGGCCGCCTACGACACGCTGATCATCGACGAGGCGCACGAACGCAGCCTCAACATCGACTTCCTGCTCGGCTTCCTCAAGCAATTGCTGCCCAAGCGGCCGGACCTGAAGGTGATCGTGACCTCGGCGACGCTGGACGCCGAGCGCTTCGCCAACCACTTCGCGCAGCACGGCAAGCCTGCGCCGGTGATCGAGGTGTCCGGTCGTCTGTACCCGATCGAGGTGCGTTACCGCCCGATCGAGGACGAGGATGCGGTCGAGAAACCGCCTGTGCGCGCAGGCGTGCGGGTCGCGGAATCGAAGAGCCGTAACCCGAACAAGGATCTCTACGAGGCGATCTGCGACGCGGTGAGCGAGCTGCAGCGCGAGGGGCCGGGCGACGTGCTGGTCTTCCTGCCCGGCGAGCGCGAGATCCGCGAGGCGGCCGAGGCGCTGCGCAAGAACCACCCACCGGGCGCCGAGATCCTGCCGCTGTTCGCACGCCAGACCGCCGCCGAGCAGGCGCGCGTGTTCTCACGCTCGAACGGGCGCCGCGTGGTGCTCTCGACCAACGTGGCCGAGACCTCGCTGACGGTGCCGGGCATCCGCTACGTGGTCGATTCCGGGCTGGCGCGGATGAACCGCTACAGCCATCGCAACAAGGTCGAGCTGTTGCAGATCGAGAAGATCGCGCAGTCCGCCGCCAAGCAGCGCGCGGGCCGCTGCGGCCGGGTGCAGAACGGCATCTGCATCCGCCTCTACGACGAGGAAGATTTCAACCGCCGGCTGGCGCACACCGAGCCGGAGATCCTGCGCTCCTCGCTCGCGGGCGTGATCCTGCGCATGAAGTCGCTGCGGCTGGGCGCGGTGGAGGAATTCCCCTTCCTCGAAGCGCCGCTGCCGCGGATGATCGCCGACGGCTACCAGCTGCTGAACGAGCTGGGTGCGACCGACGATGCGAACAACCTCACCGCCATCGGCCGCGAGCTTGCCAAGCTGCCGCTGGACCCGAAGATCGGCCGCATGATCCTCGCCGCGCGCGACCGCGGCGCGCTGCGCGAGGTGCTGATCATCGCCGCCGCGCTGTCGGTGCAGGACCCGCGCGAACGGCCGCAGGAGCAGAGCGGCACCGCCGACCAGGCGCATGCGAAGTTCCGCTTGTCGCCGGATTCAAAGGACGAGCCGAAGAGCGAATTCCTGTGGTTCGTGAATGCCTGGAAGGCCTTCGATCACATCTGGAAGCACGAGTCGTCGAGCAAGCAGAAGGCTTGGTGCAAGCAGCACTTCCTCAACTGGATGCGGATGCGCGAGTGGCGTGACATCCACGGGCAGTTGCACTCGCTGTGCGCCGAGCACGGCTGGAAGGAGAGCGAGCTGCCCGCTTCGTATGAAGCGATTCACAAGGCGCTGCTGACCGGCTTGCTGGGGCACATCGGCTGCCGCGTCGAAGACGCCTCCGGCCCGGCCGCCGGTTCCTACCTCGGTGCGCGGGCGATCAAGTTCTGGCCGCATCCCGGCTCCTACCTGAAGAAGACTGTCGGCAAATGGCTGATGGCCGCCGAGCTGATCGACACGTCGCGGCTCTACGCCCGCTGTATCGCCAAGATCGAGCCGGAGTGGGTGGAGGAGGTGGGCGCCCACCTGATCAAGCGCAGCGTCTACGAGCCGCACTGGGAGAAGAAGTTCGGCGCCGTGCGCGCATGGGAACGCGGTGTGCTGCATGGCATCACGCTCTACCCGCGGCGTGCGGTGGGCTATGCCGAGCACGACCCCAAGCTGTGCCGCGAGCTGCTTATCCGCGAAGGCCTGGTGCAGGGAGATGTCGACGAAGCTGCCCTGCGGCAGATGGGCTTCCTGACGCACAACCAGCGCCTGATGGCCGAGATCGAACGGCTGGAGCACAAGACCCGCCGTCCGGACGTGCTGGTGGACGACGAGCTGATCTACGCTTTCTACGATGCGCAGATTCCGGACAACGTCACCGATCTGCGCAGCTTCGAGGCCTGGCGCAAAACCGCCGAGCGGGCGAACGCCAAGGGCCTGTTCCTGGTGCGCGAGCAGCTGATGCGGCACGAGGCCGAGGGCGCGACCAGCGACCGCTTCCCGGCCGGTTTCGAGGTGCTGGGGCAGAAGCTCAAGCTCACGTATCTGCACGAGCCGAACGACGCGGAGGACGGCGTCACGCTCACCGTGCCGTTGGCGATGCTTAACCAGATTCCGCTTGCGCGCTGCGAGTGGCTGGTGCCGGGCCTGCTGGAAGAGAAGGTCACGGCGTTGCTCAAGACCGTGCCGCAGAAGCACCGCCACCGTCTGCAGCCGATCGGGCAGTCGAGCCGCGCCTTCATCGAGCAGGTGGAGGCGGGCGAGGTGAATCGCGAAGACGGCCTGATGCGCGCGCTGCAGAAATTCGTCGAGGATCGCGTCTCGCTGAAGCTGCCGCTGGAGAGCTTCCGGCCCGAGAACCTCAACCCGCACTGCTTCATGAACTTCCGCGTTATTGACGAGCACGGCCGTGTGCTGGGCATGTCGCGCAACCTGCCGGAGCTGCGCACGCGGCTCAAGGACCAGGTGCAGGCGGCCTTCAAGGCGGCGCAGGTGCCGGGGTCGATGGGGGCGCAGCTGGCGGCGCTGAAGGTGGCAGGCAAGCCGGCGGAAGCATCGCCCGAGCCTGCACAGCGTGGGGCCGCCGCGAAGCCGGGCGCCCCATCGCCGCAGGCGGAGGCGCCCGCGAAGAGTCAGTCGGCGCAGCTGACCGGCCTCACCAGCTGGAGCTTCGGCGAACTGCCCGAACTGCTCGAAGTGAAGGTCGCCGGCCGCATGGTCATCGGCTTCCCCGCGCTGCAGGACGACGGCGAGTCGGTGAGTCTGACTGCAGTCGACACCGAGGAGGAGGCCGCGCGCGTGCATCGCAAGGGCCTCGCACGACTCTTCGCGCTCACGCTGAAGGACCAGGTCAAGGCGGTCGAGAAGTTGCCCGGCCTGCGCGAGCTGGCGCTGCACTTCATCCCCTTCGGCACCGAAGCGGAGTTGAAGGCGCAGCTCGTCGCCGCGACGCTGGAACGCACCTGCCTGATGGACCCGCTGCCGACTAACGCGGAAGCCTTCGCACAACGCGCGCAGGACGCCAAGTCACGCATCTCGCTGGTCGCGCAGGAGCTGATGCGCCTGGCCGGTGCGCTGGTCGTCGAGCATGCCTCGCTGACCAAGCGCTTCCTCACGCTCAAGGGCCAGCCCGACACGCTCGCCGACCTGCAGCAGCAGCTCGCCAAGCTGATGCCGAAGAACTTCCTGCTCGCGTACCCGTTCGAAAAGCTCACGCACTTCAGCCGCTACCTCAAGGCGATGGGCGTGCGCATCGACAAGCTGCGCACCAACCCCGCGCGCGACCTGCAACTGCTCGCCGAATGGAAGTCGCTCGCCCAGCCCTTCGAGCGCGAATGGCTCGCCAAGGCCAAGGCCGGAGTGATCGACCCTCAGCTCGAAGAGTTCCGCTGGCTGCTCGAAGAGTTGCGGGTGGGGCTGTTCGCGCAGGAACTGAAGACGCCGATGCCGGTGAGCGTGAAGCGGCTGCAGAAGATCTGGGATGCCCGCCCGCGCTGATGTGCTGTCGTCTTTTGCCCGCCGTGTTCGCTGTGACCAGGTTCTCCTATGCCACCACCAGGCCGGTACAGTGCAGTTAGTTTCCCACCTTGAACGACGCCTATGACCCCACGTAGCATCCATCACGCCGCCATCATCTGCAGCGACTACGCACGTTCAAAGCGCTTCTACACCGAGGTGCTGGGTCTGCGGGTCGTGGCGGAGACTTACCGAGCGGCGCGTGATTCGTGGAAGCTGGATCTGGCGCTGCCGGACGGTGCGCAGATCGAGCTGTTCTCTTTCCCTGGTGCGCCGCCTCGGCCGTCGTGGCCCGAGGCGCAGGGCTTGCGGCACCTGGCGTTCGTGGTAGACAACCTCGACGCGGACTTCGCTGCACTGACGGCTGCCGGCGTGGAGGTGGAGCCGGTGCGGATCGATGAGCTGACCGGTGCGCGCTACACGTTTTTTGCGGACCCGGACGGACTGCCCTTGGAGCTGGTTGAGCCCCGCCAGGGGTGATCGAGGCCAAGGGCGCGCCAATGGTGACCGCGCCTAGAGGCGGACGCGCAATTCCCCCGCGGCGTCGCGGAACAGTTGTGCGTCGCCGAAGCGGGCGCGTACCGGATTCGGTGGCGACGAATCGCTCAGCGTTTGCGTGCCGGTGTTGCGCCGTGGTGGCGTGACGGCGAGCGAGGCGGGGTCGATGGTGTGTCCGTGGCGTGCTGCGATTGCAGCAAGGGCCACCACGCGCAGGCCCTCGGCATCGGCGGCGGCACGTAGTTCGGCAAGCAGCGCGGCGTCCGAGCGGGCGATCCGCAGGAATGTGCTGAGCGCTTCGGTACTCATCGATGTCCTCCCGAGTGAAGCGGTACGGTCAACGCAAGTCTAGTCGCCCGGATGCTGCATCGGTGTGACCTGTGCGCGCCAGTATGGCGGCAGATCAATTTCCCGCCACCAGTCAGCCGAGGTGTCCTTGGGGCTTGTGTTGCCAGGGTGGATGCGGCAGAGGCACAGCTTCGGATCGTCGGCCGCCATGACCTCGTTGTCGGCTGCGGCCCACACGAAGGCGTTGTCCTCACCGACGGTGCGGGCTTCAAACGGGTGTCGCTGCCAGTAGTCGCGGCGGTAGGCCAAGGTCGCGCCGCACACCCAGGGATCGGCGTCTTCGTGGCGGTAGAGCCAGCAGCGACCGGTGGCGGGCTCGTGAAATACCACGCTGCGGGATCCATGGATCGCGCGCTTGCTCGTTTTAAGCGCGGCTACCTGGCGCCGGATACGATCCGGCGCTTGCAGGTCGTCATCGTCCCAGTGCAGCAGGATCTGGCCGCGCGCGGCATCACAGGCGAGGTTGCGTTTGGTGCCCAGCGGCAGCCCCGCGGGGCACGGTTGGTGGCGCACGCGGCCGCTTGCCAGCGCGGGCGCGAGCGACGCGGGCAGCCCGTCTTCACTGACGATCAGGAGCTCCGCGTCGCCAAAGTCCTGCGACAGAAAACCTGCAACCGCCGCCGGCAGCCAGGTGTGCCGCGCGAAGGTCGGCATCAGGCAAGTGACGAGGGGGCGCAGCGGCATTGCGTGTCTTCAGGCCGCGAGGGCGGTCGCCAGTGCATCGAACACGATGCGCATGCGCGGCGTGGCACGCAGTTCGCGGTGCGCCGTCAGCCAGACGGGCAGCGGCGGTACTGCGAATTCGGGCAGCAAGCGCACCAGTTCAGGGTCACGTGCCGCGACGCGTTGCATCGTGATGCCAATGCCCAGCCCGGCGCGCACGGCTTCCCATCCGACGATCTGGTTGTCGCAACGGAAGGCGAAGAAGTGCCGATCAATGGCGAAACCGGCGGCGCGGAAGCCGTCGATCAACTGGGGTGACTGATCCAGGCCGACCCAGTCGTGATCGGCCAGCGTGTTCGGTGTGACGGGCGGCCGGCCGGCGAGATAGTCGGCGTGCGCGTAGAAGCCGAGCGGGTAGTCGGCGACATGGCGGGTCACGAGGCTGCCCTGTTCGGGCCGCACCATGCGAATCGCGATGTCGGCCTCGCGCGCGAGCAGGTTATCGATGCGGTTGGAGGCAACCAGTTCGATCTCGATCTCGGGATGCGCCGTGCGCAGTTGCGCAAGCACCGGCGGCAGGACATAGGCCGACATCATCTCGCTGGCGGTGAGCCGTACGGTACCTGCGAGCGTCTGCGCCCGGCCCGCCACGGCCAGCGATAGCGCCTGCGCGGCCGCCTGCATGCGGCGCGCAGGCTCGACCAGCGCCTCACCGGCTTCGGTGAGGCTCAGGCCGCGGGTGGTGCGCTCGAACAGCGCAGCACCTGTCTGGGCTTCAAGTGCTGCGATCTGGCGCGATAGCGTCGGCTGGCTGGTGTTCAACTGAGTCGCCGCGCGCGTCAGCGAACCTGCCTCCACCACGGCCAGAAAGGCGCGGACCAAGTCCCAGTCTGGCATTGGCGCGGCAGCGGCCATGCTATTCATTGGTGAATGACTGTCTTTCATTGATGCGCATTCTTTTGCATTTGGTGCCGCAGCACAATGGGGCCACATCGAACCGATGCAGTGGAGAACAGATCATGCGAGAAACGGTGCTTGTACTTGGGGCAAATGGGCGAATCGGGCGCGCCTTGGTCGAGGCCTTTTCTGCGGCGGGTTGGCTGGTGCGTGCGCAGATGCGCCGCGAACCCACGACTCCGTTGCCGGCGGGCGTCAGCGCGGTGATCTGCGATGCGCTGGATACGGCCGCGCTGATCGAGGCCGCGCAAGGCGCTGACGTTCTCATCAACGCGCTGAACCCCGACTACACGCGCTGGGACACGCTTGTACCGCCGCTCGCTGCCAGCGTGCTGGCCGTTGCGCGCGCAAGTGGCGCCACGCTGATGCTGCCGGGCAATGTGTATAACTTCGGCGCCGAGTTGCCGCCGGTGCTGACCGAAGCGACGCCGGAAGTGGCGAATACCGACAAGGCGCGGATACGTATCGCGCTGGAGCAACAGATGCGCGCTGCGGCAGAGGAGGGGGTGCGCAGTATCGTGATCCGCGCCGGTGACTTCTTCGGCGGTGGCCCTGGCTCGTGGTTCGATCTGGTTATTGCGAAGGATGTCGGCAAAGGGCGTGTGACCTTGCCGGGGCCTGCCGACCTGCCCCATGCCTGGGCGTACCTGCCTGATCTGGCGCGGGTGTTTGTCGCGGTGGCCGCGCGGCGGGCTCAACTTGCGCCCTTCGAAACCCTGCACTACGCAGGCGAAACCTTGACCGGTGCGGAGCTGCATCGGGCGATCGAAGAGGTATGCGGGCGGTCGTTGAAGCGAGCGCAGCTACCGTGGTGGGCGCTGCGTCTGGCATCGCCCTTCGTGCCGATATTCCGGGCCTTGTTCGCGATGCGCTACCTGTGGCTGAGGCCGCACCGGCTGGATGACGCGCGCTTGCGCCAACTGATCGGCACCTTGCCGCACACGCCGCTGCATCGCGCCCTGTCGACCGCGCTTGCGCCGATGCTCGGGCGGCCTGATTCGTCGCCGGCTCCGGCGTGATATCGGGGGCGTGCGGCGAGGAGGCGTGTCACCGTGCTGACGACGGCTGGGATTCCACCGGCGAGTCGGTGTTGTTGCCGGTACCCGGGCGGCGAGTTGCCTGACCGACCGCTGCATTCAGCGCTGCGTTGACGATCGCGTCGCAATCGGTGCCGCCGGCTTTTTCGCAGGCGTCCATCATTTGCTGCCGGGATGCGGAGGTGACCGGAGGCCCCCCCGCTTCGGCTGCAGGCGCTTCGCTGGATTCCTGCGCGCGCGGTAGCCCGCCGAGAGGCTTGGGCGTATAGGCGGGGACCGTTGAGATCGTCGCGTTGACCCGCTCGGCCTTCACGCCCGGCGGGGGTTGGTTGCCATATTGCCAGCGCCCTTTTTCGTCACGCCACTTGAATACGTCGTTCCCTGCATGCGACGGGGTCGCTGCGATGAGCAGCGGCAGCAGCAAGAGCGCACGCAGTCGAGCATTCATGATCGTGATTCCCGGATTCATGACATCAGTGTAGCCCGCGTTCGATCGAGCGCGCACGCGCCCTCGTTAGTCCGCGACCGAAGGTAAGGCCGCCGGGGCCTCAGCGCGCCGCGGGCAACAGGGATTCGTAGAGTGCGAGATATTGCCGCGCGGCAAGCTCCCAACCGAAGTGACGCTGCATGCCGGCACGCTGCAGCTGCCGCCAGCGCAGTTGGTCGCGGTGAAGATCCAGCGCGCGGCGTACGCAGGCGAGCAGGGCTTCGCCGCTGGCGTAGTCGAACGCGAAGCCGGTCGCGCTGCCGTCCTTCAGGGTTTCCTCCGTCGCGTCGACCACCGTGTCGGCAAGACCGCCGGTGCGCCGCACGATGGGTGGCGTGCCATAGCGCAAGCTGTACATCTGGTTGAGCCCGCAGGGTTCGAAACGCGACGGCATCAGGAAGATGTCCGCGCCCGCTTCGATACGGTGGGCCAGGCGCTCGTTGTAGCCCACGGTGACGGACACGCGGCCCGGATGGCGAGCGGCAAAGGCTTCGAACGCGGCTTCGAGTGGCTTTTCGCCGGACCCAAGTACCACCACCTGCGCGCCCATGGCGACCAGCGCGTCGCCCTCTTCGACCAGCAGGTCCGAGCCCTTCTGATGGCCCATGCGGCTGACGACGCCCAGCAGGGGGCTGGTGCCGGGGGCGAGCCCGAGTTCGCGTCTCAGGGCGACCGTGTTGGCAGCCTTCTTGTCGAGGCTGTCGGCGTCGTAGCGTGCCTCGATCAGCCGATCGGTCGCCGGATTCCACTGGTTCTCGTCGATGCCGTTGAGGATGCCCTGCAGGCGTGCCTTGCGGTAGCGCAACAGGCCGTCGAGCCCGCAGCCGTAGTCGGTCGTCTGGATCTCGGCGGCGTAGGTCGGGCTTACCGTCGTGATGCGGTCACACAGTTGCAGGCCGGCCTTGAGGAAGGAGAGCTTGCCGTGGAATTCAATGCCGTCGAAGCGGAAGCCGCGCCGCGGCAGTCCCAGGTCTCCGATGGCGGATTCGGGAAACTGGCCGTGGAAAGCCAGGTTGTGCACCGTGACCACGCTCGGCGTGTCGCCGCCCAGGTAGTGCTGGTAGGCGGGGGTCAGCGCGGTATGCCAGTCGTTGCAGTGAAGCACATCGACCGGCCAACCGGTGTCTTTGCCATTTTCGGCGAGCCAGCTCGCGATGCGCGAGAGCAGGCCGAAGCGCCAGACGTTGTCGTGCCATTCCTTGCCGTCTGCATCCACATACGGGTTGCCGGCGCGTTCGAAACGGCTCGGGCAATCGAGCAACCACAGGGTGACGCCGGGTGCGATCTCGCCCGCATCCAGCACGCGGGACTCGGGCAGGCGCACCGCGAGGCCGGGAATCCGCACGAACTCCCTGGCGTTCGGGAAGGCCTCGGCCATTGCCGGATAGCGCGGGACGAGCACGCGCACTTTGCAGCCCGCCTGCGCAAGCGCAGGCGGTAGCGCTGCGGCAACGTCGCCCAGCCCCCCGGTTTTTACCCAGGGGGCAATCTCCGCGCTGGCGAAGAGGACGTGGATTGGTTGCCGCTTCTTCTTCATCGAATCAGATTCATCTTCTGTCCGAGCATGGCCGGTGTGACCAGCGTGATGCCGGATTCGGTGACATGGAAGCGTTTGCGGTCCTGCACCGGGTCGACGCCGATCTGCGTGCCTTCCGGTATCACGCAGCGCTTGTCGAGCACGCACTTCTTCAACACGCAGTGGCGACCGATGTCCACGTTGGGCAGGATCACGCAATCCTCGATTAGGGAGTAGCTGTTCACCCGCACACCAGAGAACAACATCGTTCGCCGGATGGTCGAGCCGCTGATGATGCAGCCGCCCGAGACCATCGAATCGACGGCTGCGCCGCGTCGGTCGTCGTCATCGAAGACGAACTTGGCGGGCGGGCTTTGCGGCTGCCAGGTCCAGATCGGCCAGTCTTCGTCGTACAGGTTCAGTTGCGGGATCACCTGCACCAGATCCATGTTGGCTTCCCAGTACGCGTCGAGCGTACCGACGTCGCGCCAGTAGGCGGGCTTGCCCGGATCGCCGACGCAACTTTCGGCAAAGCTGTGCGCGAAGGTGCGATAGCGCTTCACGCAATGCGGGATCACATCCTTGCCGAAGTCGTGGGTGGACTTCGGATCGTCCGCGTCGCGCAGCAGCTGTTCGAACAGGAAGCGCGCGTTGAACACATAGATGCCCATGCTGGCCAGCGCGACGTCCGGTTTGCCAGGCATCGGCTGCGGATTGGCGGGCTTCTCGGCGAAGTCGACGATGCGATTGTTGTCGTCCACCGACATCACGCCGAAGCCCTTGGCCTCCTCGATCGGCACTTCGATGCAGGCTACGGTCAGATCCGCCTTCGACTCCGCGTGCGCGGCAAGCATGCGGCCGTAGTCCATGCGGTAGATGTGATCGCCCGACAGCACCAGCACGTATTCCGGATTCGCATGGCGGATCTCGTGCAGGTTCTGGAACACCGCGTCGGCGGTGCCCTGATACCACTGCGATTCATCCACCTGTTGCTGCGCCGGCATGATCTCGATGAACTCGCCGAGGCGGCCGTCGAGGAAGCTCCAGGCGAGCTGCAGATGCCGGATCAGGCTTTGGGCCTTGTACTGTGTTGCCACCCCGACGCGGCGGATGCCCGAGTTCACGCAATTGGACAACGTGAAATCGATGATGCGGAACTTGCCCCCGAAAGGTACCGCGGGCTTCGAACGCCAGTCGGTCAGTTGCTTGAGCCGGCTACCGCGACCACCGGCCAATACGATGGCGAAGGTGTTGCGAGTGAGCTGGCTGACAAAGCGTGGTTCGCGAGCGCTGCGTCCGCCCGCCGTCGATGCTTGATCGGCTGCCATGATGTCCCCCGTTGAGATGTGTGAACCCGGATTGCTCCGCTGCGGTCCCCCGACCGCCTCGGCACCCGGACTTTTTCAGGCTGGTGTTGCCAGCGTGTGATAAAGCAAGCCGGATGCCGCGTGCTGTTCAAGCGGAATCTTGCGCTTTTCTGAATTAAGTATCACCGCCGCTGCCAGGGCCGCAATGGCGGCGCGGCGGGCTGTTGCGCCAGATCAGGTGCGCGCCCACCATCGGCGCATTGTGCACCTGCAGCGCACCAGCTCGGGGCGGCCGGCGCCAAGTGCGCAAGCCCGACATGGGGCGTGTTGCGCTTGCGATGTTCCAGAGCGCGCAGCAACCCGGCCTCGAAATGTGCTGCAGTGCATGATTGGCACCATACGGTACGGTATGGTGTAATGCGCCGCATCGGGGGCTGAGATCCAGCTTCGCAACGTATGTAAGGAATCGCGCCATGACCGTCGCCAATCCCTATCCGCACCTGCTCGCACCGCTTGATCTGGGCTTCACCACGCTGCGTAACCGCACGCTGATGGGTTCGATGCATACCGGGCTGGAAGAGGCCAAGGATGGCGCCGACCGCATGGCCGCCTTCTACGCGGAGCGCGCCAAGGGTGGTGTCGGCTTGATCGTGACGGGTGGCATCGCGCCGAACCTGCAAGGCCGTGCCTACCCCTCGGCCGCGCAGTTGTCCTGGCCCTGGCAGGTCGGCCACCACAAACCGGTGACCGATGCAGTGCATGAAGCCGGCGGCAAGATCGCGATGCAGATTCTGCATACCGGCCGCTATGCCTATCACCCGCTAGCGGTGTCGGCCTCACGCATCAAGTCGCCGATCAGCCCGTTCAAGCCGTGGGAGCTGGGCCGCTTCGGCATCGCCAAGACGATCCGCGACTTTGCCAACTGCGCGGCGCTCGCGCGCAAGGCCGGCTACGACGGCGTCGAGGTGATGGGCAGCGAGGGCTACCTGATCAACCAGTTCATCGCCTCCTGCACCAACCACCGCACCGATGCCTGGGGCGGCGATTTCAAGAACCGCATCCGCTTCCCGATCGAAGTCGTGAAGGCGGTGCGCAAGGCAGTCGGCCCCGACTTCATCATCATCTATCGCCTCTCGATGCTCGATCTGGTCGAGGGCGGCAGCACCTGGCCGGAGGTGGTCGAGCTGGCTCAGGCGATCGAAGACGCTGGCGCGACGATCATCAACACCGGCATCGGCTGGCATGAGGCCCGCGTGCCGACGATCGCCACCAGCGTGCCGCGTGCCGCCTTCGCCTGGGTGACCAAGCGCCTGAAGGATGCGAACGTGGTGAAGATTCCGCTCATCACCACCAACCGCATCAACACGCCGGAAGTCGCGGAGCAGGTGCTGGCTGACGGCTGCGCCGACATGGTGTCGATGGCGCGCCCCTTCCTCGCCGATCCGGCCTTCGTGAACAAGGCGAAGGCGAACAAGGCCGACGAGATCAACACTTGTATCGGGTGCAACCAGGCCTGCCTGGACCATGTGTTCGAACAGAAGCTCGCCTCGTGTCTCGTGAACCCGGTCGCGGGCCGCGAGACGGAGCTCAAGTTCATTCCGACGGCCAGGAAGAAGACCGTTGCCGTCGTCGGTGCCGGCCCGGCTGGCATGGCCACCGCGATGTACACGGCCCAGCGCGGCCATGCGGTGACGCTGTTCGACGCGCAGGAAGAACTCGGCGGCCAGCTCAACATCGCCAAGCAGGTGCCCGGCAAGGAAGAGTTCTACGAGACGATCCGCTACTTCAAGCGCCAGCTCGAAAACGCCAAGGTCGATCTGAAGCTCGGCAAGCGGGTCGAAGCCGCAGAGCTGAAGGGGTTCGACGAGGTGGTCATCGCCACCGGCATCCAGCCGCGCGGTCTGTCGGTGCCCGGTGGCGATCACCCGAAAGTGCTTTCGTATATCGACGTGCTGCGCGACAAGAAGCCGGTTGGCAAGCGCGTGGCGGTGGTGGGTGCGGGTGGTATCGGATTCGACGTGGCGGAGTTCCTCACGCACGAAGGTCACTCGCTGGCGCTGGATCTCGACGGCTGGCTCAAGGAGTGGGGCGTCGACCCGACGTACGAACGCGGCGGCGCGCTCGCGAAGCCGCAACCCGCACCGAGCCCGCGCGAAGTCGTGATGCTCCAGCGCAAGACGAGCAAGATGGGTGCAGGCCTCGGCAAGACCACTGGCTGGATTCATCGCGCGGCGCTGAAGAACAAGCGCGTGCAGATGATGACCGGTGTCGAGTACCTGAAGGTGGATGACGCAGGTCTGCACATCCGCGTTGGCGACAAGGAGCAAGTGCTGCCGGTCGACAACGTGGTGGTGTGTGCCGGGCAAACGCCGCTGCGCAAGCTGGCCGACGAGCTTGCCGCAATGGGCAAGACCGCCCATGTGATCGGCGGCGCGGATGTGGCTGCCGAGCTGGATGCCAAGCGGGCGATCCGCCAGGGTGCCGAACTGGCCGCATCGCTTTGAGCGGAGGTCGCATGAGCGCAAAACCAAACCGCCTCGCCCGCACACTGGCCAAGCTCGATTCGCTACCCGCCTTCCTGCGCCCCGCGGCACGTAACCTTGCGCTGCGCCGCGCGGTGCCCTTCACCGGCACGGCGCGCCTGGACTACGTCGAGATGTCGCCGACGCGGGTCGAGATCGCGATTGCGAATCGCCGCCCGGTGCAGAACCACATCCAGGGCGTACACGCGGCGGCAACGACCTTGCTGGCAGAGACCGCTACCGGCATGGTGGTTGGCATGAACGTGCGCGACGACTGCCTGCCGCTCGCGAAGTCACTCACCGTGCATTTTCGCAAGCGCGCCACCGGTAGTCTGCGCGCGGTTGCCACGCTGACGCCCGAGCAGCGGCAACTGATGCAGGACACCGACAAGGGCGAGGTCAGCGTCGCGGTCACCGTGACCGACGAGGCCGGCGAGCACCCGGTCGAGTGTGAATTCATCTGGGCCTGGATTCCAAGTCACCGACCCAAGCACTGACCGCCGCAGATCTGCGCTTGAGCAGAATCTGATCCAGCGCTGCCCTAGCCGGCGCGGAGCCGATACCATGCGTGCATTTCGTGTCACGCATGGAGTGCTTCATGGAATTTCAATCGCGGAGTCGCGTTCCGTTGGTGGTGTTGGCGGTGCTCCTGCTCGGGGCGGTCATCTTTGGTCTCGCCGGCACGATCGGTTCCGGCAACGTCGGTGTGCGCACCACGCTAGGGGTGATCTCCTCCGAGGCGGTGACCCCCGGCGTCTATCTGAAATGGCCCTTCATCTCGAGCATTTCAGAATTCAGCGCAAAAGAAGTCGCGATTGATCTGCAGGACCTGACGCCCAAGGCCAAGGACAACCTGAGCCTGCGCGACATGGATGTGAGCGTCTACTATAAGGTCGCCGATTCGCAGATCCCGGCCCTGCAGGTGAAGTACGCCGGCCAGTCGGTGCGCGATGAGCACTCGGGCATCTGGTTGCCGGCGCAGGGTGTGGTGATGCGCATCGTGCGCAATGCCGTGTATGAAGAAGTTGCCCGCGTTGACTCCCTGGTGATGCATACCAAGCGCGACGAGATGGCCGCATCGATCCGGCGCAATGTTCAGGCAGAACTGGATCGCAACGATCCGCATGTCTTCACCGTGACGCGTGTCGTGATCCGCGCAGTGGTGACGGACCCGTCGATCGAGGAATCGATTCGCGCCGCGGTGGCGAACCAGAAGAAGCTCGAAGCGATGACGATCCAGACCGAAATCGCCAAGAAGCAGGCGGAGATCCGCGTCACCGAAGCCGAGGGCATCGCCCGCGCCAACAAGATCATCGCCGACAGCCTCACCCGCGAATACCTGCAGCACGAAGCCAATCAGGCGCTGCAGACCTTCGCCGAGAAGGGCAACACCAATACCGTCGTTGTGCCGGCCAACATGACGTCGGCACCGTTGATCAACATCCCGGCGCACACTGGCAAATGACGCGGCGCTTGGGTTGCAGTGGCTTGCTGGCCGCGTTTGCGCTGAGCCTGCTCGCGACCTCGGCGCAGGCTACCGACGAGGTGCGCTGCCATGTCAGCTACGGTGGAGAGACCCGGCTGCTGCGCGCCAATGCGGTCAGCTCTTCCTACGAAGTCGCGCCGGTTTCGATCGGCTCGTACTTCTTGTTCCGCATCGTATTCGAGCGCCCGCCGGCGCAGAGCGCATCCGTGAAGCTGTACACCTATGCTGACCGCGACGACGCTGCGGTGCCGATACATGTGGCGGAATTCCCCTTGCCGCCCGCGAGCGGCGGGCGCTTCGGCTTCACCGGCATGCAGCGGGTGTATGAGCCGGTGCGCGACGGCGAGCTTGAATACTGGTGCGAGTTTGGCAAGAAGAGGGCAGCACAATGAGCGCGACGAAGATGGTTGTGGCGGCGCTGTCGGTGCTTGCACTGGTCGCGCCGGCGAAGGCGGATACGCTTCGCCTGATGTTCGTCGGCGACATCATGCTGGACGATGGTCCGGGTAAGACGATTGCCGCCGGCGGTGATCCGCTGGCCGAGTTCGATGCGCTGCTGCGCGGCGCCGACTTCACGATCGGCAACCTGGAGTGTCCGGTCGCGACCACTGGCAAGGCGCTCGACAACAAGCCCTGGACCTTTCGCGCCGATCCGTCCGTGATGCGCGTGTTGAAAGGCCGCTTCGATGCACTTGGGGTTGCCAACAACCATTCGGGCGATTACGGCCGTGAGGCGTTCGTCGAAACCCTCAAGCATGTGCGCGCGGCGGGTATCGCGAGTTTTGGTGGCGGCGCCAATCTGGTCGAGGCCCACGCGCCGTTGTGGATTGAGCGGAAGGGCCTGCGCATCGCGGTGCTGGCCTACAACGAATTCAAGCCGCGCAGTTTCGAGGCGGGTGCGAAGTGGCCTGGCATTGCGTGGAGCGAGGATAGCCAGGTCGTTGCGGACATCAAGAATGCGCGCAAGGCGGGGGCGGATCTGGTGATCCCCTTTATGCACTGGGGCTGGGAGCACGAGCCTGAGCCCGGTCCACGCCAGGTTGAACTTGCGCACCGGATGATCGACGCGGGCGCAGATGTGGTCGTGGGTGGGCATCCGCATGTCACGCAGGGTGCGAGCCTTTACCGGGGCAAGCCGATCATCTGGAGCCTCGGCAACTTCGTCTTCGATGGTTTCAACACGGTCGCGTCGACAACCGGCTGGGTGTTGCGGCTCGATCTCGATCGTCAAGGCGCTTCAGCGTTCAGCGTTGTGGTCGCGCATCAGGATGAGGCGGGTACCGCCCATCTGTCGAAGGACGCAGCGCCGTGCTGGCGGCGTGGCGAGCGCGCGGTAGCCCTCAGCTGCCGTTCGGTGCCACTCTGAACGAAGGATAAGTCCATTCGGCGCGGCAACGTCTGGGGCGTACGTGGGCTTTGGCGCCCGGTGGCCAGTCCGTCGCGTGACTCACATCAACGGCCAAGCTTGGATTGGCTTGCGTTTCCGGCGATTCACAGAAGACAATTGGCTGCGCGCGTCCGTATAAATTGCTGGCGCGGCAGTCCTGTTTCAGATGCCCCCAAACTTTTCGGTGGAGACCCCCCGATGCTTCGGTTTCACAAATCCGCTGCGTTACGCCTTGCCTGCGTGGCTGCACTGCTGCTCATTTCCTTCGGTGCGCGAGCTTCCATGCTCTCACCTGAAATGGAAGACAAGGCCGCAAACTTCCTCGCTTGGTTCGTGCTGATTGCGATGCCGCCAGGTGCAATTGCCCTTTTCTGGCTGGTACACATCCTTCCAGAGAAGGTGGCGCACAAGAAACATCATCCGCAAACCGAAGCGATTACCACGCTGTGCTTGCTCTCGCTCGTCTTTGGCGGACTGTTGTGGCCAATCGCGTGGCTGTGGGCCTATACAAAACCCGTTGGTTACAAGATGGCTTATGGCACCGACAAGCACGACGACTATTTCCGCGAACATGGCGAAAAGCTCGCGACCTCTGTCGGCGATGAGGCTGTTCAGAAAGACATCGCCCATCTCAAGGAAGAGCTCGATCAAATGGCCAAGGTTCGCAAACTGAGCCCGGAACTCGAGGCGATTCGCGTCCAACTGTCGGCGCGTAGCCAGGGAGGGGCGGCCTGATGGAAGCGATCCTCGTAGGCATTTACGCCTTCTTTGTCTGGCTGATCTTTTTCAAGTTCAAGCTGCTGCCGTGGAACACCACCTCGAAGGTCATCGTTGTCACGATTCCGGTGGTGGGCCTGACTTGGTTGATCCTCACCCTTAACGTCATCGCGCCGTCGTCCGCCGATGTGCGCGTCATCAAGTACACCGTGCAAGTGGTGCCGCAAGTGCGTGGCCGTGTCATCGCTGTGCCGGCCGAAGGCAACGTGCACATGAAGAAGGGCGACGTGCTGTTCAAGCTTGACCCGACGCCCTATGAGCAGACGGTCCGCTCCTTCGAGTCGCAACTTGCCTCGGCGATCGCGAATGCGAAGAACCTTGGCGAACAGCTGAAGGCTGCGACCAGCAAGACTGAAGGCATCCGTGCCCAACTCGATCTTGCGCAGAAGCGCGTCGCCGAGTTCACGGAACTGGCGAAAACCGAGGCGGGCACCAAGTTCGACCTTGAACAGGCGCTGGCTAACGTCAAGCAGGTCAAGGCCGAGTTGGCAGCCGCCGAGGCGAGTGAGCGTCAGGTCAAGGAGCAGATCGGTGCTCAGGTGAACGGCGAGCAAGCCCAGGTCGCTGCCATCCGTGCGCAACTCGACAACGCCAAGTGGGAGCTGTCACAGACCACCATGTACGCGCCGGCCGACGGTACCGTCATCAACAACCAGTTGCGCGTTGGCTCCTGGGTGGTGCCGATGCCACTGCAGCCGGCAATGGTGTTCGTCGAGGATGAGCAGCAGATTCTTGCTCTCTATTCACAGAACGAGCTCTACAACGTTGAACCGGGCAACGAAGCCGAGATCGCACTGCCGACCTATCCGGGTGAAGTGATCAAGACCAAGGTGCAGTCGATCGTGTGGGCGCAGGGTCAGGGGCAGCTCCCGATGAGCGGCCAGATCCCGCAAACCGGCGCGCAGCCGCTGCCGCCGGGCCGTTTCGCGGTCAAGCTGGAGCTGGAAGAAAAGCATCGCGACCTGTTCCTCGCGGCCGGTGCCACGGGGCATGGCGCGATCTACACGGAACACCTGAAGCCGGTGCAGATCCTGCGTCGAGTGATCGTGCGGATCAACTCGATCCTGAACTACCTGGTCCTGAAGCTTCACTGAGGAACGGACCATGGCTGATTTCAACCTAAGCCGCGCGGCGTTCGCCGTCGCGCTGGCGCTCGTAGCGGGCGGATGCGCGCTGCAGTCTCCGCCCAAAGGGGCGGATCTGCGCGCGCAGACCTTGCCGAACGCGCCGCTGCCCGAAAGCTGGAAGGCTGGCGCGCCCTCTGGACAATTCGAAGATGGCTGGCTGGCCCGCTTCAATGACCCGCAACTGATTGCACTGGTCAACGAAGCGATCGCCAACAACCCGGATCTGAAGGTCGCTGCGGCCCGCATCGAGCAGGCTAGTGCGATTGTCACTGCCTCCGGCGGCAGCCTCTGGCCCAGCGTGATGGCCTATGGCCGCACCGGCGGCAAGATGTCGGACGGCAGCGGCCTGACCGGCGGTGGTCTCAGCGTCAACTGGGAACTCGACCTGTGGGGGCGGGTGCGTTCGCAACGCGCAGCCGCCACCGCGCAGTACGACAGCACGGTTGCCGATCTGGCCTGGGCGCGTCAGTCGCTCGCGGCTGGTGTGGCGCGTGCCTGGTATCTCGCGATCGAGGCGCAGCAGCAACGCAAGCTGGCAGAGCAATCGATCGCCGCGACGCAAAGCCTGATCAAGCTGGAAGAGACCCGCCAGCGCGTCGGAAATACCGACGGCACGGCGGTGTCGACTGCACGCGAGGCCTTGGCGGCACGGCAGGATTCGCTCGAGCAGCTCAAGTTGGCGGAGACGCAGACCCAGCGCGCGCTGGAGCTCTTGCTGGGCCGCTATCCCGCGGCTGAGTTGGCGGTGGCGGGCAATATGCCTGCGATGCCCGAAGCGGTGCCGGCCGGTTTGCCGTCGCAGTTGCTGGAGCGCCGCCCGGACATCATCTCGGCCGAGCGCAAGGTCGCCGCGAGCTTCTACATGGTCGAAGAGGCCAAGGCTGCGCGGCTGCCGGCAATCAAGCTGACCGCGGGCGTCAACTCGATCGACAGCTCGCTGTTCGTTCTGGCTGACCGCAACAACCCGGTGTGGAGCATGGGGGCCGGCATTGTGGCGCCGCTGTTCACCGGCGGGGCATTGCAGGCGCAGGTCGAGGCGAAGACGGCCGAGCAGAAGGCCGCCGTAGCCGCTTACACCGCGGCCGGGCAACGTGCCTTCGCCGATGTCGAGAACGCGCTGGCTGCCAACGTGACCTTGCAGACGCGTGCCAAGCAGCTTGATGCCCGCGTGCTCGAAAACCGCCGCCAGGTGGAGCTAGCGAACCATCGGCTGCGTGTTGGGTCGATAGACCGTCGTGCGTTGATCAACGAAGAGCTTGGTCTGATCGCCGTGCAGGGCGAACAGCTGCGTGTGCAAAGTGATGCGCGCGTGCAGCGTGTGAATCTGCATCTGGCGCTCGGCGGCGATTTTGCGCCGTCGGCGCCGCTTGCGGCGACAACAAAGTAAGGGCAAACCGCCGCTGCCGGGTAACCGGCGGCGGCGGCCGCCAAACCCGATTGCAGGCCGACGCGGCCGCAGCATCCACGCCGAAGCCGGTCTGCCTCATCCAAAGGAGGTCGTCATGTCCGGCAACAAGAAGAAGCATTCCGCCAAGAAGTCCGAACCGGCCGCGCCGGTTTCGACTGAACCGATGAGCGCCAAGGCTTACGACAAGGAGCTCAAGCGCCTGCATGTCGAGCTGGTCAAGCTGCAGCAGTGGGTGGTGGCGAAGGGGCTGAAGGTCTGCATTGTCTTCGAGGGGCGTGATGGTGCCGGCAAGGGCGGCACCATCAAGGCGATCACCGAACGCGTCAGCCCGCGCGTGTTCCGCGTTGTGGCTCTGCCAGCGCCGACCGAGCGCGAAAAGACCCAGATGTACATCCAGCGCTATATCCCGCACTTTCCGGCGGCCGGCGAGATCGTGATCTTCGACCGCAGCTGGTACAACCGCGCCGGGGTCGAGCGGGTGATGGGTTTTGCGAAGCCGGAACAGGTGAAGAAGTTTCTCGACGTGGTGCCGATGGTTGAGAAGGCCATGGTCGAATCCGGCATCATCCTGCTCAAGTACTGGCTGGAAGTCAGCCCCGAGGAACAGGAGCGCCGCCTGAGCGACCGCATCGACGACGGCCGCAAGGTCTGGAAGCTTTCGCCGATGGATGTGAAGTCCTTCGATAAGTGGGACGACTACACCGTGGCCCGCGACGAGATGTTCGAGAAGACCGATTCGTCCTGGGCGCCGTGGTTTGTCGCGCGTTCTGAGGACAAGAAGAAAGTGCGCCTCAACGTGATCAGCCACCTGCTCGCGCATGTGCCTTACGAAGAGATCCCGGCCGAGAAGGTCAAGCTGCCTAAGCGCAAGATCGGCCGCGTGAAGGCGACCGACTACCCGTTCAAGTACGTGCCGGAAAAGTACTGATCAGGCCGGCCGGAGCTTCGGCACCGGCCGCCTGTTGTGACTTGCAAGAAACCCGCTCAGGCGGGTTTCTTGTTTTGAGCGATGTAACGCTCGATTGCGGTCTGTGCGTTGAAGACCATGCGATCGCGCCCGAGCCGCTCCGCCAGGCCGGAGTGTTGCACCATCGCCAGCGCGTCGGGGTTCAGCCCCGCCAGCCAGAGGGTGATGCCGCGTTCGGCGACGCGTTTGTCGCCATCGGCGAGCATCTGCAGTGCCGAGTATTCGATGTCTGGCACGCGGCTCATGTCCAGCACGATGACCTTAGGTTTGTGTTCCGCGGCCAGTTCGTTGAGCCGATCCCCGACGACCGTCGCATTGAGGAAGAAGATGCGGCCTTCGGGGCGCGCGACCAGCAGCCCCTCGAATCTTTCATCCTCCGGATGCTCGGGCGATAGCGGACGCAACACGTCGGTGCCGGGCTTGCGACCGAGCGCATAGACGTGCGGGCGTGCGGTCTGGCTGGCGAGGCCCACCAGCGAAATGATGATCGCGATCAGGATCCCGTTGAGGGTGCCGAACAGCAGTACGCCAAGCATCGCCGCGCAGGCCCAGCGGAATTCCATGTTGCGGATCTTGCGGATCGCCATGAATTCCTTCGGCTGGATCAAGCCGACCGAATACACGATCACGACCGCCGCGAGCGTCGCATTCGGTAGCAGGCCCAGCATCGGCGCGAGCAGCAGCATCGTCGCGAGTGCCGCACTGGCGGTCACCAGCGAGGCCTTCTGCGATTGCGCACCTGCGGAGCGAACAACCGCCGTTTGCGACGTGCCGCCGCCGGCCGGCATTGCGCCGAGGAAGGCGCCGCCGAGGTTGGCCGCGCCGGTCGCGATCAGCTCACGGTTGGCGTTGATGCGGGGTTCGTCGTTACGCGCAAAGGCGCGCCCCGCTGCGATGCTCTCGGTGAAGCTCATCAGCGCAATACCGGCTGCACCAGGAATCAACTGCGCTACCAAGCTGACATCCGGCAGGGTCAGCGACGGGAAGCCTTGCGGGATCAAGCCGACGATCGACACGCCCATCGCGTTCAAGCCCAGCAGCCAGGATGCCGCGATCCCGCCGCCGACGGCGACCAGCGGCGCCGGCGAATGTGGCCAGAGTTTCTCCATGCCGATCAATACAGCGAGCGTTGCCGCTGCGACCAGCGCGGTCATCATCGACGCGTCCGGCAGGTGCTGTACGACGGTGACCAGATCGTGGAAGAAGTTCTGCTTCGTGATGTGCAGGCCAAGCAGCTTGGGAACCTGATCGAGCACGATGACCAGCCCGATGCCGGCCTTGAAGCCAGTCAGGACCGGCGTGGAAATGAAGTTCGCGACAAAGCCCAGCCGCAACGCGGACGCGAGCATCAGCAGGACGCCGACGAGCGCCGTCAGCGTGGCCGCCGCCGCGATCAGTTTCGTCGGATCACCGTCCGGCACGGCCAGCGCTAGTTCGGTACCGGCGAGGATTGCGAGGGTCGTGGTGGAGCTGACGCTGAGCACCCGCGAGGTGCCAAGCAGCGCATAGATCACCATCGGGACGAGGGCTGTGTACAGGCCGACCGCGACGGGAAGGCCCGCCACCGTGGCGTAGGCCATCGCCTTCGGAAGTACGACCGCGGCCGCAGTGAGGCCGGCGATCACGTCGAATTTCAAGCCTGGGCCGCCGGATGCTGCATTGGCGGTGGAAGGTGGGGCCGCTCCGTGGGACATGCAGGACTCCGTTTGGTTGGCGCAATGGTCGCGCCAGCGGATTATGTCCTTTGCGTGACGCGGGCGAAACTGACGTGCATCAGCCTGCGGCGGGGCGATGGGCCGATTTCAGGCGGATGTAGACGGTCTTCGTGACCTTGGCCACGAGCTGCCCTTGGGCGTCGAGGATGTCGACATGAAAAGTGGGCAGGTACTTGTCGCCGTTCGCTGTCTTGTCGATCACATCGGCGATCTGCGCGTCGTCGAGGCGAAAGCGCGCGGTGACGGTGCCGCGCCCCGGCGTGACGAACTCGATCGTTGCGGCACGATCCCACACCAGGTACTTGGGGCCGAGTACCTGCAGCAGCATCAGCATGAACCACGGATCGGTCATCGAAAACAGATTGCCACCGAAATGGCTGCCGACGTAGTTGCGGTTGTACCAATGCAGCTTGAGTGCGACGTCGGCTTCGCGGAAGTCGTCTGAGATCCGCTTTGCCCGGATGCCGGCAAAGAAGAACGGTGGCCACAGGTTGATCAGGCGTCGGAAGGTGGTGGCTTTCATGCTGTTGCTTGCTTGGGCAGGAGTGCGCATCTTCACCGATCGGCTTGAATTCGACGATCAGTAATTGCCCTGTTGAGATCGGCACTCGCACGGCGCCACTCGGGTGAAAATAGCGCTTGACCTTCCCATGATGGTAAGGCTGACGCTACGGGCTCCAGGTACAGCAATGGACGTAACAGCGATGAACACAACGATCACCCCGGTTTCGAAGGAGCTTGACCTGCCAATCAGCGGCATGACCTGCGCTTCCTGTGTTGCGCGCGTCGAGCGTGCGTTGCAGGCCGTGCCCGGCGTGCAGTCGGTGAGCGTCAATCTGGCCACCGAGCGCGCCCGTGTCACGAGTGCGGCCGTGCTCGACACCGCAGTGCTGCGCGAGGCGGTGCAAAAGACCGGCTTTGATGTGCCGCTCGCCGAGCTTGACCTCGGCATCAAGGGAATGACCTGCGCCTCGTGCGTCGCACGGGTCGAGAAGGGCCTCAAGCGGGTGCCGGGTGTGCTGGATGCGGCGGTGAATCTGGCGACGGAGTCTGCGCGCATCCGCACGCTGCCCGGCGTTGGTGTCGAGGCGGTTGCCGCGGCGATCGAGGCGGCGGGTTTTGAAGCAGTGCTGCCGCAAGCGGACGCGACCCCCGAGGCCGAGCGGGCCCCTGCCGTCGACCGCGACGGCATCCGCGTGGTGCTGGCCGCGTTGCTGTCGCTGCCGCTCGTGGTGCCGATGCTAGGCGAACTCGTCGGCCGCCACTGGATGTTGCCAGGCTGGCTGCAACTTGTTCTCGCAACGCCGGTGCAGTTCTGGCTCGGGGCGCGCTTCTACCGCGCCGGCTGGCATGCGCTGCGCGCGGGTGCCGGCAACATGGATCTGCTGGTTGCGCTTGGTACTTCGGCCGCGTTCGGCTTGTCGGTGTGGCAATGGCTCGCTGGCGGCATGCATCTCTACTTCGAGGCGTCCGCGGTGGTGATTACGCTGGTGCTGCTGGGCAAGTGGCTGGAGGGGCGCGCGAAGCGGCAAACCGCGGCCGCGATCCGCGCCTTGCAGGCCCTGCGCCCCGACACCGCACGCGTGCTGCGTGACGGCCGTGAGCAGATGCTGCCCTTGGCGCAACTGCGCCTCGGCGACCTGGTGGTTGTGCTGCCGGGCGAGCGTGTCGCCGTGGATGGCGAAATCCTTGAGGGCATCAGCCAGTTCGACGAATCGCTGATCACCGGCGAGAGTCTGCCGGTGGCGCGCGAACCGGGCGAACCGGTGATCGGCGGCGCGATCAACGGTGAGGGCAGGGTGGTGGTGCGCACCACCGCGCTGGGGGCCGAGAGCACGCTGGCCCGCATCATCCGCCTTGTCGAAAGCGCGCAGGCAGCCAAGGCGCCGATCCAACGCCAGGTCGACAAGGTCAGCGCGGTATTCGTGCCGGTGGTGCTGGTGATCGCGCTCATCACATTCGTGGGCTGGTGGCTTGCGACCGGCGATGTGAGCAACGCGGTGATCAACGCGGTTGCGGTGATGGTGATTGCATGCCCGTGCGCACTCGGCCTCGCCACGCCGGCTGCGATCATGGCCGGCACCGGTGTCGCGGCCAAGCACGGCATCCTGATCAAGGATGCCGAGGCGCTCGAAATCGCGCACAGCGTTGGTGTGGTCGCCTTCGACAAGACCGGCACGCTTACCGAAGGCCGCCCGACCCTGGCGGCGATCGCCGCGGTGGGCAAGGACTCGGCGCTCCTCGCAGACGCCGCCGCCCTGCAGGCTGGCAGCGCGCACCCGCTGGCGCAGGCGGTGCTCGATGCGGCCAAGGCGCTCGCGATTGCGGTGCCGGCCGCCAGCGATTTGCGCGCCCTGCCAGGCCGCGGCGTGAGCGGTGTTCTGAACGGTGTCACGCTGCAGTTGGGTAACACCCGTCTGCGCGACGAACTCGGGCTTGACGCGGGCCCGTTTGCAGCGCGCGCCGACGAGCTCGCGGCAGCGGGGCGCACCGTGTCATGGCTGATGGCGATACCGGCAGGCGGCGCGCCCGAGTTGCGCGGGCTGCTCGCGTTCGGCGACCGCGTCAAGCCGCAGGCCATCGTTGCAGTGCGTGAGTTGCGGGCGATGGGCGTCAAGAGCGTGATGATTACCGGTGACAACGCAGGTGCCGCGCAAGCGGTGGCGGCCGAGCTGGGCATCGACGAGGTGCTCGCCAACGTCTTGCCGGGCGACAAGGCTGCGCGTGTCGCCGCGCTCAAGGCCGGCGGTGTGCGGGTTGCGATGGTGGGCGACGGCATCAACGACGCTCCGGCGCTCGCTGCCGCCGATGTCGGCATCGCAATGGCGACCGGCACCGAGGTGGCGATGCATGCGGCGGGCATCACGCTGATGCGCGGTGACCCGGCACTGATTGCCGACGCCCTCGATATCTCCCGGCGCACCTGGCGCAAGATCCAGCAGAACCTGTTCTGGGCATTCGCCTACAACGTCGTCGGTATTCCGCTCGCGGCCGCAGGCATGTTGTCGCCGGTCATCGCGGGTGCGGCGATGGCGTTCTCGAGTGTCAGCGTGATCACCAACGCGCTGCTGCTCACACGCTGGCGGCCGGTGCCGAGCAGCCGGCAGCGTTGATCCGGCATTGCCATGACGATGCACAGGCTCGAACTGTTTGGCCCCGTCGCGCGAGGCGGGCGTTCTGCGGAGTTGAAGACATGAACATCGGTGCTGCCGCCAAGGCATCCGGCCTCTCGGCCAAGATGATCCGCCACTACGAATCGATCGGACTGTTGCCGCCCGGTGTGCGTGGCGACAATGGCTATCGGCGCTATTCGGCGCGCGATCTCGACACCCTTCGTTTCGTGCGCCATGCCCGTGAGCTGGGATTTCCGCTTGAGACGATCCGGCACTTGCTGTCGCTGTGGCAGGACCAGCATCGCAGCAGTGCGGACGTGAAAACGCTGGCCCTGGCGCAAGTGGCGGAGCTCGATCGCCGCATCGCGGATCTCACGCGCATGCGCGACGCCATCGCCGCGCTCGCCATGCGCTGCCACGGCGACGAGCGGCCCGAGTGCCCGATCCTGGAAGAGTTGCGCGACGGATCCGGCGCGGCACACTGCTGCAGCGCTGGGTAGCACGTCGGCCGCCTGCGCGCTGCGCGCGCCGGGGCCGCGGAGGATGCTGGCGCGCGGACTAGTCGGCCCGCTTGGCGGTCATGCGTCGCATCGCGCGTTCCGTTTCCACGGTCGCAATCGTCGCCGCGAATTCATGTTCGAAGGCGGCAATGAAAAGCCCCTTGATGGCGTTCATGCGCTCGGCCGGGTCGCAGTCTCGCTCGGCCAAGTCCGAGACACACAATTCGCGCGCCGCAAACCCCATCGCTGCGACGCGTAGTTCCAGCGAAAGGCTTTCGTCGCTGTTGCTGGCGACATAGATGAGATCGGTAAGCTGAGTGATGTGCTTGGCGATCTCGTCGGAATCGGGTTGCTGGGTCATCGTCGTGGGCCGGTGGTGCTGAGTGCGATACGGTAACAGTAGCCGCAGATGCGCGCTGCCGCCTGGCTCAGGGGTAGAACACATCCAGCGTTGGAAACGCCGCTTCGCCGTGCAGGCAATCCCAGAGGTAGATCGCGAAACCGATGTCGCCGGTCCACAGCGAGTAGCGGCCGTGGCCGTAGTGCTCGCGTTCGGCGGCGACCTGTTCGATGCCATGCATCGCAAACGCGCGCGCACGTTCCAGCCAGACCGGGTCACCGCTGCGTCGGTAGAGCTTAAGGAAGGCGTAGCCGTTGCCACCTGTGCCATGGCACAGGTTGGCGCCCTTGGTGAGGGGGCCCGCCTTCCAGATCGTTTCGCCGGCCGCAAGCAGCAGCGGGTCGAGCGCCGCGTCCGGGTGATCGGCGAGACAGATCACGAAACCCGGCGCGCCGTGGCAGAACTGCATCAGGTAGAGGGGATCGCGTCCGGCTGGTGTGTCGAGGAAAACACGCCAGTTCGCGAAGGGGCCATCGCGGGTGACGCTACGCTGCATGGTGTTGGCGATACAGCTGAGCCAGGCGTCGCGGTCGGCGGCAGGCAGCAGGTGTGCGCCGCGCAAGATCGGCGCGGCGGTGGCGACAAATCCATGCACCGCATCGAGGTAGTTTGTGCGGTGCCCGTAGAGGTCCTGCGTCCAGAACGCGCATTCGTGCTTCTCAGACCACTCAAGCTGTGACCACAGCACCGCCGCCGTGTCGCGAAACTGCGCCGCCCAGCGCTCGTCGCCAGTGAGTTCGTAGAGACACAGCGCGGCCAGCAAGGTACCGGGCGCGCCCCACATCAGTTCACGCGCCGGGTGCTCGCGGTTGTCGTCGATCAGCGTGGCGAGCGCTTTCGCATCCACTTGGCTGCGCGTTGCGCCGTACGCGAGCATCCGGATCGGCGTATCGCCCATCAGGTAGGCAGCGAAGTCCTGACTACCGATTGATGCGAGCCAGGCGCGGTTGCGCTCGCGCAGCGCGTCGAGCTGGTCGAGATAGTCGCGCTCGAGGCGGGCGGCGCCGCGAGCCTGCAAGTAGTGCAGCGCCCAGATGACGCCGCAGGCGCCGAAGTACAGCGTGGTGGCGGGCAGGTTCGGATCGTCGTCGGGCGCAAGATCGCGCGGGTGCAGCGGCCAGTAGCGGTCTGGCGAGAAGTGCGCTTCCGCATCGCGGACGATCTCGTCGATCGTTGTGCGCGCGCGCACCGCATCCCACGCGCTGGCCCGAAGTGCTTCATGGCGGGTTGGGTCGTAGAGCACAAGATGGTTGTCGCCCTGGTCGGTTCGGCCGCTCATGGCGTGCCGTTGCGGCCGTGGCGCATGAAGGCGGGCCGCTCGCTTAGGCGTTCGTAGTAGGCACCGACGGCCGGGAAGACCGGCCGCGAGGTCGGCGGTATCGGCGCCATGAACCAGCGATGCACCGATAGCCCCAGCACCACGTCCGCCAGCGTGAAGCTGTCGCCCGCGGCATAAGCACCGGTCCGCGCGAGCTGCTGCTCCAGGATGCCGATGTGGTGGTGCCATGCTGCAATACCGGCCGCGAGTCGCTCGGCGTCCTGGTAATCGGGGTGCTGTCGCACCAGCGACATGAAGGCGTAGCGCCAGCTGTTGTTGAGTTCGGTCGCCTGCCAGTCCATCCACTTTTCAACCTGCGCGCGGGCCTGAGGCGCAGCGGGCAGCAGATCGGTGCGGCCGTGCTGACCGGCGAGATAGCGGCAGATGGTGTTCGATTCCCACAGCACGAAGTCGCCGTCCCGGATCACCGGCACCATTGCGTTCGGGTTCAGCGCGCGGAATTCGGCGGTGTCAGTGGTGCGAAAACCGGCGCCCCAGTCTTCGCGCACGAAGGGGATCCCGATCTCGTCGCAGGTCCACAGCACCTTGCGCACGTTGATCGATGTCGCTTTGCCAAGAATCGTCAGCATGATGCGCTTCCGAAAGATCGCGGATCCGCCATTGGATCAGCGTGCGAGCGTGCGGTCCAGCGGCACGACGGTCTTGCCGATCGGTGCCAGCGCGAGTCCGGCGAGCTTCAGGTGCTGCAGCCCGAACGGGATGCCGATGATCGTGATGCAGCACAGCAGCGCGTGAAACAGGTGGCCTAGCGCCAGCCACCAGCCGGCGACGATGAACCAAAGCACGTTGCCGACCACCCCGGGGATCCCGGTGCCGATATCCTCGCGTTGCGTGACGACGCGGCGGTCGACCGCCTCGTTACCGAAGGGCAGGAAAGCCAGCTGGCCGATCACGAAACAGGCACGCCCCCATGGGATGCCGATGATGGAGAGAAAGCAGATGGCGCCGGCGAGAAGCCAGCCGAGTGCCATCCACAGGCCACCGAACACAAGCCACAGCAGGTTACCGATCAATCGCATTGGGCGTTGCTCCATTCCGGGGGCTGCAGGTTCAGTCGCGATTGGTCGCGACCACGACCGGCGCCGATTGCGCCGCGATGCCGCTTGCCGCAGCGTACTCAAGCGACGGCATGCTCATGAGGAACAGCGTACCGCCGATGCTGAAGGTAACGCCAGCGGCGGCGATCAGGGCTGCGAGTGCGCGGGTGGCGGTGCGGGGGGCGGTGGTTTTCATGGCGTTGTCCTCTTCTCTCTGCGTCGTCTGTCGATGGCTGCAGAATGGACTTCGCGACGTTGCGTCGCGAGCGCGCTGCGATGGCCTGCAGCAGTTGCGGAATGGACTGCAGATTTGCGCGATGGACGGACGGCAGTCGCGGCGGTGTGGCGCTATCCAGCAGCCGCCCGAAGCTTGCCGCCAGCGCCGGCGCGCAGCGCGCCGACGGTGTGTTGCGCTGCGGGTGAGGGAGCCTTGTGGCACCCTTTTGCCGGCAAGCGCCGGCGTGGGAGAATCACCGCGACACCGCAGCCTGGCGCCCGTACTGCGGGGCGGCCGGCGCCACCGAGGGAGGGGGAAGCAGATGGCCGTGATGCACCCGCTGACGCTGCGGTTTCGCGACGCGGATCTTGAGGACGGATTCTTCGAAGCGACGCGGGCCCGCACGCGCCTCCAAGGGCAGGCGGCGATCCTGGTCGGGATGTTCGTGTACATCCTGCACGGCGTGCTTGATCGCTGGTTTGTCAGCCCGGATGTTGTCGCGCACCTCTGGGGCGCGCGCGGCACTGCGCTCTGCGTGCCGTTGGTGGTGCTGATCTTTTCGCTGACACCCTGGTTCGCGCGCTCATCCCATCTGGTATTGGCCTTGGTCGGGCTCGCCGCGGGCGTTGGCCTGATTGCGATGCAGACGCATCTGCCGCTGGAAAGCGCGCCGTACTACTACCCGATGATGGTGGTGGTGACCTTCTACACCTACAACTTCGTCGGCACCCGTTTCATCTATGCGCTGGGCGTGGATCTGCTGATGCTGCTCGGCTACAACCTGTTCTTCGGCGCGCTGATGGGCTACCCGCTGCATGTGCTGCTGGGGCACGACTTCTTCATCGTGTCGGCCAACCTGATCGGCGGTTCGGCCGGCTACCTCGCCGAGCGCCAGCGTCGTCTGCTGTTCCTGCGCGAGCGCATGCTCGACGAGGAGCGCCGGCATCATCTCGATCGCTCGCTGCACGATGGGCTGACCGGTTTGCCCAACCGTGATCTGCTCTACGACCGGATTGCCCAGGCGATATCCGCCTCGCAACGCACCGGTCAGATCAACTGCGGTTTCTTCCTCGATCTTGATGGCTTCAAGCAGATCAATGACACGCTTGGCCACAAGGTGGGTGACCAGGTGCTGCGGGAGGTGGGGAGCCGCCTGGTGGCGGCGGTACGCGGGGTCGATACGGTGGCGCGGATCGGCGGTGACGAATTCTTCGTCATCGCGCGCGATATCGCCGGCGAGGCGGACGCGAAAGCGCTCGCCACCAAACTGCTCGATCAGATCAGCGCCCCGATGCAGTCGATCGCCCCCGGCCTTCAAACCGGCGCGAGCATCGGCCTGTGCCTGTTTCCCTACGATGGCATGACGGTCGCCGATCTGATCCACCGAGCCGATGTAGCGATGTATCGCGTCAAGACATCAGGCAAGGGTCACTACGCGGTCGCTGGCGCGGCCGACATCATCGCCGCGTGAAAGGCCTGGGGGCGACCCGGCCGCACCGCGCTTAGTCGCGGCTCGCGACCACCACCGGCGTTGACTGCGCCGCGATGCTGCTTGCTGCAGCGTATTCGAGCGACGGCGCACTCATCAGAAACAGCGTGCCGCCGATGCTGAACGCCACGCCTGCGGCGGCGATCAGGGCTGCGAATGCACGGGTGGCGATACGGCTGGCGGCGGTTTTCATGGCGGCTTCCTTTCCTGTCTGCGTCGTCTTTCGATGGCTGCAGATTGAACGCCGCCGTGCCGGTTCGCGAGCGCACTGCGACAGCCTGCCGTGATCGAGGAATGAACTGCAGATTCGCGCGATGAACCGATGCGCATGGCACGGGCATGAGGCAGGTCAGAGACGCGTCAGCACCATCGGTCAGAATGCCTGCCGGCGCTGGCGGTGCCAGCGGATAACACGATAGCGAAACCGGAGGAGTGAGAAGGATGAGCGAAACGACAAAGTTCCTGCTGAGCGAAGACCAGATGCCGAAGGACTGGTACAACATCGCCGCCGATCTGCCGGTGCCGCCGCCAGCCCCGCTGCATCCGGCCACGCAGCAGCCGATCGGCCCGGCGGATCTCGCACCGCTGTTCCCGATGGCGCTGATCGAGCAGGAAGTGTCGACCGAACGCCGCATCGAGATCCCGGAGCCGGTGCGCGAGGTGCTGCGCCTGTGGCGCCCGAGCCCGCTGATCCGTGCCCGCCGCCTCGAAAAAGCGCTCGGCACGCCGGCCAAGATCTACTTCAAGTACGAGGGCGTGTCGCCGGCTGGCAGCCACAAGCCGAACTCCGCGGTGCCGCAGGCCTGGTACAACGGCCAGGCCGGTGTGAAGAAGCTCGCCACCGAAACGGGCGCCGGCCAGTGGGGCAGCTCGCTGGCCTTTGCCGGCAGCCTGTTCGGCCTCGACATCACGATCTACCAGGTGCGTGTGTCGTACGACCAGAAGCCCTACCGCCGCGCGTTGATGGAAACTTACGGCGCGCGCTGCGTTGCCTCGCCCAGCAACGAAACGCAGTCCGGCCGCGCGGTGCTGGCGCAGAACCCGAATCACCTGGGTTCGCTCGGCATCGCGATCTCCGAAGCGGTGGAGGTGGCGGCGCTGAATGAAGACACCAAGTACGCGCTCGGCTCGGTGCTCAACCATGTGCTGCTGCACCAGACCATCATCGGCGAAGAAGCGATGCTGCAGCTGGAGATGGCCGGCGACGACCCGGATGTGGTGATCGGCTGCACTGGCGGCGGCAGCAACTTTGCCGGTATCGCCTTCCCCTTCATCGGCCTGCAGCTGCGCGGCGGTGCGAGCGTGAAGCAGCGCCGCATCATCGCAGTGGAGCCGGCCGCTTGCCCGAGTCTCACGCGCGGCAAGTACGCCTACGACTTTGGCGACACCGCGCACCTGACACCGCTGGTGAAGATGCACACGCTTGGCTCGACCTTCACGCCCGCCGGCTTCCACGCTGGCGGCTTGCGCTACCACGGCATGGCGCCGCTGGTCAGCCATGTGAAGGAGCTTGGCCTGATCGAGGCGCGCGCCTACCACCAGACCGCCTGCTTTGAAGCCGGCGTGATGTTCGCGCGCGCCGAAGGCATCGTGCCGGCGCCGGAGGCCAACCATGCGGTGCGCTGCGCGATTGACGAAGCGCTGCGCTGCAAGGCCGAGGGCCGTGCCGAGACGATCCTGTTCAACCTGTCGGGTCATGGTCACTTCGACATGGCCGCCTACCAGAACTACCTCTCGGGCGGCCTGGTGGACCAGGACTACGACGAGGCTGAACTGGCGATGGCCTTGTCCGGCTTGCCTGCGGTGGCCTGAGGCCTTTGCGTGCCGGGGGGCGGCAAGGGCACCCCCGGCATGCCCAGCGTCGATTCGATCGCAACCAGATCAGCGAGGCCAAGCGGCGGCGGTGGGGGCAGGTGGGCGTCGGCCAGCTCGCTTGCGTCGCGGCTACCGTGAAACACGCCATGCACCATCAGCACCTCGGCGAGCGACAGGCCGTCCTGCGGGCGGCGCGCAGTGCGTGTCATCGACTCGACGTCCATGCTGATCGAAACCGCGTGCAGCATCTTTTCGTCAATCCCGGTCTCGATGTAGCAGATGTGTCCCTCGCAAGGCAGGCCGTCCGCATACCGGAAGCCGTGGCCGCGCAGCCGCAGGTGCAGGCCGAAGCGACTCACGTGGTGGTACTTGTATTCGGTCGCACATTCGGTGCGACCAAACGCGGGGCCCCAGATCGACTCGATCAGCGCTGCAATTTCCAGCGTATGGGCGGCATGGGTTTTCGGCATGGCGGGTGGCTCCTTGGCGACCGATCCGCGCAACGGGGCGCGCTGGATCTGCCCTGCAGCTTAGGGCGCCGCTGAAGCCACGATTTGACGCGCCGGGCCACGGCGGTGGAACGGCCGCCGCCGACAAACGAATGGCGCGCCGGGTCAGGCGCGTGGTGTCTTGCGCGCGGCGCGGGTTGGCGCCGGCATCGCTTCGAGCGCGTGCGAAGCGCCCTCCACCAGGGCTGCGCTGAGCGTGCTGACCAGCTCGGTCGCAAGGCCCCAGGTGTGCCAGTACAAGGGCACCGTGAGCGGCGTGTTCGGCGTGATGTCCACCAGGCTGCCGCTTGCCAGCGCCTGCGCGCACTGCACTTCCGGTAGCAGGCCGTAGCCGTAACCCAGTAGCGCAGCGCTCAGGAAGGCCTCGTAGGCAGGCACGAAGTGGTTCGGGAAGTAGGGCTCCTTGATCCGCAAATGCCGCCGCAGGTGTTCGGTCAGCAGTGCATCGCGCCGGTTGAAAACCAGCGCCGGGGCGCGGTGGATCACCGTGCGGTCGAGCCCGCGCGGCAGGTAACGCGCAATGAAAGCCGGTGAGGCCACGCAGCGGTAGCGCATCACCCCGAGGGCGACCGAGCGGAAGCCGTGCGCCGGCGCCGGGTCGGAACTGATCGAGCCGATCACCTCGCCGTTGCGCAGCCATTCCTGCGTGTGTTCCTGGTCGTCCACGACGAAGTCGAGCATCGCCGCGTTGCGTTCGGCCCAGGGCGCGAGCGCAGGCAGCACCCAGGAGCCAAGGCTGTCCGCGTTCACTGCGATGCGCACGCGGCCGCGCGACACGGTTTCGAGCAACTCGGGCCATACATCCAGCGCCAGCAGCTGCGTTTGCCGTGCAAAGCGCAGCAGCGGTTGTGCGGCAGGCGTGGGGGTGACCGGGCGGGTGCGGAACAGCAGCGGCGCGCCGACTTGCTGTTCGAATTGCCGGATCCGCTGTGAAACCGCGGATTGCGTGATCGACAGCGTGCGGGCGGCTTTCTCGAAGCTGCCTTCGGTAACCACCGCTTCCAGGCATTCGAGCAGGGCGAAATCGATCTTCATCCGCCCAGTGTATTAGCGCGGCTTATGTTGGCGCAATCGCATCGGCCAGGCTAATTGACCGGCGACGCTCAGTGCAGCTTGCGGTACAGCGTGGTGCGGCTGATGCCGAGCCGGCGTGCGGCGGCTGATACGTTGCCACCCGCCTCGGCCAGCACGCGGCGCACCGCCTCGCGTTCGATCTGCGCCAGCGCGTCGTTCGCCAATGCCGAGGGCGCCGCCGGCCGTGCGATGTCCTCGCGCAGGTCGTCTGGCAGGTGCTCGAAGCTGATCGTGGTTTCGCCTTCGTCGAGCAGGGCGACCGCCACGCGCAGCGCGTTGTGCAACTGGCGCAGGTTGCCGGGCCAGCTGTAGGCCGCAAACGCGCGCAGCACCTCGTTGCTGACGCCGATCTCGCGTCCGCCGGACACCTCGCGCAGCAGGCGGCTGACCAGTTGCGGCAGATCGTTGCGTTCGCGCAGCGCCGGTAGCTGCAGCGCGAGGCCGTTGATGCGGTAGTACAGATCTTCGCGGAAGCCGCCACCGGCCACTTCGTCGCGCAGCCGCCGGTGCGTGGCGCAGATCAGCCGCAGATCCACCGCGATCGTGCGATCGCCGCCCAGCGGACTCACGGAGCGTTCCTGCAGCACCCTGAGCAGGCGGGCCTGCAAGGCCAGCGGCATGTCGCCGATTTCGTCGAGAAACAGCGTGCCGCCATCGGCCTGCTGGATGCGCCCGGCGGCGCCTTCGCGCCGCGCCCCGGTGAAGGCGCCGGGTTCGTATCCGAAGAGTTCCGATTCGATCAGCGATTCCGGGATCGCGGCACAGTTCAGCGCGACGAAGGGGCGATCGCGTCGTGGCCCGGCTTCGTGCAGTGCGCGCGCCAGCATCTCCTTGCCGGCGCCGGATTCGCCCTGGATCAGGATCGGTATGTCGTGTGCCAGCAGCTTGCGTGCGCGCGTAACCAGCGCAGCCATCGTCGCATCGCCAGCGGCGAGCTCGTCGAGGTCCGGCGCATGGCGGCGGGGCAGCGGCGCCGGGCGCGTGCGGGCCGGGCCACTGCTTGGCGCTGGCAGCTCGCCGCGCAGGCGGGCATACACCCGCAGGCCGCCGCGGGCATCGAGTTCATGCAGCGCAGCCGGATGCCGGCGGGCACTATCGAGCAGCCGCGCGTGCGGTTGTTCGAACAACTGTGCAAAGCCGAGTCCGTCTAGCGCGCGCCGGCGCAGGCCGAGGATCGCCAGCGCGGCGGGGTTGGCGCCGAGCACCGCGCCGTCTTCTCGGATCGCGATGACGCCTTCGCCGAGCACGCCGACGTAGTCGACTTCCGGATGGAAGGCGAGCAGCAGGTGGCGCGAGAAATCCGCTTCGAACAGGCGCTGCTCGATCCACTGCGCCGCCATGCGCGCAAGCCCCAGCGTGTGGGGTTGGTAGGCGCGGTAGTCGCCGGAGATGTCGAACACGCCGACGAGCCGGCCGGTGGGGTCGAACAGCGGGGCGGCGCTGCAGGTGAGTTGGGTGTTGTGGGCGAGGAAGTGTTCGCCGCCGACGATCTCCAGCGCGCGCGAGGTGGCCAGCACGGTGCCGATCGCGTTGGTGCCACGCTGTATTTCGCTCCAGTCCGCGCCGGGGCACAGCGCGACGCGCTCGGCACGCGAGAGGAAGTCTGCATCGCCGAGCGAGCGCAGGATCAGCCCATTGGCGTCGGCGAGGATCAGGGTCGAGGCGCTGTCGCGGATTTGCCGCGCGACGGTGTCGATCACGGGCTGTGCCAGCGCGATCAGCTGGCCGTTGCGCTCATGTGCCTCGCGCAGTAGCGGCTGCGGTACCAGCGCAGGTGGCTTTGGCACGTCGGGCGAGAGCCCAGCAGCGCTGCTGCGCTGCCATGAGGCCAGCACTTCCTCGCCGACCAGCGTATCCGGCCGCCCGCCCTGTACGAAGGCCAGTTCGCGGGCTTGTGCGAGGCGTTGGCGGTGGGCGTCGAGCGTGGCGGGCAGGGGCATCGGATCACCTCGTGGCGGATCTGGGGCAGGCAGCATGGTCGGTCAAGCCTTCGCGCAGCTTACGAGCCGGCGCGCGCACTGCCGCGGCTGCTTTCGGACCCGGTCTTCGGGAGGTGATGGAGGTCGCTCGACCCGTGTCTAGGTAGGATCGAGGCGGAGGACGATTCACCGCCGATAAAGACGTCGAGCCGTGCGGCCAATGGGTAACTCGGTGCTTGCGCTGGCGTAGTCGTTGGGCTTCACAAGTTCAGCGAACCTACCGAACTGTAGAATTGTGCGCTCGACATTGCTTTATCGAGGCTGCCGATGACGTTATCCCAGAAGCGTGTTTGTCTCGTGCTCGGCGCTGGGGCGAGTTGCGCTTACGGCTATCCCCTTGGCGCTCAGCTGCGCATGCAGATTCTGGCGCTTGCGACGGCTCCAGTTGCGAATCCGCCATCCGCGATTGACAACCTTGTCGGGAGGGAAGAAGTCCAGGATTTTGTCGGCGCATTCAGACTGAGCGGGCGCTCCTCGATCGACGCGTTTCTGGCCAATCGTCCCGAGTTTGCTGAGGTTGGGAAGCTCGCGATCGCATATCTCATCATGCGTTCTGAACGGGCTGTGTGTGACTGGCTTGATGTGGCGACGCAGGACGATCTGTATGGCTACCTATTTGATCATCTCGCACCATCGAATCAGTCGTGGGACGAACTGGACTTCTCCTGGTTGTCTGTTGTGACGTTCAACTACGACCGCTCGCTCGAGCAGGCTCTGCTCACCAAGCTTATGGCCGCGTACGGACGTACTCGCTCTGATGCGCTAAAAAAGCTTGAGGCAATTCAAATCGTCCACGTGTATGGCAATGTTGGAGGAGCATCCGCTTGGCCAATGCCAGGCGAGCGTGGCTATGGAGGCAGCATCATTGCGGAACACGTCCAAGCCGCAGCGCGCAACCTTCGCGTTATTCCGGAGGTGCGCCACCATCAGTCGTCTCCCGAGTTCATGTTTGCTCGTTCGCTGCTGACGAATGCCACTCACATCGCTTTCCTTGGCTTCGCGTTTGACCCTCTGAACGTCGAGCGGCTCGGCGGAGTTGATACATGCCGCACTCGCATTGAGATACATGGCAAACCGGTGCTCCGAACCGTAGTAGCAACGACGTACCAAATGACAGCTACCGAGTCCCTGGTCGCGCGTCAAAACACTCGCGCAGACGCACCGCAGGACGTAAGAGGTGACATGGAGTATCGCGATATGCCCTGCGTAAAGATGTTGCGGGAGACAGGGTTCTTCCTTCGCTGAAAGGTACGGCTTGGAGCGGGCAGATCAGTCCTGTTGTGCGGATACGCCGAAGGAGAATCCGCACTACGTCCTGCCTTGGCCACCTTTGGACTGGCGCCCGAACTGGCTGCACGGACCGACGACTGCAGTTAAAAAAGGCGGGGCGACAAGTCGCCCCGCAAGGGAAGGATGGAGCTTCCCGATTCGAATCGGACCTGCATCAGAACGTTTCGATCGGCGTCACGAGCGGCCCGAGGTCGAAGTGAGAAGCGCAGCCGTACATCCGGTACGGCGAGCATCGCAGCTTCGAGATCGGGACGCGCAGTAGCCGAGCGAAGCGTTCTCAGAAGAAGCCGAGCGCCTTGGGGGAGTAGCTGACGAGCAGGTTCTTCGTCTGCTGGTAGTGGTCCAGCATCATCTTGTGCGTTTCGCGGCCAATGCCCGATTCTTTGTAGCCGCCGAAGGTCGCGTGCGCCGGATAGGCGTGGTAGCAGTTGGTCCACACCCGGCCGGCCTTGATGCCGCGGCCCATGCGGTAGGCGGTGTTGGCGTCACGCGTCCACACGCCTGCGCCGAGCCCGTAGACCGTGTCGTTGGCAATTGCGAGCGCCTCCGCCTCGTCCTTGAAGGTAGTCACGGCCACGACCGGGCCGAAGATCTCTTCCTGGAAGATGCGCATCTTGTTGTGACCGCGGAACATCGTCGGCTGGATGTAGTAGCCCTCTGCCAGCACGCCGCCAAGTTGTGCCCGTTCGCCACCGATCAGGCAGTTCGCGCCCTCCTGCTTGCCCAGCGCGAGGTAGCTCTGGATCTTGTCCATCTGCATCTGCGAGGCCTGTGCGCCCATCATCGTCGCGGCATCAAGCGGGTTGCCCTGCTTGATCGCGCGCACGCGGGCGAGTACGCGATCCATGAATTCGTCGTACATCGATTCGTGGATCAGCGCACGCGACGGGCAGGTGCAGACCTCGCCCTGGTTGAAGGCGAACAGCACGAGGCCCTCGATCGCCTTGTCGAGAAAGTCGTCGTCCTGCGCCGCTACGTCGGCGAAGAAGATGTTGGGCGACTTGCCGCCCAGCTCCAGCGTCGCGGGGATCAGGTTGCCGGCGGCCGCTTGCGCGATCACCTTGCCCGTTGCGGTGCTGCCGGTGAAAGCAATCTTCGCGATGCGCTTGCTGGTCGCGAGCGGCATCCCGGCTTCACGGCCGAAGCCGTTGACGATGTTGAGCACGCCGGGCGGCAGCAGGTCGGCGATCAGTTCGACCAGTACCAGGATGCTGATCGGCGTCGATTCGGCGGGCTTCAGTACCACGCAGTTGCCGGCCCCCAGCGCCGGCGCGATCTTCCACGCGGCCATCAGGATCGGGAAGTTCCACGGGATGATCTGGCCGACCACACCCAGCGGCTCGTGGAAGTGGTAGGCGATCGTGTTCTCGTCGATTTCGCTGATCGAGCCTTCCTGCGCGCGCAGCACGCCGGCGAAGTAGCGGAAGTGATCGACCGCGAGCGGGATGTCGGCGTTGAGCGTCTCGCGGATCGCCTTGCCGTTGTCCACCGTCTCGGCATAGGCGAGGCGCTCGAGGTTGGCCTCGATGCGCTCGGCGATCTTCAGCAGGATGTTCGAACGCTCGGCCGGCGAGGTGCGCCCCCACTTGTCGGCGGCGGCGTGTGCGGCGTCGAGCGCCAGTTCGATGTCCTCGGCGCCGGATCGTGCTGCCTGGCAGAAGGGCTTGCCGGTGATTGGCGTGATGTTATCGAAGTACTCGCCACGCACCGGGGGCACCCACTTGCCGCCGATGAAGTTGTCGTAACGCTGCTTGAACTGGACGGGCGCGCCAGCTTGGCCGGGCAGTGCGTAGGTCATGGTCTCCTCCTGTTGTAGGTGTGCGGGCGATTGCTTCGCCTCGTGGCGTACCTGTGCAGTGCCCGTGCCAAGCGTTTTGGCGGCGCAGCTCGATCAGCCGGAAACCCATGCCGGGCGGGCATTGCGCCCCGATTGGCCTTGAGTGCGCGTGGAGGGTTCTGCGTGCCGCGGTGTCCAGTAATGGAACACCGCGTGTTCAAAGACTGGACAGCGGCAGCGGTGCGAGCGACGTCCGTTCGCTTTCAGACAGCATGGAAGTCAGGGGAGCGCGGTGCCGGGTCGAACTATTAGCAGTGCTAATGATCTGTCTGCATATTTCAGATTGCTAATTCGATGCTGCTTTGGCCGCTATCCTGTTCTCCGCGGTCCTACAAAGGTGCCGCGAGTGCCCACGCAGTCGATACGTCCGCACACCGATCCGGTGCCGGTCAGCGTTGCCGCCTCTCCTTGCTGCCTCGCGCGGCGGCGGGCGTATCGACGGGCCTCGATAACAAGCAGAGCGATCAGGTGCAGCATGAACACCCACGTCATCTTTCAAGGTTTTCTCGTTACCGCCGGTCTGATCATGGCGATTGGCGCGCAGAACGCGCATGTGCTGAAGATGGGCCTCACGCGGCAGCATGTGCTGCCGACGATTCTCGTGTGCGCGCTGTCCGATGCCTTCCTGATCGGGCTCGGCGTGACCGGCATGGGCAAGGTGATCGAACACTTCCCGGTGGCGGTGGAAGTGGCGACCTGGGGTGGTGCTGCGTTCCTGATGTGGTACGGCCTGCGTTCCTTGCGCTCGGCCTTCAGTGCGCACGCACTGACGCCCGCTGACGCGCCGCCGATGCCGCTGAAGCAGGCAATCGTGCTGGTGCTCGGCTTTACCTACCTCAACCCGCACGCCTATCTCGACACGATCGTGCTGATCGGCTCGATCGGCGGGCGTGAGCATGGGCTGGACCGCGTCGGCTTCTGGCTCGGCTGCATCGCCGCGTCGGTCAGCTGGTTCATGCTGCTCGGCTACGGCGCGCGCTGGCTGGCACCGTTGTTCGCCAAGCCGGCTTCGTGGCGGGTGCTCGATGCCATGATCGGCGTCGGCATGGGGATCATTGCGATCTCGTTGCTGCGCTGACTTGCCGGGGCGCGACGGCACCCCGGCGTTGGCGTCGCATCAGGCCTGCGTCGAGAGCAGGCTGGCGACCCCGGCACTGTTCTGATCGGTGCCGAAGGTGCCGTAAGCGTGCGCCAGTTGCAGAATCTTCATCATCAACTGCGCCTCGCTGTTGGCCTGCGCGTTCGTATTGCTGGTGTCCGACGTCGTGCCGCTGTCGCTGGTCTGCGTCGATTTGTCGTAGGCCATCGCTTCCTTGAAGCTGACCTTGCCGTCACCGTCGCTGTCCGCATCGTCGAAGTTGTTGACGATTTTGTTCAGCAGGTCGGTGCGCTTGCTGTCCTTGCTACCGATTTCCTCGATCTGGCTGCTCAGCTGATCTTTCGTGAAACCGGTGTCGTCCTTCGGCGGCGGGGGCGGCATGCCACCGGCACCACCAGGCCCGCCTGGGCCGCCCATGCGCGAGCTCATCAACTGCTGGTCGAGCTGCGAAGCGAGGTTCTCGATCGCGCTTGAGAATTCGTCCTTCGTGACCTTGCCGTCGCTGTCGCTGTCGAACTGCTTGAAGACCTCGGCCGCGTCGATATTGCTGCTCTTGCCGCGCGCCTTGTCGACCATGCTGAAGGCGGTCGTGAGGTCGTCTTCCGAGATGTAGCCCTGCTGGCGTGTGTCGATCTTCGAAAACAGCGCACTGGCGAACTGGCTGGCGCCGGATGAAATGCCGCTGATGCTCATGGTGTGCTCCTCCGTGTGGGTTGCCGCGCCTGCGATGGGCGGCCGCTGCCGGGCGGGCAGTCATGGCCTGTACACGCCAGTTCCACACCAGAATGCAGTCATGGTTATTACCAGATGCGTACGCTCCGGTCGCAGTTCACGCCAGGGTTTTGCCGCTGGGTCTTGGGGAAACGAGCGAGGCCAGCGCACGCTGCAGCGGCAAGATCTGCCGCTGCGCCGGCAAGGAAGAGTGGCCCCCGGCAGCGAATGCCGCCGGCGGTGTGGATCAGCTAGTCGGCCGTGGTGCCGAACTCCACCGGGATCCGCACGTAGAAGAGCTTGATGCCTTCCTCGCGCAGGCGCGCCATCACGCGATCGGCATCCGCTGGCGAGACGGCCATCGAAACCTCCACCGGCTGGTCGGCGAGTTCGAAGAAGTGCGCGGCGTGGAGCCGCCCTGCGCGGCCAAAGCCTTCGGCCGCGTGCAGCACCGTAGCGCCCGTTACGCCGAGGCGGCGCGCTTCGTCGAGCAACCAGTCGGCGAGCGGGCGGCCGTGATGCTTGCGGTTCTGTTCGGTGTAGAAGTTCAGCAGCACGCCTTGCATGGTGGTCTCCTTACAAGCGTTTGAGCAGCCCGACGCTGGCCATGCCGGCGAGCGTCATCAACAGCGAACCGGCCACGTGAATCGACACCGCGCCGAGCGCCCAGGCGAGCCGCCCCTGCTGCAGCAGGGTGGTGACTTCGGCCGAAAAGGTGGAGAAAGTGGTCAAGCCACCAAGGAAGCCGGTGATCACGAACAGTCGCCATTCGGGGGCGAGCCCCGGCTGATCGGCGAAGAACACGATCGCCACGCCGATCAGATAACCGCCAATCAGATTTGCCGCCAGCGTGCCCGGCGGCACGGTGGGAAACAGTGCGTTGAGCGAGGTGCCAAGCAGCCAGCGCAACACCGCGCCGGCGGCGGCGCCAACGCTGATCGCAAGAATCGAATACAGCATGGAAGCTCCATCAGGTCAGGCCCTTAGCGCGCGGGCCCTGGGGCGATTGTACTGCCGAGGCGTGCTGATCAAGCTTGCCGGGCGGCGCCGCGCGCGGCATACTTCCGCCCCGGTCGGCAGATCACCGAGGCGTCGCCCCCGCAAGGGAAGCTAAACCTGCCACGTACCACACCCTGACGCGCGTCCTGTGCCGCGTCGGAACGGCGACCACCGACAACCCGAATCCGGGGCCGGCACGATGAAAGGATTGATCGTGTCCCGTACTACCCTGCCTTACTACGCCGACGACATCTCGGCACTCGCCCGTTCGCTTGCTCGCCAGCTTGCCGAGATCGACGGACCGCCCGGCCATCTGCAGTTGCTCAACGCACTGTCGCGCGCTACCGGCTATCGCAACTACCAGAGCTATCGCGCGGAACACCGCCACACGGTGCCGACAGCGCGGCCGCAACCGGAAGCACCGCCCCCGCCGAAGGACCAGACGGCGCTGCTGCGTTACTTTGATGCGAGCGGTCGCCTGCGGCGTTGGCCCACCAAGGCCGGCCACCGCTTGCCGTGCGTGCTCGGCGTGTGGGCGCAACTGCCTGCGCGCATTGCGATGAATGAGCGCGACGTGAACGGCTGGATCCAGGCTGCGCTGGGGTTCGAGGACTATGTGCTGATCCGGCGCGAGCTGGTCAATCATGGCCTGCTGGCCCGCACGCCGGATGGCCGCGTCTATCGCCGCGTCGAGCAACCGGTACCGGAAGCCCATGCGGCGCTGGTGTCGGATATCTGCCGCCGCGCGCGCCCGCTTGCTCAGGGCGTGTCGGTGTCCTGATCCGATAGCGCCTTGCGCGCTTCTGCGATGGCCTCGATCTGCATCAGCAGGTCGAGGCGGTCGTTCCGCGCCACATCGCGCCAGTCGCGGCCCTCCAGTGCTCCGACCAGCGCCCACAGCAGATTCAGGCTCGCCGGCTGGCCCGCCCGCCGCACATCGTCCCAAGCCCGCACGGCGCCGCGCGCCGTCAGATCCGCGATCGAGTGAATGCCCGCCGCAGCCAGCATCTCGCGTGAGCGCGGACCGAGGTTGCGCAAGGCATCAGGCGCGGCGTCGGGCAAAGTAGCGGGTGACATGGCCGCAGTTTAGGCGGCAAATTGCCTTGCTGCCCCGACCGCATTGATCACACGATGTAAGGTTTGCTGCCGGCCCCCGGTCTGCTCGGGCAGAACCTACTGGAAGCGCCATGCTGCTGATGCTTCGCCAACGCCATTTCGAACGTGTGGTCCGCGCCTATAGCGCGGATCTCTATCGCTTCGCCTTCTGGCTCTGCCGTGACCGCTTCGTTGCCGAGGAGTTGGTGCAGGAGACTTGCACCCGCGCGTGGAACGCATGGGAAAGCCTGCGCGACAAGGACAATCCGAAGCCCTGGCTGTTACAGATCCTGCGCAACGAACATGCACGACTCTACGAGCGCAAGCAGTTCGACTATGCCGATGAGGCGCCGGAAGATCTCGACCTGCCGGCCGAGCATTCGCCGATCGCGCTCTATGAGATGGAACAACTGATCGGCAGCCTGCCCTTGTCGCTGCGCGAACCCTTTCTGCTGCAGACGCTGGGCGGGTTTTCCTGTGCCGAGATCGCGCAGCAACTGGACACCACCGAAGGGGCCATCATGGTCAGGTTGACCCGCGCGCGTCAGGCGTTGCGCGGTTTGCTGGAGGGCACGCCGGCCGATCAGAAAAGAGGACACGCATGAACGCGCCCACTGAAATGAACTGCCTCGCGTACCGGCGCGCGAAACTCGCCGATCCGCAACGCATCTCCGCCGAAGCCCGCGCCCACGAGGCCGGCTGCGACGCTTGCCGCCTGTTTGCGCGCCGCATCGACGCACAGGAGGCGCGCATCGCCCGTGTGCTGGATGTGCCGGTGCCGGAAGGCCTCGACGAGCGTATCCTGCTCGCCGTCAGTGGCCGCCGCCAGATGCCCTGGCGTGCCTGGGCCGTGGCGGCGTCGGTGGTGCTGAGCATCGGGCTTGGTGTTTCGGTGTGGCAGGGGCACGGCCGTTACGACGCGCCGCGTTTTGCGATCGAGCATGTGATGCACGAGCCGGAATCCTTCACCACCGCGCGCTTGGCCGACCCCGATCAGTTCCGCGCAGTGCTCGCGCATTTCGGCGGTGAGCTGACGCACTCGCTCGGTCATGTGCGCTACATGAAGCTGTGCCCGGGGCCGGAAGGTACCGGCTGGCATGTGGTGCTGGATACCGACAAGGGCATGGTGTCGCTGTTCCTGATTCCGGGTGACAAGGTGCATGTGCCACAGACTGGCACGATGCAGGGCTACCGCGCGCTTGCCGAACCTGCCGGGCGCGGGCATATCGCGATCGTGGCCGAAAACGATGCGGCTGTTGCGGCGATGGCGGCTGCGGTGCGCGATAACGTGCGCTGGAAGATCTGAGGCGCCATGAAAAACGCCCGCGCGGCTTGGCCGGGCGGGCGTTCTGTAGCTCGGACAGGGCTTCAGGCGGACTTCATCGCTTCAGGCGGACTTCTTCGCTTCAGGCGGACTTCATCGCACGCGGCCAGCCGCGTTGGGTCCACTCGATGAAGTCGGCGGCAGGCAGCGGGCGTGCGAACAGAAAGCCCTGCATCGCCTTGCAGCCGCGCCGCGCCAATGCAGCGGCCTGCGCTTCGGTTTCAACGCCCTCGGCCACCACGGCGAGCCCCAGTTCCTGCGACATCGCCATCACCGCCGACGTGATCGCGGCATCCGAGCTGTCGCGATCCAGATCCTTGACGAAGGAGCGGTCGATCTTAAGTACATCGATCGGGAAGCGCTTGAGGTAGGCGAGCGACGAATAGCCGGTGCCGAAGTCGTCCACCATCAGCCGCACGCCCATGCGTTTGAGCTCGGCGAGGATCTCGTAGGTGAGTTCCACGTCGCGCATCAGCACGCTCTCGGTCATTTCCAGTTCGAGCCGGTTTGCCGGCAGGCCGGCAGCGGCCAGTGCGCTGCTGACGGCCGACAGCAGTCGCACATGGCGGAAGCTGATGCCCGACAGGTTCACCGCAACGGCATGCGGCGCCACGCCTTGCGCAACCCAGGCGGCCATCTGCTTGCAAGCGGCCTGCAGGCCCCATTCGCCGATCTCGACGATGAGCCCGGTTTCTTCCGCAAGCGGAATGAACTCGCCCGGCGCGAGCAGGCCGCGCTTCGGGTGGCGCCAGCGGATCAGAGCCTCGGCCGCGAGCACGGTGCCTTCCGGCCAGGAGATAACCGGCTGGAAGTGCAGTTCGAATTCGCCCTGTTCGAGCGCCTTGCGCATCTCGTTTTCGAGCGCCAGTCGCAATTCGGCGGCGACACGCAGATCCTGCGAGAAGGAACGCACCGCGTCGCGGTTCTCGCGCTTTGCGAGGCTCACCGCCATGTCTGCGCACTTGAGCAGCGCGTCGGCATCGTCGGCATGCTCGGGGAACACGGCGAGGCCGATGCTGGCGGTCAGCGCGACTTCGGTCGCCGAAAGCAGGATCGGCTTGCGCACTGCGTCGAGCAGGCGCGCGCTGATCGCTTCGGGCGATTCGCCGGCCGGGGCGCCGTCGACGAAGACGACAAACTGGTCGCCGCCGATGCGCGCCACCACGGCGGCGGTGGAGCGGGTGTCTTCGCGGCCGGGCAGGGCTGCGACGGCTTCGGACAGCCGCCGCGCGACGACCTGCAAAACCTGGTCGCCGACGCTCTGGCCAAGGCTTTCGTTGATGCGGCCGAATCGGTCGACATCCACCACCATCGCCGCCACCCAGTGGCGGGCACGCGTGGCGCGACGCAGCGTCTGCTTCAGCAGTTCGCGACAGTACTGGCGGTTGGGTAGCCCGGTGAGGCTGTCGTAGTAGGCGAGGTAGCGGATACGCTTCTCGGCCTCGACCTGTTCGGTGATGTCCTGCGTGGTGCCCTGCAGGCGGGTCACCGCGCCGTCCGATGCGGCGATCGGCTCGGCTTGTTCCAGCACCGTGCGCAGCGCGCCATCGTGCCGCACGATGCGGTATTCAATGCGGAAGGGTTGGCCGCGCTTGCCCTGCGAGTAGGCCTCGCGCACGATCGTGCGGTCCTGCGGATAGACGCGTTCAAGCACCGCATCCATCGCCGGCGGGAAGGCCACCGGGTCGTCGCCGAAGAGTGCGAAGAACTGCTCCGAGCGCCGCACATAGCCTTCGCGCAGATGCCACTCCCAGCTGCCCAGCCGTGCAATGCGCTGTGCATCCGCCAGGTTGGATTCGCTCTTGGCCAGTTCATCCATCGCGCGCGCCGAGCGCAGCACGTAGAGGATGCGGTGGCGCAGCAGCATCCAGTTGATCGGTTTTGAGATGAAGTCGGTCGCGCCGGCCTGGTAGGCCTGTTCGATCGCGCCGGAATCTTCCAGCCCGGTCATCACGATCACCGGCACGCGTTCGCCACCCGGCGTACGGCGCAGGCGACGCGCGGTCTCGAAGCCGTCGAGCCGCGGCATCATCAGGTCAAGCAGGATCAGTTCGGGCTGCAGCTCGGTAAAGCGTTCGAGTGCTTCAACGCCATCGCTGGCCTCAAAGGGCTCGAATCCGGCGTCCTTGAGCGCGGCCATCGCGATCGAGCGCGTGGTGAGGTCGTCATCGACGACCAGCACACGGGCGCTGGCTATGACCGGCGTCATCGCACACCTTGTGGGGCGCGAGAGCCCGCTTGGGCCGGTTGGTTTGTAATTGGCATCAGGAAGCGAATGGTGGAGCGGGTTCGGGCTGAACTTTACGCGTAGATCATGTGCTTTGCACTATAGCGATGCCGCTTGCGCGCGGATTGATCCTGAGTAAGCGCCGGCGAGGCGTTTGTCACATGCGCGGGCACAGGCCGGGGAGCCGTTACAATCACGGTTTCCGAATCCAGATTCCGCATCCGCCGTGAGCACGCCCAACGACAAGAACACCCCGGCCAATGCGCCGGCAGCGAACTTCCTGCGCAACATCATCGAGCGCGACCTCGAAGCGGGCACCTATGCCCATCGCAATTGGGCGGGCACGCCCGGTGATGCCGCGCATCACGGTGCCGGCCAGCCCGATCCGGCAAAGATCCGCACCCGCTTCCCGCCGGAGCCCAACGGCTACCTGCACATTGGCCATGCCAAGTCGATCTGCCTGAACTTCGGCCTGGCGCGTGATTTCGGCGGTGTCTGCCACATGCGCTTCGACGACACGAACCCGGAGAAGGAAGAGCAGGAGTACGTCGACTCGATCCTCGATGCGGTGAAGTGGCTTGGTTTCGGCTGGGAGCAGAACGGCACTAACCACCTGTTCTACGCCAGCAGCTACTTCGAGTTCATGTACCGCGCGGCGGAAGCACTGATCGAGCGCGGCCACGCCTACATTGACCAGCAGACGCCGGACGAGATGCGCGCCAACCGCGGCACGCTGACCGAGCCGGGCAAGAATTCGCCCTGGCGTGATCGCTCGGTCGAAGAGAACTTGCGCCTGTTCCGCGAGATGCGCGCGGGCAAGCACGCCGAAGGCAGCATGATCCTGCGCGCCAAGATCGACATGGCCTCGCCCAACATCAACCTGCGCGACCCGGCGATCTACCGCATCCGCTTTGCCGAGCACCACGCCACCGGCAATGCCTGGTGCATCTACCCGATGTACACCTTCGCGCACCCAATCGAGGACGCGCTCGAACGCATCACGCACTCGATCTGCACGCTGGAGTTCGAAGACCAGCGCCCGTTCTACGACTGGCTGCTCGAACATCTGCGCGACGCAGGCCTGCTGGCCGACCCGCTGCCGAAGCAATACGAATTCGCGCGGCTCAACCTCACCTACATCATCACCAGCAAGCGCAAGTTGAAGCAGCTGGTCGACGAGAAGATCGTCGATGGCTGGGACGACCCGCGCATGCCCACCATCGTCGGCCTGCGCCGCCGCGGCTACACGCCGCAGAGCCTGCAGATGCTCGCGGAGCGCACCGGTGCCAGCAAGCACAACACCTGGATCGACTATTCGGTGCTCGAAGGCTGCTTGCGTGAAGACTTGGAAGCCAAGGCGCCGCGCGCGATGGCCGCGATCGACCCGCTCAAGCTCAAGCTCACGAACTGGGACGAGGTAATTGGCGCCGGCAAGGTCGAACCCTGCTCGGCTCCGGCGCACCCGCACCACCCGGAATTCGGCGAACGCAAGTTCAACCTGACGCCCGAGCTGTGGATCGAGCGCGAGGACTTCGAAGAAGTGCCACCCAAGGGCTTCCGCCGCCTCTTCCCCGGCAACATGGCGCGCCTGAAGTACGGCTTCATCATCGAATGCACCGGCTGCGAGAAGGATGCCGAGGGTAATGTGACGACCGTGCTGGCCAAGCTGGTGCCGGACACCAAGAGCGGCACGCCGGGCGCGGACAGCATCAAGGTCAAGGGTGTCATTACCTGGGTCTCGGCCTCGGAAGGCGTGGCAACCGAAGTGCGCCTCTACGACCGCCTGTTCACCGAAGCCCAGCCGGACGCCGGCGGCCGCGATTTCCTCGAAGCGCTCAACCCGAACTCCAAGCGCGTGATCACCGCCTACCTGGAGCCGGGCCTCGCCGCCGCTCAGCCGGGCGACACCTTCCAGTTCGAACGCCACGGCTACTTTGTTGCCGACCGCAAGGATTCGGTGGCGGGCAAGCCGGTGTTCAACCTGGCGGTTGGGCTGAAGGACAGCTGGGGTAAGTGAGCCCCCGTTGTCTGGTGTGGAGCGGACAATGAGCAATTCGCTGATCGTCCGCCCGCTAAGTGATTCCGATGATCTCGTCGCCCTGACGCACGACGTCATCCGCGCTGGCTATGCCAGTCAGGCGGCGCGGGGGTTGCGTTACTGGGCGACACATCAATCGCCCGAAGACACCGCCGCGCGATTCGCTGCCGGACATGGCCTGGTGGCGGAAGCCAACGGCAGCATCGTTGGCACCATCACCACTCGGCCGCCGCAGCCTGCGTCCGACGTTGAGCGCTACCGCGATCCCAATGTCTGGACGCTGTGCCAATTCGCGGTGGCCCCCGCCTTCAAGGGGCAGGGTATCGGCCGCGCGCTGCACGCAGCGGCTTTGGCGTTGGCTGGCGAGCATGGCGCCGCCACGATGATGATCGACACCGCGGCGCCGTCGACCGACCTGTTCGATATGTATCGGCGCTGGGGTTACGTCGAGGTCGGCACGCACGACTGGCGGCCGAAGACGAACTATCTCAGTGTGTTGATGCGGCGGGATCTTCTCTAGCGCCGCGTGCGGACGGCGCCGAGCCGCTGGGTTGGGTGAGGCTCGAGGTTTTCATCGTTCGGCTTGCGATCAATGGTGTCGAGTTGCGAGGGCCTTCCCGATCAAGCCGGGTCCCGGCCCGGCGGCCGGGGTACTTTCTTTGTGCGAACAAAGAAAGTACCCAAAGAAAGTCGCCCCGCTTCAACGCCCCGCCTGCGGCGGGGTGCCCTGCGCTGCTCGCGTCGCCGGGGGCCTGCGGAACTCGCCCTCGCTGCGCTCGGAGCTCAAACAGTCCTCGGCCCCGCCGTGCTTCGCACGTCGGAACCCGGCAACGCTGCGCTGCTCGGCGTTTCAGAGGGGGAAAGAAAAGCGTCGACGATCAACCGCTGGCGCGTCCTCGTAGCCCGGATGCAGGCCGCAGGCCGGAATCCGGGGAGCGCGCATGAACGGTTTGAGGCGGCCCCGGATTCCGCTCCGCCCCATCCAGGCTACGAATGCGCAACGCACGGTGACACTGCGACGGTTTTGATCTTGGGTCCCGTCGAGAGCGCCGAGTGGCGCAGCGGGGTCGGGGGATCGGCGTGCGGCGCCGACGGCGAGGACTGTCTGAGCGGCGGGCGTAGCCCGACGCGAGTTCCGCAGCCGCCCGACTTCGCGAGCACGCGAGGGAAGTCAGGTGCCTAGCACCTGACCGCGAACGCCGGGTCGCCTTTTCTTGGTTACTTCTTTTGGCGAAGCAAAAGAAGTAACACGCCCGCCGGGTGCGGGAACCCGGCCGACGCACCGATCCAATGCCGCAAGCGTTCGATCAGCGCCAAACGCTCAGCCTGAGCAAAAATGAAACAAGCAATCTCCTGACCCTAACCAAATCCCCGCGCCGCCGGATGCGTTAAAGTGCTGCCCGGTCCGCAGCCGGGCCTGCCGTATCGCCAGCGGAAGCCGGCCTGGGCAGGTTCGAGCCGTCGGCGGTGCGCATGCGCGCCGGGCCGGTGGCGTCGGGTCGTGAAGCGCCGCTGCGGCCGTGCTTCGCGATGTGTTGAAACCTGGCTGCGCCAGCATAAGCAAGAACATCCCCTCTACCTTTCATGCGAGAACATCCATGACCAAACTTTTCATCGAAGACCTCGACCTCGCCGGCAAGCGCGCCCTGATCCGTGTGGACTTCAATGTGCCGATCAAGAACGGCGTGGTTGAGAGCGACAAGCGCATCCGCGCTGCGCTGCCGACGATCCGCTATGCGCTGGAAAAGGGCGCTTCGGTGGTGCTGATGTCGCACCTGGGCCGCCCGAACGGCGCCAAGGTCGCGAAGTACTCGATCGAGCCGGTGGCTGGCCGCCTGCAAGAGCTGCTGGGCAAGCCGGTGAAGTTCGTCAATGACTGCGTCGGCCCGGAAGTCGAAGCCGTTGTGAACGCGATGAAGCCGGGCGACGTGACCCTGGTCGAGAACGTTCGTTTCTACCTGGAAGAAGAAGGCAAGGCCAAGGATGCCGCTGGCAACAGCGTGAAGGCGACGCCGGAAGCCGTGGCTGCTTTCCGCGCCGCGCTGAGCCGCCTGGGCGATGTGTTCATCAACGACGCGTTCGGCACCGCGCACCGCGCGCATTCGTCGATGGTCGGCGTGAACCTGCCGCGCGCGTCGGGCTACCTGCTGAAGAAGGAACTGGATTTCCTCGGCGAGGCCGTCAACAAGCCGGTGCGCCCGCTGGTCGCGATCATTGGTGGCTCGAAGATCTCGGGCAAGATTGACGTGATCGAAGCGCTGCTGCCGAAGGTCGACAAGCTGCTGATCGGTGGCGGCATGGCCTTCACCTTCTTCAAGGCGCAAGGCCTGGAAGTGGGCAAGTCGCTGTGCGAGAACGACAAGGTTGAACTCGCGAAGGCGCTGATCGCGAAGGCCGGCGACAAGCTGGAGCTGCCGATCGACACGATGATCACCAAGAAACTGGACTTCGACGCCCGCACGCTGGATGGCCTGGTTGAAGTTGATTCGACCGCGATCCCGGCCGACCAGGAAGGCGTGGACATCGGCAGCAAGACCGCCGCGCGTTACGCCGAAATCATCCGTGGCGCGAAGACCGTGCTGTGGAACGGCCCGATGGGCGTGTTCGAAATCGACGCGTCGGCCAAGGGCACCTACGCCGTGGCGCACGCACTGGTTGAAGCCACCGCGGGCGGCGCGATCACCATCGTCGGCGGCGGCGACTCGGTTGCTGCAGTCGAGAAGGCCGGTCTGGAAGACAAGGTTTCGCACGTCTCCACCGGCGGCGGCGCATCGCTCGAATTCCTCGAAGGCAAGGCACTGCCGGGCGTGGATGCACTGAGCGACAAGTAATACCCGCACGCGCGACGACACAGCCCGGTGCTCGCAACCGGGGTCGCCGTTGCGTGAGTGGCCTGTTTTACCGACAGGGCGACGGCCGGCGTACCAACGCCGGCCGTTTCTATTGGTGCCAGGCCTTTGCCCGGAGGGGGAAAATGAATCGACTTGGCAGCCTTGACAGTGGTCAGCGTACCGTCAGCGCATTGCGCGACAATGCGGTTTCTGGCTGCATCCCCCGATCGAGAGTATCGCCATGACCAATCATTTGCTGGCCGACGATTCGGCTGATCATTTCTCGCCCCTGGCGCAGGGCTACGTATTGTTCCGGCCGCGCTATCCGCGGTCGCTCTACGACTACCTGTTGGCCTGGGTGCCGCACCACAAGCTGGCGTGGGACGTCGGGTGTGGCAGCGGGCAGGCGACGCTGGATCTGGCGGAGCGCTTCGACCATGTGGTCGGCACCGACATCAGCGAGGCGCAGATCGCCGCCGCGCCGAGCCATCCGCGCGTTGAATGGCGCGTTGCGCCCGCCGAGGCGAGTGGCCTCGCCGACGCCAGCGTCGACCTGATTACCTGTGCGCAGTCGCTGCACTGGTTCCCGCTTGATGCGTTCTACGCCGAAGCCAATCGCGTGCTTGTGCCGGGCGGCATGATTGCGGCCTGGACCTACGGCACGGTGGAAGTCGACCACGAAGCGATCGACGCGCTGGTGCAGGCGTTCCGCACCGAAACCTTGGGTGCCCTTTGGAACCCCGAGCGCGAGCACGTGGATACGCGCTACGCGCGACTCGCCTTTCCATTCGAAGAAATCCAGACCCCGCCCTACACCTTGTCGGTGCAGTGGACGCTGGCGCAACTTCTGGGCTATCTGCGCAGCTGGTCGGCCTGCGGGCGCTATGTGGCGATGTACGGTAGCGACCCGACCGAGGCGCTGACGCAGAAGCTGCTGGCCGTCTGGGGCCATCCGCAGGACACCGTGTCGATCAGCTGGCCGCTGACGCTGCGTATCGGGCGCAAGGCCTGATTTCGGACAGCGGCAGCATTGCTGTCGCTGCGCTCGCGCTGGGCGCGGGTTGAGAGGGAAGGGCGCCGGCCATCTAGGGAGATGGCCGTTTCGGCGGCGGTCGGCGGCAAGTGGCCCGCGCAACTCCGGTCAGCAGCCGTTCTCCTTCAGGGCGCGGGCATTCTGTTCAATGTTCGCCGCACGCTTGGCACGTTCGTCCCCATTCCGCAGGGCGTTGCCGCTGGGTGAATTCTCAAGCCGTGTCTGTTCGGCGCGCAGCATCTCGCAGGTGCGCGCGCGTTCGCGTGCGATGGCTTCATCGTCCGGCTTGGTTTTGCGGGTGGTGCTGGTGTGCTCTTCCGGCACTTCGGGCGCGGTAATGCCCTCCGGTTTGCGGATTGGCACCTTCTGCGCCTCGGCGGCGGGGGGCGGCTGGTCGCTGTAGTGCACCTTGCCGTTAGCGTCGGTCCATTTGTACACGCCGGCCTCGGCCGAGGCGGCAACGCAGAGCAGCAGTGCTTGGATGATCCGGCGCATGGTGACTTTCCACAGAAGGGAAAGTCACCATGTTAGTCCGCTCGCGGGCGCGGCGGTAGCAGGCCGGCCATGCGTGCCGGCCCGGCGCTTACCAGACGCGGCAGCGCTTTTCCTTCACCATCGCCTGGCCGGGCTTGCAGGCGAAGGCCTGCTGGAACTCAGGCAGATTCACGGCGACGCCGTTGATGCGGTACTTGCCCGGCGAGTGCGGGTCGGTCATCGCGTGGATGCGCTGCTCCTCCGGCCGCACTTCGCCGCAGGTCCACTGCGCAAAGCCAACGAAGAAGCGCTGTTCCGGCGTGAGGCCGTCGCGTGCTTCCAGCGTCTTGTTCGCGGTTTCGGCTTTCCAGGCAGACCACGCGAGGATCATGCCACCCAGATCGGCAATGTCCTCGCCCAGCGTGAGGCGGCTGTTGATCTTGATGTCGTCGATCACGACGTACTTGCCGTATTGGTCGACCACGCACTGCGCACGGCTTTCGAAGGCCTTGGCATCGCGCTTGGTCCACCAGTCGCGCAGGCGGCCCTGGGCGTCGAACTTGCGGCCCTCGTCGTCGAAGGCGTGGATCAGCTCATGCCCGATCGTGCCGCCGGTGTTGCCATAGTTGGGTGCGTCATCAAGCTTCGGGTCGAACAGCGGCGGCTGCAGCACGCCTGCCGGGAAGTTGATGTCGTTCATCTGCGGGTTGTAGTACGCGTTCACGGTGGAAGGCGTCATGTCCCATTCGCCGCGGTCGAGCGGCTTGCCGATCTTGGCGAGCTGGCGCTGGGCCTCGAAACGGCTGCCGCGCACGACGTTGCCGGCATGGTCTTCCCGCGCGACGACGAAGGCGTCGTAATCGCGCCAGCGTTCCGGGTAGCCGATCTTGTTGACGATGCCGCGCAGCTTTTCCTGCGCGCGTGCCTTGGTCTCCGGGCTCATCCAGTCGAGCCCCTCGATGTCCTTGGCCATCGCTTCTTCGATCTGCTGCGTCATGCGCAGCGTTTGGGCTTTCAGCTCGGCGCTGAAGGCGCGGCTGACGAATTCCTGTCCGAGTGCTTCGCCGAGTTGCTGGTCAGCCAGCGCAACGCAGCGCTTCCAGCGCGGCTGTTGTTGCGGCGTACCGCGCAAGGTCTTGCCGAAGAACGCGAAGTTCTCGTCGACGAAGGGCTTGGAAAGGTGTGGTGCGTATGCGTGCGCGGTGTGCCAGCGCAGGTAGGTCTTCAGCGTGCCGACCGATTCGCGCGCAAGCAGGGCATCGAGGCGGGCATAGAACTTCGGCTCGGTGACGTTGAACTGATTCAGATCGGCATGCTGCAGGCCGGCGAGGTAGACCGACCAGTCGAAGTGGGGCGTCATCGCCTTGAGGCGGCGAGCGTCCATCTTGTTGAACTGTTTGTGCGGATCACGAAGGTCGACGCGCGACATCGAGGCGCGCGCGAGTTCGGTTTCCACCCGCATCACGGTCGCTGCGTTGCGCGCCGCCGTAGTCGAGTCGTCGCCGAGCAGGGCGAACATGCGCGTGATGTGTTCGACATACTGTTTGCGCAGCGTGCGGTTGCGTGCGTCGTTCTTGAGGTAGTTGTCGCGATCGGGCAGGCCCAGTCCGCCTGCCACCGCGAAGGCGATGACCTGCGTGGCGTCCGCATAGTCCTGTGCAGCGCCAAAACCGAACAGCGGGCTGCTGCCGGGCAGCTCCTGATGCAACTCGGCGAGCAGTGCCGGCAGCTCGCGGGTGCTCTGCAGTGCCGCGATGCGTGAGAGTGTCGGAGCCATCGGCGTCATGCCAGCCGCTTCGACGTGCGCCTCGTCCATACAGGCGGCGAAGTAGTTGCCCAGCTTCTGCTGCAGCGGGGTGTTGCCGTTCTTAGCTTCGGCGAGGCGTTGCAGGATGCCCCACTGGAAGCGCTGGCCGTCCGCCGCCATCTTGCTGTAGACGCTCCAGCGTGCCTGGTCGTCCGGCATCGGGTTGTTCTTGATCCAGTTGCCGCACGCGTACTGGTAGAAGTCTTCGCACGGGTTGGCGGTGCGGTCCATCGCCGTGACGTCGAGGCTGGGCGTGTAGGGCAGGGCGTCGAGCGGGGTTTCCGGGTCAGCGGCGAAGGCGGCGCCGATGGCGGCGACGAGCGCCAGCAACGAAACCGCGGTGCGTGCGGTGAGAGTGGGCATCAAGGGGCTCCGAATGACGAAGCGCCGCGTGCGGGTGCCGGAGGAGGCCGGCACTTGGCGGCGCAGCAAACGCTACGGATTATTCCCGATGCCGGGTGCGCTCATGTTTCACCGTGCGACCGCTTGATACAAACGATCGCCGCGGGGGTGCGCTAGAGCTTCAACTCGCTGGTGTCGCGCGGCGGCAGCTTGGCGAGCAGGCGGGCCAGCGCGGCGTCGGCCTCGCTGGCCATCTTGGTCGGCGGAATGCGCGCAATCTGCGCAAAGCTGCGCCCTTCTGCCAACCACAGCTCGACGATCTTCCAGCCGACGTAATAGGCCTCGCGTTCAAGGCCTGTGTTGCCGTGTCCTTGCGTAAGGCGGCCAACGGTATCGGCATCCTCGCGCGCCAACTGCGGGCGGATCGATTCATAGATCGAACGTTGCATGCCCTCGGCGTCGCGGAACCAGCCGGGAATGAACTCTACGTAGCGCTCGACCCGGGCACCGGGTACGACCGCGCGCGATACATGCATCGCGAGCCCTTCGGAGATTGCGATCGCCGCGACCGATTGCGCGCCGTCGCCATCCAGCGCACCAAGAGCAATGTGCACCGCATGCGTCAGTTCATGTGCGGCGGTAATCGCGCGGTGCTCCGGCGCATCCTCAAGCGGAATCGCGACGCGTACCTCACCACGGTTACCCAGGGTAAATGCATTGCCTTCAAGGAAGCCGACATAGGCAGTGATGCGCAGATGCAAGGGCTGGTCGAGCTTGAGCAAATCCGCAATCGAACGGACTTGCCGCTCTGGCGAAGGGCGCATGCCAGCGTAGCCCGCAACGATGCGGTCCATCACCGCAGGGTAGCGAGGCCATGCGTCCGCCAACATTGCCTGCGCTACCGCTTCGCCTGCTTGCCCAGGCGGCACCGCGCCAAACCCGTAATGGGTGCGCCAAAGCTTCCACCGCTGCGCCTCGGTCACGCCAGGCTTGTTGGCAGCGTTGTAGAAATCGATGAAGCGCTCCGACAGGTCATTCACCTGAACTTGTACCTGCTCCGTGCGGGCAGGCTGCGCCTTGTGCGGCTTCTTTGTGCCTGCAAGGGCGCCGTTCGACCAGAGCAGGCCGGAGGCGCAGAGCAACACGGCGATGAGTGGAATAGACTTCGACACGCGGGGTTTCCTTTGGATCAAGCGCGAATCCTGCCCCGAATCGAGCCGAAATGTCTTCTCAGGATGTAAGCGGCGGGTTGTGCGTGCGCCGCATGGGCGCCCAATGCGACGGGCTGTTTGCGTCAGTCCAGTGCTGGATCGTCGCGCGGCACAAGCTTTAGATAGCTGCGCAGATCCTGATCGGCGAGCGGCTTCACCATCACCCGCACGTTGTTAAGCCTTCCGCCAATTTCAACCCCTTCGCGCATGCGTACCTGAGTGAATCCCTGGCGAGCCCAGAAGCGCTCCGCACGCTGATTCCCCGCCACCACGCCGAGGCGAAACCACTGCGCGCCATTCGATCGCGCCCAAGCCTCGATTCCGCGAAAGATGGAGGCCGCAAGCCCCGAGCCATGGTGCTCGGTTGCAACGACGAACAGCCCGATATGCCACACCCTACGCGCTAGCAAATCGGACACCAGGCTGGCAAAGGCCACCAGCTCGCCACTTGCCGGATCGCGATAACCGATCAACCACTTCTTCGTGTACGACCAACCAGCGGGTAACTCCCCGTGAATCTCGTCGTACGCCTCCTGTGCCCCAGCCGGCGCACCCTGCACTGCAAGGAAGTAGGCGGGGTTCGCCTCAAAGAACACCTGCAATTCGCCCTCGTGGGCGGCGGTAAGCTCGAATGGCGTGGGGTCCGTTTTTGAAAGAAGAAGATCTGGAGCGCAAATCAATTGCTGATCGGCCGAGAACGTTGGACGTAACGGGCGCCGGAGCGCAGCGGAGGGAACCAAACTGCGCCGCATTTTGGCGTCCCGTTGACGGACGGGTTAGGCTCAGTGTGCACTAGCGATTTCGATGCTATGAAGAATTGCCGGCAAGTCGGACATGTGACGAAACTGTACGGCGTTCCTTGCTGTGTCGAGGCCAGGGGCGTAGTGCAACCTGTGCATTCCTGCAGCCTTCGCCGCTTCAAGCCCCGTCGGGCTGTCTTCGACAACCACGCAACTTGATGGCGCAAAACCCATCGCCGCCGCAGCGTGCAAGAACAACCCTGGATCGGGTTTCCAAGAGCCTACCGTGTAAGAGCTAAAGCACCGACCACAAAAGAACTGCGCCAACCCCGTAACTGTAAGCGCGTGCTCAATCTTCTCGGGCGGCCCTGAAGATGCTATGCAGTAAGGATACTCGATGGTTTGCAGCATTTCGGGTACGCCTTCGACCGGCGTCAGGTGCGACGCGAAGAGTTCAGCAACTCGGCGTCGGTAGGTTATTTCAAAACCGTCAGGGAGCGAATACGAGAGTTTGTGTTCGATCTCGAGAAGTATCTCGGAGAGCTTCTTCCCTCGGAATTGATCGACGAGCTCTTCAGTTGTTTCGCATAGCGACGGCAGTAAATCCAGAAAAGCCTGGTTGCAGAGCAGCTCACTATCAACAAGGGTTCCGTCGAGATCGAAAATGACCAGAAGCTGAGACATAAGCCTAACGAATGAAAGGGCATTCCCCATCCCGCGGTGCCGTGTGAGCGGCGTCGCGTTTTGAGTGCCACGATGGGATTGCACAACTCATCGTCATCTCGATGGAGGGGAAGCCCATGAAAATTGTGG
>NZ_JABCJM010000006.1:0-207835 GCF_013184235.1 Niveibacterium sp. COAC-50
CGACGCCTGCCACGCTGGCTGGCACCTACGGCACCTTCACCTTCAACACCACGACCGGGGCATGGACCTACGCTGCGAACAACGCGCAGTCCGCGATCCAGTCGCTCGGCGCAGGCCAGTCGCTGACCGATTCGATCACGGTGAAGTCCGCGGACGGTACGGCCTCGCAGGTCATCAGCGTCACGATCAACGGCACCAACGACGGCGCCACCATCGGTGGCACCGCCACCGGCACGGTGGTGGAAGCCGGTGGTGTGGCGAATGCGATCGCCGGCACGCCGAATGCGTCCGGTACGGTCACCGTGTCCGATGCCGATGCCGGTCAATCGAGCTTCCAGGCTGTGGCCCCGGCTTCGCTGTCCGGCACCTACGGCACCTTCACCTTCAACGCCGCGACCGGCGCCTGGACGTACGCACTCGACAACACCAAGGCCGCGACACAAGCACTGACCAACGGCCAGATCGTGCATGACACGCTGACCGTCACGAGCCTGGATGGCACCGCGACCAAGGCGATCGATGTGACCGTGACCGGTGCCAACGACACCGCCGCGATCACCGGCACCGCAACCGGCACGATGACCGAAGACGTTGCCGTCACCTCGGGCTACCTCACTGCGTCGGGCAGCTTGGCAGTGAGCGACGTGGATTCGGGTGAAGCCGTGTTCCAAACCCCAGCCACGCTGGCCGGCACCTACGGCACCTTCACGTTCAACACCACGACCGGCGCGTGGACCTACGCTGCGAACAACAGCCAAGCCGCGATCCAGTCGCTCGGCGCAGGTCAGTCGCTGACCGATTCGATCACCGTGAAGTCCGCGGACGGCACTGCGTCGCAGGTCATCAGCGTCACAATCAACGGCGCCAACGACGTGGCAATGATTCAGGGGCCCGCGACGGGATCGGTTACGGAAGCTGGCGGCGTGAACAACGCAACGGCAGGCACGCCGACCACGTCGGGCAACTTGATCATCAGCGACACCGATGCGGGTCAGTCGAGTTTCCTGGCTCCCGCATCGCTGGCAGGCACCTACGGCAACTTCACCTTCAACACAACGACGGGTGCCTGGACCTACACGCTCGACAACACGAAGGCCACCACGCAGGGGCTAGTTGGCGCCCAGGTGGTACACGACACGCTTACGGTCAGCAGCCTTGACGGGTCGGCGTCGAAGACCATCGACGTCACGGTCACCGGTGCTAACGACAACGCGGCAATCACCGGCTCGGCAACGGGCTCGGTGACGGAAGATGCTGCAGTGTCTGGTGGCAACCTGATCGCGTCAGGTGCACTGACCGTGACCGACGTGGATGCAGGTCAGGCCGTATTCCAGTCGCCGGCTTCGCTCGCCGGCACCTACGGCACTTTCACCTTCAACACCAGCACCGGAGCCTGGACTTACGCGGCCAACAACGCACAGAGCGCAATCCAGTCGCTCGGCGTCGGTCAGACCCTGACCGACTCGATCACGGTGAAGTCGGCCGATGGCACGGCCTCGCAAGTCATCAGCGTCACCATCAACGGCGCCAATGACGCTCCAGTGGCCGCAGCCGATACCGCGGCGGTCAAGGAGGACACCACGCTGACGGCAACCGGCAACGTGATCACCACAGCCCCTGGTCGCGACACCGATGTCGATGGTGACCCGCTCACCGTCACCGGTGTCACCAGTGGAACGCCGGCCACCGCACCCGCTGGCGGCGTGGGAACTGCGATCGTGGGCACCTACGGCACCCTGACGCTCAACAGTGACGGCACGTACAACTACGCGCTGAACAACACCAGTACCGCGGTGCAGAACTTGACCGCCGGGCAGGTGGCCAACGATGTCTTCACCTACACGATCAGCGACGGTCACGGCGGCACTGCCACCACGACGCTGACCGTGGCCGTGACCGGCACGCAGGATCTCACCGCCGGCACGCCGTCTGTGGTCAGCGTAAATGCCACCGGCCTTAACGGGGAGTTCTTCGGCTACAACGAAACGGCCAGCCCTGGAAGCGGCTACCGTACGCACAGTGATGATGGCACGGCCACTTTCGGCAACCATCTGGTGGCGGGCAACCTCAACTCGGTTGAGGATATGTACACCATCATCAACGGCCGCAACGCCCTCGCGGGTGGCAGTAACAACCTGGTCGGCAGCTCGGCCACGGCGACCACCAACGCCGCCGACGTGGCGTTCAAGGCCCGCTCGCTGGACTACGGTTTCAACCCTACGGTGAACTCGGCGCTGGGCTCTAACAGCAACGTGGCTGCTGGCTCGGCCCTGCCCACCGGTGACGGCAACGCCAACTCGACGACACGTGGGCTCAGCAACTTCCTCGATCAGGACCAGCCCACCGGCATCGTTCAGACAGGCGCCGGCAATACCGGCGGCACGTCGGGCCTGGGCCTCACCACGGACGCGGCAATTCGCCTCTCTGGCCAGATGTACGTCCAGCACGGCTCGTATGACTTCCGCGTCACCGCCGATGATGGCTTCCGCCTCAATGTCGCCGGACAGACGCTGTTGGAATATGACGGCAACCAGGGCCCCACCACGCGCATCTTTACCAACGTTGCCCTTGGCGATCTGAACGGCGGCTTGCAAGCATTCGAGCTGCTTTATTGGGAGCAAGGCGGCAATGCGCGTCTGCGCATCGAGTACAAAGCCAGCGGCGATCCAGCATCGAGCTACCAGGTGATGGCGCTCACCAACACCGCGCTATTTACCAACGAGTCGGCGCCAACGCTCGTCGATCCGCGGATTCAGGATCTGGTGTACGACGCCGCCTCTGGTTCGTGGCAACTGCGCACCGGCAGCATTCTCGACGGCGACGCATCGAACAATACGATCACCGGTGGTACCAGCCGCGACTGGCTGACAGGTGGGGACGGCGATGACACGCTGATCGGCAACGGCGGCGCGGATACGCTCGACGGCGGAGCCGGCAATGACATCCTGAACGGCGGGATCGGCAACGATCTCCTCACAGGCGGTGCCGGCACCAACACGCTGACCGGCGGTACCGGCGATGACACCTATCGCCTGACAACCGGCACCGACACCCTGGTCGAGAACGCCAACGAAGGGACGGACACCGTCATCCTCGACAGCACGTACTACGCCGCACATCCGACGGTGACGACCTATACGCTCGCAAGCAATTTCGAGAACCTGACCGCCGAAGGCTCGTTCGCCATCAACTTGTCCGGCAACTCGGCGAATAACCGGATCGAAGGCAACAGCGCGGCCAACGTGATCAGCGGTGGAGGCGGCAACGACTACATCGTGGGTGGCGGCGGCAATGACACGCTGACCGGTGGCAGCGGATCGGATGTGTTTGTCTGGCACCTTGCCGATGCTGGGCCCACGGGCACGCCCGCGGTGGACAAGATCACCGACTTCACTTACGGAGGCGGATACAACAATATCCAGTCCGGCACGGCTGGCGTGCCGACAGGCGGTGGCGATGTGCTGGATCTGCGCGATCTGCTGCAAGGCGAGCACACCAGTTCGGGCAATACCGGTAACGCCGCCTCGGCGGTCGAGATTTCGAACTTGCTGAACTACATCGACGTCGAGGTAACCGGCAGCGGTGCGACCCTCGCCACCGTTCTGCACATCAGCAAATCGGGTGGTTTCACCGGCGGAACCTTCAACGCTGGCGCGGAAGACCAGACGATCGTGCTGCAGGGGGTGAACCTCTACACGGCGACGAGTGTCACGGCTGGCGACGAAAGCACCCTCCTCAAGACGCTCATCAAGAACGGCACCTTGATCGTCGATTGAAGCTGGAAACCTGACGGCCCCAACCCGAAGAGGCCACTCAATTGCAACGGGCAGCGCCACGGCGTTGCCCGTTGTTTTTCCCGCTTACTGCGAACGCCCCGCTGCGGCACTCGCACGCCGGCTTGCCGCAGGCCCCGTGACGCCCGCGACCCCGAGCTCGGCCAAGGTGTGCCATTCGGCATCGGTGTGCACCCGCTCGGCGATCACCTGGATCTCCAGGCCGCGCGCGACGTCGGCAATTGCCTTCACCAATCGCTGGTTGCCTGCGTTGTCCTCAATGCCTGCAACAAAAGTGCCGTCGATTTTCAGGTAGTCAACGCGCTGGGCGTAGAGCCGCGGAATCGCCGAGAAATGGCGACCGAAGTGTTCGATGCCGAGCTTGACGCCGAACTGCGCAAGGATCGGCGATACCGCCGCGAGGCCAGCAAGCCCCTGATCGAGCCCCGCTTCGGCCACTTCCACCCACAGCCGGCGCGCAGCGGCCGGCGCGCTGGCAAGCAGGCGTTGCAGCCCTTCGCGGAAGCGCAAATCCTGCAAGGAGATCGGCGACAGGTTCACCGCAATCGCACCGCTGTGCGTCTGCAGCCGCTGCAGCGCCAGCTCAACCGCAAGCAGATCGAGGTCACAGGTCATGCCAAGACGATCTGCCGCCGGCATGAACTGGCCTGCGGTCCAGGGCGTGCCATCGTCTGGCGCGCGCATGCGGATCATCGCTTCGTCATGCCAGGCGCGACCATCGACATGCAGCACCGGAAAGGTCGCCAACGCAAAGCCGCGGGCGCGCAGCGCGTCACTCAACAACTGGCGCCATTCGTCATGGGTGCGCGCGGCCAGTGGCGCGTCGTCCAGGCTCACCACCGGCTCGCTGCGGCCGGCACTCTCCGCCGCCATCAAGGCCGCATCGGCCCGCGCCAGCACGGTACCCAACTCGTCGCCGCGCTTGTAGCGGGCTACGCCAATGTGCGCCACCGGCGTCTGGTCTGCATGGCCGTGCCGGTGCAGGGCTTCGAGGCCACGTGCGACGGTGGAGGCCCATTCGCCGGCCTCGGTCGCGGCGGCGCCCGGCATCAGCCATGCGAAGTCGGCGCCGTTCAGGCGCGCCACGACATGGCTCTCCCGCCCGCCAGCCACTTCCCGCAGGACGTCGGCAGTGGCGCGGATCAGTGCGTCGGTGCGTTCGCGGCCGAGCCGACGGTTGACCTCGGCAAGCTCGGACAAACGAACCAAGGCCAGCGCACCGCTCGGCGCGCTATCGTCACCATCCAGCTCGCTGCGCAGGCGGCCACTGAAGAAGCTGCGGTTGGGAAGCGCCGTCATGCTGTCGCGGTTAGCATCGGAGCGCAGATCCTCGATGCGGTTGGCTTGCTCGGCGAACATCGCCTTGACCTGCTCGACCATCAGATTCAGCGCGCGCACTGCACTGCGCAGTTCCACCACCCTCGGCTCAGGCATCGTGACGAAGCGCCGCTCGCCGATCGCTTTGGCTTGCTGAACCATCTCGTTGATCGGCCGGCGGATCCAGCGAATCATCCGCGTCACGGCCCAACCGAGCAGCGCGCCGATCACCAGCATCACTCCCAACAGCTGCAAGGTGCCGCGCCACAGCGCATCGTAGGCAAAGCGTTTGTGGGCGATCACGGTGACCTTGCCGGCCTGGCTCCAACCGTCGCTGACCAACGCTTCACCAGGCTTGGCCTCGATCGGCAGCATGCGCACGAACCACGCAGGCGCATCGGTCTCCACTACCTGCTGGCGCCGCTCCACACTCACTGCGCCGCCGACGTCGCTGAATCGCACCAACTCGAAATGGCCGGAATCGAACAGCGCGGTCACCATCAATTCGCGCATCGCCGGATCCTTCGCGTTCTGCGTCATCGACAGCGCAAGCGAGGTCGCCGCATCGGCGCCTTGCGCCAGCAACTGCTGTTCGAGATAGTTGCGCGCGGTCACGGTGCTGACAGCAAAGCTGCCAAGCCAAGCGAGCAGGCTCGCGAAAATCACCGTGATCCAGAGTTGGCGGAGCAATGACATCGTTTCTCCTCAGGGCGTGTAGCCTTCGGCCTTCATTTTGAGTTGCAGGTCTTTCCATCGCGACAGCCGTTCGATCGAGCTGACCGCGCCGCCGGCGTATACGCCCTCGGCGTTGAAGCTGAATACCGGCACCAGATCCGGGCGCTGTGCTGCGGGTCGGATCTCGCCGATCAGGCTGTCCAGCACCAGCGGCTGCGCATCCGGCGTCTCGTAGTAACCGAGCACCATGTGAGCCTGCGTGATCGAACTGGCAGGGCCGCCGATTCGTGCCTTCACATAGATCAGCCGCAGCTTGGCGGCCGGCACGCCCAGCTCGCGCAGCGAAAAATACTTGGCAATGGTGTAGTCCTCGCAGTCGCCTGCGCCCTTGCCCATCATTTCGATCGGGGTTGCCCAGTAGTCCGGCTGGCGCCAGATCTCGGCGTCATCGGCAAAGCGGATCCGCCGATTGAAGAAGTCGTTGACCCGCTTGAGTGCATCAGCCTCCGGCACGCCCTTCTGCGCCACGATGAACTCGCGCCACTCCTGAACCAGCGCGCCCGCCGCGGCACCATAGCGCTGCTTGGCCAAGGCGATGAGCGACGCGTCGTCCGCCAGCGTGAGCATGGCGCTCGCCGCCAGCACAACGCACGCCAAGGCACCCCACAAGCGTGCGGTAGCCCTGCGGGCGAAGGCGGATTTGATACGAACGGAAGTCACCAGAAACCGGCTCGGCGCAATCTTCTTCAGACAGGCAAATCAATAAGGATGATCGACAGATGTTCGGCAGTCTTGACCGCCGCCGGCGATGCGAAATCGCTAATTTCGCAAACACCCGTTAAATCCGCGAGCCTATGTGTGAAATACGGCACGATAACGCCTTCAAGCCTTTGTTTTTCTTGATCTTACGTGAATAATCCGCGCGACATATCCCGTCCAGCCACCCTGGCGCTGGGATTTTGCATTGCAGACAGGACACAATCACCCATGCGTTTGGCGAAATATTCGCTTCTTGCCGCACTCGTCGCTACAGCCTTTGTCAGCCCCGCTTTTGCCGGGAACAGCCTGCCGGAAGCCGTCGAGCAGGCGATCATGAAGAACCCCGAAGTCATGGCGCGCTACCACGCGCTTCGGGCCGCCGAAAACGAACAGGGTGCCGCGCGGGGCAACTGGTTTCCCCGCGTGGACGTCGAGGCCTTTGCCGGCCAGGAGCGCCGCGACTATCCGAGCGTGGATACCGGCTGGTTCAACCGCCCCGGCGCAAGCGTCACGCTGCGACAGTTGGTGTTCGATGGTTTCGCCACGTCGAGCGACGTGAAACGACTCGGCTACAGCAAGCTCGCACGCTACTACGAGTTGCTCGCCACGTCCGATGATGTCGCGCTCGGGGCCGCCCAGGCCTACGCCGATGTGCTTCGCTATCGCAAGCTCGAGGAGCTTGCGCGCGACAACTGGGCCACGCACCGCGAGGTATTCGGCCAGATCGAAGATCGCGTCAAAGCCGGTGTCGGCCGGCGGGTGGACCTTGAGCAGGCGGCTGGCCGCCTGGCCCTCGCGCAGTCCAACTGGTTGACCGAAACCTCAAACCTGCACGACGTCACCGAACGCTATCGCCGCATTGTCGGCCAGATGCCCGGCGCGACACTCGCTTCGCTCCCCGATGTCAGCACCGCCTTGCCGCAGGGTACGAATCCGGTCACCGACGCGGTTGCCGCGAACCCCTCCTTCCAGGCTGCGGTCGCCGCACTACGTGCTGCACGTGCCGAAACCGAGCTGCGTCGCGCAGGCTACATGCCGAGCGTAGAGCTGCGCGTCGGGCAGAACTGGGACCGCAACCTCGACGGCGCGCCCGGTAACTACAACTCGACGCAGGCGCAGGTCGTCCTCAACTACAACCTCTTCCGTGGCGGCTCCGATCAGGCGCGCGTCAAGCAGTCATCCGAGCTGTACTACCAGGCAATCGATCTGCGCGACAAAACCTGCCGCGATGTCGCACAACAGACCGGTATCGCCTACAACGATGTGCGTGCACTGCGCGAGCAGATTGCCTACATGGAGCAGCACGCGCTCTCCACCGAGAAGGCCCGCGACGCCTATCGCCAACAGTTCGATATCGGACAGCGCACCTTGCTCGATCTGCTTGATACCGAGAACGAGTTGTTCGAGGCTCGCCGCTCGCTGACCCGCGCGCGCACCGACGCCATCGTTGCCGAGTACCGGCTCCTTGCGCAGGCACACCGCCTGCTGCCGGCGCTGAAGCTCGCCCCGCTGGCGAAAGAAGCACCGGAAGAAGATCGCCGTGAGGCCCCGGCCGAGGACGCGGCAGTCACCTGTGCAACCGACGTCGTGATTCCCAAGCCGCTCGATACCGCGGCAGCCCTTGCAAACCGACCTGCTCGAAGCGACGCGCTCGCCGAGCGCGCTCGCACCGCAGCGCTGACCAGCAAGCAAGGCGCCGACGCCCTCTTCCATTACCGTAGCGATGCGCTACGGCCGGAGGGAACTGGCCCGCTCGACAAGTTCGTCAGCGACGCCAGCCGCTTCAAGATCGACCGCATCACGGTGACCGGTTACACCGATCGCCTGGGGGCGCCCGAGTTCAATCGCAAACTGTCAGAACGCCGTGCCGCTACCGTCCGCGACTATCTGGTCAAGAAGGGTCTGCCGGCGGAAAAATTCGAAGTGGTCGGCAAGGGCAGCAGCGATCCGCTCGCGAAGTGTGACCAGATCAATCCGAAGAACCGCGACAACGCGGAGTACGTGGCTTGCCTGGCCCCCGATCGTCGCGTTGTCATCGAGCTTCAAGGGCAGCCGAAACCCTGAGCTAAGCTCGCATGAAAAAAGGCCGCCAAATTGGCGGCCTTTTCTTTTTGCCCATCCGTCGCACCGAAATCACGCGCCCAGCGCTTCGCCCATCACACGACGATAGAACTCGTGGAAGTGCTGCATGCCATCTTCCATCGGCGTCTGGTAAGGGCCCACTTCATTGCGCCCCTCCGCCAGCAAGGCGCGACGGCCACGGTCCATCCGCTCACCGATCTCGTCATCTTCAATGCAGGTCTCCATGTAGGCGGCCTGCTCAGCTTTGATGAATTCCGGCTCGAAAGCGGCAATCTCTTCCGGGTAGTAGAACTCGACGACGTTCGTGGTCTTGTCGACGCCACGCGGAATCACGGTGCTCACCACCAAGACATGCGGATACCACTCGACCATGATGTTCGGGTAGTAGGTCAGCCAGATCGCGCCGTGCTTGGGTACCTCGCCGCCATAGTAGTCCAGCACCGCCTTGTGCCACTTCGCATAGCTCGGCGAGCCCGCCTTCGCCAGTGAGGTGATGCCGACGCGTTGCACCGAATACCAGTCGCCGAACTGCCAGGTCAGATCGTCGCAAGTAACGAAGTTGCCCAAGCCAGGGTGGAACGGCGCAACGTGGTAATCCTCTAGGTAGACCTCGATGAAGGTCTTCCAGTTGTAGTTGCACTCGTGGATCTCGACGTGGTCGAGCACATAGCCGTCGAAGTTGAGCTCACTGGCGAGTTTCATGCCGGCCAAATCGACGTTCGGCGAGCGCGGCCCCTTGAACAGCAAGCCGTGCCAGGACTCCAGCTTCTGCTTATTGAGGTGAAGGCACGGATTCTGCGGAAAGTGTGGCGCCCCGATCAGCTCACCCGCGTTGTCGTAGGTCCAGCGGTGGATCGGGCAAACGATGTTGTTCGCCTTGCCCGAGCCCTGCAGCATGATCGCCTGACGATGACGGCAGATGTTCGACATCAGCCACACCGCATCGTTGTTGCGGATCAGCATTTTCGCGTGGTCCAGCCACTCGATCGAGCGATAATCAGCGACTTCGGGGACCATGCGTTCATGCCCCACGTAGCCAGGGCCGGCATCGAAGATAAGGCGCTGCTCCAGCTCGAAGACCTTTTCATCGAAATACCAGGACACGGGCAATTGCGACACCGCCGGTGCCAGCTGTTCACGCAGAGACATAATGGGTATCCCCAACCTCCACTGCCGGCAAGGCCGGCGAGCAAAAAGCGTTAAAGTATAATTAAACCAACAACCTACGAAAAGGTCTTTGGCTCGGGCATGATACCGCTCCCGCCAAGGAACTCCACGCCTTCCGGCCAAGACATCCTCGATGGCAAAGACCAGCGACAAACCCAAGTCTTTCGAAGCCGCAATGACCGAGCTTGAATCGATCGTTGCCGCCATGGAAGCCCCCGATCTGCCTTTGGAACAAGCGCTCGCGCATTTCGAACGCGGCACCCGGCTGCTCCGCTACTGCGAGGGTACGCTGAGCGAGGCCGAGAATCGTATCCGCATCCTTGAGAACGGGCGCCTGGAAACCTTCGGCGACGAAAGCAACGCGTCATGAGCGATCCGCAGCTCGCCGCATGGATGCGGCAACGCCAGGCCGAAACCGAAGCCGCGCTGGAACGCCTGCTGCCGGATGCACGCATCGCGCCGCAGCGCCTGCACGACGCCATGCGATACGCCACGCTGGGTGGCGGCAAACGGGTGCGCCCGATGCTCGTCTACGCGGCGGGCGAACTCGCCAGCGCCAACGCTCGCGCCCTGGATCATGCGGCCTGTGCCGTCGAAATGATCCATGCCTATTCGCTCGTGCATGACGACATGCCCTGCATGGACGACGATGTGCTGCGTCGCGGCAAGCCAACGGTGCACGTCGAATACGACGAAGCGACCGCGCTGCTGGTTGGCGACGCATTGCAGACGCAAGCCTTCCTGGTTCTCGCCGAACCGGATCTGTTCGACGATAGCCGTCGCCAACTCGAAGCACTGCAGCTGCTTGCGCGCGCTTCCGGTTCGCGCGGCATGGCCGGCGGCCAGGCGATCGACCTTGCATCGGTCGGCCAGACGCTGGATCGCGAATCGCTCGAAGTCATGCACCTTCACAAGACCGGTGCGCTGATCCGCGCCTCGGTCCAACTCGGGGCGCTGTGCGGTGACGTTCCCCCTGACGCACTGCAGGCGCTCGATCGTTTCGGCAAGTCCATCGGCCTGTTGTTCCAGGTCGTAGACGACATCCTCGACGCCGAAGCGGACACCACCACTCTGGGCAAAACCGCCGGCAAGGATGCCGCCAACAACAAGCCGACCTACGTGACCCTGCTCGGGTCGAGCGAGGCCAAACGGTTTGCCGCGGACCTGCGCAGTGACGCACACGCCAGCCTCGCCATGTTCGGCGAACGCGCCCGTCGCCTAGCCCAGCTGACCGACTACATCGTGGACCGTTCCTTCTGACGACACGACAAGAATTTGGGGACTTCGTAACACATGAACGCCTATCCCTTGCTTGACCGCATCGAGCACCCGGCCGACCTGCGCCAGCTCGAACGCAAGGACCTTGCCCAGCTGGCCGACGAATTGCGCAGCTTTCTGCTCGACTCGGTATCCAAAACGGGCGGACATCTCTCGTCAAACCTTGGCACGGTCGAGCTGACCATCGCGCTGCATTACGTCTTCAACACACCGGCAGACCGCATTGTCTGGGACGTGGGCCACCAGACCTACGGCCACAAGATCCTCACCGGTCGCCGCAAGGCAATGTCGACGCTGCGGCTCTATCAAGGGATCTCCGGCTTCCCGCGCCGCTGCGAAAGCGAATACGACACCTTCGGCACCGCACACTCGTCCACCTCGATTTCGGCCGCGCTCGGCATGGCGATCGCGGCACAGCGCAGCGGCGAGGCGCGCAAGGCGATCGCCGTGATTGGTGATGGCGCAATGAGCGCCGGCATGGCGTTCGAAGCGCTCAACAATGCCGGCGTGGCGGACAGCGACGTACTCGTCATCCTGAACGACAACGAGATGTCGATCTCGCCGCCGGTTGGCGCGCTGAACAAGCATCTTTCGCGCTTGCTCTCGGGCCGCATCTTCAACGGCGCGCGCGACATCGGCAAACGCTTCCTGGAGCAGTTGCCGCCACCAGTCTTCGAGTTTGCGCGGCGCACCGAAGAGCACGTGAAGGGCATGATGATGCCCGGCACGCTGTTTGAAGAATTCGGCTTCCGCTACTTCGGCCCGATCGACGGACACGATCTCGACGCCCTGGTGCCGATGCTGCAGAACCTGCGTGACCTGAAGGGTCCGCTCTTCCTGCATGTCATCACGCGCAAGGGCCAAGGCTACAAGCTCGCCGAGAACGACCCGATCCTGTACCACGGTGTCGCCAAGTTCGACCAGACAGAGGGCATCGCAACCGGCGCCGGCAAAGCCGCCGGTAAGCTCACGTTCACCCAGGTATTCGGCGACTGGCTGTGCGACATGGCCAAGGCGGACCCGAAACTGATGGCGATTACCCCTGCGATGCGCGAAGGCTCCGGCCTGGTGCGTTTCGAACAGGAGCACCCCGATCGCTATTTCGACGTTGGTATCGCCGAGCAGCACGCGCTGACCTTCGCTGCGGGTCTCGCCTGTGAAGGCGCCAAGCCCGTCGTCGCGATCTATTCGACCTTCCTGCAGCGCGCCTATGATCAGTTGATCCATGACATCGCGCTGCAGAACCTGCCGGTGATGCTCGCAATCGACCGCGGCGGTCTGGTCGGTGCCGACGGCGCCACCCACCATGGCGCGTTTGACCTCTCCTTCCTTGCCTGCATACCGAATATGGTCATCATGGCACCGGCGGACGAGGACGAGTGCCGCAAGATGCTGACCACGGCCTACCGCCACGACGGCCCGACCGCCGTCCGTTATCCGCGCGGCAGTGGCACCGGTGTCGTGCCCGATGCGGCACTGACCACGCTACCGATCGGCAAAGCCGAGCGTCGTCGCGACGGCAAGCGCGTCGCCCTGCTCGCTTTCGGCACCCTGCTGTCGGCCGCGCTCAAAGCCGGTGAGGCGCTGGACGCAAGTGTCGTCAACATGCGTTTCATCAAACCGCTGGACCTCGACATGCTGCGCGACGTCGCAGCAAACCACGAATTACTGGTCACGCTGGAAGAGAACGCGGTAATCGGGGGCGCCGGCTCGGAAGTCGCCCGCGCGCTGGAAGAAATGGGCATTGCAATACCGCACATGCGCCTGGGCCTGCCGGATCGCTTTGTCGATCACGGCGACCAGGGCCAACTGCTCACTGAAATCGGCCTCACCCCCGAGCAGATCATTGAGCGGGTGCGCTCACGGCTCGCAACTATCGCCGCAATAGTTTAGTAACTTAGTCGGGAATGTTAGGATGGCGCCTTGATTCGGGGGCCATCCGCCCCCAACTAGCCAGAATCCGGGCGCACACCCAGCCCACGCAGGACCACGCCTCCTCCCGGCCAATCCGACGCGCGCCCGGCAGGAAAGGACGTATGGATACCAAGAACACCCCCGACGTCGCCGCGCCGATGCCCGACGTTCAGAGCACGGAAGATCGCCGCCGGCTCGCAATCAACAAGGTTGGCATCAAGTCGATCCGCCATCCGGTCAAGGTTGCCGACCGCAGTGGCGGGGTTCAGCATACGGTCGCGACGTTCAGCATGTATGTGGGTTTGCCGCACAATTTCAAAGGCACCCACATGTCACGCTTCATCGAGATCCTGAACGGTCACGACCAGGAGATCTCGGTCGAGTCCTTCGAGCCGATGCTGCGCGAAATGGTCGAACGACTGGAAGCCGAGACCGGCCACATCGAGATGACCTTCCCGTTCTTCATCAACAAGGCTGCGCCGGTGTCCGGCGTGAAGAGCCTGATGGACTACGAAGTCACCTTCGTGGGCGAGATCAAGCCGGGCGGTGAGTGTGAGTTCACGATGAAGGTACTGGTGCCGGTCACCAGCCTGTGCCCCTGCTCGAAGAAGATTTCCGAGCGCGGCGCGCACAATCAGCGATCCCACGTCACGGTCACCGCTTTCGCAAAAGAGCGTGTCTGGATCGAAGAGATCGTCCAGCTCGTCGAGTCGGAAGCCTCATGCGAGCTGTTCGGCCTGCTCAAGCGGCCAGACGAAAAATGGGTCACCGAACGCGCCTACGACAACCCGAAGTTCGTCGAAGACATGGTGCGTGACGTCGCTGGCCGCCTCAACGCCGAAGCGCGAATCTACGCCTATGTCGTGGAATGCGAGAACTTCGAGTCGATCCACAACCACAGCGCCTATGCGCTGATCGAGCGCGATAAGCGCACCTCAGCCGTCGCCTGAGCGCAAATCAAACCGGCAGGCGCGGGCATCCGCAATGCCTGCCGGTGTCGCGCGGGACCGCCCGCTAAAGCCTCGTTCGACGCAAACCCACCGGATTCACTTCAGACCAGCCTGTCGTGCCACGGCATTGCACCGTGAGCCGGATCCCACCGAACCAGGCAAACCTACGGCCCAAGGGGCCAGCAAGCGTAACGCCACGCGATGCGGCGTTACGCCCAGAAAAACTCAGACCGAGAACGACGACCCGCAACCACAGGTGCTGGTGGCGTTCGGGTTCTTGATGACGAACTGAGCGCCCTCAAGACCTTCCGTGTAGTCGATCTCAGCGCCGGTGAGGTACTGGTAGCTCATCGGATCGATCAAAAGCGTCACGCCTTCCTTCGTCACCACGGTATCGTCGTCGTTGGTGATCTCGTCGAAAGTGAAGCCGTACTGGAAGCCCGAACAACCGCCGCCGCTGACGAACACACGCAGCTTGAGATCCGGGTTGCCCTCTTCGAGGATCAACTCCTTGACCTTGCTGGCAGCACTGTCGGTAAAGACCAGGAAGTCTGGCACTTCAGTCACTGTAGTCATTGCAAACTCCTGATTCAGAAGGGTTTGATTATGGATTTTGGGGCGCGAGGCGTCAAACCGTTCGACCGGTGAAACGGCCCCGCGTTCCCCACCCGCTGCAGTTGCTCTACCGCACCGGAAGATTGTTCAGGGCAATACCGGGATATGGGTGAGGCCAGCCGTTTCTTCAAGCCCGAACATCAGGTTCATGTTCTGCACCGCCTGACCGGCAGCCCCCTTGACCAGATTGTCTTCGGCAACCAGCACGACCACCGTATCGCCGCCCTGCGGGCGATGCACCGCAATCCGCACCATGTTCGAAGCGCGTACCGAGCGGGTGTCCGGCGTGCTGCCTGCGGGCATCACATCGACAAAAGGCTCCCCCGCAAAGCGCTTCTCATAAAGCGCCTGTACGTCGATATCCGGACTAACACGTGCATACAGCGTTGCGAGAATGCCGCGGATCTGCGGCAGCAGATGCGGCACGAAGGTCAGCCCGACCTTGCGACCGGCGGCCTGCTCCAAGCCCTGGCAAATCTCAGGCAGATGGCGATGGCCGGCCACGCCATAGGCCTTGAAGTTGTCGCTCGCTTCGGCAAACAGTGAACCGACTTCCGCCTTGCGGCCAGCTCCCGACACGCCGGATGCAGCATTCGCGACCAGGTGGTCCAGATCGGCCACGCCGGCCTCGACCAGGGGCAGGAAACCCAGCTGAACCGCGGTCGCATAACAGCCCGGATTCGCGATCACACGCGCAGAGGCGATCGCCTTCCGGTTCAGCTCCGGCAAGCCGTATACGGCCTCTTCCAACAAGTCTGGCGCGGTGTGCGGAATCTTGTACCACTTGCTGAACTCGTCGAGCGACTTGAGCCGGAAGTCGGCCGCCAGATCGATCACCTTGGTGCCCGCCGCCAGCAACTGCGGCGACTGTGCCATTGCGACGCCATGCGGGGTCGCAAAGAACACCACATCGCACTGATCCAGCCCGGCACTTGCTGGGTCCTGGAAAGCCAGATTCACACGGCGACGCAGGCTCGGAAACATGTCGGCAACCGGCATGCCCGCCTCGGAGCGCGACGTAATCGCCGCAAGTTCGACATCCGGGTGCTGCGCGAGCAAGCGGAGCAATTCGACGCCGGTGTAACCGGTGCCGCCGACAATCCCAACCTTGATCATGGTTCCAACTCCGTAATTCGACGAGACATTCTAAGGCGCCAGATATGACAACGCCCCGACTCGCGGGGCGTTGTGCGACACAGCGAGTGCTGCGTGGCGACCGATTACTCGGCTGCCTTCGCGGCAGCGCGGGTCGGCAGCTTTTCCTTGATACGTGCGGACTTGCCCGAACGATCGCGGAGGTAGTACAGCTTGGCACGGCGCACGTCACCACGACGCTTGACTTCGATCGCGGCAACCAGCGGCGAGTAGGTCTGGAACGTACGCTCGACGCCTTCGCCCGACGAAATCTTGCGGACGATGAAAGCCGAGTTCAGGCCGCGGTTACGCTTGGCGATGACAACACCTTCGTAAGCCTGCAGACGCTCACGGTTACCTTCCTTGACCTTCACTTGAACGACCACGGTATCGCCTGGGGCGAACTCGGGGATCGTCTTGCCAAGGCGGGCAATCTCTTCTTGTTCCAGTTGCTGAATCAGATTCATCGCGTATCTCCTAAGATTGATCAGTGGCCAGTGGCCTCACACGCAGAGCAGGTCGCCACCTGGTACGTGCCTTTCTTCATTCGGAAACGTTGCCATTCCCAGTTTTTGGCGCTTCCGCCTGCTCCTGCCGGTATTCAGCCAGCAGTCGCACTTCTTCCTTGCTCAAGCTGCGCGCTTGGAGCAGATCCGGCCGCCGTTCAGCGGTCCGCCCAAGCGCCTGCTTCAGACGCCAGCGCCGAATCCGCGCATGGTCACCCGACAACAAGACCTCAGGCACCGGGTCGTCTTGCCACATCTCCGGCCGGGTGTAATGCGGGCAGTCCAATAGACCATCCACAAACGAGTCCTCAACCGCAGATGCCGCGTCATTCAGCGCCCCGGGCAAATGCCGCACCAGCGCATCAATCAGCAGCATCGCCGGCAACTCACCGCCTGACACCACGAAGTCGCCGATCGACACTTCCAGATCGACATGGCGGTCGATCAAACGTTGATCAACGCCCTCGTAACGCCCACACAGTAAGACCAGCGCATCCTCATCAACCAACTCGCGCACCAGATCGTGGTTCAACGTACGACCTTGCGGCGACAGGTACACCACCTTGCCAGCGCGACCAACTCGTTCGCACTGGGCGGACTTGGCGGCCTCGATTGCAGCCTGAAGTGGATCCCCCAGCATCACCATCCCGGGGCCGCCACCGTAGGGGCGGTCATCCACCGTGCGGTGATTATCGAACGCGTAGTCACGCGGATTCCAGCAATCCAGCTGCCACAATCCCCGATCAATCGCCCGCCGCGTGATACCGCTTCCGGTCAGCGCAGAGAACATCTCCGGAAACAGCGTCACCACACCGTAATGGCGAGGGCGCTGCGCGATCGAGATCACCAATCGGCTTCCCAATCCACGCGAATCCGCTTTTCGGCAAGATTCACGTCCAGCACATAGGCGCCAACGAACGGAATCAACCGCTCCGTGTCGCCGTCCTGCACCTGAAGCACATCATGCGCCCCGGTGCTCAGCAAGCCACTGACCGAACCCAACGCGACACCAGCGGTATTCTCGACCGCCAAGCCGATCAGGTCAGCCCAGTAATACTCGTCCAGTCCGGTTGCGGGCAGTGCTTCACGCGGCGCGGCGATGTACAGGCCCACCAGCTTTTCAGCTGCCGTGCGGTCTGCCACGCCAACGAACGCCGCGACTATTCCTTTGCCGTGCGCCTTGCAACCACGAAGGCGGTACGGCTGCCAAGCTGATTCTGGCGCATCAGGATCCGCGCACAGCCACCACTGCGGCATCGTGCGCCAAGAGATCGGATCATCCCCGAAAGCATGAACCTTGACCCAACCCTGAATGCTGAACGGGTCCGCGACGCGACCGAGCACTATCATCGGCGCCCGCTCCAGCGAATCAATCAGGCCGAGACCTTTGCGCCCTTGACCAGACGCTCAACGGTCGGCGACAGCAGCGCGCCGTTGCTCTGCCAGTAGGCAAGGCGCTCGGCGTTAACGACCAGACCCTTTTCGGATTCGCTGGCCATCGGGTTGTAGAAGCCAACGCGCTCGATGAAGCGGCCGTCACGACGGCTACGCGAGTCGGTTGCAACGATATTGAAGAACGGGCGCTTCTTGGCGCCGCCCCGGGCAAGGCGAATCACAACCATGTCGAAATCCTGTATGCGGTGTGCAGAAAAGCTCGCCAAAATACCAGATCCACGCAAACTCTGCAAGGACAGCCGTACGTGGAGCTTCCAGCCGACCGCGGCAGCTCTGCGACCCACACAAGGGTCGACGAACTTTCAGGATTCGCTAATAGAATAGCGGGACTTAACCTGACCGCCCCGCAATGACCTCGACCACCGCCGAATCCGGTAGCACCTCAGCGATCCTGGACTGGCTCGCCACGCAACCGTCTGCGGATCTGGCCGACGAGGCGGTGCAGATTCGCCGGCAGCTTGACCAGCTGGCGACGCCTGGCGTAGCGCCGACGCAGTTTCATCGCTGCATCGAGTTGTTTTACGGTCGCGCGCTGCGAGCAGGAAGTGAGCTCAAACCTCGGCTATGTGAAGCCGGGCTACCGCTGGATCGCAATTTGCACACCACCGCCCGCCAAGTGGTCGAGGCGATGTGCGCAATCGCCGGCGGATTCCTGCAGGTGGCCGGTCACGTTCGCAGTGGCGCGATTCGGCCGCAACCGCGGCTGATTGAAACGCTGGCCGCGCGAGGCCTGCGTATGCTGAGCGAGGCATGGGAAATTGCCGGGCTCTCCGGTGGCATGCATGTCGCAGAGCTCTGGCCGCTGTCGGTTTCGCTGATATCGGCCGCCGGCGACGAACCTGTGCCGACCGACGCCAGTGGCGAAAGTGCGCAATTTGCGTTCAAACGACTGGTCTCGCTCGGAACGCTGCAACTCGAACGCTTCTCGCAAGCGGAGATCGGCTGGATCTGCGAGTACCTGAATCGGGTGGCAACGCTGCTGCAGCTCGAACTCAAAGCACCTGCGGCCCCCGACAACGGTTGGTATTGGATTGCAGCAGTGAGCGACGACGGGCCCCAGGCTGTGGTTCGTCGCGCACCGCCTGCGGGGCAGCAGTTGGTTTTTGCGTCGCCGACCGCACTCGCAAAGCGGGCGGCCGAACACCTCGCACGCTTGGAGGCGGGCCAACAACCGTTTGAACTGAACCTGCCCCGCGTCGCAGTGGGGGTGCAACCCCTGTCACTGCTGCAGCGACTGCGCAGCGAATGGGCGATTCCCGTCAAACGCGAGCAGCCGCGCCGCAAGACGCAGTACACGGTTCAGGCATGCACCGGGATCCCGGCGATCTGGGACATCATGCGCGGCGATACGCCACAGCGTGACGGCGCGGTACAGGAATGGCAGGTCATCAACGAAAGCCCGGGTGGCTTTGCAATCATGCATGTGGCAGGCGTCGCAGCGGGCTTGGCAGCCGGCACGGCCGTGGCGCTAAGACGTGACGATGAGCAGCCGTGGAGTGTGTGCGTGGTGCGCTGGATTCGCAGCGAGAACCCGTCGCAGATCGAGCTTGGCCTGCAGATCGTCTCGACGGGCGCTACGCCGGTGACGGTCGGCTTCCGCGGCGCGCGGGAGCGTCCAAGCAAGATGGTGCGAGCACTGGTACTGCCGGCAATGCCCGCACTGCGCCACCATCCGGCCATCCTCGCCCCAACCGGCACTTACACCTCGCGGCGATTCGCGCTGGTGTCGGACCTTGACCGCATCTACATTGCTCAGGGCCGGCTGCTCAGCCTTGACATGCAGACCGCCAACATCGAACTGTTCCAGTTCGAGATCGACCCCTATCCAATCTGATCCGTGTTCGGTCGATCAAGCGCACGCGCAAGAGCGGCCGCCATCTGCTGTGCCGACTGCGCAGCACCAGACTGATCGCCACTAGCGAGCCGCGCCACATCGGCGGCGGACAACACAAAGCGGCTGAAGAGCTGACCTGGGCTGACGGTACCGGCGGCTCCGACCAGCAGCCAGCCACCGTCGTCACTCTCGCAGACCCAACCGGCTTCGCGCATCGATTCGAGCATCGCGTCGGTCTCTTCGATCCGCTGTCGCGACGCGGCAGCAAGCTCAGAGAGCGTAGACAGCACGCCCGCCCGCTGCGCCTGCTCGAGTGCAGCAAGTAGCCGTGTGCTCGCGTAGAAGCGGCCAGCAACCGTTGGCGGCAGCACTCTGCGGCGCGCGAGAAAATCGGGAATCACCGCCGTAACCATGGCACCAACCAGAATCACCAGCCATGTCGAGTAAAGCCACACAAGGAAGATCGGTATCGCCGAGAACGTGCCGTACAACAGCGTATAGCTCGGGAACCGAGCGAAGTAGATGCCAAGCAAGCGCTGCAACAGCACGATACCGACGCCCGCGAACGCGCCGCCAACGATCGCGTGCCGTGGATTGATCCGGCGGTTCGGCATCGCGAAAAACAGGTAGGCGAAGAGCGCCGAAAACAGCAGCACCGGCATCAGGCGCAACACCATGCTGCGTAGCCAGACCGGCTCATCCACCGCGCCAAGGGACGCCGTCACCGCATACGTGGTTGCAGCAATGCTCGCGGCCAACACGACCGGTCCGAAGGTGATCGCAAGCCAGAACAAGGCGATCCGATTCCAGACCGGGCGCGGCCGCTTGACCTGCCAGATTGCGTTGAACGAGCGGTCGATCGTCATCAACAGCAACACGGCCGTGGCGATCAGGGCGACACCGCCAAAAAGCGTGAGATCGCTCGCCTTTTGCGAGAACTGAACCGCGTAGGTGGCAATCACCTTTCCTGCCTTGTCGGGCAGGAGGTTGGTGAGGAGGAAAACTTTCAGGGTGGTGCCGAGCTGCGCAAACATTGGCAACTGCCCCATCACCGTAAAGCTCACGGCAACCAGAGGCACCAGCGACAACAGCGTCGTAAAGGTCAGACTGCTTGCGACCAACGAGCCGCGCACTTCCTTGAAGCGCTCAATCAGCAGTTCGAGAAATCGGCGAACTTCCTCCATCCAGCGGCCCCACTCCCTGCCCTGCGTATAATCCGCCCGCATTCTATCGACCCATCTCCGATGAAAGAAATCCTGGTTCTCTACTACAGCCATCGAGGCTCGGTGCGCGCCATCGCCGAACAGATCGCACTCGGCATTGATTCCACTGGCATTGTCGCAGCCCGGCTGCGCACCGTACCACGGGTCAGCAGCAACATCGAAACGCCTGGGGCTGCGATTCCGGAAAACGGCCCGCCCTACGCGGAGCATTCCGATCTTGAAGATTGCATCGGACTCGCGCTGGGTAGCCCGACGCGCTTCGGCAACATGGCCGCACCGATGAAGTATTTTCTCGATGGCACGTCCGCACAATGGCTGTCGGGCGCGCTTGCAGGCAAACCCGCCTGCGTATTCACGTCCACCGGCACGTTGCACGGCGGACAGGAGACCACCTTGCTGTCGATGATGCTTCCGCTGCTTCACCATGGCGCACTTGTGCTGGGCCTTCCCTACACCGAAGGTGATCTGCACAGCACGCAAAGCGGTGGGTCGCCCTACGGCGCGAGTCATGTCTCGGGGCCACAAGGCGACGCGCGTCTGTCGGACGCCGAGCGCCGCCTCGCTTTCGCACAGGGACGTCGATTGGCGGATGTCGCGGCGCGCCTCACCGGAGTCGCGCGATGAACATCCGGCGCCTGCAATGGTTCAGTGTCGCCCTGCTGCTCAGCCTGATCGCACTTAGCGTCGCCTGGGAGCTCTGGCTCGCTCCGCTGCGGCCAGGCGGTTCATGGCTGGTGCTGAAAGTGCTGCCGCTGCTATTCCCGCTGCGCGGGATGCTTCACGGCCGTCGCTATACGTTCCAGTGGACGACCCTGATGATCTGGCTCTATTTCACCGAGGGCGTGGTGAGGGCAAGCAGCGATCGCGGCTTGTCGGTCTGGCTCGCCGCGCTCGAAACCGCGCTGTCAGTGGCGCTGTTCGCAAGTTGCGCAGCGTACTCCCGCTACAGCGCGCCTTCACGGAGCAAAGGCGCCAGCACCCTCTAAGCAATCGGGCGCCAACGGCGCCCGATTGTCAGTCACACCGTTTCGGCTTGCGGGTTCAACTTCTCAGAACCGGCCTGCAGCTTGTTCAGTGCATTGAGATAGGCTTTCGCCGAGGCGATGATGATGTCGGTATCGGCCCCCTGGCCGTTGACCACACGGCTTTCGCGCGACAACCGAACGGTGACTTCGCCCTGGGCATCGGTACCGGTCGTGATTGCATTGACCGAGTAGAGCTGCAGCGTCGCGCCGCTCTTGGCAACCGCCTCGATCGCCCGGAACGCGGCATCGACCGGCCCGCTACCTTCGGATTCGGACTTCACTTCCTGCCCATCCACCGCAAGGGTAAGCGCCGCAGTCGGCGTTTCGCCAGTCTCCGAATGGAAGCGCGCCGACACCAGCTTGTAGTGCTCCCGTTCGAGCTCTTGCGCCTCGTCAGACATCAAGGCCTGCAAGTCTTCGTCGAAGATCTCGCTCTTCTTGTCGGCAAGATCCTTGAAGCGTGCGAAGGCATGATTCAGCTGCTCTTCCGATTCGATGACGATGCCCAGTTCCTCAAGCCGCTTGCGGAAGGCGTTACGCCCAGAGAGCTTGCCCAGCGTCAGTCGGTTCGTCGTCCAGCCCACATCCTCCGGCCGCATGATCTCGTAGGTTTCGCGATGCTTGAGTACGCCATCCTGATGGATGCCGGACTCATGCGAGAACGCGTTCGCGCCGACGATCGCCTTGTTCGGCTGAACCGGGTAGCCGGTAATCGTCGACACCAGCTTGGAGCACGCCACGATCTGGCTCGCATCGATGCCCGTCTCGACCGCGAACACGTCGGGGCGCGTCCGCACCGCCATCACCACCTCCTCGAGCGAGGCGTTGCCGGCCCGTTCGCCGAGACCATTGATCGTGCACTCGACCTGGCGCGCACCGGCCTGAACAGCGGCGAGCGAGTTCGCGACGGCCATACCCAGATCGTTGTGGCAGTGCGTCGACCAGATCACTTTGTCGGCGCCAGGCACACGCTCGATCAGGGATCGGAAACGATCCCCCCACAGGGCCGGGACGGCGTAACCAACCGTATCGGGCACGTTGATCGTCTTGGCGCCGGCTTTGATGACGGCGTCGAAAATACGCACCAGGAAGTCCATCTCGGAGCGAACAGCATCCTCGGCCGAGAATTCAACATCGTCCGTGTATTGGAGCGCCTGCTTCACCGCCGCGACAGCCGCTTCGACCACCTGGTCGGGCTGCATGCGCAGCTTCTTTTCCATGTGGATCGGGCTGGTGGCAATGAAGGTGTGAATGCGGCCGCGCGCCGCCGGGCGTATCGCCTCGCCGGCAGCTCGGACGTCGCGCTCGTTGGCTCGCGCCAGCGAACAGACGGTGGAGTCCTTGATGACCTCGGCAATGGCGCGAATCGCCTCGGCATCGCCCGGGCTCGCGGCAGCAAAGCCGGCCTCGATGACGTCCACCTTGAGGCGTTCAAGCTGACGCGCGATACGCAACTTCTCATCACGCGTCATCGCCGCGCCGGGGCTCTGCTCGCCATCGCGCAGCGTCGTATCGAAAATAACCAGACGATCCTTCATTGCATCCTCTCCCGGGCCAAGCTCAGCCCAACAGTCGCCGGCCGCTCAGCCGGATCACGCATTCAAATCACTTTGCCGCTAGGGGCTTACGGCGCACCAAGCGCCAGGCCGCCATCACATAGCCCGACAAGGCATACGCGACGAACAAGCCGAAAAGCACGCCTTCCGGATAGCTTGAGATCGCCAGGAAGACGCCGACCATGGCGAGCACCACCGCAAACGGGACTGAGCGCCGAAGGTTGATGTCCTTGCCGCTCCAGAACTTCACGTTGCTGACCATCGTCAGGCCCGCGAAGATGGTCACAACGCAGGCGATCCAGCGGATTTCGCTTGAATCGATCGAATGACCGATCATGATCCAGACGAATCCGGCAACCAGCGCCGCCGCGGCAGGCGACGGTAACCCCTGAAAATAGCGCTTATCCACGACATCGATATTCGTATTGAAGCGCGCCAGACGGAGCGCCGCGCCCGCGCAATAGACGAACGCGGCAATCCAGCCCAGTTTGCCCAAATCCTTCAGCGCCCACTCGTACATCACCAGCGACGGCGCGACGCCGAACGACACCATGTCGGACAGAGAATCGTATTCGGCGCCAAACTCGCTCTGCGTGTGCGTCAGGCGCGCAACCCGACCATCGAGCCCATCGAGCACCATTGCCACGAATATCGCGACTGCCGCGTTCTCGAAACGCCCGTTCATCGCCTGAACGATGGCGTAAAAACCCGCGAACAGCGCACCGGTCGTAAACAGATTGGGAAGGATGTAGATGCCGCGGCGGCGAATCAGGGTATCGCGTGGCATCAGGCGGGGTGGGCGCAACTTGGTCATGCGGATTCTGATCGGTCGGAACAGCAGCATCTTGCAGGCAAATCTGCCACCGCAAACACTCGCTGCCCTCAAATGGACAAGCGCCCGATGGTACCAGAGCGCTTCCACTGCAATCCACGGCGCTCGTGCGCCAAAATGAAAACGGCCACCCGCAGGTGGCCGTCTCGCAAGCCTCAGATCAATCAGTTCTTCGACTGATCAACCAGCTTGTTCGCCTTGATCCACGGCATCATGTCGCGCAGCTGGCCACCGACGGTTTCGATCGGGTGCACAGCGTTGAGGCGACGACGTGCTGTCATCGACGGGTAGTTCGTCTTTCCTTCGAGGATGAACATCTTCGCGTATTCGCCGGTCTGGATGCGCTTGAGCGCATTGCGCATCGCTTCACGCGACTGGGCGTTGATGACTTCCGGCCCGGTCACGTACTCGCCGTACTCGGCATTGTTCGAGATCGAGTAGTTCATGTTGGCGATGCCACCTTCGTACATCAGGTCGACAATCAGCTTGAGCTCGTGCAGGCACTCGAAGTAGGCCATCTCCGGCGCATAGCCAGCCTCGACCAGGGTCTCGAAGCCCATCTTCACGAGTTCAACGGCGCCGCCGCACAGCACGGCCTGCTCGCCGAAGAGGTCGGTTTCGGTCTCTTCGCGGAAGTTGGTCTCGATCACACCGCCCTTGGTGCCGCCATTGGCTGCAGCGTAGGACAGGGCGATATCGCGCGCCTTGCCCGACTTGTCCTGATGCACCGCGATCAGCGACGGCACGCCGCCACCCTTCAGGTACTCGGAGCGCACGGTGTGGCCCGGGCCCTTCGGCGCAACCATGATCACGTCCAGATCAGCACGCGGCACGACCTGGTTGTAGTGCACGTTGAAGCCGTGCGCGAAGGCCAGCGTAGCGCCCTGCTTGATGTTCGGCTCAACGTCGTTCTTGTAAACCTCGGGGATGTTCTCGTCCGGCAGCAGGATCATGACCAGATCCGCGCTCTTGACCGCATCCGCCACTTCGGCAACCTTCAGCCCAGCGCCAGCAGCCTTGGCCCACGAGGCACCATTCTTGCGCAGACCGACCGTCACATTGACGCCCGAATCGCGCAGGTTCTGCGCGTGTGCGTGGCCTTGCGAGCCGTAGCCAACGATGGTGACCTGCTTGCCCTTGATCAGCGAGAGGTCGGCGTCCTTGTCGTAGTAAACCTTCATGGTATTTCCTTGAATAGCGTGTGAATGGGGCAAATCAGATCTTGAGCACGCGGTCGCCGCGGCCGATACCGCAGACGCCGGAGCGCACTGTTTCCAGAATCAGGTCACGATCAATCGCGCCGACAAAGGAATTGAGCTTGTCCTGCGTACCAGTCAGCTCGATCACGTAGCTCGAATCGGTCACGTCGATGATGCGGCCGCGGAAGATTTCCGCCATGCGCTTCATCTCTTCGCGATCCTTGCCCGTCGCTCGCACCTTGACCAGCATGAGCTCGCGCTCGATATGCGCAGCTTCGGAAATATCGACCACCTTGACCACGTCGATCAGCTTGTTCAGCTGCTTGGTGATCTGCTCGATGATGTCATCCGAACCCGACGTCACGATCGTCATTCGCGAAAGCGAAGGATCTTCGGTCGGCGCTACGGTCAGCGACTCGATGTTGTAGCCACGCGCAGAAAACAGCCCGGACACACGCGACAGCGCGCCAGCCTCGTTTTCGAGCAGCAATGAAATGACGTGTCTCATAAGTGTTGCCTGCTTGTGAGCACACTGCAGTACGGCCACGGAAAGCCCTCGGGTGACCTTCCGCCGCCCAGCATGCCGGTAAGCGCGCTGGGCGGGTGCCGCCGCGGTTGAGCGGCACCCCGTTCTAACGGTGCGCGGGTGTTACAGATCCTCGGACGACAGGATCATCTCGGTGAGACCCTTGCCGCCCTGAACCATCGGGAACACGTTTTCGGTCGGATCCACCTGGAAGTCCAGGAAGACCAGATCGTTCTTACGGCTGAACGCCTCACGGATGGCGCCTTCCACATCGCCCGGCTTCTCGACGCGGATGCCGACATGCCCGTAGGCCTCGGCAAGCTTGGCGAAATCAGGCAGCGAATCCATGTAGGACTCGGAATACCGGTTACCGTGGAAGAACTGCTGCCATTGGCGAACCATGCCCAGATAGCGGTTGTTCAAACTCAGAACCTTGATCGGCAAACGATACTGTTTGCAGGTCGAGAGTTCCTGAATACACATCTGGATCGAACCTTCGCCGGTGATTACGGCGACCGGCTTTTCCGGGTGCGCGAGCTGAACGCCCATTGCTGCAGGCAGACCAAAGCCCATCGTGCCCAGACCACCCGAGTTCACCCAGCGACGCGGCTTGTCGAACTTGTAGTACTGGGCCGCCCACATCTGGTGTTGGCCCACATCCGAGGTCACGAACGCGTCGCCGTTGGTGATCTTCCACAACGTCTCGACGACGAACTGCGGCTTGATAACCTCGGTGCTGTTCTTGTAGCTGAGCGAATTGCGGCTACGCCACTCTTCGATCTGCTTCCACCACGGCTCGATCTGGGCCGGATTCGGGCGATCGCCGGACGACTCCAGCATCTTGATCATGTCGTCCAGCACATCGGCGAGGTTGCCAACGATCGGCACATCGACCTTCACGCGCTTTGAGATCGACGACGGATCGATGTCGACGTGGATGATCTTGCGCGGCTCGGACTGGAAGTGCGCCGGATTGCCGATCACGCGGTCATCGAAACGAGCGCCGATCGCGAGCAGCACATCGCTGTGATGCATCGCCATGTTTGCTTCGATCGTGCCGTGCATGCCCAGCATGCCGAGGTTCTGGCGATCAGTGGCCGGGTAGCCACCGAGCCCCATCAGCGTGTTGGTAACCGGGAAACCGAGCAGTCGGGTCAGCTTTGTCAGCTTGTCCGCCGCATCAGCCAGAATCACGCCGCCACCCGCGTAGATCATCGGCCGCTTGGCTTCGAGCAACAGACCGAGCGCCTTGCGGATCTGCCCCTGGTGACCCTTCACGATCGGGTTGTAGGAGCGCAAGGTCACAGACTTCGGATACTCGTACTCGCACTTGTGCGCGGAGACATCCTTAGGAATGTCGACGAGCACAGGGCCAGGACGTCCGGTCTTGGCGAGGAAAAAGGCCTTCTTGATTGTCGAAGCGATGTCGCGGACATCCTTGACGAGGAAGTTGTGCTTGACGCACGGACGGGTGATCCCGACGGTGTCGACTTCCTGGAAAGCATCTTGACCAATGGCGGCAGTCGGGACTTGCCCGCTGATGATCACCATCGGAATCGAATCACAATACGCGGTCGCGATACCGGTCACGGCGTTGGTGACGCCCGGGCCGGAAGTTACGAGCGCAACGCCCACCTTGTCGGTGGAGCGTGCGTAGCCATCCGCAGCGTGTACGGCGGCCTGCTCATGGCGAACCAGCACGTGACGAACTTTGTCCTGCTTGGACAGTTCGTCGTAGAGGAAAAGCACGGCGCCGCCGGGATAGCCGAAAACATACTCGACCTTTTCCTCTTGCAGACACCTGATTACAATCTCCGCACCAGTCAAAACCATTGCAGCACCCAAAAAAGACAGAAGCCCCTCCGGAGGGAGGGGGAGGTACATTGTCAACGGTGTGCAACGGATTGGTCAAGGCATCCTCGCTGCAGCACACCATGAAGCGGCGACGGCCACACGAGGTTTCACCTGGCTTCCCGGATCGAACTTTCAGACTTTCTCTCCAGCGTTGAGCGTCGGGCCTTCAAGCAGGCCTTTTTTGCGCTGCGGGATGAAGACACGGCACTCGACGTTGTGCAGGACGCCATGATGAAACTGGCCGAACGCTACGGCGATCGGCCGGCCGAGGAATTCGGCGCGCTCTTTCAGCGCATCCTGCAAAACGGGATCAACGACCATTTCCGGCGCAGCAAGGTTCGAAACCTGTGGACCACTCTGCTGTCTGCGTTCTCGCCAGACAGCGAGGAAGACGGCGGGGACCCGCTGGAAACACTGGGCGCCGAGTCTGACATTGCGGCATTCAAGGCGCCGCACCTGCAGGAAGAGCAGCGGCAGACGCTCGGCGTGATTGAACAGGAAATTGCGAAATTGCCACCACGTCAACGGGAAGCCTTCCTCATGCGTTACTGGGAGGAAATGGATATAGCCGAGACGGCCGCGGCGATGGGCTGCACCGAGGGAAGTGTCAAGACACACTGCTCGAGGGCAACGCACACGCTGGCGGCCGCATTGCGTGCCCGGGGGATCGAGCCATGAACACAGAAGACATTATCGCCAAGCGGATCGTTGCGACGCTTGACCGTAGCCTCAGCGGCCTTGGCCCGCAGGTTGAAACACGCCTTCAACTCGCTCGCCGTGCCGCACTGGAGCATCAACGCGCCCGCACCAGCGGGCTGAGCCTTGCTGGCGTCAGCAGAACCGTGACGGATCTGTGGAATACCCACAGCCGCCTCGCGATGGTAACGCTCACCGCGATTCTGATGCTGGTCGCCGCGGATACGCTTCGCGACAGTGTCATGAGCTCGGAACTCGAAGAGGTCGACAGCGCCCTGCTTTCGGACGACCTTCCGATCGACGCCTATCTTGATCATGGATTTGACCGATGGCTCAAGCCGGACGACTCGGCCAGCTGAGGGCCTGGCTGATTGTCCTGGCGCTACTCGTAGCGCCCTTCGCGGGTGCGGCGACGCCAGCGCCGGATTGGGCCGCGCTGACGCCGGAACAACGCGCGATTCTTGCGCCGCTGGAAAAAGAATGGTCCGCGATGGGACCAACGCGTCGCAACAAATGGATCGGGATCGCTGCGCGTTTTCCTGAAATGACGCCCAACGAGCGTGATCGCATCACGCGCCGGATGGAATCCTGGGCCCAACTGACGCCGGAAGAGCGGAAGAAGGCGCGCGATCAGTACAAGCGCCTTCAGAAGCTGCCAAGCGACCAACGCCCCGCCCTGCGGCAGCAATGGGATGCTTACAAGAATCTGCCGGATGAAGAGAAGGACAAACTGCGCTCGCGTGCCACCCGCACCAAGCCCAGCATCGGCGGCGCGATTCCGCAGGAGTGGTTGATTCCGCCCTACCTGCGGCCATACCGCAGTGAGCTTCGTCCGCCACCGCCGCCACCGGCCGAACCGCCCCCTGAGCCCGCTCCGGTACTGCCCGAGGCGCTCTACCCCCGCTATTAACCACCGCACGCCGCCACCTGTGGCGGCGGCATTCCTCAAAGATCGCCGTGACCGAAAAACGCCTCGTCGCCGAACTGGCCGGCCTGCGCCGACGCCTTGCCTGCATGCTCTATGAAGCCCTGCTCCTGCTCGGCGTGCTGGCGTTCGCGTTCCTATTACCGCAGATGATTCTTGGCATGATGACCAAGACCCTGCCCCCTGGTTGGGTCAGCCTGATGCATGTCTTCGGCGTGCTCGGCTTGTACTTCTATGTGCTGTGGGGACGGAACGGGCAGACCCTGGCCATGCAGACGTGGCGGCTGCAGATTGTTGATGCGCAGAGCGGGAAACTGCCGAACGCCTCGCAGCGGCTCATGCGCTACGTGCTGTCATGGCCGTCGTTGTTGTTCTTCGGCGCGGGGCTGATCTGGAGTCTCTTTGACCGCGACGGCCAGTTTCTCCACGACCGCTTCGCCGGCACCTGCGTCGTACTGCTGCCGGGCCGGCCCGGCGAATAGGCGAACAAGACAGCGCCGCCTCAGCGGCGCTCGACCCACCAGAGCATTCCTGCTGTCGCGAGCAGGAACAGGACGCTCGGCGCGAGGGCGCTGACCGCGGGCGGCCAGCCATTGATCACGCCGAGGTTGGTGAACAACCCATTGAGCAGGTGGAAGGTCATGCCAATCACCACGCCAAGCAGCACCTTCGCGCCCACCGCCCCGCTGCGGTGATGGATAAAAGCGAACGGCAGCGCAAGACACATCATGACGATGGACGCGAACGGATAAACGAGCTTTTTCCAGACCGCCACTTCGTGCCGGCCGGTCTTCTGGTTGTTGTCCTTCAAGTGCTGCACGTACGGGATCAGCGTCTTCAACGCCATTCGCTCCGGCGTCACCATGACCACGCTGACCAGTTCAGGTGTCAGCTCTGATTGCCATTGCATCGATGGCAAGCGTTCAAGCACCGTTCGATCGGCGAGAAACTGCGTCCGCTTTACATCCGTCAGCCGCCAGCCCTCACGCGGCTTGTATTCGCCGCGAACCGCTTCGGACAGCGACACCAAGCGCAGATCCTTGTCGAACTCGTAGATCCGCACCCCCTCCAGGCCCTTGTCCGGCTGAACGCGCTGCGCATTGACGAACAGGCGTCCGTCACGCACCCAGAAGCCGGACTTCAATTCCTGTGGCAAGGTCGAGTTGGTGCTGCGCAGGCGCCACTTCTGCGCCACGCGCTCGAGCGGCGGCGCAACAAATTCGCCCAGCACAAAGGTCATGGCCGCAAACAGCAATCCGATCTGGGCGATCACGATCACCGCGCGCCGCGTAGAGAGACCCGCCGCCCGCATGGCGGTGATCTCGGAGTTGCGCGCCAATTGGGTCAGGGCGAACAGCGTGCCGATCAGCGCGGCAATCGGGAAGATCTCGTAAGCACGGCTGGGGAGCGAGAGCGCGACAAAGATCAATGCGTGCTTGAGGCGGTATCCCGCCTTGCCGACTTTATCGAGCTCTTCAACGAGGTCGAAGAAGCCGAACAGCGCCAGAAAGGCGATCATCACCAGCGCTGACGCCGCGATGATCTCAAGACTCAGGTAACGGCGGATGGTTTTCATCGGCGGAACAGGCGCGACAGCAACTGCATGCGGTGCGCGAACATGCCGATCAGCAGCACAGCCATCGGCACATGCAGGGCCGCGAGGCCCGCACCGAAGCCGATCTTGCCCTGCCCGATCCATGCCTGCATGACCTGCAACAGACTGATGTAGGTGGAAAACACGAAGACCGCGAAGAGCAGGTTGACCGCCCGCCCCGCACGCGGATTCACGAACGAGAGCGGCACGGCGATCAACGTCAGAACCAACGCAGCGAGCGGCAAACCAAGCCGCCACGACAGTTCACCGCGATTCTGCGGTGTCGGCACCGCAATCAACTGCGGGGTTGGCGTGATGCGCGGAGTGATCTCGAGAACGCCGACCTCTTTCGCCTCGATCCGAATTGCGTAGGTATCGAAACGCGTAACGCTGAATTCTGGCGTTCCGGGCCGCCCGTCGTAGCGACGGCCATCCTTCAACACCGCGAAACGATCACCATTCGGCTGAACCTCAACCGACCCGTGCGAAGCCACGATGATCCGCAGGCGATCCGCCAGGGGCATCGACACGAATACGTTCTTCACCTCGGCATCGTTCTCCGCCACCGATTCGACGAAGAACACGCGCCGGCCACCAGTGTCCTCGCGGAACGTTCCCGGAGACACGCTCGATACGTCGTCGCGCGCTTCAAGCTGCTTGCGATACTCCTGCGCCCGCCCCTGCGCCCACGGCGACAGGTAGCCGGAAAGCACCGCAATGACTGCGACGATTGGCAGCGAGAACTTGAGAACCGGACTGATCCAGGCCGACAGCGGCACACCACTCGCAAACCAGACCACCATCTCGGAGTCGCGATAGACACGCGTCAGCGACATCAGCACCGAGATGAAGAGCGTTAGCGAAAGCAAGGTGCCCAGGTGATTGAGCGCGGTGAAGCCGATCAACGACAGCACCGCGTCAGGCGGCAGCCGACCGCCTGCAGCCTGGCTGAGCAGGCGGATCAGGATCACGGTGAGCAGGATGAAAAACAGTGCAACGAAAATCGCCACCGCATTGGCGGCGAATTCGCGCATGGCTGCGCGCTGAAAGACCATTCGAGTAAGCGCCGGTGCGGTTTTGACGGCGCTGGAGGGACACGGGATAATCGTCCGCTCTGCGCGCAAGCGTCCATTGCCAGGAGCAATTGATGGAATTTAGCACGAAATCCGTAACCCCGGAAAAGCAGAAATGCGCGTGCCTCGTGGTCGGTGTATTCGCCGGGAAGACCCTCGGCACCATCGCCACACGACTCGACGAAGCCAGTGCCGGGGCCCTAGCCAAACTCATCGCTCGCGGCGATCTCGACGCCAAAGCGGGTGCAACGCTGATGCTGCATCACCTGCCCGGAGTCCTGGCAGAACGCGTACTGCTGGTGAGCTACGGCAAGGAAGACGAATTCAACGAAAAAGCCTATCGCAGCGCGCTGACTGCCGCCGCCAAGGCCCTTGCAAGCCTGAAAGCCGGCGACGCCGTCGTCACGCTTGCTGACGTGGAACTCAAGGGGCGCGACGCCAAGTGGCTTGCGGCTCAAGCGACGCAGATTCTTCGCGACACCGCCTACAAATACGACGCGCCGCGCGCCAAGAAGGATGACGACAAGCGCGGCGCCAGCAAGATCACCCTCGCCTTCGCGGCAAAGCCGAGCGCTGAAACCACGCGCGGCGCAGCCCAGGGCAGCGCAATCGCAGCCGGCATGGCGCTGGCGCGCGACTTGGGCAATCTGCCCGGCAACGTCTGCACCCCCACACACCTTGCCGACACGGCGAAGAAGCTCGCGAAGGAATTCAAGTCCATCAAGGTCGAGACCTTCGACAATGCCGGCATCGAAAAGCTCGGTATGGGCTCCTTCCTGTCGGTCACCAAGGGCTCGCACGAACCGGCTCGCTTCATCGTGATGCAGTACCACGGTGCCAAGAGCAAGAAGGCCAAGCCGATCGTGCTGGTCGGCAAGGGCCTGACCTTCGATTCCGGCGGTATTTCGCTCAAGCCGGGCGAAGGCATGGACGAAATGAAATACGACATGTGCGGCGGCGCATCGGTTCTGGGTACCTTCCGTGCGCTGGCCGAACTCGAACTGCCGATCAACGTGGTCGGCCTGATCCCGAGCACCGAGAACATGCCGGGCGGCTCAGCGGTGAAGCCGGGCGATGTGGTCACTTCGATGTCAGGCCAGACGATCGAGATCCTCAACACCGATGCCGAAGGCCGCCTGATCCTGTGCGACGCGCTGACCTACGCCGAGCGTTTCGAGCCTGAGTGCGTGATCGACATCGCCACACTGACCGGCGCCTGCGTAATTGCCCTGGGCAACCACACGACCGGCCTGCTGGCCAACGACGACGAACTCGCGCGCGAACTGCTGGACGTGGGCGTTGCAGCGGGCGACCGCGCTTGGCAGTTGCCGCTGTTCGACGAGTATCAGGAGCAGCTGAAGAGCAACTTTGCGGACATGGCAAACATTGGCGGCCGCGCCGGCGGCACCATCACCGCGGCATGCTTCCTGTCGCGCTTCACGAAGGCCTATAAGTGGGCACACCTCGACATCGCCGGTACTGCATGGAAGTCCGGTGCCGACAAGGGCTCCACTGGCCGCCCGGTGCCGCTGCTGACGCAGTTCCTGATCAAGCGCGCCGGCGCCTGATGAGATCGCCCGCACAGTGACCGAAGTCCGTTTCTTCCACAACGCGCCGGACAAGCTCTCGGCGGCCTGTCGCCTGACGGCCGCCGCGTACCGGCACGGACGCAAGGTCACCGTGTTTGCGCCCGAAGCGGGTCAGGCGACCCGCTTCGACGCGCTGCTCTGGACGTTTCAGCCGCTCGCGTTCGTGCCGCATGTGATGAGCACTTCACCGCTCGCGGCCGAGACACCGGTGTTGATTGATACCCATCTGGAAGATCCGCAGCACCTGGATGTGCTGATCAACCTCGGCAACGATGCTCCGCCCGCTTTCGAGCGATTTACGCAGGTCATCGAGATCGTGACATCGGACCCCGCCGACCGTGCCCCCGCACGCGCGCGCTGGGCCTTTTATCGTGAGCGCGGACTTGAACCCGAAGCAAACGACCTTTCCGCACGCGAGCGCTCATGACGCCTATCACTCCGAACGATGACCTGGACGCGTCGGACACACTGCTGGTGAAAGCCGATGCGCTGATTCATCGGCATCGCTCCAGTACCCTGCCGCTGGCCGACGATCTGCCAGTCTTGACGGATGTGCTCGGCGAGGACCTTCCGGTCCTTGAGGACATCGCGGACGAGATTGCGCTTGACGATGAGGTTGCCGAAGCCGCAGCCCCAGCCGCGACGGAACCCGTCACCGAGCCCCCCGCAGATTCCGCCCCGGTGGTCGTCGAACCCGACCCCGCAATCATTGCAGCCGCCGCCGAAGCCGCCGCCAAAGCAGCGCGAGAAGAGGCCTCGGTTCAGGCGCAGGCCGCGCAGATGCGAATAGCGGAGCAGCTGATTGAGTTTGACGCACACATCGCGCAGACACTCGAGAGCTGGATCAGCAACGAATTGCCCCAGATCGTCGCGGCCGAAGTCGACGGCATGGTTGAACGACTGCGCATCAAGACGCTGGCACATATGCGGGCAACGCTGGTACCGGATCTGTCGCACAAGTTATCCGAGTTGCTCGACGCAACGCTGAACACGCCCAAACAAGACTGACCCCCGCGGACGGTCGTCACCCTGCACCGCATCGGCGGCGGGGGTGGCCGTCCATTCGCTATAATCCAAGGTTTTGATTTTCCAGACGAAAATAATGGAACTCGCAAAGAGCTTCGAGCCCGCCGAGATCGAACGGCGCTGGTACGCAAACTGGGAACAGTCGGGCTACTTCAAGGCCGGTCTGGACAAGTCCAACCCCGACGCCTTCTGCATCCTGCTGCCGCCGCCCAACGTGACGGGCACGCTGCACATGGGCCACGGCTTCAACCAGACGGTGATGGATGCGCTCACCCGCTACCACCGCATGCTGGGCCACAACACACTGTGGCAGCCAGGCACCGACCACGCCGGCATCGCCACGCAGATCGTCGTCGAGCGCCAGCTCGATGCACAGGGCGTGTCGCGCCACGATCTGGGTCGCGAGAAGTTCCTCGAGAAGGTGTGGGAGTGGAAGGAGTTCTCCGGCAACACCATCACCCAACAGATGCGCCGCCTCGGCACCTCGCCGGACTGGAGCCGCGAGCGCTTCACGATGGACGCAGGCCTCTCCAAGATCGTCACCGAGACCTTCGTGCGCCTCTACCGTGAGGGCCTGATCTACCGCGGCAAGCGCCTGGTGAACTGGGACCCGAAGCTGCACACCGCAGTGTCGGACCTGGAAGTCGTATCCGAAGAGGAAGACGGCTTCCTGTGGCACCTGCAGTACCCGCTCACCGACGGCAGCGGTTCGCTGACCGTGGCCACCACGCGCCCGGAAACCATGCTCGGCGACACCGCCGTGATGGTGCACCCGGAAGATGAGCGCTACGCCCACCTGATCGGCAAAACGGTCACGCTGCCGCTGGTCGGCCGCGAAGTGCCGATCATTGCCGACGAGTATGTGGACCGCGAATTCGGCACTGGCGTCGTCAAGGTCACGCCCGCGCACGACCAGAACGACTACCAAGTCGGCCTGCGCCACAACCTGCCGATGATCATCGTGCTGACGCTCGAAGGCGCCGTGCCCGCCGAGGGCACCGTCGTCACCGGCGGCAAGATCAGTGGCAGCACGCCGCTGCCGGCGCACCTGGCCGGGCTGGACCGCTTCGAGGCGCGCAAGCAGGTCGTCGCCGGCTTCGAGGCGCTGGGCCTGCTGGGCGAAGTCAAGCCGCACAAGCTAATGGTGCCGCGCGGCGACCGCACCGGCGTCGTGATCGAGCCGATGCTCACCGACCAGTGGTTTGTCGCGATGAGCAAGGCCGGCCCGGATGGCAAGAGCATCGCTGGCAAGGCGCTTGAATGCGTAGCCTCGGGCGAGATCAAGTTCGCGCCCGAGAACTGGGTGAACACCTACAACCAGTGGCTCAACAACATCCAGGACTGGTGCATCTCCCGCCAGCTGTGGTGGGGCCACCAGATCCCGGCGTGGTATGCCGACGACGGCCGCGTCTTCGTCGCCCACGACGAAGCAGAAGCCAAAGCCGTCGCTGCGGCCGAGGGCTACACCGGTGCCCTGAGGCGTGACGACGACGTGCTCGACACCTGGTACTCGTCCGCCCTGTGGCCCTTCAGCACCCTGGACTGGACGCCCGAGTGGCCAGGCCAGTCCAACGACGCGCTGGACCTCTACCTGCCCTCGTCGGTACTGGTTACCGGCTTCGACATCATCTTCTTCTGGGTGGCGCGCATGGTCATGATGACCAAGCACATCACCGGGAAGATCCCGTTCAAGACCGTGTACGTGCATGGTCTGGTGCGCGACGCCGAAGGCCAGAAGATGAGCAAGTCCAAGGGCAACGTGCTCGATCCGATCGACCTGATCGACGGCATCAAGCTCGACGACCTCGTCGCCAAGCGCACTACCGGGCTGATGAATCCGAAACAGGCCGCGCAGATCGAGAAGAAGACGCGCAAGGAATACCCGGAGGGCATCCCCGCCTTCGGTACCGACGCGCTGCGCTTCACCTTCGCCAGCCTCGCCACACTGGGCCGCGACATCAAGTTCGACATGCAGCGCTGCGAGGGCTACCGCAACTTCTGCAACAAGCTGTGGAACGCCACGCGCTTCGTGCTGATGAACACCGAGGGCAAGGACTGCGGCCTGAACGAGCACGCGCCGAGCGAGTGCGATGGCAGCTACCTCGCATTTTCGGATGCCGACCGCTGGATCGTCTCGCGCCTGCAGCGCGCCGAGGCCGCAGTCGCGCAGCACTTCGCCGACTTCCGCCTCGACCTGCTCTCGAGCGAGATCTACACGCTCGTGTGGGACGAGTACTGCGACTGGTACCTCGAACTCGCCAAGGTGCAGATCAACACCGGCAACGAGGCGCAGCAGCGCGCCACGCGCCGCACCCTGCTCCGCGTGCTGGAGACCATCCTGCGCCTGGCGCACCCGGTGATCCCCTTCATCACCGAAGAGCTGTGGCAGACCGTGGCCCCGCTCGCCGGCAAGAAGGACGCCGAGAGCCTGTGCCTGGTCGCCTACCCGCGCGCCAATCTCGAGCGCATCGACGCCAAGGCCGAGGCCCGCATCGAGCAGCTCAAGGCGCTGGTCAGCGCGGTGCGCAGCCTGCGTGGCGAGATGAGCCTGTCGCCCGCGCAGAAGGTGCCGCTGATCGTCGCCGGCCCGGTGGCCGACGTCGAGGCCTTCGCGCCTTACCTGACCGCGCTCGGCAAGCTTGAGAGTGTGGCGGCAGCGGGCGATGCCCTGCCACCCTCGCCCGCCCCGGTGCAGATCGTCGGCGACTTCCGCCTGATGCTGAAGATCGAGATCGACATCGCAGCGGAACGCGAGCGGATCACGAAGGAAATCACTCGCATTGAGGGCGAAGTGGTGAAGGCGAACGCCAAGCTGGCCAACGAAAGCTTCGTCGCCCGCGCGCCAGCAGCGGTGGTCGAGCAGGAGAAGAAACGGCTTGCCGATTTTGGAGCAACGCTTGAGAAGCTCAGAGAGCAACTGGGACGCTTGGGCTGACCTTTAATCAAACTCATGAAAACGGCACCGCTCGGTGCCGTTTTCATTTTCTGGGTGCAAAAAAAAGAGGCGCCAGCGGCGCCTCTGTAAAGGGACTCGAGCACCTGATGCTTAGAACTTGTGGCGGACGCCCAGGTTGAAACCGCTACGGTAGTCGTTGAAGGTGTTGGAGCCGTCGGACACACCGTACTTCACGGCAATCTTGTCATCCGCGTCGATACGCGCGAAGCCGAGATACATGTCGGTACGCTTGGAGAATGCGTAGGTGCCGCCAATGCCGATCTGCGTGGCCTTCTCGTCAAGATCGTTCTTGTCCTTGGAGTACGCATAGGACGCGAGCAGCGAGAAGTTACCAAACGGAACGGTCGCGCCCAGCAGGTAGCGGTTGTACTTCTTCGGTTCTTTCGCAGCGCCGACCGGCGTGCTTTCGAGCTTCGGCTGGGCGTAAGCGCCCGAGATCTTTGCCACCCCGAAGTCAACGATCGCACCGAGTTCAACCACGGTATCGGTGGTGTACTTGGCCTTGTCGTAGTCGTGGCTGTAGTTGGCGACAACCTTGAACATCTTGCCGAACTGGAGTTTCGGCGCAATCGCGTAGAAACGCTTGTCGCCCGCGTTGGCAACGGCCTCGTCACCACCACGGTTGAACGAGTAGATCGCATCCACCGAGAAGACGTCACCAAAGTACGGCGTCGTGAGGTAGAACGCATTGTTGATGCGGTCGTACGTCTTCACGTGCTGGAAGATGTTGCTCGCCTTGGCAACCTGACCATGCGAGAACGGATCGATGTCACCGTAGATCAGGTATTCCGGCGAGTACTGGCGGCCCAGACGGGCCTCGACAACGCCTGCATCCAGACCCAGCCAGCTCTGGCGGCCCCAAGCAGCGCCACCCTGCGCGGCCGACCCTTGGTCCGCGTTGATACCGGCTTCGATCACGAACTTGCCCTTGAGACCCGGCGAGATTTCTTCAACGCCACGAAAACCGAGGCGGGAACCGCTCGCGATGCCGCTATCGATGCCGTTGCGACCCGATTTGCTCGCATCGTAGTTGTCAGTGCGATAGGCATAGCCCATATCGACGAGGCCGTACACGGTCACGCTGCTATCGACGGCCATAGCACTACCGCTGATCAGGGCAACGGCGGCAAGTGCAATCTTCTGCTGATGTTTCACTGCTTCTCCTCAGTTTCAAGTGACGCGCGCGCCACGTTTGTGTGTGACACGCAACAGGAGAAGCTTAGTCAGCAAATGTTTCAAAACGACGAAACCGCCAAACCCCGCGTTCGATTGGCGTAAAAAACAAAAAGCCCGCTTTCGCGGGCTTTTTGACTGAGCAACTGAAACGGCGATCAGCGCTTCGAGAACTGCTTGCGACGACGTGCGCCGTGCAGACCGACCTTCTTACGCTCGACTTCACGCGCATCGCGCGTCACGAAACCTGCCTTCTTCAGCGCGGGCTTCAGCGTCTCGTCGTAATCGATCAGCGCGCGGGTGATGCCATGACGCACCGCACCGGCTTGACCCGACTCGCCACCACCGTCGACGTTCACCAGGATGTCGAACTTGCCAACGGTCTCGGTAACTTCCAGCGGCTGACGCACGATCATGCGGCCCGTCTCGCGAGAGAAGAACACGTCGACCGGTTTGCCGTTAACAACGATGTTGCCGTTGCCCGGCTTGATGAAAACGCGTGCCACAGCAGTTTTGCGGCGGCCCGTGCCGTACTTGTAAGGATTCGCGATCGCCATTACTCGGCTCCGTTAAATTTCGAGGGCCTTCGGCTGCTGGGCGCTGTGCGGGTGCGTGTCACCGGCGTAGCACTTCAGCTTCTTCAGCATCGCGTAGCCCAGCGGACCCTTCGGGAGCATACCCTTGACGGCCTTGGTCAGAACGCGATCCGGGAAGCGGTCTTGCAGCTTCTGGAAGTTGGTTTCGTAAATGCCGCCCGGGTAACCCGAGTGACGGTAGTACTTCTTGTCCAGCGACTTGGTACCAGTCACACGCAGCTTTTCGACATTGACGACGACAATGAAGTCGCCGGTATCGACGTGCGGCGTGTACTCGGGCTTGTGCTTGCCGCGAAGGCGACGCGCGATTTCGGAGGCAAGACGGCCCAGAACCTTGTCGGTCGCGTCCACCACGTACCAATCACGCTTAACTTCGTGCGGCTTGGCAGAAAACGTCCTCATGAGAATGTCCCTTGATTTCTTCTAGGACCCGTTCCAGGCCCAAATGCGGAAAGCCGGCAATTCTACTCGCCAACTTCTTCCAAAGTCAAACACTGATCGAAAAACACAAAAAAAAACGCAGCCCGAAGAGCTGCGCCAAGTCCACACCAAAGGAGGAGGGTGGAGGAGACAAACCCGGGATTGCTTCGGCTCGCTGTTGCGGCACCGAATCAATCACTACGGTTTGGATTATGGGCGCCGGGCTTGTGCATTGCAAGGTTCCGAACCCCCTCGCCGAACGAACCTCTTTATGTCGAAATAAGCCCACCTTATGCATCGCCAAGCCAATGATTTTTAATGAACTATTTTAGTGACTGACTTGTCGTTCAGTTGACGGCACGGGCCGCTCGCGCCGAACAATGATGCGGCGCAGCATTTTTGATCAAGCGGTAGAATCGCCCCTCCCCTGCTCGTAGCCTGAGCCCCAGACCAAAAGAGGATGAAGTATGGAATGCAGCGTGAAGTGGGTTGATGACGCGACGTTTCTTGCCAGCACCGGAAGCGGCCATTTTGTGACCATGGAAGGCGCCGCCGATGCAGGAGGGAAGAACCGCGCTCCTCGCCCGATGGAATTGTTGCTCGCGGGCGCGGGTGGCTGTTCCGCCTTTGACGTCGTGACGATCCTCAAGCGGGGCCGGCACGCTGTCACCGGCTGCGAGGCCCAGTTGAAGGCCGAACGCGCCGAGACCGACCCGAAAGTATTCACGCGCATTCATTACCACTTCATCGTGCGCGGCAAGGCGCTCAAACGGGAAGCGGTCGAGCGCGCCGTCAGCCTGTCAGCCGAAAAGTACTGCTCGGCCTCCATCATGCTGGGCAAGACGGCTGAAGTTACGCACGACTTCGAGGTCGTTGAAGACTGAGCGCTGCCTGCCTAAGACAACGGCGGCCATCGGCCGCCGTTTCTGTTTTACTCGCATGTGGCCATAGCCAAACGATTCAGACCCGGTAGGCCACCGTGGTCATCACCTTTGAAGCGAGTTTCATCGCGAGTCGAGCCGGTGCGGGCAATTCCGCAGCGCCCAGCGCGACAGCGGTATCTGCATGGCCGGCTTCATCCTTGCGCATCTGATCAAGGATCGCGAGCGATCGGCCATCCTGGTGCGGCACGCGATCCATATGACCGGACAGATGGGCCTCGACCTGCCGTTCGGTCTCCGCGAGGAAGCCGAGATTCCAGCGATCGCCGAACTTGCCGGCCACCACGCCAATCGACAGCGCACCGGCGTACCAGAGCGGGTTGAGCAAGCTCTTGCGCCCACCCATCTCGCCGATACGTTGCTCCGTCCAGGCCAAATGCTCAGTTTCCTCGTCCGCCGCGTGGCGAAGCGCTTCGGTGACCGACGGGTCGCTGGACGTTAGCGCCTGCCCTTGATACAGCGCCTGCGCACAGATTTCACCGACGTGATTGACACGCATGAGCCCGGCAACATGCGCCCGCTCCGACTCGGACAAGTCCGCCTCGGGCTGATCAGCACCCGGGGTCGGCCGCACGCTGCGTGCGGGCGCGAAGATCGTGCGCAGCGCGCGATCGAATTCGATGATCAGGCCGTCAATCATGATTGCTCGGATGCGCCTCACTCAATGCGTAGGCCGGCGGCCGTTCGGGCGCATGTACGCCACGGAACAACACACCGGAGAGTTCATTCAGCGCCAGTCGATAGACCTGCCGCTTGAACTCGATCACCGCTTCCAGCGGCACCCAATAGCCCGCCCAACGCCACGCGTCGAACTCCGGCTTCTCGGTTGCCCGCAGAGAGACATCCGAATCGCGGCCAAGCAGCCGCAACAGGAACCAGATCTGCTTCTGTCCACGATAGGTATTACGCCACTCTCTTTTCACCCAGTGGCGTGGGACGTCGTACCGCAGCCAACTGCGCGTGCGACCAAGAATCTTCACGTGCTCCGGCCGCAAGCCCACCTCTTCGAAGAGCTCGCGGAACATAGCCTGCTCGGGCGATTCCCCATGCTTGATACCGCCTTGCGGGAACTGCCAAGAATGCTCACGGATACGTTTACCCCAGAAGACCTCGTTTCGCGCGTTGACCAGGATGATGCCGACGTTGGGGCGATAACCGTCCCGGTCGAGCATGAGAACCACCTGAAAATTAGCTGAATTGCCACGAATTCTTCCACATGCGGCAAACGAAGGAAAGCGACGCCCCCTGAGCTAAAATGGCGGTTTGCCCCGATTTAGCGATTCGACATGCGCGCACGCCAGTTCTTCATCACGACCCTCAAGGAAGCCCCCGCCGACGCAGAAATCGTCAGCCACAAACTGATGATGCGGGCGGGCCTGATCCGCAAGCTCTCTGCCGGGATCTACAACTACATGCCGATGGGCCTGCGGGTGATCCGCAAGGTCGAGAACATCATTCGCGAGGAAATGAACCGCGCCGGCGCGGTCGAACTGGTGATGCCGCTGGTGCAGCCGGCCGAGCTTTGGCAGGAGACGGGCCGCTGGGACAAGATGGGCCCGGAGATGCTGCGCCTGAAGGACCGCCATGAACGCGACTTCGCGATGCAGCCGACCTCCGAAGAGGTGGTGACCGACATCGCCCGCCAGGAGCTGAAGAGCTATCGCGCGCTGCCGAAAAACCTGTACCAGATCCAGACCAAGTTCCGCGATGAACGCCGGCCGCGTTTCGGCATCATGCGTGGCCGCGAATTCATGATGAAGGATGCCTACTCCTTCGACCGTGACGTGGAAGCCGCAGGCAAGAGCTACGAGAACATGTATGCGGCCTATCGCAAGATTTTCGACCGCCTGGGCCTGACCTACCGCGCAGTGGCGGCCGACACCGGCGCGATCGGCGGCGATCGTTCGCATGAGTTCCAGGTGATCGCCGAAACCGGCGAAGATGCGATCGTCTACTGCCCGCAGTCGGATTACGCCGCCAACATCGAACTCGCCGAAGCCCTGCCGCTGCTGGCAGAGCGCGCGGCGCCCACGCAAGCCCTGAACAAGGTGCCGACGCCGGGCAAGAGCACCTGCGCCGATGTAGCCGCCCTGCTGGGCACCTCGCTCGCCAACACCGTGAAGTCCCTTGTGCTGGCGACCGATGAGGTCGACGAGACCGGCGCAATCGTGAAGAGCACCGTCTGGCTGCTGCTTGTCCGCGGCGACCACGATCTGAACGAAGTGAAGGCCGGCAAGGTCGACGGATTGAAGGACGGCTTCCGCTTCGCGACCGAAGCCGAAATCGTCGAGCACTTCGGCTGCAAACCGGGATACCTCGGTCCGGTCGGACTCAAGAAGCCGGTCAAGATCGTCGCCGACCGCACGGTGGCCTTGATGAGCGACTTCATCACCGGCGCGAACGAAGTCGACTTCCACATCGCTGGCGTGAACTGGGGTCGCGACCTGCCGGAACCGGACGTCGTTGCCGACATCCGCAACGTGGTGGAAGGCGACGCCTCGCCGGACGGCAAGGGCACGCTCGCGATCCAGCGCGGCATCGAAGTAGGTCATGTGTTCTACCTCGGCACCAAGTACTCCAAGGCGATGAACGCCACCTTCCTCGACGAGGACGGCAAGCCGAAGCACTTTGAGATGGGCTGCTACGGCATCGGTGTGACCCGCATCCTCGGTGCTGCGATCGAACAGAACCACGACGCCCGCGGCATCATCTGGCCGGATTCGATCGCGCCCTTCACCGTCGCGATCTGCCCGATTGGCTACGACCGAGCGGAAGACGTGAAGGTCGCGGCCGATGCGCTATACGCGGAACTCACGGCTGCCGGCATCGACGTGATCCTGGATGACCGTGGCGAGCGCCCGGGCGCGATGTTTGCAGACTGGGAGCTGATCGGCGTGCCGCACCGTGTGGTGCTCTCCGACCGTGGGCTCAAGGAAGGCCAGGCCGAATACCAGGGCCGTCGTGACGCCGAAGCGACGAAAGTCGCAGTCACCGAGCTGGCGGCCTTCGTGAAAGCGCGCGTCGGGTCGTAAACAAAGCTATGCGCATGAAACCGCTCCACGCCCTGCCCTTGGTAATCGCCCTGCTCGCTCCGGCCGCATTCGCCGGTGCACAGCGGGAAGAAGACCTATCGGCGAGCGTGCGCGCGGCGCTGCACGGCGCGGTGTCGGACCGCGCCGCGCCGGAGCCGATCTTCCCGAGCCCGGTCGAACGCGTGACCTGGATCAGCGAGATGTCGCAACGCCTGATCAAGCGCATGCCGGATCCGAAAGAGCGGATCGACTTCCTCAAGACGGTCTACTACGAAGCACAGCGTGCGGGCCTCGATCCGCAACTGGTGCTTGGCCTGATCCAGGTCGAGAGCGGATTCAAGAAGTACGCGGTGTCGGGTGTCGGCGCGCGCGGCTACATGCAGGTGATGCCGTTCTGGGTGCGCCAGATCGGCACGCCGGATCAGAATCTGTTCCATATCCGCACGAACCTGCGCTACGGCTGCACGATCCTGCGCCACTACCTCGACATCGAAAAGGGCGACCTGTACCGCGCGCTCGGGCGCTACAACGGCAGCCTCGGGCGGCCAGAGTACCCGAACATGGTGCGGGCGGCCTGGGAGCGGCAGTGGGGCTGGCAGCCGGTCGGCAAGGTCGCGCAGCAGACGCTGCCAACGCGGAACTAGAAGCCCGGCCAGAACTTGGGGCGGCGATGGAATAAACCGGCGCCCCCAGGTGTTTGTGAGGTACCCACCCACGGAAGGACACCGCCATGCGCACAGCTCTCGCCTGCCTCTGCACCGCAGCCCTGCTTCTCACCGGCTGCGCCACGACGACTACCAAGGCACCGACGCCCGCAACCGTGCGGGACGGCATCCTGACCAGCCATTCCGGCATGACGCTCTACACCTTTGACAAGGATGGCGCCGACAGCGGCAAGAGCGTGTGCAATGGCCCCTGCGCCACCAACTGGCCGCCGATGTACGCCGCGCCCGACGCCAAGGGCGGTGGCGACTGGAGTGTGATCAAGCGCGACGACGGCAAGCCGCAGTGGGCCTGGAAGGGCAAACCGCTGTACTTCTGGAGCAAGGACGCGAAGGCCGGCGACCGCACAGGCGACGGCTTCAACGGCCTCTGGCATGTCGTGAAACCCTGAGCTGAAGCGGCGCTCGTGCTGTCGCACGCAGAACTGGTCGCCGAAATCCCGCGCCTGCGCCGCTACGCGCGGGCGTTGGCCGGCGACCGCACGCGCGCCGACGACCTGGTGCAGGACACGCTGCAACGCGCACTAGAGCGCGCTGGGCAATGGCAAGGCGGTAATGCGCGTGCCTGGCTGTTCACCGTGATGCACCGGATCTGGCTCAACCAGGTCCGCCGTCCTGCGATTGAACAGGACGAGGGTGAAGACGGTTTGCCCGATTCACCAATCAGCCCCTTGCAGGACCGCTGGGGTGACAGGCGCGACCTGGAGCAGGCGCTCGCGCTGCTGCCCGATACCCAGCGCGAGGTACTGCTGCTCGTGGCGCTGGAGGAGTTCCACTACGACGAGGCGGCCGAGGTACTTGGCATTCCGGTCGGCACCGTGATGAGCCGCCTGTTCCGTGCGCGCGAACAATTACGCCGCCTACTTGGCGGCGAAGCGCTCCCGCAACCTGCTCTCAAGCGGGTGAAGTGATATGAGCCAGCAAGACACCCCAATTTCCACCGACGAACTGCAAGCCTGGGTCGACCGTCAGACCGATGCCGAGGCCTCGGCCCGTATCGCCACGATCGTTGCGCAGGATGCCGTACTGGCCGCACGCGCCAGCGCCTGGGCCAGCCAGCGCAACGCGCTGCATGCAGCCTATGACGCGACGCTCGACGAGCCGATTCCGCAACGCTTGCTCGATGCCGCCCGCCCGCCACGGCCACGCTGGCCGCTGCAGCTTGCCGCCGCGCTTGCCTGTGTCGCACTCGGTGGCGTACTGGGTTATGCACTGCCCCGCCCGGCCGCCACACCGGCTGCAGGCGACCCGCTTGCCGGCCTGCCACGGGCGGCCGCCATCGCGCATGCGGTGTATGTGCCAGAGGTGCGGCATCCGGTCGAGGTCGGCGCCGAACAGCAGACGCATCTGGTCGCATGGCTCAGCAAACGGCTCGGCAGCCCGCTGACCGTGCCCGAACTGGGCGCAAGCGGGTTCATGCTGGTCGGCGGGCGCCTGCTGCCCGGCAGCGAAGGCGGCGCAGTGGCGCAGTTCATGTACCAGAACGAGGCCGGCCAACGGCTTACGCTGTATGTGCGGCACAACGCCGCGTCGCCGGAGACCGCCTTCCGCTTCGCGGCGGAGAAGGAGCTGTCGGTGTTCTACTGGGTCGATGGCGGCATGGGCTATGCACTCTCGGCCAAGCTGCCGCGTGAAGCGCTGCTGCAGATTGCCGAACTGGTCTATCGCCAGCTGCAACGGGGCGGCGCGCCGGGTTGAACGCAATCGCGAGGCTCTGGTCGGAGGGGATGTAAGGTCGCGGCCCCAGCGCCGGTCATCTTAAGCAGGATCCGCCTGCGCGCCTGCACCAGGCCTGCTGCACCGCCCTACCGACGTCACGGAGACACCCATGCTCATCCGCATTCAGGACGACGCGCACCCGATCGCGCCGTCCGAAATCACCAGCGAATCGCTCTATCGCGGCCGGCGAGACTTCGTCCGCGCCGCCGGCCTTGGCGGCATTGCGTTCGCAGCGCCCACCGCCTTCGGCGCCGCGCCCTTCGGCAGCGTCCAGAAGAGTCCGTTTTCCACGGATGAGAAGCCCACGCCGCAGAACAGCATCATCAGCTACAACAATTACTACGAGTTCGGCACCAGCAAGGACGACCCGGCGCGCAACGTGGGCCGCTTCAAGACGCGGCCGTGGACGGTGCGCGTCGAAGGGCTCTGCGCCAAGCCACGCACCTTTGCGATCGACGATCTGCTGAAGCTGGCGCCGATTGAGGAACGCATCTACCGGATGCGCTGCGTCGAAGGCTGGTCGATGGTGATTCCGTGGAACGGCTTTCCGCTCGCGAGCCTGCTCAAGCAGGTCGAGCCACTCGGAAGTGCAAAGTTCGTCGAGTTCACAAGCGCCGCCGATCGCGCCAGCATGCCGGGCCTCGCACTGCCCGTACTCGACTGGCCCTACACCGAGGGCCTGCGGCTGGATGAAGCCATGCATCCGCTGACCCTGCTTGCGCTGGGCCTCTATGGCGAAGAGTTGCTGGCGCAGAATGGCGCGCCGTTGCGGCTGGTCGTGCCATGGAAATACGGCTTCAAGGGCGCCAAGTCGCTGGTTCGGATCCGCCTCACCGACAAACAGCCGGGCACGGCCTGGAACAAGGCGGCGCCGAACGAGTATGGCTTCTATTCGAACGTCAATCCCGAGGTGGACCACCCGCGCTGGAGTCAGGCGAGCGAGCGCCGCCTGGGCGAGTTCGGCAAGCGCAAGACACTGCCTTTCAACGGCTACGCCGAGCAAGTCGCCAAACTCTATGCCGGCATGGATTTGAGGAAGTTCTACTGATGCAAACCGCAACGCGCCGCCCGACGGCCCCGGCCCGCAACGCCCCCCGCGGGCCAAGCAACGCACAGCTCACGCTCGCCAAACTTGCGCTGTTCATGCTGTGCCTGCTGCCGCTTGGCTGGTATCTGAACGGGCTGTGGCACGACCAGCTCGGCGCCAACCCGATCGAAGCCATCACGCGCGCCAGCGGCGAATGGACGCTGCGCCTGCTGCTCGCCACCCTCGCGGTCACCCCGCTGCGCCGGCTCACCGGCTGGCACTGGTTGATCCGGCTGCGCCGCATGCTTGGCCTGTTCGTGTTCTTCTACGCCAGCCTGCACCTGGCCACCTATGTGTGGCTCGACCAGTTCTTCGACTGGGCTGCGATCGCGAAGGACATCGTCAAGCGCCCCTTCATCACCGTGGGGTTTGCCGCCTTCGTGCTGCTGGTGCCGCTCGCCGCAACCTCCAGCAACTTCGCGATCCGCCGACTTGGCGGCCGGCGCTGGCAGGCGCTGCATCGTTCGGTCTACGCGATCGGCGTGCTGGCGGTGTTGCACTTCTGGTGGCTGGTAAAGCGCGACGTCACCGAGCCGCTGATTTATGGCCTGATCCTCGCGCTGCTGCTCGGCGCCCGCGCCTGGTGGCGCGAGCAGGAACGCCGCCGGCAACTGGCGCCGCGTGCCGCACCGCTGGGCAAACGCATCATCCCGATCGTGCAGCGCTGAGTTCAGCGCTGGTCGGCAGCCGCGACGCAATGCGCAATGCATGGCGCCGCGGCGCAGTACACTCCGCGGCGACTCTTTTTTTTCAAAGCCGCCATGCGCCTCGCCCCTCACGCTGTTCTCGCGCTCTTGCTGAGCGCCGGCCTGCTTGCCGCCTGCAAGCCCAACGCCTCCGCCACGAGCACACCGGCCACGACCACTGCGCCGGCAAGCAGCGCCGCCCCGGTCGTCGATCTGCTGCCAGGCGCACAGTTGCTGCTGGAGCGCTATCGCAAGCTGATCGTGCTGCTGGCGGACGAGCGCGCAATGAGCGACAAGGAGCGCGCCGCCGCCAATCAGGTCGGCCAGGCGCTGTTCCACGAGAACCTCGCCGACCGCGCGAAACTGGAAGCGCAGATCGCCGAGTTAACGACCACCGGCAACGACCGTCGCTTCGAGACCTTCGAAGCGCTGCTGGCACAGATTGAATCCGGCAAAGGGCTGTTCGATGCCGACCGCCTCGCCTACCGCGAACTGCTCAAGGCGCTGGAGCTCAGCCTGCAGCAGGATTCCACGCTGCCGGCGATCAAACTGCACAAACGCGTCGGCGAAGACCTCGACGCCATGCAGGAGATCGAACACCAGTACGACAAGGAGCTACGGCAGGTCTTCGACCGTTTCGATACGCGCGCGATCACGCTCAAACGCGAGAAGTGGGACGACTACCTCGCGCACCTTAAGAAGCTGTACTCGCGCGAACAGATCATGAAGGACTACGGGCAGATCGTGCCCTACCCCGCCGCCAAGGGGGATGATGACGACCAGGAAAAGCCCGTATTCGGTTACGACCTGCCGCCCAAGACGCTGGTGCTGACCTTCGACGATGGCCCGCACAACGCCTACACCGAAGAGATCGCCGCGATCCTCAAGCAATACAACGCGCCAGCGGTGTTCTTCGAGGTCGGCAACAACCTCGGCACGGTGTCCGACGCAGGCAAGGCCCAGCTCGGTGCGCGTGCGAGCGTCGCAAAGCGGCTGAAGGCGGATGGCTATGTGCTGGCCAACCATAGCTACAGCCATGCACAGTTGTCGAAAGCGTCGGGCGACCCGCTGAAAGCCGAGATCAGCCGCACCGACCTGCTGCTGAAGGCAGTCGACCCGGCGCCGTCCGGCCTCTTCCGATTCCCGTATGGGGCAAGCAGCCGCGAGGCAATGAACGAACTGGCCGCGCTGAAACTGCGTTCGATCATGTGGAACATCGATTCGCTGGATTGGGCCGACCCGGTGCCCAACTCGATCGCCGACCGCGTGCTCAAGAGTGTCGCCAAGGAAGGTCGCGGCATCATCCTGTTCCACGACATCCACGAGCGCACCGTCACCGCGCTGCCCAAGATCCTCGAACAGCTCACGGCCGAGGGCTACCGCTTCGCCGGCTGGGATGGCAAGGGCTTTACCGCCGCGAGCGCGCCCGCCTCGCAGGCGGAGGAGAAGACCACCGTCACGACCGGCTACGAGGATTCATGGGCAGTCGTCGTCGGCATCGACAACTACGCCAAATGGCCCAAGCTGCAGTACGCCGCACGCGACGCCGACGCGATCCGCCAGACGCTGATCGACGAATTCGGCTTCGCCAGCGAACGGGTTTTCAGCTTGAAGAACGGCGAGGCAACGCGCAACGCGATCCTCTCGACGTTCCACGACCGGCTCGCCCACGGCGGCGTGAAGAAGAACGACCGCATCTTCGTGTTCTTCGCCGGCCACGGCGCGACCCGCAAGCTCAGCTCCGGCCGCGATCTGGGCTACATCATCCCGGTTGATTCCGACCCGGCCCAGATGGCGTCCGACGCGATCCCGATGACCGAGATCCAGAACATCGCCGAGAGCCTCACGGCCAAGCATGTGCTGTTCGTGATGGATGCGTGCTACAGCGGGCTCGGGCTCACCCGAGGCGGCGGCAACAACAGTTTCCTGAAGGAGAACGCACGTCGCATTGGCCGCCAGATGCTCACCGCGGGCGGTGCCGACCAGTTGGTGGCGGACGGTGGCCCCGGCGGGCATTCGGTGTTTACCTGGACGCTGCTGCAAGCGCTGGGCGGCAAGGCCGATCTGAACGGCGACGGCTTCATTACCGGCACCGAACTGGCGGCCTACATCGCCCCGGCCGTGGCCGGTATCTCGCAGCAGACACCAGCCTTCGGCAGCCTGCCCGGCTCGCAGGGCGGTGAGTTCGTGTTCCAGCTCAAGTCCGGCAACGAGTTCCTCAGCCCGAGCACCGAACAGCTGCCACGCGACGCCGTTGCGCTGAACCAGAAACTCGCCGAAGCCGCGCCCACCGTTGCCAGCAGCGCGCCGGTCGTGGTGAAGGATCTGCAAGGCAACGAAACCAAGCTGGCGGTACCGAAACCGGTCGCGGCGAACGCTCGCCAACTGGCGCAACGCGCCAACGACCGCGGGCTGCAGTTGTACCGCGAGCAGCAGTACGCCGCCGCTGAGGCGCAGTTCACCGAAGCACTCAAGCAGCGCCCGGACTTCGCACTGGCCGCGAACAACCTCGGCTTCATTTACCTGAAGCAGCAGAAGTACAAGGAGGCGGCGCGCTGGTTCGAGAACACGATCAAGATGGACCCCTCACGCGCGATTGCCTACCGCAACCTGGGCGACGCCTGCGCGCAATCGGGCGACAAGGACTGTGCGCGCAAGGCCTTCGGCACCTACCTGGAACTCGCCCCCAGCGGCAGCGGCTCGGATTACGCCCGCCAACAGCTCAGCCAGCTCTGATCTGACGATCCCGGGGCGCGCCGGACCAGGGGCCGCCCCGAGCGCCCGCGGGCGGTTCCCGTCCGGCGGGGACGCGAATCGCATGGCGAGGGGCACGCCGGCCTTCTACGATCAAGGTAGCTGCAGGCGATGGCCTGCCCTGACGAGGATCGTCTCATGTCCGAAACTGCCCGCCCGGACGCGCCGCCCACCGTTTCACCCGGCCGTTGGTACCCGCTGGGCGCCACGCTGACGCCGGAAGGCGTCAACTTCGCCCTCTACTCACGCAACGCCACCCGCGTGCTGCTGCACCTGTTCGACGAACCGAATGGCCCGGTCACCACCGTGCTCGAGCTGACAGAGCGCGAACGCTACGTCTGGTACGGATTCGTGGCGGGGATCAAGGCGGGCCAATGCTATGGCTACACCGTCGATGGCCCGTTCGACCCCGCCAATGGCATGCGCTTCAACCCGTACAAGCTGTTGCTTGACCCCTACGCACGCGCGATCACCGGCAAGCCGGTGAATACGGACAACCTACTGCTCGCCTACGACCCGCATTCGCCCTTGAAGGATCTGTCGTTCGACGCGCGGGACAGCAGCGCGGCGATGCCCAAAGCGATTGTCGTGGACTCGCACTTCGACTGGGGCAAGGACAGACCGCCCGCGATACCCTTCGAGCAGATGGTGATCTACGAAGCGCATGTGAAGGGCTTTACCGCAGACCCCGCGTCCGGCGTCAAAGCACCGGGCACCTACCTTGGCTTCATCGAGAAGATCCCCTACCTCAAGTCGCTCGGTATCAATGCAGTGGAACTGCTGCCGGTGCACGCCTTCCATGCGGAGGACTTCCTGACCGCGCGGGGGCTGACAAATTACTGGGGCTACAACACGCTCGCCTTCTTCGCGCCCGAGCCAAGCTACAGCACCCGCCACACGCCCGGTTGTGAAGTAGCCGAATTCAAGACCATGGTGAAGGCGCTGCACGAAGCCGGCATCGAAGTGATTCTCGACGTGGTCTACAACCATAGCGCCGAAGGCAGCGAACTTGGGCCCACGCTCTCGATGCGCGGCATCGACAACCGCAGCTACTACGGCCTGCTGGGCCCGGCCGACGCACCCGCCCGCTTCTACGACAACACCACCGGCTGCGGCAACACGCTCGATTTCTTCAGCGCTGCGGTGATCCGCATGGTGATGGATTCGCTGCGCTATTGGGTCAAGGTGATGCATGTCGATGGCTTCCGCTTCGACCTTGCCTCCGTGCTCGGCCGCGAACGCGGCGGCTTCCAGCGCTCGGCGTCGTTTTTCGATGCCGTAGCGCAGGATCCGGTGCTCTCACGCGTGAAACTGATTGCCGAGCCCTGGGATCTGGGGACATACGAGGTCGGCAACTTTCCGGTGGACTGGTCGGAGTGGAACGGCCGCTTCCGCGACACGATGCGCCGCTTCATGCGCGGCGATCCCGGCCAGCTCGGCAGCATGGGCCGACGCGTCACCGGGTCCGCCGACCTCTACGGCGATGATGGGCGTTCGGCCTACAACAGCGTCAACTTCATCACCTGCCACGATGGCTTCACGCTGAACGATCTGGTCAGCTACAACCAGAAGCACAACGAGGCCAACCTCGAAGACAACCGCGACGGCGCGAGCGACAACATCTCGTGGAACTGTGGCGTGGAAGGCCCCACCGAGGACCCCGCGATCGAGCGCTTGCGCAGCCAGTTGATCCGCAACCACCTGTGTGCGCTGTTCTTCTCGCTCGGTACACCAATGCTGCTGGCGGGCGACGAGGTGCGCCGCACCCAGCGTGGCAACAACAACGCCTACTGCCAGGACAACCCGCTCGCCTGGTTCGACTGGGGTGCGGTCGAACGCAACGCCAGCCTGCTGCGCTTCACCCGCAACGCGATTGCGTTGACGCGGCGCTACACCGTGCTGCAACGGCGCAAATTCCTGCTCGGGCGCGACATGAACTGCGACGGTGTCGCCGATATCAGCTGGTTCGGCACCGACCTGAACCCGCCGCGCTGGGACGACCCGCAAGCCCGCACGCTCTGCTACAGGCTCGACGGTGGCGAGATCATCTCGCCTGCCGGCCGCTATTACCTCTTCTTCATCCTCAACGCCGACAGCCAACTGCAAGACGTTCGCTTGCCGCCAGCGGGCGACGGCATGCGCTGGTATCGCATCATCGACACGAGTCTTCCGGCCGACGAGGATTTCGCCGAAGCAGGTGCCGAAGTGCTGCTTGAGCCCGACGACCACTACCTCGCCAACCCGCGTTGCACAGTCGTGCTGATCTCACGTTGACGCGTGCCGGCGGCGCGCGGCTCAAGTCGCGCGCCGCCTTGCCGATAGCCTTGCGGTAACGGGCAGCGTTCGGCATGCCCGATCAGACAGGAGCGCGGTGAGTGGCAGTCAGCACAGAGCCATTCGATGTCCTCAGACGCGGCACGATGGCCCTGCTGGCACTCTATGGCGTGCTGGTGTTAGGAGCGTCGCTGGCGTTGCTGCTGCCAGCACCTGCACACAGCGAACTGTGGCTGAACCCAAGCGCAGGCGGCATGGCGCTGGCTGCGGCGCTGGCCCTCAGTTCGCGTATTACCAATGCCCCGCGTTTGCGCGCTGCGACCCTTCTGGTGGTGGCTCTAACGCTCGTTCCACTGGTGCTCGCCTGGCCGCCTGCCAGCCTGGCAAGCCGCCTGTGGCCGGAAGCTTCTCGCTCGTGGCCGGCCATCCTTTGCGCCGCGGCGTGGGCTATCTGGGCCTGGACGCTTCAGCGCCCCGCTCCGCGGCTTGCCCGGTTACTGACCCCGGCCGCCGTGACGCTGGTCTGTGGCGGCGCGCTTGTCATTGCCAGCAACCACATCCACCTCGATCTGATGTACGGGCAGCGCGCGCTGCGCCCTCAAGCGCTTCCGCTCGCCGGTGCGATGTTCATGCTCGCGATCCTGCTGCTGCGCGAGCGTTCGCGGATGCGGCCAGGGGAGCAGCGCGAAGAGTCGCTGATCAGCCGTATCGGCCTCGGGCTGCTGACGATGATCGCCTTCGCCACCGGGCTGATCAGCTTCGCGGCGCTGCAGGCAGAGCTGGAGACGGCGCTCTACCAGCATCTTGAGGCGACGCTGCAGACCCGGCAGTTCGTCTTCTATTCGGCACTCGACGCGCTGCATCTGAACTCGGCGCCGCTGGTTCGCGATCGCCAGATCGGTGCGCTGCTGGCGCATGAAGCCGACAAGCCTGACGCCGCGACCGTGGCCAAGCTGCAGCAAATGGTCGACGAACTGCTACCGCCGGCGAACCCGTCGCAAACCGCCCGCGCCAGCATTGCGCGCGCGGTGTCGATCCGCAATGCGCGGGGGCAGGAACTGGCGCGTCATGGCGACTTTCTGGATGGCACCGTGTTGTGGTCAACAACCCGCCGGCGCAGTGATGTCAGCCTGCTGTGGCATCAGGGTGTGCCGTTCGCGCTGCAACGGCTGGACATTGAGGACGCCCAACGCAATCGCGTCGGCGAGATCGTGATCCAGCACGCGGTGCCGGCGTGGGAGCAACTCGCCGAGACCGATTTCGACCTCGGCAACACCGGGCAGATGGCCATTTGCGGGCTCTATCAAGGGGCTGTGCGCTGCCTCCGCTCGCGTAATCCGGAAGCGCTGTGGATGCCGCGCGATACCGCCGTACGCAGCTTCATCGACGCCGCCACGCTATACGGCGAGGCGGGCGACTCCAGCACGCCACAACTGCTGCGCGACGAGCAAGGGCGCACGGCAGTAATCGCCTATCGGCCGATGGGGCGCTTGAATCTATCGCGCAAGGTCAGCAGCAATGGCTTGATGATGTTGATCACCGTTGATGCGCAGGAATTCTATGCACCGCTGCGCCGGCTGTTGCACCGCGTGCTGCTGTTTGCGCTGCCCACGATTCTGCTCGGCGGCTGGCTGCTGACCGCGCTGATCCGCCCCCTGGTGCGGGCTTTGCGCGACAAGCAGGCACGTTTCCGCGAGCTGACCGAACTCTCGTCGGACTGGTACTGGACGATGGATGCCGATCTGCGCTTGGTCGAGATCGTCGGCAAGGGCCTCGCCGACGCCGATATTCGCCCCGCGGACTGGGTCGGGCACACGCTGGAGGGTCTGCCGCTCAGCACGGACGACGCAAGCGGCCTCGCCCCGCTGCTCGCGCGCATGACGCGCCACGCGCCCTTCCATGCGGTGGCACTCAGGCTCCAGACCCAGCCCGACGGGCCGCTGCGCTACCTGGAGCTTTCCGGTGCGCCGCAGTTCCTGCACGGCCGCTTCGTCGGCTACCGCGGCGTCGGCATCGACGTAACCGAGCGCCGCGTGGCCCAGCAGCATTTGCAGCGCGCCGAACAGGAGCTGATGCGCAGCGAGAAGCTGGCCTCGCTTGGGCGCCTTGTCGCAGGTGTCGCACACGAACTCAACACGCCGCTCGGCAACGGCATCACCGCAGCCAGCAGCCTGGCCGGCGAGTTGCGCGACTTCGGCCGGACGATCGAAGGCGGTAGCCTGCGCCGCAGCGCACTTCAGGATTTCACCAACCTCGCGCAGCAGACGGTGAGCCTGATCGAACGGTCGCTCTCGCGCGCCGCGCATATCGTGCAGCAGTTCAAGCAGGTGGCGGTCGACCAGTCGACCGAGGGGCGTCGCCACTACCTCTTGCACCAGGTGACCGACGAGTTGTTCAGCCTGCTGCAGCCGCGCCTTCGGCCGCAGGGCGTGGCGCTGACCATCGCGATCGCCCCGGATATCGAGATGGATGGCTACCCCGGCGCGCTGGAGCAGGTGATCGAGAACCTTGCGATGAATGCGCTGATCCACGCCTTCGATGGCCGCGCCGACGGCGAGCTCGAAATCGCTGCACACCGCAGTGGCGCCGACCACGTGCGCCTTGTCGTGCGCGATAACGGCCGCGGCATGAGCGACCGGGAACTGGCGCGCGCCTTCGAGCCCTTCTTCACCACCCGCCTTGGCACTGGCGGCAGCGGCCTCGGGCTCTACATCGTGCACACCATCGTGTGCGATGTACTGGGCGGCAGCGTGACGCTGGACAGCGCACCCGGCGCCGGTTGCATCGTTACGCTCGAACTACCACTCGCCGCGCCCTGATCACCGAAGCCGCGCCCTCGCGCCGCCACCACTTTGCGGGTGCCGGTTCAAGTGCATCGCCACCTTGCCGTTAGTTAAGCTTGCGGACAAATACAAAGAGATTCGCTGTCCCGACTCGCATCGGCAAACAGCCCGCAACCACGACGCCAATCCGGGAGGGGGAGCATGGGACATCACATACCGCGGCTGGGCCTGCTCGCGCTGGCCGCTCATGCCTGCTGCGCCGCTGCGCAAGCCCCCGACGATGCTTCAGTGCTGGAACTCGACCTTGGCCAGCTTGGCAACGTAACGGTTCCACAAAGCGCAACGATCACGCCGACCACCTCGCGTCGCGTGCCAGCCTCGGTCACCGTGATCGATCGCCAGATGATCCGCGACACCGGGGCGCGCAATCTGTTCGATCTGCTTGAGACCTACGTACCCAGCTTCCACTACCTGCCGCACCATTGGGAAGCCCCCCACATGGGCATGCGAGGGCTGATCGGTGACCGCGACGACAAGTACCTGATCGTGCTGAACGGGCGCGTCTTGAACGAGCGGACCCATTTCGGTGCCATGAGCGAACGCGATCTGCCGATGCTCGACGATATCCAGCGCATCGACGTCGTGCGCGGCCCCGGCTCGGTGGTGTACGGCCCGGGTGCGGTGTCGATGGTGATCAGCATCCAGACGGAAAGCTTCAGTGACGCGAGCGGCGACGCCGCCACGGTGAAACTCGGTGCGATCGAGCAGTTCCAGAGCCTGGAAGCGAAGAAGACCATCGCGATCGGCGAACGACACGGCCTGCTGCTGTATGCCGGTATCGCCAACTACGAAGGCGCCGAACCCGACGATGCGCCAGTGGTGTACGGCAACACCTTCAATACCGCCTGGGGCCAGCAGGTGAAGGCCGGCGAACCCGCCCCGTTCGATTACCCCGACAACCATGCAGCCTTCCGCGGGCAACCCAAGCTCAAGCTGCATGCGGACTACCAGCTCGACAACTTCCGCGCCTGGCTGCGCTATACCCGGGGTGGCGAGGAGCTGGCTTGGGAGCACAAGGTGTTCGGCACCAAGCCGATCGGGTCGGCAGCCCCCGGCACGCCGCAGTCGGCGATACCCGACCAGGGCGTCGGCTACCAGCAGCTCACGCTGGACATGTCGCAACGCTGGACGCTGAGCCCGGCGATGTCACTTGAGCTCAAAGGCGGCTACGACACGTTCGACTACCAGCGTGTGTTCGCCAACGTCGCCGCACCCTGGAACCAGGTCGAAAGCCACCGCGAAGAGCAGTACCTGCTGCGCGCCACGCTCAGCGGTCAGGCGAGCGAAACGCAGTCGCTGGCTGCCGGCGCCGAATACACCTATTCCCGCTACGGGCTGGCCAGCCCCGGCTATCCGGACGCGCCGCCCTACTCCTCGTCACTCGGCCTGATGTCTGAATGGGGTTCGGCCGCCTACGGCGTGTTTGCCGAACATCAGTGGCAGGTATCGGACACCCTGACCAACTTCCTCGGCCTGCGCGCCGACAAGGACGACTACACCGAGTGGATGTGGTCGCCGCGATGGTCGCTGGTGTACGCGCCAACCGAAACCGACACCTTCAAATCGGTCCTCAGCCGCTCGGTGCGCAAGAACAACGCCGAAGAGCTGCGCAAACAGCATCTGGCCGGCCAGCTCTCGACGCCAGAGCAGTTGCAAGGGGTGGAATTGATCTACCAGCATGCGTTCTCACGTGCGCTGCGGCTTGATCTCTCGGCGTACTACAACGACGTCGAGGTGATCGGCTTCAATTCCACCACCCTGGCGCCCACGCCAGTCGCGAACTTCACCTATGGCGGGGTGGAACTTGAACTCGAGTACAAGACCGACGCGCTGCGCCTGAGCTTCTCGCACGCCTATACCAAGCTCGATCACTTCGAAGTCGAGCCCGGCGCGCGCCAGAAGATCTCGGTCGCCAATCTCGGCTATGGCAACGACCTGAGCAACTGGAGCAACCACATGACCAAGCTCGCCGCCGTCTGGCAGGCGAACGAGGATTGGCGTGTCAGCGGCGCGCTGAGGGTGTTCTGGGGCTACCCCGGCTCGCAGGACACCACTCAGGCCACCAACGACATCAACAGCAGGATCATTCCGGGCCCGTATTCCAGCACCGCAGTGTCCGACCCCGGCTATACCGACAGCTTCCAGGAGGCGGTATTCCTGGACCTCGGCGCGTCCTGCCGGGTGTTCGGGCGCGATACGCTGGCGTTCAACGCCTACAACGTGCTCGGCTGGATCGATTCGAAATACAACAAGCGCATGTACCTGATCGATGTGAGCAACTACCGCGCCGAGGCGCCAGCCGTCGCGCTGACCTACCGTCATGCCTTCTGAACCGGACTCGCGCTACATCCTCCATCCCCTGCATCCGACTGCACGCGTGCGCAACCACGCCCACCGCTAGCCCGATGTCACGCTGCGCTCGCCTGATCCGCATCGGCGTCCTCGCCACGGCACTTTCAGTGCAGGGCGTCGTCGCCCATTCGGCGCCGCTCGATGCGCAGGTCAAGGCGGCCTATCTGATCAATTTCACCCGCTACATTGTCTGGCCGTCCACCGCGGGGCATATGCTGTGCCTCGTCGGTGCCGACGAGGTGGCGGACTGGCTGGAGCGCAATCAGGGCAAGAGTGGGCTGCCGGTGCGGCGCCTGCTCGAACCCGCGGAAGTGGAAGGTTGCACCGTGCTGTTCCTGGGCCGTGACAGCACACAGACACGCAATTGGCTCAACGCAGCGCGCGACCGCGCGATTCTCACGGTGAGCGAACAGGGTGGCTTTCTTCAGAAAGGCGGCGTGATCAATCTGATCCCCCAGGGCAACACCCTGCGCTTCGAGGTAAACCTCGACAGTGCCGTGCGTGCCAAGCTGCAATTCAGCTCCCGGCTGTTGGCGCTGGCCGCCCATGTTGAAGGGGGCGGTCAATGAAGCTCGAACGGCGCCTGATCCGACTGAGCGTTGGCGTGCTGCTGCTGGGCGTGGTGCTGCATCTGGCGCTATTGCTGGCCTACGAGCAAAGCACCTATCGCGACCGCATCCTGCAGGACCTGCGCGGGCGCGCCGAAATCCTTGCGCTCAACAGCGCGGCCGCGATCTCGTTTGACGATGCCCGTGCCGCCGACGAGAACCTTCAAACGCTGCGCACCAACCCGAGTGTGACCCTCGCGTGCCTCTATGGCGAGCGCGGGCGCATCGTGGCGACATACCGGGTCGGTAGCCGTAGCCCCTGCCCGCCGCTCGAAGGTGTCGTGCAAATTCCAGGGGCGATCCGCCATGTCGAACCGATACGGGTACAAAGCCAGACCATCGGTCACCTGCTGCTGCAGGAGCGCCTGCCATCACTGGCCGAGCGGCTGCCACGTTACGGGTTGATGCTGTCGAGCAGCATCGCGGTGGAGGCCCTGCTGGTGCTGGTGATGGTGCTGACGCTGCGCGCCCGGGTGATCCAGCCGGTGAACGAACTCGCGGCACTCGCTGCGCATGTGACCGAGGCGCGCGACTACGCCCAGCGCATCCGGGTTCACGGCAACGACGAGATCAGCGAACTGGGCACGGCGGTCAACCGGATGCTGGCGGCAATCGAAGAACGTGCGGTCGCCTTACGCGAGAGCGCTCAACTGCTGCAGGCCCTGATCGACCACGCCCCCGCCACCATCACGATGAAGGGCGGCGACGGCCGCTACTTGCTGGTGAACGAACAGTTCGCCCGCCAGGTCGGGCAGCCGGCCGAGCGCATCCTGGGGCAACGCGACGACACGCTGTTCCCACCTCAGCTCGCACGACTACGGGAAGAACTGGATCACGCGACGGTGCTCGCCGGCAGCGCTCAACGGCATGAAGAAGAGTTCGGTGATCGCACCTGGCTGACCGAACGCTTTGCGCTGCGCAACACCGCGGGTGAGATCTACGCCGTCTCCGCGATCTCCACCGACATCACCGACCAACGCGAAACACAGGCATCGCTGGCCGACGCGCTGGCGCGACTAACCGAACTCAACGAGTCACTTGAAAGCCGCGTCGCGCAACGCACCACGGAACTCAAGCAGGCGATGGAACAGCTCGTTCAGAGCGAGAAGCTTGCCGCGCTCGGCAGCCTCGTCGCCGGCATTGCACATGAACTCAACACACCGATCGGCATGGTCGTCACCGCGTCCTCAAGCATGGCGGATCTCGCGCGCAGCTTCTCCGCGCAGGTTGCGGACAACCGCGTCTCGCGCAGCGGCTTCCAGCGCTTCCTCGACGATCTGGCGATCGGCATGTCGCTGATCGAAAACAACAGCCTGCGCGCTGGCAGCCTGATCAACGACTTCAAGCAGGTGGCGGTGGACCAGACCAGCATGCGGCGCCGCAGCTTCCAGCTCGACGAGCTGATCGACAACACGCTGCACGCACTCGGCCCGTTGTTCAAACACTCGCAGCACCGGATCGAAAGCCGCGTCGAAGCCAACCTCGAATGCGACAGCTTCCCCGGCGCGATCGAACAGATCCTCACGAACCTGATCCAGAACGCGCTGATACACGGGCTGGCGAACCACCCGGGTGGCCTGATCGAGCTCGAAGCGCACCGGGACGGCGACGCGGTCGTGCTGGAACTCAGCGACAACGGCTGCGGCATTGCGTCGCAGCACCTGGCCCAGATCTTCAACCCCTTCTTCACCACCCGCCTGGGCGAAGGCGGCAGCGGACTCGGGCTGTACATCGTGCACAACCTTGCCGGCGGCATCCTCGGCGGCAAGATCGAAGCCTTCAGTACCGAAGGCGCTGGCGCCCGCTTCCGCCTCAGCTTCCCGCTCGTCGCTCCGCGACGGGTCAAGGCGCCAAACTAGCTTGCCGATTGAATGGGGTTACGCTGGGCCGATTTGGGGCGGAACGCCTTCACGACCGCTTCGTCGGTTTCGATGTACGGACCGCCGATCAGATCGATGCAGTACGGCACGGCGGCGAAGATGCCGGGTACGCGGATACTGCCGTCGGGGTTACGAGCACCCTCAAGGGTTTCGCGGATCGCCTTGGGTTGGCCCGGAAGGTTCAGGATCAGGCTCTGACCGCGGATTACACCGACCTGGCGAGAAAGGATCGCGGTTGGCACGAAGGCAAGACCGATCTGCCGCATCTGCTCGCCAAAACCGGGCATCACCTTGTGCGCAACCGCAAGCGTGGCCTCGGGTGTGACATCACGCGGCGCCGGGCCGGTGCCACCGGTCGTCAGGACCAGATGGCAGCCGGCAAGGTCGCACAGCTCGATCAGCGTGGCTTCGATGACAGCCTGCTCATCGGGAATCAGCCGCGTTTCCGACTGCCACGGACTCCGCAGCGCGGCGCCGAACCATTCCGTCAGCGCTGGCAGGCCCTTGTCTTCATAGACCCCGGACGAGGCGCGATCGCTGATCGAAACCAGGCCGATGCGCAGCGTATCGCTCATGCCTCGTCGTCCTCGCCGCCCTCTTCGCCTGCGCTCTGCGCTTCGCCGTCGTCGGCGTACTCGAAGTCGCGCAGGATGCGGAAGATCTCGCGATAAGCGCGCGGCGGCTTGGCCGCTTCGCGTTCCTTGATGGCGTTGCGGCGCAGGTTACGCAGATGCTGCAGATCGGCGTCCGGGTAGGCCGCGGCGATATCGCCGAGCGTGCCTTCGTCTTCCAGCAAGCGTTCGCGCAGGCGTTCGAGCTTGTGCTGGCGGGCGATCTCGGCGCGCGACACGCCGGCGAAGGCATCCAGCGCCTCGCGAATCGGCGCAGGGTCGACCTCACGCATCAACTTGCCGATGTACTGCAGCTGGCGCCGTTTGGCTTCGTGCTTGCCGACACGGGCGTATTCGAGGATCGCGTCGTGCAGGCGCTCGGGCAAAGGCACCTTGGCGAGGCGCGCGGGCGACAGCGCTACGAGCTCAGCCCCCATGTCCTGCAGCTTGTGCATGTCGCGCTTGCGTTGCGATTTGCTGGGGCCGTCGTACTCGTCCGAGTCGTCGTCATTCTGGTGTTGTGGATTGCGGTGCATGGAGTTTCCGAAGGCGATTTGGCCACATGAACGTAAAATTATAGCTTTCGACCCGACGGATGCCCCGGCATGGCCACTTCAAATGGATTCAGCTTCACCCAGGATGCACTGCGCGAGATTGCCGCCGATGTGCTGAAAAGTGCCAAGGGCCAAGGCGCATCGGCCTGCGACGTCGATGTTTCGGAGGGTTGGGGGCATTCGGTCAGCGTGCGCCAGGGGGAAGTCGACACGCTGGAGTACCACCGCGACAAGGGCATCTCGGTCACCGTGTACCTGGGGCAACAGCGCGGTCACGCAAGCACAACCGATTTCGCTCCGCAGGCGCTGCGCGATACCGTGGCCGCGGCGGTATCGATCGCCCGCTTCACCGCCAGCGACCCGGCGGCGGGTTTGCCCGACCCGGATCAGCTGGCACGTGAGCCGCGCGAGCTGGATCTCTTCCACCCTTGGGCGACCGACGTGGATGCTTCGATCGAACTCGCCCGGCGCTGCGAGGCCTCGGGTTTTTCGGTCAGCGAACTCGTCACGAATTCCGAAGGGGCGAGCGTATCGACGCAGCAGACCCAGTTTGTATCGGCAAACAGCCTGGGCTTCTGCGAGGGCTATGCGACCACACGTCATGGTCTTGGCTGCTCAATGATCGCGGGCGAAGGCGATGGCATGCAGCGCGATGACTGGTACGTCACCCGGCGCAACGCGCTCGATCTGCCGGCCCCGGAAGCGATCGGCGACTATGTGGCGCGCCGCGCTCTGTCTCGCTTGAACGCCCGCAAGTTGAACACCTGCGAGGTGCCGGTGCTGTTCGAAGCCCCGCTGGCCGCCGGCCTGCTGGGGCATTTTGTCAGCGCAGCGAGCGGCGGCAGCCTCTACCGGCGCAGCTCATTCCTGCTCGACACCCTCGGCACCCAGGTGTTCTCGGATGCGGTAACGCTGCTCGAAGACCCGTTCATTCCCGGCGGCCTGGCCAGCAGCTGGTTCGACGACGAGGGTGTCGCGACCGCGCGCCGCGAAGTCGTCACGCGCGGCACGCTCAACGGCTGGTTCCTCGGCAGCTACTCGGCACGCAAGCTGGGCCTGAAGTCCACCGGTAACGCCGGCGGCTGCCACAACCTGATCCTGCAGCCCGGCAAGCTCGGCCTGACCGGCTTGCTCAAGAAAATGGGGCGTGGGTTGTTTGTCACTGAACTGCTGGGCCATGGCGTGAATACCGTAACCGGCGACTACTCCCGCGGGGCGGCCGGCTACTGGGTTGAGAACGGCGAAATCGCCTACCCGGTGCACGAGATCACGATTGCCGGCAACCTGCGCGACATGTTCCGCGACATCGTCGCCTGCGGTAACGACATGCTTGTGCGTGGCTCGAAACAATGCGGATCGGTGCTGATTGGCAACATGACGGTTGCCGGCGACTGAGCGAGCGCACTGGCAACCCCATGCCCCGCGAGGGGTTGCCGAATTTCTTACGAGAGCCTTACAGGACAAGGCTCTCGCGGCGCCCGCGCTGCGCCAAAACCACACTTCACCTTTGCGCAATAGCTCTCGTATAGTCGCGACGTTCCCACACGAACAACCCCATAACAGGAGAGGAGACAACGTGGAACGTCGCTCATTTTTGAAGAACGCTGGCGCCGGCCTTGCCGCAGGTGCCGCCGCCGTCGCCGGCCCGGCGATGGCCGCCGAGTTGCCCACCATCAAGTGGCGGCTGGCATCAAGCTTCCCCAAGAGCCTGGACACGATCTACGGTGCCGCCGAGACGATGGCCAAGCGCGTCGCGGAAGCCACCGGCGGTAAGTTCCAGATCCAGGTATTCGCGGCGGGCGAGCTGGTTCCCGGCCCCGGCGTGCTCGACGCGGTCAAGGATGGCACGGTGGAAATCGGCCATTCGGCGTCGTACTACTTCGTCGGCAAGGATCCGACCTTCGCCTTCGACACGGCACTGCCATTCGGCCTCAACAGCCGCCAGCAGACGGCCTGGATGATGCAAGGCGGCGGCTTGCAGTTGCTGCGCGAGTTCTTCAAGGACTACAACATCTACAACATCCCATGCGGCAACACCGGGGTGCAGATGGGCGGCTGGTACCGCAAGGAAATCAAGACGGTCAAGGATTTCGAAGGCCTCAAGATGCGCATCGGTGGCTTCGCCGGCAAGGTAATCGCCAAGTTGGGCGCCGTACCGCAACAGATTCCGGGCGGCGACATCTACCCCGCCCTCGAAAAAGGCACCATCGACGCCGCCGAGTGGGTTGGCCCCTACGACGACGAGAAGCTCGGCTTCAACAAGGTCGCCAAGTTCTACTACTACCCGGGTTGGTGGGAAGGCGGCCCGCAGCTGTCGGTCTATGTGAACCAGAAGCAGTGGGAGTCGCTGCCGAAGGAATACAAGACGATTCTTGAAGACGCCTGCCTCTACGCACACGCGGACATGCAGGCCGAGTACGACGCGAAGAACCCGCTCGCGTTGAAAAAGCTCGTCGCGACCGGCACACAGTTGCGGCCCTTCAGCGCGGAAATCATGGCCGCGTCCTACAAGGCGGCCTTCGAGCTGTATGAGGAAACCGCGGCCAGCAACCCGAAATTCAAGAAGATCTACGACGCTTGGAAGAAATTCCGCGACGATCAGATCCTCTGGTTCGGCGTCGCAGAGAGTCGCTACGACAACTTCCTGCAGCAGCAACGAAGCGGCGCGAAGAAGTAGCCGCGTTCAGCCCGGCAACGAAGAAACCCCGCCACGGCGGGGTTTTCTTTTCCTCTTAGGTGAGGCTACCGAGTATTGGAGGCTCATCGCACCGGCAACCAGGGCCGACCATAGACGTTTGGCAATTGGCTGTGCGCTCCGCGCCGAACCCGAATTGCAACGCTGCATCGGCCCCGCCGCCGGGATCCTCCGCGGTCGCGTCAATCCGACTGGCAGCCGGGCCCGCTCGCGCTATCCTTGCGGCCGACACCGGCACACGCTGCACCAACGCCCCCTCGGCGCGCATCGCGCCACCTACTGGAGAACACGTACTTGGCTCGCTCACGCGCCGTGAAGATTCATACCCCCGCCGAACTCGCCCAGGCGCGCAAGGCAGGCGAACTCGCAGCCGCCGTGCTGGCGATGATCGCCCCGCATGTGCGGCCAGGCGTCACCACCGACGAACTCGATCGCATCTGTCACGACTACATCACCGGCCCGCTCGGCGCGATTGCGGCGAATGTGGGTTACGGCGGTTTCCCCAAAACGATCTGCGCGTCGGTGAATCATGTGATCTGCCACGGGATACCGAACGATCGCCCTCTGGCTGACGGCGACATCCTCAACATCGATGTAGCCGTGAACAAGGACGGTTGGTTCGGCGACACCAGCCGCATGTACTTCGTCGGCGAACCGAGCAAGCAAGCCCGGCGATTGGTGCGCAACGCCTTCGATGCGATGTGCGCTGGCATCGAAGCGGTGAAACCGGGCGCGACGCTCGGCGATGTGGGGCATGCGATTCAGACCGTCGCCGCGCAGGCCGGGCACAGCGTTGTGCGCGACTACTGCGGCCACGGTATCGGGCAGATCTATCACGATGCACCCGAGGTCCGCCACTATGGCCGACGCGGCGAAGGCCTGGTTCTGGAGCCGGGCATGCTGTTCACCATCGAGCCGATGATCAATGCGGGCAAGGCCACCTCCGTCCTGCTCGCGGACGGCTGGACCGTAGTGACCAAGGATCGTTCGCTGTCCGCACAGTGGGAACACATGGTGGCGGTGACCGAGACCGGATTCGAGATTCTCACGCCCTGGCCCGACGGTCAGGGCGACTACCCCGCAATCGGCTGAATGCGCTGAATCGCCGTGCCGCGCGGGAGCGCATCGCAAAAGAAATTTCTCGCTGGTTCGGAACTTTTGCAAAATGCTACTGACTGAGTAGCTAACAAAGGGGAGTAGCTCCCGATCGGATGTTCGTCATGACGCAGCCCGTGGCAGGGTTGCCGGGCATCCGGGCAGCACGTGCCGACGCGCGGTTGCGAGCAAGACCTTTGCCGTTACCGGCAAAGGTCCGTCCTGAAATGAACGGCCTGACCGGCGACGGACAGGCCGTTTTCATTTCGACGTTTTCTCAGGAGCTTCAGATGGCAACAATCGGTACCTGGTGGATGTGGGCGGGCTTCTTCGTGCTCGTACTCACGTTCATCCTGATGGACCTCTTTCTGCTCGGCGGCCGTAAGGCGCACAAGGTGGGCTTCAAGGAGGCGGCCGGCTGGTCAGTCTTCTGGGTCAGCGTGGCAATGGGTTTTGCGGCGGCGCTCTGGTTCTGGCTGGACGCCACGGTTGGCCGCGAAGTGGCGAACCTGCGCGCGACCGAATTCGTCACCGGTTACCTGATCGAAAAATCGCTCGCCGTCGATAACGTCTTCGTGTGGCTGATGATCTTCAGCTACTTCGCCGTGCCGGTTGAATACCAGCGGCGTGTGCTGCTCTACGGCGTGGTCGGCGCAATCGTGCTGCGTACCGTGATGATCTTCGCCGGTGCAGTACTGATCGCCAAGTTCCATTGGATCCTCTACCTCTTCGGCGCTTTCCTGATCGTTACCGGCATCAAGATGCTGATCGTGTCGGAAGGCGAGGCGGACCTGTCGAAGAACCCGGTGTTGCGCTGGATGCGCGGCCATCTGCGGATCACCGACCGGATCGAGGATGAATCCTTCACGCTGATCCGTGACGGCGTCCGCTGGTTCACCCCGATGTTCGTCGTGCTGGTGCTGGTCGAAATTTCGGACGTGATCTTCGCGGTCGATTCGATCCCGGCGATCTTCGCAATCACCACGGACCCGTTCATCGTGCTGACCTCGAACATCTTCGCGATCCTCGGCCTGCGCGCGATGTACTTCCTGCTCGCCGACATGGCGGACCGCTTCGTGTATCTGAAGCATGCGCTGGCGCTGGTGCTGCTGTTCATCGGCACGAAGATGATGATCGTGGAGTGGTACAAGGTGCCGATCGGCATCTCGCTCGGCGTCGTTGCAGCGATCATCACAACCGGCGTGGTGCTCAGCCTGATGGCGACCCGCCGCAGCGCCGCAAAGCTAACCCAGCACTAATCAGAAAAAAGGCCCGCGAATCTCGCGGGCCTTTTCATTTCGCCTACTTGTTTGTCGCATCCGGCTCGGGCGGCGGGATATCGGGCGGGGAAATGTCCGGCGCCGATCCTTCCGCGGGCGGCGGCGTCAGTTCCGGCGCATCCATCTGTTCCAGCGGCACGTCGATCTGCACCTTGTCGACATCGACGTCGACCTTCTTGTCCAGGCCCATCGTCACCATGCCGGGGAACACGATCACCAGGGCGACCATGATGACCTGGATCACCACAAAGGGCACCGCCCCCCAGTAGATATCGGTCGTCCGCACACTCGCAGGCGCCACCGAGCGCAGGTAGAACAGCGCAAAGCCGAACGGCGGGTGCATGAACGAGGTCTGCATGTTCACACCCAGCAGAATGCCGAACCAAATCAGATCAATGCCCAGCTTCTCGGCCACCGGCCCAAGCAGCGGCACGACGATGAACGAGAGCTCGAAGAAGTCGAGGAAGAACGCGAGCAGGAACACCAGGATGTTCACGACGATCAGGAAACCAACCTGGCCGCCCGGCAGATCCAGCAGCAGATGCTCGACCCACTTGTGGCCATCCACGCCATAGAAGGTCAGGCTGAACACCCGCGCGCCAACGAGGATGAAGACCACGAAGGCCGTCAGCTTGGCGGTGGATTCCATCGCCTGCCTCAGGAGCTTGCTGTCCAGGCGCTTACGCATCACCGCCATGATCAGCGCGCCGGTGGCCCCCATCGCGCCGCCTTCGGTCGGCGTTGCAATGCCGAGGAAGATCGTGCCCAGCACCAGGAAGATCAGCAGCAGCGGCGGGATCAGCACGAAGGTCACTTGCTCGGCCATGCGTGACAGCAGGCCGATCCGCAACAGCTTGTTGATCACGGCAAGCAGAAACGCGAAGATCACCCCGGACGCCATCACCATGACGATCTTCTCGTCGGTCGGCGCGTCCGGCTTGTTGGCGTAGTACCAGTGCTCGAACGCCACGGCAGCCGCAACCGCCAGCGCCACCAGCACAGCCAGCGAACGCAGCCCGCTCTTGCCGTCCGGCTCGCGAATGGTGCGGGCTTCGGCGGGCAGCGCTGGTGCCCATGAAGGGCGCACCATCGTGACCAGGACGATGTAACCCACATACAGGCCGGTGAGCACGAAGCCGGGGATGAAGGCGCCCTTGTACATATCGCCCACCGAGCGCCCCAGCTGGTCGGCCATGATGATCAGCACCAGCGAAGGCGGAATGATCTGAGCCAGCGTGCCGGATGCGGCGATCACGCCGGACGCAAGCCGCTTGTCGTAGCCGTAGCGCAGCATGATCGGCAGTGAAATAAGGCCCATCGAGATCACTGACGCCGCCACCACGCCGGTGGTTGCCGCCAGCATCGCGCCGACAAAGATCACTGCAAAAGCGAGACCACCCCGCACCGGGCCAAACAGCTGGCCGATGGTTTCGAGCAGATCCTCCGCCATGCCGCTGCGTTCAAGAATCAGCCCCATGAAGGTGAAGAACGGGATCGCGAGCAGCGTGTCGTTGCTCATCACCCCCCAGATCCGGTCCGGCAAGGCCTGGAACAGCGACGGCTGCAGCAACCCGAGTTCGATGCCGACCAGCCCGAACACGACGCCGGTCGCCGCCAGCGCGAAGGCCACGGGGTAGCCGACCAGCAGCATCACGACCATCGACAGGAAGATGATCGGCGCGATGTTGTGGATGAGGAAGTCCATTACTTGCCCTCCCCTTCCGCCAGACCACGCATCTTGCGGATCTCCTCGGCCAGCTCTTCCTCTTCGGAAGGCCCGACAATCCCTTCACTCGGATCAGGGCCATGACCGGTAAGGAAGGCGAGCCGTTTGAAGATCTCCGAGAAGCCCTGCAGGATCAGCAGGAACACGCCCACCGGCAGGATCAGGCGCGCGGGCCACAGCTTCAGGCCGCCTGCGTTGGCCGAAGTCTCACCGCTCTGCAGGCTGGTCATGAACACCGGCCACGACAGCTTGAGGATGATGAAGGCCATCGGGAACAGGAAGAACACAGTGCCGAAGATGTCGATCCACATCTGTGTGCGCTTGGAGAACTTGCCGTAGATCACATCGATGCGGACGTGAGCATTCTTCTGCAAGGCAAACGCAGCGCACAGCAGGAACACGCCGGAAAACAGGTACCACTGGATTTCCAGCAGCGAGTTGGAGCTCATGTTGAAGAGCTTGCGTACCACCGCGTTGCCGGCGCTGATCAGGGTCATGATCAGGATCAGCCAGAACGCGGCACGCGCAATCCGCTCGTTGAGCAGATCGATGAGGCGGGATAGCCGCAGCAGAATACCCAAGGTTTTGTCTCCTCACTGGTGGTGGCGGGCCCTCTTGGTGGGGCCCGTTTATCGTTGTGGCGCAAGTATGGCATCGGCGGGCGCAAGACATAAAATCGCGCTTCGCTTCCCGATGGACACCACCTCCGCATGACCGCACGCCTCTGCCTGATCCGCCACGGCGAAACCGACTGGAACGTCGCTCGCCGCATTCAGGGCCACACCGACATCCCGCTCAACCACACGGGACTCGAGCAAGCCCGCCTGCTCGCGCAGAGCCTCGCCGACGAACAGTTCGATGCGATCTACTCGAGCGACCTCGGGCGTGCCCGGCAAACCGCCGAAGCGGTCGCGCACCGCCTGCATCTGCCGGTTCGACTCGATCCGCTGTTGCGTGAACGCCACTACGGCGACTTCCAGGCGCTGACCTACGATGAAGCCCGGGCACGCTTTCCCGAGGCTTACACACACTTCGAGACGCGCGTGCCGGACGCCGACTTCCCGGGTGGCGGCGAGAGCCTGAACGTATTCCTCGCACGCGTGCGTGACGCACTCAACCGGATCGCCGACGCACACCCTGGCGGCAGCGTGCTAGTTGCCACGCATGGCGGCGTGCTCGACATGGCCCATCGCGTGGCGGCCGATCTGCCGCTCGAAAAGCGGCGCGACTTCCCGATCAGCAACGCCACCGTAAATTGGCTGATGCGTGAAGACGGTGACTGGCGGATTCTGGTGTGGGACGAACGCAGCCACCTCGATCGTGCGCTGGACGAACTGCCATGAGGCGCCAGCGCCTTGCCGCGCTGCAAAAAACCTGAGGAAACAAGCACCTGTCGCGTGCTAAAATTCGCGTTTTACCCCACTGCCAGACCAACATCGCCATGTTCTCAAAGCAGCAGACCCTTGCCAAAGTCGATCCGGAACTCTGGGCCGCGATCGAAGCGGAAAACCGCCGCCAGGAAGATCACATCGAGCTGATCGCCTCCGAAAACTACGTCAGTGCTGCGGTGATGGAAGCCCAGGGCTCCCAGCTCACCAACAAGTACGCTGAGGGTTACCCCGGCAAGCGCTACTACGGCGGCTGCGAGCATGTCGACGTGGTCGAGCAACTGGCGATCGATCGCCTGAAGAAGGTCTTCGGTGCCGATGCCGCCAACGTTCAGCCGAACTCCGGTTCGCAGGCCAACCAGGCCGTGCTGATGGCCTTCGCCAAGCCGGGCGACACGATCATGGGCATGAGCCTCGCAGAAGGCGGCCACCTGACGCACGGCATGCCGCTGAACATGTCCGGCAAGTGGTTCAACGTCGTCGCCTACGGCCTCGACGCGAAAGAAGAGATCGACTACGAGGCGATGGAAGCGCTGGCGCGTGAGCACAAGCCGCGCATCATCGTGGCCGGCGCCTCGGCCTACTCGCTGCGTATCGACTTCGAACGCTTCGCCAAGATCGCGAAGGAAGTCGGCGCGATTTTCTGGGTCGACATGGCGCACTACGCCGGCCTGATCGCCGCCGGTTGCTATCCGAACCCGGTGCCGCACGCCGACGTCGTCACCTCGACCACGCACAAGACGCTGCGCGGCCCGCGCGGTGGCGTGATCCTGATGAAGGCCGAGCACGAGAAGGCGATCAACTCCGCCATCTTCCCGGGCCTGCAGGGTGGCCCGCTCGAGCACGTGATTGCCGCGAAGGCCGTTGCCTTCAAGGAAGCGCTGACGCCCGAGTTCAAGCACTACCAGGAACAAGTCATCAACAACGCCCGCGTGATGGCGCGCGTGCTGTCGGAACAACGCGGCCTGCGCATCATCTCCGGCCGTACCGAGAGCCATGTTTTCCTCGTCGATCTGCGAGCCAAGAACATCACCGGCAAGGACGCTGAAGCCGCGCTGGGCCGTGCCCACATCACGGTGAACAAGAACGCGATCCCGAAGGACCCGGAGAAGCCCTTCGTCACCAGCGGCATCCGCATCGGCTCGCCGGCGATGACCACCCGCGGCTTCACCGAAATCGAAGCCGAGCGCGTGGCACACCTGATCGCCGATGTGCTGGATGCGCCGGCCGACGAAGCGGTGCTGGCCCGCGTGCGCGAAGAAGTGTCCGCGCTGTGCAAGAAGTTCCCGGTCTACGGCGCGTGACGAGCACGCCTCGACACCGCTAGACTCGACGGGCGCCGCATTGCGGCGCCCGTTTCACATCCAGAACCTGTTACGAGCGCCCAGCCAGCCATGAAATGTCCCTTCTGCAGCACCCCGTCCACGCAGGTCACCGACACCCGTGAGAACGAGGAAGGCGACATCGTCCGCCGCCGCCGTCGCTGCCTGCATTGCGACAAGCGCTTCACGACCTACGAACGGATCGAATTGCGCATGCCGCAGGTGGTCAAGCGCAATGGCAGCCGCACCGAGTACGACCACGAAAAACTGCGTGCCAGCATGAAGCTCGCGCTGCGCAAGCGCCCGGTCACGGCCGAGAGCGTCGATTCCGCGATCAGCCGCATCGAGGAGAAACTGCTGTCGCTGGGCGAACGCGAGATCCCGAGTGAGAAGCTCGGTGAACTGGTGATGCGCGAACTGAAGAAGCTCGACAAGGTTGCCTACATCCGCTTCGCATCGGTGTATCGGAACTTCGAAGACGCGGAAGAGTTTTCCGAGGTGATCCGCGAAGTCAGTACCCGCGCGCGCCGCGCCAAGGCCGCCGAGTGAGCTTCAGCAGCGACGACCATCGCTACATGGCACGCGCGCTGCAACTTGCAGAGCGCGGCCGCTACATCACCTCGCCCAACCCCCGCGTCGGCTGCGTGATCGTGCGCGACGGCCGCATCGTCGGTGAAGGCTGGACGCAACCGGCCGGCCAGAATCATGCCGAGATCCAGGCGCTGAACGACGCCGCCGCACGCGGCGAAGACGTCCGCGGCGCCACCGCCTACGTCACACTCGAACCCTGCAGCCACTTCGGTCGCACCCCGCCTTGTGCGGACGCGCTGGTGCGCGCCGGACTCGGCCGCGTCGTCTCGGCGATGGAAGATCCGAATCCACTGGTGAGCGGCAAGGGGTTGCGTCGGCTCAACGAAGCCGGCATCGCCACCGCCAGCGGCCTGCTCGCTGGTGACGCGCGCGAACTCAACGCCGGATTCGTGTCGCGCATGACACGCGGTCGCCCTTGGGTACGCGTGAAGATCGCTGCATCGGCCGACGGCCGTACCGCACTCGCGAATGGCCAGAGCCAATGGATCACCGGCGAGGCCGCACGGCGCGATGTACATCACTGGCGGGCGAGCGCCTGCGCGGTGCTGACCGGTATCGGCACGGTGCTCGCGGACAACCCGCAACTGAACGTGCGGCATATCGCGGCCACGCGCCAGCCCAAACGCGTGGTTGTGGACGCGCGACTCGACACCCCGCCAACGGCCGCGCTGTTCAATGGCAGCGAGGTCTGGATCGCCACAGCAAACCCGCAGGGACCAAAGGCGGATGCACTGCGCGCAGCCGGCGCCACCTTGCTCACATGTCCGATCGATGTCGCGGGCCGGGTGGACCTTCCGGCATTGTTCGCAGAACTCGCTCAGCGCGGCGTTAATGAGCTGATGGTCGAGGCCGGCGCGCGCCTGTCAGGTGCCGTCATCGCTGCCGGCCTGGCGGACGAAATCCTGCTCTACCTGGCGCCGTGTCTGATGGGGCACGACGCCCGCGCACTCGCCGACCTACCGTCGATCGGCGCAATGGGCGATGTTGCTCGAATGCGCTGGGCGGATGTCCGCAAGCTTGGTGACGATCTGCGGCTGACGCTGCGTCCGTGAAGCCACTTCGGCCATTGCTTGCAAGCGCCGCCTTCGTCGGGCTGTCGGTCATATCGGTCGCGGCAAACGCATCGCCCTGCTCCGGCGTAGACCGCAGCCTGACCATGGCACAACGGCAAACCTACCGCCCCGCGGTCGAAGCTCATCTCAATGCGCAACTCGCCGCGCCGCTGGGCACGACGATCTCACTCGCACCTGCCGACATCTTCCAACAATTCCGAGTCGGGCGATGGCACATCGTCTACGTCAACACGACCATCTCTGACGAGGCCTTCCTCTTTTACGACCGCCGTCCGGACAGGCGACCGGCCTACCTGGCCGACTGGGCGGGCGCCGCCACCTTCGATGAAGGGCCGGAGATCATTGCTTGGTTGCAAAAGGATCTACCTGGCTTGCCAGCCAAGCTCGCCGCCTGCTTCGCGTGGCATGTGACGCGAGCGCGAGACAAATAAACCGACGGCGCCCGCCGGGTCCCTGTCAGCTCGCAGCACCACAAACAGCGCATGTTGCGTCGCGCGGACAGCGCACCTCACGCCAGCGCATTGCGAGCGCATCAAGCAACAGCAAACGGCCCGCCAGCGACTCGCCGCAACCAGCAAGCAACTTGAGCGCTTCCGCCGCTTGTGTAGCGCCGACAATACCGGTGAGCGGCGCGAACACGCCGGTCACCGCGCAGCGCAACTCCTCCAATGATTCGCCTTCCGGAAACAGGCAGTGGTAGCACGGTGCGCCGTCCCGGCGGAGGTCGAAGACGCTGATCTGGCCGTCGAATCGGATCGCAGCGCCCGACACCAGCGGTTTGCGGAAGCGCACACAGGCCCGATTCACTGCATGGCGGGTGGCGAAGTTGTCGCAGCAATCGAGCACCACATCCGCCTTCTCGACTTCCTCGTCGAGCGCAGCGCCCTCAAGCCGTGCCTGCAAGGCAACGATCTCGATCTCGGGGTTCAACGCCCGCAACGCGCGCTCGCCGGACACGACCTTCGGCTGACCCACCGTCGCCTGGGTATGCAGGATCTGCCGCTGCAAGTTGGTCAGATCAACCTCGTCGCCATCCGCCAGCACTAGCGTACCGACGCCGGCCGATGCCAGGTAAAGCGCAGCCGGCGAACCGAGGCCGCCAGCCCCGACCACCAGCACGCGCGCAGCGCAAATCGCCGCCTGCCCGGCAATATCGATTTCAGGCAACAGAATGTGGCGAGAGTAACGCAGCAGTTGTTCGTCGTTCATGGGCCCAATTCCAGATACAAAAACGGCGCGGAGTGTTTCCGCGCCGTCGGGTCTAGCTGCACCGCGGCCGGGCTATTTGTACTCGCGCAGTTCGGCCGGCGTGTCGTCGTGATCGCCATGCGGGTGATGCTCCCAGGCTTTCACATAGACCTCGTTTGATTTCTTGATCAACCGCTCGGGCGAGCGGAGGTTCCGCAGCTGCGTGTCTTCACAGTAGTGGATCACGGCATTGTGGATGCGCGTGTAGAACGACGGGTCGAGGTGAAAGCCCATGCTCACCAGAAGCCCCTCAACCTCTTCCAGGGAATGGTCGGCCAGTGAGTACGTGATCCACAGCGATTCGGGCCGCAGGCCGCGTTCCACCACCAGCCCCGGCACCGAAGTCAGCCGCAGCAGGGCCTGTTCTGACTGCCCCGCGGGCTCGACATGAAAACGCACTTCGCGGCGCTTGCGCAGCACCTCGGCGTCGCAGTTGAGGCTGTGCGCCCTGTGTTTCCTGCCGGCGAGCCGGTAAGCCTTGTCGCGTTCCAACATGGCCAATCCTCCCTCGTTTGCCGGCGCCGCGCTCCCCCACGCAACGTCGCACCGAACCGCGTCCGGCGCGACGTGGCAGGCGGTTTCAGCGTGTCTTCTGGACGATCTGCATGCCCTTCAGCACGTTGAGCGCTTGCGCCAGTTGATGGTCGTTCTTGCCACCGATTTCAAACGGTGCGAGCGGCGCATCCTGCTCCTCACCGTCCTTCTCCTTGCCCTTGCCCGCCGGCTTCGCCTTGGCGCTTGGCTCGGCCTTCGCTGGCGCGGCTTCAGGCGCCGCGGCCGGGGTTTCCAGATGACGCTCCAGGTCCGCTTCGCGCAAACGCTGGAACGAGCCATTCGGCGTGTCATCGACCACGATATCCGGCGCGATGCCCTTGGCCTGGATCGAGCGGCCGCTAGGCGTGTAGTAACGCGCCGTCGTCAGTTTGATCGCGGTGTTGCCGGCCAGCGGCAGAATGCTCTGCACCGAGCCCTTGCCGAAGGTCTGCGTCCCGACCACCACGGCGCGCTTGTGATCCTGCAGCGCGCCAGCAACGATTTCAGACGCTGACGCACTCGCACCGTTCACGAGCACCACCATCGGCGCGTTCTTCGCGGCGGCCGGCACCGTCTTCAGGAAGTCATCCTTGCTGCCACGCAGGTAGTCTTGCGGTGCAACGTAGAACTTGTGACGCGAATCGTCGGTACGGCCGTCGGTCGACACCACCAGCGTCTGCGCCGGCAGGAAGGCACCCGATACACCGACGGCGGCATGCAGCAAGCCGCCCGGATCGTTGCGCAGATCCAGCACGATCGCCTTGATGCCCTGCTTGTCGAGCTTGGTCAGCTCCTTGGCGATCGCCGGCGCGGTGTTTTCCTGGAACTGTGCAACGCGCAGGTAGGCAATGCCCGGCTCGACCATCCGCGCCTTCACGCTTTGCACCTGAATCACTTCGCGCATCAGCGTCAGCTCAATCGGCTTGTTCTCACCCTTGCGAGCGATCGTCAGCTTGATCGAGGTCTTCGGCTTGCCGCGCATCTTCTTTACCGCGTCGTTCAGGGTCATGCCCTTCACCGCAGTGTCGTCGAGCTTGATGATCAGATCACCCGGGCGCACCCCGGCGCGGAAGGCCGGCGTATCTTCGATCGGCGAGATGACCTTGACGAAGCCGTCTTCCATGCCGACTTCGATGCCCAACCCGCCAAACTCGCCCTGCGTGCCAACCTGCAGATCCTTGTAGGCCTCCGGGTCGAGATAGGTCGAATGCGGGTCTAGGCCGGAGAGCATGCCGCTGATCGCGTTGGTGATCAGCTTCTTGTCCTCGACCGGCTCGACGTAGCCCTGTTTGATGGCGTTGAACACCTCGGCGAAGGCGCGCAGCTCTTCCACCGGCAGCGGCGCAGCGGCTTCTTTGTTGGCGCTGGCGGAATAGTTGAGGCTCAGCGCAACACCCGCGCACAAGCCAACCATCACCAACCCCGCCTGCTGCAACTTGCCGCGCATCTTTGTTTCCTGTGCCATCTGGTTCTCTGTTGTATCGGTCCGGCTCACTGGTTCTTCAACGCGATCCGACCCATTTCGCGGGATCCTGCGCCTGACCGTGATGCCTGATTTCAAAGTATAAACCCGATTCCTCGCTGCCCCCGCTTGCGCCAATGCTCGCGATCGGGTCGCCGGCGCGCACCGAGGTGCCAGCCGGTTTGTAGAGCGCCTCGTTGTTGCCGTAGACAGTCATATAACCATCGCCGTGGTCGATGATGACCAAGTTGCCGAAGCCGCGCAGCCAGTCGGCGTACACGACCCGACCAGCGGCAACTGCGCGGACGTCGCCGCTCGCAACGCGGATGAAGACGCCCTTCCATTGCGCGCCGCCTTCCGCCCTTGGAGCACCAAAGCGGCCGACAAGTTCACCGCGCACCGGCCATTTGAGTTTGCCCTTCAATTCGCCGAAGGCGATCGACGGCACGCTATCGTCGGCAGCTTCCTCGGCCTTGCCGGTTACCGGTTCGCTTGCTGGCGCTTCTGGCGTCTTGGCACCTGTCGTCGGCGGGCGCTCGGCCGACGATTTTCCGGCAACTTCGGGTGCCGGTTTTGCGGCCAGTTTGGGCTTCACCGGCTTACGCGGTGGCGGCAGGCGCGAAAGGCCATCGAGCAGCTTGCCGAGCCGCTTCTCATCCTGTTTGAGTGAGCTGACCTCGCGCCGCTGCGCCTTGATCTTGTCCTGGATCCGCGCGAGCACTTCGGCGCGCTGCTTCTGCTCACGTTGCAGTTCGGCGGTCTCCGCGGCCTGCTCGCGCTCGAGTGCCGCGATTTGCTCGCGCCGCTGACGGACTTCCTCGATCAGGCGTTCGTGCTCGGCGAGTGTTTGGCGGGCCGCTTCGATCTCACGCTGGCGCGCCTCGGCGAGACGCTCAAGGTAGTACGCATCGCGCGCGATCTGGTTCGGATCATCCGCACTCAGCAGGGCGCGCGTGCCGGCACGGCGGCCGAACACGTAGTAACGAAAGAGTGTGTCACCGAGCGCCTTGCGCTGGGCCTCCAGCTTTGCCGCGACGGCGTCGCGCTCGGCTTCGCGCTGCGCAATCTCGGCTTCGGTCGCGGCCCGCTCGGCTGCGATCTCGCGCAGGCGACGACGCGCGGCGGAAATCGCCTTCTCGGCGCCGGAAAGCTCATCTGCGGCCTCGCTCCGCGACGCTTCGGATGAGGCGATTTCCTCCTGCAGCCCACGAATCCGCTGGTGGAGTTCATCGAGATCGGCCTTGCGGGCGTCGATCTCTGCGGTGTTGCGCGTCGCCGCACTGCCGGCGGTCGCAAACAAAAGGGCGAGGAGCGCCAAAGCGCCCCTCGCCCCGATCGGTAAGGATCGAATCACGAACCAGCCGGTCTTACTTGGCCTTGCCCTGGTTCGCAACAGCCGCAGCAGCAGCGGCGATCACGTCCGGATCAGCGAGGTAGTAGTGCTTGATCGGCTTGAGGTCGGCGTCGAGCTCATACACCAGCGGCTGGGCCGTCGGGATGTTCAGCTCGAGGATCTCGGCTTCCGACATGTTGTCGAGGTACTTGATCAGCGCACGCAGGCTGTTGCCGTGGGCGGCGATGATCACGCGCTTGCCAGCCTTCACTTCCGGCGCGATGGTTTCGAGCCAGTAGGGCACGAAACGGGCAACCGTATCCTTCAGGCACTCGGTGCGCGGGAACTCGGCGGCCGGCAGGTCGTGGTAGCGCGGGTCATTGGTGTTCAGGCGTGCGTCGCCTTCTTCCAGCGCGGGCGGCGGTACGTCGTACGAACGGCGCCAGATCTTGACTTGCTCGTCACCGAACTTGGCCGCGGTCTCGCCCTTGTCGAGGCCTTGCAGCGCGCCGTAGTGACGCTCATTCAGGCGCCACGAGTGCACCACCGGCAGCCACAGCTGGTCGATTTCTTCCAGCACGGTATTGAGCGTCTTGTTCGCGCGCTTGAGCACCGAAGTGAAGGCCAGATCAAACGAGTAGCCCTTTTCCTTCAGCAGCTTGCCGGCGGTCTTGGCTTCCTCGACGCCCTTCGGGGTCAGGTCCACGTCGGTCCAGCCGGTGAAGCGGTTTTCGAGGTTCCAGGTGGACTCACCATGGCGCATCAGAACGATCTTGTACATACAGACTCCTGAAACACGTGTTTTTGCTAGGGGGACACATCAACCGCGCCCGGTCTGGAACGGAAGCCCGTCAAAGGCGTCCTGCGCGAGATGGTGGTATTTTATCGGATTCGGCCACCGCACTTCCCGCTTTTAGGCCGCTTTCTGAGTTGGATCATGGAGTTCATCAAGCAAAACGTCTTCCTTGTCGTGATCACTGTCGTCTCTGGCGCCATGCTGATTGCCGAATTCATGCGTGGCCGCGGGGGCGCCAGCGGCGTCACGCCGGTCGAGGCCACACTTCTGATCAACCGTGAGAATGCAATCGTCGTGGATGTGCGCGAGGCGGACGAGTTCGCCAGCGGCCACCTGCCGAATGCGCGAAACATTCCGCTCGGCGAACTGGCAAAGCGCGCCGGCGAACTGGCGAAGTTCAAGAATAAGCCGATCATCTTGGTCTGCCAGAGCGGCGCCCGTTCCAACAGCGCGCTGGGCACACTGAAGGCAGCAGGCATCGAGAAGGCCTACAACCTTTCTGGCGGCATCGCCCTGTGGCGCAAGGACAACCACCCGGTCGTCAAGGGCTGAGGCACACCATGGCAAAAGTCGTGATGTACGCCACCGCTGTGTGCCCGTTCTGCGTGCGCGCCGAGCAGCTGTTGCGGCGCAAGGGCGTGAGCGAGATCGAAAAGATCCGCATCGACCTTGATCCCGCCCAGCGCGACCACATGATGGAGATCACTGGCCGGCGTACCGTGCCGCAGATCTTCATCGGCGAACGCCACATTGGCGGCTGCGACGACTTGTATGCACTGGATCATGCCGGCGAGCTTGATCCGCTGCTTGCCGGCCCGGACGCCTGAACGCGGTCGGGCATAATCCAGTTTCGTTTGCAGGCTCCTCGCCTGCGCCCCATTCAACATCACCACACCAGGCAGTAAAAAATGAGCGAACAAGCACAACCGGTCTTCTCGATCGAAAAACTCTACGTCAAGGATCTCTCGATCGAGGTGCCGAACGCGCCGCAGATCTTCCTCGAGCGCGAAGCGCCGCAGATCGCCGTCGAGCTGAACACCGCCGCCAACAAGGTTGACGACGGCTACTACAACGTCGTGGTGAACGTCACCGTCAAGGCCACCTCGGGCGAGAAGACCGTGTTCCTGGTTGAAGTCGCCCAGTGCGGCGTGTTCCAGATCCGCAACTTCGCCGAAGCCGATGTTCAGCCGGTGACGATGATCGGCTGCGCCAACATCCTCTTCCCGTACGCCCGTGAAGCCGTCTCCGACGCGATCACCCGCGCCGGCTTCCAGCCGATCCTGCTGGCCCCGGTGAACTTCGAAGCGCTGTACCAGGCCCGCCAGGAACAGCAGCAAGCCGCTGGCAGCGACGTGGTGATCCAGTAATCACGCATGCGCGCACTTGCAGCCTGGCTGTCCGCCGCCGCGATCGCCTTTCCGGGCGCCGCGGCGGCGCTTGAATTCCGTGCCGTGAACGAGGTGGCGGTGCTCTACGACGCACCCTCGAAGCAAGGCAAAAAGCTCTTCGTGATCCAGCGCGGTACGCCGGTCGAACTGATCGTCGGGCTGGATCAGTGGGCCAAGGTCCGTGACGCATCGGGTGGCATCGCTTGGATCGAGCGTAAATCGCTCGCCAATGCCCGCACCGTGATCGTCACCGCGGCCACCGCCGACATCTACCAGCAGGCCGACGCCGCCAGCCCGGTGGCTTTCCGCGCCGAGAAGGATGTCATCCTTGAGTTCGGCGAGAAGCTGAGTTCCGGCTGGGTCCGCGTCAAACATCGCGACGGCGCAAGCGGCTTCGCCCGCGCCCAGGATGTCTGGGGCGACTGATGCCCCCAGCGTGCGGCAGCGCCAGCGCGCTGCCTGCCACGCACTTTCCCGCCAACCAGCCTAGAGTGAAAGCACCATGAGCCGCATCGCCATCCTGGGTTCGGGCGCTTGGGGGACTGCACTGGCCCTCAGCTTTTCCGCGCGCCATTCGATCGCACTGTGGGGGCGGGAGACCGACCTTCAGGCGCAGTTGCGCAGCTCGCGCGAAAATCCGTTGCTACCCGGCGTGAAACTGCCAGCATCGGTCGACGTTGTCGACTCGCACGCCGAAGCCTTCTCCGGCGCGGACCTGGTGCTGGTTGTCACACCCACGGCCGGCCTGCGTTTCTGCCTTCGCTCGGTCGCCGAACTGGCGCCGTCGCTCCCGGTAATCTGGGCCTGCAAGGGGCTGGAGGCCGGCACCGGCAAGCTGCCACACGATATTGCGGCGGACGAGCTTGGTGCCGCACACCCGGTTGCAGTGCTGACCGGCCCGAGTTTTGCGCAGGAAGTTGCGGCCGGGCTTCCTGGCGCCGTCACGCTTGCCGGCAATTCGCTCGCTTTTGCAACGCATTGGGCGGCACAGCTGCATCACAACCGGCTGCGCATCTACGCGGCGGACGACGTGGTCGGCGCCGAGGTGTCCGGTGCGGTGAAGAATGTGCTGGCGATTGCAACCGGCATCTGCGACGGCATGGGCTTCGGGCTCAACGCCCGCGCCGCGCTGATCACGCGCGGCCTGGCCGAGATCACGCGCCTCGGCCTCGCACTTGGCGGGCGTCGTGAAACCTTCAGCGGCCTCGCTGGCGTAGGCGACCTCATCCTCACATGTACCGGCGATCTGTCGCGCAACCGCCGCGTCGGCCTCGCCCTGGCCGAAGGCCGCAAGCTCGACGAGATCCTCGACAGCCTGGGCCATGTCGCCGAAGGGGTGCCGACTGCGCGTGAAGTGGCCGCGCTGGCGCGCAGGCTCGGCGTGGACATGCCGATCACCGCGGCAGTCGACGCGGTGCTGCACGAGGGGTTGCCGCCACGCGAAGCGGTCGAGCGCCTGCTCGCGCGCGACCCCAAGATCGAAGGCTGAAGCTGGCGCTCAGGCCGGCGCGGTGACGCGCTGCGCCGTAGAACCACGGACGATCAGCTCACCGCGCAGCACCACGCGGCGAACCGCCTGCGATGGCTGCGCTATGCGCTGCAACAGCAATTCGATCGCGGCATGCCCGATGTCGTAGGTGGGCTGTGCAATCACAGTAAAGCCCGGATCCACCAAGCGGACCCAAGGCAGGTCATCGAAGCCTGCCACGGCGATACGTTCCGGGCACGGCAGGCCCAGCTCCCGCACCGCTTCTGCAACCCCGAGCAATAGCAGGCCGTTGCTTGCCATGAGCGCCTCGGGCGGCTGCCGACCGGCGAGGAGCTCAAGCGCGGCATCGCGCGCATCGGCCACCACCGGCCGCAAGGCGGAGGCTTGCGCAGCCAATCCGGCGCGCGCCATCGCCAGCGAGTAGCCCTCGTTCCGCTGCTGACCCGTCGCACTGCCCGCGCCATACAGAAAGGCGATGCGGCGGTGGCCGCGCTCGATCAGGTGTTCAGTCAGGCGGTAGGCCGCGTCGACGTTGTCGAGCACCACGGCATCGGCCTCGGTGCTACGTTCGCAACGGTCAACAAGCACCACCGGGAAGGTGTAGTCGCTCGCGCGGAACTGCGAGAGCAGTTGCAGCGTCGGCGACAGGATCACGCCGCTGACGTTCTCGTTGTGCATCAGCTCCAGATAGAAGGCCTCCTTCTCCGGGTCCTCATCGGCATTGCACAGGATAACGCGCTGGCCGTGTTCGTAGGCCATGTCCTCCACCGCGCGGCTGACCTCGGTAAAGAAGGGGTTACGGATATCCGACACGATCAGCCCGATGGTGTCCGTACGGCGCGAGCGCAGTCGCCGCGCCGCCAGGTCAGGCCGGTAGTTCAGTGCCTTCGCGGCGGCCTGGACGCGCGCCCGGGTGTCTTCGCTGACGCCAGGCAAGCCGGACAGCACGCGGGAGACGGAGGCCACAGACACCCCCGCGTGTTTCGCCACATCAATGATCCGAGCCATGCCCTACCCCGCCGCAATGTAATCGATTACGCATTCATTCTGCCCCAAAACCCGGGAGGTGTGCGTTCTGAGCAGCAATTTTCTTGCTGGAACGCTTTTATTCACGGACCCACCCTCCATCCAGCAAAGGCTTTGAAGCCCGAACAAGCGGGGGATAAATAAAAATCTTTGACACATCAAATGTAATCGATTACAAAGAGAACATCCAATCTTGGCATGCACGCTCGGAGTAGGCGATGGAAACGATTACAAGCAAGTGCGTTTTGCTGAACGCTCAGGCCACCGACAAGACGGCTGCGATCCGCCTTGCGGGGCAACTTCTGGTTGAGGCCGGCTACATCGAGCCGGGCTATGTAGACAGCCTGCTCAAGCGCGAAGAAGTCGCGAATACGCTGCTGGGAGCAACGGTCGCGATACCGCACGGCATGGTCGACGACCGTCACCTGATCCGCCGTACCGGTGTGGCCGTGGTGCAGATCCGGAACGGCGTGAGCTGGAAAGACGGCGAGCCCGCGCGGCTGATCGTCGCGATCGCGGCACAGTCCGACGAACACATTGCCCTGCTTCGGCGCCTGACCCGCCTGATGCAGCGTCCCGAGAGCATCGAGATGCTGGTCGAAACGGATGACCCGGAGCTGATCGTGAGCGCGCTGGCCGACGTCCCCGCGGCACCGCCCTTCCCCGCCCCGGTCGCGCTGCCTTGGCCGGCCGACGCCGAGGCGAGCTGGGCGCTGGACTATCCGAATGGCTTGCACGCCCGCCCGGCGACACGCTGGACCGAGGTTGCCAAGCGTTTCAGCAGCGAGATCCGCATCGTCAAAGGGCTGGAGTTCGCTGACGCAAAAGCGCTCACCGGCCTGCTCTCGCTCGGCGCCACGCGCGGCGACACACTCAATGTTGCCGCACGCGGCAACGACGCACGCCGCGCGGTCGACGCCATGCTGGAAGTGATGCGTACGCTGTCGTCCGAGGAACAGGCCGATGCCGAGCGCGCACGCCGCAACGCGATGGCAGCGCGCCGCCAGGCGCCAGACTGGCTGCCCGAGCACGCCTCACAAACGCTCTACGGCCTTGGCGCGAGCCCCGGCCTCGCAATCGGCCAGCTGGTGCATCACGCCGCGCAGCGCTTCGACATCCAGGACACCCCGGGTGACGTCATCGCCGACGGCGAAGCGCTGGAAGCCGCGGTGCTGAAGGTGCGCGATGCGCTCAGCGTGCTCGAAGCGGAAACCCGCAGCCGCCTTGGCGCCAATGAGGCAGCCATCTTCAGCGCGCATCGCGAACTGCTAAGCGACGCCGAACTGCTGCGCGATGCCATGGTGCAGATCCTGCACGGTCACGGCCCGGCATGGTCCTGGCAGCATGTGATCAAGGCGCGCGTAGAGAAATTGCAGAGCCTCGCCGATCCGCTGCTCGCCGCCCGCGCCACCGATCTGCGCGACGTCAGCGAGCGGGTGCTGGGCACCCTGCTCGGCGTGACACGCCAGCGCATGGTGCTGAACGCACCGAGCATCCTGGTCGCCGAAGACCTGACGCCGTCCGACACGCTGCAGCTCGACATGCGCTTCATCGTCGGCCTTGCGATCAGTGGCGGCGGGCCGACTTCGCACACCGCCATCCTCGCCCGCACGCTGGGCCTGCCGGCCATCGTCGCCGCCGGCAGCGCGCTCCTCGCGGCTCCCGAGGGCAGCAAGGCGGTGATCGATGGCAGCGTCGGCGCGGTGTACCTTGATGTGGCGGGCGCCGACCTCGACCGCGCCGAAGCGGTTATCGCCGCACAGGCCGCCGCCCGTGCCGCCCTGCGCGAAAGCCGCCACCAGCCCGCCGAAACAACCGACGGCCACCGCGTCGAAATCGCAGCCAACGTCGCCAACGCCAAGCAGGCCGCCGCGGCGATCGAGGCTGGCGCAGAGGGCGTGGGCCTGATGCGCACCGAGTTTCTATTCCTGGAGCGCGACACCGCGCCGGACGAGGACGAGCAATACCGCATCTACCGCGAGATGACCGAGGTGATGGCCGGCCGGCCGCTGATCATCCGCACGCTGGACATCGGCGGCGACAAGCAGGTGCCCTACCTGAACCTGCCGGCGGAAGAAAACCCCTTCCTCGGCGTGCGTGGCGCGCGCCTGCTGCTGACCCGCCAGGACCTGCTCTACACCCAGTTGCGCGCGTTGTATCGCGCAGCCAAACACGGCCCGATCAAGATCATGTTCCCGATGGTCACGCACACCGTCGAGATCGAAGCCCTTCGCACCCATTGCGCCCGTGCCCGTGCGCAGGTGGATGGCCCGGTGGTGCCGATCGGCATCATGGTGGAAGTGCCCGCCGTCGCGGTGATGGCCGACCGCTTCGCGCCGCTGGTCGACTTCTTCTCGATCGGCACAAACGACCTGACGCAATACACGCTGGCGATCGACCGCCAGCACCCGGATCTGGCCGCTCAGGCCGATAGCCTGCACCCCGCGGTGCTGACGTTGATCGCCAGTACCGTACGGGCCGCAAAGGCATCCGGCACATGGGTGGGCGTGTGCGGCGGCCTTGCGGGGGACCCCTTGGGCGCCCGCATCCTCACCGGCCTCGGCGTCGATGAACTGTCGATGAGCGCGCAGGACGTCGCGTCGGTGAAGGCCGCACTACGCAGCGAGTCGCTCGCCGCCATGCAGACACTGGCCGAACGCGCGGTCGCGGCCAGCACCCCTGAAGCGGTGCGCGCGCTATGAACTCGATCGCTACATCCCGCAGCCCCGTGGTGCTGACGCTCACGCTGAACCCGGCGCTGGATCACACGATCGCGGTGAGTGAGCTCAAGCTTGGCGAGGTCAACCGCGCGCTGAGCATGCAGGCCGACGTGGGCGGCAAGGGCATCAACGTCGCGTCCTGCCTCGCCGACTATGGCGTGCCGACAGCAGTCAGTGGCCTGCTCGGGCGTGACAACGCCGCGCAGTTCGAGGCACTGTTTGCCGCAAAGCAGATCGACAACCGCTTCCACTACCTCGACGGCCTGACCCGCATCAACACCAAACTGGTAGACCGCGCAACCGGCGAGACCACCGACGTGAACATGCCCGGCCCCAGCCTTTCCGCTGATGCCATCGCACAGGCGACGGCTCACTTCGAGGCTTGCCTGGATGCCCTGCTACCGCAGGCTGGCTGGGTTGTGCTCGCAGGCAGCCTGCCTCCAGGTTGGCCGGCCGAAATCTATGCCCGCCTGATCGAAGCGGTACGCCAGCGCGGCGGGCGTAGCCTGCTCGATGCCAGCGGTGCGGCACTGGCCGCAGCGATCGCGGCCGGGCCGGATATCGCAAAACCGAACCGCGACGAACTCGCCGAACTGGTCGGCCATGCGCTGCCGGACGTCGACGCAGTCGTCGCAGCAGGCCGCACGCTGCTGCACGACACGCCGGCACTCCGCACCCTGGTCGTCTCGATGGGCGGCGATGGCGCGCTGTTCCTGAATCGCGAAGAAGCGCTGCTGGCACACCCCGCGGAGATCGAGCCCGTCAGCACCGTCGGTGCCGGTGACGCGATGGTGGCCGGCATCGTGGCCGCAACGCTGGAACGCGCAAGCCTCAAGGCCGCCGCGCAGCTCGCAACCGCTTTTTCGGCAGCCAAGCTCACCAGGCTCGGGCCGCATCTGCCGGCACCGGATGAGGTACGCGCACTCGCCGAACGCATACGCACCACCGTAGTCGCCTGACTCCGACACGCACACCACACAGCACACCAAAAGAGGAGATCCACCATGGCACGCATAGTCGCCGTGACCGCCTGCCCCACCGGCATCGCGCACACATTCATGGCCGCCGAAGCGCTTGAGCAAGCTGCTGCGCGGCTGGGCCACACGATCCGCGTCGAAACGCAGGGTTCGGTTGGTACCCGCAACGCACTGAGCGATGCCGACATCGCAGCAGCCGATCTGGTCATCATCGCCGCCGATACACAGGTCGACAAAGCCCGCTTCGGCGCCAAGCGGATCGTCGAAGGCCCCACCGCACCGGCGATCCGTGACGCAGACAGCGTAATCCGCCAGGCCCTGGCAGGCGCCGCTTCGCCGGCAGCGCAGCCCGCCGCCGCTGCACGCAACCCGGCGATGCCGCAGATCGTGGCGATCACCTCCTGCCCCACCGGCATCGCACACACCTTCATGGCCGCAGAAGGCCTGGAAGGCGGCGCCAAGGCGGTCGGCCGCACGATCAAGGTCGAGACCCAAGGCTCGGTCGGCGCGCAGAACGCGCTGACGGCCGATGAAATCGCGAATGCCGAGATCGTCGTGATCGCGGCCGACACCAAGGTGGACAAGAGCCGCTTTGCCGGCAAGCGCATCTACGAGACCAACACCAAGGCCGCCATCAACGACGGCGCGGCCCTGATCCGCACTGCGCTGACCGAAGCACGCGTGGGCGCCGCCGCTGACATGGCCGACAAGGTGAAGGATGTGAAGGCCCAGCAATCGGCCGCGCGCACCGGTGCCTACAAGCACTTGATGACCGGCGTGTCCTTCATGATCCCCTTCGTCGTCGCGGGCGGCCTGCTGATCGCACTCGGCTTCGCGCTGGGCGGCATCTATGTGTATGACGACGCACACAAGGGCACGCTGGGCTGGACGCTGTTCACGATCGGCGCGAAGAGTGGCTTTGCGCTGATGGTGCCGATCCTCGCCGGCTACATCGCACACTCGATCGCGGATCGCCCCGGCCTCGCGCCCGGCATGATCGGCGGCATGATCGCCGCGTCGATCGGCTCAGGCTTCCTCGGCGGTATCGCCGCGGGCTTCCTTGCCGGCTACACGGTGAAATTCCTCAACGACAAGATCCAGCTCGGCCGCAATCTCGACGGCCTCAAGCCGGTGTTGATCCTGCCGCTGCTCGGCACCACCATCGTCGGCCTGCTGATGTACTACGTGGTCGGCGAGCCGGTCGCTGCAGTGCTCGGAGCGATCACCGCATGGCTCAAGGGCCTGCAGGGTTCCAGCGCGGTGTTCCTCGGCCTGCTGCTGGGTTCGATGATGGCCTTCGACATGGGCGGCCCGATCAACAAGGCCGCCTACGCCTTCGCCACCGGCCTGCTCGGTAGCGATGTGTTCGCACCGATGGCCGCGGTGATGGCCGCCGGCATGACGCCGCCGCTGGGCATCGCGCTCGCGACGATGCTGTTCAAGAACCGCTTCTCGGAAGACGAACGCGAAGCCGGCAAGGCCACCGCAGTGCTGGGCATTTCGTTCATCACCGAAGGCGCGATCCCCTTCGCGGCGAAAGACCCGCTGCGCGTGATCCCGGCACTGATGGCCGGCTCGGCCACCGCCGGCGCGTTGTCGATGGTGCTGGGCTGCACGCTGCGCGTGCCGCACGGTGGCGTGTTCGTGCTGCCGATCCCGAATGCGGTGGGCAACCTCGGCGGCTACATCCTTGCGCTGGTCGCGGGCACTGCGGTCACCGCCGTGGCGCTGTATGCGCTGAAGAAGCCGGTGGAAGCCACCGCCTGACGCAGCACTTCACGCAAGCCAACGCCCGCCGGCTAAAACCGGTGGGCGTTTTCCGTTCTGCGGGCGACAATCTCGCGCATACGATCCGGGCCACGTCGAGCCTGGACAATCCGTGAGCCCCCGACATGACGCAAGCCTCACCCTCCGCCGCGCCGCCAGCGGTCAGCTTCCGCGAAGCCTTCCTGTTCTGGCTGAAACTCGGATTCATCAGCTTCGGCGGCCCCGCCGGGCAGATTGCGATCATGCATGCGGAACTGGTCGAGCGCCGCCGCTGGATCTCCGAGCGCCGCTTCCTGCATGCACTGAACTACTGCATGGTGCTGCCCGGCCCCGAGGCGCAGCAACTGGCGACTTACATCGGCTGGCTGATGCACCGCACCTGGGGCGGCATCGTGGCGGGCGCGCTGTTCGTGCTGCCCTCGCTGCTGATCCTGATCGCGCTGTCGTGGGTCTACATCGCCTTCGGCAATGTGCCGCTGGTCGCCGGGCTGTTCTACGGCATCAAACCGGCGGTTACCGCAATCGTGGTGCAGGCGGCCCATCGCATCGGGTCGAGGGCACTGAAGAACCGCATCCTGTGGGGCATCGCGGCCGCGTCCTTCGTCGCGATCTTCGCGCTGAACCTGCCCTTCCCAGCCATCGTCGCGGCCGCGGCTCTGATCGGGTACTTCGGCGGCCGCGTGGCGCCTGAAACGTTCAAGACTGGTGGCGGACACGGCAGCGCGCAGAAATCGTACGGCTTGGCGCTGATCGACGACGACACGCCAACGCCGGCGCATGCGCGCTTCCGCTGGGGCAGGCTGATGAGCATCGCGATCGTTGGCGCCGCGCTGTGGCTGATCCCGATGGGCCTGCTGACGCTGCACTTTGGCTGGCGCCACGATCTGACGCAGATGGGCTGGTTCTTCACCAAGGCCGCGCTGTTGACCTTCGGCGGCGCCTACGCGGTGCTGCCGTACGTCTACCAGGGTGCCGTCACCCACTACGGCTGGCTGACGCCGACGCAGATGATTGACGGGCTCGCGCTGGGTGAAACAACGCCCGGGCCGCTGATCATGGTGGTGGCCTTCGTCGGTTTTGTCGGCGGCTATGTGAAGGCGGTGTTCGGCCCCGACAGCCTGTTTCTCGCCGGCGCGGTGGCGGCCACACTGGTGACCTGGTTCACCTTCCTGCCGTCCTTCCTGTTCATCCTCGCGGGCGGGCCGCTGGTCGAAGCGACGCACAACGACCTGAAGTTCACCGCGCCACTCACCGCCATCACGGCAGCGGTGGTCGGCGTGATCCTCAACCTTGCGCTGTTCTTCGGCTACCACGTGCTGTGGCCGGCCGGGTTCTCGGGCCGCTTCGATGCGATATCAGCGGCCATTGCGGTAGCGGCTGCGATCGCGCTGTTCCGCTTCAAACGCAATGTGATCCATGTGATCGGCGCCTGCGCGCTTGCCGGCCTGCTGGTCAGGCTGCTCGCCGGCTGAGCCGGCTCAAGGCACCAGCGAGAGGAACAGGAAGGCCGCAAAGATCACCAGGTGCACCGCGCCCTGCATCAGGTTCGTGCGGCCGGTGCCAAGCGTGATCGTGCTGACGAGGCACGCGAGCGCAAGCAACACCAAATCCTTCGGATCCAGCCCCAATACCAGCGGCAGATCGAACCAGACTGCCGCCAGCACGACCACCGGAATCGTCAGGCCAATGCTGGCCAAAGCCGAGCCAAGCGCGAGGTTCATGCTCGTCTGCAGCCGGTTCGCCATGGCGGCGCGCAATGCTGCTGTGGTTTCCGGCAACAGCACCAGCATCGCGATCGCAATACCGATCACCGACTGTGGCGCACCAGCCGCAGCCACCGCCGCCTCGATCTGCGGCGAAAGCACCTTCGCGAGCCCGACCACCGCCACCAGAGACACCAGCAGCAAGCCAAAGCTGGCGAGCGCCGCTGCCTTGCTCGGCGGCGAAGCGTGCGTGTCGGCATCGTGAGCATCGTCCGGCGGCAAGAAGTAGTCGCGATGCCGCACCGTCTGCACAAAGACAAAGACCGCCCAGAGCACCAGTGACGCGGCCGCGATGAACACCAATTGCGAGGTCGAGTACTGGGCAATAGGCGCCGAGGTGGTGAAGATCGGCAACACCAGCACCATCGCGGCCATCGTCACCAGGGCAGCCAGTGCGGGGCCGGCACCTTCGGTGCGAAAAGACTGTTCGCGGTGGCGCAAGGCGCCAGCGGCGAGGCAGGCGCCGATTACGCCAGTGCAGATGATCATCACCGTGGCGTACACCGAATCACGTGCGAGCGCCGCCTTTTCAGGTCCGCCGGCAAGCATCATCGAGACGATCAGCGCCACCTCGATCACCGTGATCGCGAGCGCCAGCACCAGCGTGCCGAAGGGCTCGCCGACCCGATGCGCAACGACCTCCGCGTGATGGACGGCCGCAATGACAACGGCCATCAAGGCCACCACGCAGGCAATCGTCAGCGCCGTACCGAGCGGCAAATTGAGCGCCGCGCCAAGCAGGGCTATCGCCACCACGGGCACCAGCAAAGGCCAATGACGCATACGAGCAGTCCTTTCCAATCCCAGACGACCAGCCCGTCATTCTGCCCGCTGGCGCGACAGTGCGCTCAGATGCCTGCCGCGAAGCCGTGCTGCCGCCACGCTTCGTAAGCGACCAGCGCGACGGTGTTGGACAAGTTGATGCTGCGATTGCCCGGCAACATCGGCACACGCAGGCAATGTTCCGCATCGAATTCATCGCGAATCGCTTGCGGCAATCCGGCTGTTTCACAGCCGAACACCAGCACATCGTCCGGCGTATAGCGCACGGTGTCGTAGCGCACTGTGCCGCGCGAAGTCAGCGCGAAGAACCGCTTGCCGGCGAGTGCCGCACGGCAGGCAGCCCAGTCCGGATGTACCGTGACATGTGCGAGGTCGTGGTAGTCGAGGCCGGCACGCTTGAGCTGCTTGTCAGAGAGATCGAAACCCAGCGGCTCCACCAGATGCAGCCGGGCGCCAACGTTGGCACTCAGCCGGATCGCGTTGCCGGTGTTGGGCGGGATCTCGGGGTGAACGAGCACGATGTCCAGCATGGTTCAGTCCAGCTTGCGGCGCAGCGCAGCGATGAAGTCCGCCGCCGCGGCGTCGCCCTCGGCGGGTGCCCAGGACGCAAAGTCTTCGGGCGAAAAAGGCACATACGGCCCGCCCTTCACCTCGAGGAACACCGTACCCGACTCAAGTGCGACGAGCGAATGCCAGACGCCAAGCGGCACATGAAGACCGAAGGCATCGCTGCCAGCTGACAAGCGCGCAGCGCGGATCACCGCACCGTCGTCATCGAATTCAAATACGCCGACGCTGCCGCGAACCACCAGCAAAGTCTCCTCTTTGCCGGCGTCCAGATGCCGGTGCGGACGCACATAGCTGTCCGGCTCCATCGCGTTGAAGAAACGCTGCGCCGGAGCGTCGGTCGAGGTATGCAGGTTGAGGTTCTTGCGTCGGCGTGGCGCATCCTTCGCCGCATCCAGCGCCGGCGCCAACAGCGACGAGTCAAGCAAAAGCGAGCGGGTCACATGCAACTCCTGAAACGACGACGGGCGCCCGCAGGCGCCCGCCAAGACCGCAACGAGGCGATCAGAAACCAATCGTGATGCCGATGTTGGCAACTGGGTAGTACTGGAACTTCTTCAGGTCATCAGCAAGCTTGGCCTGCTCAGCCGCAACGTCACTCTGCAGTTGCGAACAGGCCGGCGTGCCGACGATTGCGCTGCCGCAGTTGGCGGTCAGCTCCGCCTTCGGCGTCCCCTGGAATACCACACCGAGGTCGAAGTAGAAGTTCACGCCTGCGGTGGCGACGTTGCCGTAGCCAATGCCCAGGTAAGGCGCCGCCTTGTTGCCCACCTTGACGGTGCCATTCAGCGTGCCGACTGCGGCGGCCGGGTAGGTATTGCCGTTGATCGTGTAGGTGCTGCCCGTCGGCGTGCCGGTGACGTCGACTTTGTTGTCGTTGAGGATCAGGCCGCCGGTGATGCGGAACGGGCCCAGCGGGCTCCAGTCGAGCAGCAAGCTTCCGTTCGACAGCTTGAGCTTGCCGTCGTATTTGACGTCGGTCACTTCGACGGTGTTGCTGTAGTTCAGGTAGGAGTAACCAACCCGTGCGAGCAGCGTCGGTGCAACGCTGAAGCCAACGTCGGCACCAATACCGGTTGTGCCCGCGCGTACGCCAACACCCACGGCGTGTGCCTGGCTGGCAGCGGCAACGGCGGCAACGGCTACGGCAATGCGAAGTGCTCTCATGCGGAAATCCCTCCAAATCGATGTGGCGCGATTATCCGCGCGCAACCCGCGGACGCAAAGCCTTACAAAACTTTGCGTCGCAGATGCACAACGTCAGCAGGTCTTACCCCGCAGGTTTGGCCTGCGCTTCGATCCGCTTGTCCATCCACGCCCCACCGAGCGCGCGATAGAGTTCCAGCGACGCTCCCAGCACCGCGCTCTGTGTTGCGATGCGGTTCAGATCAGCCGAGAACAACGCACGATCGGCGTCGATCACTTCGAGATAGCTGGTGTAGCCATTCTCGTAGCGAAGCTTCGCGAGCTCGGCATACCGCGTGAGCGCTTCAACCTGGCGTGTCGAGGCTGCGAGCTGTTCGCGCAGCTTCACGCGCGACACCAACGCATCATCAACTTCGCGGAAAGCGTTCTGCACCGTCTTCTGGTACTGAGCGACCAAGGCTTCGCGCGTGGCACGGGCGCTGTCGACACTGGCGCCGATTCGCCCGGCGTCGAAGATGGGCTGAGTCAGTCCTGCGACACCGCTCCAGACCTGGTTGCCATCATTGAAGAGCGCAGAAAGATCGCCGCTCGCCACACCAAAGAGCCCGGTCAGGCTGATGCTCGGGAACCATGCGAGGCGCGCCGCATCGACGCGGGCATCTGCCGCCGCAAGCTGCGCTTCGGCGGAGCGGATGTCGGGCCGGCGAGTCAGCAGTTGTGAAGGCAGCCCAGCAGGCACATCCGGATCGCGCAGATCGGCAAGTGCCTTGCCGCGCTCGATCGGCCCCGGGTTGCGCCCCAACAGCACCGACAAGGCGTTTTCCGCTTTTCCGATCGCAGCCTCGATCTGCGGTACGGCTGAGACCGCCTGTTCGTATTCCGAACGCACCTGTGCGAGCTCGACTTCTGAGATCACGCCGCCGTCAAAACGCAGCTGAAACAGATCGAGACTGGTCTTGCGCAAAGCCAGCGTGCTGCGCGAAATCTCCAGCTGGCTATCGAGCTGGCGCAGCGTGAAGTAGCCTTGGGCAACGGAAGACGCGAGCGACAACCATACGCCGCGCTGCACTTCGCGCTGGGCCAGCAGGTCGGCCCGAGCGGCGTCGGTCGCGCGCGCAAGCCTGCCCCACAAGTCGATTTCCCAAGTCAGGTTGAGGCCCACCGAGAAGGCGTTGGCAGGTTTGGGCGGGAAGTCGCCTCCCTTGCCGCGCGCGGCCTGCGCACCAAGCCCCAATTGCGGAAAGCGGTCAGCCCCGGTAGCCGTCACGCGGGCACGATAGTTTTCAACGTTGGCTGCGGCAATGCGCACATCCGGATTGGCCACAAACGCCAGATCCATCAACTGGTTGAGCGTCGGATCGTCAAACGCGGTCCAGAAATCGTGCGCCAGTTCGGCATCCACGTCGGATGCGGACGGCGCGGGATTTTCGCTGCGCCACCGTTCGTACGGCTGAAGTGCTGGCTTCGTCTCGCTATGGAACAGCGCGCAGCCGCCCAGCATCGACGCAAGGGTGAGGCTCAACACAGAGCGCTGAAGCTTCTTACTCATGATGCGCCTCCCCGCTAGCGGCCTTCTTCCCGCCCAGCTTCTCGCCTAACGTCTGCACCATCACGAAGAACAGGGGTACGAAGAACAGCGCCAGCGTGGTCGCGCCGATCATGCCGCCGATCAGCCCGGTACCAATCGAGTGCCGCGAGTTCGCGCCCGCCCCGGTCGCGATCGCCAACGGTACGGCGCCTGCGATGAAGGCCATCGACGTCATCACGATCGGTCTCAGCCGCAATCGCGCCGCTTCAACCGCAGCCTCGACGATCGGCAGCCCTTCCTGACGTTTCAGCACCGCGAACTCGACGATCAGGATTGCGTTCTTCGCGGCCAGGCCGACCAGCGTAACGAGACCGACCTGGAAGTAGATGTCGTTCTCCAGACCACGCAGGAAGATGGCCACCAGCGCACCGAAGATGCCGAAGGGCACCGCGGTAATCACCGAGAACGGCAGGCCCCAGGACTCGTACTGCGCCGCCAGGATCAGGAACACCATGATGATGCCGAAGGCGAACACGACAGCAGTGGTACCGCCTGCCTGTTTCTCCTCGTAAGCGAGGCCGGACCATGCGAACGAGAACCCTTCTGGCAGCGTCTCCGCCGCCACTTCCTCCATCGCCTGGATCGCCTGCCCCGAGCTGTAGCCGGCAGCCGCGTTGCCGGTGACCTTGGCCGCCGAGAAACCGTTGAAACGGCTGATCAGCTCGGCGCCGGTGGTGAAGTGCGTCGTGGTGACAGCGGACAAGGGCAGCATCTTTCCGCCAGACTGGCGAACATAGATGTTCTGCAGGTCGTCAGGCGATTCGCGGTACTTCGGTTCGGCTTGCAAGATCACCTGGAAGACGCGCGAGAAGGCGTTGTACTGACTCACGTACAGCGAGCCAAACAGCGTCTGCATCGCGGCGTACACATCCTGCACCGGCACACCGAGCGTCTCGGCACGGTTGCGGTCGACCTCCACCTTCAACTGGCGCGATGCCGCGTTCACCAGCGTGGTCATGTCGGCCAGCTCGGGCCGCTTCTTCGCCTCTGCCACAAACGCCTTGGTCACCCGGTCAACTTCGGCGTAGTTCGCGCCGCCCTTGCTCTGGATCCAGAACTCGAAGCCGCCTGAACTGCCCAACCCCGGAATCGGCGGCGGCATCAGCGGCACCACCACCCCATCCTGAATCGTGGCACTCGCCTTACGCGCCTGGAACACCGCCGCTTTGGCCGACGCCCGCAGGCCGCCGCCACGCTCCTCGAAGGGCTTCATCTCGACGAACACGATGCCGGCGCTCGACTTCATCTGGTTGTCGATCATGCTGAAACCGGGGATGGAAGACGTGTTGCGCACCGAGGGCAACTTGGCGAAGTCCTGCGCAACCCGCTCGGTCGTCTTCTGCGTGCGATCCAGACTCGCCGCGTCCGGCAAGATCGTGGCGGCCAGCACGTAGCCCTGGTCTTCCATCGGCACGAAGGAGCCTGGAATGTGCTTGAAGAGGCCAAGGATGGCCGCGACCATCACGGCAAACACCAGCATCGCCACGGCGACGCGCTTGATGGTCAACTGCACCCCTGCCGCGTAGCTCGTCGTCATCCGGTCGAACACGCGGTTGAACCAGCGGAAGAAGCGGTTCGGCTCGCCGTGTTGGGGCTTCAGCATCAGGGCCGCCATCGCTGGCGTGAGTGTCAGCGCCACGAAGCCGGAGAGCGCCACCGAGATCACGATGGTGATGGCGAACTGCTTGTACAGGAGGCCCGTGGTGCCGCTGATGAAGGCGACCGGAATGAATACGGCGGAGAGCACCAGCACGATCGCGATCACCGGCCCGGTCACTTCGTCCATCGCCTTGAACGCCGCGTCACGCGGCGAAAGCTTGAACTCGTGCATGTTGCGCTCGACGTTCTCGATCACCACGATCGCATCGTCCACCACGATACCGATCGCGAGTACCAGGCCGAACAGCGTCAGCATGTTGATCGAGAACCCCAGCAGCGTCATGCCGATGAAGGTACCCACCAGTGACACCACCACCGCGACGGTCGGAATCACCGTCGCACGGAGGTTCTGCAGGAACAGGTAAACCACCAGCACGACCAGCACCACTGCCTCAAAGAGCGTATGCACCACTTCGTTGATCGAATCCTGCACGAAGGTAGTGGTATCGAGCGAGACGAGATAGTCCATCCCCTCGGGGAAGGTCTTCTTCATCTCCGCCATCATCGCGCGCACATCCTTTGCGACCTGTAGCGCGTTCGACCCGGCTTGCTGATAGACGGCAATCAGCGTCGTCGGCTTGCCGTTCATCGTTGCGCGGACGAGGTAGTCCTTTTGCCCGACCTCGGCACGCCCGACGTCCCCGAGCCGCACGATCGCGGCACCTTTGGCGTCGGTGCGCAAAATGATCCGTTCGAATTCAGACGGATCCGAGAAACGCCCACCCGCGACAACCGGGAAGGTCAGCTCGACCGGCCGATCCGTCGGTGAAGCACCGACGCGGCCGATACCGAACTGCTGGTTCTGGGCCGAAACGGCACGCTGGATGTCTGTCGGCGTGATGCCCAGCGCCGCCATGCGGTCCGGCTTGAGCCAGATGCGCATCGCCAGGTCCGGCACGCCCATGATGGAGGCCTGGTTGGCGCCCGGAACACGCTTGATCGCGTCGAGCACATACACGTTCGCGTAGTTCGCAATCGTCTTGTCGTCGAAGCGCCCATCGGGCGAATACAGGCCCAGCAGCATCAGGAAGCTGTTGGAGCGCTTCGCGACGCTAACACCCGCCTTCTGCACGATGTCCGGCAGTTGGGTCATCGCGAGGCTGATGCGGTTCTGCACCTGCACCTGCGCGATGTCCGGATCGGTGCCGACCTTGAAGTACACCGTCAGTGAATACTGACCTGCGGCCGAGCTGGTCGACTGCATGTACATCATGTTGTCGACGCCATTGATCTGCGCTTCCAGCGGCGCAGCCACGGAATCCTCGATCGTCTTGGCATCGGCGCCCGGGTAGGCGGTGGATATCGTGACCTGAACCGGCGAGATGTCGGGATACTGCGCGATCGGCAATGCGAACATCGCCGCGAGGCCCGCGATCGTCACGACGATCGAGAGCACCGAGGCGAGAATCGGCCGCCGGATACAGAGGTGGGAGATCATTTTCGCGCTCCCTTACTTCGCAGCCGCCGCAGATTGCTCGGTTTGCGGCATCAGCACCGGGTCGACGTCCGCCTTGAAGGGTTCAAGCGTTTTTACGACCTTCACCGGCACATCCGGCCGAAGCTTCATGCCGCCGTCCACCACCAGGTTGTCGCCCGCCTTGAGGCCGGCGGAGACGACCCAGTTGTCACCCTGCATGGACGCCAGCTGCAGCGGTCGCACCTGCGCCTTGCCCGCCGCATCGACCACGAAAGCAAGGTTGCCCTGCGCCGTCTGCAACACCGCGCGCTGCGGCACAACGATGCCGTTGAGGCGATAGGCGCCGTGGAGGCGCACCCTGACGAACTGCCCGGGGCGCAGCGTGCCCTTCGTATTCGGCAACTCGGCACGCGCCAGGAAGGTACCCGTCTCCTGACTGAAGGACGCATCGGTAAAGGTGAGCCGGCCGGTTTCCTCGAAGCGCGAGCCGTCGGCCAACACCACTTCAACGCGGAAGTCCCCCTCTTTCGGCGCCCGCACCACCCCCTTCTTCACCATGTCACCGAAACTCAACTGCTGATTCTCGGAGATGCTGAAGTTCACCCGCATCGGCGACAGGGCCGCGACATACGTCAGCAGGCTGTTTTGCGGATCGAGGTAAGTGCCCTCCGCGACTTTGGCGAAGCTCGCCAGCCCGGACACCGGCGAGTGAATGCCGGTATAGGAAAGATTCAACTCCGCCGTGATCACGGCTGCCTTGGCGGCCTCGACGCCGGCCGCCGCGGCGCGGTAGTTGCCGATCGCGTCGTCGCGGTCCTTCTGGCTCACCGCGTTCTTCTCGGCCAGCGGTTCGATGCGTTTGCGGTTGGCCTCCGCCGTCACCAAACGCGCCTCTTCCTGCGCCAGCTGGGCTTTCGCCACCTGCAACTGCGCCTCGAAGGGCTTGCGGTCAAGCTGGAAGAGCGGCTGCCCCTCCTTCACCATTGCCCCTTCGCGATATAGCCGCTTCTCAAGGAAGCCGCTCACCCGCGCGCGAATCTCTACCTGTCGTGAGCTTTCCGTCTGGCCGACGAACTCGGGCACGATCGGCACATCCTGCACCACCACCGGCTGCACTGTGACCTCAGGCGCCGAGCCGGCCTGTGGTGCCTGGTTACCCTTTCCGCATCCCGCGAGCGCCAGAAGCAGCGCGCACATCAGCGTGGAGGTCAGCGGGGAGCGGAGGGTGCGAAGCGATGCACCAGCGGAGCGAACAGACTGCGGTGACATGGAAGGTCCTCATTCACGCAAACGGAACGAGCCCCCATTGCTTCGAAGCCCGAATCCGGATCAGACGGATGGGTCATGCTGGGCTGCCGCAGTGCGCAGCCGGACTGGATTGGCTTGCCCCGGGGCATGAAAAGCCCCCTCGGGCGTCGCAGGTTGAAACGCTAATCCAGGTCAAACCCGCCGCGCAACCTCGACAGGCGCGCTTGCGTCAAATCCACTGCAGAAAAGTGGTTTTCGTCGCCAGAGAACAGGCTGGCAAGCGGTTGAGCGGGTTCATGCCTGCGGGGCGCGAGGCGCGGCGGCTGTGCGGCGCCAAAGCCGCGGCGGCCGAGGTGGTCGAATTGGCGCGTCTAGTTGTAGATGATCTCGACCGCTTCCGGGCTCAGCCAGTCGCGCAGATTTTCGAGCAGCGGCTCCTCAAGCCGCACCCGCCAGCCCTGGCCAAAGGGCAGATCGGCCTCCGCCGCCGTGTTGCGGTAGCGCAGGCGAATCGGGCAACCGGTCACGCCCTCGCCCTGCGCGCGGTACTGGGCCAGCAGGGTTTCGAGCCGCTCAGCCGCGGCGCGCGGGCCGCCGCTCGCCGCCACCTCGCCGTTGATCGACAGCTTCAGCGTGCGGGCGAAGCGCGCGCGCGCCTCCCCCAGCGTCATCAGCTTGTCAGCGATGATGCGCAGGCCGCCGGTGAAGTCGTCGTGGCTGACCTTGGCTTCGACGATCAGCACTTCGTCCTGCACGATGCGGCCCTTGTTGGCCTCCAGCACTTCGGCAAACACTGACACTTCAAGCTGCGCGGTGCCGTCATCAAGCTGAACGAAGCACATCTTGCCGCGGTTGCCGATCTTGATGCGCTGGCCGGACACCACACCGGCAAAGACCTGCGGCTCCTTCTGCGGCTCCAGCCGCGCCAGCGGTTTGCGGATGAAGCGCGCAACTTCAGCCTTGAAGGCGTTGTAGGGGTGGCCGGAAAGGAAGAAGCCGATCGCGGTCTTCTCCTCCATCAACTGTTCGCGCTCCTTCCAGGGGCGCGCCTCGACATACTGGATCGCCTGCGATTCGGCATGCTCCGGCGCATCGAACAGCCCCACCTGGGCCGCGTTCGCAGCCGCCTGCTCGGCGGCTTCCATGGCGATGCCGACCGACGCGATCAGGCGCGCACGGTGGGTATCCAGGGTATCGAAAGCGCCAGCACGGATCAGCGCTTCGACCACGCGACGATTCACTGCACGGCGGTCCACCCGCTTGCAGAAGTCGAACAGATCCTTGAACGGGCCGCCTTCTTTGCGTGCCGCGAGGATTGCGTTCACCGCCGGCTCACCGACGCCCTTCACGCCCCCCAGACCGTAGCGAATCGTCTTCGCGTCGGTCGGCTCGAAGCGGTAGTTCGAGGCATTCACGTCGGGCGGCAGCACCTTGATGCCGTTGGCCACGGTGTCTTCGAAGAAGATCTTCACCGTGTCGGTGTTGTCCATATCCGCCGACATGGTGGCGGCCATGAAGGCCGCGCAGTGGTGGGCCTTGAGCCATGCCGTGTGGTAGGTGACGACTGCATACGCGGCGGTGTGCGACTTGTTGAAGCCGTACTCCGCGAACTTGGTCATCAGGTCGAACAGGCGCTCGGCCAGCTCCGGGTCGTAGCCCTGTTTCTTCGCGCCCTCCGCGATAGTCTCGCGGTGCTTGGCCATTTCCTCGGGCTTCTTCTTGCCCATTGCCCGGCGCAGCATGTCCGCACCACCGAGGGTGTATCCCCCGATGATCTGCGAGATCTGCATCACCTGTTCCTGATACACGATCACGCCGTAGGTCGGCGACAGACAGCCTTCAAGGGCCGGGTGGTAGTAGTCGATCGCCTGCTGGCCTTTTTTCCGCAGGATGAAGTCGTCCACCATGCCGGAGCCCAGCGGGCCCGGGCGATAGAGCGCGAGCACAGCGATGATGTCTTCGAAACGGTCCGGCCCGAGCTTCTTCAGAAGCTTCTTCATGCCGTCCGATTCCACCTGGAAGATCGCGGTAGTGTTCGCGTCTTTCAGGATCTGGTAGGCCGCCGGGTCGGTGAAACCCAGCGACATCAGGTCGATCTTCTCGCCCGTCAGGCGCTCGACGTATTCGAGCGCGAGCTTGATGATGGTGAGGTTTCGCAGGCCGAGGAAGTCGAACTTCACCAGGCCGACCTGCTCGACGTCGTCCTTGTCGTACTGCGACACCGGCGTGGCGTCTTCACCGTCGGCGATGTAGAGCGGGCAGAAGTCGGTGAGCTTGCCCGGCGCGATCAGCACGCCCCCGGCGTGCATGCCCACACCGCGCGTCATGCCTTCGAGCGGCAGTGCAAGTTCCCACAGCTCGCGGATGGATTCGCCGTCGCCCGGGTCGTCCATCATCTCGCGGATCGAGGGTTCCTGCTCCAGCGCTTCTTCGAGCGACACCGGCTTGTTCTGCACCACCGGAATCGCCTTCGACAGCCGGTCGCACAAGCCATACGGCAGATCGAGCACGCGACCGACGTCGCGTACCACCGCCTTCGACGCCATCGTGCCGAAGGTGGCGATCTGGCTCACGGCATCCTTGCCGTAGCGCTCGCGCACATACTCGATCACGCGGTAGCGGTTGTCCTGGCAGAAGTCGATGTCGAAGTCGGGCATCGACACCCGCTCGGGGTTGAGGAAGCGCTCGAACAGCAGCGCGTACGCCGTCGGGTCGATGTCGGTGATCTTCAGCGAATACGCGACCAGCGAGCCGGCACCGGAACCCCGCCCCGGCCCCACCGGCACGCCGTTGTTCTTGCCCCACTGGATGAAGTCCGCAACGATCAGGAAGTAACCGGGGAAACCCATCTGGATGATGGTGTCGGTCTCGAACTTGAGCCGCGCCTCGTAGCGCGGGCGCTCGCGTTCGCGGTCCTCTTCGTTCGGGTAGAGCTCGCGCAGACGGTCTTCGAGGCCCTTCTTGGCTTCCGCGACGAGGAAGTCGTCGAGCGTCATGCCCTCGGGCGTCGGGAATTGCGGCAGGAAGTTCTTGCCCAGCGTGATCGTCAGCGAACAGCGGCGCGCAATCTCGACCGAGTTTTCAAGCGCCTCGGGCATGTCCGCGAAGAGCTCGGCCATCTCGGCCTGTGTCTTGAAATACTGTTCCTCGGTGAAGTTCTTCGGACGGCGGGTATCGGCCAGCACATAGCCTTGCGCGATGCACACGCGCGCCTCGTGCGCCTTGAAGTCTTCCCGCTTGAGGAACTGGATCGGGTGCGTTGCAACCACCGGCAAGTCCAGCTCGGCGGCCAGCGCGACCGCCTGCCGGATGTAGCTCTCGGTGCCCGGGTGGCCGGCGCGCTGCACCTCTACGTAGAAGCTGTCCGGGAACAGCCGCGACCAGTCGCCCAGCAGGCGGCGGGCAGACTCGATGTTGCCGGCGGCAATCGCTGCCCCCACATCACCCAGCATTGCCCCGGAGAGGCAAATCAGGCCCGACGCCGCGCCGTTCTCGAACCATTCCTTGCGCATCTCGGCGCGGCCGCGGTGCTGGTTATCGAGAAAAGCCTTGGTCACCAGTTCGCACAACTGGCCGTAGCCGGCGCGGTGCTTGCAGATCAGCATCACGCGGAAGGGCTTTTCGCGATCCGCGTCGTTGGTGATCCACGCATCCACCGCCGCCACCGGCTTGATGCCGGCGCTGCGACAGCCCTTGTAGTGCTTGACCATGCCGAAGAGATTGGCAAGGTCTGAAATACCCAGCGCGGGCATGCCATCGGCCGCGGCGGCCTTGATGGCGTCGTCGATGCGCACGATACCGTCCTCGATCGAGAACTCGGTATGCATGCGCAGGTGAACAAAGGCGGGCTGGTGCGGGGCGGGTGCGGCAGAAGTCATCCCGCGATTTTACCTGTGCCGGCGAATCAATCCTTCACATTCCCGCCATGCGTGTAGCGCTGCCGCGCGCACCACCCTTACGTTACATTCTCGGCTTCGTCCAAGCGCCAGCCCCGGCCGAAAAGAACAGGAACCCGACATGACGACCGCCCCGACACGCCGCCACGCCCTGCGCTGCCTCGTCCTGACCGCCGCCTTTGTCGCCGCCGCAGAGGCCCGCGCGCTCGATCTGATCACGCCCGAAGAAGCGGCCCGCCCGCCTGCCGAGATCCCGACGATGCGCGGCATCACGCGTGGCCCGAGCGTTACGCAAGTCTCGCCCGCACCGGATGCAAAGGCGCTGTCGACACCGCTGAACCTGAAGATTGCGTTCAAAGCCCGCGGCGGCGCAAAGATCGATCCGAAGACGGTGGAGATGACCTACCTCAGCACGCCGCCGGTGGATCTGCTGCCGCGCGCACGCGCCGGCCTGAGCGCCGAAGGCATCGAACTCGCCGATGTACGCATGCCGCCCGGCCTGCACCCGATCCGGCTGCGCGTGTCGGACAACGAAGGCCGCGAAACCGAAACCCTGCTGAAGCTGGATATCGCGAAATGAAGTGCCCCTACTGCGTCAGCGAAATCGACGCTGCTGCGCTCGCCTGCCCGCACTGCACCCGCGACCTCTACCTCTTCAAGCCATTGCTCGAACGCATTGGCGCGCTGGAGGCTGCAGTGGCCGAACAGCAGCTGCGCCTTGATGCGCTGGCGCCCACAGCAGACGCACCGGACGACGCGGTCGCGAGCGAAACCGGCGGCTGGTGGCCCTGGATCACGCCGCTGGTGCTCCTGCTGGTCGCCCATTTCACGATTACGGTGTGGCTCGACCTGCCCACGCTCTGGCTACGCGTAGCGTCGCTGTTCATCCCGCTGCCGTTCGGCTACTTCGCGCTGCGTGACAGCAAGCGCCGCTTCGGCCCGGTTTTGGCCGGTGCGGCTGCGATGGCGCTGCTCGCAGTGCTGCTGATGAGCGCGGTGATCGCGCTGATCGACCACACACCGGTGCTGCCGGCCAACTGGCGCGAATGGCAGGAATTCCTACAGTACGCCACCAGCATCACGATGAGCTTCGCGACCGGCATGATCATCGGCCGCCAGCGCGGCACCCTCAAACGCAGTGAGCTGCGCCAGCATGCGATGCTGATCAAGGCCGCGGGGGTGATCAGCAGCGGCAACCTGAATCCGGAACGCCTGCACGGCCAGGTCGAAGCGCTGCAAAAGCTGATGGCCGCCGCGATGGCTGCCGGCACCACACTCGCCTCGATCGCAACCGGCTTGAAAGACGTGGCGGGCGGCTGAGCGCCGCCGCCTCCGATTGATCTCGACACACACTGAAGCCCGATGCCGCAGACCTACGCCCGCACCCTGCTCCAGACCCTTGCCCTGGCCGGCCTGACCTTGCTGGCAGCTTGTGAAACCACCCAGGTCCAGCCGCCAACACCCGACGACACGCAGGTGATGCGCGGCAAGGAACCCAACTACAAGCGGGTGCAGGTGCACTTCGGCACCAACCGGGCTGCGGGCGATGGCAGCACGCCGGCGCAGGCCTTCGGCACCACCTACTCGGACACGGTCAGCTACGGTAGCGCCGAAGTCAGTATCCCGCGCGACCATCGCATGGGCGAGCTGGAAGGCCCCAACCCCTGGCTGCTGGAATTCCGCCAGGACCCGGAAAAGCACGTCGTGCTGCTGTCGGTGAAACCGATGGACCGCAAGCGCTTCCTCGACGAGATCGCAAGCGAGATCGACGAAGCCGGCTCACGCCACGCGCTGGTGTTCGTGCACGGCTACAACACCGGCTTTGAAGACGCCGCCCGCCGTACCGCGCAGATCAGCTACGACATTGGCTTCCAGGGCGTACCGCTGTTCTACAGCTGGCCCTCGCAGAATTCGCTGCTCGGCTATGGCGAGGACGAGCGCTCGGTGGCGAAGAGCCAGCCGCTGATGCGCGACTTCTTCCGCGACCTGGCCGAGCGCCTCGACGCCGAGACCATCTATGTGCTGGCCCACAGCATGGGCACCCGCGCCACCGCGGGCGCCCTGGCCGAGCTGTTCACCGAAAAGCCCGAACTGCGCAGCCGCTTCCGCCAGATCATGCTGATGGCGCCGGACATCGATGCCGAGGTCTTCCGCACGCAGATCGCGCCCGCGCTTGTGCAGCCGGACAACCGCCTCACGCTCTACGCCTCGTCCAACGACATTGCGCTGAAAGCGTCGAAGGCGGTGCACCAGGCTGCGCGGCTGGGCGCGGCCGACCCGCTGGTGCTGATGCCCGGCATGGATTCGATCGACGCCAGCGACGTCGCGACCGACCTGCTGGGCCATTCCTACTACGCCGATGGCGACTCGGTTGTTGCGGACCTGGTGGAAGTGATCGCCGACAAGGGCCCGGCGGAACAACGCACCTGGCTGGAGCCTCGGCGCAGCGAGGTGGGGCGGTTCTTCCGCTTCAAGCCGGTGGTGCACCCGGCGCCGGCGCAGTAGCGATCAGGCGATCAAGTCTTCACTGTCGCACTCGCGCAGGCCGTTGCGAGCAACCAGCGCGAAGCGGCGCAGGCTGTTGACGATGTGAAAGGCGGGCAGCCCGCGCTGATAGAGCAGGCAGTAATCGGCGTAGAGCATGTCGTCGTCCACCACCGAAAAGCGCACCAGGATCAGCGAGGCGTTCAGGCGATTGGCAAGGCGCAGGCGCGCCTCGTAGTCGCTGGAATCGCGGAAGCGGTACAGCGTGCGCATCACGAGAATCTTGCGATCGGTGTCGATCATCACCCGCACATGCGCGGATTCGGTTTCCACCACAAGCGAGTCGGCATCGATCTCGAAGCTCAGCATCACGCGGCGGAACAGCGCGATCAGCGTGCCGAGCTCGAACTGATCTTCATGGATGAAGTCGCTCTCGGTGTTCCACGGGGCAGCGGGCAAGGACACAGCGGGCACCGGGGCGGCCGGCGTTGGCCCAGCCGCCGCGCCACCAAGGCCGCGCTTGAGCACGTCGAAGAGTTTGAACATTCTGCCGCCTCCCATTCGCAATGACCGCCGCAGCGGTCCATAACGGGTTGGACGCATTTTCCCGCGAAAAGATCAGGGCCGCCCGTCGCACGACAAGCGGCCCACGAGGACGGATTTCACGCTTGCCAGGCAGAATCGCGCTGGCCGCCTGCCCCACATCCGGCGATCTGGCCTCGCGCTCGGGCAGAATCTGAGCGTCATACCCCTGCCCCCAATGAACGCCATGTTCCGCCCGTTCACCGCCTTCGCCTGCTTGAGTGGGCTTATCCTGGCCGCGGCAATTGCCTTTGCACTGCTCCAGTTCGGCACCGCCGTCGAGGCGCATCCGATTGGCGCCACGCAAATCGCGCTCGTCATCGCCTTCGCGCTGGCCACACAGATCGGCCTCTTCCTCGCTCCCGGCACGCTGGCCAATCCGAACGCTCGCGGCTGGCTGATCATGCTGCTGTGTGCGGCCTGGATGCTGGTCTTCGGCCATCTCACACTGGGCGGCCTCGGGCTCGGCGGCGGGCGTATGCGAAGTGCGACGCAGCTCGCGGTCACCAGTTTCGGCATGCTGGCCAACGCCTTCGTGCTCGTGCGCCTGATCCTCGCTGCCGCCGAGAAAGCCCGCGCGCGGGCGTCCGACACCGCCTGACATCCGGCGCCGGCCATCGTCCCATCGCCAAGCCCACTGAGCGATGGACACCCGATGCCGACACCCCGCTTCCAACCCGACGACTGGCGAGCCGCACTCGCCACCGGCCGTATCGCGTTCCGGCTGACGCAGAACGCCACCTGCGTCACCGAAGGCCTGCTGCGCGAACCTGCACAACTGGAGGTCCGCGTCGCGATCGCCGCCCTCGACACCCGCGCCGAGGCGCATATCGGCGGCGAACTCCTGCACTTCATCGCAAGCGGCCGGCGCAGCGCCACCTACCAGTGCCACGCCCATCGCACGATCGAGAAGTTCGGCCAGGCGATCCAGTTCTCCGCGCCATTCACGCTCCAACTCGCATGGATCGATCCCGCCTCGGCGGCGGCGCTCCACGCGCGCCGCGACCTGTTCGACTGGCAAAAGCTGACCGGCGCACGCGCAGTGCTTCGCCGCTGGCGCGCCAAGCTGTGCCCTCGCCACTGACGCCCTGCCGCAAGCGGCGGGCTGCGGGCATACTCGCGTCGTCACGCACCGGCCCAACACGATGAAGTCACGCCCCCTGCTCCATGCGCTATGTGTCGGCGCGCTCACGCTGGCCCAAGCGGTGCTCGCAAGTGACGCCTTGCCGCACATTCCGCTCGCGTCGGCCACGCAGGCCCAGGGCGATTTGCCGCGGTTGCTGCGCGACGCGCTGACCGATTACGAAACCGTGCTGCCGGATGCACATTCGATGCGCTGGCTCGAAGCCAACAGCAAGAACGAGCTCGTACCGCACTACTGGAGCGAGCGGGTGCACGCCTTTGAAATCGCCTGCGCCGCCCAGCGCGACGCCTGCGGCCCGCTGCTCGCCGCTCAGATCAAGGCGATGGACCGCGCGCTGCGCGAAGCCGGTGACGCCGCCTATTCGCTGGTCGGCGCGGCAACGCAGAGCGCGATCTCCGATCTGTGCATGCAAAGTCCGCCCGATAGCAGCTTTGCAGTCTGCGGACTGTCGCAGCGCGCGCACCATGCTGCGGCACTGTGGGCCCAGCTCGGGCGCGATGCGCCCTTCGCGCACTACTACAACCGCTATCAGGGCCAACGCACCCAGTATCTCGGCTGGCTGCAAAGCCGCGGCGAGAAGCCCTCGGCATCCACCCTAGTGGATCTGCCCGAACTGCCCGCCTGGATGTCGGCGCGCTACTTCGAAGCCACCTCGGCGCTGGACGGCGCCCGCGACGGCTGGCTCAGCGCGATCGTCGCGACCATGAAGACGCCCGACGCGCCCTTCCCGCTGGTCGCCGCGAGCTACATGGCGCGCTTGTCGTGGCGTTTGAATGATGGCGACGCTGGCCGTGCATGGGACGCAATGATCGCCGCGCAGCCAGCGCAGAACAGTTGCCCGGCCCGCAGCGAACTGCTGCGCATCGATATCGCCCGCCTGCATGCGGAGGGCGGCAACGCCGCCGACACGAACAAACGGCTGCGCGCGCTGATCGCCGACAACTGCCCCTACACGCAAGCGCTGTTCGAATTCGCGAGTGACAGTCTGCAAGCCCCCGCGCCGGACGATGCCGCGCTCGCCGCGCTGCGCCAGACGCTCACGCTCGGCATCGGAGGCTGCGACGCCTCCGGCCAGTGCTTGCGCCATCGCCTTGGACAACTGCGGCAGCTGCTTGCGCTCACCGGCAAGGATGCGGGCGGTATCGCCGCCGTTGGCCAAGCGCAGCAGCAGCGCTTCGACCAGCCGGAACACACGATGCTGGAGCCCGATCTGCAGATGGCCTGGGCCACCGCGATGACATTGATCCGCACCCCGACGCTCAAATCGCAGGGCTTCACGCTGCTCAGTGCCCTGCAGCAGCGCTTGCTGATCGCCGCTGGCGCCGACCGCCAAGCCTCCGTCACCACACAGGCCAACTACAACCGCTTCGACGCCCTGCACCGTACCGTCGCCCGAGTATCGACCGAGCTGGGCATCGCGTTGCCGATCTCACACGTGGAAGGCCTGCGCGCACAGACGCTGCTGCGCCGCCTGCGGCTGGAGAGTCTCTCGCGCCAGCTCAGCGGCGTACACGATGCACAGGCCGATGCCGACTACGCTGCGCAGCTTGAGCAGGCGCAGCTGTGCCGCAACACGATGGCCTCGCTTGGCCGGCCGCTGGAGGCAGACTGGCGTTACACCGTGCTGCGGCTGGCCGCGCCGTGGTGCGAGCAACTGGTGTCGCTGGCCGACGTGCGGCGCCTCGAAACGCTCGCGACACGCAAGCTCTACGGCAACGACAAGGAGAAGGCCTGGCTCGGCTCGCTCGGTATCGGCGCCCTCAACACGCTGGACGCCTCCACGCAGAATCCGTTTCTCAAAACAGAAACCGACTCGCTCGGCGCGGACGAGGCCTACCTGAGCTGGCTGCAGGTCCCAGGCGGGTATGTCGCAAGCCTCGCTTTCGCCAAGGCGGACACACAGTACAGCCCGCAAACGCACAGCCTGCAAAGCCGCTTTGTGCCGCTGAGCGCAACGCAGGAAGCCACCGTGGCGCTGTACCGCGAACTGCTGATGGCGGGCAACGCCACCAGCCGCGGCGCACGCCGGGCCGACGCGCTGCCCGATGCAGGCGACGGCCTGCGTTTGAAGGGCATGCCGGTCTGGCGCATGGCAGACGGCAGCTACGTCGCGCAAACGACGGCGCCGGCCGGCGGCGTGCGCGCACAGTCGTTGAAGGAGATCGGGCAAGCGCTGTATGCGCTGTTGCTGGCGCCGATGCAGGCCGAATGGGGGGGCGCGAAACGCCTGACGATCAGCCCCGACGGCCCGCTCGCCTTCCTGCCCTTCGAAACCCTGTGGGCTGGCGATCGACAGGTGCTCGAGATGATCGACGTCGCCTATGTGCAATCGCTTGCGGTGCACGCAGAACTGAGCCGCCGCGCGGCGCAATCGCGCGCCACCCAGCCGGCGCTACTGTCGGTTGCCGACCCCGACTACGCGCGCCCGGTGGGCGATGAAGGCGCCCTGCCGGCCTGGATGGCCGCGCTGCGCTGGAATCCACTGCCGGGCACGCGGCGCGAAGCCGACGCCCTGGCGCCGCTGTTCAGCACATCGCGAACATTGCGCGGCAGCGATGCCTCGCGCAAGCGCTTCCTCGGCATGGATGCAAAGGGCGAGATCCGCGACTTCCGCGTGCTGCACTTCGCCACGCACGGCTTTGCCGACAACCAGCGCAGCGCACTGGTGCTATCCACCCAGCAAGGCATGCAGCAGGCCTACCTGCTCGACAGTGACATCACCACGCTGCGGCTGAAGTCCGATCTGGTGCTGCTCTCAGCCTGCGACACCGGGCTCGGCCGTAGACAGTCCGGCGAGGGCGTGATGGGCCTGCCCTACGCCTTCATGCTGGCCGGCAACACCAACACCGTGATGTCGCTATGGCCGGTAGATGACGCCGGCGCCGCGCTGTTCATGCCCACGTTCATGAAGCACGCGCGTGAGGGGCTGGACCTCGTCGCCGCGCTCAACGTGACCAAGCGAGAATTCGCTGCCGGCACGCACGGCGAGCGCAATCGCGACCCGCGCATCTGGGCCGCCTTCGTGCAGTACGGCGTGCCCCTGGCGCTCGCCGGCACGCGCTGACCCAGCACACACCGCTCAGGGCATACCCGGCAACACATACACCGGCCGCGGTGGAATCGGTACCGGCACCCAGGCACAGCGGTTCTGCCACGTCACCGGATCCCAGTACCAGCTGTTGCAGGCCGGCGGTGTGTAGTCGTACGCGCGACGCCGGGCCTCGCGCCGTTCCAGCCGATCGGCCTCGGCGCGGTAGCGGCGGGTCTCGTATTCCTTGCGGGCATAACACGCCTCGTCGAGCCCGCGCTTGGCGTCGTAGCAGTAATCGAAGTTGTCAGCCTGCGCGGCACTCGCCGCAAGCAGCAGGATGGCGGAAATGATGCGAACGGGCGGGTGGCACATGGGCGCGGCATTCCTTGCTGGTGTTGGAATACCGCTTGGACGCAGCGCCGCCGGCGATGTCAGGTTGGCACGCGTCCGCGCTGCCCTAGGGCGACGCGGCCGGCGCCCAAGGCGTGTCAGCGGATCAGATCCACGACCAGCAGAAAGCCCTTGATCACCAGCGCGTTGGCGATGTCGATGAAGAAGGCGCCCACCATTGGCACGATCAGAAACGCCACCTGCGAAGGGCCGAAGCGATCGGTCACCGCCTGCATGTTGGCAATCGCGGTCGGGGTCGCGCCCAGGCCGAAGCCGCAATGCCCTGCCGCGACCACGGCCGCGTCGTAATTGCGCCCCATGATCCGGAAGGTGACGAAGATCGCGTAGGCCGCCATCAGCGCCGCCTGGCTGAGCAGGATCACCAGCATCGGCAAGGCCAGCGCAGAGAGCTCCCACAGGCGCAGCGACATCAGCGCCATGGCCAGGAACAGCGCCAGCGCAACGTTGCCCAGCACCGACACCGCGCGCTCGAAGACCTGGTAGAGCCCGAGTGCCGCCAGGCCGTTGCGCAGGATCACGCCGACAAACAGGGTGCACACGAACACCGGCAACTCGAACGCCGTGCCCTTGAGCGCGCCGGCAATCGCATGCCCGCCCATCAGGCAGCAGGCGATCAGGGCCAGCGTTTCGATCATCGCCGGCGCGGTGATCAAACGTACCGTATCCGGCGCTTCGAACGCGGTCGGCGAAGCGTCCCCCGCCCCGCGCTGGCCGGGCAAGCGAAGACCCGCAGTCAGGTAGCGCGCAACCGGCCCGCCCAGCAAACCGCCCAGCACCAGCCCGAAGGTGGCGCAGGCCATCGCCAGTTCGGTCATCGAAGCCAAGCCGTAGCGTTCGGCAAACACCGCGCCCCATGCCGCCCCGGTGCCGTGACCGCCCGAAAGGGTGATCGACCCTGCCAGCAGCCCGATCAGCGGATCGAGCCCCAGCACCTTTGCCAGCCCCATCCCGAGCAGGTTCTGCAGCGCCAGCAAGCCGAGCACCACACCGAGCAGCATCAAGAGCCGGCGGCCGCCGTGGCGCAGGCTCGCCAGATCGGCGTTGAGCCCGATGCAGGCAAAGAAGGTCAGCATCATCGGCGCCTGAAGCCCTGTATCGAATCGCATCTGGAAACCGGTGGTGGCGTGTGCCGCGAGCAATGCCAGCGCCACCAGCAGGCCGCCCGCCACCGGCTCGGGAATCGTGTAGGTCTTGAGTACGGCGATCCTGCCCACCAACAGGCGGCCGGTGAGCAAGACCAGCGAGGCCGCGACCAGGGTTCCGTAGATATCGAGCTGCACCATGCGTGATCCTCGCCGGGCGGTGTGGTGGTCATAGAAGCGGCGTGATCGTAACGGCTGCACGCCGCCGCTGGATAGCCTGCTTCGCAAGCGGTATGCGTCGCAGGCACGGCCGCCCTGCGCCACGAGCCTGCGCTAAAGTGCCCACGACTGACAGGGAGGCCAAACCATGTCCCGTATGCTCGAAGGCAAGCGCATTCTCGTCACCCAGGCTGGCGACTTCATGGGGCCGGCGTTGTGTGATGCGCTCACCGCGCAGGGCGCCATCGTTGTCGCCAGCGAACCGGCGCTCGCGGCACGCGATGCCGCAAGTGAAGTCGTCGCCGCCGCGGGCCCGGTGGATGTGCTGGTCGCCAATCTCGCGATTGCGGCGCCGACGACACCCGCGGTCGATGTCGGCGACGACGAGTGGCGCAGCGCCTTCGCCGCCCTGGTCGACCCGTTGCCGCCGCTGGTGCGCGCGGTGGTGCCGGGCATGCTGCCGCGTGGCGGCGCCTGGGCGATTCGCTGACGGTTACGCACCCTCGGCGCCACCGTGCAACGCCATCGCCAGCCGAGCGCGGGCGATATAGTGGCGCCTTTAAGCCTCCACCAGCCCGATGCCTAACTTAGCGCTGACCCTGGGTCTGCTGGCCCTGCTGATCGCCGCCGTGCTTGGCGCAGCCATCGCGTGCAGGCAGACGCTCGTCGCGCGGGATCTCGCGGCCGCTTGGCGATACCTGTCTTGGGACGACGCCAGCCTCACACAGCTTCGCACCCGCCTTGCGCCGCGCAGCAGCATCACGCGCCTTTGGAAAGGCGGACCATCGCTGCGCGCCGTGGACGACGCAATTGCCATGAAGCGCGAGTTCGCCCGACGCATCGCCGGCGACCGCAGCGACTTTCACGCCGCTGGCGAGCTCGAGGTAAGGCTGCTCGCGCTGGACGTGCACGGCATGCACTACGCGCTGGCGCCAATCTGCATCGGCCGCCTCGACCTGGAAGCGCTGCACCGCTCCGGGCGCCTGCGTTGCATCTCTGATCCGGTTCGCGGCCACACAGCATTTGCCGCAGTGATGACGCGCGAGACCCTTCGGCATTTCATGCTGCCGGAAAACCACCCCTGGTTCGCACCGACCTTCCGCTGGTACTCGGCGCTGCCGACCTCAGTGGCTTTCGTGCTGGCGCATCTGGTGCCGGCGGATCACCCTCGTGCCGAGCACTGAGGCGCAAACCGCCTTGCACCGCCGACTGCGCCAGCGGCGCCGTGCGATTGGATGCCGATGGCGTGTTACGCACGCAATTGCCTGCGCGCATTGACACGCCCCGCCACGGCAGCAGAATGGGCCTGAAACCGGCAACCCAATGAGAGGAAGATCGACCGTATGAAGGGCTTTCGAATACATGGATCCATCGCCATGCATCGCCACGACCAGATTCTGTATTCCGAGATCGACGGCCCCTGGAATCTCGAACTGATCGAACACTACCGCGAACGCGCAACGAAAATAGCTTGCGAACTCGCGGCCCAAGGGGCGTGGGCGGCGATCATCGAGATCCGCGGTGAAGCGATCTGTCCCCTCGATGCGCTGGAGGCGATTCGTCAGGGTGTTCATGCATTTGCTGCACAAGGCCGCATCTGCACCGCCTATGTCATCGCACCCGATGTGAAGGGTGCCGCCATCTCGGCGCCGATATGGCGAGGCATCTACGCTGGTGTGATGCCCTTTGAGATCTTCGAAACACGCGAAGCGGCGATGGCTTGGTCCCTCAAGCACCTCGCTGACTGAAGGCCCGTTTGGCTGAAAGCACCGCAGCCCGTCGCTTGGCTTGAATGCAATGAAGCCTAATTGCTCGCCTGCTCGGCCAGCGTAGTGCGGGTTAGCCAGAGGCGTAACCCGCAATTTAACGGGTCACGAATCTGCAGCGGTTTTCTCCGCGCGGCTACGCCTGCGGCGGACCCGACCTACCGGGCTACTCTCCCCTCACCACGCGCAGCAGCACTGCAATGCAGACAATGAAACCGATGCCGGGGATCAGCGCGAGCACGGCGAGGAAGGCGCGTTTGGCTTCATCCCACTCCAGGTCTGCGGTGCTGCGCCAGACGCCCCAGGCGCCGATAAGGCTCACCAAGAGCATGAGCACCTTGAGGCCGCCGCGTCCGACTGATGGTGCGAGCGTCAACAGCACGGCAAGGCTGAGCGCGCCGATCACAAGCGCGACATGGCCCCAGTGCAGGGCGCGGCGGGGCCCATCGTCGGGCTCATCCTCAAGATCCGATTCGGGTTGTGCCGCCGACGCGGGCATCGACCTGGTCGTTGCCCGCGACGTAACGACCGGCGCTGGCGCGGGGGTGCGCGCGGCAAGGCGTGCCTTGAGCAGCGCGGGGAGTTGCTTGATGTCGGCGCCCAACTCGCGCGCCAGCGCCAGCACCTCGGCGGATTCGTCCGGCGTGGGGGTGAGCACCGGGAGCACGCCCGGATGTTCCGCGCAGACCTTGGCGGCGCGGGTGCGCGCGAGTTGCATCACCGCCTTGGCGGCAATGTCGTCGCGCGGCGTGCCAATTTCGTCGTAAAGGCGCACCGCAAGCCAGAACAGTGCGCGCGGGCTGCCCAGCGCGGCTGCACGCATCAACAGTTCCGGCACGCGGGCCTGGTAGCGCAGGCTGGTCGGGTCGCTACGCTTCTCGATCCTGTCTGCGCCGGGCGGGCGGCGCACGCTCTTTTCGTAGAGGAACTGGGCGAGGAAGTTGAGGCCATCGACGTCATCCGCAGCGGCAGCCGACTCCAGCGAAGCGATGCCGCGCTCCATGTCGATCGGAAAACCGCGCCAGCCGCGCAGCAAGCCTTCGCCGAGCAGCGCCTGCGCCAGGCTTTTCCCCTGCGCGGCGGATCGTTCGAGCCACAGCAGCGCGAGCTTGCCCGAGCCCGGCACCACCGCTTCCTTCGCGTGCAGGAAATCGATCGCCAGCTTGCATTGCGCCTGCGCGCTGCCCGCCTCGGCCCGTGCCACCAGCGCGGGGTCGATGCCCATCGCGGTCGCGGCGGCTGCGGTGGCGGCATCGGGCGGCGTCGCAGGCGCAGCGCCACCGCCCACCGCCGCAGGTGCAGGCGTACGCTGCAATTCGGTGTCGACGTAGGCGACCACATCCGCCGCCGCGCGCAGGCCCGCCAGCAGGCGAGACTGTTCTGCCGCGAGGGCCGGCGACACCTTTTTAAGGCACCACTCGACGCGCCGATCCTTGGTCGCATCGACACCGCTGAACTGGGCCAGCGCAGCCCCCAGCGCGGGGTGTGCCGGCGCCATGCGGCCCTGCGTCACCATCAACCCCCACACCACCCACGCCTCGGCTTCTTTGCGCGGCGCGAGGCGACGACACTCGCCCCACGCGGCCGCCCAATCCTTGCGCGAGAGCGCGTCGTCCAGCCTCGCGGTGCGTGAATGGGCACCGAAGGCCAGCACCTCGCCGTTGGCCAGATACACCGCGCCGTTCTGGCCATCCATCACATGCAGGCCAAGGTCGTTGGCCTGCACCACCAGGTGATTGAAACCCACCTCGAAGCTGTCATCGCGCGCCCACAGGCCGATGTTGTAGTAGCGGTCGTTATCCGGGCGCTTTTCGAGGATCTCCAGCCCGTGATCGTACATGTCGCCGTCACCGTCTTCGGTGTTCGGAAAGCGGGCATCCAGCGCGCGCGCCAGCGCCAGGAAGCGAGGTTCGGGCTGCGTGCCCGGTGTGTCCTGCACCGCGTCGAGCTGGGCTTGCGCCTGCATCACATCGGTAGGCAGGGGCAGATTCTCGGGCTGTGCCCAGACAGTCAGCGTAAAGCTCATGGCATACGGGTCGGGTGTTGAGCAGCGCGCATGGTAGCGGAGCCGCCCGGCACCTAAACACGCCACGCGCAGCAAAACTTGATCTCGCTACAGGAACATGCCACCCGAGGCTTCGATGCGCTGGGCGTTGACCCAGCGGGCGTCGTCCGAGAACAGCGCAGCGACGAGGTCGCCGATGTCGTCGGGCTGGCCCACGCGGCCGAGCGCGGTTTGCGAGGCGACGAAGGCGTTGAGCTGGGCGTTGTCGCGCACCGCCCCCCCGCCAAAGTCCGTTTCGATCGCGCCGGGGGCAAGCACGTTCACGGCGATGCCGCGCGGGCCGAGCTCCTTTGCCAGGTAGCGCGTCAGCACCTCGACGGCGCCCTTCATCGCCGCGTAGGCGGCGTAGCCCGGCAGTGCGAAGCGCGCGAGGCCGCTCGATACATTGAGAATGCGCCCGCCGTCGGCGATCAGCGGCAACATGGCTTGCGTGAGGAAGAACACGCCCTTGAGGTGGATGGCCATCATCTGGTCGAACTGCGCTTCGGTGGTTTCGGCGAAGGCTGCGTGGACACCAGCCCCGGCGTTGTTGAACAGGTAGTCGAAGCGATCACGCTGCCACAGCGTTTGTAGCTGGCGCCGGACTTCGGTGGCGAAGGCAGCGAACGATGTGCTGTCAGCCACATCCAGCCGCAGCGCCACCGCGCGGGCGCCGAGTGCCTCGATCTCGGCGACCGCGGCGTCAGCCTCAGTCTGTTGGCTGCGGTAGGTGAGGATGATGTCGACGCCACGGGCGGCGAGCTTGAGCGCGGCATTGCGGCCAAGGCCACGGCTGCCACCGGTGATGAGTGCGATCTTGCGGGTCATGTTGAATCTCCTGGACGTCGGGACTCGCCGAAGCACGGCGCGATGGGTGAGATCCTATTGATCCACAAGCCCGCGATAAATCAGGCGATACTGATTAGACTGTTCAAATATGGCGAACAATAAAGGTGACGCCGGTGGATCAACTCGATGCATTGCGGATCTTCCTGCGGGTGGCCGACATGGCGAGCTTCACGCAGGCCGCGCAGAGCCTGGGCTTGCCGAAGGCAAGCATTTCGATGGCCGTGCAGAGGCTTGAAACGCAGCTCGGCACGCGGCTGCTCCATCGCACCACACGCCGGGTGCAGATGACCCCCGACGGGCAGACCTTCTACGACCGCAGCAAGGATCTGCTGGCCGATATCGAAGAGCTGCAAGGCATGTTCAAACAGGGCGCACTGCAACTACAGGGCCGACTGCGGGTGGACATGCCGCTGGGCGTTGCGCGCGCGATCGTGATTCCGCAGTTACCCGCCTTCATGCAAACGCACCCGGGCCTGCAGATCGAGCTGAGCAGCACAGACCGGCGCATCGACCTCGTGCGCGAGGGCTTCGACTGTGTGCTGCGCGTCGGGCCGCTCGGCGATTCAAGCCTGGTGGCGCGGCCACTCGGCCGCTACCGCATGATCAACTGCGCAAGCCCCGCATACCTCGCGGCGTTCGGCATGCCACAGACGCTCGATGACCTCTCACGGCATCGGCTGATCCACTACGCCTCGGCACTCGGTGGCAAACCCGCGGGCTTTGAATACACGGCCTCCGGGCAGGATGACACCGTGCAGTTCGTCGCGATGGCCGGTGCGCTGACGGTGAACAACTCTGATGCCTACCAGGCCGCGTGCCTCGCCGGCCTTGGCCTGATCCAGGTGCCGGAACCGGGCATCAAACCCTTGCTGGCCAGCGGCGCGCTGGTCGAAGTGTTGCCTCAATTCCGCGCGGCACCGATGCCGGTTTCGATTTTGTACGGCAACCGCCGCAATGTGTCTCGCCGCCTGCAGGTGTTCATGAACTGGCTGGGCGAGATCATGCAGCCGCATCTGCAAGGCTGACCGGCACCTCGCGCACAAGGCCCGGCGGCGACTTCGCGACATCCGCACGCCGGATACGCGCTGAAGCGGTCAGGGCTGCGCCGGCCGCAGCACACATTCCATCAGCGTGTTGTTCTGGCCGGACCAGCCGGCGAAGCCCCCCATGTGCCCCTCGCCACCGCGGATGAACTCAAGGTCGGACCAGCTGACAAACAAGGCCCCCCGCTCCGCGTCGCTCGGGTCGCTCCAGGCCAGGCGCAGATAGTGCGCACGGCAGCGTTGGCAGCCACTCACCCGACGTAAGCTGAGCCGGCGCTCGCGCGCGTCGGGGCCGGTGTAGTGCGCAACGCCCCCGGCGGCGATGCTGATACGGTGGGCGCCGTCTGCGCCACGCCAGTCGCAATCGACCGCGCTGTAGCGGGCGTCGAGCCACGGCGTACCCGGCGTTGGCGGCTCGCCACCAACCGGCTCATCGGCTCGGAACGGGCCGAAGTGGCTGAGCTGTTCGGTATGCCAAGCCTCGGCACGCACCGCCAATCTGCCCGCGTTGTTGCGTTGCATGTCGGGCGGCAGGCGCTTGCGGATCGCCGCGAGCAGCGCCTCGCAGCCAGCGCCGTAGCAATCGAGCGTCTGCCACCCCGCCGAATCGGCGGCCGATTCGCTCAGCTCCGCATCGGGCGCTCGCCAACTGGCGGCGTCGTATGCCGCCAGCGCAAGCGTGGGCACCATCAGCATTGCGCACAGCGCTACCGCACGCAGCAAGGCTGCGCCGCTTGGTCGTGGGCTCACAGCCAGTCTCCACTCAATACGAAAGGTGCCCAGAAGTACGGATGCACCCATGGCCGCGCAGGGTCGCCCGACGCGGCCTTGGTCGACGCGGCCCCCGCGACGGTGGCGCCGCGCGCGGCGTCATCCGCCGATGCTTTCGCGCCGCCGCGCAGCAGGCTCAGTTGCGCGCTGCGAAGTGCGGCCGCTCGGCCCCAGGCATGGCCAGCGTAGAACTGCTGCATCAGCGCGGCGGTGCTTGCGTCGGCCACAGGCCAGAGGCTCGCGAGCACGCTGCGCGCGCCCTGCCGGCGCACCGCCGCGGCAAGGCCCTCGACCTCGGCGCCATTCTCGTTGGTGCCGCCGCCGCTTGCGGTGTTGCAGGCAGATAGTGTGAGCAGTTGCAGGCTCAGGTAATCCATCGCGGCGAGTTCGCGCAGGCTGATCGTCTGCCCGTCGCCCAGCAACAGCACCGAGTTGTTCGAATCCCCCGGGCGGAAGGCGAAGTGGCTGGCGATGTGCACCACGTTGTAGCGGCCGGACAGCGCATCTTCCAGGCCGTCGCGGTCGAACTCGGCATCGAGCTTGATCTGCCCCGGCAGGGTGCCATCCGGATTCTTGGCATCGCGAACGATGCGCGCCAACTCGCTTGGTACCGCCGGCAGGGGCTTGAAGCCGGCCGCGCCACGTGCGGCGCCGAGCCCTGCCACCTGCCAGTCGGTAACCGGCCCGCTCGCCGGCACGCCGCCGGCCTGCAGCCAGTGCACCAGACCGAAGCGTTCGATCAGGAACTGCTTGCCATCGTGCAGGGCGGCAAACGGCAGGTAGCGCAGCGATTCTGTGAGCGCCAGCACCAGCGTGGTCGCCTTGGCTTGCGCCAGTTCGGCCGCGACCGGGGCGATCAATACCTGATGCAGCGCCTGCGCGGCCGGCAGCACATCGGCACGCGCTTCGATGGCTTGCCGCAGTGCGGCGATACGCCGATTGAGCTCGATCCGGCTGATCGCCACCTCGCGCCCGAAACTGCCGCGCCCGGTGGCCAGCACGATCGCCAGCCGCTGCTCGCCCACGATGTACGACAACCCCACCGCACCCGGATCGCGCCGCACCAAGGTCTGCAGATCGCTGCCGCGGTGCAGGATCTCGGCGCGCTCAGCCGCCGCCGGCGCGAGTTTGAGCCCATTGACCCACTGCTCGAATTCGACCTGCCACTGCACTTGCCGCAGCTTCAAGGCCTGCAGTCGAACCAGCTCCGTGTCGCCCAGTTTCTCACCGGCGCGCTGGCGCCGTTGCAGGGCCGCCAGCTCGGTGGCCTCGGCCACGCCACTCGCCACGAGGGCATCGCCCTGTTGCGCCGCCGCTCTCTCCGCGCCAACGAAATCCGCCTGGGTGCGCTGCACATCCGAGCGCTGCACCAGATCGGCGAGCTCGACTTCCTTGAGCATCGTAAGCACCTGCTCGGCTTCGGCAAGGCGCCCAAGGTCAACCAACCAGCCCGCCAGTTCGCGATAGGCGCCGCCGTGCTCCTGCATCAGGCTGCGCTGCAGCGCGGGGTCCAGCGTGCGCGACTGGCCACGGATGCGCTGCATCGCGTTGATCGCCTGCTTGCCGATGAACACCGCCTGCTCGGTGCGGCCCGCCGCGTGATAGCGCGCGGCCAGCAGCACGCCGGTTTGGAATTCCACCTGCGGCACGCCAGCGGCGCGCGCGATGGCGAACGCGCGCTGCGCCAGCGACAGCGCTTCGGCCACTTCACCCCGTGCGGCGAGCACGCTCGCGAGCCGCGCCATCGTGTCCGCCGTGCGGGCATGGCCCGCGCCAAGCGCCTGCTCGCGAATTGCGAGGGCTTCGCGGTAGTGCTGTTCGGCGCCCTTGCCCTCACCCTGCAACTGCAGCAGCCAGCCAAGGTTGTGCAAGGTGTCGGCGATGTCGGCATGGCCAGCCGGCAAGGCGGCACGGCGGATCTCCAGCGCCTGCACATACCAGGGCTTCGCCGCTTCAAGCTGGCCGGTGCGGCGCAGGATGTCGCCAATGCTGCTCTGTGCACTGGCGATGAACGGGTGGCCGGCGGGCAACACCCGCTCGCGCATCGCCAGCGCATCACGGTAGTGCTTCAGCGCGAGCGCGTTCTGGCCCAGGTTCTCGTAGGCGTAGGCCAGCTTGCTGAGGCTGTTGGCGGTATCGGCGTGGTCGGGCGGCAGTACCTTGCTGCGGATCTCGTAGGCGCGCTGATAAGTCGGCAGCGCACGATCAAAATCGCCCAGCACCCGGTAGAGGTCGCCGAGATTCGACAGGTCGGTCGCCACATCGGCATGCGTGGGGCCGTGCAGCCTCTCGTCGATCGCCAGGGCGCGCTTCAGATGCAGCGCGGCATCGTCGTGCCGGCCCAGTGTCTGCTCGACGAGGCCCAGCCCGCTGAGCGCCGCGCTCAGTGCGGACTGGTCGGCGCCCGGCGCGGTTTCAAGGATACGGATCGCGTCGCCATAGGCCTTCAGCGCCGCCTCGTACTCGCCGACGCGGTACTGCAGCACGGCGCGGTTGCCGGCGATCGTGCCGGCGAGGGCCGCGTCTGGCCCTGCCTGCAACAGCCCGACGGCACGCTGGTAGAAGGCATCGGCCTCGGCGTAGCGCCCCAGCTTCTCGCTCGCCACCGCGGCGTCATTCAGCAGCAACGCCTGCGTTCTGGCGTCGCGATCGGCAGCACCGTCGAGCAATGTCGTCGCGCGCTGCAACGCCTCGTCGTAACAACCCTTGTCGTAAAGCGCGAGCACACCGCTACGGCCGGCCGCCGCGCTGGCTGCCTCTTTCGTGCATTCGAGCTTGGCGCCCGATGCCGTGCCGCAGGCCAGCGCACTCAGCACACCGAACACCGCGGCCACCTGCCGCCAGGGTGCACGAGGCGAAAAGCGCTTCCCGGTGCCGCGCTTCATGGGGTGTCGAATTCCAGCAGGTGGATCACCGTGACCACTGATGAGCCGGGGTTGTCGCACTGCGCATCGGCTGGCGTCGCGCTCGCTTCCGCGTCGCAAGCCGCGGGCGGTGTCCAGGTACGCACCGGCGATGCGATCGTTTCGATCTGCTCGGCCGCCACCCCTTGTGCAACCAGAAAGTCGCGCACCAGATCGGCGCGGTGCCCAGCCACGGCGAGCCGATACTCGTCAGTGCCGGGCTCGTTGGCATGCCCTTCGATCCGGATCGGCCCGACGAGCCGGCGGCTTTGAGCAAGCTTCGCCACCTGCGTCAGCGCTTGCCGCGCGTCGTCGTTCAGCTGGTTGGCATCAGCCGCGAAAGGCGTGTCGAGGGTAAGTGTGAGTTCACGCGGCGTTTCATCCGGGTGGGCGACGTTGGCTTGCGCGGCTGCTTCAGCTTTCTGCCTCGCGGCGATCTCGGCGGCGCGGCGCGCACTATCCGGCTTACCGCTGCTCTTCGCCGCTTCTGCACGCGACACCGCTGCGCGCAGTTCCCTTTCGGCCTGGAGCTTGCGCGCTTCGGTACGCAACGCCGCTTCGCGCGCTTCACGTTCGGTCTGCACCTTGCGCGTTTCAACATCCAGGTTATCGGCCGCATGCGCGGCCACCACACCAAAGCCGGCCGCAAGGCTTAACAGCCGCAGGCTCTGCCCCAATCGAACGATGTTCATCCACGCCACCCAATTCAATTGCTTTCGCCGCCCACCGCGGGCGACGCTGCCGCGCCCTGCTCCGCAGCGTTCGTCAGCCGGCAATGCCCCAGTTCCAGACCCTTCAGCGGCGCCAGCGCGGCGCCGAGCACCGACAGTGACTGTAACGAATCCAGCCGCAGCACGCGCAGGCCCAAGGGCTTGTTTGGCAAGTGCAGCACCAGGGCTTGCCTGCGGTGCACCGAACGCGCGGGCGCCTTGTCTGCCGTCTTTTCCGGCGCGGCAGCGGACGCTTCCGCCGCGCACTGCCCCGCCACGATCATCGCCGTCAGGCTCGCAAGCCTCACGCTGCGCTGAACCATTTCGCGCATCTGATACCTCGCCTCCAGCCGAAAGGGCTGCAACCCGCACTAGGACGCCGCCAGCGCACAATCATCAGGCTCGCGCGACCCAAACCCTGCGACCGCAAGCAGGATCAGTGGCCATTCCAGCCACGCATGCATGCCGGCTGCGACGGCGTAGAGGCCGCGCGCGGCCGGGTAATCGACGATGAAGTAGGCCAGCAAGAGGATGCTCGCGGCCAACGCGAGCGGGCGCAGCGGCATGCCGCGCCAGGCGCTGCCGATCGCGCGGGGCATCAGATGGATCACCGAAAGGTAGTGAAGGCACTGCGCCCACACCAGCGCCGGCAGCAGCGCATCGACCCATTGCGGCGCGTGCTGCTGAATCCAGCCGAGCTCCGCCGGCCGCGTCGCCCCGCTTGCCGATGGCGCGCCGGCGAACGCCAGCACGACAAAGAGCAGGATCGGCGCGCTGAACAATGCGAGTAGCACGCCGCGCGCGGGCCAGGCACCGATACATGCCGACGGCGGCGCGAGGCCGACCGGGGTGAAGTTATGCGCAATCGCCAACACCGCCAGCACGCCGAACACCTGCGGCGTGTCGGCCACCGCCACCAGCGCCACCGGCAGGCTGAGCGCCGCGACGACGAACACCACGCGATGCCCGGCCGGCAGTCGGCGCGCCACGCCCAGCGTTGCCAGCAGCGCGAGCGCCAGCGTTGCCGCATCGCACGCGGCCGCCGTTGGCGCATCAATCCGCCCCAACCACAGCGCAAGGCGTGATGCCGCTTGCAGCAGCAGCGCCGCCAGCAAACCGCACCACACGAACCGCGGTACCCGATCGCGCCAGAGGCGCCAGACCCAGGCCGTCTCCCACAGCACATGCGGCAGGCCGAACACCGCCAGAGCGGCCAGATAGAGCGTAGCCGGTTGCCACACCGCGAGCAGGCCCGACACCGCTGCCAACGGCATCCACAGTTGATGGATGGGCGTTCTCACAGCAGCGCCGCCCCCAGCACAGCCGACGCCGCATTGGCCACTACCGACACCGCCGCCGCGATGCGCAGCGGCAAACCCGTAAGGCCCCTGAGCATCAGTGCTTCCGCCAAGGTGACCAGCACTTCGACCAGCCACCACCCGACAAGGTAGTCGTGCGCGCCAAAGTTACCGATCACGTGCCAGGCCAGCGGGTGAGTCACACAGCTTGGCAGCAGCGCCGCAGCAACGCGCCAACCCGGGCCGCGCGGCGCACGCGCCGAGGCCGCGAGGACGATCGGCGCTTCGATCAGCAGCGTGATGCCCAAGGCCGCAAGCTGTGCCGGCACTGTGCGAACCGCGCTTACTGGAACAATTTGCGCCAGGCGCTTACTGGCTTCAAGGTTGCCGCGGGGGCTGGATGCTCCGGCTCGCAGCTCACGATCGGGCGAGTCAATGTGCGACGGCCTTGAAAGTAGGTGCCCTTGGTATCGAGCTGACGACGGCACACGCCGTCGAACCGCTGAACACGGTCGCCAAGCGACACTTCGGCTACACAGCGTTGCCCCGCCTCCACGCCCTTGCAGAAGCGATCACTCAGCACCGGCGGTTCGGTGCAGGCCCAGCCTTGCGAGCGCACGGTCTGCGCGACCGAGTCCGAGCGGGCTGCCAGCGCACACACGTCGGCGTCTGCCTGCCAGAGGCCGTCGGGGATCGCTCGCTCAATGCGTGGTGCAGGCTTCACGACGCAGTGCAGGTCGATCTGGTAATCGCGGCGATTTAGGTCGCGCTCGCAGATACCCGGCCCGCCGCCCTCGAACGCGTTGCCGTCAACCTGACAGGCGCCATCCACGCGCTTGCCCTCGCACCACTGGTCCGTGCGGTCGAAGGCGCCGGGGTTGTTGCGAAAACGTTCCGCCGCATCGGCCGCCTGCGGCGGCAACACATCGGCACTGGCAAGCACATGCCACGCGAGGATGAGCAGACAGGGCAGGATTCGTTTCATCGGAAGATCTCCAGATCTGAGTTCGCCGGTGGCGCGGCTCACGCAGACCACTCAGGGTTTGAACTCGACGCGAACACGGCCGGGTTTCACGGCAAGACCGATCGCCTTGAAATGCGCTGCCAGCGCCGGCTTAACCGGGTCGGCAAGTTCAGTATCCACGGTGTAGACCTGCGCCGCTGCATAGATATCAGCCTGTATGCCTTCAGCCCGCAGTGCGGCAACAAGCTTTTCGGCGCTCACGCGCGGCTGAGGCGTTTTGACTTCGAACTGCGCGTAGGCACCGCGCCAGATGGGCGGCTCGGCATAGGCCACCACTTCTGTCGCTGGCGGGGTGGCTTGGCGCAGCACCGCAAGGCCGACGGCGGCAGCTGCCAGCGTGGCGGCAAGCGCAAATCCCCAGGCCGGCAGGCGACGACGTTTGAGAAGGCCTTCGCGGCGCAGACGGAACAAGAGTTGCTCGGTGGCGTGCTCGTCGTCCGCAGCGGGCGGCGCCGCATCGAGCCTTGCCTCGTTGAGAATTGCGCGCCGCAGGGCCTGCGACTCGCTTCGCTCGCCACGCGCTGCTTCACGCCCGGCCAGCTCGGCGAGCCAGCGGTCGAGATCGTCTGGGGGCTGGGCCATCAGTCCTCCTCCACGATCAGTGCTCGACACGGCTCAAGGAATTCGCGCAGGCGCTTGCGGCATTGCGAGAGGTACTCGCGCGTTGCCGCCTCGGTGCGTTCGAGAAAGTTCGCGACATCGCGCACGCTCCAGCCATCCAGCGCCGCGCGGCGCAGCGCCTCGGCCCGCTCCGGATGCGCGCGGCCGAAGGCGGCGAAACCGCTGTTCACACAATCGTCCAGCGCGGCCTTCGCATCGCCTTCCGTGCTGCATGCGGTCTCGTCGGCCACGCGTTGCCAGCCGGCATCGTCCAGGTGTTCTTCGCGGCGCGGTGCGCGCGACGCATCGGTCGCGAGGTTACGCGCGATCTGGTAGATCCAGCTAGAAACCGCAGCCTCGCCACGAAAACCTCCGGCATGACGCACCACACGCACGAACGTCTCCTGAAGCAGATCCTCTGCCAGATCCTGCTGCGCGCCGTGGCGGATCAGAAAGGCCAAAAGCGGGCGCCGGTACTCGCGGAACAGCGCGGCGACGGCGCGCTCGCCATCGCGCCCGCCCGCTGCAATGGCGCTCAGCCAGGCACGGTCCCGCGCGTTGCGTTCAGCGGTGTCCATCGCCACCCTTTGATGTGCCAGCCCGCGCACTCACTTCTGAATCGTCCAGTTGAAGACCTGCATCGAGGTGCGATCACCCGGCGTTTTCGGTGCACCGACACCCCGCGTGGTGTAGTCGGCAAAGCCGGCGTCACGGAAGGCGGTAACGTCATCGTCCTCGACGCCGCGCGTTCGGTCCAACTGCTCGATCGGCGACTGTGCCAGGAAGGAAAAGTCTGCCCGCTCGCCCAGGTTGCGCGCCTGCACGGCGATCGTCACCAGGCGCTCCAGCCCCGTCGTGTCGTCATTGATGTCGATCTCGAAACTGTAGCTGGCTTTCGCTTCGAGTCGGTTGCTCGCGCCGCCGTACGGGAACAGCGCGCTGACCCCATAGCTGGCGTCGAGGTATAGCACCGTCACATCGAGCGGCATCTGCCCTTCATTGAGCAAGGACACTTCCACCTTGTCGCCCGCATGCAGCACCGGGCTGCGCTCGGCACTCAGGGGCAGAACCTTGCCCGCCCGCGTAATCTGCTTCATCGACACGGCCAGCTTGCCGCCGCCGTTGCGTTCGGTGAGCTGGCTGGCGATACGCATCAGGTTGGTTGCACGGGCGACACCGTGCAGCGCCGTCGCGAGCGTTTCACGCAGCGCGTCGGCACCCTGCTCCGGCTTCCAGGCCAGCGTAAGCGAGCCGCTGCGCAATTCGGCCTCGCAACGCTGACGCTCGGCTGCGGCCTTGCGTGCCTTGCAGCTGAGGCCCTGCAAGGCCGGCGGCACCAGCATCACGCGGTCGCGGAACGCCACGATCGCCACGTCGCCAGCATCCGGCGCCTTGAGCCATTCGATCTGCGCACCGGCGATACCGCTCTTCTGCAGTGCGGTAATCGGCGCCAGCGCGGGGCAATTGCCCTCACAGGCGTTGGTATCAACCACCACGCGCAACTGATACTGGCCTGCCACCCGCAGCAGGCGTGCATGCGCGGCCGCCGGGATCTCCTTCGGATCGAGCACCGGCTTGCCGTTCTGCGCGACGAACGTCAGCGCGGATGACGACAGCGCGACGTTGTGCGCCTCGGCATAACCAATCGCGGACTCCGTCTTGTCGAGCGGGTTCGCGACGATGGCGAAGAGTGAGCCTTCGGTAATGCGCGACAGCGCACCGGCCGGTATCGCGGGCGTCGCGGCACGGTCCAGCTTCCATTGCTGAATCGGTACCGCGTCCTGCCCGAGCACCGGGGCGTCGAGGTGGGTGCCGGAAAACAGCGGCGTCACGCGCGTCTGATTCATGCCGCCGTACTGGCTCAGCACATACTGCGCGAGTTGGCGGTATGTCATCACGGCGCCGGATTCGAGCGCCTGCATCAGCGTGAAGCCGAACAGGCCGAAGGGTTTGCGGTCGGGATGCCCGAGCGGCAGGCGCATCTCGGGTGCAAGTTCAGTGGTCTGCGCGGCGTAGAAGAACACCCCGCCGCCCTGCCCTTTCGCACTCGCGAACGGGTCCGGCGCGGCTGCGTCGCTCTTGCCACGCGAGCGCACGGCGTCGGCTTCGGCGCGATCCATCGCCTCGCCCGGCACGCCGAGCGCCTGCGGCGAAATGTGCCGGTAGCGGATCTCGGCGCTGTCGTCTGCACCACGCACGAGTGTTGCGCTATGGCACGAATCGAAGACCCCCCAGACGAAGGCGCCCTTGTCGATGATGCGATCAACGGCGCGGCGGATTTCGAAATCCACCAGCGCGTTCTGTACCTTTCCGCCATCGTCGGACTCATCCCACTTGCCGATGTCGCGCGGCAGGAAGATCTCGAACAGGCCGTCCGGTTCGTCGCGCCCTTCGGGCGTGTTGCGATCCGCAGGCTCCTGGCTGCCGTGGCCCGAGAAGTACAGCAACACATAGTCGCCCTTGGCGGACTGCGTGGCGAGGCTGTCGAGCCCCGCGAGGATCGCTGCGCGCGTTGGCAAGCCACTGGCCCCCGCGACACCATCCGCCAGCAAGGTGATGTTGCGTGGTGCAAAGCCACGCTGCTGCAGGATGTCGCGCAGGCGCTGCACATCGTTGCGCGGGCCTTCCAGCTGGTAGTTCTTCGCCAGCGAGGGATACTCGGACACGCCCACGATCAGCGCGCGCATTTCGCGCGCCTGGGCGGGCATCAAGGGAATCAGTAGTGCCAGTACGACACCGAATGCGGACTTGGCGATTCGCCCCACGAGCGACCTCCGGCGAGTTCATGGAACACGGGCGCCGACCACCCCCGGCCCGCGCCCGTGCAGACAGCCACCGCGTCCGGTGCTGCCGAACGGCAACACCCAGGCGCGGTGCTGATGATCAATTGGTGATCATCACATACTCGTTGGCGATGCCGCGGTTGCGCACGCGGATCGTGAAAGTGCCGGTCCAGCGCGGCGTCCAGCCGCAGACCATGTCGTCGGAGTTATCGTCGTCCTTGCAGACCAGGTTACCGTTCTCGTCGTAGACGTAGAGGTCGAGGTCCGAGTCACCGTCACCGCTGACCAGCACGCGCGCCGGCTCTTCGCCGTTGAAGGTCACGTCAAACGAGTCCACCTCACCGCCGCCCACGACCGTATGTATGCGGCCAGGCCCGCGGTCGCGACCGCGCGCCCCCGCCTTCGCCACATCGTCCGCCAGCGCGATGACATCCGGGCGACCTTCCGCCAACGCCTTGGCGCGGGCCAGGATCGCGTCCGGCGCATAGATATCGGGCTTGCCCTTGTCCGCCGCCGGCTTGCCGCCCGTGCGCTTGACCGTCGCGTCGCGCAGGCCCGCTTCCTTGAGCATCTTTGCCGCAGTGATGAGCGCCAGGGGATCGCCACTGGCGTCGCCATAGCGCGTCAGCGCATGCGCCGTTGCGACACGATCGACCGCCGCCGACGCCGGCGTCGCCGCCGCATGCTTGGTATCAACGTTCGGCTTCTTCGTCGCCGCCGCAGAGGCGGACACAGCAAATGCAGCCGCCATCGCGGCGATCAACAGCTTGCGGGTCAGGGACATTTATCGAGGCTCCTGTTCGCACGGCAAAGCGTGCTCGGGTTCAGGCGCAAAGCGCCAAATTTGTATTTTTCGTTCAATTTAACAACAGGGCATCCAGCCCTGTCATCAGAATCGCCGGCAAGGCAAGCACATATCGGCCGGAGCGTCGGGCCCCTTGAGCGGAGCGCGACAAGACTGGCGACCATCGCCTACGACGGATTGCAGCTCGCCTCATCAGGCCGCCGTACGCCGAACCCCAGACAGAAATGTGTTGCGTAACGTCGCCACTCCACGCGTCGACGTCATCGCGGACGGCGTGATACGCGTTGCCTGGTCAGCCACCACTGTTTTCAGCCACCTGCCGGCATCGCCCGAGGGCAGGCACGGGGCCTTCCCCCCCCCACGCAGCCATTCAAGAAGGATCAGACCTTGCCCGCTCCGCACCTGCTTCAGCTCTGCCTCGCCAGCGTCCTCGTCGCCGCCAGCCTTCCGGTCGGCGCGGAGGCTTTGCGTTGCGGCAACAACCTGGTCAGCCCAGGCGACACGAAGATGACCGTCATCCAGAAATGCGGCGAACCCGCCCGCAAGGACTACCTGTGCAAGCGAAAGCGAAGCTACACGCGGCTTGCCGACGGCGTCGAAACCGAGCCGGTACTCGTCACCGTATGTGACCAAGTGGAGGACTGGACCTACGACGCCGGACCCGGCACCTTCCTGACGGTGCTCCGCTTTGAGCAGAACGAGCTGAAATCGGTGCTCTACGGCGACCGAAGCAACTGAAACCCACTCGACGCGTCGCCACCCGCATGCGAGATCGGTAAAACACGGCGCTTGCAGATCGCACAAGGAAAAAACCGCCACTTTGTGGTGAAATCAGGACACGGGTCGGCCTGAGTGCCGCCCCTGTCCGCAAAATCGCCTTCGTTGGAATCAGCCACCCGAGCAGTGCCGGGGCGCAGCCCGGGCCGCGGACCAACCCGGCCATCGGCCGCCAAACCATCTGGAATCTGCTTTGTTGGCACTCAAGACTCTTCGCAACCGCAACGACGCCCCGGTAAAGCCGTCCAGAACACCCCCCATGCCAATCCGCTGTCGCAACACGGAGTTCGGGGAGTGACGCAGCCTGCAAGCAGTTTGTCGGCACACGATCTGGCGTGCGTACGGGGTCACCGGACCTTGTTCGAGCACATCCATTTCACGCTCACCGCGGGCGAGTGGATGTATCTGCGCGGCAGCAATGGCGCAGGCAAGACGAGCATGCTGCGGCAGCTCGCCGGCTTGGCCCACCCGGCGGCCGGCAGCGTGCGCTGGAACAATGAAGACATCCGCGAAGCCGGCGACGCCTATCGTGAGGCCTTGCTGTTCCTTGGTCACCACTCCGCCTTGAAGGAAGACCTGACGCCGCTTGAGAACCTGTGCCTCGCCGCCGCGTTGGACGGCCATGCGCTGGATGAGGCGACCGCGCTAGTCGCCCTACGCCGTTTTGGGTTAAAGGGCCGTGAGGAACTGCCGGTGAAGTTTCTCTCCCAGGGCCAGCGCCGGCGTGTGCTGCTCAGCCGCCTGCTGACGCGCAAGGCGAGCCTGTGGATTCTTGACGAGCCGCTTGCCGCGCTCGACACCCGTGCGGTGGATCTGCTCGGCGAAGTGCTGGCCGACCACGTTGGGCGCGGCGGCATCGCGATCCTAACCAGTCACCAGGCGATTCCACTACCCGGCGGGCGCGAGCTGATGCTGGAGGGCGTGGCATGAACGCGCTGCTCGCTGTCATCCGTCGCGATCTGCTGTTAGCGCTGCGGCGCAAGAGCGAAGCGCTGACCGCGCTGTTCTTCTTCGTCATCGTCGTGAGCCTCTTCCCGCTCGGCATCGGGCCCGACCCGAACCTGCTGCGAAAGATCGGCCCCGGCGTGCTGTGGGTTGCGGCGCTGCTCTCGACGCTGCTCGGGCTCAACCGCCTGTTCGCCGACGACTTCGCCGACGGCACGCTCGAACAGATGGCGGTATCGCCGACGCCGCTCGGTTGGCTGGTGGCAGGCAAGATCCTTGCTCACTGGCTGGTGTCTGGCCTGCCGCTGGTGTTGCTCGCACCGATGCTGGGGCTGCAGTTCGATCTGCCGGTCGATGCGCTGGGCTTGCTGACGCTTGGCCTGCTGATTGGCACGCCCTTGTTGTCGATGATCGGCGCGATCGGCGCAGCGCTGACGCTGGGCCTGCGCGGCGGCGGCGCGCTGCTGTCGCTGATCGTGCTGCCGCTTTATGTGCCGGCGCTGATCTTCGGCGCCGGCGCCGTTGAAGCGCAGATTGCCGGCCTGCAGGCCGGCGGACACCTTTCTTTGCTGGCAGCAATGCTGGCTCTCTCGGTATTCTTCGCGCCGCTTGCCGTCACCGTGGCCATCAGGATTGCACTCGAATGAGCTTTCGCCTTATCAACTGGTTCCGTTATTCCAGCCCCGCCACGTTCTACCCGCTGGCGGGCAAGCTGATTCCGTGGTTCACCGCGCTCGCCGTGCTGTTCGGCGTTGCCGGGCTGTGGGTGGGCTTCTTCGTCGCACCGACCGACGCGCAGCAGGGCGAGGGCTACCGCATCATCTTCCTGCATGTGCCGGCCTCGTGGATGTCGATGTTCATCTACATGGTGATGGCCTTCTGGTCGGCGGTCGGGCTGTCCTTGAACACCCGCCTGTCCGGCATCATGGCCACCGCGCTGGCCCCGACCGGCGCGATCTTCGCTGCGCTGTCGCTGATCACCGGCTCGCTGTGGGGCAAGCCGATGTGGGGTACGTGGTGGATTTGGGATGCGCGGCTGACTTCGGAACTCCTGCTTTTCTTCCTGTACCTGGGCTACATCGCATTGCGCGCCGCAATCGACGACCCGCGCCGCGCAGACCGCGCCTGTGCGGTGCTGGCGCTGGTAGGCGTGGTCAACATTCCCGTCATCTATTTCTCGGTGCAATGGTGGAACACCCTGCACCAGGGTTCATCGATTTCGCTAACCCGATCCCCGTCAATGGCGCACACCATGCTTTTGGGCATGCTGCTGGTCGCGCTGGCGGCGTGGATGTATTCGATCGCTGTCGCGCTGACCCGCGCGCGCGCCATCATTCTTGAAAGGGAACGGCACACCGACTGGGTTGTCCGACTGCCGGAGCTGAACGCATGAACTGGAATTCACCTGCCGAGTTTTTCGCCATGGGCGGCTATGCGCTGTACGTCTGGGGCAGCGTCATCGCCTGCGTCGTAGGGCTGGTCGGCGAACTCTGGCTGCTGCGTCAGCGCCGCAAAGCCATCCTGCAGAGCCTGCGCCGCGAAAGCCGGGCCAATGCCATTGAAGCTGAAGGAAACACTGCATGAAAGCCCGCCACAAACGCCTTGCGATCATTCTGGGTGCGCTCGCCTCGCTCGGCGTCGCGACCGGGTTGATCCTCAACGCGCTCAACAGCAACATCGCGCTCTTCGTCACCCCCACCGAGGTGGCCGAGGGCAAGGCACCTCAGGGCGCCGCCTTCCGCGTAGGCGGCCTGGTGAAGCCGGGCAGCCTCAAGCGTGATGGATTGACCGCACGTTTCGTCGTCACCGATACCGCGAAGGACATTCCGGTGGCCTACACCGGCATCCTGCCGGACCTTTTCCGCGAAGGGAAAGGCGTTGTCGCGCAGGGCAAACTCACGCCGAGCGGCGAATTCACCGCCACGGAAGTGCTCGCAAAGCACGACGAAAACTACATGCCGCCGGAAGCCAAGCACGCGGTGGAGCAAGCCCACAAAGCCGGAGTCACGCTCAAACAATGACCCCCGAACTCGGACACTTCGCGCTGATCCTGGCGTTTCTGGTCGCGATCCTGCAGGGATCACTTCCTCTTATCGGCGCTCATCGCGGCGACCGCACCTGGGTCGCCCTGGCGCGGCCGCTGTCGCAGGCGCTGTTCCTGATGCTCGCGACCAGCTTCGTGTGCCTCGCGATCGCCTTCGTCAATGACGACTTCTCGGTGCGCTACGTCGCCGAACACTCGAACTCGCAACTGCCGTCGATCTACAAGTTCGCCGCAGTGTGGGGCGGCCATGAGGGCTCCTTCCTGCTCTGGCTGCTGATGCTGTCGGGCTGGACGCTCGCCGTGTCACTGTTTTCGCGCAGCCTGCCGGATGACATGGTGGCGCGGGTGATCGGCGTGCTGGGGCTCGTCGCCGCCGGATTCCTGGTCTTCGTGCTGGTCACCTCGAACCCGTTCGATCGCCTGATTCCGGCCGCACCGGACGGACGCGACCTCAATCCGCTGCTGCAGGATCCGGGCCTTGTCGTGCACCCGCCGATGCTCTACATGGGCTACGTCGGCTTCTCCGTGGCCTTCGCCTTCGCCCTTGCCGCATTGCTCGCCGGCCGCCTGGATGCCGCATGGGCGCGCTGGTCACGCCCCTGGACGCTGGCTGCCTGGGTCTCGCTGACGCTCGGCATTGCGCTCGGTTCGTACTGGGCGTACTACGAACTGGGCTGGGGCGGCTGGTGGTTCTGGGACCCGGTCGAAAACGCGTCCTTCATGCCCTGGCTGGTCGGCACCGCGCTGATCCACTCGCTGGCTGTGACCGAAAAGCGTGGCAGCTTCCGCAACTGGACAGTGTTGTTGGCGATCAGCGCGTTCTCGCTGTCGCTGCTCGGCACCTTCCTGGTCCGTTCCGGCGTGCTGACTTCCGTACATGCCTTCGCGACCGACCCGCGCCGCGGCATCATGATCCTGATCCTGCTGGCACTGGTGATCGGCGCTTCGCTCACGCTCTTTGCCGTACGTGCGCCGAAGAGTGGCCTCGGCGGCCGCTTCGCGCTGCTGTCACGCGAAACCCTCCTCTTGTGCAACAACGTATTGCTGGTCGTTGCTGCCGCGTGCGTGTTGCTGGGTACGCTCTACCCGCTCGCGATCGACGCGCTTGGCCTGGGCAAGCTCTCGGTGGGCCCGCCCTATTTCAACTCGGTCTTCGTGCCGGTGGTACTGCCGATCTTCCTGCTTGCCGCGGTCGGGCCCCTGCTGCGCTGGAAAGAATCAGCGCTGAAAGATCTGCTGCCACATCTGCGTAACCCCGCACTGTTCGGCGTGGCAGGCGCGATTGCGCTGCCGATGCTGGCCGGTAAATGGACCCTCGGTGCTGCAATCGGAAGCTTCTGCGCGCTGTGGCTGGCCGCATCGATGCTGCTGCAACTGCGCGAACGCCTGCGCACCGGTCGCCCGCCAGCGGCCTACTGGGGCATGCAGATCGCGCACTTCGGCCTGGCGATCAGCATTCTCGGCGTCGCATTCGTGAAGCACTATGAAGCCGAGCGCGATGTGCGCATGGCGCCGGGCGACACCACCGTCGTCGGCGGCCACAGCTTCAAGCTGGTCGGCGTCAGCGAACGCCAGGGCCCCAACTTCGTCGCGATGGTCGGCGAAGTCGAGCTGTCGCGCGATGGCAAGTTCATCCGCACGCTGCGGCCAGAGAAGCGTCAGTACAGCACTTCCGGCATGCCGATGACGGAAACCGCGATCGACACCGGCCTGTTCCGCGATCTTTACGTCTCGCTCGGCGAGCCGCTCGACGGCGGAGCCTGGGCGGTGCGGGTGTACTACAAGCCGTTGGTGGACTGGATCTGGGGCGGTGCGCTGCTGATGGCGCTGGGTGGCATTCTGGCCGCCAGCGATCGTCGATACCGCCTGCGCAAACGCGAGGCGCTGGCTGCTGAAGGAGCCCGCGCATGAAACGCGTGCTGCTGATTCCGATCGCACTGTTCGTGGTGCTGCTGGGCTTCCTCGCCGTTGGTCTGAACAAGGATCCGCACAGCATCCCCTCGCCCTTGATCGACAAACCCGCCCCCGCTTTCCGCCTGCCTCAGCTCGGCACGGAGGGCAAGACCTTCAGCCCGGAAGACATGCGCGGCAAGGTCTGGATCCTCAACGTGTGGGCTTCGTGGTGCGTGTCCTGCCGCGACGAGCACCCGATACTGGTTGCGTTCTCCCGCACGAACACGGTTCCCCTGGTGGGCCTCGACTACAAGGACAAGCCGGAGGACGCGAAGCGCTGGCTCGCGAGCTTCGGCAACCCCTACCAGATCGTCGCTATGGATGCCGATGGCCGCGTCGGCATCGACTATGGCGTGTATGGCGTACCCGAAACCTATGTCATCGATCGCAACGGCGTGATCCGCTACAAGCAGATCGGCCCCGTCACCCAGGAAGTCCTGGACCAGACCATCCTGCCCCTGATCCGGAAACTCTCGACATGAAGCGCCTGACCCTGATGTGCGCAGCACTCTGCCTCACTGGCAGCGTGCTCGCCGGCGAAGCACGCCCGCTCGCGGAAGACCCGGTGGTCGAACAGCGCATGATCGCAATCAGCGAAGAGCTGCGCTGCCTCGTCTGCCAGAACGAATCGCTCGCCGGCTCGCATGCCGAGCTGGCCGAAGATTTGCGCCGCGAAATCCGCACCATGATCCGTGCCGGCAAGTCCGACACTGAGATCATGGATTTTCTCGTCGCACGTTACGGCGATTTCGTGCGCTATCGCCCACCGCTCAAAGCCACCACCGTGCTCCTGTGGGGCGGCCCTTTCGTGCTGCTCTTGGGCGGCATTGCCGGCCTGTTGATGCACTTGCGGCAACGTAACGCCCAAACCGACGCCCCCCTCGACGAAGCGGAACGCCGCCGCGTCGCCGCGCTGCTTGCCGACGCCGACAAACGGAACGTCTCTCAATGACCACCTTCATCATCGCCGCAGCCCTGATCGCCCTCTTCGCCCTCGCACTGATTGCGCGCCCGTTCATTTTCAGCCGCAAGCAGCACGACGAAGTCAGCATGGCGCGCCTCAACGCCCGCATCCTGCGCGACGAGATCGCCACCCTTGAGCGCGAGCGCGATCGTGGCGCCCTCACCGCCGCCGAATTCGACGCAGCACGCGAAGACATTCACCGCCGCCTGCTCGAAGAAGGCGACACTGCCGCGCCGGTGCAGCGCGCCAGCCGCCCTTGGCTGACCTTGGGCCCGGTTGCCCTGATGCTGCCGTTGCTGGCCGTGGTGTTGTACCTGCAACTCGGCACACCGGCCGCCGTCACCGGCAACCCGCATGCGGCCGCAGCGCCGAACGGCATGCCCGACATCAACAAGATGGTCGAGAGCCTTGCCGCCAAGCTCGAAGCCAACCCCGACAACCCCACCGGCTGGGCGATGCTGGGTCGCTCGTACAAGGTCATGAACCGTTTCGCCGATGCCGCCGCTGCCTTTGAGCGCATCGGCCCTGCGCTGGAGCAAAACGCCGACTGGCTCGCCGAATACGCCGATGTGCTCGCCATGAACGCTGGCGGCAAGCTGGAAGGCAAGCCCGAAGCGCTCGTCAAGCAAGCACTTCAGGTCGATCCGAACAACCTGCTCGCTTTGATGCTGGCCGGCTCCGGCGCTGCGGGTCGTCACGACTACGCTGCGGCGGTTGGCTACTTCGAGCGCGCGCTGCCTCAGGTTGCGCCGGAATCCGAGGACGCCCGCTTCCTGAAGGATGCAATCGCACAGGTCAAGGGTCAGATGGGCGGTGCCGCGCCCACAGCGCCAGCCGCCGCCGAACCCACCGCAAAGGCACCCGAACAGGCGCCGGCCGCCAGCCAACGCTCGCTGGCACTCGCGATCGGCATCGCGCCTGCCATGAAGGCGGAAGCCAGCGGCAAAACACTGTTCGTGATCGCCCGCGCACCGGGCGAACGCATGCCCCTGGCGGTCGTCCGCCGCAGTGCCGACACGCTGCCGGCAACCATCACGCTGGACGACAGCGCCTCGCTCAATGCCCAGCGTCCGCTCTCGAGCGTAGCCAAGCTCGAAATCGAAGCGCGCATCTCGGCATCGGGCGTCGCACAAGCCGCCTCAGGCGACCTCTACGGCACTGCCAACGTGGCAGACACCAGCGTATCGGCCCTCGCCCTTCAAATCGATCAGCGCCGGCCCTGATCGCCCGCTATCGGGGCGTAAAGCGCCCCGATAGCCTCAACCCCAACGTAAGCGACGTACGCAGTTCGCACGTCTCGCTCTGCACGACAACCGCACGCCGAGAGAACAACGTAGCCTCGCAGTGGCATACGCGGCACAAGCAATCGCGCCCCCTCCCAATCAGTGTCAAGCTCGCTCGGCGCAGGGAATTCATTCTGAACAGCGCTGCACTCGACGCGCATCAAGCGTTCCGTCCCGACACGGGATCAAACTTCCCGACTCCCCTCTGCACACACGCATACCATGAACAATCTGCACGACCTGCACGAACTCGACAACGAGGACGCAAAACCCGAACGCGAGGCCGCCACCAAACGCAGCACCTGGGTCAGCGTCGCCGTAAATATTGGTCTGACAATCTCGCAAGTGGCTGCGGGTCTGATCTCGGGATCGCAGGGCCTGATCGCCGATGGGGTGCACTCGCTATCCGATCTCGTTGCGGACTTCGTCGTGTTGCTGGCTGTTCATCACAGTCAGAAGGCACCAGATGACGACCACCACTATGGCCATCAGCGTTACGAAAACGCCGCCTCGCTGGTGCTGGGTGCGCTGCTGCTCGCAGTCGGGCTGGGAATGATCGGCTCAGCAGTGCACAAGCTGGAAGCGCCGGAGAGCATTCCCAAAGTCCACATCGTCGCCCTGTGGGTCGCACTCGGCGCACTCGTCGTCAAGGAGGTGCTCTTCCGCTACATGCTTCATGTTGCCGAGAAGGTGCGTTCGAGCATGCTGGTCGCGAACGCCTGGCACGCACGCTCCGACGCCGCGTCATCGCTCGTCGTCGCGATCGGGATCGGCGGCAACCTGATGGGCTTCGGCCTGCTCGACCCGATCGCCGCCCTGATTGTCGGCTTCATGGTCGCTCGCATGGGCTGGGAGTTCGGATGGGACGCGCTGCACGATCTCACCGACCGGGCCGCAACAGAAGAACAAGTGGCCGGGATCGCCGCGGACATCCTCGCCACACCCGGCGTGCTCGGCATGCACGAACTCAAGACGCGCAAAACCGGCGACATGATTCTTGCGGACGTTCACCTTGAGATCGATGGCAGCCTTACCGTTGCTCAAGGCCACGACATCGCCCGTCAGGCGAAGCTCCGGGTTATGGCAAATCACCCCGTGCTGTACCTGATGACGCACGTTGACCCGGTTTCACGCACGACTCCCGAGCCGATACTCCCCTGACTGCCCGCAGATGCGCGTCCAGACGCGCATCTTTGATTCTAGTCCGACGCTCAAGAGACCAGCTTCGTCCTCGCCGACAAACGCCGAATCGTCGCAGCCGAGCCGCCCAAGGGCATACGCACGTCAGCGGAGTTAGAACAGCGAACCGCCACCTCAATTGCGAACTTGGATCACTCAGTCCCTGAAAGCGAAAAACCCGCCAGAAGGCGGGTTTTTCTTGGGAAAGCTTGGGGCGACATACCGGGATCGAACCGGTGACACCTGGAATCACAATCCAGTGCTCTACCGACTGAGCTAATGCCGCCACTGGGTACTACCTTGCGTTGCTTGGTCCGCCCGACAGGACTCGAACCTGTAACCCCCGGCTTAGAAGGCCGGTGCTCTATCCAGTTGAGCTACGGGCGGGTTCTGTCCGAACGATTTTCCCAAACTTCGCTGGTCGGGGTGGAGAGATTCGAACTCCCGACATCTTGCTCCCAAAGCAAGCGCGCTACCGGACTGCGCTACACCCCGAGAGGGCAAGAATATACACAACCAATCCTAGTTCGTCAAACATAACATGTGCCGCGGCGGAATTCTGACGCAACGCAACCTTCCCGCAACGTCGCTCACCAAACGGGATACACTCGCTTGGCATTTCCTTGCGAGCCAAAGTTGATTCTGCTATTAACGCTGCTTTCTCACTTGGACCGAGGAAAGCCATCATGGCTGAGGAGATCTACCGCCACTTCAAGCCGTACGAGCCGAAGAAAGGCGAGCAGTACATGAGCGCCAAGCAACTTGCTCACTTCCGTTCGATCCTTGAGGCTTGGAAGCAGGATCTGCAGTCAGACATTGAGCGCACTGTGCACACGATGCAGGACGAGGCAACGTCGTTCGCAGATCCAAACGATCGCGCCAGCCAGGAGTCGGACATCGCGCTTGAATTGCGGAACCGCGACAGGGAACGCAAGCTCGTCAAGAAGATCGATCAGACCTTGGCACGCATCGATGCCGAGGACTACGGCTATTGCGACAGCTGCGGGGTCGAGATTGGTCTAAAGCGTCTTGAAGCCCGCCCGACGGCCACCCAGTGCATCGACTGCAAGACGCTGGATGAGATTCGGGAAAGGCAAGTCGCTCGCTGACTTCAGACGCGGCACTATTCGTGGCCGCGCCCCCTTACAAACTGGCATCAAAAAAAGAAGGGCGCCCTAAGGCGCCCTTCTTAACTACTACGTGGCGTGCAGATCAGAACGTGTGACGAACACCGAACTGAGCACCCTTGCGATAGCCAAAACCGCTGTTGGTCGCGTCAGCCACTTCGTAGCCGCTCTTGACTTCGTCGCTGGTGTTGATCTGGCCGTAGATACCGTACAGCGTGGTGCGCGGCGACAGGTTGTACGTACCGCCGAGGCCGCCCTGCTGAGCCTTCTCGTTCAGATCGTTCTTGTCCTTCGAGTAGGTGTAGGAGGCGAGCAGCGCAAAGTTGCCCACCGGAACCGTCGCACCGACGAAGAAACGGTTGTACTTGATCTTGTTGCCGTTGGCATCCAGCTTGGTGCCATCCTTCGGTTGCGCATAGGCAGCGGTGATCTTGGCCGCGCCGAAGTCAACCGCACCACCGATGTCCCACGACTGAACCGAAGCAGCAGCACCCTTCACCTTGGCGTCACTGTAGTTGGCCATGATGAAAACGCTCTTGCCAAACTTCAGCTTCGGAGCGATCGAGTAGTAACGACGGTTGCCCGCGTTTTCGATGGTTTCGTCACCAGCCAACGACTTGGTGTACATCGCTTCCACTGCAAACACATCACCGAAGAACGGCGTGGTCAGGTATGCAGCGTTGTCAGCGCGAGCGACGATGTGCGTGAAGACGTTGTTCGTCTCAGCAACGCCACCCAGGCCGAACGGATCGATATAGCCGGCGTACAGGTTAAATTGCGGGGTGTACTGGCGACCGAAGCGCACTTCAGCAGCGCCAAAGTCCAGGCCAACCCAGCTCTGACGGCCCCAAGCCAGGCCACCTTGGTTGCTACCGCCGGTGTCAGCCTTCACGCCGGCTTCGATCTGGAACTTGCCCTTGAGGCCCGGAGTGATTTCTTCAACACCACGAACACCGAGGCGCGAGCCGTTCAACTGGCCGCTATCGAAACCTTGACGGTTAGCCTTGGTGGAATCGTAGTTGTCACCGCGCCACGAATAGCCGGCGTCCACCAGACCGTACAGCGTCACGCTGGTATCGACGGCGAATGCCGGGGCGGCAGCCAGGCCGGCGATGGCCACAGCGATCAGTTTCTTTTGCATGCGATTCTCCTCTTAGTCTGAAGATGCGACGCCGGCGGAAACCCCCGAAGCCGTCGTCCTTCCTGCCTCTCAATGAGAGAGATGGGAGGATGTTGCGGGTGCAGCATTTCGGCGGCAAGGCAAAAGCCGTGTTTAGCCTCCGGAAACGACGCCGATTGTTGCTCGAACACAACAAACGTCAGTATCGCGCTACGACATCAGAGCACGTCGAAACCCGCAGATCTGCTTGCAGGCCTTGTTGAACAATCACTTGCAGACGAATCAGAACGCAATGGCGAGCGTGAAATGCAGGCGGAACTTCTTGTCTTCCTGGCCATAGGCGACGTCCATGCCGAGCGGACCGGCCGGGCTACGCCAACGGCCACCAACGCCGTAACCCAGCTTGAGTCGCATGTCGTTCCACGTATCCTTCGCGTCACCTGCATCCACAAAGGTGGCGACACCCCACGGACCGCTGACCCAGTACACGTACTCTGAGCTCAAGACCATCAAGGTCCGACCACCCACGACGGCCGAGCCTTCAGCCACACCCAGGCTCTGATAGTCATAGCCACGCACCGACTGGGAGCCACCGGTGCGGAACAAGAAATCCTGAGGAATACCTTGGCTGGACGGCGCAATGGTGTAACCGCCCTCCCCGCGCAAAATAAGCGTGCCGGACTCAGCTACCGGTTGGAAATACTGCGCACGTCCGTAGAGACGCAGGAAATTCTGGTCCGATAACAGCGCCCGAGCTCCACCACCAATCTGGAACCCGGCGCTGTAACCCCGACGTGGATCCGCCGGGTTATCCACTGTGCGAACGTCGGCCCCATAGTTCAGCGTGAACGCAGTGCTGACCTGCTCCTCCGCGCCCTCAGGCCGCGTGATCTCACGCTGATAGTTGAGGCTGACGCGCACCGTGGTGCGCTGCAGCGTACGCATCCGCTGCACACCTACGGAGAAACGCTGGGTAACTAGATTCTGTATGTCTTCGTTAAGCCAGGTGATCCCGGCTGCGTCTCGGAAGCCGGAATGCGTTTGCGGCAGGAAGACGTCGGCGAACGCGGACTGACGCTTCTCTTCAACCCGCACGGAACTGTTGAGCTCAAAGGCACGGCCGAAAAGGTTGGCGTCGCGATAGTTGATTTCCGAGCGCGCACCGGTATTACTGCTGAAACCCACGCCCACGCCGAAGCGGCGCGGCTCCGCTTCCGTAATCGCAATCCGCACCGGGGTCGCGTCGGCAAGCGCGGGGTCACGGTCAATCTCGACGATGGCGCCAGAAAAATAGGGCGTGCTCTGCAGCGCATTCTGCAAAGCAACCAAACGTTCGTAGTCGTAGGGCTCGCCCTCACGCAAGACGTTGTAGCGCTCGACCAGGTCACGGTTGTACAGGGACAGCCCCTGCAGGTCGATCGCGCCAAGGCGGAAGGCCGGACCAGAATCAACGACGACGAGCAACCGCGCCGCTGCACGCTCCGGATCCACGTCCACCGCCGACTCGGCGATTCGTGCGGCGGCGAAATCATGGCTGGACACATCGGCCAGCAGTTTGCCCTTGGCGGCCGCCCAGGCCGCTTGCGTAAAGGGCTGATCCTTAGTGAGCGGCCATGCGGCAACCAGTGCCGCCCGCCTCGCCTGTCGCTCATCCTTATCCGCCGCCAACTCGCCGGCGAAACGGATCTCGACCTCGCGCACCGTCGTCCGCCGTCCGGGCGTTACACGCACAAGCGTGCGGCCGTTGGGCTCCTGCTCCACCTCGATGCGCGGCGAGAAATAGCCTTCAGTCTCGAGAAGCCCAGGGATCTCTTTGCGCGCACGCCGAACACGGGCAAGGGTATCGCCCTCATCCGAGATCTGTTCGGCCTCCTCGTCCTCTGTTGTGTCCGCTCGCTTCGCATCGAACGCCGAGACATGCTTGAGGATCAGCGTGCGGACGGTGTCGGGCGCACTCAACTTCAACGCGGCGGCGTTCGCAAAGGCGGCGTATAGGGATAGAACCGTGACCGCGGCCACTCGCAGCCAAAGCTGGTTCGTGGCACGGCTCAAACGCAGCAATTTGGGGGAGTCGGAAGGCACGGCCGGATTCTATCCGCGCCATGCCTGAACAAGACACCCCGACGAATCACGCTTCTGAGTAATAGCGAACGACGCGCTCGACTTCGTTGCGTGACCCCAACACAACCGGCACGCGTTGATGCAGATGCTCCGGCTGAACATCGAGAATCCGCTGGTTGCCCGTCGACGCAGCCCCTCCCGCCTGCTCGACGATCATCGACATCGGGTTCGCCTCGTACATCAAGCGCAAGCGCCCCGGCTTGCTCGGATCACGCTTATCACGCGGATACATGAAGATGCCGCCACGTGTCAGCAGGCGATGCACGTCCGCCACCATGGACGCGACCCAGCGCATGTTGAAGTCCTTGCCGCGAGGCCCCTCCTTGCCCGCAACCAGCTCGTCGATATAACGCTGTATCGCGGGATCCCAGAATCGCGCATTCGAGGCGTTGATGGCGTATTCACGGGTGTCTTCCGGAATTCGCATGTCGGGGTTGGTCAGCACCCAGGCGCCGAACTCGCGATCCAGCGTAAATCCGACCACACCAGCCCCGACGGTTAGCACCAGGAGTGTCTGCGGGCCGTAAAGTGCATAGCCCGCCGCGACCTGCTGGGTGCCGGGTTGCAGGAAAGCGTTTTCGTCGGCCTCGGCGCCCTCGGGGCAACGCAGCACCGAGAAAATAGTGCCAACCGAGATGTTGACGTCGATGTTCGACGAGCCGTCGAGCGGATCAAACAGCAACAGGTACTCGCCCTTCGGATAACGATTCGGTATCGGATACGGCAGCGGCATCTCTTCCGAAGCCATCGCGGCCAGGTGCCCGCCCCACTCGTTTGAGAGCAGAAGAATCTCGTTTGCGACGACATCGAGCTGCTTCTGCGCCTCCCCCTGAATATTGTCAGTACCCGCCTCGCCAAGCACGCCGGCAATGGCGCCTTTGCCGACGTTGACGCTGATCGCCTTGACGGCGCGCGCAACGACCTCGATCTGCAACCGCAAATTCACCGGAATCTGCTGATGCTCCCGCTGCTGTTCAATCAAATACTGCGTGAGCGTGACGCGACGCATGGCTCCCCCCAAGGTTCGTGCGTAGGGCGCGCCCGCGTCAGCCGTAAACAGACCCCCCGATCCGATTACGCCCTTAAGACGCCGACACACCGTTACGTCGTAGCGTTTGTGCACTGCGATTATGGGTCGCGAACCCGCGCGCCGACATTAGAGGCAACACCTATGCCGCGCGGCGCAACGGCACTCGCCAGAGACGCCGGGTACAATTGCCGTCGGGACAGGGATGGGCAACCGTCGTAGAACGATCGGTCACATGAAAATAGTCATCATCGGCGCCGGCCTCGAAGGCGTCGTCAGCGCGTGGTACCTCGCCCGCGACGGGCACGACATCACCGTCATCGAAAGGCGCGAAGGCGCGGCCCTCGAAACCAGTTTCGCGAACGGCGGCCAGGTTTCGGTGAGCCACCCGGAGCCCTGGGCCAACCCGCGTGCGCCAGGGCAGATACTGCGCTGGCTGGGTCGCGAGGATGCACCCCTCCTGTTCCGGATGCCGGCCGAATGGGCACGCTGGCGCTGGGGCCTGTCGTTCCTGCGTGAATGCACGCCCGGCCGAACCCGCCGCAACACCGAAGCCATCGCACATCTTGCTGCGCACAGCCTCGAATGCCTGAAGGCGATGCGGCGCGCGGTAGCGCTGGACTATGACGCCGAACGCCGCGGCGTGCTACACCTCTTCTTCGACGCAGGCGAGTTCCGCCGGGCCCCGCATCGCGCGGACGAACTGACACGTTGCGGGCTTCACGCGCGCGTCGTCACCGCGCGTGAATGCATCGACCTGGAGCCTGCGTTGGCCGCCTGCGGCGCCCGCCTGCTTGGCGGCCTTCACGGACAGGACGACGAATCGGGAGATGCCCACCTGTTTGCCGAACGCCTTTCGCACGAACTTGCAGCATCTGGCGTTCAGTTTCTCTACTCCACCACCGCAACGGCAATCGGGACCGTCGGCGAGGCGTTTGCAACCGTTGAGATTGTCGACCAGCACGGCCGCACCGGCGCGCTATCCGCTGACGCCGCCGTGGTCTGCGCCGGACCATGGAGCGGGCGGCTGCTTGAGCCGCTCGGGGAGCGTCTTCCGATCTATCCGGTCAAGGGCTACTCGGTCACGCTACCGATTCTGGAGCCTGACGCCGCACCGCATGTCAGCCTGACAGATGAGACACGCCGTATCGTCTGCTCTCGACTCGGCAACCGTTTGCGTGTCGCGGGCACGGCAGAGTTGAACGGTTTCGACACCGCTCCAAACCCTGCACGCACCGCTGCGCTTCTGCGCTGGACCGAGGAGCACTTTCCCGGCGCTACCGATCTGCAGGCAGGCGAAACCTGGAATGGGTTGCGCCCGGCGACGCCGAACAACTTGCCGCTGATTGGCGCAACGCGTACCAAAGGCCTGTGGCTCAATACTGGACACGGCACCTTGGGGTGGACGCTCGCCTGCGGCTCAGGCGCTGCGTTGGCGGATCTGGTTGCAGGCAGAAAGCCGCCAATCGAGGGCTTCCCGTTTCGCCTGCCAGGCTAAATCGAGCCCTCTGTTTCGTCCCGTAAACGGAACAGGCCGCCCACCACAGCCTACGCTGCACATGGGCGGCCCCTCGAAAGCCCCGACTAACGCATCATGCCGGGCAGCATGCCCTTCATCGAACGCATGAGTTTGCCCATGCCGCCCTTCGAGAGTTGCTTCATCACCTTCTGAGTCTGTTCGAACTGGTTCAGCAGGCGATTGACCTCCTGCACCTGCACACCCGCACCAGTCGCGATCCGGCGTTTTCGGCTCGCCTTGATCAACTCGGGCTTCGCGCGCTCGGCAGGCGTCATCGAATTGATGATGCCCTCGATCCGGCGAATGGCCTTCTCCTCAACACCGCCCTGAAGTTGCGATGCGGCCTGGGCGAACTGGGCCGGCATCTTGTCCATCAGCGAGGACAAGCCGCCCATCTTTCGCATCTGCGAGATCTGGTTCTTGAAATCGTTGAGGTCAAAGCCTTTGCCGGTCTTGAGCTTTTGCGCAAAAGCCCGGGCCTGCTCTTCGTCGACGTTCTGACGCGCCTCCTCGACCAGCGACAGGATGTCGCCCATGCCGAGGATCCGGCTCGCCATCCGATCCGGATAGAACTCATCAAGTCCGGTGAGCTTCTCGCCCACACCGGTGAACTTGATCGGCTTACCGGTGACATGACGCACCGACAAGGCCGCGCCGCCGCGTGCGTCGCCGTCGAGCTTGGTCAGCACGACACCAGTGAGCGGGAGCGCTTCATTGAACGCCCGTGCCGTATTGACGGCATCCTGGCCCAACATCGCGTCGACGACAAACAGCGTCTCGATGGGTCTGACCGCGGCATGCAAGGCCTTGATCTCCTCCATCATTGCCTCGTCAATCGCGAGGCGACCCGCCGTATCGACAAGCAACACATCGAAGTAATGCCGGCGCGCGTGGTCAATTGCAGCATTGGCAATGTCGATCGGCTTCTGTGCGACCGTAGAGGGGAAGAACTCCGCCCCCGCCTGCTGCGAGACGGCCTGCAATTGGTCGATAGCCGCAGGCCGGTACACGTCACACGAAACCGTGAGAACCTTTTTCTTCTGCTTCTCGCGCAGCATCTTCGCGAGCTTGCCCACCGTGGTGGTCTTACCGGCGCCCTGCAAACCAGCCATCAGAATGATCGCCGGCGGCTGGGTGGCAAGATTGAGTGTTGCCTGAGCACCGCCCATCAATTCGGTCAGTTCGCGATGAACAACGCCAACCAACGCCTGGCCAGGTGTGAGCGAGCCGATCACATCTTGACCGACGGCCTTCTCGCGGACTTTCGCGATGAAGTCCTTCACCACCGGCAGTGCAACGTCCGCCTCCAGCAGCGCAAGGCGAACCTCGCGCAACATCTCGGAAATGTTGTCTTCCGTAAGGCGGGCTTGGCCGCGCATGGTCTTGACGACCTTGGCGAGCCGTTGAGTCAAGTTATCGAGCATGATCCGGGAGCAATCTCGGCCGTGCTGAGCGCACAGCCGTTCAGGTAAACTGCGAAGATGCCTGCGATTCTACTTCATCTGCCCGCCGCCTCGATCTACATCGGCCTGGCCATTGCCTACCGCAGGCTGCAGGGCGAAACGACTGCGCGCCAACAGTTCCTGGCACGCTTTGCGCTGCTCGGCGCACTGCTGCTGCACGCAGCCTCGCTGGGCCTCGACATCACCGACGGCGGCGCACCGCGCTTCGGCTTTTCCGCCGCGCTGTCGATGACGCTGTGGTTGGCCCTGGTGTTCTACTGGATCGAGAGCTTCTTCGCGCATATCGAAGGTTTGCAGGCGCTGGCCATGCCGGTGGCCGCGGTGGCCGTGCTGCTTCCGACGATATTCCCGAGCGAACATGCGCTCCCCAACGCGAGCACTCTCGCATTCCGCATGCATTTCGTTGTCGCGATGCTGGCATACAGTCTGTTCACGCTTGCGGCCCTGCATGCGCTGCTGATGGCCGCCGCCGAGAAACAGTTGCACAGCGCCCGTTTAACCCGCGCGCTTGCCTCGCTCCCCCCTTTGATGACGCTCGAGAGCCTGCTATTCAAACTCGTCGCAGTTGGCTTCGTTTTGCTGACGCTGACCGTTGGCTCAGGCGTGTTCTTCTCCGAAGCCCTCTTCGGCAAGGCGATCTCGCTGTCTCACAAGACCGTCTTCGCCATCGCCGCCTGGCTTCTCTTCGGCGTTTTGCTCGCAGGGCGGATGCTCTGGGGATGGCGTGGCCGGCGCGCCCTGCGCCTCACCCTCGCAGGCTTCACCTGCCTTCTGCTGGCGTACGTTGGCACGCGCTTCGTTCTGGAGGTCTTGCTCGGCCGTCCGTGAACGGTTTGAGTTCATAGCCGCGTTACTGCCACCGAATGGCAGAACTCGCCGCCAACACGTTCGGCCCCCCCAAGAGTCGGCACCGCAGCGGCGACACGCCGCCGAGCCCCGCCGGCCGTGGCTTTACAAGGCCTGAGCGCTAGCGCATGATCGCGCACCGGTCGCTATCCCTTGTCGAGACAGCTGTTTCATGGTTGCAAATCCTCAGCAAATCGCACTAAGCGGTCTCGCCAGAGCCTTGGTGCAACACGGTCGCCTGACCGAAACCCAAGCGGCAGAGATCGCGGAGCATGCACGAACCACCAAACAACCTTACGCGGCGGAGGTCGTTCAACGCGGCGCCATTAGCGCGCGTGACTTGGCACGGTTCTGTGCAGAGACATTCGGTTTCCCGATGCTCGACATCGGCGCCTTCGACGAAAATCAGATTCCACGTGAGGCGATTGACCGGAAACTGATTGGGCAACACTCTGTTGTCCCACTGGCGAAGCGAAACAACAAACTGACCGTTGCGATCGCAGACCCGACCAACCTGCGCGCGCTCGATGAGATCCGTTTTCAGACCGGCTTGGCCGTCGACGCCATCATCGTCGAAGCAGACAAACTGGCGAAGCTCGCCCAAAAGCTTGGAGAGAGCACCAGCGACGCACTGTCCAATCTGACAGGAAACATTGACGAAGAACTCGGCGAGATGGCCGACGCCGAAATGGGCGCCGAAGCCGACGCAGCCCAGAGCACCGACGTCGATGACGCACCCGTCGTCAAATTTATCCAGAAGATTCTGGTGGACGCGATCAACGAGGGCGCGTCCGACATCCACTTTGAGCCGTACGAAAAGTACTACCGCATCCGCTTCCGCACCGACGGCATTCTCCGCGAGGTCTCGCAGCCGCCACTCGCCCTTCGCGAAAAGATCGCTGCACGTATCAAGGTGATCTCGCGGCTCGACATTTCGGAAAAGCGCGTCCCTCAAGACGGTCGCATGAAGCTGAAGCTGTCCGCAACCAAGGCAATTGACTTTCGCGTCAGCACACTGCCTTGCTTGCACGGCGAGAAGATCGTCATGCGTATTCTTGACCCGAGTTCGGCGATGCTCGGTATCGATGCTCTCGGCTATGAGCCAGATCAGCGCAAAGCCTTGCTCGATGCCGTTGAACGGCCATACGGCATGGTGCTGGTGACAGGACCAACCGGCTCAGGCAAGACTGTCTCGCTCTATACCTGCCTGAATATCCTCAACAAGGCCGGCGTCAACATTTCGACAGCGGAAGACCCCGCAGAAATCAATCTGCCCGGGATCAATCAGGTCAACGTCAACGACAAGGCGGGACTGACGTTTTCGGCGGCACTCAAGTCCTTCCTCCGCCAGGATCCGGACGTGATCATGGTCGGCGAAATCCGGGACATCGAGACCGCCGAGATCTCGATCAAGGCAGCCCAAACCGGCCACCTGGTGTTATCCACGCTGCACACCAACGACGCACCGACAACCCTGGAACGACTCAAGAACATGGGCGTCGCGCCGTTCAATATCGCATCGAGCGTGATCATGATCACCGCGCAGCGCCTTGCCCGACGTCTCTGCAACTGCAAGAAGCCCATCGATGTCCCGATTGAAGCTTTGCTGCAAGCAGGCTACACCGACGAGGATCTGAGCGAGCCGTTCGAACTGTTTGGCCCGGTTGGATGCGATCGCTGTAAGGGTTCTGGCTACAAGGGTCGTGTCGGCATCTATCAAGTCATGCCCGTAGGCGAAGAGATAGCGCATATAATTATGACAAACGGCAACTCTATCGATATCGCTGCGGAAGCCCAACGACAAGGAATTCGGGATCTGCGGCAGTCAGGCTTGGTCAAGGCCAAGCAAGGCGTCACATCGCTGGCCGAAGTGCTGGCATGTACCAACGACTAAGAACAGGGCAGGCAGATGGCGACAGCAGCGAAAACAATTCGCAAGCCAAAGGGCTCGGAAGAGGGCGTCTTCACTTGGGAAGGCAAGGACAAGAACGGGCGAATCGTTCGTGGTGAAACGCGGGCCGGAAGCGCGTCGATTGTTCAAGCAAACCTACGTCGCCAGGGCATCAGCAATGCCAAGGTGAAAAAACGCTCCTTTTCCAAGGGTGGAAAAGTCACCGACAAGGACATCGCCCTCTTTACCCGGCAGCTTGCGACGATGCTCCGATCCGGCGTGCCTTTGCTGCAAACGTTTGATATCGCGATCAAAGGTGCATCCAATCCGGCATTGGCCCGACTGCTGAATGAAATTCGGGCAGACATCGAGACTGGGGCTGGCCTTGCAAACGCTTTCCGCAAGCATCCCGTCTACTTTGACTCACTTTACGCAAACCTAGTTGCCGCCGGCGAACAATCGGGCGCGCTAGAGGCACTGCTCGATCGTCTGGCCATTTACAAGGAAAAGATTCTCGCCATCAAGAGTAAGATCAAAGGCGCTCTTTTCTATCCCGTAGCTGTCGTATCTGTTGCTCTTGGGGTAGTGGCCGTGATGATGCTATTCGTCATTCCACAATTCAAGTCGGTATTTACGAGTTTCGGCGCGGAGCTTCCAGGTCCGACGCTCTTTGTGATGGCAATGTCCGACTTCTTCATTGAGTACTGGTGGCTAATGTTCGGCGGGTTATTCGCCGCGATTATCGGACTTAGTTTTGCATACAAACGCTCGCCGCAAATGCAATTCACCATGGATAGACTTATGCTTCAAGTCCCAGTAATTGGTGAAATAATGCGAAAGGCCACAATTGCGCGGTGGACTAGAACACTATCAACGATGTTCGCTGCCGGGGTCCCCCTCGTCGAAGCGCTAGATTCCGTTGGCGGTGCAGCGGGCAATCGCGTTTATCAACTCGCGACACGTCAGGTTCAGAACGAGGTTAGCACGGGCGTCAGCCTGACGATTGCAATGCAAAACGCCAGCGTATTCCCAACTATGGTAGTACAAATGGTCTCCATCGGTGAAGAGTCTGGCCAGTTAGATGGAATGCTTGGAAAGGTAGCGGACTTCTTCGAACGAGAGGTCGATGACGCTGTAGAAGCACTATCCCAACTACTTGAGCCACTCATTATTGTTTTTCTGGGAACTGTGGTTGGCGGGTTGGTTGTTGCTATGTATCTGCCTATCTTCAAACTCGGAGCGGTGGTGTAAACCTAAGGGACTGCCTCAAGACTCAATGGACGAGACCGCACAAAATAAGCCATTACCAGTGCAGCGGCGTCTTTTACCACTATTGCGCTGGCTCAGACGTTGACCGCATCAGAGAGTTTTAATGAATTCGTTTCTTTGGGTGATTGCTTCGGGCGTTATTGGCCTTTGCATAGGGAGCTTTCTGAATGTCGTCATTCACCGTCTACCCAAAATCATGGAGCGGGAATGGCAGCAACAAGCCGCCGAACTCCGCGGAGAAAGTGTTGTCATCGGTGAGCCGTATTCGGTCGCGCGCCCACGCTCCCGTTGCCCCCACTGCGGAACGCCTATCGCCAGCTGGCAAAATGTGCCTTTGCTGAGTTACTTGATCCTGCGTGGGCGGTGCGCCCATTGCCAGGCGCCGATAGGTATCCGATACCCAATTGTTGAGCTTCTCGGTGGGGTATCCGCTGCGTTTGCGGCGTGGCACTTTGGTCTCACTTGGGCCGCGCTGGGAGCAATGGCGTTCGGATGGGCGATGATTGCCTTGACCTTCATCGATCTTGACACCCAGCTATTGCCGGACTCCATCACACTGCCCCTACTTTGGTTGGGCCTGTTACTCAACGTTGGTGGCACCTATGTGCCGTTGGACGTCGCCGTCATCGGTGCTGCGGCGGGCTATCTTGCGCTTTGGTCGGTCTACTGGTTGTTCAAGCTGGCCACAGGCAAGGAAGGCATGGGGTATGGCGATTTCAAGCTGCTGGCTGCGATTGGTGCTTTTGTTGGTTGGCAACAGCTTCCGCTGGTGATCTTGGCCTCGTCAGCGATCGGCGCAGTCGTTGGTATCGCACTTATCGTTTTTGCACGGCACGGTCGCAGCACACCAATCCCCTTTGGCCCCTACCTCGCCGGCGCCGGAGTCGTTGCGCTGTACTGGGGGCCTAGCCTGACCAGCAGCTACTTGGCGCAGATGTAGTTCGCGCCATCCGGTGCGACGATCAGCACCCCATCCGGCCGGGTTGCCCTCTTGTCAAACCGGGCCGGCGCCCCGAAATTCCCACCGAGCGCCCTCGCAAGCAATCCATGCTGCGATGCGTTAGAATTTTGGGCTTGATTTTCAGGAGCTTAGCCATGCCGATCTATGAATACCGCTGCGCGGATTGCGGTTTCCAGAAGGACGTCCTGCAGAAGGTCTCAGATGCGCCCCTGACAACCTGTCCGTCCTGCGGGCACGATGCGTTCAGCAAGGCGTTGACGGCGGCCGGGTTTCAGCTCAAAGGTTCCGGCTGGTACGCAACTGACTTCAAAGGCGGCGGCGCCAGCGCAAAGCCTGCCGAAACATCCACAGGCACCGAAACCCCTAAAGCCGCCGGGTGCGGTGGAAACTGCGCCTGTCACTGATGCCTTTCAAGAAGTACCTGATTGCCGGGCTCCTGATTTGGGTCCCACTGACGATCACCGTGTGGGTCCTCCACCTGATTGTAGGTACGCTCGACCAGTCGCTGTTGCTGCTGCCCGAGACATGGCGCCCTGAGCATTTCCTGGGGTTCGCAATTCCCGGGCTGGGCGCGTTGCTCACGCTGCTGGTCGTCGTACTGACTGGGGTGGTTGTTGCCAACTACTTCGGCCAACGCATTCTTGGCTTCTGGGAAGGTTTGCTCGCACGCATTCCGGTGGTCAAGTCGATCTATTCCAGCGTCAAGCAGGTGTCGGACACACTGTTCGCGCCCAACGGCCAAGCTTTTCGCAAGGCGCTCCTGGTGCAGTACCCGCGTGAAGGAAGCTGGACCATCGCGTTTCTTACCGGGGCGCCGGGCACAGAGGTTGCGCGCCATTTGCCCGGAGAGCATGTCAGCGTCTACGTGCCGACCACACCGAACCCCACATCGGGTTTTTTCCTGATGATGCACAAGGAAGCCGTCGTCGAACTCGATATGACGGTCGACGAAGCGCTCAAGTACATTATCTCGATGGGTGTCGTGACGCCCAGCAGTCACCACGGCGGGCACAAGCGTTGACGCTGCCTGACCATTCTGGACAATGGGCGCCCTGCCAGAAGCCCAATCCAACGGGCGGCCGGGCCAATCCAGGGCGAAATCGGCCGGGTTGAATGCCTGGCTCGCATTCAGCCCTGAGCGTCAGTGTGACGCCGCAGCGCCCAAATCAGAATTCCTGCTGCCGAACACTTCGCGGCAGCAACAGAACAAATAAAGCACTCCGGAGTTTTTAATGCGTACCTGTTACAGCGGGCTCGTCAGCGCCGCCCATCTTGACCAAATCGTTACCCTCACTGGCTGGGCTCACCGCCGTCGCGATCATGGCGGTGTGATCTTCATCGATCTGCGCGACAGAGAAGGCCTCGTGCAAGTCGTTTGCGATCCCGACCGTCCGGACACCTTCGCCGTTGCAGAATCGGTGCGTAACGAGTTCTGCCTGAAGGTGGTCGGCAAGGTGCGTCGTCGCCCCGAAGGCACGACCAACGCCAACCTGATCTCCGGCGAAGTGGAAGTGCTGTGCCATGAACTGGAAGTGCTGAACCCCTCCGTGACGCCCCCGTTCCAGCTCGACGATGAGAACCTCTCCGAGACCGTGCGGCTGACGCACCGCGTGATGGATCTGCGCCGTCCGTACATGCAGAAGATCATGCAACTGCGCTATCGCACTGCGCGTGCCTTCCGCCGCTTCCTCGACGACCAGGGCTTCATCGACATCGAAACTCCGATGCTGACGAAGAGCACGCCGGAAGGCGCGCGCGACTACCTGGTGCCGAGCCGCGTTCACGACGGCCAGTTCTTCGCGCTGCCGCAGTCGCCGCAGCTCTTCAAGCAGATGCTGATGGTGGCCGGCTTCGACCGTTACTACCAGCTGACCAAGTGCTTCCGCGATGAGGACCTGCGCGCCGACCGCCAGCCGGAATTCACCCAGGTCGATATCGAGACCTCGTTCCTCACCGAGACCGAGATCACGGCGATCATGGAAGAGATGTTCCGCACGGTCTTCAAGGAAGCCGCCGGCATCGAGCTGCCGAACCCCTTCCCGCGCATCAGCTACGCCGACGCGATGGCCAAGTACGGTTCGGACAAGCCCGATCTGCGCGTCACGCTCGAGCTCGTCGATGTCGCCGATGCATTGCAAGACGTTGCCTTCAAGGTCTTCGCCCACGCAGCGGCCGACCCGACCTGCCGCGTCACCGCACTGCGTATCCCGGGCGGCGCCGCACTGTCGCGGGGCGAAATCGACGGCTACACCGAGTTCGTGAAGATCTACGGCGCCAAGGGTCTTGCATACATCAAGGTCAACGATGTCACGCAACCCAACGAGACCGGCCTGCAGAGCCCGATCGTCAAGAACATCCATGAACAGGCGCTGCGCACGATCCTAGAACGCACCGGAGCGCAGTCTGGCGACCTGATCTTCTTCGGCGCAGACAAGGCAAAGATCGTTTCGGATGCACTGGGTGCACTGCGTATCAAGATCGGCCACGAAAAGAGTCATGTTGACGGCCGCGCCTGGGCGCCGGTGTGGGTTGTCGACTTCCCGATGTTCGAATTTGACGAAGACGAGAAGCGCTGGAACGCCTGCCACCACCCCTTCACCTCACCGAAGGACGAGCATGTGGATCTGCTCGCCACAGATCCGGGCAAGTGCCTCGCGAAGGCCTATGACCTCGCGTTGAACGGCTATGAGGTAGGCGGCGGCTCGGTCCGTATCCACCGCGAAGATGTTCAGTCGAAGGTATTTTCGGCCATTGGCCTGTCGAAGGACGAGGCGGAACTCAAGTTCGGCTTCCTGCTCGACGCACTGCGTTATGGCGCCCCGCCGCACGGCGGCCTGGCCTTCGGCCTGGACCGCGTCGTGATGCTGCTGGCTGGAACCGATTCGATCCGCGACGTGATTGCCTTCCCCAAGACCCAACGTGCCCAGTGCTTGCTGACGCAGGCCCCAAGCCCGGTCGACGAGAAGCAACTGCGCGAACTGCACATCCGCCTGCGCAACGTTCAACCCGCAGCCTGACCAACGCATCACGCCAACAAAACGGCCGCGTCTCCCTTCGGAGCGCGGCCGTTTTGTTTGGTGTCGCCGAGCGGGGGCTCTCACCCCGCCGAGCGACCAGCGGCGGAATGTCTCAAGCCTGTTGGCCTTGCTGCCGTTGACCGGTGCACTCAGGCGGGGGGCGCAACATGGCGGGCAAGGTCGAGGATCTCACCGTCCTCGTAGTCGAAAACCAGAGCAACATGCGCACGCAGCTGCGCAACATGCTGGCGATGTGCGGCATCACCAAGCTGCAGGCTGCGCAAAGCGCTGGCACCGCGATCCGCAAGCTGCGCGACGAGGTCTTCGACATCATCCTGTGCGAATACCACCTCGGCGAAGGCCAGGACGGGCAGCACTTCCTTGAGGACATCCGCAATCATCACCTGATTCCGCTCTCGACGCTGTTCATCATGGTCACCGGGGAGCGCAGCTATGAACGCGTGGTCGGCGCGGCAGAGCTGGCGCCCAATGACTACATCCTCAAACCCTTTGCGCCCGATCTGCTGCGCAACCGTCTGGAGCGCGCGCTGAACAAGCGCGAGGCCTTCATGCATGCCTGGCAATTGATCGAGGCCGGCAATGCAGCGGACGCCATCACCGCCTGCGAAGAAGGCGAGCTGAAATACCCGGCCTACGCGATCGACTTCCTGCGCCTGCGTGCGGAGCTGCTCGCAAATACCGGCCGTGCCGAGGATGCTCAAGCGGTCTACGAAAAGGTGCTGGAACGCAGAGCCGTGCCGTGGGCCAAGCTGGGCCTCGCCAAAGCGCTTCATATGCGCAAGCGTTACGACGAGGCAGAGCAAGTACTGATCGGCCTGCTGAACGAGAGCGAGCAGTATCTCGACGCCTGGGATTGGCTGGCAAAGACACGCGAGGCCGTTGGCGCCCTTGCAGAAGCGCGCGCCGCGCTGGAGAAAGCATCCGAACTCTCCCCGCACACGCTTCGCCGCATGCGGCGGATTGGCGAGGTGGCGCTGGAGCTCGGTGACCTCGAAACCGCCGAGCGAACACTTAACGAAGTAGTGCGAAAGGGCAAATATTCCGATTTCCGCGACCCAGAGGACCACGTCAAGCTCGTAAAGGCTCAACTGGGCGTCGGTGCGCCAGACCGTGCCACCGCGACGATGCGCGATCTTGAGAAGTCGATGCAAGGCTTGCCGAAAACCGAACTCTGCAAAGCGCTCTCGTCCGCGATGGTGTTCGCCCAGCAGGGCGACACTGCCAAGGCCAGCGAGGCCGCGGAACGGGCGGTCAACCTGCTTGACCCGCGCCTCGGCGCCACTTCGTCGCTCAAGAAGGACCTCGCCAAAGTCTGTATCGAACAGAAGCTCGACGCCCAAGCCGCCGACGTTGTGATGGACATCATGCGGAACGCCCCTGACGATGCGGCTGTCGATGGCGTGACGAAAATGCTTGGCGACCTCGGGCGATCGGAGCTCGGCAACCATCTGGCGCAGAAGATGAAGAGCGAAGTCCGCGACATGATGGGCGAAGGCGCGCGGATGGCGCAGCGCGGCGATTTCGAAGGGGCCGTCGAGCACATGCTGGAAGCGGTGCGGCGCATGCCGGGTAACACGATGGTCCTCTATAACGCCGCGCTCGCACTGCTCAAGTACATCGAGCACTGCGGTTGGGAGCCCCATCACGCCGAACAGGCTCGCGGCCTGATCGACAGGCTGCAAAAAGCCGACCCGGGCAACCCGAAACTCGGGGCGCTACACCTGTACTTCGACGGCCTCGTCAAACGCTTCGGCGTGCGCGGCGACAAACGCGCCTAGCGAGGTGCCCCGCGCCGGGGCCCTGCTACACTGCCGCCGCCACCACCAATTTTCGTTCCATGCTCCGTCGCCTGATTCAAACCCTCGCCATCACGGCAGCCTTGAGCATCGGCGTTGCCTGCCACGCTCGCGAAACCCCTGCGATCGGGGACATCAACGTCACCGCGTTACCACCCGAGGCCCAACAAACCCTGCGGCTCATCTCGCGCGGTGGCCCATTTCCATATCGCAAAGACGGCGTGGTCTTCCAGAATCGTGAGCGCCGCCTTCCCCCGCGCGAACGCGGCTGCTACCGCGAATACACCGTGCCAACGCCGGGTGAGAACGATCGTGGTGCTCGCCGCATTGTCACGAGCTGCGATGGCGGCAACTTCTACACCTCAGACCACTACCGCAGCTTCCGGAGAATCCGCCCATGACCCCCGCCCAGCCCAAACCGGTCCTGGCCGGCGTTTTTCGTTGCAGCGCAGAACAGGCGAGCGCGCTGAAGCGCGAGGCCGAGGCGCAGCGGTATCTCACCGCATCGATCGATTTACCGTCTCAGGTCACACCCGCAACATTGTTTGAAGGCTTCGCATCCGCACTGCGCTTCCCTGAATGGTTTGGCGCCAACTGGGACGCGCTGGCCGACTGTCTGACTGACCTCAGCTGGCTCGATGAGTCCGGCTATCTCATCACGCTGCGTGGCTACGGCCGCGCGTTTCCCGCCGGGAGCGCGGATGCGGAAATGCTTCAGGGCGTGCTCGAAGATGCCTGTGCGTACTGGCAAGACGAGGGCACTCCTTTCGGTGTGCTTGTCGAGGATGGCCCCGCTGCGCTGGCTGAGCTACCGACCCGATGACGTACAAGAAGCCCGTTTCGGTGCTGGTGGTGATTCACTCTCCAGCGCAGGAAATACTGCTGATCGAGCGTGCGGCGCACCCGGGCTACTGGCAATCCGTCACCGGCAGCCAAGAGGATGACGAACCCCTGCTTGTTACCGCGGCGCGCGAAGTATTTGAAGAGACAGGCATTCGTGCAGCGGCTGGAGCACTGACCGACTGGCACCTCAGCCAGCAATACGAGATCTTCCCGCAGTGGCGCCACCGTTATGCGCCGGGGGTCACCCACAACACCGAACATGTGTTCAGTCTGTGCGTGCCACGCGACACACCAATCACGCTTGCGCCAGACGAACACCGGGCATGGCGCTGGCTGCCGCGGCGCGAGGCCGCCGAGGCGTGCTTCTCATGGAGCAATCGCGACGCAATCCTAGCGCTGCCACAGCGAATCGCGGCAGCAAGCGGCTCGGTCTAAGCGCAACCCAAACAATTCCTCGCTACTCCCGCCCTGACAAAAACCCTTCCAGAACAAGGATCTGGCGCCACACCAGAGCTTTGACGAGAGGCAAATCGCGGCGTCCATCTCCTTGCACATGCGGCGACCGGCTCTAGATTCAGAGTAGGAACAAGGGCCGAATACGGCCCGGCATTCCTGAATCACAGCAACGGAGGACATCATGGCCAATCTGATTAGACATGATCCGCTGGACGACCTCTTCCGTGGCTTCTTCGTACGCCCGGTGGAGTTTGCCCAAGATACCGAAGCACCGAGCATCAAGCTCGACGTGAAGGAAGCGGCTGAGAACTTTACCGTCCATGCCGAATTGCCCGGCGTGAAGAAAGAGGACATCCATGTCCATATCGACGGTCCGATCGTGTCGATCGCCGCCGAACGCAAGGAAGAAAAAGAGATCAAGGAAGGCGAGAAAGTGCTGCGTACCGAACGTTACTTCGGCAAAGTCAGCCGCAGCTTCCAGCTCGGCACCGACATTGATGACGCTCGTGCGGTCGCCAAATTCAACGACGGTGTCCTTGAATTGACGCTGCCGAAAAAGGCCACGACGCAAGCGCGCCGCCTGACAATCAACTGATCCTTACAAACTCGTCCCCCGCGGCGGAAGGCTTAGGCCTTCCGCCGTTTTCGTTTGCGCTAAACTCGCGCAGTTATTTCCGTTTCCTGGAATCGCAATGTCCGACCTCGAATCCCTCGCGCCGGCGCTCAAGGCCAGCGTGCTCGCCGAAGCGCTCCCCTACATCAAGCGCTTCTTCGACAAGACCATCGTGATCAAGTACGGCGGCAACGCCATGACCGATGCGAACCTGAAAGACTGCTTTGCGCGCGACGTGGTGCTGCTCAAGCTGGTCGGCCTCAATCCGGTGGTTGTTCACGGCGGCGGCCCGCAGATTGATGACCTGCTCAAGCGCATCGGCAAGCAGGGTCAGTTCATTCAGGGCATGCGAGTTACCGACGAAGAGACCATGGACGTCGTTGAGATGGTGCTCGGCGGCCATGTAAACAAGGAAATCGTGAACCTGATCAACCGGCACGGCGGTAAGGCGGTTGGTCTGACGGGGCAAGATGGCAATTTCATCCGCGCCCGCAAGCTGCTGATGCCAAACAAGGACAAGCCGGAAGAGATGATCGACATCGGTCTCGTCGGTGAAATCACGTCGATCGACCCAAGCCTGATCAGTTTCCTCGACCAGGGGGACTTCATCCCGGTGATCGCGCCGATTGGCGTCGGCGAAGAGGGCGAGACGTACAACATCAATGCCGACGTCGTCGCCGGAAAACTGGCGGAGATCCTCAAGGCAGAGAAGCTGGTGCTGCTGACGAACACGCCCGGCGTGCTCGACAAGGATGGTCACCTGCTGACCGGCATCACGCCACGTGAGATCGACGAAATGGTCGCGGACGGCACGCTGTCCGGCGGCATGCTTCCAAAGATCCACTCGGCCCTGGAAGCCGCACGTAACGGCGTGCGTTCGGTTCACATCATCGATGGCCGTGTCGAACACTGCCTATTGCTTGAGATCCTGACCGACCATGGCGTCGGCACGATGATCAAGAGCCGGTGATCCGGCGCGTCTCGCTAGCGAGACGCCATCGAGAAAAACAAAGGGCCACGCAAAACGTGGCCCTTTGTTTATCGCCCGCTTGATGGCTAGGGCGTCTTCGGCGGTGCCGCGGCAGCGGGTGCTGACTGTGGCACTACGGGTTGCGACTGCAATGCTGCGGGCGCCGACTGCGTCGCGACCGGGGCAGACTGCTCGGCCGCAGGCGGTGGCATGTCGCGCCACGCCCCCGCACGCTTGAGCTTCTCCCGCAATCCCGGCAGCGGGTAGTTCAGCGCATAGGCCTTGTGTGCATAGCGCAGTGCGTCGTCATAGCGCTTCAGCTCAAAGTACGCCAAGCCGAGGTTGTAGTAAAGGTTCGGGTCTTCGGTCTCAGCTTTCTCCGCCTGCTGAAACAGATCCACCGCCTCCTGCTGCCGCCCGGTCTTGAGCTTGTAGATTCCCCACAGCATCTTGACCACCGCGTCGTCCGGTCGCCAGCGGGCTCCGCGCTCAAACCAGCAGTCAATGCTGTAGCGCGACCCCACGGGCTTCGTCTTCTTCTCTTTGAACGAGAGGTTCATCATCGCCAGCAACGCGCGATGATGGTTCGGGAACGCACGCAGCGTGTAGTCAATATCGTGCCCGGCGGTAGTCGAGGTCTTGCCTCTTACTAGGGCCTCAACTTCCGGCGTGAAGTGCGCCCCCTCGACAAGCTGGATATTGCTGTGCCCACCGTCACTGCCGACCGTCTTGCCGACTTCGCTACGGTAATCAAACGGACCAAAGGCATTCGCCAATTCGCCGCACATGAAACTCATGGACTCGTCCGCAAACGTAGCGCTCGCAGCCGTCACCATCGCAAAACAAAGCAGGGTTCGTATCAACTGAGCACACTCCAGTGAGAATTTCGGTTCTGGCGCAGGGCGGGCGCGACGGGTACCCGCACGGATCAGTCCGGGAAGTTGGCGCTCAACCAACCGCTCGTCGCGTTTTCCACCTCAGCGCGCCATGCGGCTGACGAAAACGTGTGATTCGCCGCTTCGATCGCATGGCGCGTGATCTGACATCGCGCGAGGCCTTTTGAAAGGTAACCGGACTCTGCGGCACGCAGGAACTCGGCTGCTGTGAAGTCGTTACCGGACGTAATCAGAAGGATAGGCTTTCCAAATCGCGCAAGGCTCACGCCGAGGCGGTCCGGCAGGCTGTTTGACGGTTCGGAATCGCTTACATTGCGCGCACGAGCGCTGCGCCAGTTCGCGACGAATTCACGCAGGCGCCCGAGCAGATCCATCTCTCCGCTGAGCAGCTTGCGCCAGAAATCTGCCGACATGAAGCGCTTGCCATAGTAATTTGAGACCAATGCTGCAGCTTCGCCCGCGGTCGTTCGCACCCAAGGGTTGAGCATCACCAGTCCACTGACCCCGGCATTCTCAGCTGCGTAGAACGCGGACGCGGTCGCGCCATCGCATAGCCCCCACAGCACAACACGCTTGATCGACGGCACGCGCATGCGCAACGACGCCACGGCAGCGCCGATGTCGTCCGCGACGCGCTCGAAATCACGTTGCTCGCCAGAGGAATCGCCCATTCCGCGATAGTCGAATCGCAAGCACGGTACGCCTGCCACCGCCAACGCGCGAGCAAGCAGTACAAACTGGCGGTGCGAGCCAACGCGTGTCTGCGGCCCGCCGACGACAATCACTACGCCGACGGACGCTGGTACCGGCGGCATCGCGAGGATCGCCGTCATCGGAGTGCCGTCGCAATCAATCAGAAACGCCTGTTCGATCACCCGGCCGCTCCGGAAGTTAGGCGGCCCAGCATCGAAACGAGCGCAGCGGGGAGCGCCGCAACCGTCTCGATTTCCTGAGTCTGCCAAAAAGCGGGCCCGACCAGCGCTTCCGTTTGAATATCGGCGCCTTTCGCACGCAATCTATCTATTGCGCGCGCAGCGGCTGGCGGCAGATCGCCCCCCGCGACACTACCAATCTCGATCCAGCCTAGCCGCGAGGCGCCACCAAACAGGTCGAACTCGGTCGCTTCCATGCCAGCCGCAAGCGCTGGCGACAAACCGTAGCCGGCAATCTCAACGGTTTCGCCGCGGTCGAGCCGCTCGCGAAGCCCGCGGGTGTCGATCCGCGCACTGGCATCCGCTCCCAGTTCGCCGGCAGCCCCGAGCCGCAAAAACTGCGTCAACGCCATCTTTCCCGAGATCACAGGATTGAGCAGCACAACGGCGTCGGCGGTCAGCCCGCGCTGGAGAGCTCCAGCAGCCAGGAGCGCCCCGAACCGAACGCCACACAACACTAAGGGCGTATTACCGGGCGCCGCCTCGCAGAAACGCACAACGTCAGCAAGCCAGGCATCCCAGTCCGCATCGGCGAAATCGCCCGCACTGTCGCCGGTCCCGAACACGTCGCCCAGCAGCACCTGCCAGCCAGACCCTGCAGCCGCGCGGGCACATTCGCTCAACATGCGCCGCGACTTGTTGGCCTCTTCTGCAAAGGGCTGCAGCAATATCAGACGCCCGACCGGTGCCGCGCGCGGGGAAAAGCTCAGGATGAAACGATCGCCACCCGGCCCCGGCAGAAAGCCGGGCTGGCCGACGATGGCAGACGACACGGTCACGACAGTTTCGCGTCGATCAACTTGGCGAGGCTCCCAAAACTGGCGAACGAGGTGCCATCAATCTCGTCGTCGTCGAAGACCAGCCCAAAACGCTCTTCGATCGCGCCGATCACGCCAACCACTGCCATCGAGTCGAGCTCGGGCAATGCCCCCAGCAAGGGCGTCGCGTCATCAAAGGCCGCAGCGCGGCCACCCAGACTCAGCAGCTCATCAAGAATGGCTGCAAGTTCCTTGCGAATATCCAAGAGATTCCCCAAAACCGTGAACAGGCAGGCGCCAAGGACTTAACGGCAACCCAGATTGCAAGGCCCGTATTATAGGGATCCGAGGGGTGTGCCCTCGTGACAAACTGCAAGCACAAACCTTCACGATGCCCGTACCGCTCCGCGCCCTACCCGTTCCCCGGCTTCCGGTACTCTCCTGGCGCTACTTTCTCGACCGGCGCGCCTGCCCGCTGCCGGCCGTCACCGACGCCGGGCCGGCACTGCCCACGACAAGCGGAAGAGCCGCGATTGCCATTGCGCTGAAGGCGCTGGGCTGTGGTCCAGGGCAACGCGTGTTGGTGCCCACCTACCACTGCCCCACGATGGTGGCCCCCATCGTTGCGCTGGGCGGGCAACCCGTTTTCTACCCGATCAACGCCGACGGCTGCGCGAAACTCGATGTGCTCGAGCAACTGTTGAAAGACGGCGCCACGGCAGTCATCGTCCCGCATTACTTCGGTTTGCCGCGGCCGATGCGTGCGATACGCGCGCTCTGTGATCGATACCGCGCCGCGTTGATCGAAGACTGCGCGCACGCGTTCTTCGGTCGGGTGGACGGGCGAGGCATCGGCGAATGGGGAGATTTCGCGATCGCGAGCCTGACGAAGTTCTTCCCGGTTACCGAAGGTGGCTGCCTGATCCAGCACCAGACCGAGGCACGCCGGGTGAGCCTGGGGCGTCGATCACACAGCGTAAACCTGAAAGTCGCGGTCGATGCGCTGGAACTGGGCGTAATGCATCATCGGCTCGCGGGGCTGAATGTGCTGCTTGGCGGACTTGTGCGCGCCAAGCATCGCCGCAAAGGCGAGCCCACTCAAGCCCACCTCACGCCGGTAGAACCGATCGACTTGCACACGGCGACCGCGCGCGCAGAAGCGGACTTCGCGGAACATGCGCTGCCATTCCGCAAGATCGCGGCGGTCGCCTGGCGCATCGTGAAAGCCGGCGGTACCGGTCGCATCGTCGCGAGGCGCCAGGCTAATTTCAACCGCCTCGCGGAGCAGCTCTCGCAGCTGAAAGGGGCTCGTCCTCTGGTCATGAAGGCGGGCGAAGACGCCGCGCCCTACGTGTTTCCGCTCTGGGTAGACGACCCCGAGCGGGTTTATCAAGCCGTGCGCCGAAGCGGGGTGCCGGTGTTTCGCTGGGACGATCGCTGGCCAGGTACGCCGGAACTGATCGACGACGCAGGCGGCGAATGGTCCCGCCACATATTCCAGATCGGCTGCCATCAGGACCTGAATAGCGCGGAACTTGCATGGATCGTTCAAACGCTCAAACAGATCATCGACGAAGGAGCTGCCCCGTGCGCAGGGTGCTGATGGTTGCGTATCACTTCCCGCCTTTGGCGGGGAGCAGCGGCATTCAGCGCACGCTGCGCTTCGTCCAGCAACTCCCGCAGCACGGCTGGGAGCCGATCGTGCTGACAGCAAATCCGCTCGCCTACGATCAGACCAGTAGCGATCTGCTGGGTGAGGTTCCGACGAGCACGCCGGTCCACCGCGCCTGGGCGCTGAACACTTCCAAGCACCTGGCGATTGGCGGACGCTACATTGCCAGCATGGCGCGGCCTGATCGTTGGGTGAGTTGGCGTCTTGCCGCGGTGCCACTCGGCATGCACCTGATCCGCAAGTATCGGCCGGATGTCATCTGGAGCACTTACCCAATCGCGACGGCGCATCTGATCGGTGCTCGGCTTGCGGCGCGCAGTGGCGTTCCTTGGGTCGCGGATTTCCGTGATCCGATGGCCCAATCGGGCTATCCGGCGGACCCGGAAACCTGGAAGCAATTCAAGCAGATCGAAACCGAAGCCGTCAGCCGTGCTGCGCACTCGGTCTTCACAACACCTGGCGCCGCGGACGAGTACCGACGTCGCTATCCGAATCACGCCGGCAAGATCGCGGTCATCGAGAATGGCTACGACGAGTCGAGTTTCAGCGCTGCAAGCAACACCAGCGCGGCGCTCGAACCCGGCAAGTTCACGCTGCTGCATAGCGGCATCGTCTATCCCTCAGAGCGCGATCCTCGACCACTGTTCGCCGCGCTCGGACGCTTGAAACGCGAGGGCGTGATGACCGCCGACCATTGGTCGATCCGCTTCCGCGCGTCCGACAATGACGCGATGCTTTCCGAACTTGCACACAAGCACGACATTACCGACCTGATCAAACTGCTCCCGCCAATCCGCTACCGCGAAGCGCTCAGCGAGATGCTATCGGCAGACGGCCTGCTGGTCATGCAAGGGCGAGGCTGCAACGCGCAGATCCCAGCCAAAGCGTACGAATACATCCGCGCGCGCAGACCAATCCTTGCGCTCGCAGACCCGGTGGGTGACACCGCGGGTCTGCTGCGCAACGCCGGCGTACAAACGCTGGCAGCCCTGGAGGACGAACACGCCGTCGAGGGGGCGCTTCGGCAGTTCAGCGAACTCTTGCGCAGTGGCAACGCAAGCGTCGCATCGGATATGGTGGCGCAATCGCACTCTCGCGAATCGCGCACCCTGGAACTCGCAAGGCTTTTCGACCAAATCGTCGGTTGATTTCCGCGCGCAAGTGATTTGTTCCTTGGCACTTCGAACAACGCGGCACTACGATCGCGGGCCTCGTAAAGGAGTCTTCGTCCATCATGACGATCGCATGGTCACTACAGCCAGCGAAAGCGTTTCCTGGCCTCTGCGCCGACTGGGACGAACTGGCGCAAAAGATCGGCGACCTGCCGTTTCTCGAATCGATCTTCTTGCATCCGCTGCTTGAAACCTTCGGCACGGGTAACGAACACATCGCGTTCGCGCGGCGAAACGATCAGATCATCGCCGCGGCGATCCTCGAACCCAAGGGGCTTGCTCAATGGCAAACCTTTCAGCCATCTCAGCTCCCGCTGGGCGCATGGATCGCCTTGCCCGGTGAGTCGCTCGAAGCCCTCACAAAGGCGCTCGTGCCATCATTGCCCGGACTGAGCCTGGGCCTCGGCATCACCCAACTGGACCCGTTGTTTTGTAAACGTCCCGATGGTGCGGCAAACCTGCGCTCGCTCGACTACATCGATACCGCATGGGTCGACGTAAAAGGCGACTTCTCCGACTATTGGAACCAACGCGGCAAGAACCTGCGCACCAACGTCAAAAAGCAGAAGACCAAGCTGGCGGCCGATGGGATTGAAGCGAAGCTCGATATCCTTACCCGGCCCGACGATGTCGCGGGTGCAATCGCGGAATACGGCCGGCTTGAAGCGAGTGGATGGAAGGCCGAGACCGGCACCGCTGTGTCGGAAGGCAATGCTCAGGTCCAGTTCTACAGCGCCATGATGGAGCGCTTCTGTGCCGCCGGCCGAGGACAGATCTGGCGCTATTGCTTCGGCGACGCAACGGTCGCCATGGATCTTTGCATCAGCGCCGGCAATACGTTGGTAATCCTCAAGACTGCCTTCGACGCAGCACACAAGGCCGTGTCACCCGCCACGCTTATGCATCACGATGCCTTCAACGCGGTCTTCGACGCAAAGCAGATCCGACGCATCGAATTCTATGGCCGCGTGATGGAGTGGCACACGCGCTGGACAACGGAGTCGCGCAAGCTCTTCCATGTGACCGCGTTCCGTTGGTCAACCCTGCACCGCCTTCGCGACTGGGTGGCTGCAAGGCGCAGCCAAGCAGTGGACGAGCCCCAAGCGGCGAGTGAATCTAATGCTTAGCGTGACGCCGCGCCCGCTGTCGTTGGGCCTCAAACTTCGCTGGCAGCTCTTCAACTTGATGTCGCGAATCGCAGAGCGTTCGCACGCGAAGACTGAAGCGCCCCCCGCACCGGAAGCGGCGAAACCGTCACTTTGGGTTTTCGTGTCAACGATTGGCGAGTTACACGCCACGGCGCCGTTCCTCAACGCCCTCATCGAACTCGCAACCGCTGATGGCCAAGAGATCGTTCTGTTGACCGACCGGGATGGCTACGCCGAGTCGTATCAGAGCCTCCACCCGTCGGCCCATGTCGTCCGCGTGACCGGTAGTCAGTTCCAGGCCGAGGCCCTGGCAGCAGCGTTCCGGCCAACCTTGTTCGTCATCGCAGAGATCCCCTGCTGGCCGTCCGATGCGCCATGCCGCCTACCCTTCGGCTTTCTATACGAAGCAAAACGCCTCGGCGCCGGCACCGCGCTCATAAATGGATGGCTCTACGGCTATCCCACCTCGTGCCGCGCCGACGCGATCGAACGAAGGCTATTCCAGCGAGAATGGCTACGCCTGATTGACGTCGTTTGCGCCCAGAATGAACGGGTTGCAAACACACTGCGTGGCGCAGGTGCAAACCTCGTCCACATCACCGGCAATATCAAGTTCGACGCACTCGAGACGCTACCGCGCGCCTTCGAGAACACCCGCAGCCCGCGCCTGCTGCAGTCGATTCAGTCATCAGGCCGCCCAACGGTGGTGGCAGGCTGCGTCACCGAGGCCGATGAGCGTGATCTGGTGCTTGCCGCGTTCGAGCCACTTGCCGTAGCCGTGCCGCGCGCCCTGCTCGTGCTGGCGCCGCGCCATCCGGAAAACCCGAATGTCATGCAGGCCTTGAGCGAACGACTGAACGCCAGCGGGCTACCCTTCGTACGTCGCGCGGAACACGGGGACCAGGCGCTCGATGATGACGTGAAAGTCCTCGTGCTCGACACGATGGGCGAGTTGCGCGACTTTTATGCGCTGGCCTCGATCGCCCACGTGGGCCGCGACCACAACATTCTCGAACCGCTCGCTTACGCCTGCCCTGTCAGCGTTCGGCCTGGCTGGAACAGCACCTACCCGAGTTTCCCGGTGTACGAAATGACGCGCGACGGCGGGTTGCTGATCGAATCCGACAACGCCGCAACGCTCGAAACGCTCTGGCAATCGCTGCTGACAGACAGCGGCCGGCGCAAGCAGCAAACCGACCGAATTCGCTCGTTGCTCGAACACGCACAGGGCGCCACGGAGCGTACTTGGTCGGCCATGCGTAGCGTCTTTCCGATCACTCGGGAGCGCGGATGACCACTGTTCGTCAGGCGCTCGGCCTGGCTGCAACGCAGCGCCTGCTAGCTTTTGCCATCAACCTCGTCACCACGATGACGATCGCTCGGTTGATCACGCCGGCCGAGAGTGGGATCTATTCGCTGGCAGTGGGGCTGGTTGCCATCGTTCAGATGTTCCGTGACTTCGGTGTCGGCGAGTACCTCGTCCAAGCACAAGAACTCACGGAAAAGACGATCCGCTCGGCTTTCGGCATGTCGTTGCTGCTGGCATGGACGCTCGGCGGACTACTGCTCGCAGCCGCAATTCCCGCCGCCCATTTCTACAAGGAACCGGTCGTCGCCAACGTCGTGCGCATTCTGTCGATCAACTTCTTCCTCGTGCCTTTCGGCTACATCACGCATGCGCTCCTGACTCGGGAGATGCGCTTCGGCACCATGTTGATCATCCAGACCAGCAGCGCCGTGGTCGGCTCCATCGCTGCAATTCTGTTGGCTTGGCATGGTTTTGGAGCCATCGGGCTTGCCTGGTCACTGGTCGCAGCCATGGTGGCCAACACACTGATGCTGCTAGCGGTGCGTCCAGCAAGCGTCGCTTTCAGGCCCGACTTTTCGGCGTGGCGAAAAATCGGCGGGTTTGGCCTCTACAAAACAAGCGGCATGCTATTGGAACAACTCGCGCGCCGAACGCCCGACTTCGCACTTTCTCGCTCGCTTGGATTCTCGGCCTCAGGGCTCTATAGCCGCGCAAACGGCCTTGCAGACACCTTTGGCGACTTCGTCGTTGGGACCGTGTATCGCGTCGCTTTGCCTCAGTTCGCAAAGATAAGGCATGAAGGTAAGCCGCTTGGGGCTACCTACATCGAAACGTATCGTATGTTTGCGTGCATCCCGCTGTCGTTTTTCAGTTTCATGGCGCTGTACGCAGAGCCGGTGATTCATGTCTTGTTCGGGCAGCAATGGCTCCCCGCAGCGCCGGCCATGTCATTGATTGCCATTGCAGGCTTGCTCTCAACCCCGACGATGCTTGCAGCCCCGGCTCTAACGGGATCCGGTGCGATTGATAAGCTGTTCCGGGCACAGCTTGTCGCAAACCCAGTGCAAATTGTCGCGATCAGCATCGCCGCGACGTTCAGCATCGAAGCCGTGGCGCTTTGCATGTGCGGAATGAGTGTCTTGCGTGTCGCGCTATATCACCGACAGATCAAAAGGGTTCACGACGTTTCGATGGCGTCGCTTCTGCGTGCGCTAGGGCCAAGCGTTCTCGTTGTTATCACCTCACTCGCTGCGCCTGCACTCTTCCTTGTTTGGGCTCGTTCCAAAGAGCTCCCCGCGTTCACGATCGCGATCGGCGGCGGCGTGCTTTTCGGTGCCTGCTGGCTCGCTAGTCTATATTCCATGAAGCATCCCTATCGCATGGAGCTGGGTCGGATGTACCGGCAGTTCCGCTCACGAGGTCCCTGAACACCTGATTGTGTCCAAACTGCATGCGCGCAGCGACGAAGACCCTTCTGTTGCTGAATACCGGCGTCGGTGAAAACCTCGGCGATCGCGCCATGCTGACCAACACCGTTCGGCAGTTGCGGCAGAAGCACCCTGATTGGCGCCTTCTTGTCTGCGCCCGCACGCCAGACTTTCTGGTGGCAGAGTTTCACCTCACGAAAGTCAGCTTCGTGGTCGACTGTTTGAGCCGCTGGAGCTTCCGCCGGCGGCCAACCAGAACCTCCGCGCGGCTTACTCGGTTCTTCCATGCAACACTCGGCACCGCCGAGTTCTTTCTCCTGACGCTCGTAGTCATGGCATGCCGAACGTTCCAGATCAGGCCCATCAGCCACATCATGGAAGCCGAGCTGCTCAACTCACTGCTGGATGCAGATGCCGTCTATTTCATAGGCGGCGGCTACCTCACGGACCAGGGAAAGCTGGAATGCCGCGCCTTATTGACCACCGCGCTGCTGGCTGCGTGGCTTAAGAAGCCGATCATCCTGAGTGGTCAAGGTCTCGGCCCTTATTCGACCTTTCTCACTCAATACCTGATGCGTCAGGTTGTTAAGAAGGCCGACATGGTTGGTTTGCGGGATGCGGGCGGCGGAATTCGTGTTCTATCAAGGCTCGGGGCACCCGTAAACCGCACAGAAATCGTCTGCGACGACGCGCTGACTCTGCCCCCGAGTAACACGCTGGCGCCCAGGCCAAGAACCATTGGCGTCCACTGGCGCGTTTCGCCGCACCAAGCGGACACAAGCCGTGTGCAGTTCATTCTTGAAGCGCTGCTCGACAGGCTCTCCGAAGAAGGCTGGACGATCTGGCTCTTCCAGTTTCATGAACGAGACAACTACGAAGCGCAGATCTACGAGCACTGGGTCGCGTCTCGACGCTGGCCAGGAGCGCGCATCGTTCGGGATCAAGACCCTAGAGTGCTTCGTGCTGAGATAGCGCGCTGCACGCTCGGAATTGGCATGGCCTACCATTTTTCAGTATTTGCCTTAGCTGCGGCAGTTCCGGTGCTGGGGCTCTGGCACAAGCCGTATTACCGCGACAAGATTGGGGGTCTCATGACCGCGTTTGGACACCCGGAGTGGGCGTTGGACGACCGGGTGATCTCGCCCGACTCGCTATACGAAACGCTGACCAAGATGGCCACGTCGGACTGCCGACCGGCTCTTGTGAAACGCGGAAGCGAATTGGCGGCCCTTCACGAAGACTGGCAAACCCGGGTCGACACTCGCCTGTCACAGATTTGAAGCGCTCGCGGCGTTGCCGGCGCGCAGTGTTGCCGTCGCGCCGTGCCAAGCCGCACAAGCGCCCCCACGCTCGCGCACTAGAATGAAGCCTTGTCTTCCGGGCTCCCCGCAGATCATGACGACATTGCTGCACCAACTCCCCTGCGTTTGGTCAGACCGCGCACCAGAAAGGCCCGCGCTCACGTTTTCCGGGCAGACGCTGCACTACGGCGAACTGGCCGAACAGATCGAGCGCTTCGCCCACGGCGTTCTGGCGCTAGGCCTGTCACGTGGCGAACGCGTCGCAATCTGGCTCGACAAACGGCCGGAGACGGTTGTCGCAAGCTTCGGTGCCACCGCGGCGGGCGGCGTCTTCGTACCGATCAATCCGCTGCTGAAGCCTGAGCAAGTCGCGTACATCCTCCGCGACTGTAACGTGCGGATTCTCGTCAGCTCGCCGGAACGCCTGGCCTTGCTCGACTCGGTCTTGTCCGACTGTCACGATCTGCGTCATCTGGTTTCTACCAGCACCTCACCAACGCTTGCCTCGCCGCAACCGGTCACGGCTTGGGAGGCATTGACGAATTCAGCTGCCCGAACGCCGCATCGCGTCATCGACAGTGACATGGCGGCGATTCTCTACACTTCGGGCAGCACCGGGCGGCCCAAGGGTGTCGTGCTATCGCACCGGAACATGGTCGCTGGCGCGAAGAGCGTTGCAAGCTATCTGCAAAACACTGCAGACGACACACTACTGGCCGCACTTCCGCTCTCCTTCGATGCAGGCTTCTCGCAGCTGACCACCGGCTTTGCGGTAGGCGCGCGCGTCGTGCTCCTCAACTACCTGCTCCCACGCGATGTCATCAAGGCGATGGAACGCGAGCAGGTTACCGGGCTGACAGCAGTCCCTCCGCTCTGGATTCAGCTCACGCAGGTCGAATGGCCAGACGCGATCCGAAGCCATTTGCGCTATTTCGCCAACACGGGTGGGCGCATGCCGCTCGAAACGCTCAAAGCGCTGCGCCAGCGCGTGCCGGAGGCCAAGCCCTTCCTGATGTACGGCCTTACCGAAGCCTTCCGCGCCACCTACCTTCCGCCCGAGGAGGTCGATCGCCGCCCGGACTCGATCGGCAAGTCGATTCCCAACTCCGAGGTCATGGTGCTGCGAGAAGACGGCACTCCTTGCGCGCCGCACGAACCCGGGGAACTGGTCCAACGTGGTGCGCTGGTTGCAATGGGTTACTGGAATGACGCCGAGAAGACGGCCGAACGCTTCCGGCCATTGCCGTCAGGCGTTGCCGGGCGTGAGAGTGGCATCGTGCTACCGGAGATCGCCGTATTTTCGGGCGACACCGTCCGAATGGACGAAGAGGGCTTTTTGTATTTCATTGGTCGCCGCGACGAGATGATCAAGACCTCGGGCTACCGCGTCAGCCCGACCGAAGTGGAAGAAGTCATCTACGGCACACAACTGGTCGGCGAGTGCGCAGCGTTTGGCGTCGAGCATCCGGCGCTGGGCCAGGCCATCGTACTCGTCGCGTGCGCACCCGCTGGTCGTACCCTTGATCAAGCTGCGCTGCAAACCGAATGCCGTGCACGACTGCCCGCGTGGCAAGTGCCGGCGCACATTGTGATCCGCGACGGCGCGCTGCCCCGCAACCCGAACGGCAAGATCGACCGCAAAGCGCTGTCCGCCGAATTTCAGACCTTTTTTCTAGACGCCACAAAATGAGCGAAACGCGAACCCCGCCGCGCCACGTCGAGATGAGCCAGTTTCCGCACGAAGGCGGCGAGCTACTGGTCGGTGGCATACCGTTGAGCCGACTTGCGGCACGCGTGGGGCGGACTCCCTTCTACGCGTACGATCGCGGCCTGCTTGCGGCGCGGGTCGATACGCTTCGCAGCACCCTGCCCACCGGCATCCAGCTTCACTATGCGATGAAGGCCAACCCCATGCCGGCGCTGGTGAGCTTCATGGCGCGGCTCGTCGATGGGCTTGACGTCGCGTCGGGACGCGAACTGCGCGTGGCACTCGATACCGGCATGGACCCGAGCGAGATCAGCTTCGCCGGGCCAGGCAAAAGCCTCGCGGAGCTGGAGCAGGCAGTGGCCAGCAACGTACTGCTGAACATCGAGTCGGCGCGCGAAGCTCGGCTTCTGAGCGATATCGGTGAGCGGACCGGCTGGGTTGCACGCGTCGCAGTGCGAGTGAATCCGGACTTTGAACTGAAGAGTTCCGGCATGAAGATGGGCGGCGGACCGAAGCAGTTCGGCGTCGATGCCGAGAGCGTGCCTGCGCTGCTCGCCGAGATCGGCCAACTGGGTCTGCAGTTCGAGGGCTTTCATCTTTACGCCGGGTCGCAGAACTTGCGCGCAGAGTCCATCGTCGAGGCGCAGCGCAAGAGTTTTGAACTCTGCGTGCGCCTCGCCGAGTCAGCCCCCTCCGAGGTCAAGAGCTTCAATCTCGGCGGCGGGTTCGGCATTCCGTACTTCCCGGGTGAGGGTCGTCTGGACCTGGCGCCGGTCGCCGACAACCTTGCACAGCTTCAGCAGGAAGCGGCCGCCAAGGCGCCAGGAGCTCGCCTTGTCATCGAACTCGGGCGCTACCTCGTCGGGGAGGCCGGCGTGTACGTCGCCCGCGTAGTCGAACGCAAGCTGTCGCGCGGCCATGTTTACCTCGTTACCGATGGCGGCATGCATCACCACCTGGCCGCATCAGGCAACTTCGGCCAAGTGATCCGCAAGAACTATCCGGTTGCGATCGGAAACCGCATGCGTGCGGGCGAAACTGAAAATGTATCGGTCGTTGGCCCGCTCTGCACGCCGCTGGACTTGCTGGCGGACAAAATGGACCTTCCGCCGGCGCAAGAGGGCGATCTGGTGGTCGTTTTCCAGTCCGGTGCCTACGGCTTCACGGCCAGCCCGCGCGACTTCCTATCTCACCCGCAGCCGCTTGAGGTGCTGGTATGACGGCCCGCCTCAACCGGCTGGTCTGCCGCTTCGATCCTACTCGGATCGACTCCAGTCGCGACCTGCCCGCGACGTTAAGCGAAGCGTTAGACATCACGTTGCCTGGCCTCCGGCTTCAAGCAGCGGGGCCTGATATTCGTTTTGGCGGGTCGAGCCGGCAACTCGTGGTACAAATCGGCCGCCCCACAGTGCAAGACCCCGCTCTCGCTTCGGCCTATGCAAGCGCCGGTCCGTCGGCGTTGCTCGACGCGTTGATAAACGATCCGATCGGGCTCGCCAACAGGCTGGGTGGCCGCTTCGCATTGCTTTGGATCGACCTCGATCGCGCTCGCCTCGGCAGCCTCAACGATCGCTTCGCCACCCATCCACTATGCTGGGCCGCGGAAGCCTCGGCCATCGCAGTAGCCTCGCGCGCAGATGCGGTCCCGATCAGCCAGAGGGAAATCGATCCGCAGGCGATCTTCGATTACCTCTATTTCCACGTCATTCCTGCGCCAAGAACGATATTCCGCGGCGTTGCGCGCCTGGAGCCCGGCCACATGCTCAGCCGCGACAGCGTCGGGCTTCGCGATACGCAATGGTGGCAACCGCGTTTCACGCAAACGCCTGTCAGCGATATCGACACGCTCAAGGCGCAGTTCGTCGGCGCGATCCGTGGGGCCGTCGAACGGGAATCATCGGGCTCCGGACGCGTCGCAGCCTTCCTTTCTGGCGGAACGGATAGCTCAACCGTCATCGGCATGCTGCGTGACGTCTCCGGTGAGCAGCCACGGGGCTACTCGATCGGTTTCGACACAGCGGGCTACGACGAAATGGAGTACGCACGGATTGCGGCCAAGGCTTACGGCGTCGACCACCGCGAGTACTACATCACGGCACAGGATCTCGTCAGCCATATCCCTACCGTCGCAGCCAGCTACGACCAGCCGTTCGGAAATTCGTCAGCGCTGCCGGCCTACTGCCTTGGACTGATGGCACGTGCCGACGGTTACGACAAGCTGCTCGCGGGCGACGGCGGCGACGAACTCTTTGGCGGCAACGCGCGTTACGCGAAGCAAAAGGTTTTTGAACTCTACCAAGCGATTCCCGCCGCGATACGCAGCAGTCTGATCGAACCAGTTGCGGGCGCCGGATGGGCAAGCCGCATTCCCGGCATAAGCAAGGCCTGCAGCTATGTCGAGCAGGCACGTATGTCGCCGCTCGCTCGAACGGAGCAATACAACCTGTTGCAACGTCTCGGGCAGGACTCGGTGCTCGGCCCGCAATTCCGCGCCCTGACTGACGCCGACACGCCGCTGCAATTGCGTCGGCGCGTCTGGGATGGCGTGCATGCCGACACCGTGCTCGATCACGAGCTCGGGTTCGACTGGCGTTTCACCCTCGCCGACAACGACTTGCCGAAGGTGATCGGCACGACCTCATTGGCAGGGCTTGATGTTGGCTTCCCTCTGCTGAACGAGGATCTCATCGCAATCGCCTTGTCGCTGCCTGATGCGATGAAACTCAAGGGTTTCAAGCTTCGCTGGTTCTTCAAGGACGCACTGCGGGGCTTCCTGCCCGACGAAATTCTGACGAAGAAGAAGCACGGCTTCGGCCTCCCCTTTGGCCACTGGGCCTTGTCGGACCCCGCCTTGCGCACGCTCTCGCGCAATTCGGTGCATGGGCTAGTAGACCGCGGCATCCTGCAGCGGGGCTTCGTCGATGCGCTCTTCGGTGAGCTGTTGCCCGCCCATCCCGGCTATTACGGTGAGATGGTGTGGATCGGCATGATGCTTGAGCAGTGGCTACGCGCCAACGCGCCCGACACCCGTTTCTAGCCCGTTATACCAGTGCCTCGCGCAAGGGTTGCGCGAGGTTCTGTGCCATCCGGATCCCGAAACGAAGGCGCCCCGCGTCCCAAGGCGTGAACCGGCGTAGCTGGAAGATATCGTCACCGGAGGCAGAGGCCCCCCAGGCCGTCGACACCGCTGCATCGAAGCCAAGTTCGCGCACGAGCGCAACGTGCTCGGGCAGGTAGTCGCGCCCGGGCTTACCGTTCGGATAGGCAAACAATGGCACGCGCGCGCCAATCAGCCGCTCCAACGCGTCACGCCCGCCTCCGATCTCTTCCCTCGCACGCGGCAGCGAGATCTTCGCCAGGATCGGGTGGCTCACCGTATGCGCGCCGATCGCGAAACCAAGGCGGTGTAACTGAACGACCTGAGCACTGCTCATCATCAGATCGGTCGGCAGCGTCGTGTGAGCGGCGCGCGCCACGTCAACGACAGCCTGTTCCCGCTCAGTGGGTTCGAGGTACTTGATCTCGTCGATCAAGCGCAACGCAGCCGCTTCCCGCCCTCGCCAGTCAGCCATGGAGAAGCGGCCCCACTGCGGGGTGTCGAGCACATCGAGCGGCGAACGGCGCACCGCTTCGATCAAACCGTCGTTCCACATGCGCCCACCATCGAGATAGCCGGTGGCAACGAAGAAGGTGGCATGCAAACCAGCAGCCTGCAAAATGGGCGCGGCGACGGTCAGGTTGTCTGCATAGCCGTCATCGAAGGTAATGGCGGCAGCACGAGCCGGTAAGGCGCCGTCGCTCAGGCGCCGTACAGCCTCGTCCAAGGGCAGCACATTGAACCAGCGCTTGATCCAGCCCAGCGTGCGCGCAAAGCGCTCAGCATGCAGTTCGCCCGGGAACATCGGATCCGGCGTCGGAGCAACCCGGTGCCAGATGAACACCGACAATCGCGAACGCGTGCCCCGAGGCGACAAAACGGTCAGGCCTGCACGGATCATGTGGCGGCTTCCACTCGTTTGGCGGATCTGTTTCCAATGAGCGGCGCGTCGGCAGGCTCAGTCAGCCATGCACGCTCGGCAACCCAGCGCCGCGTAAGCGCCGTCAGCACCAGAAGGTTATACGGAAGGTCAAAGTACGCGAGGCTGAGGAATGCGCCGCCAACCAGATAACCGACCAGCGCCACTTGGCACATCGACCCCAGATCCCGGGCCCACCGCGCCTCCGGCAGGTCCTGAGTGTGCTTGCGTAGCCATGCGCCATCGCGCCAAACCATGAACCACAGCAGCAGGAACAGGAACAGGCCGACGAAACCATGCTCGCCCAGCACCTGGAAATAAATGCTGTGTGCCGCATGCACATCGGTCGGATCGGGGGCGTACTGCTGGAACACGATCAGCGAATAGATCTGGAACCCCCCGCCGAAGAAGCGATCACTCGCCAGATTCCAGGCCATCCACCAGGCATTGATCCGGCCCATCGCTGAGGCGTCTTGCTGATACTCGCCGATGGTGTGCATGCGCGAGCTCCACTGCTCGGGCATGAAGGCGACCAGCCCGACAGCTGCAACGACCATGACAATGCCACCCGCCAGCTTGTTCGGACTGCGCAACCAGAGGAACCCGGACATGGCCGCGATGGCCAGCAGCGCACCGCGTGAGTGGCTACCCACGGCCGCGGCCGCGGTCAAGAGCATCGCCAAAGTAAAGGCGTGCCGCTGCCACTTTTTGTCGGGCGCCAATTGCAGTTGCAGGTAGCGCATCAGCGGAATCGTGATGATCAGCGCGAGCGCGATCTCGTTGTTGCCTTCGATGAAGGATTCAGCCGGGCCCCAGACGCGGAAGTTGCCGCCGGTGGCAATCGTGAATAGGCCGCCCTTGACACCGAAGAACCCGATCGAAAACACGATAGCCCAGGTCAGCCACTGAATATGCGCGCGCGTTCGCAACAGCATCAGTGCGACGAGAATCATGAAATCAATCTTCATGACACGGGTGAACATCTCCCAGCTCTTGTCCTCGAAGATTGAGAACGGATAGGTGATGCACATCCAGATCATGAACATGAGCAGCACGGCAACCGAGGGCGAGATGAAAGGCTGACGCTTCTCCCTCGTGAGCGTCAGGCCGATCAGGGTGCAGCCGGCCATCAGCGCAGCAACGGGCAAGTCTTCAAGCCGCCAGGTCAGGCGGTGGGGGTTCATGATAGAGATCCAGGTCCACCCCATCACGCCGATCCATGGTCGACGCAACGCAGCCAAGGCAAAGCCAAGGATGAGAAGCAGGATCAGTATGTCACGCATATTTGCGCCTCACGCCGCCGCACCGCTGATGCGGGAAAAGAGATCCACCTGCGCCTGTGAGGTCGGCTCCCAACCGAAGTTCTCTGCATAGCGGCGCACCGCGGCGCGGTCGGGCGAACGCTCGAAGAGTCGCTGTACAGCTTGAGCAATGCTTTGCGCATCGCGTCGGTCGACCAGTTCGCCGGCCTCCGGCGCAGCGACGACCTCCGGCGTACCCCAGATCCGCGTCGCCACCACGGGCGTGCCGCAGGCCATGCTCTCAAGTAGGACGTTCGCCCAGCCCTCGCGGCTCGACGCCAGCACGAGGGCATCCGCAGCGCTGTACCACTCGGAAAGCGCGGTATTGGGTTGCGCCCCAGCGAAGAGCACGCGGCCCTGACGCCCCGGCATCGCAGCCGCTTCATGCAAACGCGCGCGCTCCTCGCCGTCGCCCACGATGACAAGGCAGACATCAGGCAGGTGATCCAACGCCTCAATCACTAGATGATGCCCCTTGCGTTCGACCAGATGCCCGACTGACACCAGCAACCGCCCCTGTATCGGCAAGCCTAGTCGCACTCGGCATTCAGACTGCGAGCGCGGCGAGAAGCGCTGAAGATCGACGCCGTTTCGCATTACATGGAGACGGCTGTCGTCCGCCCCCATCTCGCGCAGCACATCGAGCAACGCGCTGCAGACCCCGATCGAGCCAGCCGCCTGCGCCGCCGCCCACTGAATCATGCGCCGCGGCAGGGGGTAGGACGGGATCAGGTTGAGGTCGGTGCCGCGCGCGGTAATCACGAACGGCTTCTTGAACCAGCCCGCAAGCATGGCGGCCGCCACGCCGTCCGGGTAGTAGTAGTGCGCGTCGATCAAGTCGAAATCGAAGCCCTCGCGCAGCAACCGGGAAACCGTCGCCCGCGCACCCAGCGCAAGGGTCAGCGGTGCAACGGTCATCCCTACCTTTGGCGGTAGCAGGTAGCGTGGATGCCAGATCTTGACGCCATCGCGTTCTTCGTATGCCGGGGTCGCGGCCATTCGCGCCCAGTCGCCGAAGCGTTCAGCGCGCGACGGGAACCATGGCACCGGCGCGACGACGCGCGTTTCAACCTTGCCGGTCTTGAGCAGTTCGCGCAGCCGCGTTTCGACAAACACGCCATGTGTCGGCCGCGCGACGCTTGGATAAAGCGTCGAAAACAGCAGGGTACGGATCGGCCGACTCACGCGCAGACAGGCCCGGCAACCAGCCGACGGTAAATTGCTTGATAGCGCGCAACGCTGTTTCGCCAGGTCCGTTCGCTTTCGACGAACTGCCGGCCAGCTGCACGCAAGGCGGGCCAGTGCTCTGGCGACGCCAGCAGACGCGACACCGCGTCAGCAAGCGCAACCGGGTTGCCGGCGCGGAACAACACACCGGTCTCGCCGTCGCGGACAAGCTCGCGATGGCCGCCGACGTCCGACGCGACGAACACACGTTGCTGCGCCATCGCCTCCAGCGGCTTGAGCGGCGTCACAAGCTCGGTAAGCCGCATCGGGTGTCGCGGATAGACCAGCACATCGACGAGGTCGTAGTAGCGGCCGACCTCTGCATGCGGCACCCGCCCGGTGAATACCACTTTGTCCCCCAAGCCCAGGGTCTCCGCCTGACGCTTCAGCGCAGCATCCTGCGGACCACCGCCGACCAGCAGCAACCGCGCCTTCGGGCGTCGCGCGAGAATATCGGGCATCGCTTCAAGTAAGAGATCGAGCCCTTCGTAGGCATAGAAGGAACCGATGAAACCAAGCACCTCGGCGCCATCGAGCCCGAGCGACTGTTTGAGTGCGAGGTCCGGGGCCGCCCCTGCGTCGAACGCCTCCGCGTCGACCGCGTTCGGAATCACCGTGACCCGCTCGGCAGGAATTCCGCGAGCAACGATGTCCGCACGCAACCCCTCGCAAATGCAGGTGACATGATCCACGCGACGCAGCGCCCAGGTCTCCAGCGCACGGGTAGCGCGGTAACGCAGGCTGCCCTCCTGTGTGGTGCCATGATCAACCGCAGCGTCCTCCCAGAACGCCCGCACTTCATAGACCACAGGCAGCCCATGTCGGCGCGCAGCACGGATTGCGGGAATTGCGTTAAGGACGGGCGAATGCGCATGCAGGACCTGCGGCTTGAGCTGAACAATCAACTCGTCAATCCGCCGTTCCAACTGGCGCATCAGCTCCAGTTCGCCCAACAGGGGCTTGCCCGACCACGCTGCGGTGGGCATTGGTGTACGAAAGAACCGCAGGCCGTCGACCGTTTCGTCCGCAGCCGCGCATGGCCCCTGTTTTGGCGAGGTCACATGGAAGGTCTCCCACCCCAGGCGGCGCTGCTCGCGAAGGATCGCCGCAGTTCGGAAGGTGTAGCCGCTGTGCAGCGGAATGGAGTGGTCGAGGATATGAAGAACACGCATGTCAGCTTGCCATCCCAAGGGCGGCGGGTTGTACCGCATCACCGGCAACATTACGCAGGAACGCTTCGAACATCAGCAGCGCCCAGATGGAGGCGCTGTAATCCTTCACGCCAGACTGGTGATCGCTGACGAGATGCTGCAAGTACGATTGGTTGAACAAGCCGGTATCGGCCATGCGCTCGCCAAGCAAGGACTCTCGAACGCGTTCGCGCAGGGGGCCACGGAACCAGCGGGCAAGCGGCACCGCGAAGCCCATTTTGGGCCGATAGAGCACATCCGCTGGCAGATAGGGTTCCATCGCCTTCTTGAAAATGAATTTCCCCTCCATGCCGCGCAGCTTCAGATCCGATGGCAGGGTTGCAAGCCATTCGACCAGCTTGTGGTCCATCAAGGGCTCGCGTACTTCCAGCGAATGCGCCATTGATGCGCGATCGACCTTGGTATTGATGTCACCGACGAGGTAGGTCTTCAAGTCAAGGTACTGGATCAGCGCGAGCGGGTCGTCAGTGCCGGCGTGGCGGGCATGGCGGTGGAACACCTCGACCGCCGAGTAACCGCCCAGACGTGCGCGGAACGCATTGCTGTAGAGCGCGTGCCGTTGGTTGTCGCGGAGGATCGACATGGTATGGAAGTAGGCTTCGACCGAATCGCGTGCGAGCGCCTCGAACGTCGTCTTTGCACGAAACACGCGCGGCGCCCAGTCTGCTTTCGGGTACAGACGCCCCAACAGGCCGAAGACCGGTTTGCGCACGCCCAACGGCAAGGCTGTACGCATGCGCTCCTCCATCACATGCAGCCGGTGTCGGCGGTAGCCGCCGAGGCTTTCGTCACCGCCGTCGCCGGACAAGGCCACCGTCACCCGCTTGCGAGCGAGCTGGCACACCCTGTAGGTCGGAATCGCAGAGCTGTCGGCATAGGGTTCGTCGTACAGCCGGGCGAGTTCGTCGATCAAGTCGAAATCGTCGCTCGCCACCGTCTCCACATGGTGATTGGTGCCATACCGGCGTGCAACCATTGCGGCGAACTCGGACTCGTTGAACGCTGGGTCATCGAATGCGATCGAACAGGTGTTGACGGGCTCCGACGATAGATGCGCCATCGTTGCCACGACGGCACTTGAGTCCACGCCGCCCGACAGGAAAGCACCGAGCGGCACATCCGCGATCATGCGCAGTCGCACCGATTCGCGCAGGCGCTCGACCAATTCATCCGAGGCTGCTTCAACACTGAGCCGGTTATCGCAGGTGAAGCGGACGTCCCAATAGGGCGCTGGCCGGCACTGCGTGTCACCTCGGCGCAGGACAAACGACTCGCCTGGCGGCAGCTTGAACGCACCGCGGAAAATGCAACGCGGCTCCGGGATGTAGCCCAACGCAAAGTAATCCTCGACACACTCCGGTTCAATCTCGCGCGGGAACCGCGGATGCGCGAGCAGGGCTTTGAGTTCGGAGCCGAACAGGAACATGCCGTCGTCCAGCAAGGCGTAGAACAGGGGCTTTACGCCAAGACGGTCACGCGCAACGAAGAGCGTCTCGCGCTTGCGGTCCCACAGCACGAACGCAAACATGCCGCGGAAGCGCGCCACACACGCCTCGCCCCAGGACTCCCAGGCATGCACGATCACTTCGGTATCGCTATGCGTGCGGAAGGTGTGGCCAAGCGCCTTAAGCTCCGGCACCAGCTCCTGGAAGTTGTAGATCTCCCCGTTGAAAACGACGACAACGGAACCGTCTTCGTTACTCAAAGGCTGTTGGCCCAGCGTCGGATCGATGACCGACAGGCGGCGGTGGGCGAACGCCACGCCCGGTTCGAAGTGAAACCCGGTCTCATCCGGCCCACGGTGGCGCTGCACGTCCGCCATGCGCTCGACGATTTCGCGCGGCGGCTCGCGTCGCCCCCGCGTATCAAACATGCCGGCAATACCGCACATACTCGCGCTACCTCATCATTCGATGCGCTGCGGCGCATCGGGTTTGCGATTCAAGCGCGCCGATCGATTGCCTCGAGCGCACGCGAATACAGACTTCCATAGCGCGCCACCATGGCGTCGAGGCTGAAATCGGCCTCGATACGGCGACGCGACGCGAGCCCCTGCGCTCTTATCCGCGCAGGATCCGTCGCAAGGGCCAACAATGCATCGGCCAAAACCTGCGGCGCAGCAGGCGGAACCAAGCAACCCGTTTCACCGTCGCGCACGAGCTCCGGCGTTCCACCGACGGCGGTTGCAACCACGGGCAAGCCGCTCGCCATCGCCTCAAGCACGGTATTCGAAATCCCCTCGGCGACGGATGGCAACGTGAAGATGTCAAAACTCCGCATGACGTCCGGCACGTCCGCCCGCTCGCCGGCGAGCCAGACCTTCGACGCAAGTCCGGAGTCCCGAACAGCGGTCTCGATCGCGCCGCGCATGCCGCCTTCGCCAACGATAGCCAGTCTCAGGTTCGGCGCACGATCAGCGATCAGCCCGAACGCCTTGACCAATCCAACCTGATCCTTTACGGCCTGAAGGCGCCCCACAGTGCCCACCACGCACAGCGCGGGGTCGTTGAACGGTGAGCCGTCCAAACGTTGTCGAGCCCCAGCCGCCGGATGGAATCGCGTCGCGTCTACGCCATTGCAAAACACGTGAACACGCTGTTTTCCAATGCCGACGCGGGTGGTGAGATAGTTCTCCAGCTCACGCGACAGCGCAATGTATTGCGTCACGAAGGGGCTGTACGCGCGCCGTACCCAGCGAGGTTTGGCACGATCACCCTGCGGATCATCCACGTCACGACCGTGCTCTCCGTGAATGCGCACCGGCACCCGCGCCGCCCAGGCTGGCGCCACCATTTCCAGCGCGGCCAGATTGCGCGTGTGAACGATGGCGGGCTGCAACTCGCGCAGGACTCGAAACATTCTCGGGAACAGGGCCGCGCCGGGGCCGGGTTGCTTATGCAGTTCAATGACCTGCACATCGGGCCGTGTTATCCGGGCGACGAAGGCCGGATCGGCGTCGGTAAGCGAAATGATGGCGTGGCAAAACTGCGAGGCAGGCAGCCGGTTGATCAGGTTGACCATGCCGTTCTCCAGCCCGCCGACGCGAAAACTGAAGACGATGTGCGCAATCAGCGGCGGCATCAGCTTCGTGGCGTGGCGCGCAGTACGCGCTCGATCTCGGCCTGATGTGCCAGCACGAAACGCTCGACCAGACCGCGTGCCTCCGGCAAACCTTCACCCTTGCGCGCAATCACGATCACGGCCGCGGAATCGTCCGGTCGATGCGCGAAGCGATCTGCCACCAATGCCAACTTGGCGCGCTTCGGGTCCGACGTCACGCTGTCGCCTAACCAGAGCCAAGACCACACTTCCAGCCGATCCGGCTCGCCCAGCAGCTGGGTCCGCAAAAGGACGTATCCGTTGCTGAACTGATCGGGCTGCTCGCCACCATAGCGCCAGCGCTTATCTTCCGCGGTAACGAAGCGGTTGTCCCACTGCACCAACTCATGGCCCGGCGTCTGGCTCGCGTAGTAGGCGATAAAAAGCGTGACCACATCGTCGCCGTGACGATACGTCCGCACCAAACGCGCCCGCTCGCCCACATAGGTCGGTTGCCAGCCGGCGACGGGCGGTTCGTTCGTCATGACCCAGCCGGCCGTGGCATGCGGTGCCTCCAGCGTGTAGGCCGCCGCACCTGGCGTCGCGGCAAGCCAGGCTTCAAGAGGCCGCCAGACGAGCAACACCGCCAGAATTCCGAAACAGCAAACCGCAATCGCCCGCGTCGAAGCCGGCGGTGTCGTCGCGAGGCGGTCGGTAGACTGTTCCACGCCGGATTCGGCCGCATCGGACTCACGCCAGAACGAGCCAACCCAGAACAAGGCAACGATGACGACACCAAAGAACAGCCAGCCATAGATCAGGTGATCAACGCCGGTCGCGATCTTGTTGCCCGATAGGTGACCCAGCATCACGATCAGGTAAGCGCGCAGCCAATTGGCAACCAGTGGCACCAGAGTGGCGGCAAGAATGAAGAGCAGCCGTCGGCGCAGGGTTCGATAGTTGAGCCAGGCAAACAGGACCCCCACCATCACGGATGCGATCAGGTAGCGAATCCCGCTACAGGCTTCGACCACCGACCACGCGCCACTGGGGATCACAAAACTGTTCCCTTCCCTGAACACTGGCACGCCGGTAAGCCGCAAGGCGGTAACCGTGAAGTCCGCCGTGTGATTCATCAGGGTCGGAATCAGGAACTCCCCGAACGGCACACCGAAGAACAGGAAGGCCAGCGGAAAAACGGCCGTGCGCGCCAGCGCGTTGCCCCAGACGCACCACAGCGCCGCGCAGACCATCGCCACCAGCGCGAAGTGAGTCACGGCGGCCACGCTCGCGCTCTCCCCTGCGAGCCAGATGAAACCGGCCACTGCAAGCGGAATCAGCGCAATCGGAGCCGGGCGCAGGCTCTGGCGCAGAAGCTGATCGCGCATCCCCCAGAGCAGCCAGAGCGAGATCGGCACTACGACCATTCCGTGAGCGAAGGTCTCGGATCGCCACCAAATCGATGCCATCTCACGCGCAGTCGGCCAAAACACGCCAACCACCAGCGCAAACGCGGCCAGTCCGCTGCCGACAATCAATGCCCCAGACGACGAGGTCTTCACTGCATCCATCGTTGCTGTGCTCATGTCCGTGGCGCCCTCTCCATCAGAACGTCCAGCTGCGCAAGGTGCGCCTCCCAGCTGTAGCGATCTAGCACACATTGGCGCGCGGCTCGCCCTATCGAGCCCGCCCGTTGAGGGTCTGCCAGCAACGAACGGATCGCCTCGACATAATCGGAACTCGTCTGCGCGATCAGGAAGTCCTGCCCATTGATCGCGTTGATGCCGGTCGCAGCGTCGGTCGACACCACGACCGCGCGGCTCATCGCCATTGCCTCCAGCACCTTGTTCTGCACGCCGCGCGCAACCCGCAACGGTGCGACGACGGCTACGGCATGGCGCAGATAGGGGCGGACGTCCGGAACCGTGCCGGTGACGTGAACGCGGGGATCAAGCGCCAGCGCCAGCACCTCGGGGGTCGGGTTCATGCCGACAATCCAGAACTGCGCCTGCGCATCGAGTGCTGCAATCGCCGGCCAGGCCTCGCGCACAAACCAAGTAACGGCATCGACATTCGGCCAATAGTCCATCGCGCCGGTGAAGACGATATGCGGCCCGCTCCCGGGGTAAGGCGAGGGCTGGTCGCCCTGTGGCGAAAAGTACGTCGCATTCACGCCGTTGCTGACGGCAAAAACCTTGGCTGCCACCTCCGGGGCCCGCGACCGGAAGAGCTCAGCCTCAGCCTCGGATACAAACGTCACCGCACGCGCATGGGTTGCTGCGTGGCGTTCATACGCCAGCAACTTCCTCCCCTCGCGGCGGTACAGCCAAGCCATCGGGCCGCTGTGCTGCGGGGCGTATTGCGTCCACTTCGCCGAGTCGACATCACAATAGTCCGCCAAGGTACGCAGACCCGGTATCGCCTCGATGTATTGCATCATGGCGGAGCAGAACACCGCTGCTTCCTGAATCCCCTGAGCAGCAACGACGCTGCGCGCCCACTCAAGCATCGATGACGTACGGTAGTACGCCAGCGTCAGTGCTTCATTGGTCAAAAGGCCGCGCAGACTGGCAATCCGCGCCCAGCGCGGCGCGAGCCGCTCGCAGTGCACGCCCTCACACCATTCAGAAAGCGCCGCTACATGCTGTTCGTCGGCCGGATCGTCGACGAAGGCACCGAGGTACACCCGATAGTGACGCGAAAGGTACTTCAGCAGATTGAAGGATCTGACCTTGTCGCCCTTGTTCGGGGGATAGGGGATGCGGTGCACCAGATACAGCAGCGACGGTTTGCTCATCGATACCGGTCAACCCAGGTTGCGGACAATCATCGGACCAAGACGATTGGCCACGGCCAATGGCAGGCGCTGCCAGAGCGCGATGAACGCGCGGTACTTCGGATTCATCGGATTGTTCTGCGGGATGCTGTCGCGCTTGAACAAACGGTATTCATAGGCGAGCGGCGTCGGCTCAAAGCCCCAGTTCTTCTTGAACGCATACGGGCCGGTGCCCACCTTGCTACGGCCGTAATCGAATACTTTGCAATCGCGTTCGCGGGCGCGACACATTAGCGACCAGTACTTGAAATCATTGGCGGCGAGGTCACGCGCCGCAGGCAGGTCCCCAGCGTAGTACGGAAGGATCTCATCGCGGAAGAAAAAGCTCAGGACGCTCGACAGCGGCGCACCATCGGCCGTTGTGACCGTCATGACTTCGCAATCATCGGCGAAGGCATCCATCAGCGCCGCAAACCAGCGGCGGGACATGGCCGGCGTGCCGTGGCGGCGCACATTGTCGGCGTACACCGAGAAGAACCGATTTACGTCGGCGTCACGGCTGGCGATCAGGCCGTTTTTGATGCCTTTACGCACCATCGCCCGCTGCTTCCGCGGAATCGCCGCCATGTTCGCCTCGTCATCGGCCGCCAGCGTTTTGCGAAACGTCACGTAGAGATCCTGGCTAGGCCAATCGGCATGTCGCGGTGCGGCGTTGCGATATTCCAGATGACCCACCCCGAGGCGTTGAGCGATCCGTTCGGCTTCCAGCTCAAGTGCAGCGATAGCCTCCGCGTCCTCACTGGCAACGCCGCCATATACACAGAACGGGAGCGAGGACAGGGAATGCCCGAAAAGGCGGCTTCGCACCTCGGCCAGCGGTAGGACGCCAACGATTTCGCTGCCGCGCTCCGCAAGCAGGAAGTAGGTGTCGTGCCCTTGATGGTTCTCGATCAACCCCTGCCAGGCAGACAGGTGGAAGAAGGTCGCAGACGGACACGCGCGCACGAAGGCATCCCAGCGCGCACGCTCAGCCAATTCCAGTCGCCGCACGACGACCGGCTGCATCACAGCATCTCGCATCATTCGTTCAGGCCTTGGGAAGAAACACCTGATCGACGCGATCCCAGGCGAAATCGCCCAGCAATCGACGCAGCCGACCTTCCATGTGTTCGAGGTTTACGTAGTGCCGAAACTTCGTCCGCGCATCCGCAGCATCAACGCGCGGCTGGGCGGGATCGATCTCCCAAGGATGGAAGTAGAAGATTGCAGAACGCTTGTCCAACTCGTTCACCCGCCTCAAGGACCAACGCGATACCGGATAGGGCAACAAGCGGAAATATCCGCCGCCACCGGCAGGCCAGTTACGGCCAGCCCAACGTACCGTCGTCACCGGGATCTCGAGCAGCCCGTTGGTCAGGTAGTACGGAAACCGCGGCGAATCGGGCATGCCATAGTGATCATGCGCGATCGGGTACACGCTGGAGCTGTAGCTATGCCCGGTTTCGCGGAGCACATCGTGCACCCACAGGTTCTTCGCCCCAACCGAGAAGCTTGGCGCGCGGTAGCCACGGATCTCGACGCCGGAGATGTCCTCCAGCACCGCTTTCGCAAGAGAAACATCTGCGCGGAAAGCTTCCGGCGTCTGGGCACTTGCCCGCTCGTGGCCATAGCCATGGCTCGCGAGTTCATGCCCTTCCATGACGATCAGACGCACAAGTTTCGGATATCGCTCGGCAACCCACCCCAAGGTGAAAAACGTTGCCTTCGCGCCGTACTCGTGAAGCAGGCTCAGGATTCGATCGACGTTCGCTTCGACTCGGCAAGGCACAGCATCCCACTGGGCGCGAGGGAAATGTGAGGCCAGCGCTGAGACCTGGAAGTAATCTTCCACGTCGATCGTCAGCGCGTTCGACACCGCCGACTTCATCTTGGCGCCATCAGTTGGCACGGGCGACCAACCAGGCATGCAAGTGCGCAGCAATACGTTCCGCGGCGCGCCCGTCCCACAACGCCGGAGAGCGTCCGGCCTTGCCACCGCCGATCAGAATCTGATCCAACGCCCGGACGATTGCGTCGTGGTCGCGGCCAACAAGCGTGTTGGTGCCCTCATCAACGGTAATCGGGCGTTCGGTGTTTTCACGCAAGGTCAGGCATGCGACGCCGAGCGCGGTGGTCTCCTCCTGGATGCCGCCGGAATCCGTCATCACCACTCGCGCCGCTGACATCAGCCCAAGCATCTCAAGGTATCCCTGCGGCGGCAGCTGCACGATTCGCTCGCCTGCAAGGCGGGCAAACAGGCCGAAACGCTCCAGGTTGCTGCGCGTGCGGGGATGCACAGCAAACGCAATCGGCAAACGCTTGCTCGCTTCGCACAGCGTATTGACCAAACCACTCAGCGTTTCCTGATCATCAACGTTGGACGGTCGATGGAGTGTTACAAGCGCAAATCCGTTGGGCGAGTGCAGCGCATCCGACGCATGCCCGGCCGCGCTGAGCGTCTGTGCGACGGGAACCGCCTGCGCAAGGTTGGCACGCAACGAATCGATCATCACGTTGCCGACGAACTGTATGCGCGGCTCCGCAATGCCCTCGCGTGCCAAGTTGACCGAGGCGCCCGCCTCTGTCGTGTAGAGAAGATCCGCAATCTGGTCGGTCAGAACCCGATTGATCTCTTCAGGCATGCCACGGTCAAAACTGCGCAAACCAGCCTCGACATGCACGACCGGGATGTTCTTCTTTGTCGCCACCAGCGCACAGGCAATCGTTGAATTGACGTCGCCGACAACCAGTACCGCGGACGCGCCGTGCTCATCCAGGATCGGTTCGAATCGCTTCATGATCTCGGCGGTCTGCACCGCGTGCGAAGCCGACCCCACCTCCAGGTTCACGTCGGGATCGGGCAGCTTCAGATCGCCAAAGAGTTTGGCGTTCATGGCGTGGTCGTAATGCTGCCCCGTATGAACCAACAGATACGGCAGAGGGGGCTGGTGCGCCGCAAACGCTTTGACGATCGGCGCCATCTTCATGTAGTTAGGGCGCGCGCCCACCACGCAAATAACCGGTTTCATCCGGGCTCCTTCAACCGGCATGCCGGCGTTCCTTGTCTTGATCCGCACCGTCCGTGGTGTTGGCACTCAACCCCAACAGTGCACAAATGACCTTTTCGAGCTGCTCTACACGCGCTTCAAGGCGCGACGCCTGATAGCCGGCAGCCACCTCTGCCAGCCGCCGTGCAGCGGCCGGATCAGCCATCAACCTCGCCAGCGCAGACGAATCGAGGCCTGGCATGGCATTGATCGGCGTAACCGAGCGCTCAGGCCCTGACTCTTCACGCATCTCGGTCACAACGTTGTCGACATCGCTTGCCGTAAGCCCATGCTTCTCCGAAAGAAAGCCTGCCAGCAGCACGCGATCGCAGAGCGTATTGATCCGCCGAGGAATACCACCGGAGGCTGCATGAATCACGTCGAATGCGCTGACCTCGATGCGGGGATCCCCCTTCCAGCCAACGCAGCCGAGCCGGTGTTCAACGTAGGCCCGGGTTTCCGCCAGATCCAGCGGCCCGAGGTGGTACGAGGCGATCACGCGTTGCCGCAGTTGCTGCATGTGCTCGCTTTGCATCGTCTGGCGGAACTCGGGCTGGCCAACCAGAAAACTCTGCAGAAGCGCGTGATCCTCCAACTGGAAATTGGAGAGCATCCGGAGTTCCTCGACCGCTCGCGGAGTGAGGTTCTGCGCCTCGTCGACGATCAACAGCGCACGTTTGCCCGCAGCGGTGAGCTTGACGAGAAAAGTCTCGAGTTGCAGCAGCAGGTCTGCCTTCTCGACGTTCTTCGCTGGGAGCCCGAACGCCGCCGCAACGAGACGAAGGATGTCGTCCGCATCGATCTGCGTACTCACCAGATGGGCAGCAACAACCTTGCTGGAATCAAGCCGCTGCAACAAGCTGCGGACAAGCGTCGTCTTGCCGGCACCGACGTCCCCGGTAATAACGATGAACCCCTCGCTCTGATGCAGCCCGTATTCGAGATAGGCCATCGCACGGCGATGCCCACGGCTACCGTAGTAGAACGACGGGTCGGGGTTAAGCTGGAACGGCTTTGAAGTAAAGCCGTAAAAGGACTCGTACATAAAACCTCAGAAACGCATGCCGAGCGTCGCGGCGACCGAGTTCTCGTCGTAGCTGGAGGCACCACGGCTCGCTTGGTATCGATAGCTCACCGATCCGATGATGCTCTGGCCGAACGAGGTGCTGCCCGACAGGGACGCGTCGCGGCGCCGTGTTGTCGTCGTCAAACCCAAGGTCTCGCCGTTTGAACGGCTCGCCCCAAGCAAGGCGGTGAGATTGCTGATTGGCGTTAAGCGATGGTTGAACACCAGCGTTCCACCCATGTCTTCAACGACATCGAAGTTCGCCAACTGATCACCCGGCACGAGCAGCGCGGGATCCACGAGGCGACGCCGATCGGTATAGATAAGTGACAACGCAAGACCGTTGCGCGCACCATTGGTTGCAGCGCTTATCTGCGCGCGCTTTTCTAGATAATAACTACGAGTCACAAACGTTGTACTGGCGCCAATTTCCGTCGGCAATCCTCGATCGACCCAAACCTTCGCAGCCCGCCGCAAACGCTCAGCAGGATCCTCGACCTCCTTTGCATAGGAATCCGCATAGGCGATCAACAATCCGAGAAGCTGCCCCCCGCTCAAAGTCGAAGACGTCGTGGTGACGTCGCGAACAAACGTCGCAGAAATCGCGCTAAGCGGGCCGCGCCAGTTGATTTCGTAGTTGTAACCGTTCCCGAAAAACCTCTTCTCGGTCATACCTGCGACTCGCGTTCGCGGCGACGGGGTCCATTCAAAGCCGGCGCCGTAAATCTTCTGCTCCTCACCGCCGAAAGACACAAAGTTGTTCCGCTCGTAACCAACATCTGCTCGCAGCTTGAACAGAGCGTCAAGTGCGTAGATGCCGTACAACCTCGCGTCAGACATCTTTGAGTCATTCGCTGCGTCGTAGCGAGTAACGGAGTGATTCCCTGTCAAAAACCAGCCGAGAGGATCAGGGCTTGCACCATTTCCGACCACAAGACTTAAATCCTGGCGCAAGCTGTTGTTTAGAAAACTGTTCGACGAATCGCTCAACGTGGCGCGGTATCGGATCTCGCCGTTCTCACGCGCGCCCCACTGCCAACGAAAGTACGGGCTCAGCGAAAACGTCGTGAGTTGCGTTGCGTTGTTCGGGTTGTAGGCTGCGCCCCCTGCCGGCGCCCCAAGCGTTGTGATTTGCTCCTGACTTGCAGTTGCACTCGCGTCGAGCAGCAGTTTCCGCTCATACAAATCGACCGTACCGGTGCCATACATGTTCAGGTTCGTCCGGTTGAGCGAATCTTCGCTCGCATAGACGTTCGCATTCACGCTTGCGCGGAACGAGCCGTAAGAACGGCTGGTACGGCCACTGGTCGCAAAGCCCGGCTCGACGCGCAAAGACCAATCCGCGACGTGCTTGCCTTCGTTGGACAAGCGAACGTTGTCGGACCAAGTCAGCCCCACGCCCAGTGTCGGCTCGATCCGCCAGTTGTTCGACGGCCCTTCCCCTGCAAAGCCCCCGCCCTGGGGGGTCGCAGCATTGAACAGCCCTGTGGATGCATAGTCCGCCACCGCCATGGCGGGAACGGCACCCACAAAGGCTGCCAGGACACACAGCGAAAGCGGCTTACGAGCCAGCCTCATTTTTGCCGTAGCCATAGCCGTATCCATAGCCGTAGACACCGTAGTGACCCGACGACGATTGCTGACGAACCTTGTTCAGCAGCATCAACTTGACCGGACACGCCTCCAGCGTCGCCAGCGACTGCTTGACCATTGCATGCGTGCTGCGCTCGGACTCCACCACGACAATCACTTGTCCCATATGCGTGGCCAACGCGCGCGCTTCGGTCGTTACCAGAACCGGCGGCGAGTCGAAGATGACGATTCGGTCCTTGTAGCGTGTCGCAAGTTCTTCGAGCAGCGCGTTCATGGCATCGCTGGCGAGCATTTCGGTTGCGCGCTGCTGCGGCCGGCCAGCAGGCAGAATCGTGAGCTTCGCGATGTTCGTATGCAGCATCACGTCGCCGATCGAAGACTCATGCCCTTGGAGCACATCCATCATGCCCGACGAGGCTGGCAGGCCCAGTGCAGCCAGAACCGACGGCTTTGAAACGTCGGCGTCGACCAGCAGCACGGTGTGGTCGAGTTCCATGGCCATCGATATCGCGAGGTTGATAGCCGAGAAGCTCTTACCTTCACCCGGCACCGAACTCGTCACCATGATCAGATTGCCGTTCTCGATCGGAGCGGCACCCTTGCCCTGCGCGTTGCGCAGCACTGGGCGTTTGATGATCCGGTATTGCTCGGCAATAGGGCTGTTCGGTTTGGACGGCGACACGAAACCAAGCGCGCCAAGTCGGTCCAGGTCGATGTGCACCGTGCGGCGTTCGCGCGCCGGTTCGGCCTCGGGCACCGGCACTGGCGTCGGCGGCAGTTGAGTCGCTGCCGAAGCAACCACACTCGGCTGCGCGACCGGGGCCTCTGGCCGCGCCACGGCATCGTCCCCTACATCAAGACCGGCTCGCTTGAGCTGATCGAGACGCTCGACTGCTTTTTCAATGATGCTCATAGCAGCCCCTTTAAAGACCGAATGCCCGAAGCGCCAGAACCGCCGTCATCAGCGCAAAAACACCGACGAGCGACAAAAGGCCACCAGCAAAGTAAATGGATTGCATGCGTTCGCGCTTCGCCCGTACCGGGGTGTCGATCATCGTAACGACGCCCAGTACCGGGAGCCCCGTCACGTCACGCAAGGCACGGCCGTCAAAGAAGATCGGACGGACCTGGAACACAAGGAACGCAACGAGCAGCCCGATCGCGAGCGATACCAGACCCGAAGCTGGCATCAAGAGGGCACGATTCGGCGCCGCGGGCTTGCTTGGGACAGACGGGGGATCGATCAAGCGGAATTCGGCCACACCGGACGAGGCATCCATCTCCACCGACATGTTGGCTGCCTCACGACGAGAGACCAAACTCTCGTAGTTCTTCTTGTTGATCTCGTAGTCACGGTTAAGTTGCGCGAACTCGGCCTCCATCTCGGGCAGCATGCGCTGCGAGCCGCGCATGGCACCGAGGCGCGCTTCGTACTCAGCAACGCGCGTCTGCAGCGAAGCCACGTTTGCCTCCGCCTCGCTCAACGATAGCTTGAGCTGCTGATAAACGGGGTTAGCCCCAAGCGAACCAGACATGCCACCGCTCTTGCGACGTGACTCCACCTCTTGCTTCTTCTGCGCCTCAAGCTGCTCGATGACCCGACGCGTCCCGACGACGTCTGGATGTTGGTCGGTGTAGCGCTGGAGCAGTGCATCCAGTTGTTTCTTCATGGCGTCGATACGACCGTCGATCTCCGGGATGGAGATGCTACCGGCCGAGGCCTGGCCGCTATCAGGCAGGAAAACCGGGTCTTCGCCTGCGAGCTGACGCTTGAGCGCATCGCGCGAGTTCTGAACCTCGCGAAGTTCGAGCTTGGCCTGATTGAGCTTGGCTGTTAGATCGCCAATCTGCGAAACAGCGTCTTTTCCGGAGTCTCCAAACAACGCAAGGTTCTTGAGCTTGAATTCCTTCAGGCGATTCTCGGCGTCAGCCAGTTTCGTTTCGTAACTCTTGATCTGCTCTTCGATGAAGCGGCGCGCCTCATCGGAATCCTTACGCTTATCGCCAAGACCGGATTCGACGAAGATCGAAACCAACGCTTGCACAACGCGCTTCGCGCGTTCCGGATTTGTGTCCTTAAAGGTGAGCACAAAAAGATCGTCGCGACCGGCCCCGGTGACCTGAAGACGTTTGATCAGGTCATCGATCAACACCTCACGTTGCTCACGGGTCTTGACGTCCAGATCAAGGTCCGCCATCCGGATCAGCTTCTCAACGTTGGGTCGGCTAATCAGCGTCCGACTCAGAATCGTGACCTGCTGCTCAACGTTGGTTGGGACCGCCAAACCTTGCATGAGCGGTTTCAACACCGACTGTGTGTCGACGAACACGCGAGCGCGTGCCTCGTATTTGTCGGGGATCAGCATCACCACCACGGCCAGTACGACACCGCCGATCCAGGCCGCGAGCAAGCCCCACCAGCGATACCGCCACATTCCGCGGGCGTGAGCTATTGCACTTGCGAGAAGTTCTTCCAATTTGTACGACCTGTCGAATGAGCGCGAGACGTGCTTAGAACCAGCCTTGGGGAATGATCAGAACGTCACCCGGGCGCATATCCACGTTCGCGGAAACGTCGCCACGCTTGAGCAGATCCTTCAAGCGAACGCTGTACTGCTTGCCACCTTCGGCAGTGCGCAAAATGCTTGCCTTGTTGCCGTCCGCGAAGTCAGTGATACCGCCCACGGCGATCATGACGTCAAGAAGACTCATCTTCTGTTTGTACGGGAGGATCTGCGGCTTGGCCGCCTCGCCGACAACCCGGATCTGCTCGCTGTAGGGCCCGACAAAACCCGTCACCACAACGGTGACAATCGGATCCCGAATGTACTTGGCTAGCTGCTTCTCGATGTCACGAGCAAGCGTTGAGGGATCCTTGCCCATTGCAGGCAGATCCTCAACCAGCGGGGTCGTGATCTTGCCATCAGGCCGAACAGGAACCCCCATCGACAACTCCGGGTTGCGCCACACGACAACGCTCAGCATGTCGCCAGCACCGATCAGATAGTTGTAGTCCGAGGCCACAGCGCCGCTTGGCGCTGGCGGGTACTGAGTAGCACACCCGCTGACGAACAACGCAAGAGCGGACACAACACATGCAAACCAAGACGCTTTGACAAGAGTACCGCGAGCCATGACGACCCCCCAATGAACGAGCACAAACACGCAAACGCCTGGACGATGGTACGCGAGCCCCGCCAGTGGATGCGCCAAAAATGACACGGTTCAGTTTGTCGACCGCAAAAAAGCGGAACGGCCCTTTCGGGCCGTTCCGCTTTGCTTGATGCGAAGCTACTTGTTACTTCATCTTCCGACGTGCACCGGCAGCCAGCCCGAGCATGCTCAGACCCAGCAGCGACAGGGTGCCCGGCTCCGGAACTTCGAAGTCGATCGACGAGTCGAGTTGCGACTGGCGAACGTAGCGGGTTTTCCCATCGGCACCAACGAAGGCACGCAGCTGCGACGGGGTCGGCAGCGGCGGATCAACGTTCGTGTCGAGCGTCCAAGACAGCACACCCTTGTCACCTTCAACCTCCGCAAAGGTCTTGCCCGACAGAATGTCGTTCCAGAAACCAGCCACAAACGGATCAGCAGTTTCGTTCGCATCGGTGATGTCGCCATCACCATTGAAGTCGAACGTAAAGGTGCCCATCACATCCAAGTTAGCCGCAGCGATATCCGAACCATTCACCTTCATGTGCAGAAGCTGCTTGCCATTGTTGGCATCGCCACTGACGTAGAAGAGGTCGAAATAACCACCGTTGAAATACGGCGTACCGCCAGCGCTAATGCCACCGGTGAAGTAGTAGTTGAAGCTCATGCCCCAACCACCCGGGGTGTTGAAACCCTCGGTGTCATCCGTCAGCGGATCAAGCGGGTTGAGCGCATCAATATTGCGCTGGCCAGAAGATGCAGTATCAGTGATCTTGACACCCGGGGTGCCGTTGATCGAAGCCGCGGTCGTCGTACCCACAACACCGAAGCTATTCAGAATCGACTTGATGTTCGTATCGTAAATCTTGGCGCCGGGGCCGATCGGGCCGCCAGGAACCACCGGCTCGTAAATCGAGGTAGCAAGGCTACCCGTCAGACCGAGTTGAGTGATTTCACCGGTTTTGCCGTCACCGAAGATGCTTGCACCACGGTTGATGTACACCGGACCCGCGACCGCTTGCGCAGCCGCACCGACGAGCACCAACGACGCAGCAATCTTTGAGAGCTTAGTCAGTTTCACGGTTGCTTCCTTTCAGTTATCTCTATCGATCGGGGCCAGTTCGCCCGTCGTAGAGCTATAAGCAACCGGTGTGCCACGTTTTAGCCGATCTTGCGATTCTTTGATTTATCAAACACTTAGAGAGCTCAAAAACCGCGCTCGACAGATCACGCTCAAGTTCAAATCCGGTGGCTGTAAGGCCTGCCGACACCCACCGGATCGCAGGCTAAGCGGACTTGGCCAACATGCGCGCGCCGATGCGGATCGCCAAGCGCTGCAAGGGATTCCGATGCCCACCGGGTCGCCAGGTGCGCACCAAGCGGTTGGTGTAGGCATCGAAGTGATAACCCCACGGCGCGCCGCGGACGCCGCCGCGATTGAGGATCAGCTTGAGTGTCTCGGTTGCAGCGGCGCCAGCGCACAGCATGCAACCCATGACGGTGGACGGCCCTTTGCGATCCTTGAGACTGATACGGTTCGGCTCAACCAGGTAGTCGTTGTGCAAACGACGAGGGGCAAGCCCAACCAGGAAGCGAAGCGCCTTTTCAGTGTCGGATCGCCCCTCGAAGCCAAAATAGTCCTCAAAACTCATGCCACCCGGCAAGAACACCAGCACTGAGGTTCCCATCCCGAGCGGAGCAGCAGTCACTGCCGGTATGCCGAGCCGGTGGCAAGTCGCGAAAGCGAGCTGGCGAGCCTTGAAGGCAAAGAAGTCGAGGCCATCGACATAGACCGATGCCCCGTCCAGAAAGGCCTCGATGTTCGACTCATCGACGCCCTTCGGAAACACGCGGATGTCGGCCTCAGGATTGATGTCCTTGGTCATCGCAGTGATGACTTCCGCTTTTTGCTTGCCAACGGTGCTGACCATGGCACCGGCTTGACGGTTGAAGTTCGGGTAGTCGAAGGCGTCGAAATCAGCGATCGAGAACTTGCCGACCCCAAGACGCGCGAGCGTCGTGACGTGGAAGCCTCCGACCCCCCCGAGACCCGCGACGGCAACGCGCGCGTTACGCAACCGAGCCTGCTCGGCTTCGGTCGTCCAGCCGAGGTTGCGCGAGAACGCGTTGTCGTAATCAAAACCTGACGCCATACTTTGATTCATTTCTGACGCTCCTCAAGTAATCAGCCGCACAGGCCGGCAAGCACATAGGCGCTCACGTCATCATAGCCTCACGTTAGCGGCGCATTAAGGCAATACGCCCGGCGATTGGCACAACAGAGCTTCCGCAGGCACGGAGACAAAGATGTCAGCCGAACTGGTTCCAGGCAATCTGGGTGATAGCTTCAGCAAGTATTTCGAGATCGTTCCGGCGCTCGACGACGCGGTTCGGCATGAGGCGTTTTACGTTCGCCATGAGGTGTATTGCAAGGATCTGCACTTCGAGGACGAGCGGGCGAACCGTGAGGAGACGGATGACTACGACGCCCAGTCCCTGCATTGCGTACTGCGGACGCGCGGCGAGCATGCGCGGCCGGTTGGCTGCACTCGGATGATCCTGGCCAATCCGGACGATCCGACAGCGCCGCTCCCGTTCGAGAAATACTGTGCCGCGACGCTCGATCGCTCGGTGATCGATCCGGCAGAACTCCCCCGCTCGGCGATTGCCGAGGTGTCCAGATTGGCCGTGGTCTCCGACTTCCGGCGCCGGAAAGATGAGCAGGACAAGCCGGTGTCGATCAGTGACGACGACTTCCGCTCGGGCGGCGCAACGCCTCGCTTCCCATTTATCCCGGTGAGTCTGTACCTCGCGTGCGTCGTCATTTCGCTGCGGGAAGGCATCGACCACTTGTTCGTGCTGACCGAGCCTCGGCTGGCGATGCACTTCGCGCGGATTGGTTTCGATATCCGCCAGATCGGCGGACCGATCGAACACCGCGGCAAACGCGTGCCGTCATACCTGCGGCCGGCCGTGATCAAACGCGACTTGAAGCCGATGATGCGGCCGCTGTATGACGTCGTAGACGCGTCGATAGCGCGGGCTTACGCCGCGGCGGGGCGTTAGGCGGTCACGCGTCGTCGCGCCTGGAGTCGGCCGAAGCCGCACGCGCCAGCATGTGAGCGCTGACCGGCGCTGTGATGAAGACAAAGCCAAGCGGTATCAGGTAGCGCAGGCTGAGCGGGCCATCAAGGAAGTAAAAGTGGATTGCCAGCGCAGCCAACGCGCAACCGGCACCAAGCGTGGCCGCCTTCGTTGGCGCATGCAGCCGCAGCATGAATTCGGGTAGCCGCACGAGGCCCCAGGCCCCAACCAAGGCAGCGAAGCCGCCCACCACCAACAGCACGGCGACGATAGCATCAGCCCAGATCGGCATCGCGCCCTCCCCGCGAACGAATCAGATAACGGGCCGCCGTCACGGTGCCGACAAAGCCAAGCATTGCGATGGCGAGCATGCCCTCGAAATTGAACGGATTGCCCGAGCTCATGCCGAGCACTGCAATCAGCGACAGCGCCACAACGTAAAGCGTATCAAGTGCCAACACGCGGTCGTGTGCCGCAGGCCCGCGCAGAAGGCGGACACCGCAGAGCAGCAGGGCAAGCAGATAGGCAAGCGCGGCGAACGGCAGAACCTGTGCGGTCATGCGTAGATCTCCAACAGCAAGGATTCATAGCGCGTCTTGATCGTCTGAGCCACGGCTTCTGCGTCGTCGGTATCCAGCACATGCACCTGGAGCCGCGCCGTCTTGACATCGTAGTCGACCGACAGAGTTCCCGGCGTTAGCGACACGATCGCTGCCAATGCCTGCACCCGCACGTCGTCCGGCAACGCGAGCGGCACGCTGATCCACGCGGGCTTCAGGTGGTCTGGGCGCGTCAGGACCAGCCAAGCCACGGCGAGATTCGACGCCGGAATGTCCCACGCCACGCGACCTATCAACCGAATGACGGGCACGATCCGAATGTGCGATTGAAGCGCACGCTTGGGGGCAAGCCAATACGCAATCAGGTAGGCCAAGGGAAGGCCGAGCAACATGTTGCCAACGGAGGCATCGCCTTGCAGCAACAGCCAGCCGGCCCAGAGGCCGATCACCCACGCGATCGACACGCGCCGGGCCGTCACGGCATCACCCCGACGGGGCGGGCACCAAGCACAGCGCGAACATAGGCGTTCGGGCTGGCAAGCCCCGCTGCCGCGGCCAAGGCATATCGCTGCACCGGCGCAGCAAAGACGGTGAGCGCCACCACACCGCCACACAGCCAGAGCAAGGCTAGACGTTCGACGCAGTGCGCCGGCCCGCCCACCGCACCTGCAGCCCTCAGGCCGGCGCGGGCAAAACCGATCACCAGCATGAGACTGGCCAGCAGCAACGCGACCGTAACCCACGCGAAGGCGGAGGACGCCAGCAACCCATGCAGCGCCTGGATCTTTGCAAGGAACGACGCGGCCGGCGGCAGCCCACCAGCGCACACGGCAGCGGCGAGCAACCAGAGTTTTGCGTTGCCGAGACGGCCGCGGGCGTGCAGATCCGCCACCAAGTACAACGCACTGGCACTGGCCGCGCTCGCAGGCAAGTACATCAACCCTGCCGCAAGCGTTTGCAAGGATCCGACGTTGAAGACAATCAGCAAGAACCCACTCGACCCAAGGACACCCCATGTAGCGACTTGAGTGAGCGAGAGGCTCGCAAGCGCGCCAAAACCCGCCAACAGCATCGTGCCAACACCGGCGAGCAGCACGCAGTTCGAAAAGCTACCGTCGTCAAGCGCCGGACCCCAGAGCGACGTTATGCGAAGTAGCGAATAGGCGCCGAGCTTGGTCAGCAAGGTAAACGCCGCCGCCGATACCGGCGAGATCCGGCCATAGGTTTGCGGAAGCCAGGCGCTGAGCGGCAGCGCCGCGGCCTTGAGCAGAAATACCACCGCCAACAGACCCGCACCGGCGCGCGCGAGCGGCTGGTCGGCCGGCGCAAGTGCCGGCAAACGCTGAGCTAGATCGGCAAAGGACAAACTCCCCGCAACGCCGTAGAGCAAGCCCGCAGCGATCAGGAACAGCGCGGATCCGGCCAGATTGATCGCGACGTAACGCAAGGTCGCGGCCGCTTCGCGCGGCCCCGCACCCAGCAGAGCCAAGCCGTACGACCCAACAAGCATGACCTCGAAAAACACGAAGAGGTTGAAGACGTCAGCAGTCAGGAAAGCCCCGTTGACACCCATCCACAGCACATGGAACAAGGGGTGTGTAAACGCGGCGCGGTCCTGGTCTCCCCCGACGATGAACACCAGCACGCCAAAGAGCACCCACGCTGTAGCCAGCACGGCCCATGCGCTCAGCCGATCCGCGAGCAACGCGATGCCGAATGGCGCTTGCCAGTTGCCCAACAGATAGACCGCATCGTTGCCGGATGCTGCCTGGGTGACGAGCGCCATGGCGGCAGCGAGCGTTGCCAGCGCACCAAGCACACTCAAAGTGCGGCCGAAACGCGGCAGCGCGAGTGTCAGGATCGCCGACAACAGCGGCAACGCGACCGGCGCAATCGTGAGATGGGCGCTGGAAAGAAACGCCACCGGCTCAGCCCTCCGCCGCGTCGGCACTGGGCCGCGCGCGTTTGATGGCGAGCGCCACGACCAACGCGGTCATCGCAAACCCGATCACGATGGCTGTCAGCACCAAAGCCTGTGGCAGCGGATCGACATGCGCGCTCAGGGTGACGGCGCCCTGCCCCGGCACGATCGGCGGCTTGTTGGCTGCCGGACGCCCCATGGCAAAGAGGAACAGGTTCACACCGTAGGACAGCAGCGTGATGCCCACGATCATGTCGAACACCCGGCCACGCATCAGGCAATACAGCGCGCACGCGACCAGCACGGCGATTGCCGATGCAAGCATCAGTTCAAGCGTCATCGGGCGGACTCCTTGCGGCCAAAGGCAAAGGCCAGGATCAACATCAGCGTGGCGCCGACCACCACAGCCATGACCCCCAGATCGAAGGCTGCCGCGCTCGCAAGCGGAACCTCGCCCACCCAGGGCAACACCGGGTGGCCAAAGGCGCTGGTGAGGAAGGGATAGCCCACCAGCAAACTCGCCGCGCCGGTCAGCCCCGCGATCGCCAGACCGGACGCCAACCAGCGCACCGGCCGTGCGTGCGGCGAGCGCCAGGTTCCGAGGGCAAGCGCCTCAAGCACCAAGCCGATGGCCAACAGCAAACCGGCCACGAAGCCACCGCCAGGCAGGTTGTGGCCCCGCAGGTACAGGTAGGCAGCAACAAGGCCCACGCAGGGCATGAGCAGCCGAACTGCCAGCGGCAACATGAATGAGCCGCGGAAACGCCCCAGCACGCCAGCCCGCTCGCGAGCCAGGAAGGCCCACACGATCAGCGCCGCTGCGGCCAGAACGGTGATCTCACCCAGGGTGTCGAAGCCACGGAAGTCAACGATGATCACGTTGACCGCGTTGGTGCCACCAGCCCCGCTCACGGCGTGCGTCAGGTGATAGTCGGATATGACCTCGGGCTTGCGCTGCATCGCTTCCCACGCCAGCCACCCAGCGCCGCCGCCGCCGGCCACGGCCAAGGCGATGTAGCGCATCCGCACGGCGAGTCGGCGCACTCTTGGCGCCTCGACCGGCAAGCGTTCGAGAGCCAGCAGCAGTAAGAGCACCGTCGCGACTTCAACGAACAATTGAGTCAGCGCCAGATCAGGGGCCGACAAGCCCGCAAAGGCAATCGCAACAGCCAGGCCCACCGCCCCCAAGAACAGCAATACCGTGACCGGCCGCACTCGGGTACTCACCGAAGCAACCGCGAAAACGATTCCGACCGTCCAGATCATCCACGCGCCTGTCACGGTCACCCCGGAAAAGGCCGGCCAGTGCGCAACGAAACCGCCTGAAACCAGCGGTAAAGCTGCCGCGAGCACCGCGGCGAACGCCAGGATGGCCATCTGCAGGCGCAGGCGGTCGCCCCGCATTTGCCGCACCAACATCCGCCCACTGCGCGCAAACGCCAGCAAGGTGCGCTCAAAAGCGAGGTAACCGGTCGGCGTCGGGTTAGCCTGGCCATGCAACCAGCGCCCACGCATCAAGCCAGCGTAGATCGCGACGCCCGCAATCAGCGCCACTGCGCTCATCGCCAGGGGTGCGTTGAAACCATGCCACAGCGCAAGCGAGTACTCGGGAAGCGAGCCACCAATTGCAGCTCGTGCGGCGGCAGCCAGCGGCTGGCCGAGGATGGGTTGCGGCATAAACCCGACTGCGACGCAGATCACCACGAGGATGGCGACCGGCAGCGCCATCCAGAGCGGCGGTTCGTGCGGCGTGCGCGGCAGGCCGACCGGCTCGCCGTTGAAGAAAACATCGTGGATGAAGCGAGATGAGTAGGCCACCCCGGCCGCCCCTGCCAGCAGCGCCGCCAGTGGCGCGAAGAAGGCGACGGGGTCATGCCCTTCCAGTGCCAACGCCTCGCCAAAGAACATCTCCTTCGAGAGGAAGCCGTTGAGCAAAGGCACGCCCGCCATGGCAGCCGCAGCGACGATGGCCAGCGAGCCGGTAAGCGGCATGTAGCGCCAAAGGCCGTTCACTTTGCGCAGATCGCGCGTGCCGCACTCGTGATCCACGATGCCTGCGGCCATGAACAGCGAGGCCTTGAAGGTCGCGTGGTTGATCACATGGAACACCGCCGCAACGATCGCGGTATCGGCCGAAAAACCGATCAACAAGGTGATGAGTCCGAGATGGCTGATCGTCGAATACGCCAGCAGACCCTTCAGGTCATGCTGGAAGACAGCAGCCACGCCGCCCAGCAACAAGGTGGTCGCGCCAACCGTACTCACAGCGAAAAACCAAGCCTCCGTGCCGGCCAGCGCCGGATAGAAGCGCAAAAGCAGGAAGATCCCGGCCTTTACGAGCGTGGCCGAATGCAGATAAGCCGAGACTGGCGTCGGCGCCGCCATCGCGCGCGCCAGCCAGAACTGGAATGGAAACTGCGCCGATTTGGTGAATGCGGCCAGCAGCACACAGGTGAGGATCCACGGATAGGCAGCATCGGCCCGCAACAGTTCGCCGCTGCGCAGCACGATGTCGAGGTCGTAGCTGCCGACCACACGCCCGATCAGCACGACGCCGGCCATCAATGCCACGCCGCCAAGCGCCGTGACCGACAGGGAAACCCGCGCGCCCCGGACCGCGCCTCGATCGGGCGCATTGAAGGCAATCAACAGGAACGACGCTACGCTGGTCAGTTCCCAGAACAACGCCAGCAACACGAGGTCGCCAGCCAGGACGACGCCCAGCATCGCCCCCATGAACGCGCACAGCAACGCAAAGAACCGCGGCAGGCGTGTGTCACCGGCAAGGTAGTAGCGGGCGTAGAGCATGACCAGCGCGCCGATGCCGCACACCAGCGCTGCGAAAAGCCATGCCAGGGCGTCGAGCCGCAAGGTCGCCGATACGCCCAGTGCAGGCAGCCACTCGATGGCCACCTTGAGCGGGGCGCCGGCAAGCACCCCGGGAGCTGTCTTTGCCAAGAGGGCCAGCAGCGCCACAGCGGACGATGCTGCCAGTGCAAAGGCGGCGCCACCGTTGCGCAGACGCGACACCAGCAGTGCAGCACACCAGGGCAGCAGGGCCATGAAAATTAGGGTCATGCGTCTCCGTTAGCGCGACAAACGACGGACAGCCAGGGCGGATCTTAGCTGCCTTAAAGGCGCTGGCACACCGGCCCAGTCAAACCAAGCCGCCACAAGTGCGCAGATATGACAAAGGAATTTACTTGCTTTTTTCGGATTTACGATATTTACTAATGAGACCATAAAGACGGCTCCCGTGAGGGCTGTCACCCGATGCCCTGTTTGCACACACGGGTCAGGCTCCAAGAGCCCGGCTGCGCGACGTGAGTGCGGATACCAGACAGGGCCGGCAACAAGTCGGAGTGTCATCAATGTTGCTTGAGCGTTACCGCGCGACGCAGTCGGCCATGCATGGGCCGTCGCATCAGCCCACCCGCCATCAGCGTCTTGCTGCAACCGTGCAGCTCGGCCGTGCCGCCCATTCCGGGCCACGCACCGCCACCAGACCGACACCCTGAATAACCGACCCGCTGCAGGCGATTTGGTTCGCCCGCAGTGTTGCATGACGAGGTTGTGCCAATGCCGCACAGCCCGAATCCACAGGCGTGCATGCGGTCAAGGCGACAACGCCCGCCCGCTGCCGTCGAAACAATCGACACCAAAGGAGATTTGGATGCAACAGCAATTCCGCGTACTGGGCGTTGCGCTCGCGCTCGCCGGTGCGTTTGCCACCTCTTCCGCCACCGCCGCAACCCAACAGGCTGGCGCCAGCAAAGCAATCCTGCTGCAAGGTTTTCACTGGAACTCCCCCAATTACACCGGCCCGAACTGGCTGCAGACGCTCGGCGGCAAGGCTGCCGACCTCAAGGACCTGGGCATCACCCACGTCTGGTTCCCGCCGGCATCGGACTCGGCTGACGCGAACGGCTACCTGCCGCGCCAGCTCAACATCCTGAGCAACAAGTACGGCACCGAGACCGATCTGAAGAATGCCGTCAACGCACTCAAAGGCCAGGGCATCAAGTCGATCGCCGACATCGTGATCAACCATCGTGTCGGTACGGCGAACTGGGCCGACTTCACGAACCCCACCTGGGATTGCCGCGCGGTCGTCAACAACGACGAGTGGACCGGCAAGTGCGGCAACGCAGATTCGGGTGACGGCTACGCATCCGCACGCGACGTCGACCACAGCCAGGCTTTTGTGCAGACCGACATCAAGGCCTGGATGGCCAAGCTGAAGGCCGACGGCTTCACCGGTATTCGCTATGACTACTCGAAGGGCTACGCCCCCAGCTACGCCAAGCTCTATCACGACGCCTTCGCGCCCGACTTCTGCGTTGGCGAAGTGTGGACCAACCTGGACTACAACAACGTCGACGCGCATCGCCAAGTGTTGATGAACTACATCAACGGCACCGGCAACACCTGCGCGGCGTTCGACTTCACCACCCACGGCCTGCTGGTGCAGGTGCTCAACAACAATGATTACTGGCGCCTGAAGGACAGCGCAGGCAAGCCGGCCGGTGCGATCGGCTGGTGGGGCCAGATGTCCGTGACCTTCGTGGACAACCACGACACCGGCCCGTCGGAAACCAGCACCACCGGTCAAAACCACTGGCCGGTTCCGGCCGGTTCGGTGATGCAGGGTTACGCCTACATCCTGACCCACCCGGGCATCCCGACGGTCTACTACCCGCACGTCTACAACTGGAACCTGCGCGCCGGCATCAAGTCGCTGATCCAGGCCCGCACCGCCGCCGGTGTGACGTCGACGTCGGCCGTCTCGATCCAGCAGGCCACCACCGGCCTCTACGCCGCAATCATCACCGGCACCACCGGCAAGCTTGCGATGAAGATCGGCCCGAACAGCTGGTCGCCCGGCACGGGCTGGACGCTGCTGACCTCCGGCACCAACTACGCCGTCTGGAAGCAGTAAGCGGCGCGGCCCGGGTGTAGCGCCTGCCCCGCCCGGGCCATTGAAACTTGCATTAACGAGGCTGCGCCAATGTCGCGCAGCCCAATACCAGGCCGACGTCAGCGTCCGCCGCGCGCCCCCGGCACCTTGTGCCTCGCGCAAGACGCATGACGTTCGGGCTCTTGTCACACACGAAGGAGACTTACCCATGAAGGTGCATCACCGCGTCGCCCTCACGGCGCTTGCAGTCAGCAGTGCATTGGCCTGCCTTTCCTCCGCACAGGCCGCCACCGAACAGGACAAGGCCAGCTCGGCGATCCTGTTCCAGGGTTTCCACTGGAATTCCGCCAACGGCAGCTGGTATGCCGATCTGCAGTCGAAGGCTGCCGACCTGAAGGCGCTAGGGATTACTCATGTCTGGTTCCCGCCGCCTTCGGACGCGGCATCCACGCAGGGCTATCTGCCGCGCCAGCTCAACGTGCTGAACTCCAGCTACGGCACCGAGACCGCGCTGACCGCAGCGACTTCGGCGCTGAACGCACAGGGCATCAAGAGCGTTGTCGACGTGGTGATCAACCATCGTGTCGGCACTGCAGGGTGGGCCGATTTCACCAACCCGACCTGGGATTGCCGCGCCGTCGTCAATAGTGACGAGTGGACCGGCAAATGCGGTAATGCCGACACTGGTGACGGCTACGCCGCTGCACGCGATATCGACCATACGCAGACCTTCGTCCAGAACGACATCAAGACCTGGCTGTCGTCGCGCCTCAAAGGTGCCGGCTTCACCGGCATCCGCTTCGACTATTCGAAGGGCTATGGCGCCAGCTACGCCGGCATGTACCAGGATGCAATGGCGGCTGACTTCTGCGTCGGCGAAGTGTGGACCAACCTCGACTACAACAACGTCGATGCCCATCGCCAACTGCTGATGAACTACGTCGACGGTTCGAGCGGCAAGTGCGGCGCATTCGACTTCACGACCAAGGGCCTGCTGAACCAGGCGCTGTCGGCGAACGAGTACTACCGCCTCAAGGACAGCAGCAGCAAGCCGGCCGGCGGCATCGGCTGGTGGCCAATGAAGATGATCACCTTCGTCGACAACCACGATACCGGCCCGTCGGAATCGTGCTCGGTTGGCCAGAACCACTGGCCGGTGCCGTGCGACAAGGTGATGCAGGGCTACGCCTACATCCTGACCCACCCGGGCGTGCCGACGGTGTACTACCCGCACGTGTACAACTGGGGCCTGAAGGCTGACATCAAGGCGCTGATCGATGCACGCAAGGCGGCCGGTATCACCTCGACCTCCGCAGTCTCGATCCAGCAGGCAGTCACCGGCCTCTACGCGGCAATCATCACTGGCACGAACTATCAGCTGGCGATGAAGATCGGCCCGAACAGCTGGGCGCCTTCGGGCACCTGGACGCAGGTTGCCTCCGGCGCCAACTACGCCGTGTGGAAGTCTGGTGGTGGCGACACGCAAGCGCCGACGGTGCCGACCAACCTCGCCAAGGGCACCGTCACCGCGACCAGCGTGCCGCTGACCTGGACCGCTTCGACCGACAACGTGGCTGTCACCGGCTATCGCGTCGCACGTAACGGCACCGCGCTGGGCACCACGACGAGCACCAGCTACACCGACAACACTGCAGTCGCCAACACCACCTACACCTATGCGGTGCAGGCGTATGACGCCGCGGGTAACACGTCGGCCTACAGCTCGCCGGCACTGTCGGTCACTACGCCGAATGGCGGCACCGGTTGCACTTCGGTGGCAGTGACCTTCAGCATCGCCAACGCCAACACGGTGGTCGGCCAGAACCTGTATGTCGTTGGCAACCAGACTGCCATCGGCAACTGGTCGCCGGCATCCTCGTTCGCGCTGACGATCCAGGGCACGGGTGCCAACGCGACCTGGTCCGGCACGGTGAATCTGCCGGCCGGCGCCGCCACGCAATACAAGTACGTGAAGTACAACCCGAGCACTGGCGCCACCGTCTGGGAAAGCAACCAGACCACCAGCAGCGGCAACCGCGAGTTCACGACGACGACCGTGTCGCCCTGCACCGCATCGCGCGCTGACGGCAACTTCAAGTTCTAAAGCAGTTTCAGCAGCAAACGCGGGGCGACTTGATCGCCCCGCTTTTTTTTCGCCCACCCGCGCAGCGGCGCCCCCCAAGTTCCGCGCCGCCGCGTTCGCAGCGAACGCCACACCACCCGGTGCGGCGCATCTACGAGGAGATGACTGTGTTGAGACCCATTGGAACGTTGCTGCTGCTCAGCGCTGCGGCAGCACCTTTCGCAGCCAGCGCAGACTGGTACTTCCGCGGCACCCCCAACGCCTGGGGCACCACCGCGATGACCGCCATGGGCGGTACGCTCTACCAGACCTGCCAGAGCTTCACGACCGGCGACGCCAACGGCGGCCCGCGCTTCAAGATCGACCGAACCGGCACCTGGACCGAGGCCTATCCGTCCGCCGACTACGGCGTGTCGGCCAACACCAGCTACACGATCAAGTTCTACAGCGACACCCACGCGATCAGCGTTACCCCCGTGGCGAGCTGTGCGCCGGATACCCAGCCGCCGACAACGCCCGGGGTGCCGACCAGCAGCACGGTGAACTACAACAGCGTCGCGCTGAGCTGGACAGCCTCGACCGATAACGTGGGTGTGGCCGGCTACAAGGTCGCCCGCAACGGCGCCCAGATCGGCACCACGACCTCCCCATCGTTCACCGACACCACCGTAGCGGCTTCAAGCGCCTACAGCTACGCGGTGGCGGCGTTTGACGCAGCCGGTAACGTATCCCCCTGGAGCAGCAGCCTCGCGGTGGTCACGCCCGCCGCCCCCCCGGAGTGGTACTTCCGCGGCACGGCGAACGCCTGGGGCAAGACCCAGATGACGGCGCTGGGCGGCACGCACTACCAGACCTGCCAGTACTTCGCCGGCGGCGACAGTGGCGGCGGCGCGCGCTTCAAGATCGACCGCTACGGCGACTGGACGCAGGCCTTCCCGGCCACCGACTACGCCGTGACGAGCCCGAAGAGCTACACGATCGATTTCTACAGCGACACCAAGGCCATCACTGCCACCCCGGTGGCCAGCTGCGGCACGCTGCCGGCCTCGGAAGCCACGACGCTCGGCGCCGAATGGTCTGCGACGAAGACAGTGTTCTCGCTCTGGTCGCCCGACAAGACCGATGTAAAGCTGGTACTCGATGGCGTCAGCTACCCGATGAAACGGGTCGCCGACTTCAACGGATACAGCGACGTCTATCAGGTCTCGGTAGCCGGCAACCAACACCTGAAGAAGTATTCCTTCCTGGTGAACGGCGTATCGGTGCGCGACCCCTACGGCAAAATGGTCGAACCCAACACGAACAACAACATCGTGATGGACATGAGCACCAGCGCGCTCGCCACCGGCTGGGCCGCCCGGCCAGCGCTGACCAATCGTGAAGACGCGATCATCTACGAGACGCATGTCCGCGATTTCACGATCAGCGCCAACTCCGGCGTATCGGCCGCGAACAAGGGCAAGTTCCTCGGCATGGTCGAAGCGGGCACCACCTTCAGCGGTGTGAAGACCGGCATCGACCATCTGAAGGAACTCGGCGTCACCCATGTCCAGCTGATGCCGGTGTATGACTTCGGCTCCTGCCCGCTGGTCACCGACACCGCCTGCTACAACTGGGGCTACGACCCGCGCAACTACAACGTGCCGGAAGAGCGCTATTCGCTGACGCCCTTCGATTACGTGAACCGGGCGAAAGAGTTCAAGCAGATGGTGGACGCCTTCCACAAGGCAGGCATTCGCGTCGTGATGGACGTGGTCTACAACCACACCTTCGCGAAGGAGATGTTCGATCCGATCACGAGCAAGTACTACACCGCGACCGACCTTTCGGGTACCGGCAACTCGATCGACGCAGACCAGCCGATGGTCAGCCGCATGATCCAGGATTCGCTCGAATACTGGGCGCGCGAGTACAACATCGACGGCTTCCGCTTCGATCTGATCGGCATCTTCAGCTACGCCGAAGTGCAGAAATGGGCGGACAACCTGAACACCAAGTTCCCGGACCGCAACCTGCTGATCTACGGCGAGCCGTGGAATGGCTACGCCACCGATACGAAGGAAGCGCAGCGGGTGCGCCTGGGTACGATCGGCCGCATCTGGAACAGCCATGTCGGCGTGTTCAATTCGAAGTTCCGCGAGGCGATCAAGGGCCAGAACGACAACGGTGGCTGCAACGCGGGCGATTGCTTCGCGTTCAACGCCAACCCGGACACCTGGCGCATCCAGGTCGGTAGCCGTGGCGCGATCCGTGCGACGAAGGACGCCAACATCACGATCGACACCTGGGATCCGATGTTCGCGATGGACCCGGAGCAGTCGATCAACTACGTCTCCGCCCACGACAACCTGACGCTGCGCGACAAGATCCTTGCATGGGGCACGCTCAACGGCGTCACCAACGCGAGCTACCTGCGCCGCATTCAGGACTTCGCCAACGGCGTGGTACTCACTGCACAGGGCATCCCCTTCCTGCACGGCGGCGAAGAGCTGCTGCGCACCAAGGGGGGCGACGCGAACAGCTACAAGTCGCCGGACTCGGTAAACCAGATCAACTGGCAGTGGAAGGTCGATAACGCCGACGTGTTCGCCTACTACAAGCAGATGGTGAACCTGCGCAAGGCCACCCCGGCACTGCGCCTCACCTCGTGGGACGCGATCAGCAGCTGCGTAACGACGACGCGCCCGCGCTATGGCGTAGTGGTCAACACGATCAGCGGCTGCGGCGTCACCGACACCATCGTGATCGAGAACTCGTCTGACAACTACACCCACGCGCTGCCCGCCGGCACGTGGACGGTGAAGGCTGAAAAGTCAGACGCCTCGGTTGCGCCACGCACGGTGAGCGGCACGGTGGTCGCCGAAGGCACGGCAGTGACGGTGCTCACGAAGTAACACCGCTGCGCGCATCAAGCAAAACGGCCGGGCATTGCCCGGCCGAT
>NZ_JABCJM010000007.1:0-184179 GCF_013184235.1 Niveibacterium sp. COAC-50
GGGCCACTCAACCACGTCATACCCGCCAACCGCAATTGAGCTGAAACGCAAGCACCTCGCGACGCCCGACGTAGGCGCTTGCGCCTTGCAGCACTGAACCTAATCGAAGATCCAGAAGAGGCGGTCGAGGTCGGCCGGAACCGCACAAAGGCAAAACGTCAGAACGCGTTGCGCCGGCTTGCCGATTCAATAGTCCATCTCAGACCGGGGGCCGATAGAGGATCCTGTTGAAGGCAGTGCCGCTCCAAGCAAAGCGCAGAGCGGCCGGATAGCGGGCAGGTGGCGCCTCTGGTGACCCTGCCCCGCGGGGCTCCCTCGAGCGGCCGTCGAGCAAGCGCGGTCAAGCACGACTTCTCCAATTGAATCAGTATCTTGGCTTACAAGAAGGCGCTGCATTCGTGCAGCGCTTTTCGCTTTTTTGCGGGCCGGGCGCCGAGAATCCCTCTGGTGTGCTGCGGACGGATAACCCACGAGGATCCCAAGTGAATTCGTTGAATCGTCTGATGAAGTGTGGTGCGCGCGCGTTGGCGCTCGGTGTCTTGGTGGCATGTTCGGCGCCCGCAATGGCATGGGAGAAGGGCAAGCTGCTGATCTGGGTTGGCGACGATCGGGCGGCGAAGGGAATGAGGAAGATTGCCGCCAGCTACACCCAGAAGACGGGGATCAAGGTTGTGGTCGAAGTGCCGGAGAGCCCGACCGGCGCCTTCGAGGCGGCCATGGCATCCGGTAACGGGCCCGATGTGTTCATGTGGCCGCATGACCGCATTGGCGAGTGGTCAGCGCACGGCTGGCTCGCGTCGCTTGCCGTGACGCAAACGCTCAAGGGCAACATCGTTCAGGTTGCCTGGGATGGCGTGACGTCAAAGGGAAAGGTGTGGGCCTACCCGGTGGCGGTCGAAGCGCTGAGTCTCGTCTACAACAAGACGCTTGTCGCCACACCGCCGAAGTCGTTCGAGGACATCCCTGCGCTCAATGCCGGACTCAAGGCCAAGGGCGTCGCGGCGATTGGTTGGGAGGTGAACAACCCGTATTTCTCCTGGCCGCTGCTTGCTTCGAACGGTGGTTATGTGTTCAGGCGCGACTTGTTGGGTAACTATGAGCCGAAGAACACCGGGGTCAATCATCCGGGCGCGGTGCAGGGGGCGGACGTACTTCAGAAGCTCGTGAAGACAGGTGTGTTGAATGCCAGCCAACAGACCGGCGATGTGGAAGCCGCGATGAAGGGGGGCAAGCTTGCCATGATGCTGACCGGCCCGTGGGCATGGGAAGGGCTCAGCAAGGCAGGTGTGAAGTTCGGCATTGCTCCGATTCCGTCGCTGAACGGGCAACCGGCGAGCCCGTTTGTAGGGGTCCTGGGCGCGATGATCACGGCAAAATCGCCGAACCGCGAAGCGGCGGTTCAACTGCTCGAACAACACCTGCTTCCGGCTGAGGGGCTGCTGGCCTTCAACAAGGAACGTCCGCTCGGGATTCCGGCGTCGAAAGAGATCTTCTGGGATTTCTATGCAGACCCGCAGATCCGGCAAGCCATGGAGAGCGTTTTTTCCGGTAAGCCTATGCCGAACAATCCGGAGATGCAGTATTTCTGGAAGAACCTCGGCGGCGCATTGCAGGACATCACCATCAACGGTCGCAAGCCGAAGGACGCCTTGGATGCTGCCGCGAAGAACATAGCGAACGGCGTCTAAACGTGTTTTAGGCGGAGAAAGCGCCCACCGAAAGGTGGGCGTTTTTGTTTCCGGCTTTGGCTCACCGCACTGTTGCGCACGGCCTGGTTGACCCGTTCGGTGGTGTATTCACTGTGGGCGCGGCATGATTCGCTGTTTATATGATCCGGAGAGATCCATGACACTTGGAACCCCGCTGACCGCATCGGCCACCCGCGTGATGCTGCTTGGCGCCGGCGAACTCGGCAAGGAAGTCATCATTGCATTGCAGCGACTGGGCTGCGAAGTCATTGCGGTGGACCGATACCTGAATGCGCCAGGCCATCAGGTTGCGCATCGGGCACATACGATTGATATGACCGATGCTTCCGCCGTGCGAGCGTTGGTCGAATCTGAGCGGCCCGCTCTGATTGTTCCGGAGATTGAGGCGATCGCCACCGACGAGTTGGCGCGGATCGAGGCGGACGGATTGGCAGAGGTGATTCCGACCGCGCGCGCCGCGCAGCTGACGATGCACCGTGAAGGCATCCGTCGGCTCGCCGGTGAGACGCTTGGCTTGCCGACATCTCCCTACGCGTTCGCCGATTCGCTCGACGAGTTGCGGGCTGCAATCGACGGTGGCATCGGCTACCCGTGCGTGATCAAGCCGGTGATGTCGTCCTCGGGCAAAGGGCAATCAACCGTGCGCTCACCGGACGAGCTGGCTGCTGCGTGGGACTATGCGGCGCGCGGCGGCCGCGTGAATCAGGGGCGGGTCATCGTCGAAGGCTTCATCGATTTCGACTATGAGATTACGCAACTGACGGTGCGCGCGGTGGGCGCGGGTTGCGAAGTCGAGACCTATTTCTGCGACCCGATCGGCCATGTGCAGGTATCGGGTGATTATGTCGAGAGCTGGCAACCGATGGCGATGTCGGCGACGGCCTTGGAGCGTTCCCGCGATATTGCGGGGAAGGTGACGGCTGCCTTGGGCGGGCGCGGAATCTTCGGTGTCGAACTCTTCGTGAAGGGCGACCAGGTCTGGTTCTCCGAGGTCAGCCCGAGGCCCCACGATACTGGTCTTGTGACGCTTGCCTCGCAGCGATTCTCGGAATTCGAACTACACGCGCGTGCAATTCTTGGCCTGCCGGTTGATGTGACGCTGCGGCGCGCCGGAGCCAGTGCGGTAATCTACGGCGGCGTCGATGCCAAAGGCATCGTGTTTGATGGCGTCGCGGAAGCGCTGCAAGTGCCTGAGAGCGATCTGCGCTTGTTTGGCAAGCCGGAGTCCTTTGTCAGAAGGCGGATGGGCGTTGCGCTTGCGACTGCCGATGACACGGGCACGGCGCGGGCGCGAGCGAAGGAAGCCGCAGGGCGGGTCAAGCCGCGCGCGGCCTAAGTAGACCGAACACTAAAGGGCGATGCAACGTACGTCGCCCAATTCCCGCAGGCTGCAAACCGGAGGAGACAGCAAGTCATGAAATGTTCGCGCCTTGTCGTAAAGGTGCTGGCGGGGTTCGTATTCGCCGGCGCATTGGCTGCCCAACCCGCGTTTGCGTGGGAAAACGGGAAATTGCTCATCTGGGTGAACAACGACAAGGGCTGGAAGGGGCTTCAGAAGGTGGGCGACGAGTTCACCAAGAAGACCGGAATCAAGGTCAAGGTCGAGACGCCTGACAATCCGACCGAGGCCTTTGCCGCCGCGATGGCGAAGGGCAATGGACCGGACATCTGGATCTGGCCGCACGACCGCATCGGTGACTGGGTCAAGAATGGCTGGCTGACGCCGGTCGAACCCAGTCCGGCATTGAAGACCGGTACGGTGCAGATTGCGTGGGACGGCTTTACGACCCAGGGCAAGCAGTGGGGCTATCCGATTGCCGTCGAGGCGATCTCGCTGATTTACAACAAGGCGCTGATCGACAAGCCGCCGCGCACCTACGAAGAGTTCGCCGAGATCGAAGCCAGCCTCAAGGGCAAGGGGATTCGCGCCGTCGGCTGGGAGACGCAAAGCCCTTACTTCACATGGCCGATGCTCGCGGCCAACGGGGGCTATCCGTTTCAGCGCGACCTGCTGGGTAACTACCTTGGCAAGGACACGGGCATCAATCATGCCGGTGCGGTGAAAGGGGCCGAAGTGCTGGTCAAGCTGATCAAGGCTGGCGCTGTGCAGCCGGCCTTGTCCTACGCGGATGCCGAAGAGGCGATGAAGACCGGCAAGCAGGCGATGTGGATCAACGGCCCCTGGGCCTGGGAAGGCCTGCAGAAGGCGGGGATCAAGTTTGGTATTGCTCCGCTGCCAACCGTCGCAGGCCAGCCTGCGCGCCCGTTCGTGGGCGTGCTCGGCGCCATGCTGCCGAAGGGCTCGCCGAACCGTGCAGCGGCGGTCAACCTGATCGAGAATTTCCTGCTGACGCCGGAAGGCATCAAGCTTGTGAATGACGATAAGCCGATCGGTGTGCCCGCGAGCAAGGCGGTGTTCTGGGACTTCTTCCAGGACACCCAGATCCGGCAGGCGATGGAAGGCGTGTTTGCGGGGCGGCCGATGCCGAACAACCCGGAAATGCAGTACTTCTGGAAGAACCTGTCCAGCGCGCTGAAGGACATCACCACCAGCAGCAAGAAGCCGAAGGACGCGCTTGACACCGCCGCAAAGGCGATCGTCGCGGGTCAGTAAGCCGGCGGCTCTCGGCTCGTGAAGTCGAAAAGGAAGCGCATCGCCCGAGTGGATCGGGCGGTGCGTTTTTTATTTGCTCTGCCGTTCGGTGTGGCGTCTTCGAAAAGACCTCCGGCATTCAGCGGCCGGCGTTGAGTGCGGTGAGTTGCCGCTGAGCGTCGTCGAGATCCTTGCCGTATTCCGTGAGGTAGCGCGTTCGCTCATCGCTCTGCCACTCGGCGTCGGAGAAGCTGTTGAGTGAATAGCTGGCCGTCGTGCGGACGACTCCGGGGAGCCTCGGCATCAAGGCGCGGTCCGGATGGCCTTGTTCACGAAGAAGGTAACCGTCGACGTCGCGCACTGTGAGCGGGAAGCTGGGCTTTGCGTCGCGGATCAGTTTCCCGAACACGGTGAGTGCGACTTCCTTGGTACCCGTTTCAAGTTCATCGTTGAAGGTCGCAAGTGCGAAGGCGTGGCCGCTGGCGTCGTCGACCCGGGCGTTGATGATGTAACGGCCTGCCTGCCTCACCTCGATCGGTACGCGGAGGACGAGCGAGCCCGCTTCGAGCGAATCCTTGAAGGGGCCGGCCCATAAGGCCGGTGGCTGTGGCGAATAGACCACGTCGAAGATGTGCTGCCCGGTGCGTTCGCCCGCGCGAAAGGCCAGCTCCACGCGGATCGTGCCATCGAAGGCGGCGAGCGTCGTTTGCGCTGGCAACAGCACTGAGGATTGCGTGCCGTCGTTGGCCTCCGCGTCGCCCGCCTGGCCTTGGTCATTGAAGCGCATCGCCACCGATTGCGGCGAAGCGTTCGCGGCGTTTGCCAGACCGGTCGCGCGAGCGTTGGTGACCTCCAGTGGTAGGCGGTTGCCGTCGCGGTCGCGTGCGGCGATCGTGAAGACCACATCCTCGCCGCTGGCGACGAACACGCGGCTCTGACTGGTGAGAATGCGGATCGAGGGATCCGCTTCGTCGCTGCCATTGTTGAGCGGGCGATCTTCCGTGACTGGCCGGTTGGGGTAGAGCTGATCTGCGTTCTCGGCTGCGGGGCGCGAGGTGAAGGGGTACATGGTGGCTTTGCGGTAGCCCTCCAACGCGGCCTTGGCTCGTGCGGCGCGCTCTTGCCACAGGGCAAGCGCGGCCGCCCGCTCGGAGGCCGTCATCAGGCTGCCGCCGTCCGTTGCGGCATTGGCGGCGAAGGTTGGCTGATCTGGCGTCGATACGCGGGCGCTGGAACCGATGCGTTCCGCCAGATGTGCCGATGCCGCGGGCCAGAGCAGCCAAGCCAGCCCCGCGGCGCCAAGTGCTAATGCGGCGATGCGGGCGGCGGCGCGCAGCAAGGGGCCGCGCGCGCCATGCGGCCGCTTTTCAGCGGGCATTGTTCACCACATCGGTTCGCACAACCGAAACAATGCCGCCCCAGGCGCCATTGGTGTAGTGGTTGTAGGCTTCACCATCGTCGCGGAACTTCACGGTGTGGTAGCTCCATTTCGCGGAGCCACCCTCGTTGTTGGCCGTGCCCAGCATGAGATCGTTGCAGAACCAGTCGGACGGATTGCAGAAGCTCGCGCCGGAAGAGCCGGAGACGCCGCCCGTCGAGTGATAGGCGACGACCTCGTCGTCCTGCCCCGGCAACACGCTGGAATACAAGGTGCCCTTGGCCCCAGCAAACATATTGAACGACACTGCGCGCGTTGCGTTGTGGTTGTAAAGCGCGCGGGCGGTGGTGGTCTTCAGATCCTGCGTCAGCACGTCGGACACCGCCCAGGAGCCGATATCAGCGAGTTCGGAACCGCCGCCGGCACCGGACGCAACGTTGATCCACTTGATGTTCCAGCCCGTCTGCGTGGTGCCGTCGCTGTTGCTGCAGGTGCCTGAAGCATCGGGCTGCGGGTTCTTCTTGTAACGGGTGGAGCCACCGTAGTTGGCCATCGTGTAGCCGATCATCAGGTCGCCCGCGCTATGCACCGCGATGTAGCACCAGTTGTTGCCGGTGCAGAAGCAATCCAGCGCGTTGCGGATCAGGTAGTTCTGATCGGCGATGTGGCTCTTGCCATCCCAGTTCACCGCCTTCTTGTTCACGCCGGCCGCCGTGCTGGCCGGCCCCCAGTAGGTGAAGCTGTCGTAATTGCCGATCTGCCCACCGCCGTTGCGGCCGTTGATCCAGAGCGTGAAGTTGGCGGCCATGGCCGGTGCGGCGAGGAGGGTAAGAAGGACTGCGATGGCGAGGCGCTGCGGTTTCGTCATGGTGCGTGCTCCGTTTGGGTGAGTGACACGATGCGATGCGCTTCAACGCAGCGGGTGGCGCGCGTCGAAGTCGGGCTTGCCGGATCTACGGCCTTCGGGGCAAGCGAGTGTTGCCTCGCGGTAGGGCTGGGCGAGGAAACGCGCCGCAATATATCCGCCTCGCATGCCCCTGTGGTGACAGGCTTTGAGGGCCTGTTGCGCTGCTGCCAGCGCACAAAATGCCCATACCGACCGGTATGGTGAAACGCATGGCGCAGGGGCGCCGACAGGCCATTGCTGTACCCTCGGCCTCGGCAGCGGGTGCCGGTTGTTACGGCGTTGCAACACGTCGCGCCAGACTCGCCGTGTGGCGCTCTACAATCGAGTGGTGCGCCCATCCCGCCTGCCCAAGCCGCTCTTCCCGTTGATTGCGATCATGCTGTTCGGCCATGTCGCGGTATCCGGTGGACGGGTCGCATCGTCCGTGTTCGTGCTGCAATCGGGCGCAGGCGAATCTGCGGTTGGTTTGCTGATTGGTCTCTACAGCGTTGTGTCGGTGCTGCTTGGTTTGCAGTTCGGTCGCTGGAGTGACCGCTTCGGTCCGCGCCGCGTGGTACGTGGCGGTTTGTTGTCGATCCTAGTGGGCATCCTGCTGCCGGTGTGCTGGCCAGCGCTGCCATCGATGCTGGCGGGTGCGGTGTTCTGTGGCACCGGGGTGACGGTGGCCTCCGTGGCGATACAGCATGCGGTCGGCGGCTTGCCGATAGAAACCACACAGCAGCGCGTTGCGCTGTTCGGCTGGCTCACGCTGGGGCATTCCACTTCGTCAGTGCTCGGCCCGTTCATTGCCGGGGCGATGATCGATGCCGCCGGATTTCGCGCGGCGTTTGCCGTGTTGTGCATGGGCACGTTGCTGGCGCTGTTGCTCACACGCAGGGTCGCCGATACACACGGCGATGAAGCCATGCCGCCGCAAAGCCAGCATGCCCAGGGCTGGCGTGGTCTGCTCGCTGACCCATCGCTGCGAACCATCTATCTGCTGACCTCGGCCAACGCCGTGGCGTGGGATGCCTTCACCTTCCTCGGGCCGGTGCTGGGGCACCGCGCCGCGTTGAGCGCGACGGCGATCGGCACGATGATGTCCTGCTTCGCGCTGGGCACGTTCGCTGTGCGCGCCGTGATCCCGTGGGTGGCGCACCGCCTGGGCGAATGGCGGATGTTGGCGGCCGCTCTCGCGCTAATCGCCTGCGTGTGGGCACTGCTTCCGTTTGCGCGCGCGGGTGCGCCATTGTTTCTGCTGGCTTTCCTGCTCGGCTCCGGCGTTGGTTGTGGTCAGCCTAACGTGCTGTCATTGCTGCATCGGTTCGCGCCGGCGGGGCGGGTTGGGGAGGCGATTGGCCTGCGCTCGCTGTTCGGCAATCTGTCGGGGGTTGGCGTGCCGTGGCTGTTCGGCGCCACCGCGGCGATAGCGGGCTTATGGCCGGTCTGCTGGCTGATCGCGTGCGCTGCGGCAGTTGCGTCGATGCGAGCGCGTCGCGGGGCCCAGCTGGGCTGAGCGCACTAGGCGGTCAACAGCCTTTGGCGCGCATGTGCTCCTTGAGTTGTTCGAGCATCGAGTCGCCGACGTCGCGTACGAAGGCCGGCTCATCGCGTGGCCGGCGCGTGATGGCGCGCTCGGTTTCCTCTTGATACTGGCGCATTGCCGTGCAGCCTGACTGCTCGATCCGGCAGCCTTTCTCCCTGGCCTCGCTCAGCGACGCCGATGACGACAGGTTGCGACAGGCCGCGCTGGTGGGCCCGTATTCGTCGGCAAGGCTATTGCGGCGACTTCGCGCAGGTGCAGTGGCAGAAGGCTCGCGCGTGGCCTGGACGGGCGTTGGTGTGATACCGCCGGGCTTTACGACATCGACGGACTGTGCGCTCTGCCTGGGTGGTGGAACGTCGCTGTAGTGGACCTTGCCCTGCTCGTCGGTCCATTTGTATAGACCTGCGTGAGCCGGCAGCGAGAACAGACAGAGGAGCAGGGTGGCGATTCGCATGGGTGTATGGCACGTTGGAGGCCCAGCCATCTTAGCCGCGCGGCACGCCACCTGTTTGACCGGATCGGGGCAGCGGCGGCGGGTCGTTATAATTGGGCCGATGCAGCCCACCCTCGACGCCGCGCCAGCGGCACCTGCGCTCGACACCCTTCGCCATGTCTTCGGCTACCCGGCCTTCCGCGGGCAGCAGCAGGCGATCGTCGAGCATGTAGCAAATGGGGGTGATGCCCTGGTGCTGATGCCTACCGGTGGCGGCAAGTCCTTGTGTTACCAGATCCCGTCACTGCTGCGCGAAGGCTGCGGCATTGTCGTCTCGCCACTGATCGCACTGATGCAGGATCAAGTCAGCGCGCTGAAGCTGCTCGGCGTGCGTGCTGCCTTTCTGAACTCGACGCTGGAGCTCGAGCATGTGTCGGTGATCGAGCGCGAGTTGCTCGAGGGCGAGCTGGACATGCTCTACGTGGCGCCGGAGCGCCTGATGACGCCGCGCTTCCAGCAGTTGCTGGGGCAGGCGCGGATCGCGCTCTTCGCGATCGACGAGGCGCACTGCGTATCGCAATGGGGGCACGACTTCCGCCCAGAGTACATCCAGCTCTCGGTGCTGCACGAACGCTTCCCGAACATTCCGCGCGTCGCGCTGACGGCCACTGCGGATAACGCCACCCGCGCAGAGATCATCGAGCGCTTGCAGTTGCAGCACGCCGAGGTCTTCCTCTCCAGCTTCGACCGTCCGAACATCCGCTACACGGTGGTGGAGAAGGACAACCCGCGCAAGCAGCTGCTGCGATTCATTCGCAGCACGCACGAGGGCGATTCCGGCATCGTCTATTGCCTGTCGCGCAAGAAGGTCGAAGAGACCGCGAAGTGGCTGCGCGGGGAAGGGCTCAACGCCTACCCGTACCACGCGGGGCTCGATGCCGAAACACGGGCCACGCACCAGAACAAGTTCATCCGCGGTGATGGCGTAATCATGGTTGCGACCGTTGCCTTCGGCATGGGCATCGACAAACCCGATGTGCGTTTCGTTGCGCATCTGGATTTGCCCAAGTCGCTTGAAGCCTACTATCAGGAAACCGGCCGTGCGGGGCGCGACAGCCTGCCAAGCAATGCTTGGATGGCCTACGGCTTGCAGGATCTGGTGCTGCAGCGCGAGATGATCGAGCAATCGCAGGCGCCAGACGAAGTGAAGCGGGTTGAGAGGCAAAAACTTGACGCGCTACTCGGTTATTGCGAGGCGCCCGCGTGCCGGCGCGAAGTGCTGCTGCGCTATTTTGGCGAGACCTCGTCGCCCTGCGGCAACTGCGACATGTGCCTGACGCCACCGCAAACCTGGGATGCATCCGTCGCGGCGCAGCAGGCGCTGTCGACGATCTATCGAAGCGGCCAACGTTATGGCGCCGGCCACCTGATCGACATCCTCCAGGGACGTGAAACCCCCAAGGTGATCGAGCGCGGCCACCAGCATCTGACCACCTTCGGTATCGGCAAGGCGGTGAGCGACGTGCAGTGGAGCTCGCTGCTGCGCCAGATGGTGGCGCAAGGCTTGATTGGGGTGAACGAGCACGGCGGCTTGCTACTGTTGGAGCCGTGCCGGCCGATCCTGCGCGGCGAGGCGGAGTTCATGGCACGCAAGGTGCGCGAAGCGACGCCGGGCGGTGCCACGAGCGTGCGCAAGGAGATCGAGTTCGAGAGCGACGAGGCGCGTGCCTTGTGGGCCGCGCTGCGGCAATGCCGACGCAAGCTGGCCGAAGAGAACAACGTTCCGGCATACATCGTGTTCGGCGACGCAACCCTCAAGCAGATGCTGGAGCGAAGGCCGGCGAGCCTCGCCGAAATGTCGGAGCTCTCCGGCGTCGGTGACAAGAAGCTGGAACGTTACGGCGAAGAGTTCCTCGAAGTGCTCAAGGGCCATGCCCGCCAATACGGCTGAAGAATTCAAGCAAAGGAACGGACATGGAATGGCTGTGGCTTGTGGCGATCGCGCTGATGTTGATCGGAATTGCCGGCGTGGTGCTGCCGGTTCTGCCGGGCACGCCGCTGCTCTTTGCGGGCATGCTGTTGGGTGCCTGGCTGGATGATTTCGGCAAGGTCGGTGTTATCGCGGTGGTGGTGCTGGGCGCGCTGGCGGTGCTCGCCTGGGCGATTGATTTCGTCGCTGGCATCCTTGGAACGAAGCTGGTTGGCGCTAGCGGTTATGCGATGGCGGGCGCCGGAATCGGAGGGCTCGTCGGGCTCTTTGGCGGCATTCCGGGGCTGATCCTGGGGCCCGTCATCGGCGCGGCGGCAGGCGAGCTCTATGCCCGCAAGGATGCGCAACAAGCGGCCAAGGCGGGTGTTGCTGCTGGGCTTGGTTTCGTCGTCGCCATGGCAGCCAAGTTGGGCATCACGGTCGCCATGATCGGCGTATTTCTCTTCGCGTACTTCGTTTGACACAGGTATTTCAGCGCTGAGCTGCCTGTCTCCCACGTCATAACCGCTTCGCTGCACGCCGCTTGGCGCAAGGGGTTTCGCTGGACTGACTAGGGAAAACCCTTAAAACGTCAGATTCAGCAATTTCCGACTAATTCGCTGCTGGCGGCACCTCCAGAATCCGTTTGGCATGTGCAAGTGCACCTGTCGAACCCTCACCGACTTTTGGCCTGGAGCCCCCATTCATACTCCGGGCCGGAGTTGTTTCTGGAGCAGGAATGACTTCTTCGACTCTTGGTCGCCGTTGCGCGATCTGGCTGGCGCTCGCGGGTGCCGGACTCTCGCTGGCCCCGGGCGCATGGGCTGCTGACTGGAAGCCGGGCGTACCGCGCACGGCCTACGTCAATCTATTCGAGTGGAGCTGGGCGTCGGTGGCGCGCGAATGCGTGACCGAACTGGGTCCGAAAGGCTATGCGGCGGTGCAGGTGTCGCCCCCGCAGGAGCATGTGAAGGGTACCGAGTGGTGGACCCGCTACCAGCCCGTGAGCTACAAGCTGGATTCGCGCAGCGGGAATCGTCGCGAGTTCTACGCGATGGTGCAGATCTGTAAGGCAGCGGGCGTGGACGTCTACGTCGACGCCGTGATCAACCACATGGCAACGCCGCCTGCGACGACGGCTGTGGGTGTCGGTGGTTCCAGCTACAGCAGCTACAACTTCCCGGCTGTGCCCTATACCGCCGCGAGTTTCCACCCGAAGTGCACGATTGCGTCGACCGATTACGATGGCAATCGCAACAACGTGACCCAGTGCGAAATGCCGGGCCTGCCGGACCTGGATACCAGCAACCCGGCGGTGCAGGACCGTATCGCGGCCTACATGAAGGATCTGCTCTCGCTTGGCGTTGCGGGCTTCCGCATCGATGCCGCCAAGCACATCAAACCCGACGAGCTGGCGGCCATCAAGGCGAAGGTGCCGGGCTCGTACTTCCTGACGCAGGAAGTGATCAAGGACGGTTCGCTGTACGACTCGGGCGACATCAACCGCTACCCGGAAATGGGGACGGTGAACGAGTTCAGCTACGTCTATGCCATGAAGAACATGTTCATGAATCTTTATGGCTTCAACCTCTCGCGCATGCCGGAAGCGTTTGCCAACTGGGGCATGTACCCGAGCAGCAAGGCCACGGTGTTCGTGAACAACCACGATACCGAGCGCAAGTACTGCGACAAGTACGCGCCGGGGGCCAATTGCGATTCGATGAACACCTTCAACGGCGACAAGCTCTTCCTCGCCAACGTGTTCATGCTCGGCTATCCGTACGGCTATCCGCAGGTGATGTCGGGCTATCACTTCAACAGCCACGACATGGGCCCGGTTGGTCAGCCGTACAAGGGCTTCGAGCTGGTGCCGTCGAACTGCAGCAGCGACCCGACCGCCACCGGCAAGTGGGACTGCGTGCACCGCGACAAGCGTGTGGCGAACATGGTCGGCTTCCGCAACTACACCGCCGCTTCTCCGCTGCTTTACTGGGCGGCTGATGGCGCGAACCGCATCTCGTTCAGCCGTGGCAACAAGGGTTTCGTCGCGATCAACAACACGACGGACGCATGGAGCAAACCGTTCGCGACCAACCTGCCGGATGCAACCTACTGCAACGTGGTGGCGAGCGGTGCGCCGGAAACCGGCATCTGCCCGGCGAGCGCGCAGGTGAAGGTGGTCAACGGTCAGGCGACGCTGAATATCGCCGCGAACAGCGCGGTGGCGCTGCACTTCGGCGCGATCGTGCAGCCGCTGACGCTGAAGACCCTGCCGGCCCGCGTGCCGGATAGTCTGAACGTCGCGCGTAACCAGGTCGTCACCTCGGCAGCGCTGCGTTACCTCGACTACAAGCCGGCGACGATCTCGGTCACCAACGGCCAGTTGAGTGTGAATGGCGGGGCGTTCGTGAGTGGTCCGGCAACGATCCAGCCGGGTCAGGTGTTCCGTCTGCGTACCGCGGCGGCTGCCACCGATCACACCGTGAAGCTTGTCGGTGTCACGATCGGCGCGCAGAGCGGTGTGTGGAAGGTCGCTACCGCGGGCAACGTGTGTGTCGAAGCCTACTGCCCGACCAAGGCACCGCTTGACTACACGCCGTCATCGATCACTGGCGGCCAGCCGGTCACGCTGTACTACAACGGCACGCTGGCCAACAGCGCCGCACTGACGCTGCGTTGGGGCTACTCGGGCTGGAACAACGTGACCGACACCGTGCTGACCAAGCGCGGCGACGGTTTCTGGTCTGCCACGATCACCCCGCCGAGCAATGCGAACGCGATCAACTTCGTCGTGACCGACGGCACCAACTGGGATAACAACGGCGGCAGCAACTGGAACCTTCCGGTGACGCCGGCGGTGGACACCTCGGTGACGGTTAGCTTCAAGGTGACGGCGGAGACGGTGTGGGGCGAGAGCGTCTACATCGTTGGCAATACCGCGGAAATCGGCAACTGGAGCACCAACGCTGACAGCTTCCGCCAGTGCTCGCCGACGGCCTATCCGCAATGGACCTGCGTGATCAAGTTCCCGCAGGGCGGTGTTGGTATCGAGTACAAGTACCAGAAGATCGGTAACGGCAACGTGACTTGGGAGAACGGTGGCAACTACGTCTACACGCTCCCGACCGCGAATGCGGAAGTGGATAACGGCAGCTTCCGTTAAACCCCTCTGAAGTACCCGCGCCGCGAGGCGCGGGTAAGAAAAAGGCCGCCCTGACAATTGCCGGGCGGCCTTTCTTATTGATGGCGTGCGGATCAGGCGAGCGGCCGGCTATGGTGTCGTAGCTGGAAGCTGATGCCGACCCGCTGGCGCTGCTTCAGCGAGCGATCTGCCAGCCCTTCGCGAGGAAGAGTTCAAGGTAGTCGTCGGGCACGAACAGGCGGTCTTCCGGGTTTTCGACGGTGTAGTAGCGCTGCGGATCAATCAGCAGGTTGTCGGCTTTCGAGAGATCGATCACCCAGCGATTGGGCGCCTTACGCTGCGTGAGGTAACGCAATTCGAAGGCCTGCAGGCGCAGGGGATCTTCGGTATCGAACACACCGACGCCTGCTTCACGGTTGGCGCGGAACCATTCGCGCGCTTGTTTGAGGCGGTTGTCGGTTTCTGCGATGCGCGCCTGGCTGCCGGGTATCGGCACCGCGTCGCGCAGGGCGCCGATTCGCCGCCACGGCGCTACGTTGGGCCAGATGAAGTAGGGCAGTGCGAGCCCCTTGAGCATCATGCGGTGGTTGTAGGTGGGCGGGCGATCGTCCGATGCTTCTTCCCGGTTGATCCAGCCGAGCAGGCGGCCGTAGCTGTCCATCACTTCGCGCGAAAAGCGTACGTAGAAGCGGAACGCTTCCGGCGTCAGGCCGGTGCTGGCGAGGTCCGACGCGATTTCGCCTTCCAGCCCGCGTTCAGCGGCCTCGGCGTGCCGGTGGTGATTGGTGGCGCAGCCCGGCCCGACGCGCGCCGCGATGTAGTCACGCAGGCCCGCGTCGAGGTCGATCGGTGGCAGATGCGGCGCGAACGGATCACTCAGGAAGGCTTCCCACGCCGGATGGTCGGTACGCACGAAGGCGCTGGAGCCGGGCAGCGGAAGGCTGATTTCCGGCGTATCCACGCCGAGGAAGCGCACGGCGAGATTGCCGAGCGGGCGCACCATCACCGTATCGCCGTCATGTACCAGCGTGCGGACGCTTCCAATACCGCCGCCGTGTCCGCCGAGGCCGACATGGCCCACCGTGATGTTGCCGATTCGTTCGATTGCCTTGCCCATGTTCTCCCCCGGAATACCTGGTGCCGATGCTACGTGATCCGCAAGCCTAGCGCCCGACGCTCAGGGGGCCATGCGCTGGATCAATTTTGCGCCGCAGCAAATTTGGCCTGCACGCCAATGCAGCGTCCGCGCACGCTTGTTCTGCGATCGCGCGGGCGGCAAACTGCTACGCGGCTACGATGAGCCGAAGCGGCATCGTATGCAAGTCAGCCCACGTGGCAGGACCCAGAAGATGGAGAAGCGAATGCGTTACAAGCGGATCGGCGCACAGGTGGTGCTGGCATTTGCCGGGGGCATTGCGCCGGCTGCGGTGCTAGCGGGTCTTCCCGCGGTGAAAGTGTGCGCAAATGCGAACTATCACTCGCCTTGTACGACACTCCGGCAACCGTACCGCGATCTGTCGGAGCTGGGCTTGGCAAACGCGATATCGAGCTTTTCGATCGAGTCCGGCGCCTGGCTCATGTGCACCCGCCGCGACTTTCGCGGCGTCTGCCGTGTGTTCGACGAGAGCGAACGCGACCTTTCCGGCTCCCAGTTTCAGGACAGCATCGTCAGCCTGCGTCCGATGAATGAGGGCGGTTGGGATGGCGACGGCGCGCATCGGGACGAGGGCGCCGCTGTGCTGTTCGAAGATGCGGATTTCCGCGGCCAGCGGATCGCGGTGACCGATCACGAACCGGATCTGGCCCGACGGGGTTTCAATGACCGTGTCTCGTCGGTCCGCCTCGACGGCGGTCGCTGGCAGCTGTGCAGCGATGCAGGCTTCCGCGGGCGTTGCGTGACGGTGGATGGCAGCGTGAACAATTTCGCCGATATCGGGCTCAACGATCAGATCTCCTCGCTCCGCCGGCTCGGCGGCGATGACGGGGGTGGAAACCAGTGGGGCAACGCCGGCGGCGATGGCGATGACGGTGGCGATCCCGATGTGGCGCTGCTTTACGAAGACGCCAATTTCAGCGGCCGCCAGATCTCGGTGACTGAGGGCGTGCGCGATCTCGGCCGCTGGGGGTTCAATGATCGGGTCTCGTCGCTCCGTCTACAGGGTGGGCGTTGGCAAGCCTGTACCGACGCTGACTTCAGCGGCCGCTGCGTGGTGCTGTACGGCAACGTAAAAAACATGGAACCGCTCGGTATGAACGACCAGATTTCGTCGATCCGCCGCATGCATGACGGGGGCAATCAGGGCTGGGGGGGTGGAGGCGGCGGTTGGTCGGGCAACGACGGCAACTTTGGCGAGCGCCCGCATGACGCTACCGTGCTCTACGCCGACGCCGACTACCGCGGGCGACAGCTTCGCATCGTGGGCGAGGTTGCAGATTTGTCGCGCCTCGGATTCAACGACCAGGTGTCGTCGATGCGGATGTCGAGCGGGCGCTGGGAGGTTTGCTCCGACGCCAACTTCCGCGGCCGTTGCCAGGTGGTGAGCGGTAATGTCGCCAACTTTGATCGCAGCGGCATGAACGACCGCATCTCGTCGGTGCGGCAGCTGCAGTGATCGGGTCGTGCGTGGTCAGCGTTCGTCGAAACCGATGTCGCCGTACCACGCATCCACCGTCTCGCCGGTGTTGTCGGTATCCGTGAGCACGCCATAGCCGGTCAGGCGGACCGGGCTCTCGCCAAAGCTGTGCCGATAGTCCTCGACCCAGTTGCGCGTAGCGCTCTGCCACACGCCGCCCGGGCCGTTGGCCACGACGATCATCTTTACGCGGCTGGTGTGGGGATTGTCGATCACGGTGCCGATCGGGTCGCGGTTTGACCAGATGTACATCAGCGTGGCGTAGGCCATTTCCCGGCCAGCGAGTTGGCTGCCGATGGCGAGCGCGGCTTGGTCGAAAAGCCCGAGCGAATTTCGATCGCCATCAAAACTCAGCACCACCCGCGCCGCCGCGTCTTCGCGTGTGCCGACACGGTTATCCGCATGCTCCAGTGGATGGGAGATCTTCCATCGCCAGTGGATGATCGGCCGTTTGATCCAGTCCGCAGGCGGCTCGTGTGCCAGCGCGAGCGCGGCCGATGCCGCGTGGGCGTGAATCACCGCTTTGCCACCATCGTGTTCGAGGCGGTACTCGGTCGGGCGTTTGTCACCGGTTAACGCAATGCGGTGCCAGTCGCCGGGCAAGGCGCCATCATCAGCGATGCTCGCATGCACGCTGTCGAGGCCCAGCAACAGGCTTGCAATGCCGATGATCAGCTTCTTGCGCACGTGGTGTGCATCCTGGCAAAACCGGCATCGTAAAAGAAAGAAGGGGTCGCCGTATTGGCGACCCCGAAACCACAGGTGCTACTGGGTGATTCCGATGCTTTAGACGTCGAAGCGTATCCCTTGTGCCAAGGGCAGCGCATCGCCATAGTTGATCGTGTTCGTGGTGCGGCGCATGTAGGCCTTCCACGAATCGGATCCGGACTCGCGGCCGCCGCCGGTCTCCTTCTCGCCGCCGAAGGCGCCGCCGATCTCGGCGCCTGAGGTGCCGATGTTCACGTTGGCAATGCCGCAATCCGAGCCGGCCGCTGCCATGAAGCGTTCTGCCTCTTGCATGCGTTCGGTAAAGATTGCGGACGACAGACCTTGCGGCACGCCGTTGTTCAGCGCGATCGCTTCGTCCAGTTCGCGGTAGGGCATCACGTAAAGGATCGGGGCGAAGGTCTCATGGCAGACAACCTTGAGGTTGCCAGGCACTTCGACGATGGCCGGTTGCACGTAGAAGCCGCCGGCCGGCAGGTTGTCGGTGATGCGCTTTCCGCCGCAAACGATTCGGCCGCCCTGGGTTTTCGCGTCGTCCAGCGCGAGTTGCATCGCTTCGAAAGCGGCGGCGTCGATCAGCGGCCCGACCAGCGTGCCTGGCACGCGCGGATCGCCCACCGGCAGGCTCTCGTAGGCTTTGATCAGCTTGGGCATCAGCGCGGGCAGCACCGATTCGTGCACGATCAGGCGGCGCAGCGTGGTGCAACGCTGGCCAGCGGTACCCGCGGCGGCGAAAACGATGGCGCGGAGCGCAAGATCCAGCCGCGCCGAGGGTGTGACGATCATCGCGTTGTTGCCGCCCAGTTCCAGCAGGCTGCGGCCAAGCCGTGCGCCCACCGTGGCCGCGACACGCTTGCCCATGCGTACCGAGCCGGTCGCCGAGACAAGCGGTACCCGTGTGTCCGCGGCGATCGCCTCGCCCACATCGGCGAGGCCCACGACGAGTTGCGACAAACCCGCTGGCGCTTCATCCATCGACGCAATCGCCTGCCCCACCAGCGTCTGCACGGCGAGCGCGCAGAGCGGCGTTTTCTCCGACGGCTTCCAGATCACCGAGTCGCCGCAGACGAAGGCGAGCATTGCGTTCCACGCCCACACCGCCACCGGGAAGTTGAACGCCGTGATGACGCCGACCGGGCCGAGCGGCAGCCACTGCTCCATCATCCGGTGGTCCGGCCGCTCGCTGGCGATGGTGAGGCCGTGCAATTGGCGCGACAGCCCGACCGCGAACTCGCAGATGTCGATCCACTCCTGCACCTCGCCTTCGGCTTCGGCCGGGATCTTGCCGGCCTCCAGCGTGATGATGCGGGCGAGTTCGCGTTTGTGCTGGCGCACCGCCTCACCGATTCGGCGTACCAGCTCACCGCGGCGCGGCGCGGGCGCTGTGCGCCAGGCCATGAAGGCCGCCTGCGCGCGCTCGACCGTCTCGGCGGCGAGCGCGGGGTCGGCCAGCAACTGGCTGCCCAGCGGGGCGCCATCGAGCGGGCTCTTCAGCGCGCGGGTGGGCGCCCCTTCCGGGAAGCGTGCTTCGCCGTCGATGATGGCGGCGGGGTAGGTGGAGCCGCGCACCGGCGGCTGAACGCCGGCGAGCACCGGCAGGGTGTTGTCAGTCATGCAGCGTAGTCCTCAAAGCGTCACGCGTTCGGCGTGATGCGATTCGGTGGAGTAGTAGCGGCCGAAACGGTTGGCCAGGAAGTGTTCGAGGTCAACCTGCTCCTGCCGCACGAAGCCCTTGTTTGGCAAGCGGCCCTCACGGTGCAGATCGACCGCGGCGCAGGCGCCGGCCGCGGTGGTGAGCTGGATCGAGCTCCACGCTTCGCCGAACAGATTTTGATGGTAGATCTTCCGGGCGTCGGTTTCCTGCCAGTAGTGGCCATCCTTCCAGCCGGACACGGCGCAGTACACCAGCACCACATCCTGCTTGGTGATCGGCAGGGCGGATTCCATGATCTCGCGCAGCTCGTGGCGGCGCTCAAGGCTGTGGCCCATCTTCAGCCCGTTGATCAGGAAGTCCATCAGGTACTGGTGGCCGGGGTAGCGCACGGTCTTGTAGTTGAGGTCGTTGATGCGGCCTTCCAGGGTTTCGCACAGCGTGCCGAGCCCGCCCGAGGTATTGAAGGCTTCGTATTCGAGGCCGTCGAGCGAGAAGCGCTCGAGCCCTTCGAGCGCCAGCACTTCCATGCGGCGCCCCTTGTGGATCACCTCGCAGGGGTTGCAGTACTCGTTGATGACCCCGTCGGTGGACCAGGTCAGGTTGTATTTCATGTGGTTGTGCGGGTACTGCGGCAGCGCGCCGACGCGCATCTTGATGCTGTCGAGCCGGTCAAAGCGGCGGCTCATGGCGTGCGCAATGATGCCGATGAAGCCTGGCGCCAGCCCGCATTGCGGCATGAAGATCTGGCCGTCGCGCGCATCGGCTGAATACTGTCGCACCCGACGCGTCGTTTCGACATCCTCGGTCAGATCAAAGTACGAGACGCCCGCGTCCAGCGCCGCTTGCGCGATCGCCGGGTTGACGTCGAACGAGCATGCCGAGAACACCGCGCGCTGGCCAACCAGTGCCTGGCGCAACTGCTCGGGTGCAGACAGGTCGATCAATTGCGTCGCTACATGAAGTTGCTTGGCGAGGCGCTCCAGCGTGACGGGATCGCGGTCGGCGACCGTGACCTGATAGTCGCCGCTCATGTGCAGCAGTTTTGCGATGGATGCGCCGATCTTGCCGGCGCCGAGGATCAGAATCGGATACATCAAGTGTCTCTCTCCGTTGTGGGTTGGAGGTGCGCTGCCTTGATGGCAGTCGTCAGTGCTCAGCGCGCACGGTTGTGCCGTGGGCCGAATTCTTGTTACCGATGGGTAAAGCAGAGCCCGCTGTTTGCCGTGGTGGCAGGCGTGTGCCGGCCGCAAGGCGATCGGGATGGAAAGGCGTTTGAGCTTGGCGGGCAGAGAGCCTGCCGGATGAAAAAAGAAGGGCGGACGCGCAGCCGGGCAAGCCGGTACTCGTACGTACAACCAACATGCGCGATGTCACACAGCCGCAATCCACTCGCATTCCCCCCAGAAGCGAAGTGGCTTCGCCCCGAGGAGAGACGAAGCGGGGGGATCGTGTCCCCCCACATGTTGGGCGTGCGCACAGGGATTGCCCGAACGCGCGTCCGCTCACCGGAAGCCGTGATGCGGTGTCTTCCGGTGACGGCATTAAAGACTGCGGGGGCGGATGCGGCTTGCCGGTGTGCGGCGGGTGTTGTCGAAAACGGGACGCCCACGAGCGACGACCGTGACTTATGACGAGGGGGCGTTCCAAGGGCGTTTCCCACAGCGCAGCCCGGTGAGCGCGCCTGTGCTGGCCGTCCGGGCGACGCGTATGACACCGCGCCGCTTCGATGCCGTGAGGGCGCTTGGCGGCCTGCTGTGGCCATGTTCTGCAGCCCGCAGCGCCGGCGAACCAGCCAGCGGCCGGGCGACGAAGTGGGGACGTTCGCGCCGCTCCGCATGGCGGATGACCGGCGCTTCGGCGCGAATATTGCGGCCAGGCCTTAGCGGAACACGTCCATCAGCACATCCGCCACGATCGCCGTACCAATCGCAACCAGCACGAGGTCTGTGCCGCAAACCTGCCATTCGTAGCCGGGGTGTTTCGGCAGGCGGGCGATCATCGGCGCGGGCGCCGCCTTCTTTGCGATACCGGGGGGCAAAGGCTTGCCGCGCGCGAGGTTCTTGCGGATGCCCGGGGGCAGCGGCTTGTAGCTACCCTGCTGATAGCCCACATCCACGGCAATGCCACGTGCCGCGCTGACACTGATGCCGGCCGAGCTGAGCGTTACCGATACGCCGACATCCGACGATTCCTGATACTCGGTTTGATTACCTTGGCCCTGGTTGCCGTGCTTGTTGCCCTTCCCGGGGGGAGGGCCGGCGAGCGCGGGCCCGATGCCCAGCGTGAGACTCAACAAGGCAGCCAAGAGCTGGCTCGGCAGGGTGTGTGGGCGACGCGGCATCTGGGTACTCCTTCGTTGGTAGCGCGTCGTCGGGGACGCGATCAAGGCGGGCGCAGCACGCACTCCGGCGCCGGCGCCAGCGCACGGCCGATTCTAGGCTGGCCCAATTTCCCACGACAAGACGGGCTGCGTCTGTCGCACGGTCACCGACAAGATTGACGAAAGACCGCCTGTTCCGCTGGGGCTTGTTCTGTGTCATGCCGGGTCAAGCGCCAATCGCTGATGCTGCGGTGCGCATGCTTGCCGGCCGCGCGTGGTCGGGGTTTGCGCCGTCGGAGAACTATGAAGCACATGGAATGGAGTGACGCGTATAGCGTTGGCGTCGATGTCATCGACGAGCAGCACCGCACACTTTTCGCGTTGCGCAACGAACTTGCCGAGTGTTGTCGCGCGCCGGAAGCCGTGCATTCTGAGCGTTTTCACGACATTCTTGCGGAGATGTTCGAGTACTCACGGACGCATTTCGCGACGGAAGAGGCGTTCATGCGCTCGATCTGTTTTCCGAATCTGGAGCGGCATGTGGAGGAGCACGCCGGCTTTATCGAAGCAGTGGCGGATTTGAGCGTCGCAATCATGGGCAACCTTGCCACCCCTGAAACGGTGCTCACGTTTCTGTCAGATTGGTTGACCGCCCACATCCTGAAGTCCGACCACCAGATCTGCGATCATCTGTCGGCTGCGTGAGCGAGATTGTTGCTGCGCACTAGTGGGGTGTGGCCGAGGCCGGGCGGGAACAACAAAGTGGGGCCAGATATGACGATCGATGCGGCTCTAGCGAGCCTCTACAGCGACTCGCGGGCGGGGTTAGCGCCTGCTTCGGACTCGGCGCTGGTGCTGCTACAGATTGGCGAGTGCGAAAGCCGGGTTGTTGCGGGCACAGCTGACGCCGCACGCGACCATTGGTCGCTACCACTGGGTGCCGGCGCCATCGGTGGCCAACCGTTCCGTCACGATCCACCCGCACCAATCGACCTCGAAAACGCCATCGCTGTCGTTGAAGATGCGCTGGTGCCTTTGGCAAAAGCTTGGACCAGACCGGCGGCGCTGCTTGTGAGCGGCGAATCGGTGGGGCCGCTCGTCACACAGTTGAGCGCAGGTCAGTCTGAGGCCTTCGTGACGCGCGACGCGGTCGAGAACCTCTTTCAGATGATGGTGGCGCGTGCGTCGCTTGGCGTCGCAGGGGGCGGCGAAGCGTCAAGCGAGCGTGTATCACCGAGTACGCTTCTGATCCCGAGGGAGTTCTTGCATCACCTGGGGTTCGACGCAGCGCATCTGGTGCCGAGGCTATCCGGCCCAGCGCCGCACGGCCAGAGCGACTTGCCGCGGATTTGAGGCAATATCCGCCGCTCGGAACCGATCTGCGATATGTCGCCGGTGCGGTGACGGGCGCGGCTTTGCGCCGCTCATGTTCCACTACCACAGCGACGCTGATTTTCTCTCTTGTGCCATGACCATTGACGACCCCTTGGTGCGTGCCCTCGTCCGGCTCCTGTCTTCCGGCGGGCGCGTTCCGACCGCCGAATTCTCTGCCTCCGAGCGCAGCGCCCTTGTCCAGTTCTCCCGCAGTCATGGCGGGCTTCGGCTCGTCATGGTGGGGCGCAAGTCCGACTACGCAATCACCAACCGTGCAGCGCTCGAAAGCCATGTGAATCAGCTGCAGCCGGGCGCTTGGGTGCCGCAGCCGGAGGCCGCGGCACCCAAGGCCGCGATTGATACGGCGGTGACTGCCGGCGGCATCTGCTATCTGCTGCTGAAAGCAGTGAGCCCCGATGCTCGCTGGGGCGACAGTTCTTCCAGCGAAGCCAGGACCTGGATGCTCGCTGAGCTCCAGCAGGCGACTGGGGTTGTTGCGTTGGCCTTGCAACCTGAAGACGGCTGGCACACCAACGGTTTGCTCTGGATCGTCGAGCAGCAATCGCAGTTCGATCAGCCGGACTGGCTGCCCAAGGACGCTACCGGAACGCTGGCTTACTGCGCAGCGCCGATGCAGCCCACGCTGCAGCAATGGCTGGCCCATAGCCGCCGTGCAGCGGAGGTTCGGCGGATTTCGCCAAGCCTCGCTTGAGGGCGGCGCCCGGGCGCAAGGTCAGGCACCGTGCCGAGCATGCTGCATTGTCTTGGGTGGTTGTCGCGCGCAGACCGCACGCGCCGGCTTGACGTGCAAGTCCGGCCCGCGCCCGCCGCGTGCATCAATCAAGTTGCGCCGGCAATTGCCGTTAGCAAGAAGGTGAAATTCAACGCTGGCTTGTGATCAGTCGGCCATATCGTGCGTTCGACGCTCCTAAGCCATGCGCCTGCGGGCGCGGCTGAGCTGGGAGATACCCACAGTTGGACATGGACAATCACGCGGAAGACAGCCCGCGCATCGGCATCCTGATCAACGAGATCGATGGGTTCTTCAACCGTCCGCTGATCGACGGATTTCGTGCCAAGGCGCAACAGCTGGGTCTGAAGCTTCTCTTCTTCCCGGTGCGCATCATCGACGCGGAGTCCGCCTTTGAGCGTCAGTACAACCAGCTGCTGAACTTCGCCGATACGCCGCACATCGATGGCCTGATATCGGTGACATCGTCCTTCATGTCGGCGGGCGACCACGATGCGACAGTGGCGGCGCTGGCGCGCCTGGCGCATGTGCCGATGGTCAGCCTGGGCTTGACCTTGCCTTGGGCGCCGACCATCGCGCCTGACAACACGACAGGTTTTCGCGCGCTCATCGAACACCTGATCCAGGATCATGGTTGCAAGCGGATCGCGTTCATGAAGGGGCGTGAGAGCAACCCAGACGCGATCGCCCGCTACGAAGTGTTCCTCGCCTGTATGGAGGCGGCCGGCTTGCCGATCGACGAGAGACTGATCGTCTGCGGCGAGTTTGACCACTACCACGGCCGCCTCGCAATGGAGGCTCTGCTTGAGCGCCGAAGCCCATTCGACGCGCTGGTTGCGGCGAATGACGAAATGGCTCTGGCCGCGATGTCGGTGGCAGCGGAACGCGGTCTGCATATTCCGGAGGACTTCGCTGTCGTTGGGTTTGACGATGTGCTGTCACTTCACCGCACCGGGCCGCCGTTGAGTACCGTGCGGCAACCGCTGCGCGAGCAGGCGGAGCTGGCCCTCGACGTGCTCCTCGCAAAGTTGCGCGGCGAGGCGGTCAGCGACAGCTATATCGTTCCGACTCGCCTGGTGCTGCGCCAGACCTGTGGCTGCCGCAGCGATCGTATGCCGCCGCCTGCGATGCTTGGCGTGTCGGCATCGACGAATGCCGATGATTCGGTGGTCGAGCAGATGCTCAACGCCGCCGTCGTGCAGAACGAGTACCGGGACGAATATCGTCAGCACATCGCGCGCCTGCATCGGTCTCTCTTCGACGAGGATACAAAGCCGTTTGAGGCGTGCGTGAGCGATGTTGCCGAGGCTTGCCTCGCGCAACAAGGTGACCTCAGCACCCTGCAGGCGCTGCTGTTCGTGATGTACCGGCGCTTGTTCGCCGACAGTGCGATGACGCGGCAGGAGCTGCAACGCTACGGCGAGCGTTTGCAGAACGGGCAGATCCTGATCTCGAACGCCTATGCGCTCGACCAGCTCAGGATCGCGTTCGCCTCGAAGTTCAATGACACGCAGTTCACCGGCCAGCTTCGTGCGCGCGTGTCCAGCTTTGAAATCGATCAGACCCTGGACCTGATCGAAAACGCGATCGCCCGACTCGGCCAACGCAGCTGCTATATCGGCCTCTACGACGCGCCCGTCTCTTTCGATGGCATCCGCCACAGCGAGACGCTGGTCCGTGCGCACCTGATCTTTTCGGTGGTTGATGGCGTTCGCCAGAAACTCGACGGTGCCGCGTCGTTCCCGGCAACGCACTTGGTGCCGGATGCGCTCTTTCGCGCCAGTGGCTTTGAAGTGATGTGTCTGTTTCCCGTCGCCCAGCTCAACCATCACTTCGGTTACCTTGCGCTGGATGTCACCAGCGAGCCGCCCACCTCACGGCTGGAAGTGGTGATTGAAGAGATCACCTCGACACTTTGTGGTGCCCTGGTCGCCGCCGAGTTGGCTCGCGCGCGTGACATGCTGCGAAACGATCTGGCCGACGTTGCGCAGAAGAACAGGCGACTCGCCGACCTGGCGGAGCGAGATGAGCTGACCGGGCTGTACAACCGCCGCGGTTTCTTCACCCGAGCCGAGGCGGCCATGGTCGCGAATGCGGGCCGGCCGCTTGTTGTCATCTTCGCCGACCTCGACCGTTTGAAGTACATCAACGATAGTTTCGGTCACAAAGAGGGCGACTTCGCAATCCGTATGGCGGCGCAAATCCTGGCCCACGCGTTCCGCAGTGGCGACGTGGTCAGTCGCATGGGCGGCGACGAGTTCGTGATTCTTGGTGTGGAGTGTTCGCCCGCCGCGGCGGAAAGAATCCGCGCCCGGATCTACCGCATGTTCGACAACTTCAATGCCCGCAGCGGCAAGGGCTACCCGCTCGGCTGCAGCATTGGCTATTGCGAGCTGCCCGCCCATTCGGCCACATCGCTGGAAACGGTTATCAGCCAAGCCGACTCCTTCCTCTATGAGGAGAAGTCCCGCCGCAAAGCTGCGCGCGACGCTGCAGGGGGCGAACAGCGGGTCAGATAGCCGGCGGCGCTCTGGCTTCGGTCAGGGGCGCGCCGATCGGATCGCCCCTGCCTAGGCTAGCAATTCGCGCAGCGATTGGCGGGAAAACGGATCTCGAACACGGTGCCGCCACCCGGGTTAGGCTGGCACTCGACAAGGCCGCCCAATCCATCCGCGACCAGATTGTTCACGATCGCCAAACCCAAACCAACGTTGCCTGACATGCGTTGCGTGGTAAAGAACGGGTCGAAAACCTTGCCGCGGAGCTCGTCCGCGATGCCAGTGCCGTTGTCCGCAACGCGGATCTGAGCGGTCGCGTTGTTGTCGATCAATTGCGCCGAGATGACGAGCCGTGGTTCCGTCTGCATGCCCGGCGGGAAGGCGTGATCGAGCGCGTTCTGGATCAGGTCCGTCACGATTTCATGGATGACGGGCAACTGCGCGCGTATCCACATCGGGCGAACTGCGTCGATGGCCGACTTGATGAAGCGGGCGCCCAGTTCCGCACGGAAGCCCTGCAGCACCGCCGCAAGTTCGTCGACCAGATCGCAATCAACCAGTTGGTCCGCGAACTGCGTGATCGAAACCTTCTTGAACGTCTCAACCAGTTTTGCGACACGGCACAGGTTGCGTTCGAGCTGACCCAGACCCTCGCGGCAAGCCGCGAAGAAGTCCAGAACATGGGTTCGCGACAATCGATTGCTGTGGTACTTCGCCTCTAGTGCGTCGAGCTCGGAGCGGACGACCGAGGCAACCGTAACGCTGACGCCCAATGGGGTATTGATCTCATGCGCGACTCCGCGCACGAGGGTGCCAATGGTTCGTGTCTTCTCGGCGAGGACGAAGCTTCGGTTCCAGTCGGCCAGGTTCTTTCGGATCGCTCGCGCGATGTCGTACTCGCGATCGCACACCAGGGCCAGTGCTGCTTGAAGCTGAACCAGCATCGCTTCGCTGCCGGGATGCAGCTCAACGACCAAGAGCCCATGCCAGGTCGAACGCGAGGCAACCGGGAGCACCAGGAGCGCCGACTCGTCGAGGCGGTCGAACCAAGCATCAGGCGCGATCAGGGACGCATTGAAAACCCCAGCGTCCGGATGTCCGTTCAAGGCTGGGTAGGTCGCGACTGCGGCGAATCGAGTCTGTCCGGTTGGCCCGGTTTCGAGTTCTGCCGGCACGTCGAGTGGCGTGAGTCGTTCGGCGCCATTCTCGAGCGGAGAGCTTGCAAGCGTCGGCATCACCGATAGACAGTACTTTTCGATCCCAAGTCGAGGCAGCCCTTGCGCCATGAAATCCGGCAACGACGAAAGGCTGGCCACCCGCAAGGCGTCCAGCGCGGCATCCCAGCCCGATCGCGGATCGGTTGGCGCTCGCACATGCTGCAGGTGCGCCTCGCGCGCGACGCGGCTGAACAGCTCGCGTCGCACTACCTGCAAATCGCCGTGCGTCAGATGTGCGAGCGCGTGATGCTTCTCCGCCGCCATGCTGTCGATGACGGACCAGATATCGAAGGCGCGGTCCGCTGCGTTCTCCTCAGCACCCAGCATGCCGCGCACAGCCGCAACAAACGGTGTGCCTCTGCCCGCTGCCTCGATCACCTGTTGTCGCAGCTCGGCGGCGACCGTCCACCGGGCTCTATCGCATCCGCACGAGGCGCGCTTCTGAAGCGTACAGGGCAGGGTGGTCACAGGGGCAGGTGTCATACCGGCCCACATGCTGACCAACTGATCGATCGCGGTTTCGACCTGGGCATCAATCGGCTGCGCGACCGAAGTCAGAGGTGGGTCCGAATAGCGGTTGTGTGGATCATCGTCGAATCCGACCACGGCCACGTCTTCGGGTACGCGGATGCCGGCTTCGCGGAGTACGGCGATCATGTGGCGGGCCATCAAGTCACTCGCCACCACCACCACGTCGAACCGGTGCCCGGCGCGCCACGCTTCGGCCAAACGTTCGGCGCCGTCCACTACGATGAAATCGCCTTGCAGCACCAGATCGGGGTCAGGTTCGATGCCATGGGCGCGCAGCGTCTGCTGCCACGTGTTGTAGCGGATCAGGCCGTCTTCAGCGCTGGCGGGCCCGCACACGAACGCCTGGCGGCGGTAGCCGTGGTCGACGATCAGATGTTCGACGAGTTCGCGCATTCCGCTCACGTTGTCGACCAGAACCGAGGGCACGCCCGCAAGGGTGGCCGCAATCGATACGGTGGGAATCCCGCCGAAGTCCTGCAGGTAAGGGGACGACGCTTCGCTTCCGTTGAACTGGCACAGTCCGGCGTTGAGAACCAGGCCATCGAGCCGTCGCTCATCGATCAGCCGAAACACCGCCGACTGAACGCGAAACGAGAGATAGTCGCCAACGTCCTGAGGGCCGGTGAACACCAGCAGATCGAACCCCCTGCGACGACATATCTCTACGGCCGAGCGCCAAAGCCGGTTCGTGTAGTGCCCCTCCCAGCCAAGGTGGTTTACGAGAAATCCGATACGTTTGCGTCCGGCCATGTGCTGCTCGAGAGTGAAACCTGTTTGTTTAGGGCGTTAAGCCGCGCGTGTCCGGGCGGGGGCTCGCACGCCCGCGCTTCCGGCAAATTCACCGGATTGCCTATCGAGCCTGTCCGCCAGACTCCGACGGGGCTCGCCACTTGAAGCCTGCCAACCTCCGGCAGGCCGCCCAAATCGGGGCGGATACCGCGACGTTTCGGAGCGCCGCACGATGGCGCTGAAAACCTCGCGACGGACGGGCCCGCTACGGGTGCCACCTGGCCGCACACGCGTCTCCCGAGGCGCCTGACTTGCGAGCTAACGATGCCACTCGGCGTTTGAGACGGAACGCATCGATCCAATCCGTCGCTGGATCCGAACTGGGCCGCGCTTGTGCCGTCGAGTGCGATACCTGTGAGCCAATGGTCGACCCAGCCTTTGCCCGCGTTCGCTTGCAACGGTGATGATCCTTGGCTCGGATACTAGGCCCGTCGTGATTTGCGCTCCATGACTTCAATTGCGGGATTTGTCGGGCGCGCTGACGAATTCCCGAGGCCGTAGGCGTGCCGGGGGAGCTAGCCAAAGCGGTGGGGCTGAGCGATCTGAGCTTCGGGATGCGGGTGGTCTGCAGCGCGCAGTAGCTCGCTCGAAGGGGAGGGCGGGTGAGGCTGAATAGTTCGGTTCGTCGGCGCGGGGCTCGGCACGCGAATCGTGCCGGCCGCGAATCGCCACCAGATCAGGTGGTGCCCGAAACGGGACTCGAACCCGTACTCCTTACGGAAGCGGATTTTAAGTCCGCAGCGTCTACCGATTTCGCCATTCGGGCAGGCGGGCGCGCATTGTAGCGGATCATTCGCGTGCTGCCTCGTCGATATACGGTGCAATCCGCGGTACGGTGACGCGGAAGCTTGTGCCGACACCGACTTCGCTCTCAACCGAGATCTGGCCGCCGAGGATGCCGGTGACGATGTTGTGCACGATGTGGAGACCCAGCCCGCTCCCTTGGCGGCCGCGTTTGGTGGTGAAGAAGGGGTCGAAGATCTTGCGCATGTGCTCGGGCGGAATGCCGCAGCCGTTGTCCTGAATCGTCAGGCTGATCGCGTTTTCACCGTCTTCGCCGCCAACGATCCGGATCCGTCCGCTATCCCGCCCCTCCAGGCCATGGATGATGGCGTTGGCGATCAGGTTGGTCAGCACTTGACCAAGCGGTCCTGGGTAGCTATCGAGCCGCACGCCGGGTTGTACCTCGGTTTCGACCTGGAACGGGGTGGTGCGGAAGGTGGGTTGCAGCGTCAGGACGATCTCGCTGACGAGCTCTTCGAGTTTGAAGGTGCGACGTTGCTGGCTGGTCTGGTCCACAGCGACCTGCTTGAAGCTGGAGATCAGTTCCGCCGCGCGATGCAGGTTGCGCATCAGGATGTCGGTCGCGGAGTCGGCTTCGTTGAGGTATTCGTTCAGTTGTGATCGACGCAGCCCGGTTTGCATGCTGGCATGCACGCCGAGCGTGGAATCACGTAGCGTGCTGGCCACCATCATGCTATTGCCGATCGGCGTGTTCAGCTCATGGGCGACACCTGCGACCAGCCCGGCCAGTGCGGCCAGCTTTTCGGCCTGTACCAGCTCGTTCTGCGTCAGCTGCAGGCGCTCCAGTGTCTGCTTGAGGTCGCGCGTGCGTTGCTCGACGCGGGCCTCGAGTGTGCGATTGAGTTCTTCAACCTCGCGTTGAATGCGAAGTTGCTCGGTCATGTCGATGATGTTCACGAGAATCGTGTCGGTGTTGCCATCGGGCAGCACCCGCGCCCATACCCGTGTCTGCAGATGGCGGCCGGCCTTGTCCTTGAGTTCCAGGTCGGTGCCGGACGCATAGCCATGCTTGGCCACTTCGTTGACCCATTGCACCCGAACCGACGGCTCGACGAAGAGTCCAAGTTCCGTGCTGGTGTGCCCAACCGCTTCTGCATGGCTGTAGCCGAATAGGTCGGAGAAAGCGCGGTTAACGTCGAGCAACTCGCCGTTGCTCATGTTGGCGAGCGTCATGGCGACCGGGGCCTCGTTGAAGGCCAGCGAGAATTTCTCCTGGCTTTCACGCAACGCATTGAGGGTGCGCTGGCGGGCCCACTCGGTGCTCGCCCGTAGCGCGAACACGTCGCCCAGCGATCGCGCGAGCTCGGGGTTGCTGATCGGCTTGTCAAAGCTTGCACTCAGCAGGCCGAATGATTGACCGTCAGCGCTGGTCAGCGGTACGCACAGATAGCCGCCGCGCGATGGCGCAAGCGCTGCGATTGAGGGTGTTAGATCCTCACGCAAATGATCCGGCAACAGCACATGCTCGCCTCGCCGTACGAGCTCTGCCAATTGGGTATCGGACTGCCCCAATTCTCCTTCGCCGATTCGTGCGAGGGGGTGCCAATCTTCGTTGCTGAGCAGCCCGATCGAGGCACGAGTGGCGCCGACCGCATCTGCGAAGAGCGTAAGCACGGTACTGTAGAAGCCTGGGTCGCCATCGCTGTCACGGGCGCTGGCGAGTCCGCGCAGGGCCGATGCGGCGCGCCGCAGGTCTGATACTTCGCGGAACAGGACGGCCACGCGGTTCGGCCCCGTCTGGAACGCGTGGACGTCGAATGTCATCAGCTGCCCGCTCACGGCAAAGCGGAAGTCATCGTTCGCATAGCGCTCGCCACTGCGGGCCACGTGACGCAAGGCGGCTGGCATCGGCGTCTCCGCCTGGCCAGGGAAGGCTTCTTCCAGCGCCTGGCCGCGCAGACGAGCGCAGTCGATGCCGAGAATGCGATCGGCGGCGCGGTTGGTGGTGATGAGCACCAGCCGTGCCCCTGCATCGAGTTCGTATTCGAATACGCCAAGGGGCGCATAGTCGATGAGCGCCCGTAGGCGTGCTTCGGACTGCGCCAGCGCGAGTTCGGCGGACTTGCGGTCGCTGATGTCGTCATAGACGCCCAATACGCCGACGACCTTGTCGTTGGCATCGCGCAGGGCGACCTTGCTGCTGCGGTGCCAGCGCACGCTACCGTCTGCGACGGTAACGGCTTCTTCGGTGTTGATGCGAAGCTCACCACCGCTCATCACGGCGCGGTCATCCGATTCGTGGCTGGCCGCATTGCGTACGCCGATCTGGCTGTCGGTGCGGCCGACCAGTTCGGACATCGACAGGCCGATATCGCGGGCGAAAAGCGTGTTGGCACCCAGGTAGCGGCTTTCGGTGTCTTTCCAGAACACACGTACCGGAATGGTGTCGAGCACGTTCTGCAGCATGCGGCGCGATTCTCGAATGCGCAGCTCGGCCGCCTTGCGCTCAGTGATGTCCTCCGCCATCGCGACGATCCGTTGGGGCAGCCCTTGCGCGTCGCGCACCACGTTGTTGTGCCATTGGCAGGTGATGCGTGTGCCGTCCTGCCGCAGGGCGTCGAGCTCCTGACGCCAGCCCGAGCCGTCCGCGCCTGTCGCGTCGTCGCCGGCGCGGATGAGCTCTGCGGCACCAAGCGCACTGTTGTCGGGAAGCAGAAAGGTGATCTCGCGGCCGATGGCTTGCTGCGCACGCCAACCGAAGATCTGTTCGGCTGCGGTGTTCCATGCCAGCACGGTGCCATCGAGCTGGATCTCGATGATCGCGATCGGGCTTTGCGCAACCAGCAGCCGCATGTGCGCTTCGCTGCGCTGGGCGGCGTCTTCAGCCCTGCGGCGCTCAAGCAGATCCACTTCAAGCTGCAGGTTCTTCTCGCCCAGCGTGCCGAGCAGTTCGCCGAGGGAGCGGCGGGTGGATTCGAGTCGCCCTTCGAGCGCACCAATCTCATCGTCCGACTGCGGCACGATCGGCGTGTCCAGCTCGCCCGAGGCGAGTCGATCGGCCTCGGCGCCAACGCGTTTGAGCGGCTTCACGAGTCGGCGTTCCAGCACCAGTGCGATCAGCGCGAAGGCCAACAAGGTCTGTGCAACCAGCACGCTCACCAGTGCGATCAACTGGGAGCGCAGCGAGCGCATCACCTGCACGTCGGAGATCTCGATGCGCACGGTGCCCAGCGGGCGCTCGTCATGCAGGATCGTGCGCGTCGTCTGGTAAGTGGAACCGGTCGCCCGCTCCGGCCGATGCTCCTCCACGAAGACGCCAAGGCTGGTGTCCTGAACCACCACCCGTTGCACGTCCGGGCTGCGCATCACGGCTTCGATCAGTTTGTGCGCGGCGGGCGGGTTGAAGGCCCAGAGGGGTTCTTGCAGCCCAAGCGCGAGCACGTCGCCGTACTGATTGAGGGCCTCGTCGGTTCGCGCGCGCAGTGTGTCGGCGTAGAGCTGTCGGCCGCCGATCAGCCCGACCAGCGTGCCCGGCACCAGCAGGCCAAACAACACCGCTGCAATGATCGCGCGTCGGACATTAAGGCGGCGTGCCATGCTTGGCTTTGGGGTGGTGCGGCCGGGGGACGTTTCAGTCTTTCTGAGCCGCCAGCCAGTCCATCAGTGCGCTGGGTTCCATCGGTCGGCCAAAGTAGTAGCCCTGGGCTTCATGGCAACCGAGGTTTTGCAGGACGTCAGCCTGCGCCAGATCCTCCACGCCCTCGGCAATCACCTTCAAGCCGAGCTTGTGGCTGAGCTGGATCACCATTTCCGGGATCTTCGCGCCGCGTTCCGAATCGGTGATCTCGTTCACGAAGGCGCGATCGATCTTCAGGCGATCCACTTTCAGGCGCTGCAGGTACGAGAGCGACGAGAAGCCGGTGCCGAAATCGTCGACCGCAACCGTGATGCCAGACTCCTTGAGCTTGTCGAGCGTCTGAAGCAGGAAGTCAGCCTCAACCATCGCCATCGATTCGGTGATTTCCAGCTCGATGCAGGCCGGGTCGCAACCGCTGTCTTCAATCGCGCGCTTGAGCATGTACGGGAAGCGCGGATGACGGAACTGCGCGACGGAGACGTTGATCGCCATGCGCAGATAGCCATAGCCGGCACGCGCGAGCCGCGCCTGCTGATGGCAGGCGACCCGCATGACCCATTCGCCGATGTTGACGATCAGACCCGAGTGCTCGGCAAGCGGGATGAAACGATCTGGCGCGATGAACTTGCCGTCGTCGTCGCGCCACCGAATGAGCGCCTCAAGGCCGATCGCCTTGCGTGTGACCAGGCTGACCTGCGGCTGATAGACCATGAACAGGCGTTCGTTGTCGAAGGCCTGCCGAAGCGCCTGCAACAGCATCACCCGTTCCTGGATTTCGACGCTCATCTCGCGGGTGAAGTAGTTGATCTCGCCGCGGTTGCGCTGCTTCGCGCGCTTGAGCGCGATGTTGGCGTCTTTCAGCGCCTCACCACCGCTTGAGCCCGCGTCGGAGAGGCTCAGTACGCCACAGGTGATCGATACCATGAGCTCTTGCCCGTCGATCACGAAGGGGTCGTTGAACAGCCCCATGATGTAGCTGGGCGAGAGCTGCGAGGTTGGCCCGAGCAGGCCGAACGTGTCGCCCGAAACACGTGCCACCACCACCTGATCGCCGACCGCCTGCTTGAGTCGCGCAGCAACCTCCTGCAGCAACTGGTCGCCGAAGCGGTGACCGAGCGCGTCGTTGGTTTCGGCGAAGTGATCGAGGTCCACCAGCGCCAGGATCTGGTCTGCATGGTCGTGCGTGGCGAGGCGCCGGTCGATCTGCGTGATGAAGTGGATCCGGTTCGGCAGCCGCGAGAGCTGGTCGTAGTACGCAAAGCTGTGCAGCCGCGAGAACAGCGCCGCATTGTCGAAGCCCACAGCGATGTTGGTGCAGAAGACTTCAAGCAGCCGACGGTCGATGTCGTCCAGCGTTTCGCGCGTATCCAGGTAGGCCGCCACATCGCGGTGCGCATTGCCCTGGAAGAACAGCGTCGTGCCCGGACCATCGTAGAGGTTGCGCTGATCATGTAGACAGCGCGTCAGCGCGGCACGGATTTCCGGGTCGTTGATCGCATCGAGCGGCCGGTTGATCAGGTCCGCATAGCGGCCTGCCGCGGCGATCACCGTGACTTCGTCGCTGCCGGCGTCGACACTGGTGCTGCTTTCCTGCGCACACACCAAGCCTTCGGGCGCCAGGCCCAGCAAAGCGGCGATCTGCGTGATCACACCGGCGGCAAAGTTGCGCACGCCGTGCAGCGCCATCAGTTCGGCGCTAGCCTGCACGATCATGTCGAGGCCACGCCGGCTTGCGTTGATGGTGCGGATCTGCTCGTAGGAGCGGATCGCGGCCGTCAGCGTGGTGTAGAGCTTGTTGCGGGTGAGTTCGGACTTGGTCTTGTAGTCGTTGATGTCGTAGTCGCGGATCGCGTCGATCTCCGGCGCATAACCGGGCTGCCCGGTGCGCAGGATGATCCGTGTTTCGTTCATGCCGTGGTCTTCACGGATGGTTTTCACGAGACGCAGGCCGGCGTCTTCGTTCTCCATCACCACGTCGAGCAAGATCACCGCAATGTCGTGCTCGTGCTGCAACAGCTCGCGGGTCTGGCTTGCCGAGTAGGTGTGCAGGAAGTGCAGCGGTCGATGCAGGATCTGCGTGTTGCGCAGGGCAAGGACGGTCGTGCTGTGGACATCCGGATCATCGTCGACGATCAGCACCCGCCAGGACTTGCGCAAGCTCTCGTGGCCCGTCGCGCTTCCGGCTTCCGGCTCGTCGTCTATGAACTCCAGTTCGTCGTCCGGCTGGTTCTGCGCCTCGCTCACCTTGATCTCCCGTGTCGTTCCGGCCACAGGCATGGCCGACGTCGCGCCCCCGATTCTCGCGATTACGGCATTTCGTTCCCGGACTGTAGGGGAATCTGCCGTGAAGGGGGTTGTTGCCAGACGCGCAATACTACCTGCCTTGCGCGTGCGACGCTGTTGGGCCCGGGTTGAGGGCGCGCCGGGCCCGCAGGCCCGGCGTTGTTACCGGGGTCAGGCGCCGAAGTTGGCGGCGGCGAAGTCCCAGTTTGCGAGGTTGTTGAGGAACACCTCAACGAACTTCGGGCGTGCGTTGCGGTAGTCGATGTAGTAGGCGTGCTCCCACACGTCGATCGTCAGCAGCGCGGTGTCGCCCGTGGTCAGCGGCGTGCCGGCCGGGCCCATGTTCACGATGTCGACCGAGCCGTCAGCCTTCTTCACCAGCCAGGTCCAGCCGGAACCGAAGTTGCCGACTGCGCTCTTGGTGAAGGCTTCCTTGAAAGCGTCGAAGCTGCCGAACTTGGCATTGATCGCTTCGGCGAGCTTGCCGCTCGGGGCGCCGCCGCCGTTCGGCTTCATCGAATTCCAGAAGAAGGTGTGGTTCCACACCTGCGCGGCGTTGTTGTAGACGCCACCAGCCGGCGCCTTCTTCACGATGGCTTCCAGGTCGAGGGCTTCGAATTCGGTGCCCTTGATCAGGTTGTTCAGGTTGGTCACATAGGCCTGATGGTGCTTGGCGTAGTGATAGTCAAAGGTCTCGACCGAGATGTGCGGGACCAGTGCGTCTTTCGCGTAGGGCAGAGCGGGCAGCGTATGTTCCATTTTTTGTGTGCTCCTGTGGGTTGGAAGTCGAATTCTAGTCGTGCTGGGGCCCGGGTTTCGACCCTTTCGCGGAAAGGGTCTCGATCCGTGCTGCAATTTGCGCGTCGCGCGTTTGCACATCGATCAGATCGCCCGGCATCAGCCCAGCGGTGTCACGCACGGCCCGGCCTTGCTCGTCGCGCACGATTGCGTAGCCGCGCGCCAGCACGGCATCGGGGTTGAGCTGACCCAATTGGGCGCGTAGCGCGTCGAGCTGGCGTTGGCTACCTGTCAGCCGGCGGTCAAAGCTGGCGGAAAGTGCCTGCCCAAGTCGCTCGACGACGATTCGCTTGGCTGCGGGGTCCGGCAACGCATGGCCGAGCCGTTGCCCGAGCAAGCCACAGCGCGCGCGAAGCCTTTCGATCCGCAGTGCCGCGGCGCGGTCAAGCCGAGGCGCGAGGGCTGCGACGCGATCCCGTTGTCGCGCCAACCGTTCGCGAGGATGGCGCAGTCTCAGGCGGGCGCGGTCGAGGGTTTCATAGGCGCTCTCGACCCGGCGCAGGGCGAGCCGTCGCAGCGCATCGCGATGGCGGCTCAGCCGTTGTGCCGCCAGCATCAGCCCGGCGCTGGCCAGTTCCGCGGCCGCCGTCGGTGTTGCCGCGCGAAGGTCGGCCGCAAAGTCGGCGAGCGTGAAGTCAGTTTCGTGGCCGACGCCGCAAACCACCGGAATCGGGCTGCGTACGATTGCGCGCACCAGTTGCTCGTCGTTGAAGGCCCACAAGTCTTCAAGGCTGCCACCGCCACGGCATACCAGCAAAACGTCGGTACCGTCGGCCGACGCGCGGGCGCCTGCTTCGGCAACTGCGGCGGCAAGGCGCCCGCCCGCGTCGGCACCCTGAACTGGGCTGGGATAGATCACTACCGGCAGATGTGGTGCGCGGCGCTCAAGCGCGACCAGCACATCGTGCAGGGCCGCGCCGGCAGTCGACGTGACGATGCCGATCCCTCGCGGCATTGGCGGCAGGGGGCGCTTGCGCGCTTCGTCGAACAGGCCCTCGGCGGCCAAGCGCTCCTTGAGCCGCAGAAAAGCCTCGAAAAGGCCACCGCGCCCCGCCTGGCGTATGCCTTCCACCTGCAATTGGAACTCGCCGCGCGGTTCGTAGAGCGTGGTGAGCGCGCGTACGTCGACCTGCAGGCCTTCCTCAAGGCGGAACGGCAGCAACTGGGCGCGCGATCGATACATCACGCAGCGCACCTGTGCTGCACTGTCCCGTAACGTGAAGTAGAGGTGCCCCGATGCCGCTCGGGTGAGGTTGGCCACTTCGCCGCTGATCCAGCCGAGCGGAAATGCGCCCTCAAGCACGCGCCGCGCGTGTCGGACAAATTCCGACACGGCCAGGGCTTCGTCTGCGGGGCGAAATGGGGCGTCAGGGCGCGTAAACATTGGCTCCATTCTAGCGGAATCCACATCTCGCGCTGCTTGCAGGGCAATTCGTGCGGCAGATCGACGAATCGTCAATCAGGGCTTGTAAGTTACTGAAAAATATGATCTTTCATCATAGCTTCATTTTGCATCGGAGCAGAAAAATCCCTTGTGGGACGGTGACTTAGCGCGCTGCCACGACGGCAATCCACCGACTTATCCACAGAATCTGTGGATTGTGTGCACTGTCGTCCGGCTTGCCGGTCGCCATGCCGCCGCGCTAAAGTCCCATGCTTCGCGATATCCCCCGCATCTAAAGGAGCTGCACACGTGTTGGCGATCATTCAGGCTGCCGGTTGGCCGATCTACTTCCTGATCGTGGCGTCCGTCATCGCCCTTGCTTTGATCCTTGAACGGGTCGTCGCGCTGCGTCGCAGCAAAATTGTCCCTGTCGGGCTGGTCGACAAGATCATTGGCGATCTCCGTCAGGGCGGCATCACCGATGAGCTGGTGTTGCGGGTGGCGAACCACTCGCCGCTGGGCCGCGTGCTTGCTGCCGGGCTCAAGAACGCCAAGGCCTCGCGCGACGTGATGAAGGAGTCGATCGAAGAGGCCGGCGGTGCCGTGGCGCATGAGCTGGGCCGTTTCCTCACGACCCTGGGCACGATTTCCACCGTCACGCCGCTGATGGGCCTGTTCGGTACCGTGATAGGAATGATCGAGATCTTCGGCTCCACGTCGCCGGGTGGTACCAACCCGCAGCAACTGGCGCACGGTATCTCGGTGGCGCTCTACAACACCGGTTTCGGCCTGATCATCGCGATTCCGTCGCTGATCGCCTATCGCCACTTCCGCGCCCAGGTCGACGATTTTGTCGTCGAGATGGAACAGCAGGCGATCAAGCTGGTGGAAGTGCTGCACGGCGAGCGCCGCTGAGCGGCCCGGAGTCTCCAGATGAACTTTCGCCGCGGACGTCGTACTGAGGACGTCGAGATCAATCTGATCCCGCTGATCGACGTGATGCTCGTGATCATCATCTTCCTGATGCTCACGACGACCTACTCGAAGTTTTCGGGGCTCGAGATCAACCTGCCGACCGCCGCTGCCCCGGCCGCCAAGAGCGTGCCGAACGAGATCGACGTGATCGTCACGGCGGTAGGGGATGTGATCGTCAATCGTGTTCCGGTCAGCAGCCGTGAGCCTGCTGCGATCGCCGATGCCTTGCGTCGTGCGCGCCCGCAGAGCGAGAAGGAGCCGGTCGTGATCATCAACGCCGATGCCAAGACACCGCATCAGGCGGTGATCGACGTGATGCAGGCCGCGCAGGCTGCCGATCTGCCGCAGATCACCTTCGCCACGCAGGCCAGCCAGAACTGACCGTGCGTTCTGCCCCAGGCTTCTGGAAACGCCGCGGCGTCCCCGCGGCGTTTCTCTTTCCGCTCTCGCTCCTGTTCCGTGCTGTCGTTGCGTGTCGGTGCGCGATGTTCCGCCTCGGCTGGCTGCGCAGCTATGCGGTCGGAGTGCCGGTCGTGGTTGTCGGCAACATCGCGGTGGGCGGCAGTGGCAAGACGCCGGTCGTGATCTGGCTCGTCGAGCACTTGCGCGCAGCGGGTTTTCGGCCAGCTGTCGTGAGCCGGGGCTATGGTGGCAGCGCCGAAGGCGTGCAAGGCGTTGAGCCCGACAGCGATCCCGCAGTCTGCGGCGATGAGCCGGTGCTGCTGGCGCGGCGCTCGCGCTGCCCGGTTTGGATCGGGCGCGACCGGGTTGCCGCCGCGCGGGCCTTGCGCGAAGCGCACCCGGAAGTCGATGTGATCGTGACGGACGACGGTCTGCAGCATTACCGTCTGAGGCGCGACGTCGAGATCGTCGTGGTTGATGCGCACCAGATGGGCAACCGCCTGATGCTGCCGGCGGGGCCATTGCGCGAGCCGGTGAAGCGCTTGGCGCAGGCTCACCTTGTTTTGGCGCACGGCGATATGCCACCGGCGGTGCGGGCCAAGTGCCCACCGGCACCGGTGTATTCGATGCGCCTGTGGCCGACGGCCTTCTACCGACTGGCGGACCCGCGCCAACGGCGTTCGCCGGGCGAATTTTCCGGATTGAAGCTGCGCGCGCTGGCCGGCATCGGCCGGCCCGAGCGTTTCTTTTCGACCCTGCACGATTTCGGCCTCCACCCGGTGGCTGAAGAGGCCTTCGCCGATCACCACCCGTTCACGGCAGATGACGTTGCGCTGCGCGACGCCGATGCGCTCGTGGTGACCGAGAAGGATGCGATAAAATTGCAAGCTTTTGCGCCACGCGAAACCTGGGTGCTGCCGGTGGATGCCGACATCAGGGAAGGGGCGCTGGAGCGCGTACTGGAGCGTTTGAATGGATGCAAAACTGCTTGAAATCCTGGTCTGCCCGCTGTGCAAGGGGCCGCTCGAGTTCCGCAAGGCGGCCAACGAACTGGTCTGCAAGCCCTGCCGGCTTGCGTACCCGGTGCGCGACGGCATCCCGGTGATGCTTGAAGACGAGGCCCGCGCCTTGGGCGACGACGAGGCGAGCGCCTGAACATGGCAGCGCCTTTCCAGGCCGTGGTACCGGCGCGCTACGCGTCTACCCGTCTGCCGGGCAAGCCGCTGGCCGACATCGCCGGCAAGCCGATGGTGGTGCGCGTGATGGAACGGGCGCAGGCCTCTGGTGCCGAGTCGGTCTGGGTGGCGACCGATCACGCCGATGTGGAGTCGGCGGTGCGTGCTTGCGGCGGCAAGGTGCTGATGACGCGGCCCGAGCATCCGAGTGGCACCGATCGTCTGGCAGAAGTGGTCGAGACGCTCGGCTGGCCGGACGAGACGATCGTCGTCAACGTGCAGGGCGACGAGCCGCTGATTGACCCGGCCGTCGTTGCAGCGGTGGCGCAGGCATTGGCTGACGATCCGGATGCCGCGATCGCGACCGCCGCGCACCCGATCCATGATGCCGACGAGTTCTTCAACCCGGCGGTGGTCAAAGTGGTGTGCGATGCGGCCGGCAATGCGATGAGCTTTTCGCGGGCGCCGATCCCGTGGGCACGCGACGCCTTTGCCCGCGACCGCAGTGTCTTGCCGGCCGAACTCGGCGCGCTGCGCCACGTCGGGCTCTACGCCTATCGGGTGTCCTTTCTGCGCCGCTACGCCGCCTTGGCGCCGTCGCCGCTCGAATCGATAGAGATGCTCGAGCAGTTGCGTGCGCTGTGGCACGGCTACCGGATCCGCGTGATCACGCTTGCGTCGGCGCCGCCGGCCGGCGTGGACACGCCCGAAGACCTGGCCCGCGTGCGGGCCCATTTCGAATCTGCCGCCGGTTAGTTGGCCGGGGCGGTAAGTTCAGGGTAAGCGCGGCAGCCGATACTGGCGATTGCCGCCACACATATCAGGAGAAGGGGAGATGCGTCTGATTCTGTTGGGCCCGCCGGGTGCGGGCAAGGGTACCCAAGCCAAGTTCATCACCGAAAAATATGGCATCCCGCAGATCTCGACCGGCGACATGCTGCGCGCCGCGATCAAGGAAGGCACGCCGCTGGGCCTTGCCGCCAAGCAGGTGATGGATGCCGGTCAGCTGGTATCGGATGATCTGATCATCGGCCTCGTCAAGGAACGTCTGGCCCAGCCGGACTGCGCCAAGGGCTACCTGTTCGACGGCTTCCCGCGCACGATTCCGCAGGCCGAAGCGCTCAAGAGCTCGGGCGTGGCGCTCGACTTCGTGCTGCAGATCGATGTGCCCGATTCCGAGATCGTCACCCGCATGAGCGGGCGCCGTGCTCACCTGGCCTCGGGCCGTACCTACCATGTGGTGTTCAACCCGCCCAAGGTGGAAGATAAGGACGACGTGACCGGCGAACCGCTGGTGCAGCGCGACGACGACCGTGAGGAAACCGTCAAGAAGCGCCTCGAGGTCTACCACTCGCAGACCGCGCCGCTGGTGAAGTACTACAGCGACTGGGCGGCGACGGGGGATGCCAAGGCGCCGAAGTACCGCATGATCTCTGGCCAGGGCAGTGTGGACGCGATCACCACGCGCGCACTTGAAGCATTGGCCTGATTGGCAATCCGGCGCGACCCGGCAAGGGTCGCGCCGTTCTCATCTCAGTCTTCCGCCTCGCGCCACCACCGGCGCAACACCGCGCTGCCACCCACCACCAGCGCCAGCGTGATCCCGACAAACAGCAGCGTCAGCCAACCGGGTCGTGTTGCGGCGTTCACGATCTGCTCGGCGAACACAGCACTCACCAATACCAGCGGCAACATGCCGATCGCGCTGCCGAAGAGGAAGTCGCGCAGGCGGATCGTGCTTGCCCCGGCCACCATGTTCACCAACGCAAAGGGCGCCACGGGCACCAGCCGCAGCGCGATCGAGCTGAGCACGCCGCGATGCCCCAAGCGCTGGCTGATGTAGCGCACGCGCGGGCCGGCCACGCGGCTGATCGCCTCCTGCCCGAGCCAGCGACCGAACAGGAAGCTCAGCGCGGCGCCGAGGCTCGCACCGCAGATGCCATACACGATGCCGAGCGTCGGCCCGAATGCCAGCGCGCAAACGAGCATCAGAATCGACAGCGGCACAGCGATCACGCAAGCCAGCGCGAAGCTGCCGACGGCTGCGGCCGGGCCAAGTTGCTGACCGAGCTGGCGAAGACCGGCCACCATGCGATTGAGGTCCAGCGTGTCGCGCAGTGGCGTGAGTTGCCATGCCAGCGCTAGCCCGATGACCGCCGCGATTGCCAGAAAGAAGCCGCGGCGGCGATGGCGCAAACGCGCGTGGTGTGCCTCGGTGTGGCCGTGGTGCATCGGTGCGCTCAATCGGGTTCGCCAAGTTCGGCGCGTAGCGCGGCGGCGAGGGCTTCCACATGGCCGACTTCGAAAACCGAGCCGTGCAGCCCGGCGATCTCGCGCGTTGCCAACGCGCCTTGGCCGAGACGCAGCCAGGGTCGGAACAGCCAACGATCCCAGTTCGCCAGACCAGACGACTTGATCAGGCAGCTGCGGCCCGCAAAGGCCTGCGGCCGGTAGTCGTGGAGGGCCATGACCTGGGCCACCAGGCCGGTGTCGGCGAACATTGCGCCGAGGCGTCGGCCGTTCATGCTGAGTTCCTGCACGTACAGGCTGCGCGTCAGCCACGCGAGCAGCCGCCAGAAGCGCGGGCGACGCAGCAGCGGGCCCGGATAGACGGTGTCGATCAGCACCAGCCCGCGCACCGTCACGCCGCGCGCCTGCAGCGTACGCGCGGTTTCGAGCGCCGCAATGCCGCCAACCGAGAATCCCGCCAGCATCACCGGCTGACGCGCATGCTGGGCGATCTTGTCTGCGTATTGCGCTGCGAGGTCGGCCATGTCGGCGAGTTTGCCGGAGGTGGGCGGCTGCAGCATGAACAGGTTGATCTCCGGGCCCAGCGCTCGTGCCAGCGCTTGCATGCGCATCAGGTCGCCATGCCCCGACGCGGCGACATACAGGGTGATGCGGCCACTCTGCTGGCCGAGCGGCAGCATCAGGCGCGTCGGGCCTGCCTCATCCTGCAGCGCCTCGGCGAGCAGCGCGACGCTGGGGTTTTCAGTCAGCATCAGCAGCGAGGCAGACTTGCCCGTCAGGCGTTGAACGCCGGCCAGGATGTCGACCGCCGCGAGCGAGTCGCCGCCGAGTTCGAAGAAGTCGTCATCGATCCCGATGCTGTGCATCTTCAACCCGGCCTCCCACAGCCCGAGCAGATCGCGCTCCAGCGCTGTGCGCGGCTGGCGGGTGGTGTCGCCGTGGTTCGGGCTGGCAGGTTCCGGTAGCGCGGCGTAATCGACCTTGCCGGTGCTGTTGAGCGGAAGGGTGGCGAGGATCGTGATGCCGGCTGGCAGCATGTAGTCGGGCAGGTGACTGCGCAGATGGCGGTTGAGTGCAGCTGTGTCCTGCCCGTCGGCTGCAACCCAGGCATGCAGGCGCGGCTTGTGATCCGCGTCGACAAGGCGTACGGCCGCCTGATTCACGCCGCCTACTGCGAGCAGCGCGGCTTCGATTTCGGCTGGTTCGATGCGATAGCCGCGCAGTTTGATCTGGCGGTCGCTGCGGCCGGCGAAGTGCAGCGTGCCATCCGTCGTGAGCCAGCCGCGGTCACCGGTGCGATACATGCGTCCGGCGGTGCGGAATGGGTCGGCTGCAAAAGCATCAGCGTCCAGATCCGGCCGGTTGAGGTAGCCGCGAGCGATCGTGTTGCCGCCAATCCAGATGTCGCCCTGGCAGCCGAAGGGAGCGGGGCGTCCCGCATCGTCCAGCACGTAAATGCGTGTGTCGTCCACCGGGCGTCCGACAGGCAGTGCGCCGTCGCCGTCCGACGCGCTGCAGGGCCAGGCCGTCGCGAAGATGCAGGCTTCCGTGGGGCCGTAGACGTTGTAGAGCCGTGCGCCGCAGGTCTCGCGGAAACGTTGCGCCAGTGCTGGCGGCAGAACGTCGCCACCGCAACACGCAACACGCAATTGCAGGCGCGGCATCCCGCCGGCGGCATCGACGAAGCGCCGCAGGGTGGATGGCACGAAGCTGGTGAACGTAACGCCGTGGCGTGCCGAGAATTCCGCCACCGCCTCCGGTGCCAAGCGGCCCGGTGGCGGCAGTGCAACGCTGGCGCCGCAGGCAAGGGGCAGTATCAGTTCGATGAGGGCTGGGTCAAAGGTGATCTGAGTCGCCTGCGCTGAGCGATCAGTCGGGCCAATCGCCCATTCGCGAGCGAGCCATGCGATTCGCCGTGCGAGGGCGCCGTGCTCGATCATGACGCCCTTGGGCCGGCCGGTTGAGCCCGAGGTAAAGAGTACGTAGGCGAGATCGTCTTGCGCGGGCGCAGGCCACGTGGGTGCGGCATTGTTGCCCGGCGAACTGGGCAGCGGCCCAAGCGCGATTGGCTGCGGATGCAGCGCCGCGATCCGCGGGCGCTCCGCCGGATCAACCAGCACCGCCACCGCTTGGCTCTCCTGCAGCACAACTGCCAGGCGCGCGTCCGGCGCGTCGACATCGAGCGGAAGGAAGGCCGCGCCGGCTTTGGCGATGGCCAATAGCGCCACGACCATGTCGGCAGAACGCCGCATGCAGACTGCAACGATCAAATTGCGTGCGGCACCGGCGCCGCGTAGCCGGGTGGCCAGCGCTTGGGCGTGGAGGTTGAGCTGGCCGTAGCTGAGGCTGCCGCCATCCCAAACCAGTGCCCGTGCGTCGGGCGCCTGTCGCGCCTGGGTTTCGAACTGAGCGATGAAGCTTGCAGGGGACACCGTTTCCAGCAGCCCGCGGTGCACGCCATCGAGCACCGCGGCACGTTCGTTGGGCGGCAGGATGTCTATCGCCGCCACCGGCAGGCTGGTCTGACGGGCGATCTCGCACATCACATGGCGGATGCGGCGGCCGAGCAGCGCAAGTTCGCCCTCCGCGAAACAGGCGGAGCTGCCCTCAAGCACTAATTCCAGGTCACCGCTGTCGTCGAATTCGCATACGGTGAGCCCGAGCGGGTAGCGAGCCACGCCGGAGAAGAGCTGCCAGGAATCCACGGCACAGGCTTCGCCGAAGCGCACCGAGTAGTCCTGCCGTTCGAAGGAAAGCAGCACGTCGAACACGCTGTCGCGATGGCTGCGGATGGCCTGCAACTGGCGAGCGACTTCGCTCAACGGGTAACGCGCATGGCGCAGCGCGCTGCGCAGCGTGCGGCTGATGCCGGCGATCAGGCTCGCCACCGTATCCTCGGGCGTCACGTTAATCCGCAATGGCAGCACGCCGACGAACATGCCGGGCGTGCGTTTGTGGCGCTTGCCGTTGCGGTTGAGGCTGGGCACGCCGACGACGATCTCGCTCAGTCCGCGCACGCGGCAAAAATAGAGCGCAAGCGCGGCGAGGAAGACGCAGAAAGCGCTCTGGCCCGGTGCGTTGGCGGCCGCGACGATCTGCTGATAGTCGGTGCGCGGCAGCGGCAACCGGCTGAGTGTGGCGGCCGGCAGGCGAGTGTGATGGTCGGCGCGGGCGGCGCTGTGGCGTTCAAACAGCGGCGGCGGCAAGCTCGGCAGCTGCGCCGCCCAGAAGGCGCCGTCGTCGGCGAAGTCTTGCGATGCGCGATAGGCAAGTGATTCATCGATGAAGCAGCGGTAGTCGCCGTCTTCGGCCGCTGGCTGTGCGTCGCCGGCGACGAGCGCGGCATAGTGGGCCGCCCAGCGCGCCATGATCTGCGTGGTACCCCAGCCGTCCATGACTAGATGGTGAAACTGGATGACCACGCAATGCTCCGCTTCACCGGCGCTGAGCAGCGCGATACGCCACGGCGGCGGGCCATCCAGTGCGAACGGGGTTGCCAGCGAGGCGTTCCACCATCGCTGCACTGCCTCGCGCATGGGCAGGTTCGCTGCGATCTCTGCGAAGACGAGCGCTTGCTGATGGGCTGCGAGCAGTTGTTGACCGCCCGCTGCCTGCGGCACGAGCCTCAGCACTTCGCATTCCGCCACGGTGCGATCGAGTGCAGCCTGAAGCAGCAGGCGATCGAGGCGACCCTTGAACAGGATGCCGCCGCCGATGATCAAGTGCGGGCTGCCAGGCCACGCGCGCTGATCGAGCCAGACTTCATGCTGGCTGAGCGACAGCGGCAGCAAACCCTGCACTACAGCGCGAAGTTCTGGCGATCCCATCGTTCGATCTCGGCGCTGGCGTAGCGGTAGCCCGCCTCAGCGATCTCGCGCGCGCGGCGGTAGGCCATCAAGGGGAACTCCGCGACCGGTGGCTCAAGGTAGTAGTCAGAGAGGGCGATCGTGCGACCACGCTGGGTGAGGCCACCCATGTGGCTGGCGCGGTACAGGATGTCGCCGATGCCGGGCACCACCGGCGCGTCGGCCGACATATGGCCGCGGATCTTGCGCCAGGGTGACAGCCGTTTGACTTCGGCATCGACCTGCAGCGCTTCGCGCACGTCCACATCGACGGCGATCACGGTGCCGTTGCCGCGGCGTTTTTCGAGTTTGGTGCCGAGCCGTGTCCGCATCGCTTCCACCGGCACGTTGTCGAGTATGGCGCCGTCGACAAGCAGATCGCCGTTGAGCAGCACCGGCGGCAATAGCCCGGCCGGCGAGTTGCTGGCCAGCACGGCGCGCCATAGCGGGCCGGTGTCCTGCACTGTGGTGCAGGCCTGGCTCAGGTTGCAGGCGGCGGCGAAGTATGGGCGCCAGAGCGCGTCGGCCGTGGCGTCGCCGAACAGGCGCCGCAACTCGCGTTCGATTCGCCGTCCGGAGAGTACCGAAATCACGGGCAGCGACGGTCGCTCTCCGGTGCGCGTGAAGCGCAGGATGTTCTCGCGGATATCGTCAAAGCCAATGCCGCAGGCGTACTGCGCCCCAATCAGGGCGCCCATGCTGTTGCCGCCGATCAGGTCGATCGGGATGTTGGCTTCTTCGAGCGCCCGTAGCACGCCCAGATGCGCGAAGCCGCGCGCACCGCCACCACCGAGCACGATGCCGGTTGCGTGTCCGGTCAGAAAACGCGCAAGGCTCTCGTGGTCACCGGGCGCGTCTTGTCGCTGGAGGTAGATCCGCTCCACCTCACGCGCCGCGCGCCACGGCGCCGGCGCGGTTGGCGCGCTTGTCCCGGCTGGATGCAACAGCACCAGATGCTGCCGCTTGTAGGTCAGCCCCGGCTCCATGCGGAGTTGTTGTTCGAGCGCGCCAACCGTTGGGGGGTCGGTACTGCGCGCAACGAAGATCACCTGGTCGGCTTGCCGCACGGCGAACTTTGTCCAGGGCGAGAGCGCCGCTTCCGCTTCGTACAGGATGAAGTCGGCCGAGACTTCCATCGCGTCCACGGTGCCAAGGCGGCGGGCGATCGCCTGATCGTCCACGGCTTCGCCGGGCGATGGCGGGCGGAGGTGCGTGACCCGCCGCGCCGCGAACGCTTGGGCGAGGCCGCGTGCGAGCAAGGCGGCCTCCTCGCCACGATGCAGCGGGATGATCGCGAAGGCCTGCGCTCGCTTGCGCTCTGCGATCTGGGGCAGGTGGCGCAGGTAGTGGTAGATCGCTTGAGAAAAGATCTGGCTGAATACCAGCGGGTTTTGCTGCAGCAGCGTTTCGTAGTCGGCGCGGCTGAGCTCCGCCACCGTCGAGTCGCGCAAGGCCACGACGTCGGCCGTGCGCGGCTGCTGCAGGATCATGCCGGTCTCGCCGATGCACTCGCCCGGGCAAAGCTCGTTGTAGAGCAGCAGATTCCCTTCCCGGTCGTTGCGGGATACCCGCAGCCTGCCGGCCAGCACGATCACGAGGCTCCCTGAGGGCTCTTTCTCGCGATAGACCACTTCGCCCGCGGCTTTGCGGACCGGTTTGAGCAGCGCGACGAGTTGCGACAGCGCCGCGTCGTCAATCTGCCCGAACAGGCGACTGCCGCGCAGGATGTCGCCGATCCGTGCCGCGTCGTAACTGGCGTCGGGCATGGCGGTTCCCGTGTGGGCGCAGGCTTAGAGGCGGACTGCGGGGTTGAGCGTGTAGCGGCCGGTGAATGAGGCCTGCGCCAGGATGTGCTTGGCGATGGCCGCGCGCGCCTCGGCGCCGCCGAAGCGGCCTTCGATCGGCACCCGATCGGTGTCGAGCGCGTATAGCGTGAAGATGTAGCGGTGCGGCAGTTCGTCGTTCCACGGCGGGCACGGGCCGTCGTAGCCGTGGTATTCGCCCGCCATGTCGGCGTCGCCGGCAAACCAGCCGGTGTAGTCGTTGAGCCCCTGGCGGGTGTCGAGCGGGCCGGCGCTGGGTTTGCCGCGGGCCACGACCCCGTCGCTGAAGCTGCCGGCGGCGATCTCGTCAATGCCGACCGGGATGTCGATCAGCACCCAATGAAAGAAATCCACCCGCGGCAAGGTGATCGGCACGCTGCGGCCTTCCTGATTGACGTCGTCACCGCGGCTCGGGACGTCCGGATCGTGGCAGATCAGGGCGTAGGAGCGGGTGCCGGCGGGCGCGCCGGACCAGGCGAGGTGCGGGTTGCGGTTGGCCGACAGCGCGACATGGCCGTGCGTGGCCTGGACTGCGAAGGCGAACTCGCCTGGGATCGGTGCGCCGTCGCGAATGCTGTTACTCCAGAGCTTCATGGGTGCCTCCCTGGGTGTCATTGCGCCGGCGGCGAACCGCTACCGGCAGGAACTGCGAAATCCGTCCGATGCCACGTCCAGCCTCTCAAGCGCGCCGGCGGAAGTCGGCGACTCGGAAGCCGAGCGCGAACAGGGTTGCGAAGTAGATGGCCGCGCCGCCACACACCACCGCCGTGAGCCAGAGCACGCGTTGCAGGCCGTGCATTTCGAGCCAGCGTTGCTCGCCACCCATGCCCAGCCACAACGCCACCGCCATCACCACCAACGCACCGGCCTGCCGCATAGCAAAGCGGCCCCAGCCCGGCTGCGGTTTGAAGATGCCGCGGCTGCGCAGCCCCTGGAACAGTAGCGCGGCATTGAGCGTTGCCGCCAGGCCGATCGACAGCGCAAGCCCAGCATGCTTCAACGGCCCGATGAAGGCGAGGTTAAGTGCTTGTGTCACGCAAAGTGTCAGCAATGCGATCTTCACTGGCGTCTTGATGTCCTGCCGCGAATAGAACGCCGGCGCCAGGATCTTCACCAGGATGATGCCCGAGAGGCCCACGGCGTAGGCGGTCAGCGCCGAGCGCGTCTGCATCACGTCATTGGCCGAGAAGGCGCCATGGTGGAAGAGCGTTGTTACGAGCGGCACAGCCAGGATGCCGATACCCACCACCGCGGGCAGCGTAAGCAGCAGTGCCAGGCGCAGCCCCCAGTCGAGCAGGGCCGCGAATTCCTCGTGGTCGCCTTTGGCGTGCAGTTTGGACAGGCTTGGTAGCAAGATTGTGCCGAGTGCCACGCCCAGCATGCCGGAGGGGAATTCCATCAGGCGGTCGGCGTAGTAGAGCCACGAAACCGAGCCGGTCGGAAGGAAGGAGGCGAAGATGGTGTTGATCAGCAGGCTGATCTGCGCCACCGATACGCCCAGCGTGGCTGGCGCCATCAATTTAAGTACCCGACGCACCCCGGGATCGGACCAGTCGGGGCGGAAGCGCGGCAGCATGCCGATCTTCTTCAGTGCAGGCACCTGAAAGGCCAGCTGCAGGATGCCGCCGAGAAACACCGCCCAACCCAGTGCCAGCACGGGCGGATCAAAGTATGGCGCGGCGAATAGCGCCATCACGATGAAAGCGACGTTCAGCAACACCGGTGTGAATGCCGGCACCGAGAAACGGCTCCACGCATTCAGGATGCCGCCTGCCAGCGCGACCAGCGCCATGAAAAGGATGTACGGGAAGGTGATGCGAGTGAGTTCGACGGTCAGGGCGAACTTGTCCGCGTTCTTGGCGAAGCCCGGCGCCGAAACCAGAATCACGGCGGGCGCGAAGATCACGCCGAGCAGCGCCACCAGGGCCACGGCGATGCCGAGCAGACTTGCCACATGGTCCACCAGCGCGCGGGTGTCTTCCTCGGTGCGGCGGTTCTTGTATTCCGACAGAATCGGCACGAAGGCCTGCGAGAACGCGCCTTCCGCGAAGAGCCGCCGCAGCAGGTTGGGGAGGCGGAAGGCAACGAAGAATGCGTCTGTCGCGATGCCGGCGCCGAATGCGCGCGCGATGACAAAGTCCCGAACGAAGCCGAGGATGCGCGACAGCAGGGTCATGCCGCTGACTGTCGCAAGAGCCTTGAGGAGATTCACTGAGTTTGCCGGAGGGAAGCTAAGCAGGGGATGATAGCCACCCCCGCATGCCGCGGGCAACTTAAGTGCTTGCCTAATTAGCAGAAGGTCGTTAAAATCGCCGGCTTTCTGTACGAATACTAACTGGACGTTCCAACATGGCCAACTCGGTACAAGCCCGCAAACGCGCGCGCCAGGCGCTCAAGGCGCGAGCTCACAACGCCAGCCTCCGTTCCCGCCTGCGCACCGCGATCAAGGCGGTTCGTAAGGCCATCGACGCGGGCGATCAGGCAGCTGCAAAGCAAGTCTTCGACCAGTCGATGAGCACCATCGATTCGATCGCTGACAAGAAGATCATCCACAAGAACAAGGCTGCCCGTCACAAGTCGCGTCTGTCGGCTGCGATCAAGGCACTGGGCGCTACCGCCTGAGTTCTTGCTAATCTGGCATGAAAAACGGCTTCCCTTGGGAAGCCGTTTTCTTTTGTGCCTCGCCTTCGGTGCGGCTTAGCCTTGTTCGTCGGCGAGCGGATCGACCTGAAGGTCGTTGTCCTTCGCGAAGTTGACGAGGAAGTTGTAGGCGAGCGGTTCGAGTTCGTGCAGCCGCTTGTCGACAACCACGCACTTCTCGCCACCCAGCGTGCATCCAGGCCGCACATAGGGCGAGTAGCGCATCCGTTTTTCGGCGCCGAAGGCCGACATGATGCCGCACAGGCGGTCGGCCCAGTCGCTCGGGCGGAATTTGCGGCCCTCGCGCGTGAGGCCGACGATCACGAAACTCTCAATCGACATGGCGTGCTCCGGGGCCTGACGAGGGTTTGTGACCCCGTTGAACTACCGGTCTGAAACGTTGTGTGGCGCGGATTCTAGCAGAGCGGGCGGGGGCGCCAAAGCCGGACGGTGGCGTATGGGCTGCAATCGGTGTTGCGGCAGAAAGTTCCATTGGGTCGACGTGATTTGACGGCTGCCGTAAAATTGAAGGTTCCTCTATGCGGCTGACGTCAGCCTGACGCGATCGCATCGAGTACTCAGAGCAACGCACCACCAACTGCATGACCAACGGGGCCGCGCGCGATACGGATCGCGGCCGAGCGAGATGATGATGGCGACTGCGCCCAGGCACTTTCTTCAGTTCAACGACTTTTCGCGTGAAGAGTTCGATTACCTCTTCGAGCGGACACGCTGGATCAAGGACAAGTTCAAGCGCTACCAGCCCTACCATCCGTTGTTCGACCGCACGCTGGTGATGATTTTCGAGAAAGCCAGCACGCGCACGCGGCTGTCTTTTGAGGCCGGCATGTTCCAGCTCGGTGGATCGGCGATCTACCTGAATACGCGCGATTCGCAGTTGGGCCGTGGCGAACCGGTGGAAGACGCTGCGCAGGTCATGTCGCGCATGTCGGACGTCGTGATGATCCGCACCTTTGAGCAGGGTATCGTCGAGCGCTTCGCGGCCAACTCGCGCGTGCCGGTCATCAACGGCCTGACCAATGAATACCACCCGTGCCAGATCATGGCGGACATCTACACCTGGATCGAGCAGCGTGGCCCGATCCAGGGCAAGACCGTGGCCTGGATCGGTGACTCCAACAACGTCTGCAACACCTGGCTGCAAGCGGCTGAGGTGCTGGACTTCAACGTCCGTGTGTCGACGCCGCCGGGTTACGAGGTCGAACCCGAGCGGGCGAACCTCTACGGCACGGGTCACTTCGAGCAATTTGCCGATCCGATGGAAGCCGCGCGCGGCGCCGATCTGATTACGACCGACGTGTGGACCTCGATGGGTTTCGAGGCGGAAAACGAAGCACGGATCAAGGCTTTCGCCGACTGGCAGGTTGATGCCGACATGATGCGAGTGGCCAACCGCGGTGCGCTGTTCATGCACTGCTTGCCGGCGCATCGTGGTGAAGAGGTGTCGGCAGAAGTGATCGACGGGCCGCAGAGCGTCGTGTGGGAAGAGGCCGAAAACCGCCTGCATGCGCAGAAGGCCTTGCTTGAGTATCTGGTGATGGGGCGGGTTGACGGAAAGTAAGCTGACGGAGGCTGCACCATGATCGATCACATGACCTTTCGTGTATCCGATATCGAGCGTACGAAGTCGTTCTATGCGGCGGCGCTGGCGCCGTTGGGTTACTTGCCGGCTTACGATGCGGTGCATGACGGGGTCCGGGTGCTGGGCTTTGCCTGTGACAGCAAGATCGATACCTGGTTTGTCAGCGCAGCGGATGTGACGACGCGCTGCCATCTCGCCTGGCGGGCACCGAACCGCGCTGCGGTCGACGCTTTCTACGCCGCGGCCATGGCTGCGGGGGCGCGTGACAACGGGGCGCCGGGTCTGCGCCCGCACTACCATCCGGGTTACTACGGCGCGTTTGTGATCGACCCTGAAGGCAACAACGTCGAGGCGGTATGCCACGACCCTGAGTGACAAAGATTAGTCTGGCCCCCGAACGCCGGGCGGGGGCTGTGCAGGATCCTGTTCGCGCATCGGCACGCTCAGCGCGAATGGTGACCTACCCGGCCTGTATGCACCACTTTGAGCCTGCCGGTGGGTGATGCGTCGGAATCATCGAGGAACGGAAATGAGTGAAGCAAAGAAAGTCGTTCTGGCCTACTCCGGTGGCCTGGATACGTCGGTCATCCTGAAGTGGTTGCAAGACACCTACCAGTGCGAAGTGGTGACCTTCACCGCCGACCTCGGTCAGGGTGAAGAGCTGGAGCCGGCGCGTACCAAGGCGCTGAAGTTCGGCATCAAGCCGGAAAACATCTTCATCGACGATCTGCGCGAAGAGTTCGTCCGCGATTTCGTTTTCCCGATGTTCCGCTGCAACACCGTGTATGAAGGCGAGTACCTGCTCGGTACTTCGATTGCACGCCCGCTGATTGCCAAGCGCCTGATCGACATCGCGCGCCAGACCGGCGCTGACACGATCTCCCACGGTGCGACCGGCAAGGGCAATGACCAGGTCCGTTTCGAGCTTGGTGCCTATGCGCTGATGCCGAACGTCAAGGTCATCGCGCCGTGGCGCGAATGGGATCTGCTGTCGCGCGAGAAGCTGCTGGCTTACGCCGAGAAGCACGGTATCCCGGTCGAGATGAAGCACAAGAACGGTGGCGCGCCGTATTCGATGGACGCCAACCTGCTGCACATCTCGTTCGAAGGCCGCCATCTGGAAGACCCGAAGAACGAAGCTGAAGAATCGATGTGGCGCTGGACCGTGTCGCCGGAAGCGGCACCGGACGCGCCCGAGTACGTCGATCTGGAATTCGAGCGCGGTGACGTCGTGGCGATCAACGGAACCCGCCTTGCCGCACACGAAGTGCTGGCCAAGCTCAACGAGCTGGGTGGCAAGCACGGCGTTGGCCGTCTGGATCTGGTCGAGAACCGCTATGTCGGCATGAAGTCGCGCGGCTGCTACGAAACCCCGGGAGGCACGATTCTCCTCAAGGCGCACCGTGGCATCGAGTCGATCACGCTCGATCGCGAAGTGGCGCACCTGAAGGACGATCTGATGCCGCGCTACGCCAGCCTGATCTACAACGGCTACTGGTGGGCGCCGGAGCGCCGCGCGCTGCAGGTGCTGATCGACCACACGCAGACCAACGTGAATGGCTGGGTGCGCGTGAAGCTCTACAAGGGCTCGGTGTCGGTCGTGGCGCGTGACTCGAAGGACACCTTGTTCGATCAAACCATCGCAACTTTCGACGACGACGGCGGCGCATACAACCAGGCGGATGCAGGAGGTTTCATCAAGCTCAATGCTTTGCGTATGCGAATCGCGGAAAATGCGCGTCGCAAGCGCGGTGCCTGAGCTTTGAAGTAGTGCGGGCCGCCTTAGGGCGGCCCTTGCGTTTCAAGGCCGCGCTCGCTGCCGAGAGCGGTGGAACCACCCCGCCGGGCAGCGTCAGACGGATTGATCCCCCGAATTGACCCCCTAGATTCGTTCAAGAATGAGGCGCAGCATGATCAAGAAAATCGGTGTCCTGACCAGCGGTGGCGATTCGCCCGGCATGAACGCGGCGATCCGCGCGGTGGTGCGTGCGGGCCTGTCCAGCGGGCTTGAGGTTTACGGTATTCACGATGGTTACCTCGGCCTGCACCAAGACCGCATCGAGAAGCTCGAGCGCTACAGCGTGTCGGACGTCATCAACCGTGGAGGCACCTTCCTCGGCTCTGCCCGCTTCCCGGCCTTCAAGGAAGAGTCGGTGCGTCGCGAGGCGATTCAGAACCTGAAGAAGCACGCGATCGATGCGCTGGTCGTGATCGGCGGCGATGGCTCCTACATGGGCGCCAAGAAGCTGACCGAAATGGGGTACCCCTGCATCGGCTTGCCGGGCACGATCGACAACGATATTGCCGGTACCGACTTCACGATCGGCTTCGACACCGCGTTGAACGTGATCCTCGAAGCGATCGACCGCCTGCGCGACACCTCCAGTTCGCACAAGCGCATCTCGGTCGTCGAGGTGATGGGCCGCCACTGCGGTGACCTCGCGATGTCGGCCGCGGTGGCCGGCGGTGCCGAGTTCGTCGTGGTGCCGGAGCAGCCGTTCGACAAGGCGTCGCTGCTGTCGCAGATCGAGGCTGGCATCGCTCGCGGCAAGCGCCATGCGCTGGTCGTGATCTGCGAGCATGTGACCGATGTGAACGCGCTGGCCAAGGAAATCGAAGCACGTACCGAACTGGAAACCCGTGCCACGATTCTCGGCCACATCCAGCGTGGTGGCTCGCCGACCGCGCGCGATCGCCTGCTCGCAAGCCGCATGGGCGCATTTGCCGTCGAACTTCTGCTGCAGGGGCACGGTGGCCGTTGTATCGGTCTGCAGCACAACGAGATGGTGCATCACGACATCATCGACTGTATCGAGAACATGAAGCGCCCGTTCAACCAGGAACTGTTCGATCTGAGCGCCAAGCTGTTCTGACGCGGTTTTGCGCCAAGAAGAAGCCGCCTCCGGGCGGCTTTTGTCTTTTTGGCGCTGCGCGTATTGTCAGCGTGGCGTCAGGCCAAGTTGCTGAAATGTAGGCAATTTTCTTATTGTGCGGTGCGGGCACGCTGGGTAAAATCGCGCGCTCTGGTATTTGTCCAAAGCCGGTTCATGGAGCTTGGGTTTGGACAAATCCCATAATCAGAGAGCCCATGGAAACCGTCACCCTGTTCGGCCTGACCGTTGCGCAGTTTGAAGACTTGTCGCTCAAGTTCTTCCTGACCGCGCTGATCGCCTACATGTTCTTCATCATCTGGAATCTTGCGCGCGAGTCGAAAGCGGGCAAGGTTGGCACTGCAGTGCTGTTTTTTGCGCTTGGCACCGGCATGTTCGGTTTCATGGCAAAGTCGGTGATTGCGAAGGTGCTGGGCATCGAGTAACGCCCATTCCGCAGGACGACGAGAGGCCACGGCTATAATCCGTGGCCTTTTTCATTTCCAGCTCAATTCGGAGAGTCTGATGTCTGCAGCGGATCAGTTCGACGGCGTGTCGGTCGTCAAGAAAGCCAATGTCTACTTCGATGGCAAGTGCGTCAGCCACACGGTGCAGTTCGCCGATGGCACGCGCAAGTCGGTCGGTGTGATTCTGCCGTCCAGCCTGACCTTCAACACCGGCGCGCCGGAGATCATGGAAGTCATCGACGGGCGTTGCCGCGTCAAACTCGCCGGCGCCACGGCTGCGGTGGAGTACGTGGCAGGCCAGTCTTTCAACGTGCCGGGCAACAGTAGCTTCGATATCGAAACGCTGGACACCCTGCATTACGTCTGCCACTTCGGCTGACGGCTTTGACCGCTCCGCGCAACGCGGAGCGGGCGGCGCTGCCGGGGCGGGCTTAACGCTGCTCGGCGCCGCGGATCGTGACGGCCGGCAGCGGTAGCGCGTGCCGGTCGTCGATCGCACCGGAAAACTGCACGCTCTTGATGTTGGCGACCGGGAAGGCGAGCACCGTGCTCTCGGTTTCCACAATGATCCAGGGGCTTTGCAGGAAGCGCTCGATACCAACCTTCTTGCCCGCTTCCGATTCGAGTTGTTCCGGGAAGGTGAAGGTTTCCTTCTTGCCGTCGATGAACTCGATGACCATGTAGCGTATTGCCATGTTGATGCCTCCCGGCGCGTGAGTGTGGCTGTGCTTCGATTCTGGCAAGGCGCTTGGCGCGCGGCAAGCGCAGCTCAGGCTTTTGTAGCCTCGGCGGCGAAGCGTCGGGCAATCACGCTGACCATGATCAACTGCAGCAGATGAAACAGCATGATCGGCGCGATGATCAGGCCGAGCGCCGGATTGCCGCCGAACATGATCTTCGCCATCGGCACGCCACTCGCAAGCGACTTTTTCGAGCCACAGAAGATGGCCGCGATGCGGTCTTCCCGGCTGAAGCCAAAGCTACGGCACAAGAGGCTCGTCAGCGCGAACATCAGCGCGAACAGCGCGATCGAGATCGCCGCGATCAGTAGCAGCGTGCGCAAACCGTGGGCCGCCCAAACGCCGTCGGCGACCGAGTCGGCGAATGAATTGGCTACGATCGCCAGAATCGTCGCGCGGTCGAGCAGCTTTGCTGCTGCGAGGTGTGCCTCGACCCAGCGCAGCACGAAGGGGCGCAGCAGCTGGCCGAGCACGATCGGTAGCAGCACCAGCAGCACGATCTTCAGGATGACCGGGCCGAGTGCCATGCCGCTGCCCTGCGCATTCAGATAGGCGTTGATCCAGAGCGGCGTGATGAATACGCCGATCAGGCTGGAGAGGCTGGCGTTGAAGATTGCGCCGGGCACATTGCCTCGTGCGATCGAGGTCATTGCGACGGATGACGATACGGTCGAGGGCAGGGCACAGAGGTAAAACACGCCGAGCGCAAGCGCCGGGTCGAGCCGCTGCCCGAAGAGCTGGTGGAAGCCGATACCGAGCAGCGGGAACAGCAGGAAGGTCGAGGCTTGTACCAGCAGGTGCAGGCGCCAGTTAACGATGCCTTCACGCATCTTCTGAGGCGACAGGGTCAGGCCGTAGAGCAGAAACACCAGCGCCACGCCGTAGGTGGTGAACACATCGATGTGGATCAGCCCGCCCGTCCTCAGCAGTGCGGGCCAAAGTGAGGCGAGGACCACCGCCGCGATGAGGCTGAGCAGGAAACCGTCGATTCCGAAACGTCTGAGGCGGGCCAGCATGAATATCCTTCGATCCGTTGCGCCGGTCGGGGGTAAGTGGCGCAGGTTCGCGTTCGCAAGTGGATCGAATTGTCGCGCAAGCGAGCGGGTGACGTGGTCGGAGACGAGGCGTTTTTCGTCGTAGATGCGCCGCCTTTCAGGCAGCGCAAATCGGCGGTGCGAAACCTGCGGGACAATGCCTGGTCACAACGGTGATGCCGCTGCTATCCGCGCAGCGGCCAGTCTGGACGCCCCGTGCCCGCATTCCTCCGCGCGCTGAAGTCGCGCAATTACCGCCTGTACTTCGCTGGCCAGTTGATCTCGCTCGCCGGCACCTGGATGCAGCAGATCGCGATGATCTGGCTGGCCTACCGTTTGTCGAATTCCGCCTTCGTGCTCGGCACGATCGGCTTTGCCAGCCAGATCCCGATTCTGGTCTTCGGTTCGTTCGGCGGCGTATGGGTGGATCGGTTCGACCGGCGCCGCCTGATGATCTGGACGCAGGCGGTGGCGATGCTGCAGGCGGTGTTGTTGGCGGTGCTTGCCGGCTTCGGCTTGGTCACACCGGCAATTCTGATTGGCCTGGCTTTCCTGCTTGGCTGCGTCAACGCGCTGGATGTGCCGGTGCGGCAGGCGATTGCCGTGCAACTGGTTGATGACCCGGAGCACCTGCCCAACGCCATCGCGCTGAATTCGATGCTGATGAACGGCGGACGCTTCGTTGGCCCGGCACTGGCCGGCATTGTGGTTGCCTCGTTCGGCGAGACGGCCTGTTTCGTGCTCAATGCGGCTTCGTATCTTGCGGTGTTACTGGCGCTGGTAGCGATCCGCCTGGAGCCTGCGCCGCCGCGCGTGCAGGCGCCGGCGCTGCAGGCATTGCGCGAGGGCGTCGCCTACGCTGTGGCGCATCCGTTCATCCGGCTGTCCTTGCTGCTGGTGGCGAGCATCAGCTTCCTCGCAACGCCCTATGCGGTGATGCTGCCGGTGTTCGCACGCGAGATCTTCGGCGGCGATGCGCGCACCTATGGCTTCCTGGTCGGCAGTGCGGGTGCGGGCTCGCTTGCTGGCAGCCTGCTGCTGGCGACGCACGGCGAACCGCGACGAATCGCGCGCTGGGTGGCGTGGGCGGCGCCAGCGGTTGGGGCCTGCCTCGCCGGTTTCGCGCTGACGCCGTGGCATTGGCTTGCGACGGCGTTGCTGATGGGGGTCGGCTTTGCGGTGATCCTGGCCGTTGGGGGCAGCAATGTGCTGATCCAGACACGTGTCGAAGATGCCTTCCGCGGTCGGGTGATGGCGCTGTACTCGATGGCCTTCCTGGGCATCGCGCCTTTGGGCAGCTTCGCCGTCGGGAGCTTCGGTCATGTGCTGGGCATCCGCGACACGCTCGCGGCTTGCGGAGTAGCCAGCTTGTTGTGTGGGCTGCTGTATCGCCGCACGGTGCGGCGACCTGCGCCGGCGGTGACGTAAGCCCCTGCAGCTGCCAAAAGAAAAGCGGCGCGGCGCCAAAGCGCCCGCCGCTTCACTATCCGAGCAGAAACGCTCAGACGGTCTTGACCGGGATCTTGCCGATCTTCGCCTGCCACTCGGCCGGGCCGGTTTGGTGCACCGAGGTGCCGAGCGAATCCACGGCCACGGTGACCGGCATGTCGACCACGTCGAACTCGTAGATCGCTTCCATGCCCAGATCGGCGAAGCCGACCACTTTGGCGGTCTTGATCGCCTTGGATACGAGGTATGCGGCGCCGCCGACGGCCATCAGGTACACCGACTGGTGCTTCTTAATCGCCTCGATCGCCGCCGGGCCACGTTCGGCCTTGCCGATCATCCCCAGCAAACCGGTTTGCGCCAGCACCTGTTCGGTGAACTTGTCCATGCGCGTGGCGGTGGTGGGGCCGGCGGGGCCGACGGCTTCGTCACGCACCGGGTCGACCGGCCCGACGTAGTAGATGAAGCGGCCGGCCAGATCGACCGGCAGCGCCTCGCCCTTGTTGAGCATGTCGACCATGCGCTTGTGCGCGGCGTCGCGGCCGGTCAGCATCTTGCCGTTGAGCAGCAGCACGTCGCCCGGCTTCCAGGAGGCGACTTCCTCGCGGGTGACTGCGTTCAGATTCACGCGCTTGCCCTTGGAAGCGTCGTAGGTGAGGCTGGGCCAGTCCGCGAGCGAGGGCGGGTCGAGGAAGACCGGGCCGGAGCCGTCGAGCACAAAGTGCGCGTGGCGGGTCGCGGCGCAGTTCGGGATCATCGCCACCGGCAGCGAGGCGGCGTGCGTCGGGTAGTCGAGAATCTTCACGTCCAGCACCGTGGTGAGGCCGCCGAGACCCTGTGCGCCAATACCTAGCGCATTGACCTTCTCGTACAGCTCGATGCGCAGCTCCTCGATGCGGTTCTGCGGGCCGCGCTTAAGCAGCTCCTGCATGTCGATCGGGTCCATCAGCGCTTCCTTGGCCAGCAGCACGGCCTTCTCGGCGGTGCCGCCGATGCCGATGCCGAGCATGCCCGGCGGGCACCAGCCGGCGCCCATGGTCGGCACGGTCTTGAGCACCCAGTCGACGATCGAATCGGACGGATTGAGCATCACCATCTTCGACTTGTTCTCGGAGCCACCGCCCTTTGCGGCGACGGTGATGTCGACCTTGTCACCCGGCACCATCGAGTAGTGGATCACCGCCGGCGTGTTGTCCTTGCTGTTCTTGCGGGCGCCGGCCGGGTCGAGCAGGATCGAGGCGCGCAGCTTGTTGTCCGGATCGTTGTAGGCACGGCGCACGCCTTCGTTGATGGCGTCGTCGAGCGAGCCGGTGAAGCCCTCCCAACGCACGTCCATGCCGACCTTGACGAATACGGTGACGATGCCGGTGTCCTGGCAGATCGGGCGGTGGCCTTCGGCGCACATGCGCGAGTTGATCAGGATCTGCGCCATCGCGTCCTTGGCGGCGGGGCTCTCTTCGAGCTCGTAGGCGCGCGCCAGGTTGGTGATGTAGTCGACCGGGTGGTAGTAGCTGATGTATTGCAAGGCGCCGGCGACGCTGTCGATCAGGTCGCTCTGCTTGATGATGGTCATGTGGTCTCTCCCCCCCGGATTGATCAGTGGTCTTTGCCCATGAGCAGCGTGCTGTTCATGATGCGGTCGGTGTACGCCATCACCAGCGCGGAGATGACGAAAGTGACATGGATGCCGATCTGGTACATCACGCCGTGCTCGATCACCATGAGCTGGAAGGCGTCGGTGGCCTGGCTCATCTTGTTGCCCACGTCGATGAACACCTTCAGCAGGTGAATCGATGAGATGCCGATCAGCGCGGTGGCGAGCTTGATCTTCAGCACGCCGGCGTTCACATGGCTGAGCCATTCCGGCTGATCCGGATGCTCATCGAGGTCGAGTTTCGAGACGAAGGTCTGGTAACCGCCCACGGTGACCATGATCAGCAGGTTCGCAACCATCACCACATCGATCAGGCCGAGCACGATCAGCATGATCTCGACTTCAGACAGCGAGGTCGCGTGCGACACCAGGTGGTACAGCTCTGCGAGGAACTTATAGACGTAGACGCCCTGGGCGAAGATCAGGCCCAGGTAGAGCGGGGCTTGCAGCCAGCGGCTGGCGAAGATGAATTTCTCAAGCGCGTTGATGGCTTTTGTGCTCATGGTTTCTTTTGGGAATTGCTTGGGGTTGGTGGTGTTGCGCGTTTAAGCGCCGCAGTGCAGCAATGGATTCTAGCAGGCCGTCGATGGCGCTCTGTGCGGGAAAGCCCCAAGTCTTATGTAAGAGCTGCGTAAGGCGCTGCCGATGTAATTCAGACCCATAAGAGCCGGGTCGCTTCGTTTGCCTGCGGGCAGATCAAAAGGGCCGAACGGCACTCAAACCAGTCAGAACCCGAGGAGGCTAGTGGCGATGTCGAACGTCGAAACCGCAACGCATGAACACCGCGTATTCCCGCCGTCGGAGGCGGTTGTCAAAGCTGCCGCCGTGTCCGGTGTGGCTGCGTACGAAGCCCTCTGCAAGGAAGCCGAGACCGACTATGAAGGCTACTGGGCCCGGCTGGCGCGCGAGCATCTGAGCTGGAAGCAGCCCTTCACGAAGACGCTGGGTGCCGAGAACGCACCTTTCTTCAAATGGTTTGAAGACGGCAAGCTGAACGTCTCGTACAACTGTCTCGATCGCAATGTCGAGGCAGGGCTTGGCGATAAGGTCGCGATCATCTTCGAGGCGGATGACGGCAAGGTCACCAAGGTCACCTACAAGCAGTTGCTCGCGCTGGTCAGCAAGTTCGCCAACGGCTTGAAATCGATCGGCATCAAGAAGGGCGATCGCGTGCTGATCTACCTGCCGATGTCGGTGGAAGGCGTTGCCGCGATGCAGGCATGCGCCCGCATCGGTGCGACGCATTCGGTGGTGTTCGGCGGCTTCTCGGCCAAGAGCGTGCAGGAACGCATCCAGGATGCCGGCGCGGTGGCGGTGATCACTGCGGACGAGCAGTGCCGTGGCGGCAAGGCGATTCCGCTCAAGCCGATCATCGATGAGGCCTTCGCAATGGGCGGTTGCGAGTCGATCAAGAACGTCGTGGTGTATCAGCGCACCGGCGGCTCGATTCCGATGACCGCAGGCCGCGACGTCTGGCTGCATGAGCTGATCGCGAACCAGAGCGAGACCTGCGAACCGGAATGGGTCGATGCGGAACACCCGCTGTTCCTGCTCTACACCTCGGGCTCCACCGGCAAGCCGAAGGGCGTGCAGCATTCGTCGGGCGGCTACCTGCTCCACGCGGTGCTGACGATGAAGTGGACCTTCGACATCAAGCCGGACGATGTCTTCTGGTGCACCGCCGATATCGGCTGGGTCACCGGCCACACCTACATCACCTATGGTCCGCTCGCTTGCGGCGCAACCGAGATCGTATTCGAAGGCGTGCCGACCTATCCGGATGCCGGCCGCTTCTGGAAGATGATCGAGTCGCACAAGGTGTCGATCTTCTACACCGCACCGACCGCGATTCGGTCGTTGATCAAGGCGGCAGATGTGAATCCCGCGGTTCATCCGACCAAGTACAAGCTCGACAGTCTGCGTCTCCTGGGTTCGGTCGGCGAGCCGATCAACCCCGCCGCGTGGCAGTGGTACTACGACAACGTGGGCGGCGCGCGATGCCCGATCGTCGATACCTTCTGGCAGACGGAAACCGGCGGCCACATGATCACGCCGCTGCCGGGCGTGACCACGCTGGTGCCGGGCTCCTGCACGCTGCCGTTCCCGGGCATTCAGGCCGCGATCGTCGATGAGACCGGCAATGACGTGCCTTGGGGGCAGGGCGGCATCCTGGTCGTGAAGAAACCCTGGCCGTCGATGATCCGCACCATCTGGGGTGACCCGGAGCGCTTCAAGAAGAGCTACTACCCGCAGGATTTCCAGGGCAAGTACTACCTCGCGGGCGATGGCGCGATCCGCGACAAGGACAACGGCTACTTCACCATCACCGGCCGCATCGACGACGTGCTGAACGTCTCGGGCCACCGCATGGGCACGATGGAAATCGAGTCGGCCCTGGTGGCGAACCCGCTGGTCGCCGAAGCAGCCGTCGTCGGACGTCCGGACGAACTGACCGGTGAGGCGATCTGTGCCTTCGTGGTACTCAAGGGCGAGCGCCCGACCGGCGATGCGGCGAAGAAGATGATCAAGGAACTGCAGGACTGGGTCGGCAAGGAAATCGGCCCGATCGCCAAGCCCAAGGACATCCGCTTCGGCGAGAACCTGCCGAAGACCCGCTCCGGCAAGATCATGCGGCGCCTGCTGCGTGCGCTGGCGAAGGGCGAGGAAATCACGCAAGACGTGTCCACGCTTGAGAATCCGGCGATCCTCGATCAGCTCAAGGCCTGATGCCTGGCGGCAGCCGCGTGCTGCCGCCGCCCTGATTGGCTAGCAGGGGAAATCGCCGGCGCCGAGCGCCGGCGGTATTGAAACGGTAAGGGCGTTGGGGGACGCCCTTACCGTTCGTTTTCTCTGCGCCAAGCGGCTTGATGGCGCACAATTCCACTGCTGCCTGCCCGGCGTCGATTGACCGGGCGTCACACAGGCAGTGGATACCAAAAGCCCGCTTCAACGTAAGGCGGGCGAGGAGGAGAGAAATGGCCAAGCGTGTCCTGATCGCCGATCCGGACGAATCAATCGTTGTCTCGCTCGAGTTCTTGCTGCATCGCGCCGGGTACGTGGTGGTGGTGGTCGAACACGCCGCGGAGTTGGTCGAACGCGTTGTCAGCGAAGCCGCCGATGTGGTCGTGATTGCCGATGAGCAACGCGGCGCGCTCGATGGGTTCGAGCTTTGCCGTGCGGTGAGTGCGGAGCGGCTCGCGCCGCCGGTGCTGATGCTTGCGTCGCGCGCACGCGAGGCCGATGCGGCCAAGGCGCGTGCGGTGGGGGCGGCGGATTTTCTTGCCAAACCGTTCCCGACCCGGGAATTCCTTGAGCGCGTCGCGCGCCTGGCAACGGGGGATGCTTGAGCGCGAAGCGTGAGCGGATCGTGTGGTGTGTGGTGCTGGCAGCTTTGCCGCTGCTGGCGGTCTTGCTCGCCGCTGTGGCCGTCCGCAGTGAGCTCGATGAGGCTGCACGCGCTGCGCTAGCCACGCTGCTGAGCAACCAGTGGCCGCTTCTGGTGCTGGTGGGCTTGGTCGCCAGTGGGCTTGCCGCGGCGCTGGCGTGGAAGTTTGGCGAGCGCTATGCCCCGGCGGCGCTGCGCATGGCCGACGATGTTGAACTGGTGCTGGGTGGCCAGCATGGGCGTGCGATCGAACCGAGCGGTGCGCCCGAGCTCGTCGAACTTGCCGGTCGCGTAAATCGCCTGATCATTGCCTTCGAGGCCGCGCGGCGCGATGCCGAGTTACGAGCCGAGCAGGCGCGCGCAACCGTGGAGCGCGAGCGCAACCAGCTCGCCGCACTGGTCACCGAAATGCCGCAAGGCGTGCTCGCCTGCAACCGGGAAGGGCGCATCCTGCTCTACAACGGCCATGCGCGCGATCTGTTCGGCGGCATCGGCGACGGTGGTCTGATCGGACTCGGGCGGCCGATCGAATCGGTGTTTGACCGCCGCCTGCTCGCGCACACGCGCGATCGGCTGTGGCGCCAGATGGCGCGCGTGAACGGGCGCGTGGTGGTCAGTTTCGTCACTGCAACCGCCGCCGGGCGCCTGATCCGCGCCCGAGTGTCGCCGGTGCTCGACGCTGATACCGAACGGCCGGTCATGGAGCGCCTGAATGGCTATCTGATCCTCACCGAAGACATTACGCGCGAGTCTGAGCAGGCGGCACGGCGTGATCGCCTGGTCGAGCTGCTGACGCAATCGCAGCGGGGCGGGCTTGCCAGCATCCGCGCAGCGGCCGAGAACCTGATTGAATTCGATGACCTGGACGCGAGCCAGCAGCGCCGCTTCCTTCAAGTGATCCGCGATGAGGCGGTTCGCCTTGGCGAGCGGGTGAGCGACACGGCGCGCGAGTTCTCCGACGTGTTACGCGGCAACACCGCGCTGGAGGCGATGCACGGGGTCGACCTCGTCGGCGCGGCGCAGCGTCGCATCGAGGCCCGCACCGGTATGCTGACCAAGCTCGACGACGTCGATGCCGAGATCTGGCTGCGCGTCGATAGTTTTGCGATCGTGCAAGTGCTGACGGTGCTCGCCCAGCGGGTGTACGAATCGATCGAGCCGCGCGAAGTGCGCCTTGCGCTGCGCGGCGATGCCAGCATGGCGCAGGTTGAGTTGTCGTGGGGCGGCACGGCGCTGTCGAGCGAATCGGCCGCCGGCTGGGAAATGGAGCCCATGCTGCTGGCGGGCGAGACCAGCCCGCGCTCGATCCGCGAGGTGTTGCGTCGCCACGAAGGCGAGCTCGCCTATGGGCGAGAGCGTGCGAGCGCGCGGTCGTGGTTTCGCGTGCTGTTACCGCGTGCGGGCGCCGGCGACGAAGTCCAGAGCGGGCCTGAGAGCGATGGGGCGCGGCCGGAGTTCTACGACTTTGACCTTTTCGCGTGGGGTGAGCGGGGCCGGGCGCTGGAAGACCGCCCGCTCGCGGAGTTGGCCTACACCGTTTTCGATACCGAGACCACGGGTCTGGACCCGTCCGCCGGTGACGAAATCATTCAGATCGGTGCGATTCGCATCGTCAATGGCCGCCTGCTGCGCGGTGAACGTTTTGAGCAACTGGTCGATCCGCGTCGGGAGGTCGACCCCGCTTCGGAGGCGATACACGGCATCTCGCGCGAACGGCTGCGCGGCGAGCCGGACATCCTGACCGTGCTGCCGCGCTTTCACGCTTTTGCGCACGAGACGGTGCTGGTGGGGCACAACGCCGCCTTCGACATGCGCTTCCTTCAATTGAAGGAGGCCGCGACGGGGCTGCGCTTTGATCAGCCGGTGCTTGATACGCTGCTGCTTTCCGCCGTACTGCACCCGAACCAGGAAACCCACAAGCTCGACGCCATTGCCGAACGCTTCGGCGTACCCTTGCTGGACCGCCACGACGCGGCTGGCGACGCGCTGGTGACGGGGCAGTTGTTCCTGCGCATGATCCCCTTGCTTGCCGAGCGCGGTATCGTGACACTTGGCGAAGCACGCGAAGCCTCCGAGAAAACCTTCTATGCCCGCATCCGATACTGAGGCGCCGGTATTGCCCGACAGCACGCCGGCGAGCACGGCGTTCTCACTGCACACGCCTTTGCGTGCACTGGTGCGGCGGGCGCCGGTCACCGTCACGCCCGAGGCCAGCGTGCGTGAAGCGCTGGAGCTGATGGATGCGGGCCGCATCGGTTCGGTGCTGATCGCCGCGGAGGACGGTATTCCGCAGGGCATCCTGACCTTCGGCGATGTGCTTCGGCGCGTCGTGTTGTCGGAAGAAGCAAACCTGTGGCGGCCCGTGACCGAGGTGATGACTCCCGGCGTGGTGAAACTTGGCGCCGATGCGACCGCCTACGAGGCGGTGCTTCTGATGGCGCGCCGCAACGTGCGTTACGTGACGGTGATGGATCGCAACGGCCGCCTCGCCGGCGTGGTGTCGCGCGGCGATCTTTACAGCGCGCAGCGGATCGCGTCGGAAGAGGTGGTCAATGCAGTGCTGTCGGCGCGAGATCTCGCGCAGCTGGCGGTTGCCGCGGATGCGGTGCGTGCCTTCTCGGCGCGGCTGGTTGCACAGGGCATGGCCGCCGAGCAGACGATCCAGTGGATTTCGTCACTCAACGATCTGATTGCCTTGCATGCGATCGACCTGGTGCGGGCGCAACACAGCTTGCCGGATGTGCCATGGTGCTGGCTGGCTTTCGGCTCCGAGGGCCGCTTCGAGCAGACCCTGGCCACCGACCAGGACAACGGCATCCTGTTTGAAGCCAATGGCGAGGCCGATACGGCGGCGCTGCGTGCGCAGTTCTTGCCCTTTGCGCAAGCGGTGAATGCGGCGCTCGCAGACTGTGGATTCCCCCTCTGCAAGGGCGAGATCATGGCGGGCAACCCGAAGTGGTGCCTCTCGGCGGAAGAGTGGCGTGCGCGCTTTCTCGGCTGGATCACGCATGCCGAGCCGGTTGCACTGCTCAACGCGAGCATCTTCTTCGACTTTCGCCCGTTGTATGGCGATGCGGCCTTGGCCGAATCCTTGCGCGACTGGCTGCTCGATCACACGGTCGGCAGCGCCCTGTTCCTGCGCCTGATGGCGGCCAATGCACTGCAGGGGCGCCCGCCGCTCGGCTTGATCCGCGATTTTGTGTTCGACAAGCACAGCGAGCATCCGCGCACCCTGGATCTGAAGCTGCATGGCGTTCGCCCCTATGTGGATGCCGCGCGGCTGTTTGCGCTGGAGCAGGGCTTGCGTGCGACGAACACCGCGCAACGCCTGCGCGACGCATCGCGGCATGTGTCCTTCGGCGGCGAGGACATTGCCGCCGTGATTGATGGCTACCACTTCATCCAGCTACTTCGTTTGAAGAACCAGAAGGGCGAAGCGGAGTACGGTTCGCCCAACCGCATCGATCCGGTACGCAGCATCAACCACCTCGAACGGCAAGTGCTGAAGCACGCCTTCCGCCAGGCCAACCGCCTGCAGGATCGCCTGCGCGCCGATTACCGGTTGTGATCGCCACCGCCCTATACTCGGCAGCTTCTCGCGGCACCTGAGCGCTCGTCATGGATCCCTACAGCCAGCGCCTTACCAAGCTCTACCTGATGTACCTGCTGGGACTGCTCGGCTTTCTGGCATTCCTCGCGGGGGCGGAACGCGCGGGGCTGCCGCCGCGCTGGATCGGCTACACCTTCCTGCTGGCTACGATCGTGTTGTACGCCGCGATCGGCGTGGCGAGCCGTACCTCGGATGTCGTCGAATACTACGTTGCGGGTCGCCGCATCCCGGCTGTGTTCAACGGCATGGCGACTGCTGCGGACTGGATGAGCGCCGCCAGCTTCATCGGCATGGCGGGTACCTTGTACTTCTCGGGCTTCGACGGGCTCGCCTTCGTGATGGGCTGGACAGGTGGCTACGTCTTGGTAGCCTTGCTGCTCGCACCCTTCTTGCGCCGTTTTGGCGCCTTCACGATTCCCGATTTTCTCGGCGCCCGTTACGAGGGCAACCTGCCGCGCTTCATCGGCGTGGCGGCGGTGGTGCTGGCGAGCTTCGTCTATGTGGTGGCGCAGATCTACGGCGTCGGCCTCATCACCAGCCGCTTTGCCGGCATCCGGTTTGAGATTGGTGTGTTCGTGGGGTTGGCCGGCGTGCTGGTGTGCTCCTTCATGGGCGGCATGCGCGCGGTGACCTGGACGCAGGTCACGCAGTATGCGGTGCTGATCGTCGCCTATCTCGCGCCGGTGTTCATCCTGTCCTGGACCGTGACCGGTATCCCGGCGCCGCAAATCATGTACGGCAAGGTGCTGCATGACCTCACGAAGGTCGAGCAGCGGCTCGCTACGGACCCACACGAGATGGAGGTGCGTGAGCTGCGCGTGGCGCGCGCGGCAGCGCTCGAGGCCCAGACTGCCGCGCTGCCGGGCTCACTGGTTCAGGCGCGCGAATTGGCTGAGGCGCGGCTTGATGCGCTGCGCTCGCAGCCGAATGCCGCTGCCCGGGAAATCGCTGTCGTGCAACGCCAGCTGCGGGAGATGCCGGCCAACACGCTTGATGCGCACAGTCAGTGGTCGCGTGCGCGTAGTGACGAACTGGCCCGTGCGCGCCCGCCCTTGCCGCACGCGCAACCCCACGCGGGCACAACCGGGCAGGAGACAACCGACGCCCGCAACAACTTCCTCGCGCTGGTGTTCGTCCTGATGGTCGGCACCGCCGGCATGCCGCACATCCTGGCGCGCTACTACACCACGCCGGGCGTGGCGTCCGCGCGGCGATCGGTGTTCTGGTCGCTGTTCTTCATCTTGCTGCTCTACCTGACTGCGCCGGCTTATGCAGTCTTCGCCAAGTGGGAGATCTATACCCGCATCGTTGGCTCTCCGATCGCGGAGTTGCCGGCCTGGGTGGCATCCTGGGGCAAGGTCGGGCTCGTCAAGATCGAAGATCTCAACCACGACGGTGTGCTGCAACTTGCCGAGCTCACGCTCAATCCGGACGTGATCCTGCTTGCGCTGCCCGAAATCGCGGGGCTTCCCTACGTCATTTCCGGGCTCGTCGCCGCGGGCGGGCTGGCCGCCGCACTTTCAACGGCCGATGGACTGCTGCTGACGATTTCGAGCGCGCTCTCGCACGACGTGTACTTCCGTATGATCAACCCGCGCGCCTCAACGCCCCGGCGTCTGGTCATCTCGAAAACGACCCTGCTGTTGGTGGCCTTTCTCGCCGCATGGCTGGCTTCGCAGCGCCCGGACAGCATCGTGTTTACCGTTGGTTTCGCGTTCTCGATCGCCGCGGCCGGCTTCTTCCCCGCGCTTGTGCTCGGCATCTTCTGGGAGCGTGCCAACAAGTGGGGCGCCATTGCCGGCATGGCGGCCGGATTGGCGACCACCTTGTCTTATGCGGTGCTCACACACCCCTTCTTCGGCGGGTCCATGGCCAACGCGTGGTGGGGCATTCATCCGATCGCCAGCGGCATCTTTGGCGTCGTTTCCGGCTTCATCACCATCGTGCTGGTCAGCCTCGTCACCCCGAAACCCAGCGAAGCTGCGCGCTCACTGGTCCTCTCGCTCCGGACCCCGCGCCCAAAATCCGCCGCCGGCGCCAATACATCGGACTTGGATAATCGCGCCACTTTCTGATATATTCGCCGGCTCACCACGGAGAGGTGGATGAGTGGTTTAAGTCGCACGCCTGGAAAGCGTGTTTAGGTGAATAACCTAACGCGGGTTCGAATCCCGCCCTCTCCGCCAAGACACAAGCAATCAAGCGCCTTCCGGGGCGCTTTTTTGTTGCTCCCAACATCCAGCCCGACTCTAAGAAAACACTTTGAGTGCTTGGCCCTGAGCCCGCATTCGGGCGGATCTGCGCCACGAATGGCGACTCTGGTCGATTCGCCGTTCCGGTCATGGCGGTGATGACGTGCCGCCCTGTTTGACGGTCCCGTGGCGCGATGGGGCGTCAGAGTTTGGCAATGGCGGCTATGTCAAAGTGGTGCGGGAGTCCGTCGTCAGTGAGCTTGATCTCCGTGCGGGGGCGGGCGGTTGAGTCCGTGGCGCTGTCGACCGCGGTGTCCTCAACGCTGGCGATGGCGTTGACCAGGGTGATCAAATAGCGGGTGTCGCGGTATCGGTAGGTCAGGCTGCAGCCTGGCCACGACTTCGGCATGCATGGTTCGAAGTGCAGGGTGTCGCCGGTACGGTGCAGTCCAAGCAGGGATTCGGTGATCAGCCGATACATCCACCCGGCGGAGCCGGTGTACCAGGTCCAGCCGCCACGGCCCACATGGGGCGGGCTGCCGTAAACGTCGGCGGCCATGACGTAGGGCTCGACGCGGTAGCGCGCGATGTCTTCTGCGGTGCGGCTGTGCTGCGCCGGGTTGATGAGATTGGTCAGCGCCCATGCCCGCTCGCTGTCACCCAGTTCCGCAAAGGCCATGGCTGCCCAGATGGCGCCATGGGTGTACTGGCCGCCGTTCTCGCGCACGCCCGGCACATAGCCGCGGATATAGCCGGGGTTCATCGGTGAGTGGTCGAAGGGAGGGTCAAGCAATTGGACCAGGCCGTCGTCCTGGCGGACGAGGCGGCGGAGCAAGGCTTCCATGGCATCGGCGGCGCGTGTTGGGGCCGCGGTGTGCGACAACACCGACCAGCTTTGCGCGATCGAGTCGATCTGGCATTCCTCGTTGCTTGCTGAGCCAAGCGGGCTGCCGTCGTCGAAGTAGGCGCGGCGATACCAGTGGCCGTCCCAGCCGTGCTGTTCGAGCTGCGTTTGCAATTGCGTGCGCTGGGCCGTGAAACGGGCTGCACTGGCTGGGTCGGCATGGTCCGCTGCAATGCGCGCGAACTGCTGCAACACCTCGCATAGGAAGAATCCGAGCCAGACACTCTCACCTTCGCCGCCGGCACCGACCAGGTTCATGCCGTCGTTCCAATCGCCCGATCCGATCAGCGGCAGGCCATGCCGTCCGAAACGCAGGCCGTGGTCGATCGCGCGAAGGCAGTGCTGATAGAGGGTGGCTGACGTGGTGGCCCGGCTCGGCAGATCGAAGTACGCCTCGTCGGACGGACTGACCGGACGCCCCTCCAGGCCGGTGACTTCAACGTCAAGCACACCCGTGTCGCCGGTGCATTGGACGTAGCGGGCGACCGCCAGCGGCAGCCAGAGGTAATCGTCCGAACAATGCGTGCGCACGCCACGCCCTGCAGGCGGATGCCACCAGTGTTGCACATCGCCTTCTTCGAATTGCCGGCTGGCGCACAGCAGAAGATGCGCCCGAACCAGATCGGGCTCGGCGTGCACCAGGGCCATCACATCCTGCAGTTGGTCGCGGAAGCCGAATGCGCCACCGGACTGGTAGTAACCGCTGCGCGCCCACAGGCGGCAGGCGAGCGTCTGGTACAGCAGCCAGCCGTTTGCAAGCACGTTGATGGCCGGGTCGGGCGTTTCAATCTGCACGGCGCCCAGGCTCTGGCGCCACTGCCGGTGTACCGCGTCGAGCGCTTCATCCGCGGCTTGCGTGCCGCGGAAGCGCCTGACCAGCGCTGCGGCATCGTCGGCATCGCGGCCGACACCAAGCCTGAATACGATCACGCGCTCTTCGTCTTCTGCCAGCTCGAAACACACCTGGATTGCGGCGCAGGGGTCGAGCGCTGCGCCGACCTTGCCGGAGAGTCGCACGCGCTCCATCGCAGCGGGGCGTTCGAGCGTGCGGTTGCGGCCGATGAACTCGTTGCGATCGCCGGTGAGGTTGCGGGTCGGGTCGTCCACATCGAAGAACGCCACGCGCGAGCCAAACTCCGCGCTGTATGGGTTGCGCGCATAAAGAGCGCCGCTCTGCGCGGCAACTTCGGTGCTGACGTGCATTGCCGAACGCGCGCGCAGATCGCCCAACACCCATTCGACGTAACCCGTTGCGGATAAGCGACAGGCGCGTCCAGAGTCGTTGCGTACGCGAAGCACCGAGAACTTCACCGGCGCATCGGTCGCGACGAATACGCACAGCTCGGAGTGGATGCCGCCCGAGTGTTTCTCGAACACGCTGTAACCGAATCCGTGGCGCACCACGCAAGGCATGGCGGCATGGGCGGGCTGCGGTGTGGGCGACCAGACGTGGCCGCTCTCTTCGTCGCGCAGGTAGATCGCCTCGCCGCTTGGGTCACACACCGGGTCGTTATGCCAAGGCGTGAGGCGCATCTCGTGCGCATTCTCGACCCAGGTGTAGGCGCCGCCGGTTTCCGATATCACCGTGCCAAATGCTGGATTCGCCAGCACGTTGACCCAAGGGGCCGGCGTGGTCTCGCCCGGTGCCAGCAGGATCACGTACTCGCGCCCGTCTTGCGTGTAGCCGCCGCGGCCGTTGAACATCAGCAGATTGCGGTCGGCGGCTGTCGGTGTGGCGGCAGGGGCGGGGCGATCCTGGCGAGCGGCGACAAACTGCGCGGGGCGTGGTTCGCGCGGCGGGCGCTGATCGAGCTGCTCTTCGAGCGTGCCACGACTGTCGCTGAGGATGACGCGTGCGACGGATTGGAAGAGCGTGCGGTCTTCGTTCGAAATCTGTTCGGCAGGGCGCACGAAGATGCCGCCGGGGCGATCGAGCAGGCTGGCGCCAATGCCCGAAGCAATCAGGCCGATGATCTGTTCCTGCAGGCGTTGGCGGTACCCAGCGTGGTCTTCGTTCCAGATCACCAGATCAACCTGCAGGCCCTTGAGCCGCCAGTACGCGTGCGCCTGGATCAATTGCTGCACGAGGCCGATGTTCGCTGCGTCGCCAATCTGCAGCAACACGATCGGCAGGTCGCCCGACACCGCATAGCCCCAAAGCCCCGACTGACCGCGCCGGTTGCGCAGCATCACCGACGGGTCGGCGCGCAGGCGCGCCTCGGCGTGGATGACGGCGCCTGCGAGGCGGGCATACAACTGCGCTTCGCTCTCGTTGGCGTTGAGCTGCCGCAGCACGACCTGGCTGTGGGTCCAGGCAAGTTCGAAGACGCGGTCGGCGAGGTGGCGATCGCGGTACTTCTCGACCAGAGTCAGCGCCGCAGCGCGGGTCTCTGCCATGCCGGTCACGATGTCGACAACCACCGACTGTTCGGGTTCGAGCGTGATCCGGTAACGCACCGCAACGATCGGGTCGAGCACCGAGCCCGCGGTGCCCGAAAGCGCGTTGGCCTCGCTCATCGCGAGCGGCGATGCGGTGCTGCGGCAGCGGCCGATGAAGCGGGCCCGATCGGTCTCGCACGACACCTCGTTGGTCTTTGCACCGTGCACCGTCATGGCATGCAGCATCCACGGCACCGCTTCGTCGGCTGCCCGAGGCCTGCGCGAACACAGGATCGCGCTGCGCCCAGGCAGGATCTCGGTCTGCACGAACAGATTGCTGAACGCCGGGTGCATGGCATCTGCGGCGGCGGACGCGATGACGACTTCTGCGTAGCTGGTGATCTCCACATCGCGGCTGCGACGGCCACGATTGGTGATGCGGATTCGCCGCAATTCAATGTCATCTTCCGGCGAGACGACGATCTCGGTCTGCGTGTCGAATGCCGCCCGCCCGCCATCCAGCTCGTCGTGTCGGCGGAACTCAGCACGGCCTTCGGAGAAGCTTGCTTCATAGCGAGTCGGCACCGCGAGCGTCGGCTGGTAGGTGTTGGACCAGAACTCGCCGCTGGCCACATCGAGCAGGTAACAGAAGCTGCCCCAGTTGTCGCGCGTGCCATCCTCGCGCCAGCGTGTCACCGCGATGTCGCGCCAAAGGCTGTAGCCACCCCCCGCGTTGGTCACCATCACGTGGTAGCGGCCGTTGGATAACAACTGCACTTCCGGCGTAGCCGTCAGCACGCCTGGGTAGGTGCGCAGCGGCAGTTCGGTAACCGGATCCGAACCGCCGGTGTCGAAGGGCAGTGTCCGCATCACGAAGCGCTCGGTCGGGGGCGGAATGCGTTCCTGCAGCAGTAGCAGCACTGCCTGGAACAGTGGTTCGGCCTCGAAGCGCCGCTGCATTGGTCGGCCGAGCAACAGGTAAGCAAGCGAGAGCAGGCTCATGCCCTGGTGGTGCGCCATGAAGGCTTTGATTGCCACCTTGGTCTGGCCGCGACGCTGCCGCACCGGTGTGTAGTCGATTGCCTCGAATAGGCCGAATTCGCCGACGAAGCCCTCGCTCGCCAAGCGCTGCAGGTTGCGGCAGGCGGGTTCTGGCGCCACCATCAGTGCCATCACCGAGGCGTAGGGCGCGATCACGAGATCGTCCGCAAGGCCGCGCTTGAGGCCCAGGCCGGGCACACCGAACGCACGGTACTGGTAGTTGAGCTGCACATCGACGGTGTTGTAGCCGGACTCCGATATGCCCCATGGCACGCCACGCTGTTTGCCGTATTCGATCTGGCGGGCCACTGCGGCCTTGCAGGTCTGGTCGAGCAGGCAGTTGTCGTAGCTGGGCATCACCAGCAATGGCATCAGATACTCGAACATCGATCCGCTCCACGACAGCAGAACCGGTGCGGCGCCAATGCCGGTGAGCAGGCGACCGAGTGCGAACCAGCTCTTCTGCGGGATGCGGCCTTGCGCGATCGCGACGAAGCATCCGAGGCGTGCTTCCGAGGCGAGCAGGTCGTAGTAGCTGGCGTCCGGGCGCCGGTCGGCAACGTTGTAGCCGATGCACAGCAGATGCCGGCTTGCGTCGTAGAGGAACTCGTAGTCCATCTCGGCCATTTGTTCGGCCTTGCGTGCCAGATCGGCAGCGAGCGTTTGCCGCGCGTGCGCACGCTGGCTCCCCAGCACGATCGACGCAGCAAGCTGCGTGAGCCAGGCCCGCTCGTCGGGGGCGCTTACGCGTGCAAGCCAGGCGTAGATCGATGGGCCCGCCATCGATTCAAGCCGCGCGATGTCGCTGATGCTTCGCGCTTCTGCAATCGCCTTGATGCTGCGCAGCGGCGCCTGGAGCCCGGCCGGGGCGGGCGGGAGCAGTAGCCACGGGGCGAGCTCGGTCAGCTCCGCAGCCAGCTCGCGGCACGCATCGCAGAGGGTACGCAGCGCGTTGCCGCCCGGCGCGGCCAGCGGGGCGTCCACCCACAGGCTGGGAGCCTCTGATGGGTTGGTCGGCGCTGCGCCTTCGAAGATGCGCTCGGCGTCGGATACGATCGCTTCCAGTACGCAATGGAAGGGTTCCAGCGAATCGGTTCGCGCTGCGATCACTGCCGCAATCCGCTGATCCATTGCCGCGAGCTGTGAAGAGAGCGGGCCGGTCGCGGCCTCGGCGGCGACGCCAAGGGTGTCACGTAAGCCCTCCAGGCGCTGTGGCCCGGCAATCAGCTCCAGATCGAGCTTGAGCAGGCCGGCGCGGAGCACCAGCAGGTGACCTGCGAGGTTGCCGCTATCAACCGTCGAGACGTAGCGCGGATTGAGCGGCTGCAATGTTTGCGTGTCGTACCAGTTGTAGAAGTGGCCGCGGTAGCGTTCCAGTTGCCCCATTGTCGCCAGCGTCGCCGCGCATCGTTCGAGCAGGCGTCCGCCCTGGATATAGCCGAAATCAAAGGCGCTCAGATTCGCCAGCAATGCGAGCCCGATGTTGGTTGGCGAGGTACGGTGCGCGATTGCGGCTGCGCGGTAGTGCTGGCAGTTGTCGGGCGGCAGCCAGTGATCGTCCGGCCCGACGAAGCGCTCGAAGAACGCCCAGGTCTTGCGGGCGATAACGCGCAGGAAGCGCGTTTGCACCGCCGACAGGGGCTGAACGTGTTCATGCCGCAGCTGGCTCACCCACCATGCGATCAGTGGGGCACAAAGCCACAGCGCGAGAATCGGCGCCGCCAGCATCAGCCTTGCCGGCGCGTAGGTTGCGAGGCCGATTGCAACGATGCCGGCGAGCAGCGGTGCTGCCGCCATCATGCGCAGCGTGGCGGGAAGCCCGTCGAGGTTCTCGGTCGCGGCCTTGTGTTCCACGTCGCTCGATGCGTTCCACTCCAGCATGTGCCCGCGCCGCCGCATCAGGCGCCAGGTGGTCCGCAGGATCGCGCCAAGGGTGTAGAAGGCCTCATGCGGCAAGCACGCCAGCTCGAAGATCAGCTGTGCGATGCGGCGTGTGAGCGCCTGGGCAGCGCTTGCCAGGTGCTGGTGTGGCAACACCTCGGCCGGCTTGTTGAGCAGCGCGACGAGCGCCGCACACAAGGTGGGCAGGCTCAGGATGGCGAGCACCGCGAGCGTCCAGTAGCCGGGCGACGCAAGCAGTACCCAGTCGATCAGCAACATCGCCACCAGCGCGCTCGGCACCAGGCTGCGGCGAAGGTTGTCGAGCAGCTTCCAATGCGAGAGCCGCGAGAGCGGGTTGCGCGGCCGCGTTGCGGCTGGGCTTGCCGCAGGGGCCCGGCGCAGCAGCCAGCCGAACAATTGCCAATCGCCGCGGACCCAGCGATGCCGGCGCCGCACATCGGCCCGGTAGCTCGACGGATAGTCCTCGTACAGCAGCACGTCGCTCAGCAGCCCGGCGCGCGCATAACAGCCTTCAAGCAGGTCGTGGCTGAGGATGCGGTTGTCGGGCATGCAGTCGCCCAGAGCCTGTTCGAAGGCATCGACGTCGTAGATGCCCTTGCCGGTGAACGAGCCCTCGCCGAACAGATCCTGGTACACGTCGGACACCGCGCGTGTGTAGGGGTCGATGCCTGGCACGCCGCCCGCCATGTGCGCATAGCGCGAACGATTGTTGCCCGGCAGGGTACTGGCTACCCGCGGTTGCAGGATGCCGTAGCCGGATACGACGCGACCGAGGGTTGCGTCGAAATGCGGCCGGTTGAGCGGGTGCGCCATGGTGCCGATCAACTGGCGGGCGCTATCGCGCGGCAGCAGCGTGTCGGTGTCCAGCGTGATCACGTACTTCACGCCGCCAAGCGGACCGAACTGGCCCACGATCAGCGAGAAGGCCCCGGGCGCTGCGCCGCGGAGCAGCTTGTTCAGATCGGCCAGCTTGCCGCGTTTGCGTTCGAAGCCCATCCAGATATGGTCGTGGGCGTTCCATAACCGTGGGCGATGGAACAGGCAGAAGCGGTCTTCGCCGGGTGCGCCGGGGTATTTTTGATTGAGCGCGTCGACCTGGCGTTTGGCTGCCAGCAGCAGGGCGGCATCGCCCGGCAGCGTCTCGGTCGGCGCGTCGCAGAAGTCGGTCAGAAGGCCGAAGTGAAGGTTCGGATCCTGATTGGCGAGGTAGCGGATTTCCAGGGCTTCGATCAGGGCGGCGAGCCCCGCCTGCGACGTCAGCATCGTGGGCACCACGACCAGGGTGCGCATCTCTGCCGGCAGGCCGGTCGAGAAGTCCATTTTCGGCAGCAGCTGTGGCTTCACCATCAGGCTCGTCAGCCAGTTCACCATGGCCACGCCCAGCCGACTGGCCGCGAGCAAGGATGTGATGCCGATCACAAGCAGCGTCCAGGGCTCCAGCAGGGGCGAGCGCGCCTGTGCGAGCAGCGCGGTATTGACGCCCAGGGTGATGAGCACGATCGCGCCCAGATAGAGCAGCAGCGGCGATCGGCCCGCTGCGCGCGACACGCGCGTGAGCAAGGGCGGCCTCACCTGAGCCACGCGCTCAAGCTCGATGCGGCCATCGCCGATCAGGTAGTAGCCGACGTGGCGGGCTGGTGTATCCGCGGCGGATGCTGCGGTGGCTCGCGCCTGAGCCAGCGTGACCGCCGCGCGTGCCACCTCACCCTCGCTCAGCGGCCCGTGTTTGGCCAGGTCTTCGGTCACGTGGCGATAGCGATCGCGGGTGGCGAAGTCCATGCGGGCATAGTGGCCGTCCGGGTCTTCGCGCAGCGTCTCTTCAACGATGCTGTGCGCCTCGACGAACTCACGCCATTCGATCGCGCCGATCACGCGCAGGCTGCCAATGCTGTTGCTGATCGATACCTGATCCGCCGCCTGTTGCTGGTTCTCGGCCTGAACCTGCTGTTCAATCGTCAGCGCAGCTTCCGCAAGATGCTGTTCGATCCAGGTCAGCGGCAGTGCGAGGGAAGGGCCCCGGCCCTGCAAGCGTCGCGCGAGCTCGGCGACGAAGGCGGTGGTCATCGGTGGGTTGGATCGCGCCATGTCCGCGATCACCAGAATCAGGCTCTTCGGGTCTGACTCCACGGCGGTGGTCATCTGGTCAGCCCAGGCGCCCGCCAGCTTTCGGTCTGACCAACTGCTCTCGATACGGATTGCGACGCGCCGCAGGTTCTCGATCACCGCCAGGCGCAGCATGATCGGCGTCGCCCACAACTCGCCCAGCCGCAAGGGCGTGACGGTCTGGTAGGCGGAAACGAACTGGCTCAGCCCATGCGGATCGATACGGCCATCGCCATGCGAAACGATCTCCAGCGCGATGTCATAGACGCGTGGCAGGGCAGGCCCGTAGGTGGCCTTCAGTCGAGGCAAGCCGCGGCTGTAGCCCTTCGGTAGATGCCGTTTTGCGTTGCGAATCTGCTCTTCGATCAGGTAGAAGTTGTCGAGCAGCCACTCGCCCGCTGGCGTGAAGCGACGGCTTCCCGCTGGGCTGTCGTTGAGCGTTCGGCAGACTTCGATGAGCATGCGCTCGTTGTCAGCCAAACGCAGCAAAAGGTGATCGGCGTCGTGCGCGTGTACCACCGCATGCATGGCGGCTAGCCGCTTGCCGTGTTGCGCCATCTGTTTGGCGCTGAACAACTCGGCGCGCAGCGGCGGCTCGTCGGTGCGAACCTCACGGTGCCGCATCAAGCCGCGCAGTGATGCGCGGAGCGGCGTCCAGAACAGGTCGGAGATGAAGCCGTTTTCCTTGGGCATGTCAGAGGCCCTTGTTGCGGCGGAAGGGGGCCGATCGCGTTGGCGCAGCGAAACGTGCGGGGGTTGGGGGGCTGGGTGTGCACACTGTCGGTCGCCCCCGCGGCGGTGCCGCGGGGGCGATCATGGGCAAGCCGTTTCTCACTTGATACGCATGTCGTCCTTCACCGACTTCACACCACCAACACCGCGGGTGACTTCGATGGCCTTGTTGATGGCGCTCTGCGACGTTACGAAGCCGCTGAGCTGAACGACCCCCTTGAAGGTCTCGACATTGATCTCGGCCGACTTGAGACTCGGCTCGTTGAAGATTGCGCCCTTGACCTTGCTCGTGATGACGGTGTCGTCGACGTATTCGCCGGTGCCTTCATTCCGGGCGGTCGAAGCACAGCCGACGACCGAGAACAACGATGCGGCGATGAGGATGCTGGAGAGGTAGTGACGTGTCTTGCCCATGATGGAACTCCTGAAATTCGTATAGCGATGGGGCGCAGCGCTGAGGCGGCGACGGCGTTTTGCAGTCGCACGCTCGGCGCTACGTGTTCGCGTCGCGGTTCTTGCGGGCACGCGCGGCGTGCCGACGCAACTCCGCTGCGCGTTGGAGTGCGAGGTCCGCGAGCATTAGCGAACCACGCGAAAGGTTGCGTGGTAGGCGAGCAGCAGGGCTGCAGCGCCGACGACGGCGAGCACTTGGCTCGGCAGGTTGATGCCGGCAACGTCGTTGTGGCCGAAGGTGGTGATGATGCTGCCGCCCATGACGGCGCCGATGGTGCCGATGCCAACGTCGATCAGGGTCGTGCGCTCCGAGCTGTGCATGCGCATGCTGGCGAAGAAGCCGATGACCAGGCCGATGACGATCCATCCAAGTAGTGACATGAGTGCCTCCAATGAGGCGGGCGATCCGGAGTGCTCCCGGCACGTTGAGTGAAACTGTTCAACGCTGCCCGATCACCTGGCGGAAACCTCAGGTGCAGCGTAGCGGGTCGGCGCCCGGGCGTCGGTGCGCTGCCGTACATTGGGCGGGGACAAATATGCTGTTGGCGTTGTCGCCCCGCAGTGAATAAGGCCGGCGGCGCCAAGCCAGCGCGAAGCGGTGTCAGGCGACGACTGCTGCGTGCGGCATCTTCAGCAGCCGTGCGAGCGCATCCGGCAGCAAGGGATAGCTGAACAGGAAGCCTTGGCCTTCGTCGCAGTGTTCGCGGCGGAGGAACGACAGCTGTAGTGCCGTTTCAACGCCCTCTGCAATCACGCGCTGCTTGAGGTTGCGCCCCATGCCGATCACCGCGCCGACGATGGTGGCGTTGTCGACATCGGTCTCGATGTCGCGCACGAAGGATTGATCGATCTTCAGCGTGTTGATCGGAAAGCGCCTCAGGTAGCTGAGGCTGGAATAGCCGGTACCAAAATCGTCGATGGCCAGTTGTATGCCCATGCGTTTGAGCGCTTCAAGCGCGGTGGCCGAACTCTCGGCGTCGTGCATCAGCACGCTTTCGGTCAGTTCAAGCTCAAGATGGCTTGGGTCGATCCCGGTCTCTGTGAGGATCTTGGAAACCTCGTCGATGAAGAGCGGATGCCGGAACTCCAGCGCCGAGATGTTTACCGACACGGGCACTACCGCGAGGCCCGCGCGCTGCCAGCTCATCACCTGTTCGCAGGCCTGTCGCAATACCCAGCGGCCGATCGGTACGATCAGCCCGCACTGCTCTGCAATCGGTATGAACTGGGCGGGACCAATCAAGCCCAGTGTCGGTTCATGCCAACGCAGCAGGGCCTCGGCACCGGTCATCGCGCCCGAGGCGATATCGACCTTGGGCTGATAGTGCAGCACGAACTCACCGCGCTTCAACGCACGGCGCAGGCCGTTTTCCACGAACATCCGGTGGCCCGCCTCGGCATGCATGTTCGCCTTGAAAAACTGGTAGTTGTTTCGACCGGATGCCTTTGCGTGATACATCGCGGCATCCGCGTTCTGCAACATGGAATCGAGGGTCGGTGCGTCGTCGGGATACACGCTGATGCCGATGCTCAAGGTGACATGAAGCTCGTGGCCACCGATGTGGTGCGGGGGCCCAAAGGCAGCGAGGATCTTGTCGGATATCTGCGCCGCATCGTCCCGGCGCTCGATCTCGGCAAGCAGGATCACGAACTCGTCGCCGCCCTGGCGGCACACCGTGTCTGTCGCCCGCACGCATGTGCGCAGACGGTCGGCAACGGATTTGAGCAGTTGATCGCCGACGGTGTGACCGAGCGAATCGTTGATGTGCTTGAAGTAGTCGAGATCGAGGAAAAGCAATGCGGCCTGCTTGCGGTGCCGTACCGCGAAGCGGATCGCCTGCGACAGGCGTTCGGTCAGGAGCACGCGATTGGGCAGATCCGTCAGGAAGTCGTGCTGCGCGAGGTGCGCCATCTTCAGCGTCATCGCCCGCGATTCGCTGACGTCGTGAAACACGATGACTGCGCCGACGACCTTGCCGGCGCGGTTGTGGATCGGCGCCGCGGAATCTTCGATCGCAGCCTCGGAACCGTCGCGCCGGACCAGCATGCTGCCGGCCGCCAGGGCAACCGTGCGGTTCTCCCGTATCGCCATCAGTGCGGGGTTTTCCGCTTCGGTCCGGTCTTCACCGTCGATGGTGCGGAACACTTCGCCCAAGGGGCGTCCCTGCGCCTCGGCTTTAGGCCAGCCAGTAAGCCGTTCCGCCACGATGTTGAGGTAGCTGACGTTACCCTCCACATCGGTGGCAAGCACTGCGTCGCCGATCGAATTGAGCGTGACCTGGGCGCGCTCCTTCTCGTCGAACAGCGCGTCCTCCGCGGCACGTAGCACCGCCTCGTTCGCCTTGCGGCCGGTAATGTCCTCGAAGGTCAGCACATGGCCACGCGGGGCGTGGCGACCGGGCAGCGCGGCACTGTGCACCCGCACCCAGAGCTCTGGTTCGCCGGGGCGGCTGAAGCGCAATTCCGATTGAAACCGCTGGTCGTGATGAATCGCGTGTCGCCATTCCGAGCGCACCCGTTTCTGGTCGCCCGCATGGACGGTGCCGAACCACGACGAGCCCACCGCAGCGGCCGGGCCTTTGCCTACGATGGCGTGGTACACCGCATTGGCATAGACGCAGCGGTCTTCCGAATCGGCCACCAGTATCCCCAGCGGCGATGCATCGCTGATCGCGCGAAAGCGCGCTTCACTATCCATCAACGCGTGCTTGGCGGCTTGCGTCTCGATCACATGCGTACAGAGCAGGGGGAGGGCGCTGGCGTCGAAACTCTCGGTCGAGATATAGCCTTGCGCGCCGAGCGCGACCGCTTCGCGCGCGAGTGCGTCATCGCTACCGGAACTCAGCACGAGTATCGCGGCGTCAGGCGCCGCTTCGCTCACCTGCAGAAAGACCGCGAGGCCTTGCTGATCGGGCAGGCTCAGGTTCAGCAGCACGCTTGATTCGGCGTGCCGGTGCAACCAGTCGAGCGCATCGGCGAGGCGCGTTACCCATCGCACGCGGAACATGCCATCGCCCGAGGCGGACAGCGCATGCGTTACCCGTTCGGCGACCAGGCGGTCCGCTTCAACGAGGAGGAGTTTGGTTGGCGGTGGTGTCATGCGCATCACTGATCCTGAGTGCGGGGATTGAATTCGACGATGCGGGCGGCGATACTCATCAGTCGGCTACGCTGCCGTTGGCAGCGAGAAACTTGCGCACCTGGGTGCCAAAGGTGTCGTCGGTGCGCCGTATCCATTCGAGCAGCATTGCAGCGTGTTCCTTCTCGTCGTCGCGGTTGTGCTCCAGGATCGATCTCAGCGCCTCGTCATGACAGGCATTTGCGCGCTGGTTGTAGGCGTCGATCGCCTCCAGCTCCTCGGCGAGCGAAATGAGCGCACGGTGCATGTCGCGCGCTTCATGCGGTAATTCGTGAACCGGCTCCTGATAACCCATGGTCGACATCGTTTGCACCTTTCGTACCCGTAGCGGGCGCATCCTGGGCTTTCGCTGCAGGCGGTTCAGTTTTTCAGAGGCGCGCCTGCTTGCGGCGCGTTGGCAGTGGTCTGTTGTTCGAGCAGGTTGCCCTCCCAGCGGCAGTGCATGGCGCTGCACTGGTACCGATGGACCGGCGTGAACCAACTCAGCAGCCGGTCGAGCACCCTTCGTCGGATTCGGTAGATCGGGCTCGCGCAGAGCGGGCAGCGGTGGCCGGGCGCCAGATGTGCCGCTTGAACTCGGCTTACGACACAAGCGTGAGCAGGTTCGCGCACATGCAGGATGGTCGCGTTTGCTTTCAGCATGCTGGTGCCGGCGCTGGTGGAGGCTGGCCCTTGTTCCGGTCTCCTGTCGGCTTGGCCGCAGCGTATTCGACGGCGACGGTCGCCAACGCCGGATGACCGTAGCGGCGCAGTAGTAAGGTCAGAAAGACGTTCACCGCCGCAAAGGCCGTCAGCAGCGAGAGTGGGAGCAGCAAGTCTCTTACGATGAACACGGTGTATTGCCTCTCTGGTTGGTCGTAGGGACCAATGACACCCACCCGCGAGTGGGTGCCAAGCACGGGGGCGACCGATCAGTCGGTACGCGTGGCGGGGCGCTTTTCATAGTCGGCCCATCAACAGCAGCGCGATGATGACGACCACCACCAGGCCCAGCCCGCCGCTTGGCAGATAGCCCCAACTGCGGCTGTGAGGCCACGTGGGTATCGCGCCGATCAGAAGAACGATCAGCACGATCAGTAGCAGTGTTCCAAGGCTCATGGTGGCCTCCTGGTATGGCGACATGGCGAGCCAGCCGCGGGGGCGGGGCAAGTGCCCTCGGCAGACGCGCGGGCGTTCCTGTGTCGGTGGGGGGAAGGGGCGGGCAGCGGGCTTGGTGGCGGGCGCGCACCGAATCGTCCTGAGACTGCACGCGCCCTTGGTGGTGGTCGTCAGCGACGGCTGAACATGAACCCGATGACGAGTCCCGCCAGGGCGGTTGCACCGACGGTCTTCCATGGGTTGGTCCGCACATAGCCATCGGTTGCGATCGCTGCGCCACGCACCTTCTCGCCCAGCGCACCCTTGCTGTTGATGGCGTAGGTCTTTGCGTCGTCGAAGGACTGCGCAACCTTCGTCTGAACTTGCGCCAGATCGCTGGCCGTCGCCGCAGCGATTTCCTGGATCAGGCCGCTCGTGTCGGCGACGACATGTTTCAGGTCAACCGCCAGTCGATCCTTGCTGCCGATGCCGGTCACTGGATTCAGTTCGGTGTTCATGGTGTCTCCTTGGTTTGTCGGTTTGATTCGCGTGCGGCGCGGGGCTAGCCACGGCCGAGCCCGAAGAGCAGGGTTACGACGAAGATGACTACGAAGATGTAGAAGAGGATTCGCGCGATCTCAGCGGTGCCCGCGGCAACGCCGGTGAAACCGAAAACCGCAGCGACGATTGAAACCAGAAAGAAGATCAGGGCCCATCTCAACATGACGGCCTCCCATGCAGGGCGCGGTGCCCGGAGGTGTGCTCGGTGAAGAACCCGCTCGCAGTGTCGTCAGGCTGTTAGGCCCCACGTCTGCAGTGCGGTGCGTCTGCGAGCCGGCTCTTCAATGTGAATCGTGTGCCAAGGCGTATCGGACGTCTGTTCGGCACCGCACACAGGTGGCGGCTCTTTGTTCGGTTGGACGGCGCTCAGCGCGTGTCTCGATTCACTTCTTGGCGGGCTTCTCGATTTCGTGCCCGATGATGCCGCCCACGGCGGCCCCGCCGATCGTGCCGACTGGGCTGCCTCCGGTGAGTACCGATCCGCCCACCGCGCCGGCGCCGGCGCCGATCAGCGTTCCCTTGTCCTGGCGTGACATGCCGGCACAGCCGGTGACGCCTACGATCAGCGCAATGGCCAATGCGTAGCGGGTATTACTTCGATTGACTCTCATGATGTGACCTTGTCCTTATGCGCTGTCGATGGCCGGTGCGGCGCACCGGCCATGCGGAGGCTTATTTGCCGAACGTCGATTTTGCTTGGGCGAGACAACGGTCCTTCGCTGCGCCGGCCATCGCATCGCACTTCTCTTTCTCGACGGCATAGCGCGCGTCGCGCTTCTCTACGGTGGCGTCGGTGCGAGCATCAGCGGCAGCTGTTTTCGCATCGCTCTTTGCTACGGCTGTCTTCTCCGTAGCCGTTGCTGCCGCGTCAGAACTCTTCAGCTGCACGGTCGCGTCGGCCTTGGCGCTCGTCTCAGCCGCCTTGGCTTCCTTGATGCAGACATCCTTGGCGTTATCCGCCTTGTCGTTGCAGCGCTCGCGGGCGACGGAGTAGTCGGCTTCGGCCTTGGCGACACGTGCGTTGTAGTGGGTTTTGCGAGTGGGGGTATAGCTCGCTTCGAGGTCGGCCTCGGAGATCTTCTGTGCAGCCTTTGCCTGGGCGACGCAGAGCTTGTTTTGCTGGCCAGACATGTTTGCGCAGGCCGCTTTACCGAGTTTGTAGTCGGCGTCGATCTTGTCTTGCTGGGTTCGGTAGTCCGTTTTGGTCATGGCCTGTGCAAGCCCGATCGGGGCGAACGCAAGAAAGAACGACATGGCGAGGATGGTATGGATGTGCTTCATGGTGTGACCTCAAGTGTTGGGGTTGGGTGCGGCTCCGCGGGCTTGGCATTGCAGGCCCTTGTTGGCCGATGCCGCGTGACAGATCCGAAGAGATGGGGCCTCGGCCCCGCCGGGTCAGCTTGTCCTTGGCGGCACTCGGATGTATGGAGGCTAGGGCTTGGGGTGGGGCGCGTCTGTTCGCTGACGCACCCTGAACTGGCTGCAACCGGAGCAGTGGCGGGGGCGGTCTGCGACCAACCGCCATTGGGATCTGAATCTGGCAAAGGTGCACTTCGGCCCGCAGGCAGGCGCTACATCAACAGCCTCCCTCCGTATGTTCGCTAGCGCACATATGGAGGGATTTTGGCGACCTATACTGGAAATGCGACTTGCATCGGTCGCCGATCCGGCCACGTTTGGCTCGGTGGCGCCCAAGGCCGGAGACCCCGCATGGAAACGACCCATTCCCCGCTGCAAAACCATCTGCTCGCCGCACTGCCGGACGATCAGATGGCGCGTATTGCACCCGCACTCGAACTGGTGGCGATGCCGCTCGGTGATGTGTTGTACGAACCCGGTATTCCGATGCGCAGTGTGTACTTCCCGACCACATCGATCGTGTCGCTGCTCTATGTAATGGAAGATGGCGCCTCGGCCGAGATTGCCGTGGTCGGTAACGAAGGCATCGTCGGCGTATCACTCTTCATGGGCGGGGAGACGACGCCAAGCCGCGCCGTTGTGCAGAGTGCAGGCCACGCTTACCGAATGAAGGGGCAGGTTCTGAAGGACGAATTCGAACGTGCCGATACCCTGCAACGCCTCTTGTTGCGCTACACGCAAGCCTTGCTCACGCAGATGGCGCAGACCGCGGTGTGCAACCGCCATCACTCGCTTGATCAGCAGCTTTGTCGTTGGCTCCTGCTGAGTCTCGACCGCCTGCCAAGCAACAAGCTGGTCATGACCCAGGAGTTGATTGCGAACATGCTCGGGGTGCGGCGTGAGGGGGTGACCGAGGCCGCCGGAAATCTGCAGAAGGCGGGACTGATCGAGTACCACCGCGGGCATATCACGGTGATCAATCGGCCCGGCCTGGAAGCACGATCCTGCGAATGCTACGCGGTGGTGAAACGCGAGTGCGATCGTCTGCTGCCGGACGCGCCAGCGTGATGCGAAGCTTGCCTCGCGCCAGTTGAGCGGCGCCAAACTGCCGCAGTCTATGTGCGCCAGCGTCCAGACAACCCAATCCGCCAAACGCAGGCTGGGGGCCTGATAAGCCGCGGCGCATCCGCCCGCGGCCAACGCCAGTTTCGCGGCAGGGGCCAAACGTGCAAACCAGAACGGCGACACCATCAAGCAATCAGCTACTCGCGCGTTTGCCGCGTCGGGAACTCTCAAAGGTCATGACATCCTGCGTGGAGGTAGACCTTGTTTTCGCCGATGTCGTTGCGGAGCCGGGTAGCGCGATCCGCCGGGTCCTGTTTCCGGTGCGAAGCATCATTTCGCTGACCACGGCGATCGGGCCGCATTCCGGGTTGGAAGTGGGGCTGATCGGTGACGAGGGCATGCTTGGCGCTACATTGCTGATGGGTGTCGATGCCGCGCCATTGCACGCATTGGTGCAAGGGCAGGGAACCGCGTTGTCGATGAGCCGAGAGAGCTTCCTGAGCGCCGCTGCAGTCGGCAGTGCGCTGCACCGGGTGCTCTTCCGCTACATGTATGTGCTGATGCAGCAGCTGGCGCAAACGGCTGCGTGTAACCGATTCCATGTGGTCGAGGCTCGGCTCGCGCGCTGGCTGTTGATGACCCACGACCGCACGCATGCCGACGGCCTTCATGTCACACAGGAATTCCTCGCCTGGATGCTTGGCGTGCGGCGGGTTGGCGTAACCAAGGCTGCCGGCGCCCTGCAACAGCGCAAACTGATCCACTACGCGCGGGGTGAGATCACGGTTCTTGACCGGGTTGGGCTGGAGGCCGCGGCGTGCAATTGCTATGCAGCGGACTGCGCAACCTACGCCGCCGGCATGCACTAGGCATGCAACAGCATGGACGCGTGCGGCATCAAAAGTACGCAGCGACGCGAACACCGCACTCGGCTTGCCGATCGCCACGCGAGGCCGATGCGTTGCGGTGCCGGGAGTAGGTGATGGCCGCGGATACGAAGCCATGGTGGCTCGATGCGGCCGAGCAGGACGCCGCCGCTGCGGATTCTGCTGCGCTTGGTCTGACCGCATCCGAGGCCAAGAGCCGGCTTGATGCCGCAGGGCCAAACGAGTTTCGAGCGCACGACCAGAAGTCACCTTTGAGGCAGTTCGTCGCCCGATTCGGCAATCCGCTGGTGCTGATCCTGCTGATCGCAGGGGGCGTGTCGGCCCTCTCGGGTGAGGTGACGAACTTCATCATCATCACCTTGATCGTGTTGATGAGCATCACGCTAGACTTTGTTCAGGAGTACCGCGCCAACGCCGCGGCGGACAAGCTGCGGCAGTCGGTTGCCGTGCGCGCCTCGGTGGTGCGCGATGGCGTGGCGGCAGCTCTGCCGATTGCGGATATCGTGCCCGGCGACGTAGCCATGCTCGCAGCGGGTGACCTGATCCCGGCCGATGGGTTGCTGATCGCGGCGAAGGATTTCTTCGTCAAACAGGCGCTGCTGACCGGCGAGGCGTACCCGGTCGAGAAACATGCAGGCCGTTTGCCGGATACCGCAACCGACATGCAGGACGCCGCCAACGCGGTGTTCATGGGTACCTCGGTCATCAGCGGCAGTGCCAGCATGCGCGTGGTGAAGACGGGGCTGGCGACGGCGATCGGCGAGATCGCCGACACCATCTCGCGCCCGGCAACGCCCAGTTCGTTCGAGGTGGGCACGCGGCGCTTCGGCATGTTGATCATGCGCCTGACCGTGCTGATGGTGATGTTCGTGCTGCTGGTGAATGCCTTGCAGCACCGCCCCTGGCTCGAATCATTCCTGTTCGCCGTGGCGCTCGCCGTGGGCCTCACGCCCGAGCTGCTGCCGATGGTGGTGTCGGTGACCCTTGCACGCGGCGCGGCACGCATGGCGCGGGCCAAGATGATCGTGAAGCGCCTCTCTGCGATCCAGGATCTCGGTTCGATGGACGTGCTGTGTACCGACAAGACCGGCACGCTGACCGAGGCGAAGATCCGCATGGTGCGCCATGTGGATGCGCAGGGCGCATCGAGCGAACGGGTATTGCACCTCGCCTGGCTCAACAGCTTCTTCGAGAGCGGGCTCAAGACACCGCTCGACGAGGCGATTCTCGACTCCGCCGGGCAGGCCGTCGGCGCCTGGCAGAAGATCGACGAAGTGCCGTTCGACTTCGAGCGCCGCTGCGTGTCGGTGCTGATCGACGATGGGCAAACGCGCTGGCTGGTCGTGAAGGGTGCGCCTGACGAAATCATGCGCCTCTGCACCCATGTCGAGATGGGCGAGGACGCACATCAGATGCCGTTTGACGCCGCGGCCGCAACGACCGCCAGGGCCAGCTGCCACGCACTCGAAGACGACGGCTTTCGCGTGCTGGGCATTGCCTGGCGCGAAGTGGGGCGCGATCACCCGCATGCCGTGGTGGGCGACGAAACGGGCCTGGTGCTGGCCGGCTTCGGCGCCTTTCTCGATCCGCCCAAGGCCAGTGCGGCCGAAGCGCTGGAGGCCCTGCGCAGGGATGGCATCGCGATCAAGATCGTCACTGGGGATAGCGATCGCGTGACCCGGCATGTGTGCGGTGAGCTCGGTATTCCGGTGTCGGGTGTTGTCAGCGGCGCCGAGATCGCCACGCTTGATGACCAGGCGCTGCGCATCCGCGTTGAGCAGAGCAACCTGTTCTGCCGCGTGAATCCGGCGCAGAAGAACCGCGTGATCGAAGCGCTGCGCGCACGCGGCCATGTGGTCGGCTACCTGGGCGACGGCATCAACGACGCGCCGTCGCTGCATTCCGCCGACGTGGGCTTGTCGGTGGAATCTGCGGTGGACGTGGCCAAGGAGGCTGCGGACATGATCCTGCTGGAGCAAGACCTGCATGTGCTGCACGCCGGCGTGGTGGAGGGGCGTCGCACCTTCGGCAACATCATGAAGTACATCATGATGGGCACCAGCTCGAACTTCGGGAACATGTTCAGCATGGCGGGCGCATCGCTGTTCCTGCCCTTCCTGCCGATGTTGCCGACGCAGATCCTGCTCAACAACATCCTCTACGACATCTCTGAAGTGGCGATCCCGCTCGACGAAGTCGATGCGGTGGACCTTGCCGCGCCGCGGGTGCTCGATCTTTCCTTCATCCGCAACTTCATGCTGGTGATCGGGCCGATCAGTTCCTTGTTCGACTTCCTCACGTTCTACGTGATGCTCAAGGTGCTCAACGCCGACGCAGCACTGTTCCAGACCGGCTGGTTCGTCGAGTCGCTGTGCACCCAGGTGCTGGTGATCTTCATCATCCGCACCCGCGGCAATCCGCTGCGCAGCCGCGCAAGCGGGGTGCTCACGGCAACCTCGCTGGCCGTGGTGGCGCTGTCCTTGGTGCTGCCCTACACGCCGCTCGCCAGCCACTTTGGCTTTGTGCCGCCGCCGCTGCGGTTCTACCTGATCCTTGGCGCCATGGTCGCGGTCTATCTGGTCGCGGTGGAGCTTGCCAAGCGCGCCTTCTATCACTTTGCAAGTCACCGCAGCGGGCTGTTGCCCGCGGCTAAAGGGGGCTGACATGACCGAGCTGGATACCCGTATCGAACGCGACTCGCACGGCGAAGTGGCGGTGCCTGCAACAGCCCTCTGGGGCGCCCAGACCCAGCGCGCGCTGGCGCATTTCAGCATTTCGACCGAGCGCATGGCGCCCGAGCTGATCCTCGCACTGGCCCTCGTAAAACGCTGCGCGGCGGAGGTGAATGCAGAGCTTGGTCTGCTCGATGCGGACACCGCCCACGCCATCGTCGCGGCCTGTGATGAGGTGCTGGCAGGCGACCATACCGACGCCTTCCCGCTTGCAGTGTGGCAAAGCGGATCGGGCACCCAGACCAACATGAACATGAACGAAGTGTTGGCGAATCGCGCCACCGCCCTGTTGGCCGACACACCCGCGGCGCCGCGGCGCGTGCATCCCAACGACCATGTGAACCTTGGCCAATCGACCAACGACATCTTCCCGACTGCACTGCATGTCGCCGCCGTAGCCGCCATCGAATCAGGCTTGCTGCCAGCCTTGCGCGAGCTGCGTGGCACGCTCGCCGGCAAGGCCGAAGCGTTTGCCGGACTGGTGAAGATCGGGCGCACGCATCTGCAGGACGCGGTGCCGCTGACGCTGGGGCAGGAGGTGTCGGGCTGGGGTGCGCAGCTCGACCATGCGATCGAGGGCATCGCGAACAGTTTGGCGCCGTTGCGCGCCTTGGCGGTGGGCGGAACGGCCGTGGGTACGGGCCTCAACACGCACGCCGAATTTGGCGCTCGCGTTGCGCAGCGCTTGGCGAAACTGAGCGGCACCGCCTACCACTGCGCGCCGAATCGCTTCGCCGCGCTGGCATCACATGATCCGCTGCTGAGTGCCCACGGCGCCTTGCGGACGTTGGCGGCCGCGCTGATGAAGATCGCCAACGACGTGCGTTGGCTCGCGTCCGGCCCGCGCTGCGGGCTTGGCGAACTTCAGTTGCCCGAGAATGAGCCCGGCAGCTCGATCATGCCGGGCAAGGTGAACCCGACGCAGTGCGAAGCCTTGGCGATGGTGTGCTGCCAGGTGTTTGGCAACGACGTTGCGCTGGGGTTTGGCGGGGCATCGGGGAACTTCGAGCTCAATGCATTCAAGCCGCTGATCGCGCATAACTTCTTGCAAAGTACGCGCCTGCTGGCGGACGCGGTGCGCAGCTTCGACCGCCACTGCGCACAAGGCCTCGCTGCGCGCCCGACGCGCATCGCCGAACACCTTGAGCACTCGCTCATGCTGGCCACCGCGCTGAGCCCCCACATCGGCTACGACCACGCCGCGGAAATCGCCCGCACGGCATTCGTGCGCGGTACCACGCTGCGCGCCGCCGCGATTGCGTCGGGCTATGTCAGCCCATCGGATTTCGACGACTGGGTGCGGCCGGAACGGATGATCTGACGCGCTGCCGCGCCAAGTCTGGGCGCCCTCTCGAAGCGGGCGTTTCTGATGCGCGTCGTCGTGGGGTGAGCATCCGATCGTCGGATCGCATTGTCTGGAGATCTCGACAGGTGTGATGTCGGCGCCGGGCGCCGACATCACGGTGGGTCTCAGCGATGGTCTTTGCCTCGCCCTTCACCCTTGCCATTTCCGGGGCCATCGTCCCGGTTGTCGCCGTCGTTGCCTTTGTTCTGCCTGCGGTGTTCGGGCTCGGCGGGTCCGTACTGTTGATCCTGGGTGGTCACTTGCCGCGGCTGCTGCGATGACTGCGATCGGGTCTCATGGCCCCATCTGTCGGCTGGGCGGGGGGAACCCGTTCTCAACTCGACGGGCTCCACGGGTTGGTAGCGGTAGTGCCTTGCCTGCACATCGCGCTGCTCCACCACGTTGCGCGGATAACGATCGCCCGAATAGCCGCGTTGGTATGTGGGCAACGGAGCAGGGCGCGGTGCGGCCGATCTGTCCCAGCGGTCCCAGTCGCGATGCTGCTCTTCCCAATCGGGTCCCCAGTGCTCGCCCCAGCGCGGTGGGGCGTCGCGTCGCCAGCCTTCAAAGTGCGGCGGCGGATGGCGGTAGTAGCGAACCGGTACGCGAAGCACATAGAGCGGCACCGCCGTTGGGGCAATTCTGCGCCATGGGCCGTTGTACCAGCTGCTCGCATACCAGTCGTCCGACTGATAGACCCAGTAGAGGCCGTCATAGAAGAAGAAATTCGCCTCCGCGGTGGGCGCGTAGTAGACCGGATAGCCCGGCACGCGTTCGAGCTGCGGATACGAGGGCATGTTGAGGCCGATGCTGATACCGGGCATCGCGATGCCGATACTCAGCTCGGCGTAAGCGACGGGAAGCGGGATCAGCGCGATCGAGCACGCAAGAACCAGTGTGCGCATGGGAGTCCTCCTGTATCGAGGCCAAGGCCTCGCGGCAATCGTGCTGCGCCGCGGCAATCCCGACGCGGAATCCGAGCCGGTGCGGCGCTGAGGCGACCACTGGCTCATGTTGCAGAAAGCCGCGCCGCATTACCGTTCGCTCGCGCACACAGGCAGTGGCAGCACTCTAGACGTGCGGTGGCCGGCTGAGTCCGGCCGGTCTTTGTTCGGCAGCGCACAGACGTCGTCCGTTGTTCGACAGCAGGCTGGCGCAAGCCTTGATCACGTCAACGCCGATCCGTGCCTTGCCCTCCACCGCCCCGTGTGTCTGACTCAGGAGCACCCCATGTCAGGGGATACCAGCAGCGATTGTTTCACCGCCGATTCCGGGCTGCGCGCGGGCCCTGCAGAGCATGCTGGCGCGCAGTTCTATCTCGTAGGCGCCGGTATCGCGTCGCTCGCAGCCGCAGCGTTCCTGATTCGCGATGGCGGTGTTCAAGGGCAGCAGATCACGCTGTTCGAGGAGAGCGAGCAACTCGGCGGTGCGCTGGACGCTGCCGGGTCCCCACAGGAAGGCTATGTGGCACGTGGGGGGCGCATGTTTGAGCGCCACTACGTCTGCACATTCGACTTGTTTGCTTCGATCCCTACGCTGGATGACAGCAAGACGGTGACGCAGGAGATGCTCGACTGGAACGAAACGATGAAGACCTCGTCGAACGCGCGCCTGATACGGCGTGCGGAGCGCGAGACCGCGCCGCTTTTCGGCCTCAGCGAACGCCATATCCTCACGATCGAACGCCTCGCGGTGGAACCCGAGTCGATGCTTGGGCGAAGCCGGATCGATGACCAGCTTGACGCCAGCTTCTTCAAGACCAACTTCTGGATCATGTGGTCCACCACGTTTGCGCTTCAGCCGTGGCACAGCGCGGTCGAGTTCAAACGCTACCTTGTGCGATTCGTACATATGGTGGCCGGGTTCAACCAGCTGCATGGCATCTTGCGAACGGTCTACAACCAATACGATTCAATGGTGCGCCCACTGCTCAAATGGCTCAGCCGACGTGGCGTCAGCTTCGTGCGCGGAACACGGGTGGTAGACCTCGACATCAACGACGCCGCGAACGAACTGCATGTAGAACGCATCCACTACCTGCGCGATGGCGTGGCGGGCGAAATCAGCGTGCGTCCCGAGGATCGTGTCCTGGTCACGCTTGGCTCAATGACCGAGGCCTCAAGCCTCGGTGCGATGGATCTGGCGCCGCCGATCCTGGGCAAGAACGATGGTGGCGCCTGGGCGCTGTGGGCGAAGCTTGCCGCCGGCCGCGGCGATTTCGGGCACCCCGCAACCTTCGCTGACCATGTCGACCAATCGCGTTGGGTGTCGTTTACCACCACGCTGTATGCGCCGGACTTCCTGCGCTCACTTATCGAGCTGACTGGCAACGTACCCGGCGAAGGGGGACTGATTACCTTCCCGGACTCCGCGTGGATGCTGTCGATCGTGGTGCCCCATCAGCCGCATTTCATCGGTCAGCCGGACGATGTGGCGGTGTTCTGGGGCTACGGGCTGACGGTTGGTGAGCCCGGCAATTTCGTGTCGCAACCCATGGCAGCCTGCAGCGGCCGCGAGATCATGACCGAGCTGTTGGGTCACCTCGGGATGGAGGCCGACGCCGAGAAGATACTTGAGAGCGCGCTATGCGTCCCTTGCATGATGCCGTTCATCACCAGCCAGTTTCTTCCCCGAGAGCCTGGCGACCGTCCCGACATCGTGCCGGCTGGCGCGCGCAACTTTGCCTTCATTGGCCAATTTTGCGAACAGCCTGACGACGTGGTGTTCACCGTCGAGTATTCGATTCGCTCCGCGCAAACCGCGGTGTACCGGCTTCTTGCCCTTGAGCAGGATCCGCCTCCGGTCTATCAAGGCAAGTTCGATCCGAAGGTGCTCTACAACGCCTACCGTGCCCTGCATGACCACGCAGCGTGAAGACCCGGGCCATGGCGCAGGCCCTTGGTTGCGCCCGTCATCAATGGATGAAGAGACCATGAGCCGAACAGTCAGGCGATATCAAAAGCAGGGCGGCGAGCGCGCGAATGAGAGTTTCGTCAATGAGGGCGAACATTCTGCGCCGCCGCCAGACCAAACCGCGGCAAGGCGAAGCAAACGCCCGATACCGCCCGGTGCACCCGAACGGCTTGACGACGCAAAACGGAATCGCTACTGACGCGAATCGGCGTCTGCCGGCGTAACGTTTGACCACTTGCCCGTTGAGGTGTGGCACCCCAATTGGGCACGATCATGTTGGTGCGCATGCTTCGCGCCTGTGCGCAGAACACAAAAAGACAGCCGACCTTGTGGCCGGCTGTCTTGTGTTGTGACTGCTTTACGGGGCGCGGCGCTGTACGGCGAACTCATCAACCTCAACCCGGCGGTTGGGTTCCAAGCACACGATCAATGCTGCGCGCTTGGTCTCGGTGCAGTTTACGACGGGGTTGCTTTCGCCCCGGCCGACTGCATTGAGTCGGTCCGCTGCCAAGCCCTTGGAGACAAGGTAGTCCTTCACCGCAGCGGCGCGGCGCTCGGAGAGCCGCTGGTTGTAGCGATCGATGCCGATTCGGTCGGTGTAGCCCGTGATCACGACCTTCTCCACCTGCGGGTTGTTGTTTAGCACCATCGCGATTTCGTCCAGCTTGGGCTGCGGTTGGCGAAGCTCCGCACTGTCGAAGTTGAACAACTCGGTCGACGACAAGGTGTAGCGCTCGAAGCGTGGGGCCGGGGCCGGCGGCGCTGCCGGTGGTGGCGTGACCGCCGCGACCGGCGCCGGCCCAGTCCGCGGCGCGGGGGCGGGGCTGGCCGGGCGATCAAACACATACAGCAGCGCGACGGTTGCGATGTTGGTGTCGGCGTGACCAAAGCCGAAGTCATCCTGGTGCAACCAGGCATGCTGGCGGCGCAAATCGGCTTGCAGCCCCCACTGGGCGTTGTAGAGATACTGGAAGCCAAGACCCGCATCGATGTAGGGCGACGTATGGCCTGCGTGCAAGGTGGGTGAGTTGACCTTGTCGAATTCAAACCCGGTTCCGAGCATTACGAAAGGCCGGAAATTCGAACGCGAGAACAGGTAGAGCGCGTCCGCACCCAATGTGTTCTGACGATACTGAGTGTCGCCCTCGTGCGAGCGCGAGTACGTTGTCCCGAACTGAATGTCCCAGGCAGGCGAGAGCGGTTTTCCAAGTCGCACACCGGCGCCAACGCCACGGTGGTCGGTGCCGAAGTCGCTATCCGGGTCGAACCCATTCATGCTGGGTGCGAGGTACCACGATGGGTTGTAGCCAACCGTATCGGTGTAGGCGGCCGTTTGCGCGAGGACTCCGCAGGAGAGGGCGCAGCCGAGCAACAGGATCGCAGGCGCGATCCGCACTGATGTGTTTGTCGAGTTCATGGTCTTTCTCACTGAATGAGCGTTCGGACTGGCTAACGCGAGCCGCAGACAGCGCGGTGATCAGCCAGGGAGAGTCAGCGTCGCAGCCATGCGAACACCGGGTGGATCTGTGAAGGCGTTCCGGCCAGGGCCACGCCTCCCGGATGTTTCAGTTCTCGTTTGTTGGTGGTTGCGCGGCAATCCATACGCATATGAGCCGTACCCGCGCTGCACCGAACCATTCACGTTCGCTTGGCCCGCACACTGCGCGTTGTGCCCTCAGGGCGTCTGTACGCTGTCGCACACGCGTTCGTGAAGTAGGGGACGGTATGTTTGCAGGCGATCTTCTGAAACCGGCAGCGCGGTGCGCTCAGCACGCCGCGAGGTTCGGGAGTGGTCATCGCTGGCGCCTTCCTGATCACGGCAATATGAGCGCCGGCGGTGCAACCCGGTCTCAGCGGGATGGCTGTCGGACTCCAGAAGCCAGCCGTCACGCTGTGTGTTCGATGCCGCACAGAGTGCGCATCGTTGCTCCCGGTCCCTCTATGGCTGGCCGCGGCGCCCCGCTACGAGTGGTGGATTCCGTTTGCTCCGGGCGGCAATCGCTTTCTGTGCGACGGCGCACCGACACAGCTGCGGGCGACCGCTAGCGTCCTGAGTCCGAGATCCAGCTTTGGAGAGCGCTCATGGACGACTACCCTCATCATGTTTCCGGCTTCTTTGCTCATCGCGCGGACGCCGAGAATGCCCGTACCGAATTGACCCGGCTGGGTGTCTCACCGGAAGGAATTCATATCCTGGATAGCGGGTCCGGCGCTGCACCCCGTGCATCAGACAGCAACGAGGTGCTGAAAGACCTTGTTGTGGACGGTGCCGTTGGTGCGGCAGTCGGTACGGGCGTGGGTGCATTGACTGAGCTCGTTCTTGTTGCCGGTAGCTTCAGCCTTTTTGTCGCCAGTCCGTTGATCGCGCCACTCATGCTGCTCGGCTGGGGTGCCACGCTTGGCGGCTTTCTCGGCGCGGCGATCGGCACAGGAAACAAGGACGGACGCTTTTCCGCGTTGATTCGCGATGCCATCGCAAGCGGCCAGGTGGTGTTGACCGCTGAAACCCTGAGCGAAGCGCAAACCACCGCAGCGCGTGAAGTGATCAAGGCCGCCGTGGGTGGCTACAACGAGCTTCCCGTCACATGAGCCAGGCGTCGCTTGACGGAGTCGGCAGGCGTACGCGACGAACAGCCGCCAATCGGTTGCCCGGATGAGGTCCGTCGCCGGCGTCCCGCCGACGATCGCGGAGTCTCCCGCTGGCGGAGCGGAGTCGTCTGAACGTGACCAGATCAGCCAGAACATCGCTGCGGTACTTGAGTTCTACACACGTGAGGAAGAGAACATCAGCCTGTCCCAGCGCGCCCTTGAGCGTTTCGGCCGTTTCGTAGGGCAGCCGGTCTTCCTGGCCGTCATCCTCACGTTTGTCTTGCTCTGGGCGTGTTTGAACTCGATGCTCAGTGCGCTTAACGTGGTGCAGTTTGATCCGGCCCCATACATTTACCTGCAGGGCATCGTCGGCCTCACGGCGTTACTGACGGCGACTGTTGTTCTGACCAAGCAGAATCGACTCGAGAAGCTTGCCGCTCAGCGCGCGCACCTGGACCTCAAAGTCACGCTGCTCACTGAGCAGAAAGCGGCCAAGCTGATCGATCTGATCGAAGAACTGCGGCGCGACTTGCCCAATGTGCGAGATCGCCATGACCCGGATGCCGCCGCGCTGCAAAAGTCCATGAATCCAGAGCGGGTGCTGGCGGCACTGGACGAACACAGCGATCCCGCGAATCGCCCCTGAGCTTTGGCAACCCCGAAGCGGGCGGCGACGAATGCCGTCGCCTCCGCTGCGCATCGTGGCGAGCTGCATGCAAGCACTGAGCTCCACCACTGGGTGCGCTAGCGCACCGACGACACGGTGCAGCAGGGCTAGAACCAAGGTACCGCCGGCATCACCGGGCGGCGTTCCACCAGCGTTGCACTTGAATGACGGCGCAGCGCGATCGACACCTCAGCGCGGGCGCGCTCGGCGCCGTGGCAAATCACGCCGGCAGGCCCAGCAAGCAACGCGAGATCACCGAAGAAGGAAAAGCAAAATGCTTGAAATGATTGCAGTCGTACTCGTCGTGATGTGGCTCCTCGGGCTGGTCACGTCCTACACCATGGGTGGTTTCATCCACATCCTTCTGGTGATCGCGGTTGTCGTGATCCTGGTCCGTTTGATTGGCGGTCGCCGCGTTTAGTCACAAACAATTCTGAGTGAGCGCGCATCGCTTTATCGTGCGGGCATCCACCGCGTATCGAGCCGCCTTGGCGGTTCATTGGAGGTACCAACATGAACGCCATCAGATGGCTTGGTCTCGTACTCGTTGTGGGCGGCGTACTCAGCGCGATCTACGGCGGCTTCAGCTACACGAAGGAAACCCACCAGACCAGGATTGGGCCGCTTGAGCTGTCGGTCAAGGAGCAGCAGACCGTCAACATCCCTGCGTGGCTGGGGGGAACGGCCATCGCGACCGGGCTTGTACTGCTCGTGATTGGTGGCAAGAAGCGCTGAACCGGCCGATCGCGGAGTGCGCTAACGAACAGACCCGTGACGCAGTGCCGGTTAGCCTCAGTACTCGGCGTCACCCGGTCAGCATGGCGCCGACCCCGACCATCTGCTGCCGCCTGGAGTCGACAATGAACTACGAAGAACGCGATGCGCTTGGTATGTACAAAAGATCAATGAGCAATGGAGTTGGCCCCAGCGTGCGCCGCGGTCCCGGCCCGTATCTTATGGGGGCCAATACACTTGTCGGCAACGATGTCTACAACGTTGACGGTGAAGACTTGGGTGACATCAAGGAGATCATGCTCGACATGCGAACCGGGCAGGTCAGCTACGCGGTACTGGCCTTCGGAGGCTTCCTGGGGATGGGCGACAAGCTGTTTGCCGTGCCGTGGGAGGCGCTCAAACTGGATACCGAGAACCAGCGTTTTGTGCTGCGGGTAAACAAAGACCGCCTCAAGACGGCGCCGGGATTCAACAAGGACCAGTGGCCGGACATGGCTGATGCAAAGTGGGAACAAGGCATCCGCTCCTACTACGACGCGAAGCCGCCGATCGAAACGCCGCTTTCCTGAACCACCTGCCGACCGGGCCCAGCGTGGCCCAGTCGGCAGATTTGCCCGCTGAGTGTCACGCGCGTGGCTTCTAAACGCAGGACAAGCGTCGGTCGCCCACAGCTCACGCGCGAATTGCGCAAGGTGCGAACGCAGTCCAGCCTCGATTGTCAAAAGTAACGGCGGGTGAGTGACGTGCAAGCGCTGTCCGCGTAGTCAAGTGTCGCTGCCGATTGCAGCGGCAGCTCCACAAGCGCTGAACACATGGATGCGATTGCATTCTGCGGATTTCGTGGGATGACGGCCCCATCGCCTAGCGCAGATGACCGCCAACTAGGCACTCGTTTCAGCCGGATGTCGCGTTGGACGAACACGCGGCTTCCACGGCTGTGTGCCACCGGGCGGCAAACCGACCGCGATGACGCTCATATCGACAACGACGGCGCAGAACAGGAGAACCAATGGAATCCCACATTCATTCGATGGCTAACCTGTTTTCCCAACTAGGGTTGCCCGCAGAGCCTGCCGACATCGAGCGCTTCATTTCAGCCAGCCGTCCTATCGGCGGTGGTCTCACCGTTGAATGCGCGCCATTCTGGTCGGAAGCACAGAGGGTGTTCCTGAAAGAGCAGATCATTCTCGATGCCGATTGGGCGGGTGTTATCGACGAACTGAACTCACGTTTGTCGAAATAGGCTTGCAGGGAGGGCTACTCGTCGCCAGGCTCCCCGCCCGTCAACGTTTGCGGCATCGTAATCTTTCACTGGCTGTGCCCGCGCCAAAACCGGACCCAGCCCGTTTGATCGGCCCCATGAGGCTACGATCGTCCTGCCAGCTCTTCCAATCGTCCGGTCGCTGCCGTTTGTCTGGCGTGGAGCGGGAGGGGGCGGTGCGAACCGCTGAAAGCCAAACTGGGAAAAGAAAAACCCGCACAGAGGCGGGTTTCCAAGGTAATACGAGACGGTGTGAAACTAAAAGCTGGTGGAGGCGGCGGGAATCGAACCCGCGTCCGAAAGCCCTCTACAACTGGATCTACATACTTAGTCGGCCTATTTTGATTTAACCCCGCACTTAGCCGGACGACAGGCCGGTACGAAGCGAGTCACCTTGGATTTAGTTCTGCGCCAAGTAACCCGACGCATCACGATTCTCTGTAAATGACACTGCTGCGGGTTGCCCCGCCTGACCCAGAGACCAATCAGTGCAGTGGTCCAGCCTTAAGCGGCTAGAGCGAAACGCTCGTCGTTGGCGTTTGTGGTTTTCCAGATGGATTTACGAGGTGACTGGTCCTCGGTATGCACCAAGCTGCTTCGCGACCCCCGTCGAGACCAGGTCGCCCCCATGTTCTTGATATTGGGTTCCCGGACGCGTTTTCAAGGCAGCCGGGAAAGTCGCTCATTGTACGTTGATGCCGAACACGACGTCCAATAAAGCTTCCGGTGTCGGCGCGATATGGTCAGCGCCCCACTCATGGATTGCTTCGCCCTCGCCGAGATAGCCCCAGGCGGCGGCGATCGTGCACATCCCTGCGGCTTTCCCTGCCTGGATGTCCCGCAGATCGTCGCCGACGTAAATGCTGTGGGTGGGCGCGACGTTTGCGCGCTCACACGCCATGAGCAATGGTGCCGGGTGTGGCTTGGGGTGCGCTGCAGAGTCGCCGCTGATGACGCATGCGGCGCGCTGCATGAGACCCAGTGCGTCGATCAGTGGCTCAGTGAAGCGCGCGTGCTTGTTGGTCACGATGCCCCATTTGATGCCGCGCGATTCAAGCGTGGCGAGAACGCCTGGCATGCCATCGAAGAGCCGGGTGTGCCGGCAGATGCCCGCTGCGTAGTGCTTGAGCACGCGCTGCGCGAGTGTCTGGTAATTGGTATCGTCGGGGCCGATGCCGAGTCCGACCCGGAGCAAACCGCGTACGCCCTGGGATGTGACTGGTCGCGTCACTTCCATTGGTAGCGGGGCCAGCCCTTCTTCCTCAAGCACTCTGTTAAGCGCTGCGCCGAGGTCCGGCGCGGTGTCGGCCAGCGTGCCGTCCAGATCGAACAGCACGCAGCAGGTCGGGGCTTGGGTCATGCGGGTTTGCGGCAGCGGACGAGGTAGTTCACATCGGTGTTGCGGCCGAGCGCGTAGACCTTGGTGATCGGGTTGTAGGTCATGCCGATCACTTCTTCGACCTCCAGGCCTGCATCGCGCGCAAAGCGGCTGAGTTCCGACGGCTTGATGAAGCGGGCGTACTCATGGGTGCCGCGCGGCAGCATGCGGAGGATGTATTCCGCGCCGATCACCGCAAAGAGATAGGACTTCGGATTGCGGTTGAGCGTTGAGAAGAAGACGCTGCCGCCTGGTTTTGCAAGGCGCGCCGCCGCGGCGACAGTGCTTGCTGGATCTGGGACGTGCTCCAGCATCTCCATGCAAGTGACGACGTCGAACGATTCGGGTTCCGCCGCTGCAATGTCCTCGGCAGATATCTTGCGATAGTCGACCGTCAGGTTGCTCTCGAACAAATGCAGCCGAGCGACCCCGAGCGCCTTGTCCGAGAGATCGACGCCGGTTACCTGTGCGCCGCGAGCAGCCATGCTTTCGGCGAGGATGCCGCCCCCGCAACCAATATCGATGACACGCTTTCCCGCTAGGCCGACGTTCTGGTCGATCCAGTCGAGGCGGAGCGGGTTGATCTGGTGCAACGGCTTGAATTCGGACTCGGCATCCCACCAGCGATGTGCAAGCTCGCTGAATTTCTGGAGTTCGGCCGGATCGGCATTCTGCTGGGTGACAGTGGTGTTCATGGTCCTACTGCAAAGGTGGCAGGCAAGGGGGGCATTGTCCGGCGATAAGAGGCGAAAAAAAAGCCCTGCTCAGCAGAGCAGGGCTTTTTTCGGAAGTTCCCGGCTTATTGCTGCTTGGTGCCGATGACTTCGATCTCAACGCGGCGATCAGGTTGCAGGCACTCGACCAGCTTCTTGTTCTTGCCGCTTTCCGCGCCCAGGTTCTTACACTGCGAGACCGGCTGGGTCTTGCCCTTGCCCTCGGTGTAGACACGGTTCGGGTCGATTTGCTGGCCGACCAGGAATTCCTTGACCGCAGCAGCGCGGCGCTCGGACAGAGCCTGGTTGTACTTGTCGCCACCCAGGCGGTCAGTGTGACCGACCGCGATGATGACTTCGATCGACAGCGCCTTCGCCTTGGCCGCGAACTCGGTCAGCGTAGCCTTGCCTTCGTCACGCAGCACGGCCTTGTCGTAGTCGAACAGGGCGTCAGCAGCGATCGTCACCTTCTCGGCTGCAGGCTTGGTGGCCGGGCCGACGGGCTTCTCTTCCTTCTTCGGTTCAACGACCGGCTTCGGCTCGCAGACTTCCTTCGGCAGCAGGTCCTTGTCACAGAAACAGCCAACCGGGAATTCGCTGCCTTCCACCATGGTGGTTGCGGCGAGTTCCTTGGTCCAGTAACCGGTGCGCCAGCAAAGGCCATTGGAGCTGCGAACAACGACGTTACGCGCGTCGATGGAATACGGAAGGATCTTCGAGGTCGGGTTGATCTTGATTTCCTGCTGTTGCGCCATCGCAGCAGGCACCATGCCCAGAACGGCGGCAAACGCCACCACCAGCTTCGTGTAACCGTGTTTCATATTCTCCTCGTTGCAAGGCAAGTGTTTTGCGAACCGTGATGGCCCGAGGTCCCCCGGCGCACCGTGTTGTATGAACGATACGCCCGAAATTATTGGCTAGAAGCCGATTCTTTCAGGAAAGTTTGCCACACGCGAACGCGCTGCAGCAATTCCTTGTTGTGCTGCCACAACAGTGTGTTGTCGCGGATACGCGGCTTGCCGTCGATCCACACATGGGTGACGTGCTCCCTTCCGGCCGCATAGACCAGATGGCTTGCAGGGCTGAAGCAGGGGCTGCACTCAGGCGACGCAAGCGATACAGCAACAAGATCGGCAGCCTTGCCGGCCACGATCGAACCGATCTCGTTGTCCATTCGCAGTGCCGTAGCGCCCGCAAGCGTGGCGCTTCGCAGTGCTTCGTGGGCATCAAAGGCCGAAGCATCGCCGGTTGTGACTTTTGCAAGCAGTGCCGCGTGCCGCATCTCCTGGAACATGTCCAGCCGGTTGTTGCTGGCCGCACCGTCTGTGCCGAGCGCGACACGCAGGCCACGCGCGACCATGGCCTTGATCGGCGCTGCGCCACTGGCAAGTTTCATGTTTGAGGTCGGGCAGTGAGCAATGCTGCAATTGTGTGCCGCCAGCGTTTCGATTTCGTGTAGGTCGAGGTGTACTGCGTGTACAGCGATCAGGTCGGTGTCGAGCAGGCCGAGTCGTTCCAGTCGCGCGAGCGGTCGTTGTCCGCAGGTGGCGATGCTCTCGGTGATCTCATGCGTGGTTTCGTGCAGATGCATGTGGACCGGGCAGCCAAGCTCGTGGGCAAGCTGCACGATACGTTCGAAGCTGGCGTCCGATACGGTGTAGGGGGCGTGCGGGGCAAAGGCGAAACGCAGCAGTCCTTCGCCGCGCCAGCGGTCGCGCGCCGCAAGGCCCTTGCGCAGGTAGTCCTCCGCGTCGGCGGCGTAGCCGGTTGGGAACTCGATCACCGTCATGCCGATGACTGCGCGCATGCCGACTTGTGAGAAGGCGTCGGCCGCCGCGTCAGGGTAGAAATACATGTCGTTGGCGCAGGTGATGCCGCCGTGGAGCATCTCGATGGCAGCCAGCAGGGTGCCGTCGCGGACGAAGTCCGCGCTGGCGTGTTTTGCCTCTGCGGGCCAGATGGCCTCCTGCAGCCAGCGCATCAGCGGCAGATCATCCGCAATGCCGCGCATCAGACTCATCGCTGCGTGCGTATGTAGATTGACGAGGCCCGGAATCAGGACATGGTCCGGCAGGTCTGTCCGCTCGGCCGGTGCAAAGCGTGTCTCCGCCTCGGCGACCGGGCATACCGCGACGATGCGACCGTTGCGCACGGCGACGGCATGGTCTTCCAGTGTCACGGCGTGCGGCTCGACCGGAATCAGCCAGCGTGGCGTGATCAACAGGTCGACGGGTTCTGCTGGGTGCATCGTCTGGCTCCGTGGCGGGGTGGCGCGATCTTAGCCAAGCGAGGCGGGGCTGACGAGCACTTGTGGCGCGTAGCTGGCGCGTGAACGGGCTGGTTTCTCGCCCGCCGGAGGCGGCTTAGGGTGGGGTTGCCGGACGTGCTAAAATCTTAAGCTTTTGGCAATTTGCCGTCTCTCCGGCCCAAAGCTGGACACTTCATCGCGCGACACATGGATTCCTTCGCCAAAGAAACGCTACCGATCAGCCTCGAAGACGAGATGCGGCATTCCTACCTCGATTACGCGATGAGCGTGATCGTGGGGCGTGCCTTGCCGGATGCCCGGGACGGCCTCAAGCCGGTTCACCGCCGTGTGCTGTTTGCCATGCACGAACTGGGCAATGACTGGAACAAGGCCTACAAGAAGTCGGCTCGTATTGTCGGCGACGTGATCGGTAAGTATCACCCGCACGGCGACCAATCGGTCTATGACACCATCGTCCGCATGGCGCAGGAGTTTTCGCTGCGCTACATGCTTGTCGATGGTCAGGGCAACTTCGGTTCGATCGACGGCGACGGCGCTGCGGCGATGCGATACACGGAAGTTCGCCTGTCGCGTATCGCTCACGAAATGCTGGCCGATATCGACAAGGAAACCGTCGACTTCGGGCCGAACTACGACAACTCCGAAAAAGAGCCGCTGCTGCTGCCGGCCCGCATTCCGAACCTGCTGATCAACGGCAGCAGCGGTATCGCGGTGGGCATGGCGACCAACATTCCGCCGCACAACCTGGGCGAAGTGATCGAGGCTTGCCACGCGCTGCTGGCCAACCCCGATATCGACATCGAGGATCTGATCAAGCTGGTGCCGGCGCCGGACTTCCCGACCGCCGCACTGATTTACGGCCTGCACGGCGTACACGAGGGCTACCGCACCGGCCGTGGCCGTGTCGTGATGCGTGCGCGCACGCACTTCGAAGACATGGAGAAGGGCAATCGTCAGGCGATCATCGTCGACGAAATCCCGTACCAGGTTAACAAGCGCACGCTGCTCGAAAAGATTGCCGAGCTGGTCAACGACAAGAAGATCGAAGGCATCAGCGAGATTCGCGACGAGTCCGACAAGGACGGTATGCGGATCGTGATCGAACTCAAGCGCAATGAGATGCCCGAGGTTGTGCTGAACAATCTGTTCAAGCAGACCCAGCTGCAGGACAGCTTCGGCATGAACATGGTGGCGCTGGTCGACGGCCGCCCGCGTCTGCTGAACCTCAAGCAGATGCTCGACTGCTTCCTGTCGCATCGCCGCGAAGTGGTGACCCGCCGCACGATTTTCGAACTGCGCAAGGCGCGCGAGCGCGGCCATATCTTGGAAGGTCTGGCGGTCGCGTTGTCGAACGTCGACGAAATCATTGCGCTGATCAAGGCTGCGCCGACCCCGCCGGTCGCGAAGGTCGAGATCATGGCGCGCACCTGGCGGTCGCAGTTGGTCGAGGACATGCTGTCGCGTGCAGCGGCCGACAACTATCGGCCTGAAGGTCTGCTGCCGGAATTCGGCCTCTCGTCGCAAGGCTATCGCCTGTCGGATACGCAGGCTCAGGCGATTCTTGAGATGCGCCTGCAGCGCCTGACCGGGCTGGAACAGGACAAGATCGTCAATGAGTATCGCGAGGTCATGGAGCTGATCGCTGATCTGCTCGATATCCTTGCCAAGCCGGCACGCGTGACGCAGATCATCGGCGACGAACTCACCGCGATCCGCACGCAGTTCAGCGATCCACGTCGCTCGGAGATCGTGCTGCACGCGGCCGACATCAACATCGAGGATCTGATCGCGCCGCAGGACATGGTCGTGACCTTGTCGCACACCGGCTACTTCAAGCGTCAGCCGCTTGCTGACTACCGCGCGCAGAAGCGCGGTGGGCGCGGCAAGCAGGCAGCGTCGGTGAAGGAAGACGACTGGGTCGATCAGCTATTCGTGGCCAACACGCACGACCACATCCTGTGCTTCTCAAGCCGCGGCCGTCTGTACTGGCTGAAGGTGTACGAAGTGCCGGAAGGCAACCGCAATTCGCGCGGCAAGCCGATCGTGAACCTCTTCCCGCTGGTTGAAGGCGAGAAGATAACCGCCGTGCTGCCGGTGAAGGAATTCGACGAAGGGCATTTCATCTTCATGGCAACCTCGCAAGGTACCGTGAAGAAGACGCCGCTGACCGATTTCGCCAACCCGCGCAAGGCCGGCATCATCGCGGTCGGGCTCGACGAGGGCGACTACCTGATCGGCGTTGCAATCACCGATGGCAACTCGCAGGTGATGCTGTTCTCGGATGCCGGCAAGGCGGTGCGTTTCGATGAAACCGATGTGCGCCCGATGGGCCGCACTGCGCGCGGTGTGCGCGGCATGATGCTGGAAGACGGACAGTCCGTGATCTGCATGCTGGTCGCCAACGGCGAAACCCAGCATGTGCTGACGGCTACCGAGAACGGTTATGGCAAGCGCACGCCGATCGGCGATTACACGCTGCACGGCCGTGGCACCAAGGGCATGATTGCGATTCAGGGCTCCGAGCGTAACGGCAAGCTGGTGGGCGCGGTGCTGGTTGACCCGTCCGACGAAGTGATGCTGATCGCAGACAACGGCGTGCTGATCCGTACCCATGTCGACACCATCCGTGAAACGTCCCGTTCGGCGCAGGGCGTGACCCTGATCAACCTCGATGACGGCGCCAAACTGGCGAGCATCGAGAAGATCATCGAGAGCGACGCTGCGGTCGATGGCGCTGAGGGCGAAGAGGGAGAAGCCGCCGATACCGGAGCCGCAGAATGACGCGCCCATGGAACTTCGGGCCGGGCCCGGCGGCGCTGCCTGAGGCGGTGCTGCGCCAAGCCGCAGAGGAAATGCTCGACTGGCACGGGTCCGGCATGTCGGTGATGGAGATGAGCCACCGCGGCAAGGAGTTCATGTCCATCATCGAGCAGGCCGAATCGGACCTGCGTGCGCTGATGAGCGTGCCGTCGAACTACAAGATCCTGTTCATGCAGGGCGGGGCGATCGCGGAGAACGCGATCATCCCGATGAACCTTGCGGGCAAGAATCCAAAGATCGATTTTGTCGAGACCGGCTCGTGGACCACCAAGTCGCTGAAAGAGGCGCGCCGCTACGGTGATGTGCACATCGCCGCATCCAGCCTTGATCCGGACGCGGCGCAGGGCAAGTACACGCGTATCCCGTCGTTTGATGAGTGGCGTCTGCGCAGTGACGCGGCCTACCTGCATCTGTGCAGCAATGAAACGATCGACGGTGTCGAGTATTTCGAATGGCCCGACATGGCTGCGCTCGGTGCGCCCGATGTGCCGGTTGTCGCCGACGTGTCGTCGGACATCCTGTCGCGTCCGATGGACATCTCGAAATTCGGGCTGCTGTTTGGCGGGGCGCAGAAGAATATCGGTCCGTCGGGGCTGACGATCGTGATCGTGCGCGACGATCTGCTGGATCAGGCGCAGGCGGCGTGCCCCTCGGCCTTCCAGTACAAGACGGTGGCTGAGAACGGTTCGATGTTCAACACGCCGCCGACCTACCCGATCTACATCGCGGGGCTGGTCTTCCAGTGGCTCAAGCAGCAGGGCGGTGTTGCGGCGATCGAGCGACAGAATATTGCCAAGGCCAAGCTGTTGTACGACGCGCTCGACGCCAGTGAGCTCTATGTTTGCCATGTCGATCCGTCGGTGCGTTCGCGCATGAATGTGCCGTTCTTCCTGCGTGACGAGTCGTTGAACGACGCGTTCCTCGCCGGCGCGAAGGCGCGCGGCCTGCTGCAGCTCAAGGGCCATAAGTCGGTGGGCGGCATGCGCGCGTCGATCTACAACGCGATGCCGATCGAGGGTGTGCAGGCGCTGGTCGAATACCTGCGCGAATTTGAACAAACCCGCGCCTGAGGGCTGTCCGTGAGCGAAGAAGAACTGTCCCGTCTGCGGGCCGATATCGACCGGCTCGATCGAGAGATTCTGGAGCGCCTCGGCCAACGTGCCGGCTGCGCGAAGAAAATTGGCGAGATCAAACGCGGCCCAATCTATCGGCCGGAACGCGAAGCGCAGGTGCTGCGCAAGATCGCAGACCTGAACCCCGGCCCGCTATCGGGCGAGGCGGTCCAGCGCATCTTCCGCGAGATCATGTCCTGGTGTCTGGCGCTGGAGCAGCCGCTGAAAGTGGCATTCCTCGGGCCGGCCGGTACCTTCTCAGAGTCTGCCGCACGCAAGCACTTCGGCGGCGCGCCGGATTTCCTGCCGCAGGGCACGATCGATGAGGTGTTCCACGCGGTCGAATCCGGCGGTGTCGCCTACGGCATCGTGCCGGTCGAAAACTCGACCGAAGGTGCTGTGGGCCGCACGCTCGATCTGCTGCTTGCCAGCTCGGCCAGCATTTGCGGCGAGGTGAAGCTGCGCATCCGCCAGCACTTCCTGTCGCAGGCGACGTCGATCGGCGACGTCAAGCGCATCTACTCGCATTCGCAGTCGCTCGCGCAGTGCCAGGATTGGCTGGCGCGCCACGCCGCTGGCGTTGATCGGGTGCCGGTCGCGAGCAATGCGGAAGCGGCGCGCATGGCCTCGACCGACCCGGAGTCTGCCGCCATCGCCGGCGAGGCGGCGGGGCAACTCTACGGCCTGGGCTTCCTTGCTTCGGACATTGAAGACGATCCGAACAATACGACCCGCTTCCTGGTCATCGGCAAGCACGATGCCGGCCCTTCCGGCAAGGACAAGACCTCGCTGGTGTGTTCCGCGCCGAACCGCCCGGGCGCGGTGTTCTTCCTGCTCGAATCGTTCGCGAAGCACGGCGTCAGCATGACCAAGCTCGAATCGCGTCCGTCGCGTACCGGCCTTTGGGAGTACGTGTTCTATATCGATGTCGAAGGCAACCGGGCGGACGAGGCGGTGGCGAAGGCGCTCGCCGATCTGCAGGACCGTGCCGCTTTCGTCAAGGTGCTGGGCAGCTACCCGGCCGCAGCGCTTTAAGGATTCCGCATGAGCAAAGTCGTCCAGCAGGCACCCGAGTACATCCGCTCGATCTCGCCCTACATCCCGGGCAAGCCGATTTCGGAACTGGCGCGCGAGATGGGGCTGCGCGAGCAGGACATCGTCAAACTGGCGTCCAATGAAAACCCCTTGGGCGCGAGCCCGAAGGCGTTGGAAGCTGCTCAGCGCGCGATTGCCGAAATCCACCGTTATCCGGATGGCAATGGCTTCGAGCTACGCGCGGCCCTGGTCAAGAAGTTTGGCGTTGCACCGGAACAGATCGTGCTCGGCAATGGCTCGAATGATCTGCTCAACCTGTGCGCGGCGGCGTACCTGAACCACGAGACTTCGGCTGTGTTCTCGCAGCACGCATTCGCGGTGTATCCGCTTGCGGTCAAGAGCGCCGGGGCGCACGGCATTGAAGTGCCTGCACGCGAATTCGGGCACGACCTGCCGGCAATGCTGGCGGCGATTCGTCCTGACACCCGCGTCGTGTTCATCGCGAACCCGAACAACCCGACCGGCAATTTCTTGCCCGCGGCGGAGATCGAGGCCTTCCTGGATGCGGCGCCCGACGACGTGCTGGTCGTGCTCGACGAGGCCTACAACGAATACCTTGAGCCGGAGCAGCGCTACGACAGCGTCGCATGGCTCGAGAAGTATCCGAACCTCGTCATCACACGTACCTTCTCCAAAATCTACGGTCTGGGTGGTTTGCGTGTCGGCTACGGTCTGGCACGCGCGGAACTTGCCGATCTGCTCAATCGTGTTCGCGAACCCTTCAACGTCAATAACGTCGCCCTTGCGGCGGCTGCTGCGGCCTTGGGGGACGAGGCGTTCGTGGCGCGCAGTTATGCGGTCAACCGTGATGGCATGGCCCAGATCATTGCGGGCCTGACGGCGCTCGGGCTTGAGTACATCCCGTCCTCGGGCAACTTCCTGACATTCCGCGTCGGCGATGCAGCCACGATCAATCGCAAGCTGCTGGAGCAAGGGGTGATCGTGCGTCCGATCGCCAGCTACCAAATGCCTGAGTGGCTGCGCGTCACCATCGGCCTGCCGGCCGAGAACGAGCGCTTCCTTGGCGCCTTGGCCAAGGCGCTGGGCCGCGCATGAAGCCATTTGGTCGTGTCGTCATCTGCGGCGTTGGCCTGATTGGCGGCTCGTTTGCGCTCGCTTTGAAAGCGCGCGGCCTGGTGCGCGAGGTGGTGGGCATCGGCCGGACGACGGCGTCGCTGGAGCGCGCGCGCGAACTGGGCGTGATTGATCGTTTCGCCACGGATTGGGCGACCGCGCTCGACGGTGCTGAACTCGTGCTGCTGGCGATGCCGGTGGGACAGATGCTCGGCGTGATGCAGGCCATGGCGCCGCATCTCGGGCCCGATACTTTGGTCACCGATGCGGGCAGCACCAAGCGCGATGTGATCGAGGCGATCTACTCGAACCTCAAGTCTCATCTTGAGCAGGTTGTGCCGGCGCATCCGATCGCCGGGGCCGAGAAGAGTGGCCCGGACGCCGCGCGTGCGGACCTCTACGCGGGCCGCAAGGTCGTGATCACGCCGCTGTCCGAGAATCGCCCGGAGGCTGTGGCCCGCGTGCGCGAGGCCTGGGCTGCGACGGGCGCATCGCTACACGACATGTCGCCGCAGGAACACGATCGTGTGTTCGCTGCGGTAAGTCATTTGCCGCATTTGCTCGCCTTCGCGCTGGTCCATGAGATCGCGGGGCGCGCCAATGCGGAACAGCTATTCGGATTCGCCGCCGGCGGCTTCCGCGACTTCACCCGGATCGCCAGCAGCCATCCGGAGATGTGGCGCGACATCAGTGTGGCCAACCGCCATGCGCTGCTGGCCGAACTCGACACCTACATCACCGAACTGGCCTGGATTCGGGCGCTGCTGTCGCAGGGCGACGGCGATTCGCTGCTGAAACTCTTCAGCGAAGCGCGCGACGCCCGCGAGGCATGGCTGGCCGGCCGATTCGACGCCTGACGGGCTGCGCATGATTCCGCTGCCCTCGCCGATTTCGAAGCTGCAAGCTTTGCACTACCGTATGGATAGCTGTGCGGTGCGCTTCGATCTCGGCATGCAGGCGACCGACCCTGCGCCACGCGTTTGCCGTCGGCACAACGACGTTTTCTGAGACTGACCCATGGAATACCTGGATCTTGCACCTGCTAAGGGTGCTGTCGGCAACATCCGTTTGCCCGGCTCAAAGAGCATCTCCAACCGCACGCTGTTGCTCGCGGCGCTGGCCGAGGGCCGCACCGAGATCCGCGATCTGCTCGCCTCTGACGATACGGATCGCATGCTCGAGGCGCTGCGCACCCTGGGGCTGCCGCCCGAGTCGTTGGGCGGATCGAGCTGGGCCGTGACCGGCGGCGGTGGGCGCTTCCCGGTGGCACAGGCGGATCTTTTCCTGGGCAACGCGGGTACCGCCTTTCGCCCGTTGACGGCAGCACTTGCGCTTGCCGGCGGTCACTACAAGCTCTCTGGCGTGGCGCGTATGCACGAGCGCCCGATCGGCGACCTCGTCGACGGGCTGCGCCAGCTGGGCGCCGATATCCGCTACCTCGGCAACGAGGGGTTCCCGCCGCTTGAGCTGCTGCCATCGAAGATCACCGCGGGTGGGGTGGTCAAGGTGCGCGGTGATGTATCGAGCCAGTTCCTGACTGCACTGCTGATGGCGCTGCCGCTGACGGGCCAGAACACCACGATCGAGGTCGTCGGCGAACTGATCTCCAAGCCCTACATCGAGATCACGCTCAACCTGATGGCGCGTTTTGGCGTTGAGGTGGAGCGCGACGCCTGGGCGCGTTTCCATGTCCCCGGGCAGGCCTATCGCAGCCCCGGCGTGATTCATGTTGAAGGCGACGCCTCGTCGGCCTCCTACTTCCTGGCCGCCGGCGCGATTGGCGGTGGCCCGGTGCGTGTTGAAGGGGTAGGGCGTGCCAGCATCCAGGGCGACGTGAAGTTCGCCGAGGCGCTGGAAGCAATGGGTGTGCAGATCAGCATGGGCGACAACTGGATCGAGGCTGCGGCGCCAGCCAACGGCAAACTTCGCGCTTTCGACCGCGATTTCAACCACATTCCGGATGCCGCAATGACGCTGGCTGTCGCCGCGCTGTTTGCCGACGGCCCGTGCCGCCTGACGAACATTGCGAGCTGGCGCGTCAAGGAAACCGACCGCATCGCAGCGATGGCGACCGAACTTCGCAAGGTCGGTGCAACGGTGGAGGAGGGGCCGGACTGGTTGCGTGTGACAGCGCCGTCACAGCTCACCGCGGACGCTGCGATCGACACCTATGATGATCATCGTATGGCGATGTGCTTCTCGCTGGTGAGCCTGGGTGGCGTGCCGGTGCGCATCAACGACCCGAAGTGCACCGCCAAGACTTTCCCCGATTACTTCGACGCCTTCGCGTCGGTCTGCAGGAGATAAGAACGCCGCGGCGCAGTTGGCGGCCGCGCGTTCAGATGTGCCATGACATTCACACAAACGATCTATCAGCTTCTCGATTCCCGCGTTTCGGCCGCACTCGCCGCCGCCGGGTGCGAGGGTGTGCCTGCCGTGATTACACCGGCTGCGCGCCCTGAATTTGGCGACTATCAGGCGAATGGCGTGATGGGTGCGGCCAAGGCCCGCAAGCAAAACCCGCGCGAGCTGGCGCAGCAGGTCGTCGACAAGCTCGATCTTGGCGGCATCGCCAGCAAGGTCGAAATCGCAGGGCCGGGCTTCATCAATATCACGCTCGATCCGGCCTTCCTCGCTCAGCGCGTGGCTGCGGCGCTTGGCCGTGAAGATCTGGCTGTGCCACATCCCGCGCCGCAGCGAGTGGTCGTTGACTACTCCTCGCCCAATCTGGCGAAGGAAATGCACGTCGGGCACCTGCGCTCCACCATCATCGGTGACGCGCTGGCGCGCGTGCTGCGCTTCCTCGGCCATGAGGTCATCGCGCAGAACCATATCGGCGATTGGGGGACCCAGTTCGGCATGCTGACCGCCTTCCTGGTCGAGGTGGAGCAGGGCGCCGATACTGAGATGGCGCTCTCCGACCTGGAGGACTTCTACCGCCGCGCGAAGCAGCGGATGGACGAGGACCCCGCTTTTGCCGACACCGCACGCGAATACGTAGTCAAGCTTCAGGGCGGCGATCCGCACATCAATATGTTGTGGCGGCGCTTCCTTGAGGTGTCGATGCATCACTGCGAGGCGGTCTACGAGACGCTTGGCGTCGGCTTGACGCGTGCCGACTTGCGTGGTGAGAGCGCCTACAACGACGCACTGCCGGGCATCGTTGCCGACCTGCAGCAGAAGGGGCTTGCTGTTGAGAGCCAAGGCGCGCAGGTCGTGTTCCTCGACGAATTCAAGAACAAGGAAGGCGAGCCGCAGGCGTACATCGTGCGCAAGCAGGACGGCGGATTCCTGTACTCGACGACGGATCTGGCGGCTGTGCGCTATCGCGTCGATGAGCTCAAGGCCAACCGCGTGCTTTACGTGGTCGATCAGCGTCAGGGCTTGCACTTCCAGCAACTGTTCACGCTGGCGCGCAAGGCGGGCTACGCCGATGCCTCCGTGTCGCTGGAGCATGTCGGCTTCGGTGTGATGCTTGGCGAAGACAACAAGCCGTTCAAGACGCGGTCGGGTGGCACCGTCAAGCTGGCGGAACTGCTCGAAGAGGCCGTCGAACGTGCCTTCGTCTTGGTTTCGGAAAAGAACCCTGACCTTGCCGAGGATGTGCGCTGGGAGATCGCTCGCGCTGTGGGCGTCGGCGCCGTGAAGTACGCCGATCTGTCAAAGAACCGCGCGAGCGACTACGTATTCTCCTGGTCGTCGATGCTGGCCTTCGACGGCAACACTGCGCCCTACCTGCAGTACGCCTACACCCGTAGCGCCAAGGTCTTGCGCGACGCGGCGGATTCGGCCGTGGCGGATGCGCCGGTGATTCTGGAAGAACGTGCCGAGCAAGTGCTGGCGCTACAACTTGCACGTTTCGCTGACGCGTTGAATGCGGTTGCGAAGGACACGGCACCGCACCAACTGTGCGCCTACCTGTTCGAGCTTGCCGTGGTGTTCAGCCGTTTCTACGAGAACTGCCCGGTGCTCAAGAGCGAAGGCGCACAGCGGGCCAGCCGCCTGCAGTTGTGCCGCCTGACGGCCGACACGATCAAGACTGGCCTCGGCTTGCTCGGCATCGCCACGCTTGAGGTCATGTAAATGCCCCGCGCGCCGGCCGCGCTGCCACGGGATGTTGCGGCCGAATTGCTGCGCATCCCGGGCATCGGGCCGGCGATGGCGGGCGATCTGCACGCGCTCGGCATCCGGCGGGTAGCGGATCTTGTCGAGGCGGATCCACAGGTGCTCTATGAGCGCCTGTGCCGTCTCTCGGGTGCGCGGCAAGACCCCTGCGTGCTCTACACCTTCCGTTGTGCCGTGTATTTCGCGCGGCACACGGCACACGACCCTGAACTGCTCAAGTGGTGGAACTGGAAGGACCGAACATGAACACCCCCGTCATCGCAATCGACGGCCCGACTGCGTCGGGTAAAGGCTCGGTGGCCGCGCGCGTGGCCAGTGCCCTGGGCTGGCATTACCTCGATTCCGGCGCGATTTACCGCGTTCTGGCACTCGCAGGGCTGCAACGAGGTATCGCGCTCGACGACGAGGCAAGCCTGGCCGACCTGGCGCCCAAGCTCGAAGTGCGTTTTGACGGCGAAGCCATCTACATTGACGGGGTTGAAGCCAGTCTCGATGTACGGCGCGAAACCACCGGCAACGCCGCGTCGAAGATTGCCGTGCTGCCGGGTGTGCGGACCGCCTTGATGGCGCGCCTGCGCGCCTTTCGTCAGGCGCCCGGCCTCGTCGGTGATGGTCGCGACATGGGGTCAGTGGTTTTTCCGGACGCGCCGCTGAAGATTTTTCTCACCGCCAGCGCTGAGGCGCGCGCAGAGCGGCGTTATAAGCAGTTGATTGAAAAGGGATTGGCTGCTAACCTAGATAGTCTTGTGCAGGAGTTGCGCGAGCGTGACGCACGCGACGCCAGTCGCCCGGTTGCGCCGCTGAAGCCCTGTGAAGACGCCATCCTGCTGGACACCACGCCACTTACGATTGACGAGGCGGTCGCATTCGTCCTGCAGCAAGCCCAGACGCACAAGCTCTGCTGAAGCACTGAGTCCGATGGTTGAGGCTCCGGCCGCTGCGTTTTTCGCCGCGGACCGGGTTTGTTTTTTCTTTTTCCCGCTGTCGCAAGACGGCAACAGGTCAATTTTTCCATGTCTACTTCTATTCCCGCTCCGGAAAGCTTCGAGGCCCTCTTTGAAGAGAGCCTGAATCGCCAGGAAATGCGTGCCGGTGAAGTCATCACCGCTGAGGTCGTGCGCGTCGATCACAACTTCGTCGTTGTGAACGCCAACCTCAAGTCCGAGAGCTACATTCCGCTCGACGAGTTCCGCAATGACCGTGGTGAGCTCGAAGTTGCCGCGGGCGACTACGTCCAGGTCGCCATCGAAGCCCTCGAAGATGGTTTCGGTGAATCCCGTCTGTCGCGTGACAAGGCCAAGCGCATCGCCGCCTGGAACCACCTTGAAGCCGCACTGAACGACGGTGATCTGGTCAAGGGCGTCGTGACTGGCAAGGTCAAGGGCGGTCTGACCGTCATGACCAATGGCATCCGTGCATTCCTGCCGGGTTCGCTGGTCGATATGCGTCCGGTCAAGGACACGACCCCGTTCGAAGGCAAGGAATTCGAATTCAAGGTCATCAAGCTCGATCGCAAGCGCAACAACGTCGTTGTGTCGCGCCGCGCCGTGCTCGAGGCCTCCATGGGCGAAGAGCGCGAGAAGCTGCTCTCGTCGCTGCAGGAAGGTACCGTCGTCAAGGGTATCGTCAAGAACATCACCGACTACGGTGCGTTCGTTGACCTCGGCGGCATCGACGGCCTGCTGCACATCACCGACCTGGCCTGGCGCCGTGTCCGCCACCCGACGGAAGTCGTGCAGGTTGGCGACGAAGTCACCGCGAAGGTCCTCAAGTTCGACGCCGAGAAGAACCGCGTCTCGCTGGGCCTCAAGCAGCTCGGCGAAGATCCGTGGGTGGGCATCGCTCGCCGTTACCCGTCGGGCACCCGCCTGTTCGGCAAGGTCACCAACATCACCGACTACGGCGCGTTTGTCGAAGTCGAGCAGGGTATCGAGGGCTTGGTCCACGTGTCCGAAATGGACTGGACCAACAAGAACATTCACCCGACCAAGGTTGTCCAGCTGGGCGACGAAGTCGAAGTGATGATCCTCGAAATCGACGAAGACCGTCGTCGTATCTCGCTGGGCATGAAGCAGTGCAAGGCCAATCCGTGGGATGACTTTGCTCAGACCTTCAAGAAGGGCGACCGCGTCAAGGGCGCCATCAAGTCGATCACCGACTTCGGCGTGTTCATCGGCCTGACCGGCGCGATCGACGGCCTGGTCCACCTGTCCGACCTCTCCTGGTCGCTGCCGGGTGAAGAAGCGATCCGCAACTTCAAGAAGGGTGATGAAGTCGAGGCCGTCGTGCTGTCGATCGACGTCGAGAAGGAGCGCATCTCGCTGGGCATCAAGCAGATGGATGGGGACCCCTTCACCAACTTCATCGCCACGCACGACAAGAACAGCGTCGTCCATGGTTCGGTGAAGTCGGTTGACGCTCGCGGCGCCGTGATCGCGCTGAACGATGACGTCGAAGGCTACCTGCGCGCGTCCGAGTTCGCCCGTGAGCGCGTTGAAGACCTGTCGCAGCTGCTGAAGGTCGGTGACGCTGTCGAGGCGATGATCGTGAACGTGGATCGCAAGACCCGTTCGATCAACCTGTCGGTCAAGGCCAAGGATCAGGCTGAGCAGAACGAAGCGATGCAGAAGTTCTCGAACGACAGTTCGGCTGCCAGCGGCACCACCAACCTTGGTGCGCTGCTCAAGGCCAAGCTCAACAACCCGCAGCAGTAAGCCTTGTCTGTCATGACGAAGTCGGAGTTGATTGCCAGGCTCGCGGAGCGTTTTCCGCAGCTTGGTGTGAAGGATGCCGACTACGCCGTGAAAGTGATTCTCGATGCGATGACGCTCGCGTTGTCGCGTGCGGACCGCATCGAGATCCGGGGTTTCGGCAGTTTTGCGTTGAATTACCGTCCGCCGCGCATGGGGCGCAATCCCAAGTCGGGTGAGAAGGTGCAGGTACCACAAAAGTACGTGCCACACTTCAAGGCCGGCAAGGAACTGCGTGAGCGTGTAGACGCGCAGTAAGCCTGCGGCGGTTGCAGTACCAGGGAGGCGGCGAAAGCCGCCTTTCGCTTTTTTGGCGAGTCGCGCCGTATTGCGGGATAATTGCGCGATGCGCTTACTGCTTTGGCTCCTGCGGGGATTGGTGTTCTTCCTTCTTCTTGGCTTCGCGCTCAAGAACGATGGGATTGTCACGCTCCGCTTCTTCTTTGAAACCGAATGGCGATTGCCGCTGATCGCGGTGATCCTGCTGACCTTCGTTGTTGGCGTCTTGCTTGGCGTGACAGCGGCTGTGCTGACGCTGCGCAATCAACGGCGCGAGATCCGTCGCCTGCGCGAGAGCGCGTCTGGCGCTTCGGCATCGGTTTCAGCCATTTCCGTGCGGGACACTCCGCCCGCCGACTACCTGCGATCGCTCTGAGTCCATGGAATTCGAACTCTGGTGGCTGCTGGCCTTTCCGATCTTCTTTGCGCTCGGTTGGCTCGCGGCCCGTATTGACATCAAACATCTGGTGAAAGAGTCGCGTGCGTTGCCGCGCTCCTATCTCACTGGCCTCAATTTCTTGCTTAATGAGCAGCCGGACAAGGCGATTGACGCCTTTCTGGAAGCGGTCAAGATCGATCCGCAGACGGTGGAGTTGCACTTTGCGCTCGGCAGCCTGTTCCGCCGTCGCGGGGAGCTCGACCGCGCGATCCGCATGCATCAGACGCTGGTCGATCGCGACGACTTGAGCGCGGAGCAGCGCTCCAATGCCTTGTCGGAACTGGGGCAGGATTTCCTAAAGGCGGGCTTGCTAGATCGCGCCGAAGCCGTATTCGTGAAGTTGCGCGAGACAGGCATGCGCGAGTTTGCGTTGAAGCAGTTGCTTGAGATCTATCAGCAGGAAAAAGACTGGGCCAAGGCGATCGAAGTGGCCCGCGCGTTGCCGAACGCTGATTCGGCGCTGATGCTCAAGGAAATTGCCAACTTCCACTGCGAACTGGGCGCCAACGAGCTCGCACGCGGGCAGCTTGATAACGCCGCAACCGAACTCCAGCGTGCGCTGGATGTGAATCGGCAGTGCGTGCGCGCCAACATGCTGCTTGGCGATGTGCATCTGGCGCGTGACGATGCGGCTGCGGCCATCGAGGCCTGGCAGCGTGTGGAGCAGCAGAATCCGGTTTATCTCGCGCTCGTAGCTGAACGTATGATGGATGCGTACCGTCGCCTGGGGCGCAAGGACGACGGCATGCAGCTGGTCCATTCGTACCTGGAGCGCTATCCGTCGCTCGACCTGCTTGACGCGGTCTTCCAGTGGGAGCTTGAGCGCGATGGCCCCGATGCGGCGTACAAGCTGGTACGTGAAGAGCTCAAGCGTAATCCGACCGTGCTGGGGCTCGACAAGTTGCTCGAGGCGGCGCTGCTGAATGCTCAGCCGGAGCAGCGGCAGGATATCGAGATGGTGAAAGGCCTGATCCATGGCCACACCCGTCGTGTCGCCCGTTACTGCTGCGATGCCTGTGGTTTCAAGGCGCGTCAGTTCTACTGGCGCTGCCCCGCTTGCGGCGGATGGGAGACTTACCCGCCGCGGCGCAGTGAAGAATTCGACCTGACGCCTTGATAGGGCGTTGACCTGAATGGAGTCACCAAGGTGAAAGTTACCGTTGTCGGCACTGGCTACGTGGGCTTGGTGTCGGGCGCCTGCCTGGCGGAAATGGGCAACGACGTGCTCTGCCTCGACGTCGATCCGAACAAGATTCGCATCCTTAAGGAAGGCGGCATTCCGATCCACGAACCGGGCCTCGACAAGGTCGTCGAGCGGAACGTGGCGGCAGGCCGGCTCCACTTTACGACTGACGTCGAAGAGGCGGTCCGCTTCGGCACGCTGCAGTTCATCGCGGTGGGTACCCCGCCCGACGAGGACGGCTCGGCGGATTTGCAGTACGTGTTGGCGGCGGCGCGGAACATTGGTCGTTTGATGACCGACTACAAGGTGGTCATCGACAAGAGCACGGTGCCGGTGGGGACCGCCGACAAGGTGCGCGCGGCAATTGCCGAAGAACTCGAAAAGCGCGGCGTGGACATCAAGTACGCGGTCGTGTCGAACCCCGAGTTCCTGAAGGAAGGCGCTGCGGTCGAAGACTTCATGAAGCCTGACCGTATCGTTGTGGGTGCTGACGACGAGCAGGCCGTCTATTTGATGCGCGCGCTCTATGCGCCTTTCCAGCGCAATCACGACAAGTTGGTTGTGATGGATGTGCGCTCGGCGGAGCTGACGAAGTACGCCGCCAATGCGATGCTCGCCACGCGCATTTCGTTCATGAATGAACTTGCGCTGCTTGCCGAGAAGCTCGGTGCGGACATTGAACTGGTACGCCAGGGCATCGGTTCGGACCCCCGCATTGGCTACCACTTCCTCTACGCGGGCTGCGGCTACGGCGGGTCCTGCTTCCCGAAGGACGTGAAGGCCCTGATCAAGACTGCGAGCGACGCCGGCCAAGGCCTCAAGGTGCTGCAGGCGGTCGAAGACGCCAACGACGCGCAGAAGCTTGTTCTCGTGGAAAAGATCGTCAATCGTTTTGGCGCCGATTTGAGCGGCAAGAAGTTCGCGCTGTGGGGCTTGGCATTCAAGCCCAATACCGACGACATGCGCGAAGCGACCAGCCGTGTGGTGATCGACGAGTTGTTCAAGCGTGGCGCGGCCGTGACTGCGTACGATCCGGTCGCGATCAACGAGGCGCGGCGCATTTTTGGCGACGAGGCGCGTCTTGCCTATGCCAACTCGCCGATGCATGCCCTCGAAGGGGCCGATGCGTTGCTCATCGTCACTGAATGGAAAGAGTTCCGCAGCCCGGACTTCGAGCGCATCAAGAGCGTCTTGAAGAGTCCGGTGATCGTCGATGGGCGTAACCTTTACGATCCCAAGCTGCCGCGCAGCTTTGGCCTCGAATACCTGCCAATCGGGCGGCCCTGATATGCGAAACCTGCCTCCGCTTCCTGATACGAGCCGTGCTCGCGTGCTGGTGGTCGGCGATGTGATGCTGGATCGCTACTGGTTTGGCGATGTAAGCCGAATCTCCCCCGAGGCGCCGGTGCCGGTGGTCAAGGTTGAACGCAGCGAGGAGCGACCTGGGGGCGCAGCCAACGTGGCGCGCAACGCTGCGGCGCTCGCGGCCCATACCGTGTTGCTATCGGTGGTTGGGCAGGATGAGCCAGCGCAAGCGCTCGGTCGTCTGCTCGAAAGCGAAGGCGTTGTGGCCTCGCTGCAAACCGACCCGGACTTGGCCACGACGGTGAAGTTGCGTGTCATCGGCCGTCAGCAGCAATTGCTGCGCATCGACTTCGAAACATGGCCGAATCACGAATCCTTGCAGGCGACGCTTGCGGAATTTCGCGCGCGCTTGCCGAACGTCGACGTCGTGGTGCTGTCCGACTATGGCAAGGGCGGCCTGACGCACGTTGCCGAGATGATTCAGCTGGCACGAGAGGCCAACAAGCCTGTGCTGGTCGACCCGAAAGGGGATGACTATTCGAAGTATCGTGGCGCCACTTTGCTGACGCCTAACCGCTCCGAGCTGCGCCAGGTGGTGGGCAAGTGGCGCGATGACGCCGATCTCGCTGCGCGCGCGCAGAAGTTGCGCGCAGAGCTTGCCCTCGACGCGCTGCTTGTGACGCGCTCGGAGGAGGGTATGACGCTCTTCCGCGACGAAGGGGCGCTTCATGAAGGTACGCGCGCACGCGAGGTCTACGATGTATCCGGTGCAGGCGATACCGTGATCGCGACGCTGGCCGTCATGCTTGCCGCGGGGGCGCCGATGGCCGACGCGATGCGCTGGGCCAATCACGCCGCGGGCATTGTTGTCGGCAAGCTCGGCACGGCGACCGTGACGCTCGACGAAATCAAGATTCCAGACTGAGGAGACGCGTATGTCGCGCTACTACGTCGTGACCGGCGCCGCCGGCTTCATCGGCTCCAACATCGTTGCCGGGCTCAACGCCAAGGGTATCGATAACATCATCGCGGTCGATAACCTCTCGAAGGGTGACAAGTTCAAGAACCTGGTCGGCTGCGAGATCGCCGACTACCTCGACAAGAAGGTCTTCCTCGAAATGATCGAGGGTGGCGAACTGGACGGTTCGGTCGAGGCTATCCTGCATCAAGGTGCCTGTTCCGACACGATGGAACAGGACGGCCAGTACATGATGGAGAACAACTATCGGTACTCGCTTGAGCTGCTGCGTTTCTGCCTGGAGCAGGAGGCGCAGTTTCTCTACGCCTCGTCCGCATCGGTGTATGGCGGTGGTTCCGTGTTCAAGGAAGACCGCCAGTACGAAGCGCCTTTGAACGTCTACGCCTATTCGAAGTACCTGTTCGATCAGGTGGTGCGGCGGGCGCTGACCGAAGGTGGCTCGCAAATCGCGGGCTTCCGCTATTTCAATGTCTACGGGCCGAATGAGCAGCACAAGGGGCGTATGGCCTCTGTGTCCTATCACTTCTTCAATCAGTACCGTGAGCATGGCAAGGTCAAGCTTTTTGAAGGTCAGGACGGCTACGGCAATGGCGGCCAGTTGCGCGATTTCGTGTTCGTTGAGGACGTTGTAAACGTCAATCTGTACTTCCTCGACAGCCCCGCGCTGTCCGGCATCTATAACCTGGGCACCGGCCGCGCGCAGAGCTTCAACGATGTTGCCGTGGCAACCGTGAATGCGTGCCGCGCGGCAAAGGGTGAGGCTGCGCTTTCGCTCGCCGAAATGCAGGCTCAGGGCGTGATTGAGTACATCCCGTTCCCCGCGGCGCTGAAGGGCAAATACCAGAGTTTTACTCAGGCCGACATCTCGTTGCTGCGTGATGCCGGTTACGCAGACGCCTTCCATGATGTTGCCCAGGGTGTTGGGAAGTACGTCGCCACGCTGCAGCAGCGCGCCGGCGTCTGAGCCAGGGGTTCGCATGACGTTTCTGACGCTTGAGGACTACGTTGGTCGCACACCCTTGGTGCGTCTGAAGCGGATCAATGCTGGGCGCAACAACGTGATCCTCGCCAAGCTGGAGGGCAATAACCCTGCCGGTTCGGTGAAAGATCGCCCCGCCTTGTCGATGATTCAGCATGCCGAGGCGCGCGGCGACATCAAGCCCGGTGATACGCTGGTGGAAGCCACCAGTGGTAACACCGGTATCGCTTTGGCGATGGCCGCGGCGATGCGCGGCTACAAGATGATTCTCGTCATGCCCGAGAATCAAAGCTTGGAGCGGCGCCAGACGATGCGTGCGTTTGGCGCGGAGTTGATCCTCACGCCGCGCGAAGGCGGCATGGAGATGGCTCGCGATGTTGCGGAACGCCTGCGCGACGAGGGGCGGGGCATCATCCTTGATCAGTTTGCCAATGCGGACAACCCGCTCGCCCACTACGAGGGCACTGGGCCTGAACTCTGGGAGCAAACCGGCGGGCGCATTACCCACTTTGTCAGCAGCATGGGTACCACCGGTACGATCATGGGTACGTCGCGCTTTCTCAAGGAGCGAAACCCGGCCATCCGCATCGTTGGTTGTCAGCCGGCCGATGGCGCCCAAATTCCCGGTATCCGGAAGTGGCCCCAGGAATATCTGCCGAAGATCTATCAGGCGGATCGCGTCGACCAGGTCGAGTCGGTGGCTCAGGCGGAAGCGGAAGAGATGACGCGTCGCCTGGCGCGTGAGGAAGGCATTTTTGCAGGCATTTCATCGGGCGGCGCCATGGCAGTGGCTGTGCGCCTTGCGGCCACGCTTGAGAATGCAGTGATCGTGTCCATCGTCTGCGATCGTGGAGACCGCTACCTCTCCACCGGGGTGTTTCCGGGGTGACAGCGATCAAGCCTTCTTCGGTGGCGTTCGAGATCGTCACCGTGCCGGATATAGCCGGCATTCGTTGTATCTACGACCTTGATGTCGCACTGTCCGATGGTGATGTGGCCGAGTACGCATTCCAGCGCCAGCGCGCCGCCAGCGGTGGCGACAATTTGCCGCCGCACCTTCAGCGGGTGGTCGAGATCTCGCTTGCCGAATGGGGTGACGCCGGTTTGACAGTGTCCTCTTTGTCCGCCGCCGATCGGGATGAGGGGCTACTGATCGAGCGCTTTGTCGCACGACTCGCGGCGCGCGACGGGGAAGTTGCGTGTTGGGGCGCTATGCGCCGCCAGATACCTATCCTTCGATTGCGCGCGCTGACTCATGCCGCGCAGGTTTGCGTGAAGCGCAGCAGTGCTCAGCAAGACGCGCTTGAGCTCCTAGGGCGCGTCGCAGACCTGTCAGGTCAGTTGCAGGGCGCCTCACCGGATTTGGACGTTCCCGTCGACCAACTGATCCGCCTGCTTGGCGCAGCCCCGGCGCGCGCGCTTGACGACGCAGCCGTGTGGAGTGCGTGGCAAGGCGGCGACTTGAAGTCCGTCACTGCGGAATGTGAGCGTCGCGCGTTTGCGACCCTGCACGTCTTGTTGCGCGCCCGATGTGTGGCCGGCGTGATCGACGGAGCGCAATGTGCAGCGGCCGAGCGGGCGATCGCTGCACGGCGTGCATAGCGGTTTGGCGCGGGTGACAGCCCGGCTCGGTGACAGGGCTGATTTTCAAAAAAAGTTTTGACAGCCCAGAAATTCAGGCTATAATCGCTTCTCTTTCAGGCGCGTAGCTCAGCTGGTTAGAGCACCACCTTGACATGGTGGGGGTCGTTGGTTCGAGTCCAATCGCGCCTACCAACACCCATGCGGAGCGGTGATGATTCTGCGAACTTGCACCACGGTTTGTCCGTAGTACGCGGGTTCGCCGGGTTCATACGCTTCGATTGAACGAAAAAGTGCGGCCCCATGGCCGCACTTTTTTTTTGCCCAAGCGGGAGTATTCATGCCTAACGTGCGTCTGCCGGATGGTTCGGTCCGGTCCTTCGAAAAGTCGGTAACTGTCGCCGATGTGGCGGCGAACATTGGCGCAGGCCTTGCTCGGGCGACCCTTGCAGGGCGTGTGAATGGCACCCTTGTGGATGCGAGCCACCTCATTGAGTCGGACTGCGAGCTCTCGATCCTGACGGCCAAGGATGCCGAAGGTCTTGAAGTGATCCGCCACTCTACGGCCCACCTGCTGGCGTATGCCGTGAAGGAGTTGTTTCCCGAGGCGCAGGTCACCATCGGCCCGGTCATCGAAAACGGCTTCTACTACGACTTCTCGTTCCCGCGCGGCTTCACGCCTGATGACCTCGTGCGTATCGAGGAGCGTATGGCTGAACTGTCCCGCCGCGACATCCCGGTGGTACGCGAAGAGTGGGCTCGTGATGCTGCAGTCGAGTTTTTCAAGGGGATTGGCGAGGCTTACAAGGCGGAGATCATCGCCAGCATTCCAGCGGACCAGACAATCTCGCTCTATCGCGAGGGCGACTTCGTCGATCTGTGTCGCGGCCCGCACGTGCCGTCTACGGGCAAGCTCAAGCACTTCAAGCTGATGTCGGTCGCTGGTGCCTACTGGCGTGGTGACTCGCGTAACGAGCAGTTGCAGCGGATCTACGGCACGGCATGGGCAAGCAAGGAAGATCTTGATGCCTACCTGCATATGATCGAAGAGGCGGAAAAGCGCGATCACCGCAAGCTGGCCAAAGTGCTCGACCTGTTCCATCTCCAGGATGAGGCGCCCGGGATGGTTTTCTGGCACCCCAAGGGCTGGACTTTGTGGCAGCAGATCGAGCAGTACATGCGTCGGCGTCTCGATGCTGCGGGATACAGTGAAGTAAAGACACCATTGGTCATGGATCGCGTCCTATGGGAGCGCTCTGGCCACTGGGAGAACTACCGTGAGAACATGTTCGTCACGGAGTCGGAAAAGCGCGACTACGCTGTGAAGCCGATGAACTGTCCTGGCCATGTTCAGATCTTCAATCACGGTCTGCGCTCTTACCGCGAGCTTCCCTTGCGTCTTGCAGAGTTCGGATCCTGTCATCGCAACGAGCCTTCTGGTGCCTTGCATGGCCTGATGCGGGTTCGTGGCTTCGTGCAGGACGACGCGCATATCTTCTGTACCGAAGATCAGGTGGTTTCCGAAGTGCAGTCGTTCAACGATCTGCTGATGGCGGTGTACCGCGATTTCGGCTTCAAGGATGTCGTCGTCAAGCTATCGCTTCGGCCGGAAAAGCGTGCCGGGTCGGACGAGGTCTGGGATAAGGCGGAGCAGGGCTTGCGTGACGCGCTGAAGGCGTCAGGCGTCGAGTGGGTGGAGCTCCCCGGCGAGGGTGCGTTCTATGGTCCGAAGATCGAGTACCACATCAAGGATGCGCTGGGTCGCTCGTGGCAGTGCGGCACGATGCAGCTGGATTTCGTGTTGCCGGAGCGTCTCGATGCCGAGTACGTCGCCGAAGACAACACGCGCAAGCGTCCCGTCATGCTGCATCGCGCGATCCTCGGTTCGCTCGAGCGCTTTATTGGCATCCTGATCGAGAACTTTGCCGGCAATTTCCCGCTGTGGTTGGCACCGAAGCAGGCCGTCGTAATGAGCATCTCGGAGCATCAGGCGGACTACGCTGAGGATGTTGCTCGCGCGCTGATTGCGGCTGGATTCCGCGTCGAGACGGATTTGCGCAGCGAGAAAATTTCCTATAAAATTCGAGAACATAGCTTGCAAAAGCTACCCTATCAGCTGGTCGTCGGTGAGAAAGAAAAGGCGGCTGGCGTAGTGGCCGTACGTGCCCGAGGCGGTCAAGATCTTGGCCAAATGCCTCTCGATCAATTGCTCGATCGCTGGCGCCACGAGGTGGAAACCCGTGGCAGTGCGGCTTAATTTTTATTTTTTGGAGACTTAGACCATCGCTCAGGAAAAGCCGCAGCGCCTTAACGGAGAAATCAATGTTTCCGAAGTGCGCTTGGTAGGAGAAGAAGGCGAGCAGCTCGGTATCGTTGCGACGCGACAAGCACTTGAAATGGCCGAAGAGGCCGGGCTTGATCTCGTTGAAATCGCGCCGCTCGCAAAGCCGCCAGTCTGCAAGCTTATGGACTACGGCAAGTTCAAGTACCAAGAGTCCAAGAAGGCGCACGAGGCCAAGCTCAAGCAGAAGCAGATTCAGGTCAAGGAAGTCAAGCTCCGTCCGGGCACCGACGAGAATGACTACCAGATCAAGCTTCGCAACATGACGCGCTTCCTGCAGGAGGGCGACAAGGTCAAAGTGACCCTTCGCTTCCGCGGCCGCGAAATGGCTCACCAGGAGTTTGGTGTGCGCCAGCTGGAGCGGATCAAGGCTGATCTTGAGGCAGTGGGCACGGTTGAACAGTTTCCGAAGCTCGAAGGGCGCCAGATGATCATGGTTCTGGCGCCGAGCAAGAAGAAGCAGCCGGTCTGATCGCCGGCAGCAAAAGCATTCCGGAGTTGCGCAAGCAGCTCCAGGAAACAGCCCCGAAAGGGTCTGCATACAAGTGGAGCCAGGTTCCAGAAGCGTCTTCTGCGGAAGGCCACCCGGCTTCATCGACTAACAGTTTGGAGTGTGTTTCATGCCCAAAATGAAGACCAAGAGCGGCGCCAAGAAGCGTTTCAAGGTGCGCTCGAGCGGTAGCATCAAGCGTTCGCAGGCGTTCAAGCGCCACATCCTGACCAAGAAGACGACCAAGACCAAGCGCCAGCTGCGCGGCATGGAGGGCGTGCACGCGTCCGACGTCGCCCAGGTCAAGTCGATGCTTCCCTACGCGTAATTCAGGAGGAACGTCATGTCTCGCGTAAAACGCGGTGTTACCGCACGTGCTCGTCACAAAAAAGTCCTCGACCAGGCCAAGGGTTACCGCGGTCGTCGCAAGAACGTCTATCGCATCGCCAAACAGGCGGTGATGAAGGCGGGTCAATATGCCTACCGTGACCGCCGTCAGCGCAAGCGTCAGTTCCGCGCGCTGTGGATTGCTCGTATCAATGCAGCTGCTCGTGAAGTCGGTCTGAACTATTCGAAGTTCATGAACGGCCTCAAGAAGGCATCGATCGAGATCGACCGCAAGGTGCTGGCCGACCTGGCCGTGTTCGACAAGCCGGCGTTTGCCGCGATTGCGAACCAGGCCAAGGCCCAGCTCGCTGCGTAATTTGTCGTAGCGTAAAAAAAGGAGGCCTGGCCTCCTTTTTTTTGTCCCAAACATCCCGGAAGCGTGTTCGTGGATCATCTGCAACGGCTTGTAGAACAAGCGATCGCCGATTTCGGCGCTGCATCGGACGCCAACAGCCTTGAACAGGCCAAGGCGACATATCTTGGCAAAAGCGGGTCGCTGACCGATCTCCTGAAGGGGCTCGGCAAGATGGATCCGGACGTGCGCCGCGAGGCTGGGGCCGCCATCAATCGCGCGAAAGTCGCGGTTGAGCAGGCCCTTGAAGCTCGTCGCGAAGCTCTGCGCGAGGCCGCACTTGCCGAACAGCTTGCAGCCGAGGCTCTGGATGTCACCTTGCCGGGGCGCGGTCAGGGTAGTGGCGGCCTTCACCCGGTGACGCGCACGCTGGACCGAATCGAACAACTGTTTGCCAGTATCGGCTTTGAGGTCGCGGACGGCCCCGAAATCGAAGAGGATTGGTACAACTTCACCGCCTTGAATACGCCTGAGAATCATCCGGCGCGTTCAATGCATGACACGTTCTATTTGCAGGACGCCCCGGGCGTGCTGCTGCGAACGCACACCAGCCCGGTTCAGGTGCGCTACATGCGTGAGCATGTCGCGCAGTTCGAGGCTGCCGAAGTGATGCCCGAAATTCGCATCATTGCGCCGGGGCGCGTGTATCGCGTCGACTACGATGCGACGCATTCGCCGATGTTCCATCAGATCGAAGGCCTCTGGGTTGGCGAGCGCGTGAGCTTTGCCGATCTCAAGGGCGTAATCGCCGAATTCCTGCGCCGCTTCTTCGAAACGGATGCGCTGCAGGTGCGCTTCCGGCCGTCGTTCTTTCCGTTCACCGAGCCGTCCGCCGAGATTGATTTCGCCTTCATGAGCGGTCCGAACAAGGGCAAGTGGCTCGAGATTGCGGGCTGCGGCGTAGTGCACCCGAACGTGCTGCGCAACGGCGGTATCAATCCGGAGCGTTACACCGGTTTTGCATTCGGAATGGGGCTCGATCGTCTCACCATGTTGCGCTACGGCGTCGACGACTTGCGCCTCTTCTTCGAAAACGATCTTCGCTTCCTCAGCCAATTCAGGTAAGCCATGCAGTTCTCCGAGCACTGGTTACGTACGTTTGTCAGTCCCGCGCTGGATTCCGCCGCGTTGGGGCATTTGCTTACCATGGCGGGCCTCGAGGTCGAGGAATCCGACGCGGTGGCGCCGGCTTTCGAGGGCGTCGTCGTCGCCGAAATCCTGGAAGCCAATCCGCATCCCAACGCCGACCGTTTGCGCGTGTGCAAGGTTGATGTAGGGGCGAGTGAGCCGTTGCAGATCGTTTGCGGTGCGCCGAATGCGGCTGCGGGGATGAAAGTCCCGTGCGCGGTAGTTGGTGCGGTGCTGCCGGGAGACTTTCAGATCAAGGCGGCCAAGCTGCGCGGCGTCGAATCCTTCGGCATGCTGTGCTCGGCGCGCGAGCTTGGCATCTCGGATGCGCACGAAGGGCTGCTCGCATTGCCGGCGGACTTCACGGTGGGGACGAACATCCGCGATGCGTTGGCGCTCGACGATGTCTGCTTCACGATCAAGCTCACGCCTAACCGTGCCGATTGTCTGAGTCTGCTTGGCGTCGCGCGCGATGTGTCCGCGCTCACGGGTACCGCGCTGACTGAGCCCGTGGTCACCCCGGTGCCGGCGCGTCACGAGATCACTCGCGGTGTGCGTCTCGCTTCGCCGGATGGTTGCCCTCGATATGTCGGGCGTGTTCTGCGCAATGTCGATCCGACGCGACCGACGCCGGCGTGGATGAAGCAGCGCTTGGAGCGCTGCGGAGTGCGCTCGATCAGTGCCATCGTTGATGTGACCAATTACGTGATGTTGGAGCTTGGACAGCCACTGCACGCGTTCGATAACGACAAGCTTCAAGGCGATGTTGTTGTTCGCTGGGCGCAGGCTGGCGACAAGCTCTTGCTGCTGAACGGGCAGGAGGTGGAGCCGGACGCTCGCACCTTGCTGATTACCGACGCATCGGGCCCCCTTGCGCTGGCTGGGGTCATGGGTGGCGAACTGAGCGGTGTTACTGACGCGACCCGCGATGTGTTTCTTGAGAGCGCGTTCTTCCAGCCGGACGCGATTGTTGGTCGCGCTCGCGCTTACGGATTCTCGTCTGATGCCTCACATCGCTTCGAACGCGGCGTCGATTTTGAACTGGCGCCGCGCGCGATGGAGCGCGCCACTGAACTGATTCTCTCGATCTGCGGCGGTGAAGCTGGTCCGGCGGTCGAGTCGCTGGATGCTCAGGCCTTGCCAAAGCGGGAGTCCGTGACATTGCGCGTGTCGCGCGCCTCGCAAGTGATTGGCATTCCCTTCACTGCTGCGCAGATTGGCGAGATCCTGGGGCGCCTCGGTATGCCGGTGACGATCGAGGAAGATCGCGTGACCGTCACGCCCGCTTCCTATCGCTTCGACCTGCGTATCGAGGAAGATCTCATCGAAGAGATCGCGCGTATTCATGGCTACGAGAACATCCCGGAGAACCTGCCGCAAGGCACGCTTGGCATGCTGCCATTGCCGGAGTCCCGGCGCAGCGCTTCCGCCTTGCGCCGACTGCTGGCAGGGCGCGAGTACCAAGAGGTGGTGAACTACGCCTTCGTGGAAGAGGCATGGGAGCGCGACTTCTGCGGCAACCTTGATCCGATCCGCCTGGCGAACCCGATCGCGAGCCATCTTTCCGTCATGCGGTCGAGTCTGCTTGGTGGCCTGGTCGGCACGCTGGCGACCAATCAGCGTCGCCGTGCGTCCCGCGTGCGCATTTTCGAGATTGGTCGTTGCTTCGCGAAGGACGCCAGCGGTCAGCCGGTTGCAGGCTATCGCCAGCCGATGAAAGTTGCGGGCCTTGCATGGGGGCCTGCGTCGGCGGAGCAGTGGGGTCTTGCTACGCGGAAAGTGGATTTCTTTGACGTCAAGGCTGATGTCGAGGCCATGCTTGATGGCCGCTCGCTGGAGTTTGTGCGTTTGACGCATCCCGCTCTGCACCCAGGACGTGCTGCAGAAGTGCGGTGCGATGGGGTTGCCATCGGCTGGATCGGTGAGTTGCATCCAAACTGGGTTCAGCGCTACGAACTCGCGACAGCGCCGGTGGTCTTCGAGCTTGACCTTGAGGCCGCGGCCTACCGCCCGTTGCCGGCCTTTGTTGCGCCGTCGAAATTCCCGATGGTGGTGCGCGATCTGGCCTTGGTTGTTCGTGCCGCGACGCCGGTTGGAGAACTGCTTGCCGTGCTGCGTGAGGCACCCTTGAACATCGTGCAGGCGATTGAAATATTTGATATTTACCAGGGCAAAGGTATCGATCCGGACAGCAAGAGTGTTGCCTTCCGGGTACGCTTCCAACATACTGACCAGACGCTTGAAGACGCTGAAGTCGACGCCGCAATCGACGTATTGGTTGGTCGTGCCAGTGAGCGGTTGGGCGCCCAATTGAGGAGCTGATTGTGTCGATGACGCTAACGAAAGCCGAATTGGCCGATCTTCTGTTCGAGAAGGTCGGCCTGAACAAGCGGGAAGCCAAAGACATGGTTGATGGCTTCTTCGACGAAATCCGTAATGCGTTGGAACGGGGCGAAACCGTGAAGCTGTCCGGTTTCGGCAATTTCCAGTTGCGCGATAAGCCGCAGCGTCCTGGTCGCAATCCCAAGACCGGGGAAGAAATCCCGATTACGGCGCGCCGTGTGGTCACCTTCCACGCCAGCCAGAAACTCAAGGCGGCGGTGGACTTGTTGAGTGATGCAGAGGTCAATGTCGCAAACCAGCGCGCCGCCTGACGCGGCTGAACTGCCTCCGATTCCCGCGAAGCGCTACTTCACCATCGGTGAGGTTAGCGAACTATGCGGTGTGAAGCCGCATGTGCTGCGCTATTGGGAGCAGGAATTCACGCAACTCAAGCCAGTCAAGCGCCGCGGTAACCGTCGCTACTACCAGCATCACGAAGTGTTGCTGGTGCGCCGGATCCGCGATCTGCTCTACAACGACGGCTTCACGATCAGTGGTGCGCGCAACCGTCTGGATGACCAGGCCGAGCGCGAGCGTGAGCAGGCCGCGCAGAGCGAACGCGAAGAAGCTTTGTTCGGCGCAATCCGCGGCGAGCTGGAAGATGTGCTCTCGCTACTGCGGAGTTAAATAAATCCAGCAGGAGTTTCGAATCCTGCTATAATTTTTGCCGTGTCGGGGCGTAGCGCAGCCTGGTAGCGCACTTGCATGGGGTGCAAGGGGTCGCGAGTTCGAATCCCGCCGCCCCGACCAAATTCTTCCCCTCCGGCGTCCTTCGGCTTTACTCAATACCTTAGAGCGCTCGGTCCATGCGAATCCTCCTCAGTAACGACGACGGCTACTTTGCCCCAGGCATTGCCGCGTTGGCCGAGGCCTTGTCTGGATTCGCGGAAGTCTTCGTTGTCGCGCCCGAACGTGATCGCAGCGGAGCGAGTCATTCCCTCACACTGGATCGCCCGCTTTCTGTGCGGCGTGCGCCGAGTGGTTTCCATTTCGTGAATGGTACGCCGACCGATTGCGTGCATCTTGCTGTCACCGGATTTCTTGGCTTTCGCCCTGATCTGGTGGTGTCCGGCATCAATCACGGCGCCAACATGGGCGACGATACGATTTACTCGGGCACGGTCGCTGCCGCAATGGAAGGTTACCTGCTGGGGATACCGTCAATTGCCGTATCGCTCGTCGGGCGCGAACTGAATCATTTCAGTACCGCAGCGGCCGTTGCTGCCGACGTTGTACGTGCCTGCGCTGACGATGCGTCCGGCGCCCCTTATCTGCTCAATGTAAACGTTCCGGATCTGCCCTCGTCGGCAATGAAGGGCCGCCAGGTCACTCGCCTGGGTAAGCGTCACATGGCGGAGCCAGTTGTGCGGTCGGTCAATCCGCGCGGCGAGACGATCTACTGGGTCGGGGCTGTTGGTGCAGCCCAGGATGCAGGCGAAGGCACTGATTTCCATGCTGTCGCGAACGGTTTCGTTTCGATAACGCCGCTGCAGGTGGATCTGACACAGTTTTCGGCCTTGTCGTCGTGGCAGGAGCGTTTGTCCGCATGAATCAGCGGAGTACTTCGGCCGTGACCGCTGTGCGCGCCCGCGCACGGATGATCGAGCGCCTTCGCGAACAGGGAATAGCGGACTCGCGCGTGCTCGCTGCGATGAACCAGGTTCCCCGTCATCTGTTTGTTCAGGAAGCCCTAGCTAGCCGCGCTTACGAAGATACCGCGCTGCCGCTCGGCTGCCAGCAGACGATTTCGCAGCCCTACGTGGTTGCGCGCATGATCGAACTGCTTGCGCACGGACGCGAACTTGGCAAAACGCTTGAAGTAGGGGCTGGGTGCGGGTACCAAGCGGCGGTTTTGTCCTGCATGGCGAAGGAGGTGTACGCCATTGAGCGAATCCGTACACTGATCGAACGCGCGAAGGACAATCTTCGACCGCTGCGTTTGCCGAACCTGCGGCTGAAATACGGTGACGGTAGCGTTGGATTGCCGGAGGCTGCGCCTTTTGACACGATCATCGTCGCCGCCGGCACGGCGAGTGTGCCCAAACCATTGCTGGAGCAGTTGGCCCCGCTTGGGCGACTGATCCTTCCATTGGGCAGCGTCGACCAGACCTTGTTGATGGTGGAGCGCTCGGCGGATGGAAGGCTTAAGGAATCGCGTTACGATGCGGTTCGATTTGTACCGTTGTTGGCAGGAACCGAATGAGACTGTTTGTCGCCCGTAGCGGGCTGCCCTTTGCTTTGATTGCCCTGATTGGAATTGCTGGCTGCACCAGCAGTGGCCGTGCGCCGGTGGAAGACCGCACGGCGCCGTCGCGGCCCGCTGCCGGCACGCCCGCGCAGGATGCAGCGCCCGGAGTTGCGAGACCGGGCTACTACATCGTCAAGCGTGGCGACACGCTGATCAGCATCGCTTTGGAGCACGGTCAGGACTGGCGTGACATTGCCAACTGGAACGCGATCGAGAATCCGAACCTGATCCTTGTCGGGCAGGAACTTCGAGTGAAGCCGGCCGACGGCACCGCCGCGAAGCCTGTCGTCTCACCGACGATCGAATCCAAACCATTGGAGCCGAAGACAACCGCGGCGGCTCCGTCGGGCAAGGCGGACGAATCATTGCGGCGTGATCCCAAGGGTGGAAAGGTCGCCTACTCGGATCAGGCGCTTGCAGCTGCCGTGAAGGCTGACGAAGCCTCCCGCGCCGGCGTCAAGCCGGTTGCAGCTGCGCCGGTTGCTGACGCAAAACCCGCCGCAGACGCGACGAAGAAGGAAGAACCCAAGAAGGATGAGGCGAAGCCTTCGGCGGACGACGAGTTCGAATGGGTCTGGCCGGCAGCCGGAAAGGTCGTTAACGGTTTCAATGATTCGACCAACAAGGGCGTCGATATTGGCGGCCAGATTGGTGAGCCGGTGCTCGCCGCAGCGGCGGGGAAAATTGTTTATGTCGGTGCCGGCTTGCGTGGCTATGGAAATCTCGTCATCATCAAGCACAACGCGACCTTCCTCAGCGCCTATGCCCACAACCAGAAGATTCTGGTGAAAGAAGGGCAGTCAGTGAAAAAGGGGCAGGAGATCGCGGCGTTGGGTGACAGTGATGCGGATCGCGCCAAGCTGCACTTCGAGATTCGGCGTCAAGGCAAACCCGTTGATCCTCTGAAGTACCTTCCTAAACGCTAAGGGTGGGATATGTACGATCCGGCAACCTTTTTCGACGACGAAGACGAAAAGGAACCGGATCTCCCACCTGAGATCGAAGCGTTCGGTGCGGAGCCTGTTCAGGCGCCGCCCGAGAATGAATTCCTCAACGACGTCACGCAGATCTACCTCAACGAGATCGGCGCGAATCCGCTGCTCACCGCCGACGAAGAAGTGGCCTTGGCGCGCCGTGTGCGACTCGGCGACTTCTCTGCACGGCAGAAGATGATCGAGCACAACCTGCGCCTGGTTGTGAATATCGCCAAGCACTACCTCAACCGTGGAATCCCGCTCCTCGATCTGGTCGAAGAGGGCAATCTGGGTTTGATTCACGCTTTGGAGAAGTTCGATCCGGAGCGCGGCTTCCGATTCTCCACGTACGCAACCTGGTGGATCCGGCAGAACATCGAGCGCGCGATCATGAACCAGTCGCGCACGATCCGCCTGCCGGTTCACGTGGTGAAGGAACTGAACCAGGTCTTGCGCGCGCAGCGCTCGATCGAATCGAGCCATGGTGGCGCGACGATCGAGGACGTGGCCAAGCGCCTCGAGCGGCCGGTCGACGATGTGCGGGCGATTCTGGCGCTCAACGAGCACACGGCCTCGCTCGATGCACCGCTTGATATCGACCCCAACCTGTCAATCGGCGAATCGCTCGCCGACGAAGCTTCAGACGGGCCGGAATCCACGCTGCAGAACGCCGAAATCGAAGACTTGGTTCGTCAGTGGATCGGGCAGCTATCGGAGAAGCAGCGCATGGTGATCCAGCGTCGCTACGGACTCGACGACTGCGATGTGCAGACGCTGGAAGAGCTCGCGCTGCAACTTGGATTGACGCGTGAGCGGGTGCGCCAGATCCAGCTTGAGGCGCTAGCGCAACTGCGGCGGATCCTCAAACGTCGCGGTGTCTCCCGCGACGTTCTGCTCTGAGCCCGCCAGACGCTGTCTGTGCGGCTACGCGCCGCGCTCTCGCTCCAGCCGAATCGCCGTGGCCAGATGGAAGACCGCCATTGCGTAGAAGCTGCTGCGGTTATAACGCGTGATCACGTAGAAGTTCTGATACCCCAACCAGTATTCGGTTGCCGCCTCGGGCGAGACGAGATCGATCAAGGCCGCGGGCTTGTCTTCGGCCGCAGGTGTATCGGCCGCAACCCCAAGGCGTTCGAAGTCCTGCTTGCGAAAGCTGGGTGCGATGCCCGCTTCCACCAAAGCGGCCGCGCGTTGCGGATCCGTCACGCGGGCCGGCACTGCGATGTCGCCGCCGCGTTCCCATCCATGCTGACTCAGGAAGCTCGCAACACTGCCGATTGCGTCGTCGGCGCTTGTGTCGAGCGATACTTTGCCATCTCCGTCGTAGTCGACCGCGTAGCGCCGGATGCTGCTCGGAAGGAACTGCGGCAGACCAAGCGCGCCCGCGTAGGACCCTTTGTAGCTGGTGACCGGCATCGAGGTATCGCGCGCCAGCAGGAACAACTCTCCCAACTCGCGCCGGAAGAGTTCCGCTCGCGGTGGGTAGTCGAAGGCGAGCGTGGCGAGCGCGGAGAGGGTCTGGAAGTTGCCCTGATTGCGGCCGTAGATGGTTTCGACGCCAATGATGCCGACGATGATGTCGGCCGGTACGCCGAACTCTGCCTCGGCGCGCGCAAGGGTGGCGGCGTGTTCGCGCCAGAAGGCGGTACCGGCGGCGATGCGCGTGCGGTCGAGATATCGGGCCCGGTAGCGTACCCAGGATTTCACGCTCGGGCTCGCAGGCGGAAGGATGGCCTTGATCACCGCGGGTAGGTAGCGCGCTTCGGAGAGGGTGGCGAGCACCTGGGGCTCGTTCAGCGATTCCTTCTGCGCGAGTTCGTGTGCGAAGGCTTTGACCTCGTCGCGTTCGCCGTAGGGTTGTGGCTCGGGTGCCGAGGCGCCGTGTGCGAGCGAATGTGCGCCGAGCGTGATGGCAAGGGCGATGGTGATGCGTTTCAGAAGGTGCGTGCGAGCCATTCGGTGATTGCGATTCTGAGCGCCTCGGCGTCTTCCGCCGATGCTGTGGGGCCGTAGATGAGGCGAGCGTAGCGCGCTGCGAATTCCGTGAGCGCAGCTTGCCATTCGGGGTGGATGGTACCTGCACGCGCCGCGAAGGCAATCGGCCCTTCGCTGATCGCCGGCACGAGTCCTTGTTGCGCGAGCTTGCGTAGCAGCAGTTGCCACGCACGTTCGGCTGGCGTCAGGCGGCGTCGGCTGCGGAACATGCCGATCCACACCGCTGCTTGCCAGAGGGCGCCGCTTGCGACGAGCCCCAGCGTCAGGTTGCGCCAGTCGGCATCAATACCCAGCCCGGCAAAGAGGTCGCGCTGCCGTTGGGCGGTATAGCCGAGAATCCACGTGTTCCATGTGTGCGACAGCGCCTCGGCGCGGTTGCGCAGCGTACGCAACCATTGCGACTCGATACGCACCAAGCCGGGAATCGGGTCGCTGGCGGGCAGGGACGCAGTCAGTCCGCCGTCAATGCGCCTCGGGGCCGCAGCGGCGGTTGGGTCCACACGGACCCAGCCCCGCTCACTGAGCCATACCTCCGACCATGCGTGGGCGTCGGATTGTCGAACGACCAAGGTGCCGTCAATCGGATTGATTTCGCCCCCTTGGTATCCGGCCACGACGCGGGCGGGCACGCCCGCCGCGCGCATCAAGACCGTGAAAGCATTTGCGAAGTGCTCGCAGAAGCCTTGCCGCGTCTCGAACAGGAAGTCATCCGCGGCATTTTGGCCAAGACGCGGAGGTGACAGCGTGTAGACGAAGTCGCCCTCGCGCAGGAATCGCAGCGCCGCTGCCACGCGATCGGCTGGTGCTGTCTGCTCTTGCTGAAGCTTCGCCCCGAATGCAGCGGTGCGCGGATTGCTGCCGGCGGGCAAAGCGAGGTTGACGGCCAGGGTGGCCGGCGCGGCGTCCAGGCCTATTTGGGCGTCGGCATAGCTTGTGATCGGCGCCCGTACGCGGCTGCGTATCGCCGCCCCGGCGAGCAGTACATTGAAGGCATCGAGCGTCTGACCTTCTCGCGGTGTTGCGTGCTCTAGCGCGAAGAGCCAGCGGTTCTGATGAGGCTCCAGTGTGATCACATAGTCGATCCGTCTTTTCCCCTGCGGCAGCGACGTCGCGCGAACTGCTGGCCTTGCCTGCCATTCAAGCCCGTCAAACTGGCTCATCACCGGGCCCCGGAAGTAGCGTTCTGCTGGCGGGGGCGGCGAGCCGGCGAACTCGACGCGAAAGGCAATCTCGCCGGACAGCGAGAGGTCTGCGATGGAGCCGGGGCGCATGCGATCCGACATTCCGGTGGTGGCGCTGGCGCCATCGGTGGGCATGCCCCAGAGCGGCGTGTCGATACGCGGGAAGAGCACGAACAGCAGCGCAGCCAGCGGCAGAGCGATGCCCACCATCCGCGCGCTACCGCTGAGGGCCGGCTTTAGAAGCAAGTCCGGTTGCTCAACCCGCAGCAGCGCAGTCAGCGCCAGCACGCAGGCGGCCAGCGCACAGACGGCGGTCAGCGCGCTCTGTTCAATGAGGAAGTAGCCCAGTTGCACGAAGAAGCAAAGCTGAATCGTGATGTGCGCATCGCGCCGCGTGCGGGCTTCCAGCATTTTCAGCCCCAGCAGCATGGCCAGCAGCGCAAGGCCGGGTGTGCGCCCGAACGCGGTGCCATAGCGCGCAACGGTGGTTGCCACTGCGACCGCCGCGATCAGCAGCAGCACGACTCGATTGGGCGGGCGAGCGGGCGTTGCAGCGTGCAGCCGCCACCCTTGCCACAGCAACGGCAGGCCCGCGACCAGGCCGACTTCCAGCGTCAGGCGTGGCAGCAAAGGCAGCAGGGTCAGCAAGACCGCTGCGAGGATCCACAGCTGGCCATGGCGATCGACTGGCTCGGACTTACGCATGCTCAGTCACCCCATGGCGGGCGAGTGCGTCGAGTACTTCACGCAGGTGTGCCGTGCCGCTACCGGGGGCGATGTGGCGGCCCGGTAGTTCGAGGCCGAAGCGCTGCTTTGCTTCGTCCGCTTTGAGTGCCCAGGCGCACAGGCGCGAAAGGCGTGCTTCAGTGTCCATCGATGCCGGGCAGTCGGCCCAGCGCAGCCATTGCTCACCGCCGGCCTCGGCCGCAAAGTGCTTCGTTGCCAGCGTGCCGCCCCGCGCGAGCTGTCGCCAGGCGATCTGACGCAGCGGATCACCGGTGCGGTAGGGGCGAAGGCTGTCGAACAGCACGCCGTCGCTACCCGGAACCGGGCGTCCTTCGCCGCTCCCGTGATGCGAGGGCGCCGTCGGCGGGTCTACTTCCGGGGTCGGATAGACGAGGCCGTACACGGCGGGCTCGAAATAGCTCCAGGCGACGATCAGCCCGAGTGGATGTCGGGTCTCCAGACGCAGGCGCCCGACCGGGTGCCGGCCGCGCGACTGGGCAGGCAGCGGCAAGCTCAGCGCTTGTGCGCCTCGTGCGGGGATAGAGAAACCCACTGGTGCCGACGCGGTATGCATGATCGCCAGCGACGGCCGTTCGCGCCCCGCCTGCTCCTGCATGACCAGAGACAGTGCGCGCGGTTCGCCGGCAAACACGGCGTCACAGCGTCCGCTCTGCAGCGTGACGCCAAGCAGGTTGCGATGCGCCCGCACCATGGAGAGGTGGCCTACGCCGGCCAGCACGAAAGTCAGCGCGAAGCCGAGCGACAAGGTGTAGTTGAGGCTTGCCAGCAGCATCGCCAGAAGCAGCAGGCCGAAGCTCAGGCCGGGTCCGGTTGGCAGCACGTAGATGCGTCGCTGGCCGAGCGTGACCGGCAGTTGCTCCGGTGGCCGGCCGCGCAGCATCCAGCGTTGCAGGCGCTCGCGCAGGGTTTGCCGCATCGAGATGCTCACGCGACAGGCGTGCCCTGCAGGAATTCGGCGACCAGCGCGTCCGGCAGATGACGACCATCCGGCGTGTGCAGGCGATGCGCTGCCACCGGATGCCATACCGCCTGAACGTCCTCCGGCGCCACGAAGTCGCGCCCCTCGGTGAGCGCATAGGCGCGCGCCGCAGCCAGGAGCGCAAGGCCGGCCCGCGGGCTCAGGCCGAGCGCGATCGCTGGATGGCTGCGTGTTGCGCTGACCAAGCGCAGCACGTAACGCGCGACCGGTTCGCCAACGAAGACGTCGGCGCAACTGGCCTGTAGCGCTGTTAGGGTGCTTCGGTCGGTGACGCGTGCGACGACACTACGATTTCGCCGGTCACGCCCGGCCAGCAGGGCGAGTTCGGCATCTGCCGGCGGGTAGCCGAGCGCCAGTCGCATCAGGAAGCGATCCAGCTGCGATTCCGGCAGTTCAAACGTACCCGCATGGTGGGCAGGGTTTTGCGTCGCGATCACGAAGAACGGATCCGGCAGCGGATGCGTTACGCCGTCGACCGAGACGCGGCGTTCCTCCATGGCTTCCAGCAAGGCGCTCTGAGTCTTGGGTGAGGCGCGATTGACCTCGTCGGCGAGCAGCACTTCCGAGAACACCGGGCCTGGCCGGAAGGCGAACTGTGCGTTTGCACTTTCCCAGACGGATACGCCGACGAGGTCCGCCGGCAGAAGATCGCTGGTGAACTGCACGCGCCGCCAGGCAAGGCCGCAGGCATCGGCCAGCGCATGCGCCAGGGTTGTCTTGCCGACGCCGGGTACGTCCTCGATCAACAGATGGCCCCGCGCAATCAGGCACGCGACTGCGAGCCGGATCTGCGCCGATTTGCCGAGAATGGATTCGCCTACCGCGGCGGCAATGGCATGGGCCAGGGCGCGCGCTTCGGTGATGGGCAGTTTTTGTTGTGGGCTCATGGTGTCGGTCGGATAATATCGGTATGGGGGAGGGTCGTCGCGTTTGGTCGGCCCATTTATTCAGATCAGAACGAGGCGGCGAGGGGCCACATGGCGACCGCATTCATCACGCATCCGGATTGCTGGATGCACAACATGGGGGCCATGCACCCCGAATGCCCGGATCGCCTCTCTGCGATTCAGGATAGATTGATCGCCTCCGGCATCGATTCGTTCCTCAATTTTCATGACGCGCCGCAGGCGAGCATCGAACAATTGTCGCGCGTTCATCCGAAGCGGCATGTCGAGGATCTTATCGGCAGTGCGCCGGAGCGGGGTATCAAGCATATCGACCCCGACACCGCCATGTGTCCGCACACCATCCGTGCCGCCCTGCGTGCCGCGGGCGCCGGCGTGCTGGCAACAGATCTCGTGATGCGCGGGGAAGTCGACAACGCATTCTGCGCGGTGCGGCCGCCCGGGCACCACGCCGAGCGCGATCGCGCCATGGGTTTTTGCTTCTTCAACAACATCGCCGTTGCGGCGTCTCATGCGCTCGAATCGCACGGCTTGAAGCGTGTCGCGGTGGTGGACTTCGATGTACATCATGGCAACGGCACGGAAAACATCTTCGCTGGTGACGAGCGGGTGCTGATGGTCAGCTTCTTCCAGCACCCCTTCTATCCCTACACCGGGGCGGATAAACCCGCGGCGAACATGGTCAATGTGCCGGTGCCTGCCGGTACGCGTGGCGATGTTTTCCGCGATATCGTCACAGACGTCTGGTTGCCGGCCTTGCGGAACTTCGCACCGGAGATGCTTTACATCTCGGCTGGGTTCGATGCGCACTACGAAGACGATATGGCGTCCCTTGGCCTCGTCGAGGCGGATTACGCTTGGGTGACACAGCAGTTGCGGCTGTTTGCCGAGCAGCATTGCGGCGGCCGCATCGTGTCGATGCTCGAGGGGGGCTATGCGCTGTCTGCACTTGCGCGCAGTGCGGTTGCTCATATCAAGGCGCTGGCGGACCTTTGACGCTGATTTTCCACGTATGCGCTAGAATCTCGGCTTTGTCTTTGTGGCGGCAAACGCATGATTAAGGGTTCGATTGTCGCGATCGTCACGCCGATGCGTGAGGATGGCAGCCTTGACCTGGCGCGGCTCAAGAGTCTTATCGACTGGCACGTCGCGGAAGGAACCGACGGCATCGTCATCGTCGGGACGACCGGTGAATCGCCGACCGTCAACGTCGAAGAGCATTGCGAACTGATCCGGACTGCGGTCGGACATGCCGCCGGCCGTGTGCCTGTCATTGCCGGAACCGGGGCAAATTCGACGGCAGAAGCGATTGAATTGTCGCAATTTGCAAAGTCTGCCGGAGCCGACGGCATCCTGTCGGTGGTGCCGTACTACAACAAGCCCACGCAAGAGGGCCTGTACCAGCACTTCCGCACGATCGCCGAAGCAGTCGATATCCCGGTGATCCTATACAACGTCCCGGGGCGGACCGGGGCGGACATGTCGAACGACACCGCGCTGCGCCTTGCCGAGATTCCGAACGTCGTCGGCCTCAAGGATGCAACCGGGGCGATCGATCGCGCGCTCGATCTGATCCTGCGAGCACCGGCCGACTTCGCGCTCTACAGCGGCGACGACATGACCTCGCTGGCCTTCCTGTTGCTCGGCGGCCACGGCGTCATCTCGGTGACGTCCAACATCGCGCCGCGCGCCATGCACGAAATGTGCGTTGCGGCGGCTGCGGGTGACCTGACTCGCGCACGTGCGATCAACGCCAAGCTGGTCGGTCTGCATAAGCACCTGTTCTGCGAACCCAATCCGATTCCCGCGAAATGGGCCCTTGAGCGTATGGGGCTTATCGGTTCGGGTATCCGTCTTCCATTGACGCGACTGACCGTCGCAAACGAATCCAAGCTGCTCGACGCACTGCGTCAGGCCGGCATTGAGGCCTGAGGAGTCTGCAGTATGTTCAAGCTGCAAAGCGTTGCACCGGTGTGCCTGCTCGTCGTGCTCGGCGCGTGCACGTTTTCAACCAAGGATGTGGGCAAGGTCGACTACAAGGCGGGCGCTCAACAGCGCGCAACGCCTCTGGATGTTCCGCCTGACCTGACCAAGCCGGGCCGCGATGACCGCTATGCGGTCGAAGGAGAATCGGCTGCAGCGACCCTGTCTGAATATCAGGCGGGGCGTAAGCCGTCGGCAGGCGGCATGGCGGTTGCCAGCGGCCCCGAGGTTGTTCCCGACGTTGCCAGAATGACGATCGGCCGCGCTGGTTCAGAGCGCTGGCTGACGGTGCCACTTGCTCCGGCCCAGCTCTACCCGAAGATCAAGACCTTCTGGTTGCAGAACGGCTATGCACTCGTCGTCGATAGTCCTGAAGTCGGCATTCTTGAAACGGACTGGCTTGAGAATCGTACGAAGATCAAGCAAGACATCGTCCGCGACACCGTCGGCAAGTTCCTCGATGGCATGTACAGCTCGCCGGAGAAGGATCGCTTCCGTACTCGTATCGAGCCGGGCACCCAGCCGGGTTCAACCGACGTGTTCATCAGCCACCGTGGGCTCGAAGAGGTACTGACGGGCGGCGTGGAGAAAGACTCCTCCGTCTGGACCTGGCGCAAGCCGGATCCGGGCATGGAGGCCGAGATGCTTCGCCGCCTGATGCTGTCGCTCGGCGTGTCCGAAGATCGTGCTAAGGAACTGATGGCTGGTTCGCCTGCAACCGACAAGGCGCGTTTCGAGCGTGCTGCCGATGGCGGCGCGGCGCTAATCCTGGCGGGCTCGATCGACGACGCATGGCGTCAGGTTGGTCTTGCGCTGGATCGCAACGGTTTGTTGGTCGAGGATCGCGATCGCGATATCGGCCTGTTCGATGTGCGCGTTGCAGGCGCGAAGGTGGAGCAGAAGCAGGAGAGCGGTTGGCTCGACAAGCTGGCTTTCTGGCGGAGTGCGCCGGCTGAGCCGGTCGTAAGCCCCGCTGCGCAGCTGAAGGCCGGTGCGGCTTATCGGATCTTCGTGAAGGGCGACGACAAGCGGTCGCTGGTGCGCGTTCTAGATAAGGACGGCAACATCGACAAGGGTGAAGAGGCCAGCAAGATTCTGAAGTTGCTTTACGAGCAGCTCAAGTAATTGGCGACACCCACAAAACGCGCCCGTTGGGCGCGTTTTTTTTTCGCCTGTAGATCTGGGTGGGCCAAATGGCCGCGTGCTACCAAATCGTTAGACGAAAAAAAGCCGACCCGAAGGTCGGCTCTTTCTTCCGCTGGCGCGAATTACTTGGCGGCGGACTGGTCAGCAGCCGGAGCCGATTGCTCAGCAGCCGGAGCTTCAGCGGCCGGAGCCGACTGGTCAGCAGCCGGAGCCGATTGCTCAGCAGCAGCCGGAGCGGACTGCTCAACAGCAGCCGGAGCGGACTGCTCAACCGGCGCTTCTTCTTTCTTGCCACAAGCGGTAACGGCCAGCGCCACGAGGGCGGCGACGAGGAGAGATTGCTTCATTGTTGGTTTCCCTTATCGATAAAGACAAACGCCAAATTCTTTTGGTCGGCACGGCTAGACGCCTAACCGATCTCAGATTCTAGCATGTTTTTCAAAGCTCAAGCGCTCTGCACCTACTGCTGCTGTTACGCCGGAGCCCCAAATCCGCTGCAATACCAATCATAAAACGCACAAAGCAGCGTCGGGTTGACAGCATTTGCGCTCAGTTTTCGATCGCGCGCCAAAAGCTTCAGGGCGGCGCGTTGCGCAGGCTCGGCGTCGAACGGTTCGCCGTTCAGGAAGAAGCGGTTTCCGCGGTATAGCAGCTGTGTCTTGATGTCGAGCCGAAAGCCGCGCTGGCCAACGGTTGTCGCGAATTTCCGCTCGCTCATCGGCAACTCCGGCGGCTCAAAGAAGACGTGGGGCTTGGGCTCGCTGAGGTAGGCGCCGAGAAAATTTGCAACTGTTTGTTTGTTCCAGCTGATCCGGGCGAGGGTGGCTGCGACTTGCTCGATCATTTCGTTGCTGATCTCGGCGCTATTCTTCGGGCGCTTCAAACCCGGGTCCGCATAGCGCCCCTTCAACGACAAGTTCTCCTGCAGATAGCCCAGAAAGGCTTCCGCCAACTCTTGGTGAGTTGCTGTCCGGAAACCAACCGAATAGGTCATGCATTCGCCGATCGCGACGCCGTCATGAGCGTATTGCGGGGGGAGGTACAGGAGGTCGCCAGGCTCGACCACCCACTCCCGCGAGGGTCGGAAGTCCTTCAGCAGGCGCAGCGGTGCCCCTTCGATGACGGTGAGGTCACGCTGGGCGCCAATGCGCCAGCGACGCTGGCCGACACCCTGGATCAGGAATACGTCGTAATTGTCGAAGTGCGGCCCGACGCCACCGCCGTCGGTGGCGTAGCTGACCATTAGATCGTCAAGACGCGCCTGGGGTATGAAATCGAACTGACGGAGAAGCGCGTCGGCTTCGTCGGAGACGAGGTTTGTGCCGGAAACAAGCACTGTCCAGGGGCCTTTCTGGCGCCACGCGCGACTGCTGAAAGGCCCGCGTTCCAGCTGCCATTGGCCGTCGGTGTTCCAGACGCGACGCGATTCGACGTCGTCGCGGGTGGCCAGCTCAAGCAGCTCGGGTTTGCTGAACACGCCCTTGAATTCTTTGAGCGCGCCACGTACCAGGAGCGGCTTGCGCTGCCAGTATTCGCGAAGAAATTCATCGGCACTTAGGCCGCCAAGAAGAGTGGAGATCATCGCAAGATTATAGCGACGACCGTTCGGAGGCCGGCTGGTACAATCCGGCCCCTTTTAAGCATGGGCTTCAAGGGGCTTGCAAATGCCAGTCGCTAAGGTTGAATCGCTGGACCACGAAGGGCGTGGCGTGGCGCGCGTGGACGGCAAGGCGATCTTCATCGAAGGCGCCTTGCCGGGTGAGCGGGTTGAGTACTCGAGCTACCGCAAGAAGCCGAAGTTCGAACAGGCGACGATGACTCGCTCGATTACGCAGAGCTCGCAGCGCGTCAAGCCGCGCTGTGAGTTCTTCGGCGTGTGCGGCGGTTGCAGCATGCAGCATTTGGAGCCGAGTGCCCAGGTGGCGGCCAAGCAAAGGGTGCTTGAAGACAACCTCTGGCACATTGCACGGATACGTCCTGCAATCGTTTATCCGGCGGTTCAGGGGCCGACCTGGGGCTACCGGTATCGTGCACGGCTAAGCGTGCGACAGGTACCGAGGCTCGGCGGCGTGTTGGTCGGATTCCATGAGAAGAAGAGCAGCTACATCGCGGACATGCGGTCCTGCGAGATCCTGCCCCCGCAGATCGGCCACAAGTTGACGCTATTGCGCGAACTGGTCGCGCAACTCTCAGCGCCGGATCGGATTCCGCAGATCGAAGTTGCGGTGACGCAGGATCGAACGGTGCTTGTGGTGCGCAACCTCGTGCCTTTGACGTCCTCAGACGTTTCGACCTTGTTGGCGTTTGGCGAAGCGCATGGATTCAGCATGTGGTCGCAGCCCGGGGGGCCAGACACCGTGCAGCCGCTTGCCAAGGGCGAGGGGCGCGAGCTGTTCTACACGCTGCCGGAATTCGGTTTGCGGCTCGCATTCCGCCCGACCGATTTCACGCAGGTCAATGTCGACATCAATCGTCTGTTGATTCGGCGGTCGATGCTGTTGCTTGATCCTCAGCCGGGCGAACGTATTGCGGATCTCTTCTGTGGTCTAGGCAACTTCAGCCTTCCGATTGCGCGCAAAGGGGCGCACGTCGTCGGCGTTGAAGGCAGTGCCGCGTTGGTCGCGCGTGCTGCCGCGAACGCCGCGGCAAATGGCCTGTCCGCGCGTAGCGAGTTCTCGGTGGCCAACCTCTTTGAGGCAACGCCGCGGAGCATTGCCGCGCTAGGGCGGCTGGACAAGATGCTCATCGATCCGCCCCGAGAGGGCGCGATCGCCGTGGTCAAGGCATTGGGTGACGATGCGCCGCGCCGCCTCGTTTACGTGTCGTGCAATCCGTCGTCGCTGGCGCGTGATGCGGCAGTGCTGGTCCACGAGAAGGGTTACCGACTGCAGGGTGCGGGGGTGGCGAACATGTTCCCGCATACCTCGCATGTGGAGTCGATCGCCCTATTCGAGCGCGACTAAGAAAACGGGCGGCCGAGGCCGCCCGTTGCATTGACTGGCGACGCGATCAGTCGCGGTCGCCGCCGAAGATGCCGAGCAACTGGAGCAGGCTGACGAATACGTTGTAGATGTCGAGGTAGATCGCCAGCGTGGCGGTGACGTAGTTCGTCTCGCCGCCGGTAACGATCCGGTTCACATCGTAGAGGATGTATGCCGAGAAGATGCCGAGGCACGCGACCGCCATGACGATCGACAGTGCCGGCAACTGCAGGAAGATGTTCGCCACGCCCGCGATCAGCGCGACGATCATCCCGACGAACAGGAACTTGCCCATGCCGGAGAGATCGCGCTTCGTTACCGTCGCAAGCCCTGCCATCGCGAAGAAGATCACGCCGGTGCCGCCGGCGGCCAACGCGATCAGGCTTGCGCCGTTGGAGAAGCCCAGCGTGTACTGCAGGCTTCGCGACAGCATCAGGCCCATGAAGAAGGTAAAGCCAAGCAGGAGCAGAACGCCCACGCTGCTGTTCTTGAACTTTTCGATCGCGAAGAAGAAGCCGAAGGCGACCGCCATGAAGAGCATAAAGCCCAGCATCGGGCTGCCGGCAAAGAACGAGAAGCCGAGTTGCACGCCGATGAAGGCGCCGAGGATCGTCGGCAGCATCGATAGTGCAAGCAGCGCATACGTATTGCGCAGCACGCGGTTGCGCGACGATGCAGCAATGCCGCCAGACGCGTAGGTGTTCAGGGTCATTCAGATCCTCCAGTGGAGTGTTTCAGTTGCGATTAAGACCGAGTGTGCGCCGAATGGTTCTGCGAGCCGCTCAGCGATCGATTTTTGGCCCACCGTGTTAAAATAGCAAATTGTGGATGGGTGGCAGAGTGGTTGAATGCACCGGTCTTGAAAACCGGCGGCCCTTCGCGGGGCTCGTGGGTTCGAATCCCACCCCATCCGCCATATTCTGAATAAGAAAAAGCGCCTTCCGAGGCGCTTTTTTGTTTTGCACGGCCCGCTTACGCTGAGTCTGATGCGGTCGATCAGTCATGGATCCTGCGGCTTTTCCGATAACCGGACAATACGTTGCGCACGCTGCTAGTCAAACCTTGCGCGAGAGATAGGCGACTGAGCTAGCGCGTCTGTACGCGAATTTCTCGGGGTTTAAGGGGCGCAGGCTCAGGCGTCCAGCGTGGCTGGCTGGGCCTCATCCATGAGCCATTGGCGCAGCGCGGCGGGGCCTTCTTGCCCCAACAATCCGTCCCGATACATCAGGTAGTAGGAAAGCCGGAGCGACACTTCGGTGCGGAAAGGGCTGACGAGTCGGCCGGCGGCGAGGTCGTATTCGACGAGAAGCTGCTGGCCGAGGGCGATGCCCTGGCCATCGATCGCTGCTTGCAGGGCGAGTTGTGTGTCGCTGAGCCCCATGCTGCGGCGCGCCTGGTTTTCCGACAGCCCGACTTCTTCCAGCCATTGCCGCCAGGTTGGCACGTGCGCGAGGCGTTGGGCGCTGCGGTCGTGCAGCAAGTTGTGCTCAAGCAGGCTGGGCAGGCCGTCGAGCTCTGCCGCGACCGCGGGGCTGCAGACTGGCAAGAAGCCCGTTGTGGCGAAGCGTTCGGTGACGGTGCCGCGCTCGGCGGATTGGCGCTCGGCGATCAAGAGGTCAAGCGAGTCGAGCGATTGCAGTTCGGGTTCGGTGATGACCTCGACGCGTAGGTCCGGGTTGGCATTGAGGAACCTGAACAGACGCGGCACCAGCCACTTGCTCCCAAGTGCGGGGGGGACGCCGATCCGGAGTGGCCGGGCGGTGTCCGAGAGCAGTAATTCGGTGGCCTGCTGGACCGAGCGGAAGGCCTCGCGGATGCGGGGCAGGTAGTTCTCTCCGGCTCCGGTCAGCAGCAACTGGTTGTTATGGCGATCAAACAGTTTCAGGCCGAGAAACTCCTCAAGCTGTTTGACTTGGTGGCTCACCGCGGCATTCGTGACGCACAGTTCGTCTGCGGCGCGAGTGAAGCTCATGTGCCGCGCTGCGACCTCGAACACGCGTAACCCGTTGAGCGGCGGTAATCGTCTGCGTGCGTGCATGCCTTGAGTCTGATTAATCGTTTCATTAAGTTTATGTAGTTTGCCATTTGCCGCGCCGCAGTCAAGGATTATCTTGTGGCGCCGGGCGGTCATGGGTGTCAAAGAATGTTAGAAAAAACAAGGTGCTCTCGTGCGTGTTCGGAGTCTGCCAAGGGGGCGCTTGTCTTGAGATTTAAGCTTTAAGCAAAACTGCCGTTTTGAGCCGCTGAACGTGGGAGATCCGGGCGGCACTCTCGAATGGGCTCTGGTGCGGCGCGAAAAGATGGAGCCGGATATGGCTTCGAGTGGCGCCAACTGGAACTGTGCAGCGATTGCGCCGCAGCACGCCGTGAAGGCGTTGGACTCGCGCGTGGAGGAAGATGGGCGGGCGATCGCCCGGGTTTGGATTGGGTGGGGTTGGTCGGCGTGGTCCGGCAACTCTGTTTGCAGCTTGCGTACGAAGATGCGTGTTCCTTCGCTGTAGTGGTGTCGGTCGCCCGTCTGGCGTCTTTAATTGGGAAGACTTGAATGATGAATCCGCAACAATGCGGTCGCGGGCTATGCCTCGCGTTGATGCTGGGACTGGTCGGGTGTGGTGGAGGCGGGGGGGCGACAGATGGAGGCTCGTCGGGAGGCGATACGCCTGCCGCCAAGCCGATTGCTGCATTTGCTCGCGGTGCTGATGTGGGCTGGCTGAGTGCAGAAGAGGCGGCGGGCTATCGCTTTCAGGGCGCAAGCGGCGTCGAGACCGATGCCTTCGCGCTGCTCGGCGCGAACGCGGTGAATGCGATCCGCCTGCGTGTCTGGGTTGATCCGGCCGATGGCTGGAATGGTGTTGCCGACGTCGTGGCGAAGGCGCGCCGGGCGCAGGCTGCCGGGCGGCGCATCATGATCGACTTCCACTACAGCGATACCTGGGCCGACCCCGGGCACCAGACGAAACCGGCCGCCTGGGCGACGCATGACTATGCTGCGCTGAAGGATGATGTTGCCGCGCACACCCGCGACGTGTTGGCGGCGCTCAAGCAAGCCAACGTGAGCGTGGAATGGGTCCAGGTTGGCAACGAGATCGGTGGCGGCATGTTGTGGCCGGAAGGCAGCTATCAGCATTTCGACCAGCTCGCCGGGCTCATCAACAGCGGCTACGCGGCGGTGAAGTCGGTGTATCCGGAAGCGAAGGTCGTGGTTCATCTGCAAAACGGCAGCGACGACTCATTGTTCCGTTGGTTCTTCGATGCGCTGAAGGCAGCGGGCGGGCAGTGGGATGTGATCGGGATGTCGCACTATCCGCCCGCGAATGACTGGCTGCGCTACAACCAGCTGATTGGCGCAACGATGGCCGATATGGTGAGCCGCTACGGCAAACCGGTGATCGTCACCGAAGTCGGCATGGATTGGCAGAAGGCGGCGACTTCGCGCGCGATGATTCGCGACCTTATCGCCCGCATTGCGCAACAGGGTGAGTACGGGCGCGGCGTTTTCTACTGGGAGCCGCTCGCTTGGCCCGGTTGGCAGGGCTACACGATGGGCGCGGTCGACAGCAATGGTCGCCTGACCGAGGCCTTGAAGGCCTACAGCGACTAGATCGGGGGGGCGTGTGGGTCGCGCTCAGTTGCGCGACCTGCGCACCCGCGCGGTGGAATCACGCACCACCAGTTGCGGCACCGAGGTCATCGCATGGCGCGGGACGGCGTTGTTGCCATCCTCGATCACCTCCATCATCAGCTGCACGGCCAGTTCCGCAGCCTCCTCCGATGGCACGGCGACGGTGGTCAGCGCCGGGCGCACCTGGTGCGCGAGCTGGATGTCGGTGATGCCGATGACCGACAGATCCGACGGCACTTCCAGGCCGAGATCCGCGGCCGCTTGCAGCACACCGATCGCCGGTAGGTCGTTCGAGACGAAGATCGCAGACAGATCCGGCACTGCGGCGAGCAGGCCGTGCGCTGCGTTGCGGCCAGCGTCGATGGTGTCGCCGCCGAAGCGCACTTCCTCGGGTGGGTGCGGCACGCCAGCGCGCGCCAGCGCATCGCAGAAACCGCGGTAACGCCAGATGTGGTTGCCGGTCGGCTCGCTACCGACCACGGCGCCGATGCGCGTGTGGCCAAGCTTGAGCAGGTGCTCGGCTGCGATCACGCCGGCTTGGTGGAAGTCCACGCCGATGTAGGGCAGCTCCGGCGCTTCGTCCGGCTTCTCCCACATGCACAGCACCACCGGCACGCCGCGGCGACGCAGCGCAAGCAGTTCTTCAACACGCACGAAGTCCGCGTTCATCACCAGCACGCCCTGCGCCAGCGAGCCGCCCACCGCATCGAGGTAGGCCGCTTCCTGCGCCGGGTCGTTGTTGGTGTTGCAGACGAGCAGGAAGTAGTCGCGCTTGCGCACCGCCTTTTCCACCGCGAGTGCGAACTCGGGATAGAACGGGTTTGCGATGCTGGAAACGATCAGCGCGATCGTGTGCGGACGCCCCTCGACCAGCGCGCGCGCATTCAGATTCGGGCGGTAGCCCAGTTGCTGCACGGCGGCGAGAACGCGCTCGCGGGTTGCCTCACTGACGCGGCCACGGCCACGCAGCACATTGGATACGGTGGCGGGGGTAACGCCGGCCAGGCGCCCGACTTCGACGAGGGTGGACATGAGTGGATCTTAGCAGCGTGACCGCAGGTGGGCTGTTCAGTGCGTGCTCAAAACAGCTTCGATGGCGTGGATTTCTTCCTGAGTGAGCGGCGCTGCGTTTGCTGCGGCCACTGCATCGAGAATCTGCTCGCTTCGACTCGCCCCGATCAGCACCGAGCTGATCGCTGGCTGGCGCAACACCCAGCTCAGCGCCATTTGCGCGAGCTTCTGCCCGCGCGCCGCGGCGATGTCGTTGAGAGCACGCACCAGCGCAAGGCGCGCCGGCGTGATCTGCTCCGGTTTCAGGAAGGCGCCGCGCGCGGCGCGTGAGTCGGCAGGGATCTCGCCACCGAGATAGCGGTCGCTCAACACGCCTTGCGCGAGCGGCGAGAAGGCGATGCCGCCTATGCCTTCATCGGCAAGTGCGTCGAGCAGGCCGCCTTCCACCCAGCGATCCAGCATGCTGTAGCGCGGCTGGTGGATCAGGCAGGGCGTACCCAGCTCGCGCAGCATCGCCGCCGCGCGGCGTGTGAGTTCCGCGGGGTAGTTGGAGAGGCCGACGTACAGCGCGCGCCCACTGGCGACGATGTGCGCGAGGGCTGCCATCGTTTCTTCGAGCGGCGTCTCCGGGTCCGGCCGGTGGTGGTAGAAGATGTCCACATAGTCCAGCCCCAGGCGCTGCAGGCTCTGGTCTAGGCTCGCCACCAGATACTTGCGCGAGCCCCAGTCGCCGTAGGGGCCGGGCCACATGGTGTAGCCGGCCTTTGTCGAAATCACCAACTCGTCGCGATAAGGCCTCAGGTCGCCTGCTAGCAGGGCACCGAAAGTCTCCTCGGCGGAGCCGGGCGGCGGGCCGTAGTTGTTCGCGAGGTCGAAGTGCGTAATGCCGTGATCGAAGGCGCAACGCACCAGGGCCCGCGCGTTCTCGAAACGATCGACGCCGCCGAAGTTGTGCCACAGGCCGAGCGAGACTGCGGGCAGCTTCAGGCCGCTGCGGCCGCAGCGGCGATAGGGCAGGGCGCCGTAGCGGTTGTCTGTTGGCGTGTACGGGCTCATGGCTGACTCCGGGTTCGGTCAAGGGGACGAGTATCCATCAGGCGGGCTCGTCTTGGGGGCCGACTTCCCATGCTGCGACGCTGGCGGCAGGCAGGACTTCGCTGCCGAGCACGAAGCGCGCGCCGGCTGGCGCGGGCACGCGCGCGCTGTGTGGGCCGTGGTTGATCGCGAACTGGAGCTTGCCGCGGCGGCGCAGGCGCAGGCCGTCGTCAACCCGCCGCACCATCACACCGGCCTCGCGTGCGCAGCCTTCGAGCTGGTCGAGCAGCAGCGCGGCGGCGAATCTGCCGGCGAAATAGCGCGCGTTGCCATGGCGCAGGATAGCCGGGTGGCCGTCGCCAAAGCGCGCCAGCACCTCGGTGGCGCCAAGCGGTTCGACGAAGTCGCGCCATGTGCCGGCACTCCCCAGCTCACGGCCGGCCGCCAGCACCGGGATGCTGATACCGGGCCGCAGGCTCTCCACCCGCGTCACCTGCATCGGCAGCAGTGTCTTGAGTGCGCCGGGCGGCAGCCCTTCTGGCACCGAGAAGCGCGCTGTCTTGGCGCCGCTGCGCGGGCCGAACACAAGTTGGGCGCCGCTGGCGCGCAGGCGCTCGACGAGTGTTTCGCTGATGGTGCTCAGTGCGGGTACGGCGATCAGTGCGTAGCCGGCGAGGCTGGTAGTACTGGCGGGCAGAATGTCGATGTCGAGGCCGAGCCGGCGCAGCGCGCTGTACCAGCTGAATACCTCGCTGTAGTAGTCAATGGTGGCGCCGTGCGGCTGGATCTCGTGCATCCATTTCGCGCCGTAGTCGAACACCAGTGCAACCCGGGCACGGCCGGCGGGGCCGGGCTGCAGGCGGGCGAGCTCACGCGCGACCTGGGTGGCCTCGGCACCGCCGACGTCGATTTGATTGTCGGGCGTGTGCAGGCCCGAGTGCATCTGCTCCTGTGCGTAAGGCACCTGGCGCCAGCGGAAGTAGGAGACGACTTCGGCGCCGTGCGCGAAGGCCTCCCAGGTCCAGGTGCGCACCATGCCGGGCAGCGGCGCGGGGTTGGCGTTGGCCCAGTTCACCGGGCCGGCCTGTTGTTCCATGACCCACCAGCGGCCTTTGCAGACGCCGCGGTAGAGATCGTGGTTGAAGGCGGACACATCGGGGTGGCCGGTGCGCATCCAGCGCAGGCGATCTTCGTCCGCGATGAAGTGCGCCATGTCGGTGAAGCCGAGCGGGTAGTTGTCCCAGCTCGCCACGTCCAGGTCGCGGCCCATTTCGTGGTGTTCGAACTCGGCGAAGAAACCCATGAAGTTGTGCAGCACGTCGCGGCCCGGCGAGTGCGCGCGCAGGATCTCCGCCTGCATGCGGTTGTAGCGGATCACCTCGTCGGACGCGAAGCGGCGGTAATCCAGTGCGTGGATCGGATTGGCGAAGGTCGGCAAGGCCACCGGTGCGCCGATCTGATCGAAGCTGCTGTATTCCATGCTCCAGAACACGTTACCCCAGGCCTCGTTGAGCGCGGCAATCGTGCCGTAGCGCTCGGCCAGCCAGCGCCGGAAGCCTTGCACGGCTGCGGCAGAGTACGAGAGCACCGTGTCGTGGCAGCCGTACTCGTTGTCGGTCTGCCAGGCGATCACCGCCGGGTGCTGGCCGTAGCGGCACGCCATTGCCTCGACGATGCTGCGGCTGGCGGCGTGAAAGGCTTCGTTGGAAAAGCAGTAGTGGCGGCGTGAGCCAAAGCCTTTCGGGTGGCCGTGGGCATCCAGCGCCAGCATGTCCGGGTGTTGGTCGAGCAACCAGCGTGGCGGAGCGGCGGTCGGCGTGCCGAGTACGATCTGCAGCCCCGCGCCAGCCAGTGTCTCGATTGCTTCATCGAGCCACGCCCAGTCGTACTGGCCCGGTTTCGGCTCGAGCTTGCTCCAGGCGAACTCGGCAATCCGGACAATGCGGATACCCATCGCGTGCATGCGACGCGCGTCGTCGGCCCACATTGCCTGCGGCCATTGTTCGGGGTAGTAGCAGACGCCAAGCTGCATCGTCCGGGCGGGTAGGGGCTCCATGTTCCGACGAATCCTATTGGTGAGGTTAAGCGATTAACGCGCTGCGAATCATACGCGTCCGCCGATGCTTGTCACCTGGCTTGTACGGGTGGGGTTTGGTTTTTGCGTTGGATCAAAAGCCCTGGCTACATGCAGAACTTGCAAGCGCGCTGGGTGTTTGCTTTGTGAGGGCCTTGTGCAGCAAAGGGTTGGCGACCAAGCAAGGGTTCTCTGTTTGACGAGAATTGCGAATACGTAGGGGTTTACCCTCATTGCTTGTGTATCATCGAAACCTGAGACTGCGCCGAAACTTAAACGCTTAACCAAAAACGTGACCTCTCTGATCTCGCTCAGCCTTCCTGCCGACCTCGCTCCCGTGGAGCGTGATTTCCTCAACCTCGGGCACTACCAGCCGGCGACGCGCCGCCTGACGGTCAACAGCCGCTACGTTGAACTCGATGGCAAGCCGTGGCTGCCAGTGATGGGCGAGTTCCACTACTCGCGCTATCCGGCCGACGAGTGGGAGGCAGAACTGCGCAAGATGCGCGCCGGTGGCGTCAGCATCGTAGCCAGCTACGTGTTCTGGAATCACCACGAAGCCGAGCGAGGGCAGTTCGACTGGGCGGGCTCGCGCGATCTGCGTCGTTTCGTGCAGCTCGCAGCCGCCGCGGGGCTCTACGTCTATCTGCGTCCCGGTCCCTGGGTGCATGCGGAGTCGCGCTATGGCGGCTTCCCGGACTGGTTGATCGGCATCGGCGAACTGCGCTGCAATGCGCCGGCCTATCTCGCTGAAGTCACCCGTTTCTATCAGCAGATCGGCGCGCAAGTGGCGGGCCTGATGTGGGCGGACGGCGGCCCGGTGGTTGGCGTGCAGCTTGAAAACGAATACGACCGGACCGGCCCTGGCTGTGGCGCCGAGCACATCGCCGAGCTCAAGCGCATCGCGATCGAGGCTGGCCTGCGCGTGCCCCTCTACACGGTGACCGGCTGGCCGACGCTGGATATTCCGCCGCACGATGTGGTGCCGGTTTCCGGCGCCTATCCGGATGGCTTCTGGCAGGGCAGCAGCGAGCCGCTGCCGCCGTCTGGCGTGTTCGTGTTCAACACCGAACGCGCGATCGGGGAGATGGGCAACGTTGGCGGCACGCCAGCCGAAGGCCGTGTCGACAAGACGCACTATCCGTTCTTCCTCGCCGAGGCCGGCGGCGGCATGCATGTTTCCTACCACCGCCGCCCGACGCTGATGGCCGACGATCTGGCCGCGACGACGCTGGTGCAGATTGGCTCCGGCGCCTCGCTGTACGGTTACTACATGTATCACGGCGGCACCAACCCGCTTGGCCCGCGCCGCTATAACGAAACGCAGGACACCGGCTACCCCAACGACGTTGCAGTGCTGGGCTACGACTTCCGCGCGCCGCTCGGGCAGTACGGCCAGACGCGCGAATCCTATGGCCGGCTGCGCTGTCTGCACCTGTTCCTGCAGGCCTTCGGTGAGGAACTGGCGCCGATGGAAGCTGTGATGGCCGAGGGCGCGAGCCTCGACGCCGCGGCACGTGAGCCGCTGCGGGTTGCCGCGCGCGGTGCCGGCGAGCAGGGTTTCGTGTTCATCAACAACCATGTGCGCCACCACCCGCTGCCGGATTTCCCCGCAGTGCAGATTTCAGTCAAGACGACGGCCGGTGAGCAGCGCTTCCCGCAGGTCGACGTGCCGACCGGCGCCTACACGATCTGGCCGCTGGGTGCGCGTATCGGCGCAGCGGTGCTGCGCAACGCTACCGTGCAGCCGCTGACGCGCTGGGTCGAGGATGGCCGCACGACCTGGGTTGCGTTCGTGCATCCGTCGATCGCGCCGAGCCTTGCGTTCGACGCCACAACCGTCACGGTTGTCGACGCCGGCGGCGCGACGCTTGAAACCGTAGGCAACGACTTGATCGTTCGCCCGGCTGGCGGCGCCCCGGCAACGCGCTTGCAATTGATTGATGCCTCGGGTGTGCAGCACGAGGTGCTGCTGCTCGACCGCCAGCTCGCCGAGCAGGCCGCCCGCGTGCAGTTCCGTGGCCGTGAGCGGCTGGCATTCAGTGAGCATGCGACCTACCAGCGCGGCGCCGACATCGTGGTGGCTTCGCCCGCCGCGCAGGCCGCGACGATCAGCTTCTTCCCCGGCGATGACCTCGTCGGCGATGCGCTGGGCGCCGGCATCGTGCGGGTGACGGTGGCCGAAGCCGCGGCAGCACCGCTCGCCGCCGAAGTCGGTTTCACGGTGCAGCAGGATCAGCCGATGCCGCCGGCCGTGCGCCTCGGTCCGCACATTTCCTGGCGCTCCGGCCCGGTGCCGCTCGCACCGGACGACGCTGAATTTGCAGACGCCACGACGGTGCGCCTGCAGCCGCCCGCCGAATGGGCCGGCATCAAGGGCCGCCTGCTGGCTGAGATCAACTACGTTGGCGACGCTGCCCGGCTTTACGCCGATGGTGTGCTGGTCGACGACAACTTCTTCGACGGCGAACCCTGGTACGTCGGCCTCGATCGCTTCATCCGCGACGGTCAGTGGCCAACGTTTGAACTGCGCATCGTCGCTGCACGACCCGATTTGCCGATCTTCCTGGAGGCCGCGGCGCGTGAGCGTCTGAACAATGCCGCGCATCGCGGCTGCCTGGTGACGGTCAAGCTCAGTGCATGGCGCGAGGCACTCCTCGCTTCGGCGATCTGACCGAACAGACGACTCACAGAATCGGAGCATGGTGTGGCAGGGGTAACGCTTAAGAACGTCAGCAAGTCCTACGACGGCAATGCGCCGGTCGTACGGGATGTCTCGCTCGAAATCGCCAACGGCGAGTTCTGCGTGTTCGTCGGGCCGAGCGGCTGTGGCAAGTCCACCTTGCTGCGCATGGTGGCCGGGCTGGAAGACATCACTGCCGGTGACATGCTGATCGGCGAGCAACGGGTGAATGACCTCGCGCCGTCGGAACGCAACGTCGCGATGGTGTTCCAGAACTACGCGCTGTATCCGCACATGGATGTGGCGGCCAACATCGCTTTCGGTATGGGGCTCGCCGGCCACGACAAGGAAACGATCAAGAGCCGCGTGGCGAAGATCGCCGAGATGCTGCAGATCGAGCGCCTGCTGGCGCGCCGGCCGCGTGCGCTGTCCGGCGGGCAGCGGCAACGCGTGGCAATTGGCCGCGCCCTGGTTCGCGACCCGGGGGTGTTCCTGTTCGACGAACCGCTGTCGAACCTCGATGCCGCGCTGCGCACGCAGATGCGCGTCGAGATCGCCCGCATGCACCGCGAATATGGCAAGGCCAGCACGATCTATGTGACGCACGACCAGGTGGAAGCACTGACGCTGGCGGACAAGATCGTGCTGCTGCACACCGGCGACGACGTCGCCCGCTACGGCAGCGTGGCGCAGGTCGGCTCGCCGATGCAGCTCTACAACGCGCCGGCCAATCGGTTCGTGGCGGGCTTCATCGGTTCGCCGAAGATGAATTTCATCGATGTCGAGGTCTGCGGCATCGCGCCGCAGGGCGTACAGGTGCGCACGCGCCGTGGTGATGTGCTCAACGCGGCTGTCAAGCCGGGCGCGCTGGCCGTGGGTGGCCGTGCAACGCTGGGCGTGCGCCCGGAGCATGTGGCGCTGTGCGCCAGCCACGACGCCGATACGATTGGGTGCGGCGTGCGCTGGGTCGAGCACCTTGGCGACCAGACTTTCGCCTACCTCGATGGCGGTGAAGGTGAGGATCTGCTGGCGCGCATCGATGGTACGCACGCGGTGCGCATCGACGACGCCGTGCGGCTGCATGTACCACCACAGGCTTGCCATCTGTTCGACGCCGATGGCCGCGCCTGCGAGCGACTGGGTTACTAGCAATTGGGGGGTGGCCCCGGTTGCGGGCCGCCCAAGGTGGGTCGTGCGCCAGTGGGTGCGCGGCGTGAGTTCGGGTGTTAGAAAAATCAGGAGACATGTAATGACAGTATTCACTCCCCGTCGTCGGGCGCTGGGTCTCATTGCAGCAGGCGTGATCGGCGCACTGGGCAGTGCCGCCTTCCCGGCCATGGCGGCAGAGAAGGGCAGCCTGCTCATCTGGATCAACGGCGACAAGGGCTATGAGGGCATCGCCAAGATCGCGCAGAAGTTCACCAAGGACACCGGCATCGCGGTGAAGGTGGAGCATCCGGAAGACGCGATCGCCAAGTTCGAGCAGGCCGCGGCAGCGGGCAAGGGCCCGGACATCTGGATGTGGCCGCACGACCGCGCCGGCAGCTGGATCTCGGCTGGCCTCATCACGCCGGTAACGCCGTCGAAGAAGACAGTCGAATCGATCGATCCGCTGGCGTGGAAAGCCTGGAACATCGGCGGCAAGACCTGGGGCTACCCGATCTCGATCGAGGCCGTGGCGCTGCTGTACAACAAGGATCTCGTGCCGACCGCACCGAAGACCTGGGAAGAAGTCATCGCGCTGGACAAGACGCTGGCACCGAAGGGCAAGCGCGCCATCATGTGGCCGATGACCGAGATCTACTACTCCTACGGTCTCTTTTCGGCGGGCGGTGGCTACGCCTTCAAGCGCAATGACGACGGCACCTACGACCCCAAGAGCACCGGCATGGACAGCCCCGGCGCAATCCGTGGCATGGAAACCATCATGGCGCTGATCAAGGCCGGCGTGATGCCGAAGACGGCGAGCTACGCCGAGGCCGAAGCGGCGATGAACGAAGGCCGCGTGGCGATGACGATCAACGGCCCGTGGGCGTGGAACAACCTGAAGAAGAGCAAGATCAACTTCGGCGTTGCTCCGTTCCCGAAGGTCGATGGCAAGCAGGGTGGCGCCTTCGTCGGCGTGCTCGGCGCGATGGTCAGCACCGCCAGCCCGAACAAGGAAACGGCCAACGAGTTCCTCGAGAACTACCTGCTGTCGCAAGACGGCCTCAAGGCAATGCATGCGCATGTGCCGCTGGGTGTTCCGGCCAACAAGGCGTTCTACAACGAGCTGAAGAGCGATCCGCTGATCGCCGGCACCATGGCGGCTGCGCAAGCAGGCTCGCCGATGCCGAACAACCCCGAGATGACGCGCTTCTGGTCGGCCATGCAGGCCGCGCTGCAGAACATCACCCAGGGTCGTGAATCGGTGAAGGATGGCCTCGCCCGCGCAGCCAAGCGTATCCGCGGCGAGTGAAGCAAACAGGTTAATCGGGAAGTGATGATGAAAGCGGTGAGGGAATGAAGCGCTCGTATCTGCACATGGCGTTGGCGGCACTCGGCGTGATTGCGCTGGTGGCTGGCTTTGCGCTGGTGGTGGTGTTCTACATGGCGCGCCAGCCCGCGCTGGCGCTTGCCGCGCTCGGGCTGATCGGCGGTTCGGTCTGGATCTACCTGTCGCCGCGTTTCTATGCGTGGCGCTATGTGGTGCCGGGCATCTTTGCCGCGCTGCTCTTCATCGTCCTCCCGATGGCCTACACGCTCACCATCGGTTTTACCAACTACAGCTCGGCGCACCTGCTGTCGTTCGAGCGGGCAACCGATGTGCTGCTCGGCCGCACCGTCAGCAGTGGCGAAGGCATGAGCTTCCGCATGTTGCCGGAGCAGGGTGGCGCTTACCGCTTCGTGTTTACCGACGACGCGGAGCAGCACTTCGCATCCGAGCCGGTGAAGCTCGGTGGTGTGCAGCGCGTTAAGGTGGCAGCGGTCGCCGATGAACCGCAAGGCGAGCCGGCAACGCTCAAGGATGTGATTGGCCTGCAGGCGCAGATCAAGGATCTCGTCGCCGTGATGCCCGACGGCACCGAAATGCGCATGAGCAGCCTGCGTCGCTTCTCGGCAATGCACCCGGCGTTCTCGCGCAACAAGGATGGCTCGCTCACCGACGCGGCGGACGGCTCGCGCCTGACGGCCGACTTCGCCCGCGGCTACTGGCTGCGCGCCAACGGCGATCCGGTCGAGCCGGGCTTCCGGGTGTACGTCGGCTGGGAAAACTATGTGCAGATCTTCAAGGATCCGCGCTTCTTCGAACCCTTCGGCCGCGTATTCGGATGGACGATCAGCTTCGCCGCGATCAACACCATCCTCACCTTCGCGATCGGCATCCTGCTCGCCAACGCGCTGAACTGGGATGCACTGCGTTACCGCAATTTCTACCGGCTGATGCTGTTCCTGCCGTATGCCGTGCCGGCCTTCATCTCGATTCCGGTGTTCCGCGGGCTCTTCAACGAGAACCTCGGCGAGATCAACATGGTGCTCGAGATGTTCTTCGGCGTGCGCCCGAGCTGGTTCTCGGACGCCACGTTGGCACGCAGCATGGTGCTGATCGTGAATACCTGGCTCGGCTACCCGTACATGATGATTCTGTGCATGGGGCTGATCAAGGCGATCCCGTCGGAGCTCTACGAAGCCTCGGCGCTGGCCGGTGCCGGCCCGCTGACGAACTTCTTCCGCATCACGCTGCCGCTGATCGCCCGCCCGATTGCGCCGCTGCTGATCGCCTCGTTCGCGTTCAACTTCAACAACCTCACGCTGATCGCGCTGCTCACCGGCGGTGCGCCGGACTACCTCGACACCCAGGTGCCGGTGGGGGCGACGGACTTGCTGGCGTCCTACACCTACCGCATCGCGTTCCAGGACTCGGGGCAGAACTACGCACTGGCCTGCGCGATCTCGTCGATCGTGTTCCTCATCGTCGCCACGCTGGCGGTGGTGAACCTGCGCCTGTTCAAGGTCAACCACGCCAACGCCTGAAGGATCCAAGACCATGGCCATCGTTCTCAAGAAATCGCACCGCTGGCGCGTGTTTGCCACCCACGCCGCGATGATCGCCTTCATCGCGCTGACGGTGATGCCCTTCCTGATGATCGTGTCGATCTCGCTGCGCCCCGGCAACTTCGCCGGCGGCAGCCTGATCCCCTCGCACATCAGCTTCGAACACTGGAAGCTCGCGCTCGGCATGTCCTACCTTGATGCAGACGGCGCGCTGGTGAAGCCGCCGTTCCCGGTGCTGCAATGGATCATCAACTCGATGAAGGTCGCGCTGATCTCCGCGATCGTGTCGCTGGTGCTGTCGATCACCAGTGCCTATGCCTTCGCCCGCATGCGTTTCCGCGGGCGTGACACGATGCTCAACGCGCTGCTGCTGCTGCAGATGTTCCCGTCGGTGCTGGCGCTCGTGGCGATCTACGCACTGTTCGACCGCATCGGCGACTTCGTGCCCTGGCTGGGCCTCAACAGCCACTGGAGCCTGGCGCTCGCCTACACCGGCGGTGTGGCCCAGCACATCTGGCTGATCAAGGGTTACTACGACAGCGTGCCGCGCGAACTCGAAGAGGCGGCTGCCGTGGATGGCGCAACACCCTTCCAGGCCTTCGTGCATGTGCTGCTGCCGATGGCAGTGCCGATTCTGGTGGTGGTGTTCGTGCTCGCCTTCCTCGGCGGCATGATCGAGTACCCGGTTGCCTCGGTGCTGATGCACGACGAGAGCAAGCTCACGCTTGCGATCGGTTCGCGGCTGTTCCTCTTCAACCAACGCTACCTGTGGGGGGATTTCGCCGCGACGGCGATCCTCGCGGGCATGCCGCTGACCGTGCTGTTCCTTGTCACGCAGAAGTGGCTCGTCTCGGGCCTCACCTCGGGCGCAGTCAAGGGCTGAACCTCTCCACAAGCGTGTCTCCGTCACCGGCCGTTCGGCGGCCGGTGCGGGCGGCGCACGCCTATCGACCACGCAACACAGACCGAAAATAACAGGGGACAAACGAACATGAACCAGACTTCGTTCCGACTGCGCACGCTGGCCGTCGCCTTGCTGTGCGCTGCCGCGCTGCCGAACGCTGCCTTCGCTGCCGCGCCCGCCGCGGTGACGGTGCAACCGGTGCCCGAGCTGCGCGCCGATTTCATGATGGGCGCCGATGTGTCGATGACCGACGAGATCGAGAAACTCGGCGGCAAGTTCTACGACGCGCAGGGCCAGCAGAAAGATTTCTTCGCGATCCTGAAGGAAAACGGCGTCAACTGGATCCGCCTGCGGATCTGGAACAACCCGGTCAACGCGGCCGACGTGGTGGAAGGCGGCAAGACCATCTCGCGCAAGGGCGAGCCGGTCGGCGGCGGCAACAACGACCTCGCTGCAACGATCCGCATGGCGCAACGCGCCAAGGCGCAGGGCCTGAAGTTCCTGCTGGATCTCCACTACAGCGATTTCTGGGTCGATCCGGACAAACAATTCAAGCCGGCCGCGTGGGAAAAGCTCAAGGGCAAGGAACTCGAAGCCGCGGTGCATCAATACACCGCCGATGTGCTCAAAGCGCTGCGTGAGGCGAACGCCTCGCCGGACATGGTGCAGATCGGCAACGAGCTCAACGGCGGCATGCTGTGGCCGGATGGCAAGACCTGGAAAGCCAAGCCTGAAGAGCAGATCGGTGGTGACGATGGCTTCGTCGCGCTGCTGAGCCAGGGCATCAAGGCGGTGCGCGAATCGGACCCGAGCCGCAAGACCAAGGTGGCGGTGCATCTCGCAAACGGTGCGACCAATGATCTCTACCGTCGAGTGTTCGATCTGCTGACCAAGAAGGGTGTGGACTACGACGTCATCGGCCTGTCCTTCTACCCGTACTGGCACGGCACCTTCGACGATTTCCAGAGCAACGTCGACGACATCTCCTCGCGCTACGCGAAGGAAGTGGTCGTGATGGAAACCGCCTACGCCTACACCACTGAAGACGGCGATGGCTTCCCCAACCTGTTCAATCGCGACATGCAGAAGAGCGTGGGCTACAAGGCCACACCGCAGGGGCAGGCGAGCCTGGTGCGTGACGTGATCAACGCCGTTGCGCAAGTGCCGGGGCAGCGCGGTGCCGGCGTCTTCTACTGGGAGCCGGGCTGGATTCCGGTCAAGGGCGCAGGCTGGCGTACTGGCGAAGGCAACGCTTGGGACAACCAGGCGATGTTCGACTTCAAGGGCCGCGCGCTGCCCTCGCTGGCCGTGTTCAAGCGGGTGCGTGAAGCCGGCACGGCGGCCGATGTGCCGACCCTGCTGCCGGTCGCGCCGCTGAAGCTGACGACCTACGTGGGTGAGAACTTCGCGCCGCCGGAGAAGATCCGCGTCGCGTTCTCCGACGATGCGCAGCGCGAGGTCTGGGTCAGCTGGAACGACGTATCGGCCGAGCAACTCAAGCAGGCTGGCAACTTCAAGCTCGTCGGCCACCTGAGCAACTTCGATGTGCCGGTCGAGGCGGCGGTCGCGGTCGTGCCGCGCCGCAACCTGATCGAAGACCCGAGCTTCGAGAACGGCAAGCTGGAAGGCTGGACGATCACCGGCACCGCTGCGGCGATCAGCAACGAACGCAACCCCGGCAACGCGAAGACCGGCCAGCAATCGATGCACTACTGGCTCGGCGAGCCGTTCAAGGTGGAGGCGACCCGCAGCTACGCCGGCATTCCTAACGGCACCTACAGCCTCAAGGCCTGGGCTGCTGGCGGCGGTGGCGAGAAGTCGATCGAACTGATCGCCCGCGATTGTGGCGACGGCAAGCGCTACACGAAGACGATCACCAACACCGGCTGGCAGAAGTGGGCGCAATACACCGTCAGCGGCATCAAGGTGACCAACGGTGCCTGCACCGTGGGCGTTGCGATCGATGGCCAGACCGGCAACTGGGGCAACCTCGACGACTTCGAGTTCATTCGCGACGGCGCGAACTGAGCGGCATGCCGGGCGCAGTCACAAGCCGCGCCCGGCATGAATCAAACAATGGAGTGGGGGGACATTCCATGAAGCACAAAGGAATATCGCTTCGGCTGTGGTTGATCGTCGGCGTGTCTGCGGCGGCGCTGTTGCTGGTGGGCGCTGCAGGTTTGCTGGCTGCTGGCGCGCTCGACCGCGCGCTGGGCGTTGCGAACGGCCAGACGATTCCGTCGATCACCGCGATCGATGGTGCCGAAACCGCGCTGCTGCGCGCACAGGTCGACGTGCTGAGCCACATGACCAACATTGCCGACGGCAAGAAGGACGAAATCGAGAAGGCGCTGAACGCCGACCTGGTAGCCCTCGAACAGCAACTGGCGGCGCAGGAGAAGCACATCAGCGGCGCCGACGAGGCGCGGCTGATGAAGGCCGACCGCGAAGGCGTGAAGGCCTTCCTGGCCGTGGTGCCCGAGGTGCTCAACCTTTCGCGCAAGAACATGGACGACGCCGCGCGCCACGCAGTTGAAAACGATCTGCTGCCGGCCGGCGCCAAGGCGCTCGCCGCGCTGCGCGCGCATGCCGACTACAACGCGCAGCGCTCCAGCGTATCGGCCAAGGCCGCGGCGGACGACGCGCAGCGCGGTCACCTGATGATTGCGTCGGTGATCGTGCTGGCGATTGCAACGGTTGCGGGCCTCGGTGCGATGCTGGTGCGCGGTATTGCCGACGCATTGCGGCGCGTGCAGGACACCGTGACGCGCATCGGCGCCGAGCGCGACTTCACGCTGCGCGTGCCGGTGGTGCGCGCCGACGAGCTGGGCCGCATCGCGCAATCGCTCAACGCGCTGTTCGAGTCACTGCAGACTGATCTTGTGGCGCTCGCCGGCGGCGCATCTCGGGTCGGTACCGCTGCAGCGCGCGTGGCGCAGGGCGCAGGCGACGGTGCGGCGAGTGCCGATGCGCAGAGCGAAGCCGCCGCCGCAATGGCCGCGGCAATGGAGCAGCTCACGGTCACCGTGTCGCATATCGGTGACCAGGCCGGCGAAGCACATTCGCTGTCGCGCGAATCCGGCGCGCTGGCCGCCAGCGGTGGCGAGGTGATCGGCCGCACGCTGGACGACATTGCCCAGATTGCCGCGGCGGTGGATGAGGCCTCGAACCGCATCCGCGCGTTGGGTGCGGACAGCGACCGCATCTCGTCCGTCGTAGCGGTGATCCGTGAAGTCGCCGAACAGACCAATTTGCTGGCGCTCAACGCCGCAATCGAAGCTGCTCGAGCGGGTGAGCAGGGGCGCGGCTTCGCGGTGGTGGCGGACGAAGTGCGCAAGCTCGCCGAACGTACAGCGAGTTCCACACGCGAGATCACCAAGATGGTGGACGCGATCCGCGGTGGCGCACGCGCAGCGATCGAGGGCATGGATCACGCTGTCGACTGCGTGTCGCAGGGCGTGGCGCGTGCCAACGATGCGAGCCATGCGGTGCAGCGCATCGCCCATGCGAACGCGAGCGCCGAAGCGCGCGTCACCGAGATCAGCGATGCGATTCGCGAGCAGGGCAGTACCAGTGTTGCAGTAGCGCAACGTGTCGAGCAGATCGCGCAGATGGCGGAGGACGCAAGTCGCTCCTCCAGCGTCAGCGCATCGCTTGCGCGCGAGCTCGACAGCCTCGCGGCCGACATGCAGCGGGCCATCTCGGCCTATCGCCTGGCCTGATCCGATGACGCGCACACAACTACCCGGCTGCGGCCCACCCAGGGCTGGCGCGCCTTAGCGCGCAGCGCAGCAACAGCAAGCCTGAATTCCAGTCGTCGCCTGCGCGAAACCCGCGCCGGGCAAGGCTTCTGCACGCCTTCGAAGGCAAGCGCTTCGTTAAATCAAACTTGACGAAGCGCCCAAAAAAGCTCGTTTGCAGCGCAATTCCAGTCAAACGAACAATGCAAAACAGGCCGCCGGTCATACGCGAATTTCGAGCGCGACGCGGCAGCTAATCCAGGAAATACATCGTCGCCGATACCCGGATGTCGTCGGCGACGACAACAGGAATGTCAGCCCGCAATTGATGCGGGCGGCAGCACGCCACAGTGGGTGGACAAGGTTTTTTGAGGAGAAAACAAATCATGAAAGAACGGTTTCCGATGCGTGTGATTGCAGCTGCACTCATGATGGCCGGCACCAGCGCAATCGCTGCGCCGGGGCTTTCCAGCAACGGCTATTTCCGCGCCGGCTTTGGCGCCAGCGACGAGGGCGATCAGGCCTGTTTCGGCCTCGGCCCGGCGAAGTACCGTCTGGGTAACGAATGCGACAACTACGCTGAACTGGGCCTGGATGTCGAAGCGCCCGCGATGGCCAATGGCACCGTGTGGAAAGGCCACGCGATGGTGACCGGCTGGAAGGGCTATCCGAATTCGATCAACGGCGCCGATGTGAACTGGTCGCAGCTGTACCTGTCGGGCCACAACCTGGGTGAAGGCGTGCTGAAGGGCGCGAGCATCTGGGCCGGCCGCCGTTACTACGACCGCCCGGACATCCACATCCTCGACTACAAGTACCAGAACAGCGACGGTGACGGCGCCGGTATCGAGAACCTGGACTTCGGCTTCGGCAAGTTCAGCTACGCGATCGAACGCACTGCGGTGACCTGGAACGACGCCAGCAAGACCGACGACGACACCCTGTACTACGCCAACCTGCTGAAGCTCGAAAGCGTGAAGCTGCACGATAACGGCTACCTCACGGTCAACGCCGGCTTTGCGATGGGCAAGGAAAGCCGCAACAAGGCCTACAAGGCCGAGGACGGCTGGTACGTCGGCGCCTTCTACGATGCGCAGCTGGGCAGCCTGAACGCCTGGAACCGTGTTGGCATCCAGTACGGTACCGCGTCGATGGCGAACGGCAACTTCGGTCAGATCGCGACCGACACGACGAAGGATGACGACACCCTCCAGATACTGGACAACGTCAGCTACACCTCGGGCGATGGCAAATGGACCGCGCTGGCGAACGTCATCTACCGCAAGGACAAGCGTACCGACATCTGGAAAGACCAGACCTGGTTCTCGGTCGGTGCCCGCCCGCACTACCACTTCGACGACATCTGGGGTGTGGCGACCGAAATCGGTTGGACGCAGCTGAAGTCCTCGGGTGACGACAAGTCGCGCAACCTGACCAAGGGCACGATCGCGCTGACCGCAGCGGCCGGCCGCACGCCGTACTCGCGCCCGGAACTGCGCGTGTTCTACACCTACGCAACCTGGAACGAGAACGCCAAGGGTTGGGTTGCGTACGACGCCTACGGCACGCAGACCAGCGGCAGCTCCTTCGGCATCCAGGCCGAGAGCTGGTGGTAAGAGTCGGCTCCGTGCCCGCGTAAGCGGGCACGGGTGTGGACCGCTGCATTCCTCCTTTGACTGGAAGGTCACCTCCTTCCTGTGGTTGCCGTCTTGCCCGGAGGTAAGACGGCATTTTTTTCGTGCATCGCGCGTCGGCTGCAGCGATGCACTGCGGAGCGCATGATGAAAAACAAAACACGGACTCGTCGCCTTCGTTGCCTTGCCGCGCTGAGTCTCGCGCTCGCAGCGGGCGGTGTTGCCGCTGCCGAGCAGGGCAAATTGCTTGTGTGGGTTAACAAGGACAAATGCTTCGATGCCTGGGTCGGCACGGCCGAGCGCTACACGAAGCAGACTGGTGTGCCGGTGAAGGTCGAAGCGACCATTCCCGACTTCTTCCACAACGCCGCCGCGGCCGGCAAAGGGCCGGACGTGGTGATCTGGGCGCACGACATCCTCGGCCGCTGGGTCGCCGATGGCCTGCTGCAACCGGTGGTGCCGAGCCAGCGGGTGCGCGAGGCGATCGACCCACAGGGCTGGCAGGCGTTTTCGCTCGGCCGCAAGCTCTGGGGCTACCCGATCGGCATCGAGGCGATCCACCTGATCTACAACAAACGCTACGTGAATGCACCGCCGCAGAGCTTTGACGACGTGGTGGCGCTGGATAGGCGGCTCGCACCGCAGAACCGCAAGGCGATCCTTTGGGATCTCTCGCACATCTACTACAGCTGGCCGCTGCTCGCCGCGAATGGTGGCTACGCATTCAAGTCGCGTGAAGACGGCTGGAACGCCAACGACGTGGGCGTTGCGAACGCCGGCGCGCAGAAGGGCGCCAACCTGCTCGCGCGCCTCGTGAAAGACGGCGTGCTGCCGAACGGCGCCAGCCGCGAGGAAGCCGAAAGTGCCTTCCTCGAAGGCAAAGTCGCCATGACGATCGACGGCCCTTGGGTGTGGGACAAGCTCAAGGACGCGAACATCGACTTCGGCACCGCAGCGATTCCGCGCGTTGGTGGCAAGCCGGGCGCGCCGTTTGTCGGAGTCACCGGCGCAATGGTGAGTCGCGCCAGCCCCAACCGGAAGATCGCCGCCGAGTTCATCGAGAACGCCTTGCTGACGCCGGCAGCCTTGAAGGCGTGCAACGCCGACAAGTCGCTCGGCGTGCCAGCGGATCTGCGCGTGCGCGCCGAGCTGGCGAGTGACCCGCATGTGCGCGGCATGAGCGAGGCCGCACGCAATGGCGCACCGATGCCGAACAACCCGGAGATGACCTACTTCTGGGCGCCGATGGAAACCGCGCTGGAAGGCATCGTCGAAGGCCGCAAGGCCCCTGCGGAGCTGTTGGGCGCGGCTGCGAAGCGTATCCGCGAACGCTGACTTCCGGCAGCAGTTGGGGTGCGGCACTCGCGAAATCCTGCTTTCGGAGTGCCGCATTTCGATGGTGTGTTTTCGTTAAGAAAAATGAGGCGAAAGCCCAAGTATTGATCGTTTGATCGTCGCGCCCGCGATCGCGAAGATGGCACTCAGTCAGAGAGCGCATTTTCCAGGATCACCCCGTCGCATCGCGGCAGACACGAAGACTCATGAACGTCCTCACCATCGATACCGGCACCACGAACACCCGCGTCACTGTGTGGCGCGACGGCGCGGTGCTGCATCGCGCGGCCCGCCAGGTCGGCGTTCGTGATACCGCGATCAGCGGCAGCAGTGAGATCTTGAAGGCCGGTGTGCGTGACACGATCGCCGATGCGCTGCAAGGCGCTGGCGTCGGTATTGATGCGGTCACGCGGGTGATCGCGTCGGGCATGATCAGTTCGGAGTTGGGGCTGCGTCAGGTGCCGCATGTTGATGTGCCGGCGGGGTGTGATGTGCTGGCCGCCGCGATGGCCTCGGCGCGTATCCCCGAGGTGTGCCGCAAGACGCTGTGGTTCGTGCCCGGCGCGCGCAACGTTGCCGCCGATCTCGGCCTGCACAACTGCGAGGCGATGGACATGATGCGCGGCGAAGAGACCGAGACGATGGGCCTCATCGACCGCGTCGGCATCGCCGCGCCGGCGGTCGTTGTGCTGCCCGGTTCGCATTCCAAGTTCGTGCATCTCGATGCGCAGCAGCAGGTGATCGGCTGCGTCACCACGCTGGCGGGCGAGCTGCTGCATGTGCTCACGCACAACACGATTCTGGCCGGTTCGCTGGAGAGCGGCTTCGCCGACTCGATCGACGCCGAGATGCTGCTGGCCGGCGCGCGCGCCGCGCGCGACATCGGCCTCGGCCGCGCAGGCTTTGTCGTGCGTATCCTCGATCAATTCACGGTGTATGGCCGCAACGCGCGGGCCAATTACCTGCTTGGCGCGGTGCTGGCGGCGGATCTGATGACGCTGAAGAACAGCAGCGCAGTGCGCATGAGCCCCGGCACGCAGTTCGTGATCACCGGCAAACCGCTGCTGCGCGAGGCGCTGGCGCTGCTGGTGGCGGGGGACGATTTCTTCTCTGGTCGTGTCACGGTCACCAGTGATATCGAACAGGCCGATCTGGCCGGCTGGGGCGCGCTTTGCATTGCACGCGTGCGCGGCCTGGTGCCGGAAGCCTTTTTCCCGCAGCCCGCTGCGGTGGCGACACGGCGCAAACCTGCGCGCGCGAAGGTGCCGGCATGAGCACAGCCTACGCGTACTACCCCAGCCTCGCCGGCCGCCATGTGCTGATCAGCGGTGGCGCGAACGGCATCGGTGCGAGCCTCGTCGAACACTTTGCGCAGCAGCATGCGCGCGTGAGCTTTCTGGACATCGACCGCGAAGCGGGCGAGCAACTCGTCGCCCGGTTGGCCGGCGTGCGCCATCGCCCGCTGTTTGTCCCCTGCGATGTGTGCGACGTGGCGGCGCTGGAGGCGGCTATCGTGCAGGCGCGCAGCACGCGCGGCGGCATCGAGGTGCTGATCAACAACGCCGCGAACGACGAACGCCATACCGTCGGCGAGGTAAGCCCGCAGTACTGGGAGCATGCCTTCGCGGTGAACCTGCGCCATCACTTCTTCGCCGCGCAGGCGGTGTTCCCCGATATGCGTGCGGCGGGGCGCGGCGCGATCATCAACGTCGGCTCCAATGGCTGGATGATCAAGGCGCCGGGCTATCCGCTGTATGCCGCCGCAAAGGCGGCGATCCACGGCCTCACGCGCAGCCTCGCACGCGAGTTCGGCGCCGCCGGGGTGCGGGTGAACACGCTGGTGCCTGGCTGGGTGATGACCGAACGCCAGCTCAAGCTGTGGGTCGGCCCCGGTGCCGACGAAGAGATCGAACGCAATCAATGTCTGCGCCAGCGTCTTCAGGTGGGGGATGTGGCGCGCCTCGCGCTGTTCCTCGCGGCGGACGACAGCGCGATGTGCACCGGGCAGGACTTCGTTATCGACGGGGGTTGGTCATGAACGGCATCGTCACACCGCCGATCGCGGCCGTGCCGTTCTCGCTTACCGGCTTGCGCTGCGAGCTGGGCGAATGCGTGCATTGGGATGCCGACGCCGCCCGCCTGCTGTGGACCGATATCGAGGGCCGCTGCCTCTACGCCTGGACGCCCGCCAGCGGCGAAGTCCAGCGCTGGGCAATGCCGTCGCGGCTCGCCTGCTTCGCGCTGGGTGAACGGCCCGGTCGCGTGCTGCTGGGCCTTGAACGCACCCTCGCGAGCTTCGACCTCGACACTGCAACGCTGACCGACCTGTGTCAGTTGCCAATCGGTGCCGGCCTGCGGATCAACGACGGCCGCTGCGACCGCGCCGGCAACTTCGTGTTCGGCCTGAAGAACGAACGCGATCGCACGCCGCGCGAGAGCTTCTGGCGCTATACCGCGGCTGGCGATTTGCAGCCCTTGGCGTTGCCGCCGGTGGTGATCACCAACAGTCTGTGCTTCAGCCGCGACGGCTCGCGGATCCACTTCGCCGATTCGCTCGACTCGCGCATGCGCTGCGCCGACTACGACGCCGAGCTTGGCCGCGTGAGCGCGGTGCGCCCCTTCGGCCCGTACTTCGGCGCCGGCGTGGAACCGGACGGCGCGGTCGTCGACGACGCCGACGGTGTGTGGTGCGCGCTGTGGGGCGGCAGCCGCGTGGTGCGGCTGGATGCACGCGGCCGCATCAGCGACGAATACATCTTGCCGGTGAGCCAGCCGGCGTGCCCCGGCTTCGGCGGTACGGCGCTGGAGCGGCTCTATGTGGCCACCGCGCGCGCCTTCCTGCCGCCGGATCTGCAGCGGCGCGAACCGCTTGCCGGCGCAATGCTCGAACTGCGGATTCCCGGCTTGCGTGGGCTCGCCGAAACCCGTTTCGGAGGTTCGCTGTGAGTACGCCGCGCATCATTGCGATCCTGCGTGGCGTGCGTGAGCACGAGGTCGCCGCGCAGCTCGATGCGCTGCGCGCAGCGGGCATCGAGTCCGTGGAGATTCCGCTCAACGCGCAGGGGGCCGAAGCCTCGCTTGAAGCCGCGCTGGGCTACGCCGGCACGCAGATGCGCATCGGCGCCGGCACGGTGCTGGATGCCGCGGTGCTATCGCGCGTCGCACGCATCGGCGCGCATTTCGTGCTCACACCCAACCTGAACGATGCGGTGGTGCATGCGGCGGCAGCGCAGGGCATCGAAGCGGTGGTTGGCGTCGCCACGCCGAGCGAAGCTTTCGCCGCGCTGGCAGCAGGCGCTGCGGCCTTGAAGATTTTCCCGGCCGCGAGCCTCGGCACCGGCTTCATTGCGGCGCTGCGCGCGGTGTTGCCGCCGGTACCGCTGTACGCGGTGGGCGGCATCGACGAGCGCAACCTGGCGGCCTTCATCGCTGCCGGCTGCACGGGCGCCGGCCTTGGCGGGGCGCTCTACCGCGCTGGCCAGACGGCGCGCCAGACCTACGCGCGCGCGATCGCGCTGCAAGCGGCACTGGAGGCCGTTGCAGCATGAAGGTCACCCGTTTCACGACTTACCGCGTCGCACCGCGCTGGCTGTTCCTGAAGGTCGAGACCGACGCCGGTATCACCGGCTGGGGCGAGCCTGTGATCGAGGGCAGGGCGCGCACCGTGGAAGCCGCGGTGCATGAGTTGGCCGAATACGTCGTCGGCCGCGACCCGGCACAGATCAACGACATCTGGCAGACGCTGTACCGCGGCGGCTTCTACCGCGGCGGCCCGGTGCTGATGAGTGCGATCGCCGGCATCGACCAGGCGCTGTGGGACATCAAGGGCAAGGCGCTCGGCGTGCCGGTCTACGAGCTGCTCGGTGGCCGCGTGCGCGACCGCATGCGCACCTACCGCTGGGTCGGCGGCGACCGTCCGGCCGAACTTGTCGCCGCGATCGGCGAACAGCTCGAAGCCGGCTTCGACACCTTCAAGTTCAACGGCAGCGAAGAACTGGCGATGCTCGCTGGCCCGCGCGCGGTGGATGCCGTCGTCGCGCGTGTCGTCGCGGTGCGCGAAGCCTTCGGCGAGCGGGTCGACTTCGGTATCGACTTCCACGGCCGCGTCGCCGCGCCGATGGCGCGTGTGCTGCTGCGTGAGCTTGAGCCCTTCCGCCCGCTCTTCGTCGAGGAGCCGGTGCTGCCCGAGCAGGCCGAGCACTACCGCCGGCTCGCCGACAGCACCTCGCTTCCGCTGGCGGCCGGTGAGCGCATGTATTCCCGTTTCGACTTCAAGCGCGTGCTGGCCGAGGGCGGCCTCGCGATCCTGCAGCCCGACCCCTCGCACGCCGGCGGCATCACCGAATGCCACAAGATCGCCGCGATGGCGGAAGCGCACGACGTGGCCTTCGCACCGCATTGCCCGCTCGGGCCGATCGCGCTGGCGGCCTGCCTGCAGCTTGATTTCGTCGCATACAACGCCGTGCTGCAGGAACACAGCATTGGCATCCATTACAACCAGGGCGCAGATCTGCTCGACTACGTGGTTAACCGCGAAGACTTCCGCATCGATGGCGGTTGCATCGCAGCGCTGCCACGGCCGGGCTTGGGCGTCGAGATCGACGAGGCAAGCGTGATCGCCGCCAGCCGCAATGCGCCCGATTGGCGCAACCCGGTCTGGCGACACGCCGACGGCAGCGTCGCGGAGTGGTGAGCCCGCTCACCACCAGCAACACATCAGGAGAACCAAGCATGGCCAGCATTTCCTTCCGCGGCATCAACAAGACCTACGCCGGCAACGTGCCGGTGATCCGCGACGTCGATCTCGAAATCGCCGACGGCGAGCTGTGCGTATTCGTCGGCCCCTCGGGCTGCGGCAAGTCGACGCTGCTGCGCATGGTCGCGGGGCTGGAAGACATCACCTCGGGCGACCTGCTGATCGACGGCAAACTGGTCAACACACTGCCGCCCTCGGCGCGCGGTATCGCGATGGTGTTCCAGAGCTACGCGCTGTATCCGCACATGACGGTGGCGCGCAACATGGGCTTCGCGCTGCGCCTGGCGCACACCGCCAAGGCGGCGATCGATGGCAGCGTGGACAAGGCCGCGCGCATCCTGCAGGTGGAGCACCTGCTCGAACGCAAGCCGAAGGAGCTCTCCGGCGGCCAGCGCCAGCGCGTGGCGATCGGCCGCGCCATCGTGCGTGAGCCGGGCGTGTTCCTGTTCGACGAGCCGCTCTCCAACCTCGACGCAGCGCTGCGCGTGCAGACCCGCATCGAGATCGCCCGCCTGCAGCGCAAGCTCGGCAAGGCGAGCATGATCTACGTGACGCATGACCAGGTGGAAGCGATGACGCTGGCCGACAAGATCGTGCTGCTGAACACCGGCGAGGACACCCAGCGCTACGGCAGCATTGCGCAGGTGGGCTCGCCGCTTGAGCTCTACCACCGCCCGCGCAACCTGTTCGCGGCCGGCTTCATCGGCTCGCCGAAGATGAACCTGATTCCCGGAATGCTGGTGTCCGCCACCCCGACACACGCCGAGGTGCGCATCGAAACCGGCGAATTGCTGACAGCCGAACTCGACGCGACGCGCCTGCGGCTGGGTGCGAAGGTCACGCTGGGCGTGCGGCCGGAGCACATCCAGCCGGGCGCCACCGATATGCAGACGCTGAATCGCCAGGTCATGTGGGCCGAGCGCCTGGGCGAATCGACTTTCATCTACCTCGAACAAGCCTGCTCGGCCGATGCGCTGATCGCCAAAGCCAAGGGCGACCAGCCTGTGCCGCGCGGCGAGATGGTCGCGCTGGGCATACCGCCTGCCGCCTGCCACCTGTTCGACGATGCGGGCCAGGCGCTGCCGCGCCCGTGCCATGAGCTGGCGGGCTTCAAACTGCCCTGGCTCAACAACGAAACAAGCCGCCACGCTGCACCTGAAGTGCAGATGGCCTGACCGTGCAGTACGCTGGCCGCATCACCCTAATCCCCCAATCCCTCCCCCCGGGGTGGTGGCGGCCAGCCCCCATTTTCAAGAACGGCGCCGGTAACGCCTGCGCCGCGAAAGGAAGACCATGAAGATCCTCGTGACCGGCGGCGCCGGCTACATCGGCAGCATCACCAGCGTGCAACTGATCGGCGCCGGCTACGAGCCGGTGATCGTCGACAACTTCTGCAACGCCAGCCCCAAGGTGCTCGACCGCATCGAGCAGATCGCGGGCCACCGCCCGACGCTGTATGCGGGCGACATCCGCGACCACGCCTTGCTCGACCGCATCTTTGCCGAGCACAAGATCGAAGCGGTGATCCACTTCGCCGCGCTGAAGGCGGTCGGCGAGTCGGTCGCCAAGCCGCTGGCGTACTACGAGAACAACCTCGGCGGCACCTTCGTGCTGCTCGAGGCGATGCGTGCGGCCGGCGTGAAGAACTTCGTCTTCAGCAGCTCCGCCACCGTCTACGGCGACCCGGCCTCGGTGCCAATCCGCGAGGACTTCCCGACCCGCGCCACCAACCCCTACGGCTGGACCAAGCTGATGATGGAGCAGGTGCTGACCGACTTCCAGCACGCCACGCCGGACTGGTCGGTGACCCTGCTGCGCTACTTCAACCCGGTCGGCGCGCATCCCAGCGGGCTGATGGGTGAAGACCCGCAAGGCATCCCGAACAACCTGATGCCGTATCTGGCGCAGGTCGCCGTCGGCCGCCGCGAGTATCTCTCGGTGTATGGCAGCGACTACCCGACGCCGGACGGCACCGGCGTGCGCGACTACATCCATGTGATGGATCTCGCCGACGGCCACATCGCCGCGCTGAAGGCCCGCCAGGGCAAGGCAGGCGTGCATGTGTTCAACCTCGGCACCGGCCACGGCAACAGCGTGCTCGAAATGGTCGCCGCCTTCGGCCGCGCGGTCGGCCGCGAGCTGCCCTACAAGCTCGTCGATCGCCGCCCCGGCGACATCGCCGAATGCTGGGCCGACCCGGCGTACGCCGAACGCGAACTGGGCTGGCGCGCCACGCGCAGCCTCGACGACATGACGCGCGACACCTGGAACTGGCAATCAAAGAATCCGAACGGCTATCAGGACGCCTGAACGTGAATCGTCACCCGGCTGTCCGAATCTTGAATTTGAAGGAAAGAGGTACCCCAGATGTTTGACCCGATCGATCACCCGCATCGCCGCTACAACCCGCTCAAGGGTGACTGGGTGCTGGTTTCGCCGCACCGCGCGAAGCGCCCCTGGCAAGGCCAGCAAGAGACGCCGGATCGCAGCGCGCGCCCCGCGCACGACCCAGAGTGCTACCTGTGCGCCCGCAACAAGCGCGTCACCGGCGAAACCAACCCCGACTACGCGCACACCTTCGTCTTCACCAACGACTTCGCCGCCCTGATGACCGACACGCCGGCCGCGCCCGAATCGGCCGACCCGCTGTTCCAGCTGCAGAGCGCACGCGGCACCAGCCGGGTGATCTGCTTCTCGCCGGACCACAGCAAGTCGCTGCCCGAGTTGTCGCTGGAAGCGATCGGGCACGTCATCGACACCTGGCAGGTGGAATCCGCCGACCTCGGCAAGACCTACCCCTGGGTGCAGGTCTTCGAGAACAAGGGCGCGATGATGGGCTGCTCCAACCCGCACCCGCACGGCCAGATCTGGGCCAACAGCTTCCTGCCGAACGAAGCCGCCGCCGAGCAGCGCACGCAGGCCGAGTACTTCGCGAAGAACGGCCGCCCGCTGCTGCTGGACTACGCCGCGCGTGAAGTCGCCGATGGCGCCCGTACCGTGGTCGAGACCGAACACTGGCTCGCCGTCGTGCCCTACTGGGCCGCGTGGCCCTTCGAGACCCTGCTGATGCCCAAGGCTGCCCACGTGCGCCGCATCACCGAGCTATCGCCCGCGCAGAAGGCCGACCTCGCGATCGCGCTGAAGAAGCTCACCAGCCGCTACGACAACCTGTTCCAGTGCTCCTTCCCGTACTCGATGGGCTGGCATGGCGCGCCCTTCGGCGACGAAGCCAGCGCCGAGCACTGGCAACTCCACGCGCACTTCTACCCGCCGCTGCTGCGTTCGGCGACGGTGCGCAAGTTCATGGTCGGCTACGAGATGCTGGCCGAGGCGCAACGCGATCTCACCGCCGAACAGGCCGCCGAAAAGCTGCGCGCGGTCAGCGACGTCCACTTCCTGGAGAGTGCAGCATGAGCACCCCGCAACAACGCACCCGCGAGACTTTCGCCAAGCACTTCGGCGATGGCGGCATCACCGTCCGCGCGCCGGGCCGGGTGAACCTGATCGGTGAGCACACCGACTACAACGACGGCTTCGTGCTGCCCTGCGCGATCGACTACGAAACCGCGGTCACCGGCCGCGTGCGCGCCGACCGCATCGTGCGCGTCATCGCCGCCGACTATGAAGACGCGACCGACGAATTCGATCTGGACGCCGAGATCGTGCCGCGCGACGACGCCATGTGGGCCAACTACGTGCGCGGCGTCGTCAAGTTCCTGCTCGCCCGTGGCTTGAAGCTCGGCGGCGCGGATCTGGTGATCTCCGGCAACGTGCCGCAGGGCGCGGGGCTCTCGTCCTCTGCGGCGCTCGAAGTCGCCGTCGGTCAGGCCTTCAAGACCCTGTTCAAGCTGCCGGTGTCGGCCACCGAACTCGCACTGAACGGCCAGCAGGCCGAGAACCAGTTCGTCGGCTGCAACTGCGGCATCATGGACCAGCTGATCTCCGCGCAGGGCCAGGCCGCCCACGCGCTGCTGATCGACTGCCGCTCGCTGGAGACCCGCGCCGTCGCGCTGCCCGAAGGCGTCGCGGTGATGATCCTGAACTCCAACGTGCGCCGCGGTCTGGTCGACAGCGAGTACAACACCCGCCGCGAGCAGTGCGAAGCCGCCGCGCGCCACTACGGCGTCAAGGCGCTGCGCGACATCGACGAAGCCGCGCTGGAAGCCGGCAAGGCCGGGCTCGACGCGCTCACCTACCGCCGTGCCCGCCACGTCGTCACCGAAAACGCCCGCACCCTGGCTGCCGCCGACGCGCTGGCCGCCGGCGAGCTGCGCCGCATGGGCGCGCTGATGGCCGCCTCGCACGCCTCGATGCGCGACGATTTCGAGATCACCGTGCCGCCCATCGACACCCTGGTCAACATCGTCAAGAACGTGATCGGCGACGATGGTGGCGTGCGCATGACGGGCGGCGGCTTCGGCGGCTGCGTCGTCGCGCTGGTGCCGCTGGCGCAAGTCGCCGCGGTGGAAGCGGCGGTGGCGGCCCAGTACCGCTCGCCAGAAGGCAAACCGGCCACGGTGTACGTGTGCCGCGCAACAGACGGAGCAGGGGAAGCATGATGAACACGGCAGCGGCACGCATCTTCAAACTGGAGCACCCGGGCGGTCTGCGCATCGCGGTGATGGACATCGGGGCCACCTGGCTGTCCTGTGAAGTGCCGCTCGCCGGTGGCGCGCAGCGCGAGGTGCTGCTCGGCTGCGACAGCGCCGCGGACTACGCGGGTCAGACTGCGTACCTCGGCGCGATCATCGGCCGCTACGCCAACCGCATCACCGACGCCCGCTTCACCCTCGACGGGCAGGAATACCTGCTCTCCGCCAACAACGGCCCCAACAACCTGCACGGGGGGCCGGAAGGCTTCGACCGCCAGCGCTGGACGCTCGTCTCGCACAGCGCGACCGAGCTGGTGCTGGCGATTGATTCGCCCGATGGCGACCAGGGCTTCCCCGGCCGTGCGCAGGTGCAGGTGCGCTACGCACTCACCGACGCCGGCACGGTGCAGATCGACTTCACGGCAGAAGTCGACAAGGCCTGCCCGATCGCGCTGACCAGCCACGCCTACTTCAACCTCGACGGCGTCGCGCCCGATGGCGACATCCGCACCCAGACGCTGAAGATCGCCGCCGAGCGCTACGTGCCGGTCGACGCTACGCTGGCGCCCCTGGGCGAGCCGGCCGAGGTTGCTGGTACGCCTTTCGACTTCCGCTCACCCTGCCGCATCGGCAGCGCCTGGCCCGACGCGGTCAAAGAGAACGAACAACTGCGCAACGGCGCCGGCTACGACCACAGTTTCCTGCTCAATGAGGACTGCCGCCACGCCACCGTGCCGGCCGCCGAACTCGCCTCCGCAGACTGGAAGCTCACGATGCGCGTCTACACCGACCAACCCGCGATCCAGTGCTACACCGGCAACTTCCTTGCCGGCATCCCCGCCCGCGGCGGCAAGCACTACACCGCCCACGCCGGCATCGCCCTCGAACCCGGCTACCCGCCCGACAGCCCCAACCAGCGCACCTGGTCCGGTTGCATCCTGCGGCCAGGGCAAGTGGGGAAGGGGACGATCCGGTTTGTGTTTGAGGCGGCGAACTAGAGATCGCGCGGGTTGAAAATCCTGCAGCCGGAATGCAAAAACCGCCCTGTTGGGCGGCTCTGCTCTTTGCGTAGATCTCGTTTGAACTCAGCTAAGGCCCCTTAGGGAAGTTTGCTGCAGACAATGGCCAAATCTCACGCTGCCACCCATGCAACCATGTCAACCACGCTTTGGGGATCAGGGCACAGCGCTTGTATTCCAACTCGATCGAGTTCAGTCTGAAAGTGCGCCCACGCCCGCTCGTCTTTCGACTGCAAGCCAAGATGATCCTCGATTGATCCCTTTTTCCAGAGCCAGATGTCCTGCCCAAGAAGGAGATTGTGAAGCGCGTCGATATGCGGTGCCGCATCTAACTCCTTCGCCAGGATGGCGTAAGCCTCCGAGGCTTTTACAACCCCCTTCGTGGGAAGGCCAGCCTGGTCAAGGGTTATTCGTTTCGCAGCCTCAAGACGCGCAAGAATCCGCTTGATCTCGGCAACATGTGCATTTCCTGGTGGGACAAATCCATGGCTATGTCCGCCCTTGAACGCATAATCAAGATCAACGATCGCCTTCGATGGAAGATCCATTTCTTGCAGGATCTGCATTGATTTCTTGGTGTCGTTTACACCGCTCTGCGCAATCAGCGCGATCTTGTTTTGTCCAAGCGTTCTGGTATTGATGTGCTCAAAGATCGCCGGAAGTAGGCGCAGTTCTGTTTTTCCCTCCGTTAGCAGTACCTTGTCTGAAAACAGTAATTGGCTTGCATGCCCTAGGGTAAATAGCTGTTCCATTGCATGCGTCGAATCTGGTACCGCTATCTGGATCGCGTCACGCAATCGTCGACGCGCAAATGTCCCTTTGGCTGGTGATTTTCGGATAAGCAGAGAGTGTTGCGCGTCTTTGGCCTTAACCATTTGTGCTGAGTGAGTTGAGGCGACGATCTGATACCCATTCTCAGAGAGTGTTTTGAGTGCCTCTCGAATGTGCTCAACCGCAAAAGGGTGAAGATATAGTTCAGGCTCGTCTATAAGAAGCAGTGTGGTTCCACCTGCCTGCCCAACGCCGCGCTTTACTTCAGCCAAGTGCCTGACAAGAGCCATTTGAATGGCCCTTTGGGCGCCGTGCCCATAGGCCGAGAAGCCGCGCGAAATTCCTGCGTCTTCATAAACCTTTACGGTCCCGGCCTTGATCAGATCTTCCATGCTGGGGACGGGAAAATGCAGCTTAACGCCAATGCCAGGAAATAGATCGTTTATCTTGTGATTTATGGATTGGTCAATTGTATTGAACTCTGCAAGCCGTGATGCTCCGTCGGCTGAGAGTTGCTTCTCAACTTGGCCTAGGTGCTGGTTTATGTCTGCCTCATGAGCCCGTCGAACGGGCTCAATGAATTCGGAAAGTAGCTTCCCAATTGTTGTCGTGTTCTTTGCCTTCGCCGAGTCTTCGGCTGCATCTTCCATTGCGCCAATTCGTATTGGCTCTGGCAGCAGTGAAGAAATAGCGTTGTCAATGCCGGTTGGATTTGCTGTCCATTGTGAGTTGGCTGGATTAAGGATGTGCAGTTTGATATCCGTAGCCTTGCCTCCGGGGCACGGCTGCACACGCTTTAGAGTCAGAGCCTCATTGTCAATGTACGGCTGGATTTTCTGTTGCTGCTCCGGGGTCAGGGTGGAGAGTGCTTGCACAGAGACGCCGATAACTCGCCCAATGACCTCTACAGGTAGTTGCATATCGTTGAACGATTCTTCATCCAAGACGGATTTCCGTAACAGCCACTGGATTGCGGAAATGATATTGGACTTGCCTGAGTTGTTATAGCCTATTAGCGGTGTGAACCGTTCTAGTTGGATCTTCGTGTCTTTGCATGATTTGTAATTCCGAATTTCTACCGTTTCGAGACGAACCGACATACGGCCTCCATGGTGACCATCAACCTTGTTCGTAAAATCTAGTGCCGTGGGTTGGGGTGAGCGCAGCGAAGCCCAACGCCTTCGCAAGCGCCGCCGCATGGCAACGGCGCGTCGGCCGGGGTACCGCCCCCGGCGGGCGTCTTACTTTCTGGCAACAGCACCAGAAAGTAAGCAAAGAGTGCCGCCCGGCGTTCGCGGTCAGGCGCTTTGCGCCTGACCTCCCTCGCGTGCTCGCGACGTCGGGCGGCTGCGAAACTCGGCCCCGCGGGCCTCAAACAGTCCTCGCCGTCGGCGCTGCGCGCCGATCCCCCGACCCCGCTGCGCCACTCGGCGCTCTCGACGGGAAACAAAGTCAAAACCATCGCAGCCCGGTAGCTTGGGCTGAATGGAATGAAGCCCAACGCTCAGAGCGGCGGAGAAACCCACTCATGCGTTTCGCCCCGTTCATCTCTGACCCTTCTTGCCGCGCGCCTTGTCGAACTTCCGCCAGTACGTGAAGACGTCTTCCTGCACTTCGAATTCGAGGTCGTCGAGGCGAGCCTGCATGCGTGCGCGTGCATCCGCGACGGCCTTGTTGTAGATGCTGGGGCCGATCTCTTCGAGGAAGAAGTTCAACAGCGCACCCGCCGTCATGTTCCCGATCGGCGCTTCCATGTTCTCGGAGAAGTATCGCTGGATGGACTCGACGGCCTGCTGGCGGTCGAGTTTGTCGAGTTCAATCGGCATCGCGGGCCTTGCTGAGCGGTTGCGTTGAGAGCTCGGCGTCGATGCGGCGCGACGCCGTTGCAGATAATGCCGCAAGGCGTGTGGGCTGCCTACCGCATTGCCCACGGGCTAGGCATCAGCTGTTCGGCTGCGGCGAAACGGCCTTCATCTTTTCGGCCCCTTCTGCGGTGATCTGCTGGATCTTCGGCAGGAGCTTGGACATGCGCCCCTGCATGATCTGCATTGTGGTCTGCATCACCTGCGGCATCTTCTTGATGACCGCCTGGCCCGCCGGCGACTTATAGAACGACAGCATCCCATCCACCTCTTTCTGGGTGAATGACTTCTGGTAGATGTCGAGGAACATCGGTTCGAGGGCTTCCCATTTCAGTTCATCCTTCACCAGGCCCGCCAGCTTGTCCTGCGTCTCAAGCATCACCTTTTCTTGCTCAGCGGTGAACGCCTGATCCGCCAACGCCTGCTTCATGGAAGCCTTCATCATCGAATCCATTTGCAGCATCACGTTGTCTACCAGCTTCTTCGAGTCGGTGACCTCGATGAGGCGCTTGACCGACGCTTCGCTGGCCGGACGGTCCGCCGCGAAGGCCGGCAGCACGGCGACGTTGAGGAGAACAGCAAGGGCAAAGGGAGCAAATCGCATGGGGTATTCCTTGGTCTGTGATGGGCCCCGGAACGGGACCGTGTTTAACGGATAGGTAAGGCGCTGGATTCGGAGCTTCGAACGCGAACGCCGACATCGTCGGTGTTGGGCCGGAACGGTAGGAGGCGAATTGCCTTGCGGCGTGGCGAAGGCGATTGTCAGGCAGCACGCTCGGTTCCGATTTCGAGGGCGAAGCAGATGTGGCGAGGCGGAATGACTGCTTTGGTGAGTGCCTTCGTAGTCTCCTTGAAGCCCAGCCCACGCAGGACGGAGATACTACGGTGGTTGGCCTCCGCCACGGCAGCGACCGCGACTCGATACGCAGGTGTTCCAGCCTTGCGATGAAGCAGCGCCGCGATGCATTCCTTGGCGATGCCCCTCGCCCAATACTCGGGGGCAAGCCAGTACGAAAGCCAGTACGTGCCCGGTGACCCCTCCGCGAAGAGCGCAATCTGGCCAATGCACGTTTGCGATGATCGCGTCGTAATCGACCACAGCTTGGGTTCCTCCGCGTAGTCGCAGAACTCCTCAAGCCATTCCGCCAACTCGCCGGCTTTGTATAGGCGGGCGAGGGGCAAGTCTTGCGGAAACTCGGGGCTAGCTACGGCGCACGCCAGCGCAGGGAGGTCGCTGGCGACGGCCGGCCGAATACGCCAACGACTTGTTTCGAACGCTAGGGTGGCGGACATGGCGTATCAGCGACCGCTCTTGCTAAACGAGGCCCGCGTTGCGACGTGCTTGCGGCGACACCGCCGCGCAGAGCATGGGCCTCTGCTTGAATCGGCCGCTGGGCATCGGGTCGGCGCGTTGAGGCGAGCAGACTTCATTTCGAGCTCGGGTCACTGCTGGCCCCGCAGCGCCGCGGCCTGCCGTTCGCTGCGCTGTACGCCGCTGATGCATTCCGTTCGATCAGGCATCGAGAACTCGCGTTCGCACTTCTCTTTCTCGCGCTCAAGGCCTGCGTCGTATGCGACTTCGGCGACAGCTGAACATCCGCACGCCACGATTGATAGACACAGCAACAGGCCAAGTTGGGTGGTGACTGCGAGAACGCTTCTGGTCGGGTGACGGGTCATGGCAAATGGATTTCTGACTGGCATTCGGATGCGGACCACCGCTTTGGCCTGGCTCGCCTGTAGGAAGGGCTAGACCAAGCCGAGTACCGAGGCAATGAACTGCGCTTTCGCACCACGGTATTCGGCCGGTGGACGATCGCAGTATTGAAGCTTGAGTGCGTTGTATTCCTTCACGAGTTCGGGGTCGCGGCACAAAGCATCGCGGAAATGCATGAAGAACTCGAACCTCGATCCGGCGGCCACAACCTGAAGCGCTACGTCGTAGTCGTGGCTCGGTGACTCCAGCATGCAAAGCTCGGGCGTACGCAGTGTGTCGACCTTGATCACGTAGCCGGATGCCTGCAGCGCCGCGACGGCATGGCTGTGCAGCGCGGGCGCCACCAGCACACACACGTCAAGATCGCCCTTCGATATCGCCCCCGGAATCGCCGACGAGCCAATATGCTCCACCTGAGCATCCGGGCATGCGGCAAGCACAGATTCTCTGACCGAAAGAAATAGCGATTCCAAATCCTGCTGATACTCGACGGGCAAAAGGAGTTTCATGCGGCGGCTAACGGCGAGGAGTAACCCGCTTGCAGGATGTCCAGCGGAAGCCAGCGGCAGGAAAGGCCGTGACCGCAACGTCAAGCATCGCGCCCAACACCAGGCGCAGCTTGCTTGCTGAGCGCCTTGAATAACTCAAGAAGCGTGACGGTGCCGGCATGCTCTGACTGTTGAGCCAGAACCAGTTTGAGCAGATCGTCAATGCTGGCGCGGCGAACAAAGGTGCCGAGCTCTGCGGGAACGATCGCTGCACCGCCGTCCAAGGGGAGAACCCTCCACCAAGGGCCGGGTGACTGTTTGACACGGCTGTCTTCTTGCTCTGCGAGCCATTTGGCGCTCGGCCGCCTCTCTTTTGAATAAACAATGCCTTCTCGTCCGAAGTTGTCGACGATAAGGTCACCAATCGAGAGACTTTTCATGAATGCCTGGCGTGGAGGTGAGGGGCGGCCGAAGCGCTTCGCGCGGAGGCAACCAGCAAGCGCTGCCAAGTTTTTGCTCGTGCCGATACAGGGGAATGCGATTGCATCATCACTTGGTGGCTACCGCATCAGCTTTGGATTGGAAGGGTGTGGAATGGTCTCCGGGTTTGCTTTCGAGAACGCCACAACAAAGTCCGTGAGTCGGTCATACAGATCGTCATCGACGTAAGGTAGACCTTCCTCGTCGAAGTCATCTGGCTCATCGACGATAGGCTTAAAGCTCCGGAGCCGACTCAAGTCCTGGCGAATTGCTTCGCAGTCCTTCGGGCTGAATAGGCTGGGCTGTGCCAGCGTGTTCTCCAGGAAGTCTATGAGAATGATGAAACCCTCATCCCAATTGATGTTTCCATTCTCCTGAGCCTCCCAACGCAACTTCTCAATAGCCCGCAGAAGTTCCCCCTGGACGGTGCTTGCCTGTCCATTCTTTGGCACCAGGTTGTGCCAGATCCATGAAGCGATCTCGTGATTGGTGCCGGAGGTAGGAATATGGTCGGCCATGGTTTCGCCTAGCGTCGAAAGTAACCAGCAGGAAAGCGCAGCGGAGGGGAACAAACTGCGCAGAAATTTGGCGTCCCGCTGGCTGCAAAGTAAGCCGTCACCGAGGCGCCCCTTAGTCTGCTCTTTGCTGCATGGTTGAAACCTTCTGACGGATGTACGCTCTCATGACGCTCCGTCGATAGAAGTAGACTGGTGCCATGAGCGCCGCCGCCCCCACCCAAGCCGCGACCGCAGGAATCAGAAGCCGTTCGCGTAGGCAGATGGACGCGAAATAACCGGCGACAGCACCCAGCAAGGCCCAAAGCGCCAGAACCTTAGGTTGCCGCATCGCGTACCGCTTCGCCTCAGCAACCAAGATCGCACGCTCCCAGCGTTCGAGGCATTGGAGCTCATCAAACCGATAGACAGCCGGAACCGTACGTGCGGAAGCGTTTTTCTGAGAAAGGTCTTCGGCAAGGGCTTGCTGGACTTGGTCGTTGCCGAATACTGCGTTTTGCCTACGAATAGTCATGAGGGTTCCCGACTGCTAATCGGGATAGGAAGGAACCTCGCGGCCCCTCCCTCCCACACCACCGGACGTACGGGTCACGTATCCGGCGGTTCGATGAATTGAATTCCTACCGTGGCGCAAGGCTGGGTAGTCCCAAGGTTTC
>NZ_JABCJM010000008.1:0-155112 GCF_013184235.1 Niveibacterium sp. COAC-50
CCGCCGCTGCAGCCCCTGCAGCCCCTGCACCCGCGGCGCCGGCCCCTGTCGCGGCTGCTCCTGCGCCAGCCGCACCGGCTGCCGGCGGTGGTCTGGTCGAAGTGACGGTGCCGGATATTGGCGACTTTGCCGATGTGCCGGTGATCGAAGTGGCGGTGAAGGTGGGCGACACGGTCGCCGCCGACGCACCGGTGGTCACGCTCGAATCCGACAAGGCAACGATGGATGTACCGACGCCGGTGGCTGGCGTCGTCAAGGATGTGAAGGTCAAGGTCGGTGATCGCGTGTCGCAAGGCGCGCTGATCCTGGTGATCGAGGCTGCGGGCGGCGCTGCCGTGCCGGCCGCTGCAGTGGCGCCGGCTCCGGCGCCTGCTGCGGCCCCCACACCGGTGGCTGCTGCACCCGCTGCCGCGCCCGCCGTGGCTGCTCCGGTTGCCGCTGCGCCGGCGATCACCGCGCCGGCCGGCAAGGCTCACGCCAGCCCGTCGGTGCGCCGTTTCGCGCGCGACCTGGGCGTCGACATCGCCAAGGTGCCGGGCACCGGGCCCAAGGGCCGCGTGCTGCACGAAGACGTGCAGAACTTCATCAAGGGCGTGTTCAGCCAGATCTCGACCGGCGCGCTGGTGCCGGCCGGATCGGCGGGCGCGGCAGGTGGCGGCGTCACCGGTGGTGGCGAGCTCAACCTGCTGCCGTGGCCGAAGGTCGACTTCAGCAAGTTCGGCCCGGTCGACGCCAAGCCGCTGTCGCGCATCAAGAAGATCTCTGGCGCCAACCTGCACCGCAACTGGGTCCAGATCCCGCACGTCACCAACCATGACGACGCGGACATCACCGATCTGGAAGCCTTCCGCGTGCAGATGAACAAGGAACTCGAGAAGAGTGGCGTCAAGCTGACCATGCTCGCGTTCATGATCAAGGCGGCGGTTGCGGCGCTGAAGAAGTTCCCGACCTTCAACGCCTCGCTCGACGGCGACAACCTGGTGCTCAAGCAGTACTACCACATCGGTTTCGCTGCCGACACGCCGAACGGCCTGGTTGTGCCGGTGATCCGCGATGCGGACAAGAAGGGCGTCTCCGCGATCGCACAGGAAATGGGCGAACTGGCGAAGCTCGCACGCGACGGCAAGCTCAAGCCCGACCAGATGCAGGGCGGCTGCTTCACGATCAGCTCGCTGGGCGGTATCGGTGGCGTGTACTTCACGCCGATCATCAACGCGCCAGAAGTCGCCATCATGGGTGTCTGCAAGTCGCAGATCCGCCCGGTGTGGGACGGCTCGGCCTTTGTACCGCGCCTGATGCTGCCGCTGTCGCTGTCGTGGGATCACCGCGTCATCGACGGTGCCGAGGCTGCCCGTTTCAATGCTTACTTCGCCGGCGTGCTGCAGGACTTCCGCCGCGTGCTGCTCTGAGCCGGAGACCTCAAGGATGAGCCAGATTATCGAAGTGAAGGTGCCGGACATCGGCGACTTCAAGGATGTGCCGATCATCGAGATCGCGGTCAAGCCGGGTGACACCGTCAAGGCCGAAGACGCGCTGCTGACGCTCGAATCCGACAAGGCGACGATGGATGTGCCGAGCCCGGCTGCCGGCGTCGTCAAGGAGCTCAAGGTCAAGGTGGGCGACCGCGTAGGCGAAGGTGCCGTGGTGCTGACGCTGGAAGCGGCTGCTGCTGCCGCAGTTTCCCAAGCTGCCGCCGAAGCGCCGAAGCCCGCAGCGCCCGCTGCTGCTCCGGCTCCTGCGGCAGCCCCGGCGGCCCCGCTGCCTGCCGGCAGCTACAGCGGCGCAGTCGATATCGAGTGCGAAATGCTGGTGCTGGGCGCTGGCCCCGGCGGCTACTCCGCCGCCTTCCGCTCGGCCGACCTCGGCATGAAGACCGTGATGGTTGAACGCTACCCGACGCTGGGCGGCGTGTGCCTGAACGTCGGCTGTATCCCGTCCAAGGCGTTGCTGCACGTGGCGAACGTGATCGAGGAGGCCTCGCACTTTGCCGACGTGGGCGTCGCCTTCGACAAGCCCACGGTGGATCTGAACCGCCTGCGTGCGCACAAGGAAAAGGTCATCGGCAAGCTGACCGGTGGCCTCGCCGGCATGGCCAAGGCGCGCAAGGTCGATATCGTTCGCGGCTACGGTCAGTTCCTCGACGCCTACCACCTCGAAGTGGCGCTGACCAGCGGTTCGGGCTCCGAGCTGAGCGGCGAGAAGAAGGTCATCCGCTTCCAGAAGGCCATCATCGCGGCTGGTTCGCAGGCGGTGAAGCTGCCCTTCCTGCCGGACGATCCGCGTATTGTCGATTCCACCGGCGCGCTGGAACTGCGCCAGGTTCCGAAGCGCATGCTGGTGATCGGCGGCGGCATCATCGGCCTGGAAATGGCGACGGTGTATTCGGCGCTGGGCGCGCGCATCGACGTGGTCGAAGCGCTGGAAGGCCTGATGACCGGTGCCGACCGTGATGCGGTCAAGGTCTGGGAAAAGCAGAACCTGCACCGCTTCGACAAGGTCATGCTGAAGACCCGCACGGTGGGTGTGACCTGCCGGCCGGACGGCATCCTGGTGAAGTTCGAAGGCGAGAATGCTCCGGCCGACGAGCAGAAGTACGACCTGATCCTCTCCGCTGTGGGCCGCAGCCCCAACGGCAAGAAGATCGGTGCCGAGAAGGCCGGTGTGCATGTCACCGACCGCGGCTTCATCCCGGTCGACAAGCAGCAGCGCACCAATGTGCCGCATATCTTCGGTATTGGCGACATCGTCGGCCAGCCGATGCTGGCGCACAAGGGCGTGCATGAAGCACACGTCGCCGCGGAAGTGGCAGCCGGCCAGAAGTCCTTCTTCGACGCGACGATCATTCCGTCGGTGGCCTACACCGAGCCGGAAGTCGCCTGGGTTGGCGTGACCGAGATCGATGCCAAGGCGAGTGGCCGCAAGATCAACGTGGCGAAGTTCCCGTGGGCCGCTTCGGGTCGAGCCATCGCGAACGGCTGCGATTACGGCTTCACCAAGCTGATCTTCGACGAAGAGACGCATCGCGTGGTCGGCGGCAGCATCGTCGGCCCGAACGCGGGCGACATGATCGGCGAGATCGCCCTGGCGATCGAGATGGGTTGTGACGCGGTGGATATCGGCAAGACGATCCACCCGCACCCGACGCTGGGTGAGTCGATCGGCATGACGGCAGAGGTCTTCGAAGGCACCTGTACCGATCTGCCGCCGATGAAGAAGAAGTAAGAACGTCTCGGGGGAGACTGACTGCGCTTCCGACCCGGGCCCCCCTGGGGGGAGGCCCGATGCCAGGCCGCTTGGCTGACGCATCGGGAGCGCAGGGAGCTCCCGCCTGATTGGGCGGTGAGTTCAATTGGAATGCGGCGGCTCTACGGAGCCGCCGCTTTTCCATTCAAGGGCTTGCGGCGCTTGGTGCCGGCGATGCCATAAAAATATTGAATGGCGATTTCCTTGCTTTGGTGCGGAAGGTGGATTAGGGTTAACCCTGACGGACGCCCGGAGACGCACAGAGCTTCCCGGTGAAATCCCTCCCTCCCCGCATCGGGACGCGCATGGCTCCTCCCCCTTGTCATGACGCCAGCCGTGCGCACCGGGCTGTTCCTGTCACCCAATGGCGAGCGAGAATAACCGCCGCTTCAAACAACGGACTGCGCGTACAGACACCCACCGCTTCGGCGCAAGGGTGAATAACAAAAGCTCGGCGACCTCAGGTCGCCATTTTTTTGTCCACGCTTCCCGTGTCAGGCTCGCCGGCGCCGTGGCGTGTTCGCCAGGCGCAAAGCCAACTGCAGGAATTCGTTCCAGAGCTCACCATCGCCGACACCCTTGATGATGCGGTCGACGCGGGCGGCATGCATCAGCGCCGCGCGCAGTGTGCCGAGCGGCAGACGTGGCAGGGCGCGCTGAATCAGAGCCTGTTTCTCGCGGTCGAACACCCGCTCGCGCTTGAACAGCGCCGCGAGCGGTTGACCGCTGTCTTGCCCTGCGCGCAGCAGCGCCAGCGTGCGGATCTCGGTCGCCATCGCCCACAGCACCAGCGGTGGCGCCGCGCCTTCGCCTTGCAAACCTTCGATCAGACGGGTCAGGCGGGCGGGGTCGCCTTCGAGCAGGGCGAGGCGCAGCTTTTCCGTGTCGTAACGCGCGACGTTCAGCACCGAGTCCTGCACCTGCTCAAGCGTCAGCTCGCCTGGTTCGAACAGCAGGCCGAGCTTCTGCAACTCCTGATGTGCGGCGAGCAGGTTGCCTTCGACGTGCTGGGCAATGAATTCCAGCGCATCGCGCGGTGCGCGCTGCTTCTGGCGTGCCAGCCGCCCGGCCAGCCAGTCCGGCAACTGGGGCAGGGCCGGCGCATTGCATTCGACTTCGACGCCGGCTTCGAGCAGCGCGACGAACCATGCGGCCTTGCGGGCAGCCCAGTCGAGTTGCGGCAGCGTGATCAGCGTGATGACGCCTTGCGGGTCGAGGTGTTTGACGTAGCGCTGCAGCGCCTCGCCGCCTTCGCGGCCCGGTTTTCCGGTCGGGATACGCAGGTCGATCAGCTTGCTGGAGCCGAACAGGGACAAGTTGCCCGCGGCCATCTCCAGGGTGTTCCACTTGAAGCCCTGGGTGACGACCAGCACTTCGCGTTCGTCGATGCCACGGGTGCGTGCTGCAGCGCGGATCGCGTCGCCGGCTTCGAGCACCAGCAGTGGTTCGTCGCCATGCACGATGTAGAGCGGCGCGAGGCCGCGTTCAAGCTGGCTGGCGAGCTGTTCCGGCCGAACCGCCATCTGCTTAGCGCGTCGGCGCCGATTGGGTGGCCGGCAACTCCGGCAGCGGCCACGGTGCGGCAGCCATGCGGCGCAGCACGCGTTGGATCAGGTCGTTTTCCATCTCGCGGTAGTACTGCGCTTCTTCCTGTTCCTTCGCCAGCACCAGTGCGTCGTTGAAGGTCATCTCGCGCTTCGTGGCGACTTCGGTGGCCGGGATCACTTCGCGCCCGCCGCGATCGACCACCTTGAACACGATGCGGTCGCGCAGCTCGTATTCACGCACACGGCCGTCGGTGTTCAGGCTCAGGATGATCTTCTCCTTCACATCCTGAAGGATCACCAGGCTGACTTCGGCTTCGGCCGGGCTGTCCACGATCTTGGTGCCGCCGTTGGCTGCGATCTGCCGGCGCAGGTTGGCGCCTGATTCGCTGTAGGCCGACACGCCCAGGTGGATCGACTTGAACGGCAGCGGCTGCGGGCCGCGCAGGTGGAAGCCGCAGGCGCCGAGCAGGGTCAGCCCGGCAAGCAGAAGGGCGGATCGGATTCGAGTCACGGTTGAATCTCCGGCCGCAGGCGCGGCGGCTTGGGGTGAAGGCGCGCCATCACGAGGGTGTCCACATAGTCGCCGTTGCGCAGCCCATGGCTTTTCAGTACCGCTTCCTGCACGAAGCCGCAGGACTCGTACAGCTTTATCGCGCGCGCGTTATCGGCGAACACCTGCAGTTCGATCCGCAACAGGCCGAACCAGTTGTCGGCCGTGTCGAGCAGGGCCGTCATCAGTGCGCGGCCGATGCCCTGGCCCTGCCAAGCCAGATCGACGGTGATGCCGAGCTGGGCTGCATGGGCGCGCCGCACTTCGATCTCGCGATGAAGGCCGGCGCAGCCGACGATTTGTCCGTCGACTTCCGCCACCAGCGGCGACTCGTTCGGCTTGTTGTTCTTGAGCCGTTCCACCCATAGTTCGATACCGGGGTAGGGCAGCTGCAGCGTGTTGGCAAATACTTCGGGCGGCGCCATCAGCCGGGCAAGCGCTGCTGCGTCGCCCGGCTCTGCACGTCGGATCTTGGGCTCGGCGGCCACGTCAGCAGACGATGTTCACCAGGCGGCCCGGCACGACGATGACCTTCTTCGCCGGCTTGCCTTCCATGAACTTCTGCGCGACTTCGGACGCCACTGCGGCGGCCTCGATCGCTGCCTTGTCGGCCGAAGCGGGGACCTTGATGCTGCCGCGGGTCTTGCCCAGCACCTGCAGCACCAGCTCCACCTCATCCTGAATCAGCGCATCTTCCTGCGGTTCTGGCCAGGCGGCGTGGAGGATGTCGTCGCCGTAGCCCAGCTCGCGCCACAGCGCGTGTGCGATATGCGGCGTGATCGGCGAGAGCACGCGCAACAGGATGCCGAAACACTCCTCGATCACTTCGGCGGCCAGCGCGGTGTCGCGTGGGGCCTTCTCGATCGCATTGAGCATCTTCATCGTGGCCGAGGCGACAGTGTTGAACTGCTGTTTGCCGAGATCGTAGTTGGCCTGCTTCAGCAGCAGGTGGATTTCGCGCCGGAAGGCGGCAAGCTCAGATGGGAGCTTGCTCGCGCCTAGGCTGCGCTCGGCCGGCAGTTTGCCCTTCAGCTCGGTCGCGAACACGTGGCCGAAGGCCCAAACGCGCCGCAGGAAGCGATACGAGCCTTCGAACCCGGCATCAGACCATTCCAGCGTTTGCTCCGGCGGGGCGGCAAACATGACGAAGAAGCGCGCAGTATCGGCACCGTACTGCTCGATCATCGCTTGCGGATCGACACCGTTGTTCTTCGACTTCGACATGGTGGTCATTTCGAAGTCCAGCGGCGTGCCGTCCTTCTTGAGCTTGGCACCAAGGATCTGGCCTTGCGGGCCGCGCTCGATCTCGACCTCGTCTTCCCAGTAGTAATTCTTGCCGCCGCCCTCTGGCTTGTGCGAGAACGCGGTCTTCAGCACCATGCCCTGCGTGAGCAGGTGCGAGAACGGTTCGCGGTAAGTCACCAGGCCGAGGTCACGCATCACCTTGGTCCAGAAGCGCGAGTAGAGCAGGTGCAGGATCGCGTGTTCGATGCCGCCGATGTACTGGTCAACAGTCATCCAGTAGTTGGTCTCGGCATCGACCATCGCCTTGTCCGAGAAGGTGCTGGCGTAGCGCGCGTAGTACCAGGACGAATCGACGAAGGTGTCCATCGTGTCCGTCTCGCGGCGCGCCGGCTTGCCGCACTTAGGGCAGTTGCAGGCGAGGAAGCTTTCGAGCTTGTTGAGCGGATTGCCTGAGCCATCCGGCACGCAGTCTTCCGGCAGCACGACCGGCAGCTGATCATCCGGCACCGGCACCGAGCCGCAGTCATCGCAGTGGATGATCGGGATCGGGCAGCCCCAGTAGCGCTGGCGCGAGATGCCCCAGTCGCGCAGGCGCCACTGCACCTTCTTCTCGCCGATGCCCTTGGCGGCCAGCAACTCGGCGACCTTGTTCACCGCGGCTTCGTAGGCAAGCCCGTCCAGCACGCCGGAGTTGACGCAAACGCCGCGCTCCTTGTCGCCATACCAGGGCCTCCAGGCGTCCAGCGAGAAGCTTTCGCCTTCGACCTGCACCACTTGCTCGATCGCGATGCCGTATTTCTTCGCGAAGGCGAAATCACGCTCGTCGTGCGAGGGCACACCCATCACGGCGCCGTCGCCGTAGCTCATCAGCACATAGTTGCCGACCCAGACTTCGACTTGCTTGCCGGTCAGCGGATGGGTGACGAAGAGGCCGGTCGGCAGGCCTTCCTTCTCCATCGTCGCCATGTCGGCTTCCATCACCGAGCCGTGCTTGCACTTGTCGATGAAGGCGGCGAGCTCGGGGTTGTTCTTCGCCGCGTGGGTCGCGAGCGGGTGCTCGGCGGCGACCGCGCAGAAGGTCACGCCCATGATCGTGTCGGCGCGGGTGGTGAAGACCCACAGCTTGCCGTCGCCGATCAGGCCGGACTCGTCCGAAATCTCGTGCGGGAATGCAAAACGCACGCCGATGCTCTTGCCGATCCAGTTGGCCTGCATCAGCTTCACGCGTTCCGGCCAGCCGGTCAGCTCATCCAGGTCACCCAACAGTTCTTCGGCGTACTGGGTGATACCAAGGTAGTAACCGGGGATCTCGCGCTTCTCGACCACCGCGCCGGTACGCCAGCCGCGGCCGTCGATCACCTGCTCGTTGGCGAGCACGGTCTGGTCGACCGGGTCCCAGTTCACGACCTGCGTCTTCTTGTAGGCGATGCCCTTTTCGAGCATGCGCAGGAACAGCCACTGGTTCCACTTGTAGTAGCTGGCGTCGCAGGTGGCGAGCTCACGGCTCCAGTCGATCGCGAAACCGAGCGACTTGAGCTGCTTCTTCATGTAGGCGATGTTCTCGCGGGTCCACTTGGCCGGCGGCACGCCGTTCTTGATCGCCGCGTTCTCGGCCGGCAGGCCGAAGGCATCCCAGCCCATCGGCTGCAGCACGTTGTAGCCGCGCATCTTGTGCGAGCGGGACAGCACATCGCCGATCGTGTAGTTGCGCACGTGCCCCATGTGCAGCTTGCCCGAGGGGTACGGGAACATCGACAGGCAGTAGTACTTCGGGAGCGAATCGTCCCGGGAGACTTCAAAGGCCTGGGTGGAATCCCAGTGTTGTTGGGCCGCGGACTCGATCTCGGCCGGCGTGTATTTGTCCTGCATGGGCGCGTGCTCGCTGCAAAAAGGCGAAAACGCGCATTCTACCGCCCGCACGCTGCAGCGCGGTATCCATATGCCGGGCTACGCTTGCGGCGCCCGGCATCGGGGCGTGAGATCAGGCTGCGCGGCGGACGCTGGCGCGCAGCGCGCCGAGCATGTCTTCCATGGCCTGCAGTGGCAACTGCGCGAGGTGATTCTGCGTGCGCACCATGCGGACCAGACGCGGCGCGAGGCGACGCTGGCGCTCTGCATCGGTCAGTTCGAGCAGGCGATCATGCGCTACAGCCCAGTATTCAGGCCCGCCGACCCAACCGGTGGTGTCGGTCGCATGGCGCAGCGCGTCGTGCCAGAGTTCCAGCGCCTGTTCGTCGCTGATGCCAGCCTTGCGGGCCAGCCAGGGGAGGTACATCGGGGCGTTCATGGGGGCTTTCTCGCGGCACACCCCCTGGGGGAGGGGCGGGATGGTGCGCTGCAAAAAATAAGGGTAAACCGCGAGCAAAATTATAAGATCGACGAGCGATCAATGTTAGGTGCGCGAGTCAGTTTCTTGCGCTGTAACAAGCCCTTGCGTGCAGCCGGTGGTTTGGCGCCGAGCGTTCGCTCCGGCGTTCGGGTGGTGCGGCGCGGCGGGCGCGCCCATACTGCCGGCGCTGCCACGGATTCCAGGAGTCTTCAGATGAGTTCAACAGTGCGAGTCGGCGTCGTCGGCTTCGGTTTTGCGACCGCCACCTTCCATGCGCCCCTGATCGCCTCGGTGCCGGGTTTGGAGCTGATTGCCATGTCCAGCAGCGACCCGGCCAAGGTGCACGCTGCTTGGCCGCAGGTCGAGGTGTGTGAGTCACCGGATGCGTTGTTCGCGCGGCCGGATATCGACCTCGTCGTGATCCCGACGCCCAACGAGACCCACTACCCGCTCGCGGTAAAGGCGTTGGCCGCCGGCAAGCATGTTGTGGTCGACAAACCCTTCACGCTGGATGCGGGCGAGGCGCGAGACCTGATCGCCCGCGCCGAATCCGCGGGCCGTGTGTTGTCGGTGTTCCACAACCGCCGGTGGGATGCCGATTTCCTCACCGTGCAGAAGGTGCTGGCTTCAGGCGAGCTGGGGCGCGTGGCGCACTTCGAATCGCATTTCGATCGCTACCGGCCGCAGGTGCGTCAGCGCTGGCGCGAATCCGGCGCGCCGGGCAGCGGACTCTGGTACGACCTCGGCTCCCATCTGCTGGATCAAACCCTGCAGCTGTTCGGTACGCCGCAGACGATTTCGCTCGACCTGGCAAAGCAACGCGATGGCGCTGCTGCGGACGACTGGTTCCATGCCGTCCTGCGTTACGACACGCTCCGCGTGATCCTGCATGGCAGTGCGCTGGTGCCGGAGCTCGGGCCGCGCTACGTGCTGCACGGAACGCTCGGCAGCTTTACGAAGTATGGGCTTGATCCGCAGGAAGACGCGCTGAAGCTGGGCGGCCGGCCAGGTGGCGCCGATTGGGGCATCGATCCGCGGCCGGGTGTCCTCACGATCTGTTCGGGCGACACCCTGATCCCGCACCAGCACGCCGGCGAGCGGGGTGACTACAGTCGCTACTACGCCGCGGTGCGCGACGCGATCCTGCAGGGCGCGCCGAACCCGGTGCCAGCGAGCGATGCGCTGAAAGTGATGCAGTTGATCGAGCTTGGGCTGGTGGCCTTCCGCGACGGGCGCGTCGCCCGCGTCGGCGAACTCGGTTGAGGCGTGCGATGGACTTCGAACACGAACTGGAAAAACTCGCGCGGCAGGAAGAGGCCCTCATCTTCCCGGCCTTCGACGAGGACATTGCATGGCGCCTGGGAGAGGCGCTGCGGGCGCGTGCGAAGGCCGCTGGCCAGGCGGTGACGATCGTCATCCGCCGTGGCGAGGACATCGTGTTCCTGCACGCCATGCCGGGCACCTCGCCGGCCAATGCGGACTGGGCGCGCCGCAAGCACAACGTGGTCACGCTGATGCAGCGCAGCTCCTACGCGGTATCGCTGGAGTGCCGCCGCGACGGCAAGGGGCTGGACGAAAAGATGGGCCTGCCACTGCGCGACTACGCCTGGCACGGCGGCTGTTTCCCGATCCGCGTTGCCGCCGCTGGGATGATTGGCACCGTCACGGTGTCGGGCCTGCCGCAGCGCGCGGATCACGAACTGGTCGTGGCGGGGCTGGCGCAGTTACTCGGTCACGACGAGGCGACGCTCGCGCTGGATTGATCCGCTCGGGTGGCCATGCCTCAATGGCCCTAGAATCACGGCTTTTTTGCGGAGCTGCCACGCATGAAGCCTTTCCCCCTGCTGGCGTCGCTCGCCGTGCTGGTTGCCGTGCCTGCGCACGCGGCCGACCTGCCCAAGTGGGAGCTCGGTCTGGGCGTGGGCGCCATGACCTTGCCGGACTACCGTGGGTCCGACGAGCAGCACGCCTATCTGCTGCCGGTGCCGTTCGTGGTTTACCGTGGAGATCGCCTGCGCGCCGATCGCGACGGTCTGCGCGGCAAGTTGTTCGACTCGGACCGGTTGGAACTGGACATCAGCCTCTCCGCCGGTGTGCCGGTGCGCAGCAACAGCAACGAAGCACGGGCTGGCATGCCGGACCTGAAGCCGACGATCGAGATCGGCCCGCAGCTTGTCTGGCGGATTGCGGGTAGCTGGGAAGACGGCTATCGCCTGATGGCGCGGCTGCCAATCCGCAAGGTGATCGCGATCGGAACCTCGCAGGACGCCGGTTGGGCAAGCACGCCAACGCTCTCTTTCGACATCTTCGATCAGCCGGTGCCTGGCTGGCGTTTCGCGGTGTCAGGCGGGCCTTACTTTGGTGACCGTGCAAGCCATGCCTATGTGTACGACGTTGCGCCGGAATACGCTCGCGTTGATCGCCCCGCCTATGCGGCGAAGTCGGGCTACGGCGGCGCACAGCTCACGCTGACCTTGTCGCGCCGCATGGGGCGGGCGTGGTTCGGCAGTTTCGTGCGCGGCAGCACCGTTTCCGGCGCCGCCTTCGAAGACAGCCCGCTGGTACGGCAAAGCAACAACATCACGGCCGGCATTTCGGTGGCGTGGTCGTTGTGGGAATCGGGCGAGCGGGTCGACCGGCCGATCGACGAATAAGGCGTTCCACCACAACGCAAGCGCTGTGCGCTTGTTGGCACGTGCGAACGCGCTGTGCACCTATCCTCGCTGCGGGCTTGATCTGCTGCAGGGCGTAGTGCCGTGAATCGCCAGAGGATCCTGCCTTTCCCCTCATTCTTGAAAACAGGATCCCATGGACTTTTTTGAACTGCTGGCCGGACATGCCACCGGTCTGTTCGTCTTGATCGGCCTGATCGTCGTCGCGATCGGCTACAAGTGGGTGCTGTGGTTGTTCGGCGTGATCATCGTGCCGGACGACAGCCTTGGCGTGGTGACGAAGAAGTTCGTACTGTTCGGCGCCAACCGCAACCTGCCGGACGGCCGCATCATCGCGCTCAACGGTGAGGCCGGTTACCAGGCCGATACGCTCGCCCCTGGCCTGCATGTGGCGCTGTGGCCGTGGCAATACACGGTGGAATTGGTCAAGTTCTTCACCGTGCCGCAGGGTGAGGTCGGCGTGGTCGAGGCCTGCGACGGCAATCCGCTGCCAAGCGGCCGCATCATCGCCAAGCAGGTCGAGTGCGACACTTACCAGGATGCACGCGCGTTCCTGCAAAACAGCGGCGAGCGCGGCCCGCAGATGGCGCTGATTCCGCCCGGCACCTACCGGATCAACACGCTGTTGTTCAAGGTCGATCTCAAGCCGGCGGTGAGCATTCCGCAAGGCAAGCTTGGCGTGGTGGAAGCGCTGGATGGCGCACCGCTGCCCAGCGGCCGAGTGATCGCGCGGCAGGTGGCTTGCGACTCGTTTCAGGATGGCCATGCCTTCCTCTCCGGCGGCGGTGAGCGCGGGCCGCAGATGTCGGTCATCACGCCTGGGACGTATCGCATCAACCCGGCGCTGTTCGAAGTGCATCTCGCAGACGCGGTGGATATCCCCGAGAACAAGGTCGGCATCATCACGACCAAGGAAGGCAAGCCGCTGGTGACCGGCGAGATCGCTGGCCCCGAGATCGCCGGCCACAACATGTTCCAGAACCCGCAGGCCTTCGTCGACAACGGCGGCAGCAAGGGTTTGCAGGAGCAGGTGCTGCTGGCTGGCCGCTACTTCATCAACCCGCGTTTCGCGACGGTCGAGATCGTCGATATGGTCGAGGTGCCGATCGCCAACGTGGGCGTGGTGATTGCCTACGTCGGCCGCGAGGGCCACGACGTGACCGGCGAATCATTCCGCCACGGCAACCTCGTGAGTCGCGGCGAGAAGGGCGTGTGGGTCGACCCGCTGGACCCCGGCAAGTACCCGATCAACCCCTATACCCACAAGGTCAGCAATGTGCCGACCGCGAACGTGGTGCTCAACTGGGCGACGGGCAAGACCGAAGCGCACAAGCTCGACGCCAACCTCTCGACGATCACCGTGCGCTCGGCCGACGGCTTCAAGTTCAACCTCGACGTCTCGCAGATCATTCACATCCCCCGCAACGACGCGCCCAAGGTCATCGCGCGCTTTGGCGGCATGGCGGCGCTGGTGACCCAGGTGCTGGAACCGACCATCGGCAACTACTTCCGTAACGCCGCGCAGGGCTCGGACATCATCGACTTCCTGAAGAACCGCTCGAAGCGGCAGGACGAAGCACGTCAGGCAATCGCGGCCGCGCTGAAGGAATACAACGTCGGCGCGGTCGATACGCTGATTGGCGACATCGTGCCGCCCGAAGAACTGATGAAGACCCTTACCGACCGCAAGATCGCGGAGCAGGAGCGCGTCACCTACGACACCCAGCGTCAGGCGCAGGTGGTGAAGCAAGAGCTTGAGCAGGCCACCGCACTCGCCGCCACCCAGGCCCGCGTGGTGGACGCCGAGCGGCAGGTCACGATCGCCGACTTCAACGCCAAGGCCACCGTTAAGGCAGCCGAAGGCCAGGCGCAGTCGAAGAAGATCAACGCCGAAGCCGACGCCACCGTGCTGCGCACCGTGGGCGAGGCCGAAGCCGCGAAGACCCAGGCCGTGGGTGGCGCCGAAGCCGAAGTCATCAAGCTCAAGATCGCCTCGATGGAATCCGGCAACTACGCGATGGTGCAGGTCGCCGAAGCGCTCGCGAAAGCCGGCGTGAAGCTGGTGCCCGATATCGTTGCAAGCGGTGGCAGCGGGCAGGGCGGCACGTTGGTCGATGTGTTGCTGGGTAATCTGATTCGGGATGGGATGAACAAGCCGAAGGCGGAGGGCACATCGGCCTGAGATCTGGCAAGCCGGCGGGGCGCCGTGGCGCTCTGCCGGGAGTCGGCGGTTGAGGGCTACAGCGCGTTCAGCCCAACTCACGCGGCTATTGAGTCCTCGAAAGCTTTGTCTGCAGATGTTGCCGGTCCTGCGTCGGACTGAACTGCTGATGATCGGCTAACCATTTCTGGTGTGCAGAGGCAGTTGCAGGCGTTGTTTGACGCTTCTAAAGGAGATGACAGGATGTGGTTTGTTGATCCCATCGCCATCCAAAACCACGTCATGGTTTATGCCATGGTCGCCGACAGTCAGTCGATTGAACAGGCTGCGCGATATAGGTTGGGCGTGTGCAAAGTAGTCTCGGGCGATTATGGAAATATTTCGCCGTTGCGAGACGCCCAGTCCTACGTTAGCAACTACTTGAGCGGCTCTAGCGGGTTTTATGCTGACTCGGCGCCGATGGCGGATGTGGCTGTTCGCATTCTTCGAACGCCGGCGCATGGTCGTTTGGAGCAATCTGACCCAGGTTCCAGCGGCTCGATGAAGTATAGGTATACGTATTTTGTGAGTGCCGTAGAAGGCAACTCCGGGGGCGCTGGATATAGCGGAGTTGACTCGTTCGTTGTAGAGGTGGGCATCGGCCGCCTGGCTGTTGAGATTCAATATACGGTCGATGTGCTTGGGGAGGGTCAGCCTGACACGTATATTGACGAGAGCGGAACGCGTCGGTCTCATTCGGGCATTTGCGGGGAAAGACCTGAATGGAAGACTTCTCAGGGGGGCGGCCCTGCACTGGTGATCAGTTTTCTGGCTTTGCACGATGCAACCCTGGCCATGTAGGGCGGGCTTGATTCCATGAAAAGCGGCTTACGCCTGTGGCTAACCCGCCCTACCTCTACGAGGTCGCGATGTCCGGGCCCGATGACCGAGGAGGTTGGACTTCATTGCATTCAGCCCAACCTACGGGACTCATAAAATGGAATGGAGATGGGGCTGTGAACGGGGTCTATGGTTCGGTTCTTGCCTTGATTGGAAGCGCGACTATTGGTTGGGGTTCTATTTCCGAAGCGGCGCCAAGTGAGGGTTTTGATTTTTCCTTAAGTGGTTATTGCAGAGTTGTTGGTTCGCGAGACAACCTTCCGGATAATCAGATCGGTGGCGTTCGGCAACCGAACTATATTTCTCCGCTTGATGCCGTTGAGGCTTATTCGATAGAACATGGGGCCCATCTCCATGGCGTGGCTGCTCAGTCAATCGAGATTGTTGAGCCGCCTAAGCATGGAAAGTTGGTTCGCGTGCCGGACGGAGTTAGAGACGGAACAGTATTCAGGTGGGAATGGGAGTACTCGCCACAAGATGGTTATCGTGGCCTGGATGGATTTGTCGCTGTGGCCCAGGTGGGGGGTAAGAAGATCAAGGTGGCTGTGCAATTGGTGACCGTTGGCATAGTTGCCGACGCACCCTACAGAGAAACAGCCGCCCATCCTGAATATAGGCTAGCTAACAATTGCGAATTGAGAAGTAAGGTCAGGGCCGTAGGTTGGGCTGAGCTTCTCGAAGCCCAACGAATTGCCAAAGCCACATCGTGTGGTTCTGGGAGCCGTGCGTTGGCCGCGGTCCCGCCCTCGGCGGGCATCTTGCTTTCTGGCTACAGCACCAGAAAGTAAGCAAAGAGTGCCGCCCTGCGTTCGCGGTCAGGTGCGGAGCACCTGACTACCCTCGCGTGCTCGCGACGTCGGGCGGCTGCGGAACTCGGCCCTTCGGGCCTCAGACAGTCCTCGCCGTCGGCGCTACGCGCCGATCCCCCGACCCCGCTGCGCCACTCGGCGCTCTCGACGTGACCCAAAGTCAAAAGCGTCAGTTGAGCAACGCCTGTGTGCTCTACCTAGTCTGCGATGAACCACAGCGGAATCTGGGCTCATCGCCTGACTTTAAGCCGTTCTCCGGAACCCCGCCTTTTGCCTGCATGCGGTGCGTGGGCTCACCGCTCCGGCATCCGTGACCAATCAAATGTCCTGAAGGCTGAGTACGGAGAGGCCCCGTATCTTGGGCGGTCGAGCTGCAGGTTCTTCGAATGGCCGTCCATGCAGATCGGTCGCAATAGACCTAACGTGTGGCCCCACTGTGCGCTGCCGGTTGCGCCGTGCTGGTGCAGTTCAGCGGGGCCCGCGTGCTGCGGGCCCCGTGCTTATCTGACCGGTGGGTAGCCGGCCTCAGCCAACGCGTCGGCCAGGGTCTGACGGTCTTCGGTGCTGCGTACGCCGACTTTTTGCGCTTTCAGGTCGATGCTCACCTCGCAGTCGGGGTCGGTCAGCTTCAGGGCCTTGGTGACCATGCTGGCGCAGTGGCTGCAGGTCATGTCAGGTAGTTGGAACTCGTTCATGGTCGCTCCTATCAAGAGGCAGTTAAGGGAAGCGAAGCCTCCAGCTTGCCCCTGCCGGAAGGTCAAGCGCTCAAAGCGAATAAAACCTTCGTCAGGGTGCTTGACCTTCCCATGGGGGCAAGCCCGAGAGTGGCTTTCGGGCGTGGTGAGCACGCCTTCCAACTCAGGAGTCCGTCATGAAGTTCATCGCGCTGCGCGTGAGGCCGTCGCTGGTGGCGCACGGCTACACACCGGACAACACAGAAATCGTCGAGCACATGGATGAGGCGCCCTTTGCAGACAAGCTCGTCGCCATCGAGCGCATCCAGTCGATCAGCGATCGCTACCTCTTGGTGACCGGTTCGCATGGCCGGGTGATGTATTGGGAATACGAAGGTGGCTTCGATGAGGTCCTTAGGCGCTTGGAACAGGCGGGTTTGTTGATCGCGTAGGCGTTGGGGTGTTTTGTTCTTCGGGGCGACGTGACTGCCCGATTGGCGCACCGCGTTGGCACTGGTGGCTGCCAGAGCGGAGGACGAGCCCTGAGGCACAGGTTTCCAATTGAGAGAATGAAGGAGCACAACATGGAGCATGGTTCGACGCGTCATGCGGCGATGGCATTAAGCAGTTTGGCAGCGGCCCTGCTGGCCGCTTGCGGCGGTGGTGGCGATGGTGGCGGGGCAATCGAGCCGCCGGTCAGCAGCCCCGTCGGCTGTGTGGCCTTGCGCGAGGAAATCTCGTGGTATCGCGACACGCTTTCGAGCGAGTGGAACGATGTCGTGATTGATGAGCAGCAGCACATCTGGCTCGCGGGCTGGAGCAATGGCGTGGTTGGCCAGACGAATATCGAACCTGCCGGGAACAGCCGGGCCGTTGTGCGTCGGCTTGATGCCGACGGCACCCTGCTCTGGGATGCCGGCGCACGTTTCGATACGCCGGGCGCGGACGCGGCCGAAGCGCTGGCGATTGGCCGCGATGGCACGGTCTTCGTGGTCGGTCGGACCACTGGCAACCTGGACGGTGCAGACAACGCAGGCCAGTTCGACACCTTTGTCGCCTGGGCCGAGCGCCCCGGGTTGGCCACGCCGTGGCGGACTTTTCAGATCGGTACCGATCGACCCCAGCATCCACGCCGCGCCGCTGTGGATGCGCGTGGCAACCTGCTGATCGCCGGACACGACGATGAGTACGTGCCGACCAACTACATCGAGGCGTGGAGCGATGCGTTCGCAATGCGGCTCGACCGTCAGGGCGCGGGCACTGCCGACGACCGCCTGACCGCGACGTGGACCCATCGATCGAACAGCGCCGAACCCGACATCGGCGGCGGGGTGGCGAGCCTCGAGACGGCCGATGGCGCTGCCACCTTTGTCAGCGGTGCGGTGCAGAGCGGCACCCAGCGCGGCATGTACCTGCGCAGGCTGGATGGCTTAGGGCAGACAACGTGGACCACCCGCTACAGCGCGGTGCCACTCGACCATGTTGCCGTGATCCGGCCGTTGGCGGGCGGCGATCTGCTGATCGGCGGCTCGGTCTACGGCAGCTTTCCAGGTGCGGTCGGGCTGGGCCAGCAGGATGTCTTCGTCGCTCGCGTCAGTGCGGCCGACGGGCGAGTGCTGCGCAGTTGGCAGCTCGGGTCATCCGGCGCTGAATGGCTGGCCGATTTGCAGATTGACCGTGAGGGCAACATCGTCCTGTTTGGCGAGACAACCGGCAGCGTGGTCGCGGGGCAACCCAACGCGGGCGGCAATGATCTCTTCATGATGAAGATCGCGGGTAACGACGGCCGCGTGCTCGCCACCCGTCAGTGGGGTACTGCAGACGACGAACGCGCCGGGCGCGTGGCTCTGGATCAATGCGGGCGCGCCGTGGCGGTCGGCAGTTCGGGCGACCGCTACCGCCGCGATGCAATTGCCTGGTACTGGCGCCCGTCTTGACCTGCTGTCGCATCGCGACGAGTGCGCGGGCTGAGCTGCCGGGCGGCAACGGGCCGCAGGGGATATCTAGGGTGCGAAGTGCGTCAAGATACCCGTGGCCTCCGTGCCGATCGGACATTGTTTCATGTTGCCGCACAGGTCGAGGGAGCGTTTGATGCCTGATCCGAGAACACGAAACAAGGTTTCAGCGTGGGGTAACGACGAAAGTTTGTGGACCATCGTATTCAGGCGTCACTTCGGTTGCGAACGTTCAGCATGGCGCGCTGTGGTCTAGTTCGGCCACGTCACCGGACTCTGTTGTTTGATTGCTTTTACGACTGGAACCCCGGCCCGGTTGCGTTTGCGCAGCAACGCTGTCGGAACCGCGCACGTTATGCGGGCGACTTGTCCAAGCCGAGTGGGGTGGGTTGGTTTCATCAACTCGCGCGGACCACAGTCGGCGCCGTTTGCGCCGTGCGCGCTGCGCCTAACCCGCCCCACTTTTTTGCGCCCGCCGAGACCGATTTGGTGGCGGACGGCTCTCGGCGAGCAACGCCGTGATCGTCGTGGTCACGGCATCGGTTCCCAGCCCCCGCCCAGCGCCGCGAACAGGTTCACCGTGTAGGCGAGCTGCTGGTTTTGCAGCGTGACGACGTCGAGCTCGGCCTGCAGCTGGTTGCGTTCGGCGTCGAGCACGTCCATGAAACTGGTGAGGCCTTCCTGGTAGCGCAGGAAGGCGATGTGCTGCGCTTCGCCGAGTGCGGTGGCGCGCTGGCGTTTGCTGTCGGCCTGCTCGCGGGTCTTGCGCAGGTTGACGAGGCCGTCTTCGGTTTCGCGGAAGGCGGTCTGCACGGTCTTCTTGTAGGTGGCGACCATCTCGCGCTCGCTGGCTTCGGCTTGCCGCAACTGGTTTTTAAGCTGGCCGCCCATGAAGATCGGTTGCGTGAGGCCGGCGGCGAGGCTCCACAGCGCGCTGCCGGGGTCGCCGAGCGTGTGCAGCTCGCTGCTCTCGTAGCCGGTGGCGCCGGTGAGCGAGATCTTCGGGAAGAAGGCGGCGCGGGCGGCGCCGATATTCGCGTTGGCGGCGCGCAGTTGCGCTTCGGCGGCGAGGATGTCGGGCCGGCGTTCGAGCAGTTGCGAGGGCAGGCCGGGCGGGATGTCGAGATCGGCGGTCAGCGTGTCGATGTTGCGGCCGCGCGGCACCGGCCCCGGGTTGCGGCCGAGCAAGGTGCTCAGTGCGTTCTCCTGCAGCGTGATCTGGCGTTCCAGGTCGGGGATGCTGCTGCGGGTCTGTTGGGTTTGCGCGCGCGCCTGGGCGTAGTCGTAGCCCGAGGCCACGCCGCCTTCGAAGCGGCGCTGCGTCATGTGCAGCGTTTCTTCCTGCGTGGCGAGGTTGCGGCGCGCGATCTCAAGCTGGCGATCGAGCGCAAGCAGCTTGAAGTAGGCGGTGGCGACCTGCGATTCGAGCGAGATGCGCAGCGCCTGCTGGTTGTACTCGCTGGACAGCAGCTTCTCGCGTGCGGCATCGCTGGCGTTGCGCAGACGGCCCCACAGGTCCAGCTCGTAGGACACACCGATGGTCGCCTTGATGTCTTCGCCGTGCCGGTCGCCCGGCAACCGCGGCGCGGCTTCGGCGCTGCGCATCGTGTGCTGGTCGCTGAGGCCGCCGGTGACCTGCGGGTAGCGCTGCGCATCGGTGATGCCCAGTTGCGCGCGGGCCTGCTCGATGCGGGCGTAGGCGACCTTCATGTCCTTGTTCTCGGCGAGCGCGGTGTCGATCAGCTGGTTCAGCGCGTCGTCGCCGAGGAGCTTCCACCATTCGCTGGGCACAGCGGCCCCGCTGCGGGCGCCGGTGTGCTCGGCCTGGCCCCATTGCGGGGGCGCTTCCACATCGGGGCGCAGATACACCGGAGCCATGTTGCAGGCGGTGAGGCTCAGCAGCAGCGGCAGGATCGCAAAGCTTGTCTTACGCATGGTCATGCTCCTTCGTCGCAGCGGCGGGCTGCTTGGCCGCGCCCTTGCCGGACACCAGGGAAAAGAACATCGGAACGAACAGCACGGCGAGGAAGGTGGCGGCGAGCATGCCGCCGATGACGCCGGTGCCGATAGAGTGCTGGCTGTTGGCGCCGGCGCCGAAGCTGATCGCCAGCGGCACCACGCCGAGGATGAAGGCCATCGAGGTCATCACGATCGGGCGGAAGCGCAGGCGCGCGGCCAGCAGCGCGGCGTCGCGGGCACTGTGGCCCTGCTGGTGGAGCTGGTGCGCGAACTCGACGATCAGGATCGCGTTCTTCGCGGCCAGCCCGATCAGCGTAATCAGGCCGATCTGGAAGTAGATGTCGCAGTTGAGCCCGCGCAGCCACACCGCGGCGAAGGCGCCGAAGATCGCGAAGGGCACGGCGGTCACCACCACCAGCGGCAGCTTCCAGCTTTCGTACTGCGCGGCGAGGATCAGGAACACCACCACCAGGCCGAACGCGAAGGCGAGCGTGGCGGCGCTGCCGGCGCGTTTTTCCTGGAAGGCGGTGCCGGTCCAGGCCAGCGCGTAGCCTTCGGGCAGCACTTCCTTGGCGACGCGCGCGATGGCGGCAATCGCTTCGCCCGAGCTGTGCCCCGTCGCCGGGTTGGCCATGAGCTTCGCGCCCATGAAGCCGTTGAAGCGGTTGATGATCTCCGGCCCGCTGATCTGCCGCACTTCGGCGACCGCGCCGAGCGGAATCATCTGGCCCCCACTCGAACGCACATGCACCTTGCTCACGTCTTCCGGCCGCATGCGGGCATCCGCTTCGGACTGCAGCAGCACCCGGTAGGTCTGGCCGAACTTGTTGAAGTCGTTCACATAGAGGCTGCCGAAGGTGGCCTGCAGCGCATCGAAGATGCTGTTGATCGGCACGCCCAGCGCCTTGGCGCGGTCGCGATTCACGTCGACGTAGATCTGCGGCACGTTGGCGCGCATCAGCGTGGTGACGCCGGTGAGTTCCGGCTGCTGGCCGGCCTTGGTGATGAAGTCCTGAGTGACCTTGGCGAGCTGCTGGATGTCGCCTTCGCCGCGGTTCTGGATGTAGAACTCGGCGCCGCCGGTGGTGCCCAGGCCCGGAATCGGCGGCGGGTTGAAGCCGAGGATCATGGCTTCGCGGTTGCCCTGCGTGCCATGCATGAAATCGTAGATCGCGTTGCGGATGTTGAGCGCGACGCCGCGTTCCTCCCACGGCTTCATCACCGAGAACACCGTCGCGGCGGAAGTCTTCAGGTTGCCGGTGAGGATGTCGTAGCCGGAGAGCACCACCACATCCGCATTGCCTTCGAAGCCCTTGGCGGCGTCGCCCGCCTGTGCGGCGACCTGCTTCGTGCGCGCGAGCGAGGCGGCGTCCGGCAGCTGCACGGTGGCGAGGTAGTAGCCCTGGTCTTCCGGCGGAATCAGCGCGGTCGGCACCGTCTTCACCAGGCCGCCGAGCATCAGCAGCACACCACCGGCACAGAGCAGTGCCAGCACCCAGCGGCGGATGATCGCGGCGACCGCGGCGCCGAAGCGGTCGGTGGCCTTGTCGAACAGGCGGTTGAACCAGCGGAAGAAGGCGGCCGGCTCGGTGTGGCCGGGCTTGAGCAGCAGCGCGCACAGCGCCGGGGTGAGCGTCAGCGCGACGAAGCCGGAGATGGTGACCGACACCGCGATGGTGATCGCGAACTGCTTGTAGAGCTGACCGGTGAGACCGCCGAGGAAGCCGACCGGCACGAACACCGCGCACAGCACCAGCACGATCGCGACGACCGGGCCGGTGACTTCCTGCATCGCGCGCAGTGTGGCTTCGCGCGGCGGCAGATGTTCGTCGCGCATGATCCGCTCGACGTTTTCCAGCACCACGATCGCGTCGTCGACGACGATGCCGATCGCCAGCACCAGGCCGAACAGCGTCAGCGTGTTGATCGAGAAGCCGAGCAGGTACATGCCGGCGAAGGTGCCGACCAGCGACACCGGCACCGCGATGCAGGGGATCAGCGTGGCGCGGAAGTTCTGCAGGAACAGGAACACCACGAGGAAGACCAGCACGATCGCTTCGAGCAGGGTCTTCACCACTTCGTGAATCGAGGCCTTCACGAAGGGCGTGGTGTCGTAGGGCACGCTGTAGCTCACGCCTTCGGGGAAGCTGGTCGCCAGCTGCGCCATCGTGGCCTTCACCGAGTTGGCCACGTCCAGCGCATTGGCGCCGGGCTGCAGGTAGGTTGCGACCATCACACCCGGCTTGCCGTTGAGCGTGCCCGACATCGAATAGTCGCGCGCCCCGAGTTCGACGCGGGCGACGTCGCGGATGCGCACGGTCGAGCCATCCGGATTGGCGCGCAGGATGATGTTCTCGAAGGCCTCCGGGTCGGTCATGCGGCCCTGGGCGCTCATCGTGTAGGTGAATTGCGGGCTGCCGTCGTTGGGCGTGTCGCCGATCTTGCCGACCGCGAACTGCGCGTTCTGCTCCTTGATCGCCTGCACCACATCGGCGGTGGTCATCTTCAGTTCGGCGAGGCGGTCGGGTTTGAGCCACACGCGCATCGCGTAGTCCTGCGCGCCGAGAATGGTGGCGTCACCCACGCCGGGCAGGCGCTTGAGCGCGTTGACCACGTTCAGGTAGGCGTAGTTGGAGAGGAACACCGTGTCGTACTTCCCCTCGGGCGACGACAGGGTGACGATCTGCAGCATGTTCGTGGACTTCTTCTGCACGATCACGCCGTTCTGCTTCACGCTGTCCGGCAGCACCGGCAGGGCGGTCTGCACCCGGTTGTTGACGTTGGTCGCGGCCTGGTCCGGGTCGGTGCCGATGTCGAAGTAGACGTTCAGTGTCATGGTGCCGTTGGCGGCACTGGTGGATTCCATGTAGATCATGTTCTCCACGCCGTTGACCTTGTCCTCGATCGGCGCGGCGACGGTCTTCTGCAAGGTGTCGGCGTTGGCGCCGCTGTATTGCGCGGTGACCGAGACGACCGGCGGCGTGATGTCGGGGAACTGCGCGACCGGCAGTTTGAAGATCGCGGCCGCGCCGGCCAGCATGATCAGGATGGACAGCACCGATGCGAGGATCGGGCGGTCGATGAAGGTTCTGGAAATCATCGTCGTTCCTCAGCGTGCAACCGTGGTGGGCTTGGCGGGCTGCTCGGCCGCGACCAGCTTCACCGGTTTGTCTGCACGCACCTTGGCGAGCCCTTCGACGACGACCTGGTCGCCGGCCTCCAGGCCCTTGCTGATGAAGAAGCGGTCGCCCTGCGTACCGGCGGTCTCGACCGGGCGGCTGCGCGCCACACCGTCCTTGCCGACGACGTAGACGAACTGCCCTTGCGCGGAGGTGCCGACAGCCTTCTGCGGGATGACGATCGCGTCCTTCGCCTCGATGCCCTTGAGCGTGACCTTCACGAACTGCCCCGGCATCAGCTGCGCCTTCGCGTTGGGCAGTTCGGCGCGCAGTTGCAGCGTGCCGGTGGAGGTGGAGATCAGCGTGTCGGAGAAGTTCAGGCGCCCGCTCACCGGGTACACCGTGCCGTCGGCCAGCGTCAGCTGCACCTCGAGCGGTGCCTTGTGCGGCAGGTCGAGCATGCCGGCGGCGCGCTTGCGTTCGAAGTACAGCTTCTCGCGCTCGGGCAGGCTGAACATCACGTACATCGGGTCGATCTGCACGACCTTGGTCAGCAGCGAGCTGGGGCCATTCACCAGCGAACCTTCGGACATCAGCGACAGGCTCGCGATGCCGGACACCGGCGAGGTGACGCGGGTGTAGTCCAGATTCAGGCGCGCCTTGGTGACGTTGGCCTGCGCGGTGAGGAGCGCGGCCTGCGCCTGCTCCATCGCCGAGCGCGCATCATCGACATCCTTCTGCGCAACGGCCCTTTCCTTCAGCAGCGGTTCGACGCGGGCCAGATCGCGGCGGGCCTTGTCGAGCACCGCCTTCTGTTGCGCGTACTGCGACTCCGCCTGGTCCAGCGCGGTCCTGAATTCGGCCGGGTCGATCTGGTAGAGCGGCTGGCCTTCGGTGACCGGGTGGCCTTCCTGGTAGCTGCGCTTGAGCAGGATGCCGGTCAGGCGCGGGCGTACTTCCACTTCGCGCGAGCCCATGGTCTGGGCCGGGTAGGTGGCTTCGATGGCGATATTGCGTCGGACGACGGTCTCGACGACGACTTCGGGTGTGCCGGCTTGGGGCGCTTCCGGCGACTTGCAGCCAGCAAGACCAGCAGCGATGAGCGGGCCGGCAAGCAACGCCGACAGGAATGCAGATTGGGCTTTCATGGGGGCCTTGATGGGGCGGGTTGGGGCAGTGTTCGCTGTGACGGAAAGGGGCGGCGTATCAGCCGGCTGCGACCGGCTGCAGCGTGAGTCGGCAGGTGCTTGAACCGGCGCAGGGGTCTTCACCCTTACGCACTTTGCTGAGCGCCGTGGCGAAGGCCTCGGCACTGCGTTCGATGGCCGCCTTCATCGCAGCGTCCTGGCTGATCACCGCATTGAGGTTCATCGGGTCGGGGCTGGTTTCCGCGCGGAAGGAGGCGACGAGGGTGCCGCTACGGGCGTCACGCAGTTCGCCTGCGATGGTGACCGAGCCCATCGTTCGCGAGGCGCCGGCACCCGATACGCTCTTGCCGACGTTTGCGACCAAACCGATTGGCAACACATGGTTGATCACCGATCGAGTGGTGTTGGCGGGCTTCATGTCCTCCAACGTCAGGCTCAGGCGCAGCGTTTCGCCTTCGGTCGCGGTGATTTGTGCGCCCGCACCTGCCGCGGCACGGGCAAAGCTCTCGCGTGCCAGCGCCAGCGCTTGTTGCCGTTGCGTGTCAGTGACGCCGTCCCATCGACCGTTTCCGGCCACGGTGATGTCGACCGTGTCGAGCTGCACCTGGCTGTAGTGGCTGAGGCGTTGCGCCGGGGCCGCGGTGCTGGCGATCGCCATGCATTCATGGGCCATGACGGCCATGCAGACTACGGACAGAATTGCTTTGAGGGTTTGCCGTTTCATGATGATTTCCTTTCTGGAATTCAGGGGCCTTGTGGGTCTGCCGCGACGCCTGCCGCGGTGGACTTGATGGATTGCATTCTGCGAAGGCCCTTGACGACGCGGCAGTGATTTACGGTAAGCGCCAGCGTTACGCGTGGCTGGCGAGCGCCGTGCTGACGCTCAGCGGCACGTCGTCGCCAGCGTGGAAGGTCGGCACATAGGGCAGGGTTTCGGTCATCGTGCGACCGCGCCAGGTGTAGGTGACGATCGCGCCGCTTTGGCGCTCGACCCAGCTATCGACGTAGTAGCACTGCGTCACCATCGTCGGTGCCTGCGCTTGCGCTTGCGCTTGGGCGGCCGCTGCTTGCTTCTGCATGTGCTCGCCAACCATCGCGCCGATCACTGCACCGCCAGCGGTGGCCGCGTCCTTGCCCGATCCGTCACCGGCTGTATGGCCGATCAGGCCACCGGCGACGCCGCCGATCACCGCACCGCCATACGGGTGCTTGGGCTGTGCCTTGGCCTGTGCGGGCGCGCCCGGTACCTGGTTGCAGATCTGCTGTGGTTGATTGACGCGCTGGGTCAGGATGCGGATCTCGGTAATGTGGGCGGTGTCGCGATAGGTGCTGCCTTTTGCGGGTTGCTGGGTCTGGGGGTTGGCCGCCTGCGCGTTGGCAGTGGTCGAGATCAGAGCCAGGGTGATGACAGCTAGTTTGGTTTTGGTGTGCATGACGGGGTCCTTCCTTATCGAGGGGGTGGGGTGTCGTTCATCGGTTGACGTTGGCGCGCTCAAGATCGGCCAGCAGCGCGGGAAGCGGGGTGTGCGCCAGGGCTTCGGATTCGAGGCCGTTGGTTTCGCGGGGAAGCAGGTCGAGCAATCGGTACCACTGCGCCCAATTCGGGCGGCGCTCGTTATTGCTGTGAGCAACCTGGTAGGCGCAGCGCCACAGCAGGCGCTCGCGACCTTTCACCAGACGCGGGCTGCTGTGGCCTTTGACGTAGGCGCGGCCAAGGCCTGCGAGTCGTTGAAGCTCCGGCGGCCGGTGTTCGGGGCACATGAAACGGCCGACGAAGGCGAGCAGATGCCGTGTCGGCACCACATCGAGCCCGCTGGCGAGATCGCTCAGACGCTTGCAGAGATACTCTGCGCTGGTGAGCAGGAACTTGATGACCCTGTCGTTGGGACTGCGCTCAAGCCACGCAATCTCGACCAGTGGCAACAGCGGCGCAAAATAGACGGAGGGCCCCTTTAGCCCGTGCTCGTCGCGAAGCGTCTGGAGGATCTCTGCGGGTGTGTCCTCGGCTTGCGTCGAGTGACCCTCGCGTGTGATGTCCCAGGCATGACGCAGGTAGGCGCGGATCTCCGATTCCAGTTCGCCGAGCGTTTGCAGGTACTCGAAGCGCCGCAATTCGGCCTTGGCGCTGTTGTCACTGATCCAGTATTTGAGGCCCAGTTGGGCCAGCACGTAGTCGTCCCATAGCGTGCGAAAGGCGGGCCTCTCCTGGTACAGCCGGGAAAGCAGATCGGTACTGACGCCAAGGCGTTGCGGCGTGCCGGCGAACACAAGCAGTTGGGTGGGGCGGGGAAGGGCGGGTTGCATCGCGTGTCTTTCAGTCGGTGACATGCGGCGCATTCTGGTCAGCGCGATGCAGCGGCCAGAGTGATTTACGGTAAACCGCTGCTGCGATGTGTTGATGCAGCCGGAGGGGTTCGCTGCAGGCTTGAGGCATCATTCGCAGCGGAAAATCGCCCGATCCAACTAGGGGGCCGCATGCCGTTCACGCCTGAGCAGATTCGTCAGCAGGTCGCAGCCATTACCGCCAGCGAGGGCTTCGTGGCCTCGCAGCGCAGTCGCCGCCTGCTTGAGTTCCTCACGAACGAGACGCTCGCGGGGCGCGGCGACCGGTTGAAGGGTTTCTATATCGCGTGCGAGTTTCTCGGCCGCGGTGTGGACTTCGATCCGCTGGTCGACCCGATCGTGCGCATCGAAATGGGCAAGCTGCGGCGCGCGCTGGAGCACTACTACCTCACCGCCGGCCGCAAGGATTCGCTGCGGGTGGAACTGGCCAAGGGCAACTACCAGCCGCAGTTCTGCGGCGCACTCGAAACGCCAGTCAGCGAAGACACTGCGCCCGCGCAAGATGGTCAGCCCCTGCTTGGGCGCGCGTCGGTGGTGATCCGCTGCGCGGGGCCTCAGGCGGCTGGCGTGGCGGACGACTTCGCGGGTGGCCTGGCGCATCAGCTGGCAGCACTGCTGAACCGCCTTGACGACGTGTACGTGCTCTCGCCCGACCTCGAAGATGCGGCCAGCGCCCGTTTCTTGCTCACGGCGAGCGTACGCGGTGACAGCCAGCGACTCCGCGTGGCCGTGCAGCTTGAAGATCGCCTTCGGGGGCTGCAGGTGTGGGCCGACACCTATACCGAGGCGGCCAATGATCTGTTCGCGCTGGAGGACGAACTGGCCCGGCGCATCGTCAACCGCATCGCCGATCCGAACGCTGGCGAAATGTTCCGTGCGCTCGGCGGGTCGGCGGAGGGCGCACAAGCGCCATCGCCCGAAGCAATCGTCGCGCGTTTCAACACCGAGCACATGCGGCGTCTGAACGACTCTGCATGGCAACGCGAAGCACGGGAATCACTTGAGGCGCTGGTCGCCGCGCAGCCGGCTTTTGCGGCGGCGCGGGCGGCGCTGTCCAAAGCGCTGCACGACGCCTTCCTGCTTGGCGAGGCGGACCACGATGCAATGCAACGGGCCTTGGATCACGCCACCGAGGCCGTACGGCTCGAACCCGAAAGCCAGCACGCGCTGGCTGCACTGACCAATGCCTGCATTGCGCTCGGGCAGAACGACCGCGCGTTGCAGGCGATCGAGCGCAGCGTGCGTTTGAACCAGACCGGGCACTCGGCGCGGGCGATCGCTGCGGTCAAGCTGATCATGCTCGGCGAGGCCGAACGCGCCGAGGCCTTGCTGGCCGAATGTGCCAAATCACCCGGCGATGCGTCGCCGGTGATCGGTGTCGGCCTCGCCTTGCTCGCCTGGTTTCGCGGTGACTACGCCGGGGCTTTGGCGGCGGTGTCGCGTGACCTGCTGGCGAGCAACTTCTGGGGCGGCCTGGTGCTAACCGTCAGCCTTGCCGAGTGTGGCGAGCTTGCCGCGGCGCGCCGGAGTTTGAGCAGCACGCTGGCGATCAACCCGGCCTTCGCCCGTGCGCCAGCACGCTACCTTGCCGTGAGCCTTTATCGCCGCGACTGGCAGGCGCGGCTGCTGGTAGCGCTTGAAAAGGCGGGGCTGCCGCGCGAGCCTGCGGGTTAACCTGGCCGCCAGGCCATCTCACGCTGTGCGTTGGCGATAGCAAGCCCCGCTGCACAAAGCGCTTCCGCCAGCGTGCCCTCCGGCTCGTTCACCAGGCGCACCTGCCGCCCGTCCGCCGCGCCGGCGAGTGCGGCCAGCAAGGCGTCCGTGGCATCCGGGCTGCTGGCGATGTCGATGACGCGCAGCCAATCGCCGTCGATGCGAATCAGTGCAGCGCCAGTGATGGCGTTGGCAGAGCCGACGCACACGGGCTGCAGATCGGCTTGTGCGCGCAGCGCAGCGATGTCGCGCTGCCAGCAGGCTGGCGCGCGCGGCAGGGTGGCAAGCGCCGTCAACGCGGTGTCGGGAGACGCATTTTGGCCGGGCCGCGTGGCGCAGTTCAAGCGGCCTTCCAGCACCAGCAGGCGCCGCGTGTAAGCGAACCCGGCCTGCTCGTAGGTGCGCAACGCCCAGTTCTGTTCGAGGGCTTCGAGCGCGATCTCGCGCGCGCCGGCGGCGACTTGCACCTGCATGAAATCCCGCACCAGCGGCAGTGAATGCCGTTTGCCGCGCCAGTCCGGCGCGATGCCCCAGCCGCCGAGCCAGGCGCGTTCGCCTCGCACGCCGGCCAGCGCCACCGCCATCGGCGTGCTGCCGTCGAACCAGACGCAGGATCGGTCGAGGTCGATACTGCCCAGCAACATGTGACGCTGCAGCATCGCCGCATCGAACTGGAATGGGACGAAGTAGCCGCGGTAGGCCTCGTTCCAGACCGCGAGCAGGGCCTCGGCGCCGAGCGTGCTGGCGGCGGCCCGCGTGAAGGGGTGGTCGGTGGTGTTCATGGCGCGCAAGGGTAGCGCCGTCGGCCCGCCTTGTCCCGCAACAGTGGGGCTGTGGCGGGCCGGTACAATGTCGGCTTTCCTGCCCGGCCGTGCCTCATGACTTCGCTTCTCGACAACCTCAACCCCGAACAGCTCGCCGCCGTGACGCTGCCACCGCAGCCGGCGCTGATTCTTGCCGGGGCCGGCTCGGGCAAGACGCGGGTGCTGACCACACGCATCGCGTGGTTGATCTCCACCGGTCAGACCACGCCGCACGGCCTCCTGGCGGTGACCTTCACCAACAAGGCCGCGAAGGAGATGCTCGCGCGCCTCTCGGCAATGTTGCCGATCAATACCCGCGGCATGTGGATCGGCACCTTCCACGGCCTGTGCAACCGGCTGTTGCGCGCGCACTACCGCGACGCCGGCCTGCCGGAGACCTTCCAGATCCTCGATTCGGCGGACCAGCTCGCAGCGATTAAGCGGCTGTTGAAGGCGCTCAACGTGGATGACGAAAAGTATCCGCCGCGCGATCTGCAGCACTTCATCAACGGCAACAAGGAGGCCGGCGTGCGCGCAGACGCCGCCGAGGCCTGGGACGACTGGACGCGCAAGAAGGTCGCGCTGTACGCCGAGTACGAACGCCAGTGCCAGAAGGAGGGCGTGGTCGACTTCGCCGAACTGCTGCTGCGCGCCTACGAACTGCTGACCCGCAACGAACCGCTACGCGCGCATTACCAGAGCCGATTCCGCCACATCCTGGTCGACGAGTTCCAGGACACGAACCGCCTGCAGTACCTGTGGCTGAAGTTGCTCGCCGGCCACGGTGGCCCGGCGCCGGCGGCGGTATTCGCGGTGGGCGACGATGACCAGTCGATCTACGCCTTCCGTGGTGCCGATGTCGGCAACATGCGCGACTTCGAGCGCGAGTTCGCGGTGAAGAGCGTGATCCGGCTGGAGCAGAACTACCGCTCGCACGGCAACATCCTCGACGCGGCGAACGCGATCATCGCGAACAACAGCCGCCGCCTGGGCAAGAACCTGTGGACCGAGGCTGGCGCGGGCGAGCCGATCCGGCTTTACGAGGCGCTGACCGACATGGATGAGGCGCGCTGGATCGTGGAAGAGATCCAGTCGCTGATCCGCGATGGCGCTGCGCGATCCGACATCGCGCTGCTCTACCGCAGCAACGCGCAGTCGCGCGTGCTGGAGCATCAGCTCTTTTCCACCGGCATTCCGTACCGGGTATACGGCGGCCTGCGCTTCTTCGAGCGCCAGGAGATCAAGCATGCGCTGGCCTACCTGCGGCTGATCGCGAATGCGGACGATGACACCGCGTTTGCACGCGTGGTGAACTTCCCCACGCGGGGGATTGGCGCCCGCTCGCTGGAATTGCTCGCCGATTCGGCGCGCACCTACAACACCAGCCTCTACGCCACGGTGCCGCATCTGGCCGGGCGGCCGGCGGCCTCGCTCGCGGTGTTCGTGCGCCTGATTGAAGACATGCGACAGGCCACGCGCGATCTGCCGCTGCCGGAAGTGATCGACCATGTGCTGGAACACTCCGGCCTGCGCGCGCACTACCGCGCCGAGCGTGAAGGCGAAGAGCGTCTCGCCAACCTCGATGAACTGCTGAACGCCGGCGCGAACTTCATTTCGGAAGCCGAAGACCCGACGCTCACGGGCTTCCTCGCTCATGCCTCGCTTGAGGCCGGCGAGCACCAGGCCGATGCCGGGCAGGAGGCGATCCAGCTGATGACGGTGCACGCGGCCAAGGGCCTGGAGTTCGACGCGGTCTTCCTCACCGGGGTTGAGGAAGGGCTGTTCCCGCACGAGAACAGCATCCAGGAAACCGACGGCCTCGAAGAAGAACGGCGCCTGATGTACGTCGCGGTCACCCGCGCGAGAAAGCGGCTCTACCTCACGCTGGCGCAAAGCCGCATGCTGCACGGGCAGACCCGCTACTCGCTGAAGTCGCGCTTCATCGACGAGATCCCGCCGCAGCTGATCAAGTGGCTCACGCCACGGCAGGCGGCTGCGCGTTACTACGAGCCGTCGCAGGAATCGGCACACCGCACCCCGCCGCGCGCGTCGTCAGTGCCCTCGCGTGATCTGGGGGGATTCCGCATTGGCCAGCTGGTGCGGCATGCGAAGTTCGGCGAAGGCGTGATCGTCTCCGCCGAAGGCAGCGGGGGCGATGCGAAAGTGCAGATCAACTTCGGCGGCGCGCACGGCATCAAATGGCTGATGCTGGCGATGGCAAAGCTCGAAGCCGCGTAGCGCTGGCGCGCAAAACAAAAAGGCCACCTTCCGGTGGCCTTTTTCAGTTTCGACACCCTGCGGGCGCTTACTTGTCCTTGTCCGACTTGACGGTGTTCGCCCAGTCGTTGAATTCCTTGATCGCAGCATTGCCCGCTTCGACTTCGGCCTTGTAAAGCTCGGCGATTTTGTTGCCGGCGGCCTGGCGGTCGGCGATGTAAGCCGACATGCAGGCCTTGTAGGCGTCGAATGCCTTGTTGTAGCTCTTGATCTGCGCGGTCGACGGCTCCATGCCCAGCGGGCTCGGCTGCTTGCACTCGTGCTTGGGCGGCGGATTGATGGTGACCGGGTCGGCGTGGGCGATGGTGGCCGACAGTGCCAGCGCGGTCGCGGCGATCAGGCGGATGTTCACGGGTGTCTCCTTGTGAGAGCGAAAAACTGCATCCTACTCCGGCCACCGGGGGCGGAACTTGCGCCAGGTCGGCAACTGATTGTGTCGAGGCGACCTGTCAGCTGCCGCTGCGTGCCCGCTCGCGCCATGCGGCAGGCGTCATGCCGTACCAGTCGCGAAAGGCGTGGTTGAACGAGCTTTGCTCGCGGTAACCGAGCAGGAAGGCGACCTCGGTCATCGTCATGCCGGGCTCGCGCAGATATTGCTCGGCCAGCTCGCGCCGGGTTGCGTCGAGCACGGTCTGGTAGCTGGTGCCGGCCTCCGCCAGTTTGCGCTGCAGCGTGCGGGGCGTGCTGCCCAGCGCATCGGCTACATCGCCAAGGCGTGCGCTGTCGTGCGCCAGCAGTGCGACGATCTTCTCGCGTACCGCGTTGATGATCTCGGGCTGCCGCGCTTCGCGTTCGCGCGCGGCGAGCAGCTGCTCGGCATGGCGGGCGAGCACCGGGAACAGGCTGGTGTCGGCGTTGGGTACCGGCCAGTCGAGGATTTCGGCCGGGAAGCGCGCGCAGTTCTGCGGCGCGTCGAAACGCACCGGCGCACCGAAGAACTGTTCGTAGGCGGGTATCAGCGCGGGGTCGGGCGCCGCATGCGCGAAGGCCACGTCGATCACCGGCACCCGGGTGTGGGCGAGCCAGTTCGCAAAGCTCAGGATGCCCGCCATCACGCTCTCGGGCAGATGGCGGCTGGGCAACGTCGTGAGCCAGGGCGACTCCCACACATAGTGCGCCACCTCTCCATGTTCCTCGATGCGCGAGCGGCCCAGATCGTGCGCCAGCCCCTCGAAGCGCCGCGTCTGCTCGGTTGCGGCACGGAAGCTGCGGCAGGAGCACAGCACCAGGCCATAGACCGCAAAGGTCGATAGCCGCGTGCGTTCGCCCACATGCAAGCCGAACAGCGGATCGCCGCAGGCCTCGGCAGCCACCTCCAGCAGGCGGATGTAGCGCTCGACCGGCAGGTTTTCGGTGGCCGGCGCCAACGATTCCGGGGGCAGCCCCAGTGTTACCGCCAGCCGTGCGGGCGATAGGCCCCGCTCGGCCGCGGTGTCGATTGCCGTTTGTGCGTAAGGGCCGACCACACGTGCCTGCGCCAGCGGCGGAATCGGTGCGGCGGGTTGCGTTTCGGGTGTTGCGAGTTCTGTCATGGATTCACAAGGCGGCTGTCAGCAGGCAACAAGCGCTGGCGTTGGGCTCTGCAGACAATCCTACCTGTCGCCGCCGCGTGTGGTCATCCGTTCGCCGGACTTTCTCCGCGCAGGGGGCTGTGCGGCGGAAGACCCGGGCGGGCGCGCGCACGGGGGCCGACATCGACAGGGAGTGACTACATGCGACGCTGGAACGGCTGGGGCGATACCGCCATCGAACAGCCCCTCAAACCGGAGGCTCTGGGCTTCCTGGCCGACGTCGTCGGCCCGGGCACGGCGCCGAACGATGCCGCCTACGAGGCAGCGCTGGCGCAGGTGGCGGCACAACCGAGCCGCTTGCCGCCGCATCCGCTGATCGATACCTCACCTGCGGCGCGCTTGGCGGCGAGCTTTGGCCAATCGTGCGCGGACTGGCTGCGCCTGCGTTTCGGCGCGCTGGGCCGCGTCAGCGACGGGGTCGCCTTCCCTGAAACGTGCGAGACGGTGCGCGAACTGCTCGATTGGGCGCTCGGGCACGGCGTGTCGGTCCGTCCCTGCGGCGGTGCCACCTCGGTGGTCGGCCACCTTTCGCCGGCCGGCGACAAGCCGGTGCTGACCATGAACCTCACCCGCATGATGCGGCTCACCGCGCTGGACCGCGACGCCCAGCTCGCCACCTTCGAGGCCGGCGTACTTGGCCCCGACCTCGAAGCCCAATTGCGCGCCCATGGCTATACGTTGGGCCATTTTCCGCAGAGTTTCGAATATTCGACGCTCGGCGGCTGGGTGGTGACCCGCTCGTCCGGCCAGCAGTCCTCGCGCTTCGGGCGCATTGAACAGTTGTTCGCAGGCGGGCATCTGGAAACGCCCTCCGGGCCGCTTGATCTGCCCACCTTCCCGGCCTCGGCGGCGGGGCCGGATCTGCGCGAATGGGTACTCGGCTCCGAAGGCCGTTTCGGCGTGCTGACCGATGCCACGGTTCGGGTCACCCGCTTGCCCGAAGCCGAGCAGTTCATCGGCGTGTTCTTCCCCGACTGGGCGCGCGCCCAGGCCGCGGTGCAGGCGCTGGCGCAGGCCCGCATCGGGCTGTCGATGATGCGCCTGGCGAACCCGATCGAGACCCTGACCACGCTGAAGCTCGCCGGCCACGCGGCCGCGATCGGCTGGCTGGAGCGCTATCTCGCGCTGCGCGGCGCTGGCGCCGACAAATGCCTGCTGTTCGCCGGCTTCTCCGGCAGCAAGGCGCAGCTGCGCGCGATGCGGCGGCAGGCCGGCGCGATCATCCGCGCGCATGGCGGCGTTTCCACCGGCCAGTTGCTGGGCGAGAAGTGGCGCGCCACCCGCTTCCGTGGCGTATATCTGCGCAACAGCCTGTGGGCCGCCGGCTACGCGGTCGACACCATGGAAACCGCCTGTGACTGGCCGCGTGTGGCGCCGATGATGGCGGCTATCGAGACGGCCGGGCGCGACGCACTGGCGACCTTCGGCGAGCGCACGCACTGCTATACCCACCTCTCGCATGTGTATCCCCAGGGCTCCAGCGTCTACTCGACCTTCGTGTTTCGCGTCGGGCCGGATTTCGAAACCAGCTTCGCGCGCTGGCAGGCACTCAAGCGCGCGGTGTCGCAGGCCATCGTCGCGCAAGGCGGCACCATCACCCACCAGCATGGCGTCGGCCAGGACCATGCGCCCTGGCTCGCCGCGGAGAAGGGCGCTGCGGGGCTCGCAATGCTCGACGCGGTGCGTCGGCAACTCGACCCTCTCGGCGTGATGACGCCCGGCAACCTCTTCGGCGACCGCGATTGATGAACACCGATTGCGACCTGCTGGTGATCGGCGGCGGCATCACCGGGGCTGGCATCGCGCTGGAGGCGGCGCGTCGCGGCTTGTCGGTGACGCTGGTCGAAGCGCGCGACTTTGCCTGGGGCACCTCGTCGCGCTCGTCGAAGCTGGTGCACGGCGGCCTGCGCTATTTGCGCGAGGGCAAGCCCGGGCTGACCCGCGAATCGGTGCACGAACGCGCCGCAATGATGCGCGACGCCCCCGGGCTGGTCGAGCCGCAAGGCTTCCTGATGGCGCATTACCGCGGTCGTTCGCCGGGCCGCTGGCTGCTCGGCGCGGGGCTGGCGATCTACGACGCCTTCGCCGGCGTGCGCAGCCGCCGTTACCACGCCGCCGACCGTGCCGCCTGGCTTGCGCCCCACGTCGGCCAGGCCGGTCTTCAAGGCGCAAGTGTCTATCTCGACGCGAAGACCGATGACGCCCGGCTGGTGCTGCGCGTGCTGCAGGAAGCGCGTGCGCATGGCGCGCGGCTGATGAACTACACCCGGGTCGAATCGCTGCTGCGCGACGCGACTGGCGTTTGCGGCGCGCGGCTGCAGCCGGAGGCGGGCGCCGCCTACGCGCTGCGCGCCCGCTGCGTGGTGAACGCCACCGGCGTGTGGGCCGACGGCCTGCGCGCCACCTTGGGGGCCGCACCCAAGCTGCGTCCGCTGCGCGGTAGCCATCTGCTGTTTCCGCTCTGGCGGCTGCCCTTGGCGCAGGCGGTGGCCTTCATGCACCCGCGCGACGGCCGGCCGGTGTTCGCCTATCCGTGGGAAGGCGTTGCGCTGGTGGGCACCACCGATGAGGACCACGCTGCCGACCTCGCCCTTGAGCCCGGCATCACGCGCGGCGAGGCGGACTATCTGTTCGAGGCGCTGGCCTGGCAGTTTCCGTCGCTCGCGCTGTGCGATGCGGATGTGTTGTCGGCCTACGCCGGTGTGCGGCCTGTGGTGGCCAGCGGGCGGGCGGACCCGTCGAGGGAGACCCGCGATCACATCGTGCTGGACGAAGCCGGGCTGCTGACCGTGACCGGCGGCAAGCTGACCACCTTCCGCGCGATTGCGGTGGATGCGCTGGCGCGCCTGGCGCCACGCCTGCCCGCCGCCGGCCGAAGCGTTACGGGCAGCATCTTTGCGCCGGTGGCTAAGTCCGCCGCGCTGGCTGCGCTGCCGCCCGCGCTATGCGAGCGTTTGATCGGGCGCTACGGCGTGGCTACCGAGGCACTGGTCGCGGGTGCCGCGCCGGGCGAGCTGACTCGGATCTGCGGCACGCCCACGCTGTGGGCCGAGCTACGCTACGCTGCGCAGGCGGAACAGGTGCAACACCTCGACGACCTGCTGCTGCGGCGCACCCGGCTTGGCTTGCTGCTGCGCCATGGCGCAGCGGAGATCCTGCCGCGCGTCGAGCAGATCGCGCGCCCGCTACTCGGCTGGGACGCGACGCGTTGGCAGGCCGAGGTGGCGCGTTATCTGGACATCGTGCAGCGCTGCTATGCGCTGCCTCGCGAAGCCACGCAGGATTGGAGCACGCATGACGACGCCAACCCCGGATGATCTTCTGCTCTCGCTCGATTGCGGCACGCAGAGCGTGCGCGCGCTGCTGTTCGATCTGCAGGGGGCACTCGTTGGCAAGGCGCAGGTGCATTTCGACGACTACCGCGCGCCGCAACCCGGTTGGCTGGAGCACGATGCCGAGGGCTTCTGGGCGGCGACGGCGCAGGCCTGCCAGCAGCTCTGGGCCTCGTACGGCCATCTGAAGCCCGCGCTCCGCGGCGTGGCGGTCACGACCCAACGCGGCACCGTAATCCCGATCGATGCCCACGGCAAAGCACTGCATCCCGCGTTGATCTGGCTCGACCAGCGCAAGGCGCAGCGGGTGCCGACCATCGCGCCGTGGTGGCGGGCGGCGTTCAAAGCGGCCGGCGTGGCCGACACGATCCGCTACTTCCAGCGCGAGGCTGAGGCCAACTGGTTCGCCGAGCGCGAGCCGGCGCTGTGGCGGCAGATGCACAAGTTTCTGCTGCTTTCGGGCTGGCTCAATTTCCGCCTGACCGGCCGGCACGTAGATTCGGTCGGCGCGCAGGTCGGCTATCTGCCCTTCGATTTCAGGCGGCTCGCCTGGGCGCGTTCGTTGGACTGGAAATGGCAGGCGCTCGCGCTGGCGCCCGATGTGTTGCCCGAGCTCCTGCCGGTGGGGGCGACGCTGGGGCAGGTGACGCGGGCGGCTGCGGCCGACACCGGTATCCCGGAAGGTCTGCCGGTGATTGCCGCTGCGGCGGACAAGGCCTGCGAGATCCTCGGCGCCGGCGCGCTGACGCCGGAGGTCGGCGCACTGTCCTACGGCACCACGGCGACGGTGAACGTCACCACGCGGCGCTACTTCGAAGCCTTGCCTTGGGTGCCGCCGTATCCGGCCGCGGTTCCCGGCCAGTACAGCAGCGAGGTGCAGATCTTTCGCGGCTACTGGATGGTGCGCTGGTTCAAGGAGCAGTTCGGGCGGGCGGAGCAACTGGCGGCAGAGCAGGCCGGCATCGTGCCCGAGTCCTTGTTCGACGAGATGGTCGCCACCGTGCCGCCCGGCTCGATGGGTTTGATGCTGCAGCCTTTCTGGTCACCCGGTATCCGCCATCCCGGGCCGGATGCCAAGGGCGCGGTGATCGGCTTCGGCGATGTGCATACCAAGGCCCACCTGTACCGCGCAATTCTCGAGGGCTTGGCCTACGCGCTGCGCGACGGCCGCGAGCGCATCGAGAAGCGGAGCGGGGTGGTGATGCGCGAGCTGCGGGTCTCGGGCGGTGGCTCCCAGTCGGATGCGGCGATGCAACTGACCGCCGATATCTTCAATCTGCCGACTTCACGCCCGCATACCTACGAGACCTCCGGCCTCGGCGCAGCGATCGACTGCGCGGTGGGGCTGGGTCTGCATCGCGACTTCGATTCGGCGGTGGCTGCGATGACGCGCGTCGCGCGGACCTTCGAACCGATCCACGCCAATGCGGCGCTCTACGAGGCGCTCTACACGCGCGTCTACCGCCACATGTACGAACGCCTCGCGCCGCTCTACGCCGAGATCCAGCGCATTACCGGCTATCCGAAGCTCGACTGAAGGCGCTGAAACGAAAACGCCCCGCGCGAGGCGGGGCGTTGGTGTGAGCGCGAGGCGTATCAGGAATCCGCCGGCTTCATCTGCGACTGCAGGTAGTTCTGCAGGCCGACCTTCTCGACCAGTTCGAGCTGGGTTTCGAGGTAGTCGATGTGTTCCTCGGTGTCGTCGAGGATCTCCTGCAGGATGTCGCGCGACACATAGTCGCGCACCGATTCGCAGTGCGCGATCGCGTCCTTCAGGTCGCCGTGGGCGGTCGTCTCGAGCTTCAGATCGCCCTGCATGCATTCAACGACGTTCTCGCCGATCATCAGCTTGCCGAGGTCCTGCAGGTTCGGCAGGCCCTCGATCATGAGTATGCGCTCGATCAACTTGTCGGCGTGTTTCATCTCTTCGATCGACTCGTGATACTCGTGCGAGCCAAGCCGGTCGAAGCCCCAGTTCTTGTAGATCCGGGCGTGGAGGAAGTACTGATTGATTGCGGTGAGTTCGTGCTTAAGCTGCTTGTTGAGCAGCTGGATGACCTTCTTGTCGCCTTTCATGTCGGACTCTCCGTTCTTGCGCTGGGGCTTGTGCGTTGGGGCAGGCATGGCAATCGCGCAGGCACGCGAGGGCGTGCTGCGCGCAACGACCGCATTGCGTGGCTACGCCCAGCGTCGCGCTCAGGTCGCGCAAACGACGCGCGCCATTGCCGGCGGCTTGCTGGACTTGCCGTTCAGTGACGGCATTGCAGACACACACGTACATAGCCTAGTCCCGCGGAGAGCGTTGCCACAAGCCCATGTTTGAAAAACGGCTGCGGCAACATGAATAGGAATGGTTCGCATTCTGCTCTTGCGGACGCAAAAGGTCAATTGCGTCCACGTGCGCTCGGGGGACTCCAATGAAAACGGGCCGCAGAGGCGGCCCGTGATGTGCGCAGCAGCATTCCGCTGCAAGCGGCGGTGCAACTACTGTGCCGGCTTGGTGGGCGCCGGCATGCTGCTGTTCAGCGACTCCTGTACCACGTCGAGTTGGCGGATCTGCTCCGGCGTCATCACTTCGAACAGGCGGACAACCTTGCGTACCCCGGTGGTGGTGCTCGCCACGAAGGTCGCGACTTCTTGCTCACGCGGCGAAACCATACCCATCAGATACGCGACACCCGATTCGGTCACGACCTTGACCTGAGTCGAGGAGATTTCCTTGGTCTCGACCAGTCGTGCTTTGACCTTTGACGTCGTCAGCGCATCGCCGCTCTGCTGCGAGAAGCTCGAACGCGGGCCGATCGTCAGTTCGTTGTGCACCGTCCGGATCAGGTGCGGCAATGCGCGCAGTTGCCGTTCCGCTTCGGCTTTCGCTGCCTCGTCCGCCACCTCGCCGCTCAGCAACACGATGCGGTTGAAGCTTGTCACCGACACGCGGGCGGTCGGTCCGAGCTTGTTGCTGATGGCGGAAGAGGCCTTCGCCTCGATCGTCGAATCCTCCACCTGTACGCCGTAGGAGCGGCGGTCCATGGTCGCAGTCACGCCCACGGCTGCGCCGGTGACAACCATCGGGACGCAGGCCGGCAGCGACGTCGCCACTGCCAGCACCAATGCGATGCTGCGCAGACTCATGCCTCAGACCCCAGCAACAGGCAGTCGATGCCGTCGCAGATGCAGTGGATCGCCAGGATGTGGACTTCCTGGATGCGCGCAGTGCGGTCGTGCGGCACGCACAGATGCACGTCGCCGTCGCGCAGCATTGCGCCGATCTTGCCGCCACCCTTGCCGGTCAGCGCTACGACACGGATGTCGCGTTGGTGGGCCGCCTCGATCGCAGCCATCACGTTGCCGGAGTTGCCCGAGGTCGAGATCGCCAGCAACACGTCGCCCGCCTGGCCGAGGCCGCGGACCTGTTTGGCGAAAATCTGTTCGTAGGAGTAGTCGTTCGCGATCGCTGTGATTGCCGAGGTGTCGGTGGTCAGCGCGACCGCGGCCAGCTCAGGCCGTTCGCGCTCGAAACGGCCAATCAGCTCGGCTGCGAAGTGCTGGCAGTCGGCTGCTGAGCCGCCGTTACCGCAAGCGAGAATCTTCCCGCCGTTCATCAGCGCATGGGTCATCGCTTCGATCGCGCCTGCGATTGGCGCGGCCATGGCGTCGACCGCAGCGATTTTCGCGTTGGCGCTGTCTTCGAACTGCTGCGCGATATGGGCAATCAAGTCCATCGTGGCCCCCTGGTCGGTGTCTGAATGGGCGTGCGCCCTAGGATGCGGCGGAGTTTAGCATGCACCCACAAGCCCCCTTTCGCGGATCTGAAACAGGATGAAACCGCGCTCATCCGGGTATCATCCGCGCCCAGCATGATGCCTAGAAACTTGCGCCATCCGCGTCACGAGCGCTGGCTGGCGAACACGCCCTGTGTCCCGCGCAGCGAGATGCGAACCTGGCTTACTGGCAGGGGGTCGCTGACCGCCCGTATCCGTGCCCGCTGTGACGCGTTTGAGGTTCGCGTCCTGCAGCAACGCCTCGGTCTGCCGTTGCCGGATGAACGCCGTCTGATCGGTCTGCGCTGGCATGCGTCGGCGCTTGTGCGGGAAGTGCTGCTGTGTGCCGATGGTGTGCCGGTCGTGTTCGCCCATTCGGTGGTTCTGCCCCAGCATCTGCGCGGCGCGTGGCACCTCGTCGCGGGGCTCGGTACCCGTCCGCTCGGGGCCGTACTGTTCGCGGATCGCTCGGTACAGCGCGGGCAACTGCATCTCAAGGCGCTCGATGCGCGGGATCCGCGCTGGCAACGCGCGATCGCGGCGAGCGGTGTCGCGCCGAACGGAGCATTGTGGGCGCGTCGAAGCGTGTTCAAGCGCGCTGGTCGCCCGATTCTTGTAACCGAGGTCTTTTTGCCGACGCTTCCGAGGCTTTTCAAGTGAACCTGTACGAACGCCTGCGTACATATGAACGCCTGATGCGGCTCGACAAACCCATCGGGATTCTGTTGCTGTTGTGGCCGACGCTCTGGGGGCTATGGTTCGCCGGGGCTGGTAAGCCGAGTCTTTGGGTGGTTTGGATCTTTGTTCTCGGCACCGTGCTGATGCGGTCAGCCGGCTGCGTGATCAACGACTACGCAGACCGCGACTTTGATGGTCACGTCGAGCGCACGGCACAGCGCCCGCTTGCAACCGGCGCGATCGGCACGGGTGAAGCGCTGGTCCTTGCGGCGGTGCTGGCGGTGCTGTCCTTCTGCTTGATCCTGCCGTTGGAGCGCTTGGTTTGGTACATGTCCGTGCCGGCGGTCTTCCTGGCAGCGAGCTATCCGTTCACGAAACGCTTCTTCGCGATTCCGCAGGCTTACCTGGGCGTCGCCTTCGGCTTCGGCATTCCGATGGCGTTCGCGGCGCTCTGGAACGAAGTGCCCGCGGTTGCATGGTGGCTGCTGCTTGCGAACGTATTCTGGTCGGTCGCCTATGACACCGAGTACGCCATGGTTGATCGACCTGACGATCTGAAGATCGGTATCAAAACTTCCGCCATCACCTTTGGCCGCTTCGATGTGGCGGCCGTGATGATCTGTTATGCAGCCACGATCGGCTTGCTCGCCTGGGTCGGTTGGTTGTTCCAGCGTGGTGTCTATTTCAACCTGGGGCTCGCGCTGGCAGCCGGCATCGCGGTGTACCACTACACCTTGATCAGGGCACGCGATCGTGCCCTGTGCTTCAAGGCCTTCCTGCACAACACATGGTTTGGTGCGGCCGTGTTCGTCGGGCTAGTACTTGACTACGCCCTGCGCGGGACGCACTGAGGTTTAGCGTTTCGTATCGAGCTGCGCGATGCGCGTGTTCGCATCGCGGGCGCCCGCAAACGCCGGGTCGATCTGCAAGGCCCGGCGATAGGCCTGCACCGCTTCCTTGTTGAGCCCTGCCGCTTGCCGCAACAGCCCGAGTTGGTAGAGCGAGTCGGCCTGAGGGTGCTCCGAGGCGGCGATCTTCTCGAGTAGCTTGGTCGCTTCGGCGCGGTTGCCACGTGCCAATTGGACGCCGGCGAGTGTATCCAGATAGGTGTTCTCGTTCGGCGACAGCGCCACGGCTTTTTGCGCCCAGGCCAGGGCGTCGTCAAGACGTTCCTTGCGCGACGCAGCCAGCGCGGCTGCGTTGTTGTAGGCGAGCACGAACTTCGGATCGGCCTTGATCGCCGCCAGGTAGCCAGCATAGGCACCGGCAGCGTCGCCGGCGGCGTGATGCAGCATCCCCTGCTTGAATCGGACTTGGGCCGAATTCGGATCAACCGTGGCGGCTTTGTCGATCAGTTCGACGGCCCCCTTCATGTCGCCAGAGGCTTGCCGGGCGTCCGCCCCTGCGACCATCGCGGAGCCAAATTTCGGATCAAGTGCCACCGCGCGGTCAAAGGCACGTGCTGCAGCCCGGTAGTCACCCCGTGCCGCTTCCGCCTGGCCGAGCCCGTAGTACGACAACGGGTTCTCCGGCGCCAGGCGCACCGCCTCATTCATGGCGCGCGTTGCGTCGGCAGGGTTCTGCTTCGCGAGCAATGCCATCCCGAGGCCAAAACGCGCGCCAGCATGGTCTGGCTTCAGTTCTGACGCCTTTCGGAACGCCTCTGCCGCGAGATCCGGCTTGTGAAGGACGTTCAGGTACAGCTCACCCAGATCCAGTTGAGGGGCTGCCGCAGTGGGGCCGGCTTTAGCGGCTTCGAGCGCAAAACGCTCGGCCTCTTTCCACTGTTTCGTGGCCATGCTCAGGCGCGCCATCGCGACCAGGGAGTCCACAGACTGCGGGGCGACTTTGTAGGCTTTCTTCACCCAGTCGCTGGCCTCAGCGTCCTTGTGCTGCAGGCGTGCGATGTCAGCCAGCCCAAGCAAGGGCAGGGGATTGGCGGGCTCCGCCTTCGCGGCTTCACTGAACAACTGCCTCGCCTGGTCGTACTTCCCTTCGTTCAACGCGTCATAACCCTTATCGAGCGGCGTTGTCGCCTTGGCGGCTGAGCGCGGCTGGATGTCGAGAAAATTATGAATCGGCGTTGCGAGCGATGCGAGTGGCGTCAGGCTGGCGAGCAAGACGGCGAGATGGCGGAGTTTCATTTGTTGGCGGGAGGCTGGACACAAAAAAAGAATACCCCTTTCCGGAAACCGGAAAGGGGTACTTGTGCGTGCTACAGCGAAAACTTACTTCGCGCGGCGACGGCGTGCAGCTGCCAGACCGGCAAGGCCCAGACCGGCCAGCGCGAGGCTGCCCGGTTCCGGAACATCGCCACCCGGCGGGATGAACACACCACCCGAGGCGCCGAAGCCGAAGATGAAGGTGTTCGGCACACCAGTCGTCGGGCCGCCGGCTACGTTGGCTTGGCCATACGAGTAGATACCGATTTCAACGTCGGATGCGTCGCCATCGACCATGCGGCGAGCAAGATCAGCACCGGCTTCGGTCGATGCTGCACCGTAGTATGTGGTGAACTTGATGCTTTCACCCGCGCCAACCGCTGCGAAGTTGAAGTCGAACAGCGCGCCGTGGTCATCCGGGCCGCAGTCGGTGAAGTTCGCATCGTCTTGTGCGCAAGCAGTCGCGCCAAGCAGGCGGTGGCTGGAGGCCAGCGGGTTCGAAGACGAGAAACCATCGCGCGTCGTGTGCAGCAGGTTGCTGCCGTTGGCGATGCCCAGCGCGCCCGGCACGCCTTGAATCGTCACGAACTCGTTGAACGCGGTCGGGCCGATGTCCCAGTCCATCACGCGGCGATACCGCAGGTCGCCCGAAGCGATCGCGAACGTTTGCAGATTCTTGATGGTCACATCATCTGCGTAAAGCGCAGTGGTGCCGGCGATCGGGTGATAGTTGTGCGTTACTTCCAGAACGGCTGCGCCGGAAGCGCTTAGCACTCGCGACACCGAGATGGCGGTCGACGCGGTGGAGGTGAAGGACACCAGGCTCAGACCGCCGGTACCGACGGACGTGTTTTGGTAGCCAGCGGCGCCGGTCGACGCGATCGCTGCGCCCCAACCTTCGCAGGTGCAGCCGTAGACCGTGCTGTCGTAGCCGGTAGCGTTGAATTTGAGGCCCACACCGCCGTAGTTCAGTGCGCCCAAGTCGTTAACGCCAAGGCTGACGGTCCCGTTGGTGATGACTGCGCCGGCGCTTGCGGCCGTCGAGATTGCAGCACCGCCGATCAGCAGGATGGCGGCAGCGAGTGATTTCATTTTCACGATTTAGCCTCGTTGTCGTTGGTTGGCAGGACGATGTCCTGACTCGCAGAGGTATAAGCAGTCTTCGTGCCAGCCGTGGTTTGTCTTCTATCTAATTGAAATTGTTGAGGGTTTTGTTCTGTTTGTCGGTTGCGACAAATGCGGTGTAAGAAAATCCGTCGACGCCCACGCGGCGTACGTGGAGCCCCGGCGGTATCATCGCGGCCATATCGGACCCAGTTTGAAAGACGCCAACTGCGATGCGTTACAAGGATCTGCGCGACTTCATTGCGCAACTCGAAAGCCGCGGCGAGCTCAAGCGCATCGCCCATCCGGTGGATACACACCTTGAAATGACCGAGATTGCCGACCGCGTTTTGCGTGCGGGCGGTCCGGCGCTCTTGTTCGAGAATGCGCACACGCAGGGGCGCACGTGCGCGATGCCTGTTCTGGCCAACCTTTTCGGTACGCCGCAGCGCGTGGCCTATGGCATGGGCGAGGACGGTGACTGGAAGACGACCTTGCGCGAAGTGGGCAAGCTGCTCGCCTTCCTTAAGGAGCCCGAGCCACCGAAAGGGCTTAAGGATGCCTGGGAGAAGCTGCCGATCTTCAAGCAGGTGATGAACATGTCGCCGAAGGTCGTCGGGTCTGCGCTGTGTCAGGAGGTCGTATGGGAGGGCAAGGACGTCGACCTGTCGCGTCTGCCGATCCAGCACTGCTGGCCGGGTGATGCTGCGCCCCTGATCACCTGGGGACTGGTCGTGACGCGCGGCCCGCAGAAGCAGCGCCAGAACCTGGGCATCTACCGCCAGCAGGTGCTCGGAGCTAACCGGGTCATCATGCGCTGGTTGGCGCATCGAGGTGGCGCGCTGGATTTTCGCGAACATCAGCAAGCAAATCCGGGAAAACCATTTCCGGTTGCCGTGGTGCTCGGCTGCGATCCGGCGACCATCCTGGGGGCGGTGACGCCTGTGCCCGATAGCCTGTCCGAGTACCAGTTCGCCGGCCTGTTGCGGGGGGCGAAGACCGAATTGGTGAAGTGCCTCGGCTCCGAGTTGCAGGTTCCCGCCTCGGCCGAGATCGTGCTTGAAGGCGTGATCCACCCCGATGATATGGCGCCCGAAGGCCCCTACGGTGACCACACCGGCTACTACAACGAGGTATCGGACTTCCCGGTGTTTACGGTCGAACGCATCACGATGCGCCGTAACCCGATCTACCACAGCACCTACACCGGTAAACCGCCGGATGAGCCGGCGATGCTCGGGCTCGCGCTCAACGAAGTATTCGTGCCGCTGTTGCAGAAGCAGTTTCCCGAGATTGTCGACTTCTATCTGCCGCCGGAGGGTTGCTCCTACCGTCTGGCGGTGGTGAGCATCAAGAAGGCCTACCCGGGCCACGCCAAACGCGTGATGTTCGGTATCTGGAGCTTCCTGCGCCAGTTCATGTACACCAAGTTCATCATCGTCGTGGACGACGATGTCGACGTGCGCGACTGGAAAGAAGTGATCTGGGCGATGACCACGCGGGTAGATGCGACGCGCGACACCACGCTGGTCGACAACACGCCGATCGACTACCTTGATTTTGCTTCACCGGTGGCGGGGCTCGGCAGCAAGATGGGCCTGGACGCCACCAACAAATGGCCGGGTGAAACGCAGCGCGAGTGGGGTCGCACGATCGAGATGGATGCTGCCGTGAAGCAACGGGTGGACGCCATGTGGGGTGCGCTCGGGTTATAGCGCGCAGACGGGCTGGAGGGCCGCTATGGATACCACGGTGCAGGGGGAACGCTTCACGCTTTACGATGCGCCGCGCCTTGAGCGGGTGATCGACTGGATGGCGGCGCAGGCCTTTCCGCTGCTCGCCGGGGCGGACGATCCGCTGTTGCTCGGCATCCTTCGGCGCGGCGGGCCGCTGTCCGCGATGTTGCAAGCGCGTCTGCAGGCCATCTACGGCCTGGCGCTGCCGCGTTACGAGATCAAACTCAAGCGCTACGGGGACGATCTGGCACTGTTGCACGCCGACACGCAACTGACCGAGAACACCGAGTTTTCTGCGCGTGATCTTTCAAGCGCGACGGTGCTGGTGGTGGATGACGTGCTCTACCAGGGGCATTCACTCGCCCGCGTTGTCGGCTACCTCACGCAGCGTGGCGCTGCAGCGGTTCATGCGGCGGTGTTGGCGGATCGCTGTGTGGCGTCGTTGCCGGTGAAGGCCGAAGTCGTCGGTCTGTGTTTGCAGTTGTCAGACCGCGACGTCGTTGAATGCCACGTGCCCCCGTACGAACCGGAGTTCAAGATCGAGCTGCTGCGGCCCACGCATTTCGTCGGCCGTTGATTGGCTTACAGCCCGGTCCGTTTGCGTTCGACTGCGAAGCGCGCCAGTGCGGCGGAACCGTCGAGTTCCAGCTTGCGTTTGATGTTGAGCCGATGCGTTTCGACCGTGCGCACCGATAGATCCAGCCGCTGAGCGATCTCCTTGCTCGACAGGCCTTCCGCAATGAAGGCGAGCACTTCCTTCTCGCGCTGCGTGAGCAGGGGGTCGGGCGTTGCCCCGTGTGCCAGCGCGTCTGCCACGCCAGCCGAGTAGTAGCGGCGGCCGGCCATCACTGTTTCGATGGCGGAGACGATCTCCTGCGCCGGGCTGTCCTTCAGTACATAGCCGCGGGCGCCGACGCGAAAGGCTTCGACAACTACCTGCGGCTGGTCGTGCATGGTCAGCATCACGATGCGCAGGGCGGGGAATCGCTCGTGGCATTGGCGGGCGAGTTCCACGCCATTGGTGCCCGGCAGGCCGACATCCATCAGCGCGATATCGGGCGCGTGCTGTTCGACCATCGTCAGCGCTTCGGCTGCCGAGCCGGCCTCGGCGACGACGCGGAAGCCAGGCACTGCTTCGAGCCTTGCCCTCACGCCATCCCGCACCAGCGGGTGGTCGTCGACGAGCAGGATGCGGATGGAGGAAGAACCGCCGGTTGGATGGGACATCGTGTCAGGGCCGTAGCGCAGATTCGGGAAGCAGGGCTTCAATCGTCGTGCCCTCCGGGCCGGAACGCAAGTCGAAACGTCCGCCCAGCGTTTCCACCCGCTCGCGCATGCTGGAGAGCCCAAGGCCGCCGCGAGGGTGTTCGTGCACCTCGTCGAGGTCGAACCCTTTGCCGTCGTCCGAAACCCGCAGGCGGACCCCGCCGTCAGCGCTTGAAAGCGCAACCCGGACCGTGTGCGCGCCGGCATGGCGTTCGATATTCGCCAGGGCTTCCTGCACGACCCGGAAGAGCGCTGTCGCCACGGCTTCCGGGAGCGCGATGTCGCGGTCGGCGTCGCACTGCGCTGCGATCTGCGTGCGGGAGCCGAACTCGTTGACGATCTGAGACAGTGCGGGAGCGAGGCCCAGGTCGTCGAGCAGGGCGGGGCGCAGGCCGTGCGAGATGCGGCGTATCTCGCGCAGCACTTCGTTCAGGCGGGTGATGCCACGCGCGAGGGACTCAGCCACCGGCGCCAGGTCGTCGTGCTTGAGTGCTTCCAGGCGAACCTGAACCGACTCGAACATGTACTTCACCGACACCAGCCACTGGCTGACGCCGTCGTGCAGTTCGCGCGCGACGCGGGCGCGTTCGGTTTCCTGCGAACGCACCACCTGGTGGGCGAGTGCGCGCATGCGCGCCTCGGCGTCGCGCTGATCCGACAGGTTCAGGGCAAGCCCGCCGACCGCCACCAGCAGCGCGGCAATGACGGCAATGCCGGCGATCACGCCCAGCGTGGCGTTGATTGCGCGCGAGGCTTCGCGGTCGATTCGCGCGCGGGCTTCGGCCAGGTCATCGAGGTAGATGCCGGTGCCGACCATCCAGCCCCACTTGGGCTCCAGCGCCACGTAGCCGAGCTTGCGTTCGAGCCTTCCGGTGGAAGGGCGTTGCCACATGAACTCGACGAATCCGCCGCCCGCCTTCGCTTGCGCGACCAGCCGCTGGATCGTCGGCGTGCCCTGCGGATCACGCAGGTTCCAGAGATCTTGCCCCACCAGTTCGGGCTGGCGCGGGTGCATCAGGTTGCGGCCACCCATGTCATAGACGAAGAAGTAGCCGTCGCGTCCGTAGTCCAGCTTGGCTAGCGTTGCCAGCGCGGCGGTGCGCGCCGCTGCATCATCGCCCTGGTTGTGCAGATGGGTCAGCGCGCCGAGCGCCAGTTCGACGTAGTGCTGCAACTCGGCTTTGCGCGCGGCCACCAGTACCGGCTCGACCGCCGCCAACTCTGCCTCGGCGAGCGCCCGTGACTCGATACGCACGACAGCCGCCACCGCGGCAATGGCAAGCAGCAGCGGGGCGACCGCAAGGATCAGGACTTTCAGACGGAGTTGCATGCGGTGGGTGCGGCTTGGTGATCGACCGGTTATAGCACCGAAGCACAGAATCGCAATCCCCGCGCCCCAGCCGTAGACAGGGCGGCCGATGCTTCGACGGCGACCGGCGCAGTGCAAACCGCACACCTGGCACTTCGCAAGTCGCCTTGCCCGTCGCCATGCAGCCTATCTATCCTGCATGATCAGAGCTGTCGTACCCCCAACCCCGTTCAAAGGAGAAGAGCCAATGCCAACCGTGAAATGGAACCAGATCGGATCGATGAACCAGCAACTCGTGCTCGACCTGCGCGATGGCAAGGCGCGCTCGAGCGACTACCCTCTCGACAAGGTACCCCCGGCGGGCTGGTTTCACAGTGGCTTTGACTACGACGTGAAGGGTTTCGGTCTGTATGCCTATCAGAACAAACGGCGACTTCCGAACGGCTGGTGGGGCGCTAAGTACTACTGCTTCAATGCAAACGGCATCGACATGAAGAAGCGCATCGTCCATATCTACAAGCTGGGCGAAGGCGGCGTGAAAAGCGACCATCATTTCTACCGACTGATCCATACCAGTGGTAACCCCGGCGCGTACGACAACAACTACAGCACCTGCGAGGAGATCGTCGACATCGATGCCACCTGACTGAGCCTCCGCCGCCTCAATTTGCTGAGCTTCTATGCCCCCGCCCGAAGCACCGTTTTTGACGGTTGTTTTGGCGGGGTTTTCTATGACGAAGTGCTCGTGGTGCCTCGACGATTGTCAGGCGCGGCGTGTTGCCATCAGGGTTGCTTCCTACGTAAGGCTACGTAGTGAGCCTCGGTAGTCCTGCGGATGTGCAATCAAATCCGCTTATCGATACTTAAGCCAACGTCGCAGTTAGAGCGCTGACGTCGACTGATATCGATAACCCATGCGGCTTCTGTTCGGGCCAGCACTGGAGGAGACCATGAAACGCTTTCTGCCGCACCTCGGCTGGGCCGCACTAGCCCTGCTCGGTGCATCCGCACTTGCTGTTGTCGCGCTGAGCCGTGGCGAGACCATCAACGCCCTGTGGGTGGTGGTGGCCGCGGTTTCGGTCTATCTGATTGGCTACCGGTACTACGGCCTCTTCATCGCCAACAAGGTGGTCGGTGTTGATGGCTCGCGCATGACGCCGGCCTGGAAACACAACGACGGTCTGGACTATGTGCCGACCAACAAATACGTGCTCTACGGCCACCACTTCGCGGCCATTGCAGGGGCCGGCCCGCTCGTCGGCCCGGTGCTCGCAGCGCAGATGGGCTACCTGCCGGGCATGCTGTGGATTCTCGCCGGCGTGATCTTCGCCGGTGCGGTGCAGGATTTCATGGTGCTGTTCATTTCGACGCGCCGCGATGGCCGTTCGCTCGGCGACCTGATCAAGTCCGAGCTCGGGCCGATCCCGGGTGTGGTGGCGCTGTTTGGCACCTTCATGATCATGGTGATCATCCTCGCGGTGCTCGCGCTGATCGTGGTGAAGGCGCTGACGGACTCGCCCTGGGGTTCCTTCACGGTGGCTGCGACGATCCCGATCGCGATCTTTATGGGCATCTACCTGCGCTTCATCCGCCCGGGCAAGATCGGCGAGATCTCGATCGTCGGCTTCGTGCTGCTGATGGCCGCCATCGTGTTCGGCGGCGATGTGGCGGCGAGCCCGACGTGGGGCCCGATGTTCACCTTCGACGGCAAGCAACTCACCTGGCTCTTGATCGGCTACGGTTTCATCGCCTCGGTGCTGCCGGTTTGGCTGCTGCTCGCGCCGCGTGACTACCTCTCCACCTTCCTCAAGATCGGCACGATCATGGGGCTGGCGATCGGTATCGCGTTCGTTGCGCCGCATCTGAAGATGCCTGCGCTGACCAAGTTCGTTGATGGCACCGGCCCGGTGTGGGCAGGCCCGCTGTTCCCCTTCCTCTTCATCACCATCGCCTGCGGTGCCGTGTCCGGCTTCCATGCGCTGATTTCGTCCGGCACCACGCCGAAGCTGCTTGAAACCGAGAAGCACGCTGCCTTCATCGGCTACGGTGGCATGCTGATGGAATCCTTCGTCGCGATCATGGCGCTGGTTGCCGCGTCTTGCGTCGAACCGGGGGTGTACTTCGCAATGAACAGCCCGGCCGCGGTGCTTGGCAAGACTGCGGAAACCGCCGCGGTGGCGATCTCGCAGTGGGGCTTCGTCGTGACGCCGGAGATGCTCACGCAGGTAGCGGCCGATGTTGGCGAGAAGACCATCATCTCGCGTGCCGGTGGCGCGCCGACGCTCGCCGTCGGTATGGCGCAGATTCTTTCCGGCGCGATCGGCGGCAAGGCGATGATGGCTTTCTGGTACCACTTCGCGATCCTCTTCGAAGCGCTGTTCATCCTGACCGCGGTCGATGCTGGCACGCGTGCGGGCCGCTTCATGCTGCAGGATTTGCTGGGCACCTTCGTACCCTCGCTCAAGCGCACTGAGTCGCTCGTCGCCAACCTGCTCGCCACCGGGCTCTGCGTGACGGCATGGGGTTACTTCCTCTACCAGGGCGTGGTCGACCCGCTTGGCGGCATCAACACCTTGTGGCCGCTGTTCGGTGTGGCGAACCAGATGCTCGCTGCTGTGGCGCTGATCCTTGCGACGGTGGTGCTGGTGAAGATGAAGCGCGAGCGCTATGCCTGGGTCACCGTCGTGCCAACGATCTGGCTGCTTGCCTGCACGCTGACCGCCGGCTGGCTGAAGATCTTCAGCGAGAACCCGAAGGTTGGCTTCCTCGCCCATGCCGCCAAGTTCAGCGGTGCGGCCGAGCGCGGCGAAGTGCTGGCGCCGGCGAAGAGCATCGAGCAGATGCAGCAGGTGATCTTCAACGACTATGTCGACGCTAGCTTGTGCGGCCTCTTCATCTTCGTGGTGCTGACCGTGCTGGTGTTCGGCATCCGCGCCGCAATGCGCGCCTACCGCATCACGCATCCGACCGCGCAGGAATCGGCCTACCAGCCGATGCCGGCCAGCGCTGCGTAACAGAAACAGGCGAACGATGTTTCGCGACCTCGCTCGCATGGGGCAAACCCTCCGTCAGGCAGCCCGCCTGATGGTGGGCCAGCCCGACTACGACACCTATGTTCAGCACATGCGCCTGACGCATCCTGAGCAGACGCCAATGACCTACGAGGAATTCTTCCGCGAACGTCAGGACGCCCGCTTCGGTGCGAAGGGCAACGGCAAGTGTTGCTGAGTCGCTGAACACCCCCCGAGCGCTCGGGGGTCTGCACCGGCCGCGATGCAGACCCGCGCGCACTCCGCAAAGGAAACCGCCATGAACCCGACCACCACGCCCATTCCCGTCACCCTGCTTACCGGCTTTCTCGGTGCCGGCAAGACGACACTGCTCAACCGCTTGCTCGCGGCACCGCACGGACAACGCACTGCGGTGGTGGAGAACGAGTTCGGCGCCGAAAGTATCGACGGCGATCTGGTCGGCCCTGGCGCCAGCACCATCGTGGAGCTGTCGAACGGTTGCATCTGCTGCAGCGTGCAGGGGGAGTTGGCCGCCGCGCTGGTCGATCTTGCAGAGCGGCGCGACATGGGGCTGATCGCGTTCGACCGGCTCGTCATCGAAACCACTGGCCTGGCCGACCCGGGCCCGGTGATCCAGAGCTTCTTCTGGGACGAGACCTTGCGCGATCGCTACGCGCTGGACGGCGTCATCACGCTGGTCGACGCCTGCCATGCGCTATCGCAGCTGGAGCGTGAGCGCGTTGCCAGTGCCCAGGTGGCCTACGCCGATCGCCTGCTGGTGACCAAGGGCGACTGCGCGGATGCGGCGGCGTCCAGCACACTGCTCCCGATCCTGCGCAACATCAACGCGCGCGCCCCGTTGCTGCGTGCGGGCACCGCTGACGAGGAGTGGCGCGATCTGCTGAACATTGGCGGATTCTCACTCGACGAGCGTGGTCTGCCGCCGCGCAAGCCGGTGCATCGTTTCGTGCGCAGTGCCGCCAGCGCCGAGGGCATCCAGGCGCCGCGTCACGATGCCGCGATCGGCTCGGTGGTGCTGGAAGCCGACGGCGAACTCGATCTGGACGCCGTGTCGGGTTTTGTGGAATCGCTGATCGAAACGCATGCCAACGACCTGCTGCGCTACAAGGGCATCCTGTCGATTGCAGGCGAGGCACGCCGGCTGATCTTCCAGGGCGTGCATCGCATTGCTGGCTTCGACTACGGTCGCGAATGGGCGCATGGCGAGCAGCGCGACAACCGCATCGTTCTGATCGGGCGCGACCTGCCTTTCGCCGCACTGCAGGCGCGCTTCGCCGCGCTCTCGCTCGAACGCTGCGAAGCCTGATCACGCGCTTGGTTCAGGGGCAGGCGTAGCGGTAGCTGTCGTCGAGCTGTTGCGCGAGTATCAGGGTGCGGATCTGCGCCTGTTGTGCCGCGGCACACAGGGCCGTGCGCGCGCCATTGGTGTTCTGCTGATAGCGCGACGCGTACTCGGCGTTGAACACCGGCTTGCCGAGCGCAATGAAGCTCGCGTACGCGCTGCATTCATTGAGCGCGAAGCACTCTTCGTTGATCGCGAAGTCGAAGTCGCCCTGCAAGTCCGGCAGCTGCTCCAGATCGTTCTTCAGTGCGATGGCGAGCTTTCTGGTGTGCGCCTGCGCCGCCAGCCAGCGGTTGTAGTTCAGCTGCGTCGCGGCACTCAGCGGAAAGCCGCTCGTGTTGGCGTAGCCGTCCACGTTGTCCGGCTCCACGCCGTCGCATCGTTTGCTGACGGCCAGATCCAGGCGCGCCGCCATGACGCTGCGCACGCTCGCCGAACGCGTGTCGAGCCAGCGTTCGCCCGCCCAGCCGGCCAGCGCGGCACCCAGGTCGGCCGCCGCGAAGCCGCCGTAATCCGGCCGCCAGTCTTCGCCGCTCCCCGCCGAGAAGTAGCACACCACCTTGCGGTTCTGCGCATGCAAGGCGTCGATCGTGGTTTGCGGGGTGTCGAACAGGTCGACGTCATAGACGCTGGCAACGTAGCTGGTGTTCAGGCTGCCGTTGAGCTGCCATTGCCAGGTGTCGCTCAATGCAGGCACCCAACGTCCACTTACAGGCGGGGCGGGGTCCGGTTGTGACGGCGCCGGCGCAGTGCTATCGCTGCCGCCGCCTCCACAGGCGCCGAGTGCCAGCAGCGCGAGCCCGATCAGGACGCTGGCGCCACGGCGAGTGCTCAGATTGAATCCAGCCATGCGGCGCCTCGCTCAGATGCTTGGGAAAAGCGCATCGAGCTGTTGCAGCGTGTCGGCATCGAGCTTGGGCAAGACGACGAGCGCGCCGAGGTTGTCCTGCAACTGGGCGACGGATGAGGCGCCCGTGATCACGCTCGATACGCGCGGGTTCGCACTGCACCATGCAATCGCCAGTTGTGCCGGGGTGCAGCCCACGTTGCTCGCAAAGGCTACGAAGCGATCGACGATGGCGTTCTTGGCGGGGTCGGTCAGCGCATCGCGCAGCCAGGCCATGGATTCCAGCGCGCCGCGGCTGCCGGCCGGCACGCCATCGCGGTACTTGCCGGTCAGGAGCCCCGAGGCGAGCGGGCTCCAGGTCGTCAGACCGAGGCCGATGTCGTCGTACAGGCGTGCGTATTCCTTCTCGACGCGCGCGCGGTGGAATAGGTTGTATTGCGGTTGCTCCACTACCGGCTTGTGCAGATGGTGGCGTTCGGCAATCTCCCACGCTGCGCGGATCTCGTCAGCGGCCCACTCCGAGGTGCCCCAGTACAGCGCTTTGCCCTGCTCAACCATGTCGTGCATCGCCCACACCGTCTCTTCGATCGGCGTGTTCGGATCGGGGCGGTGGCAGTACGCGAGGTCGACATAGTCGAGCCCGAAGCGCTGCAGCGATCCGTCAATTGCCTGGCGCAGGTATTTGCGGTTGAGCGTGTTGCGCTGGTTCGGCCCCTCCGACAAACCCCAGTAGAACTTGGTCGACACCACGTACTTCACGCGCGACCAGCCCAGCTCGCGCAGGGCGGCGCCCATGATCGTTTCTGACTGCCCGCCGGCGTAGGCCTCAGCGTTATCGAAGAAGTTCACCCCATGGTCGAAGGCCGCGGCCATCAGTTCGCGGGCGGCGCGTGTGTCGACCTGGTTGTGATAGGTCACCCAGGAGCCGAGCGAGAGCTGGCTCACTTGCAGGCCGGAGCGGCCGAGACGACGGTATTCCATTTCCTGCTCTCCTTGCGGATACCCTGCGGTGCTAGATTGGCGCTTTGCAGCCGATATGAAGCAAGCCGACATGCTACGCGCCTCACGCCTCGCCCTGAATCTGTTCATCCTTTTGGCCTGCCTCGGTTCATCAGCCCGGGCGGCTGACACGATGCCCTACGACGAAGCCGCCAATGCGCGAGCGGATATTGCCGCCGCGCTCAAGCAGGCCAAACAGCAGAAGAAGCATGTCTTGCTGGTATTCGGCGCCAATTGGTGCAAGGACTGCCGCGAGCTCGCGCGCAAGATGGGCGAGGGCTCACTCGCCCAGCATGTCTCCCGGCAGTACGTCGTCACCAAGGTCGATATTGGCAATTGGGACCGCAATCAGGATGTGGCCGCTGACTATGGCAACCCGAGCAAGAAGGGCATCCCCGCGGTTGCGGTGCTCGATGCGAAAGGAAAGCTGCGCCATGCGACCTCGGCCGGCGAGCTGGCGTCTGCCCGCGACATGGGCGACGCGGAACTGATGGCGGTGTTCGCGCAGCTCGCAAAGTAGGCCGGCTGGGGCAGGCCTGCTACTCGGCGGCGTAGAGCCGTGTCAGCAGGGCTTCCAGCGCTGCATCGCCGGCGTCGGCGTTCGGGTGGTTGATCAGCCACGCGAATGCGATCCAGCGCCCGCGCGCATCCAGCAGATAACCGGCGGCGCTTTTTACGCCGTCCAGCGTTCCGGTCTTCACATAGCCGCGTCCGGCCACCGCGGTGCCTGGCAGGCGTTTCTTCATCGTGCCATCGATGCCAATGATTGGCTGCGCGGCCATGAATTCAGGCATGCGCGGGCTCATCCAGGCCGCGCGCAGCAGCGTGCCGAGCTGTGCTGCGGTGCTGCGCTCCTGGCGCGAGAGCCCGGAGCCGTTTTCGATCACCCACTGCTGCGGATCCAGACCGCGCGTGGGCATCCATGCGCGCAGGCGCGTCGCTGCCGCCTCGGGTGTTGCGGGCGCAGCGCCATCCAGCAGCGCGAGGCTCAGAAAGATCTGTCGCGCCATCAGGTTGTTGGAGTACTTGTCCGTCTCACGCAGCGCATCGGCCAGCGGCGGTGACTGCCAGCTCGTCAGCAGGCTTGCGTCGGCCGGGGTGGCGGCGCTCCGCACATGGCCGGAGAAGCGGCCGCCCAGCTCCTGCCAGATCGCGCGGATCACGCCATTGGCCATCAGCACCGGATCGGGCGCAGCAAGGTTGAGCATCTTCTCGCCACATGCAGTGGGGAAGCGGCCGGGCAGGCGCACATTCACTGATTCGCCTTTGGCGGTGATTTCCGGCGCGACCAGATCGCGCCAGCTGGGGCAGCCGTCGCCCGCTTGTGCGCGCAGACTGTTCTCGACTTGCAGGCCGGCAAACGGCAGCGTTGGCACGGCGTCCACGCCACCGTCCGCACGCGGGCTGATCCGCAGCGTGATCGCGTTGAAGTTCACCGCCAGCGCGTCGGGCGCCGCGTTGTAGACGCGCACCGCGCGGCCATCGAAGGCCGCCGGGTCGTGCGGTGGCAGCGAGAACAGACTGCGGTCGAGCAGGATGTCGCCGTGGATTTCGCGTACGCCACGGCTGCGCACATCGCGCAGCAGGCCGCCCAGCCGATCCCAGGTCAGGAAGGGGTCGCCGCCGCCGCGCAGGATCAAGTCGCCGTCGAGGACCCCGGCGTTCAGCGTGCCGCGCGTGAGCACATCCGTCTTCCATGTCCACGCCGGCCCCAGCAGTTCGAGCGACGCGAGGCTGGTCAGCAGCTTCATCACGGACGCGGGGTTGCGTGGCGTATCTCCGCGGTGCGCCCACAGCGGCTTTCCGCCGTCCGGTGCGCCAACCCATAGCGACACCGCGGACTCTGGAATGTTGCCGGCGCGCAGCGCGCGGGTAACGTCATCCGGCAGTGCGGCGCGGACGGGTTGGCCCAGCATGCCGATGAGGGTGATTGCAAGGCTAATGTGTTTCAGGCTCTTCATGCGGCATACCGTACCACGGCGCTTACAAAGCGTTGCAATGCCTCACGCCCGCGAAACGCCTGCCGGGCGGCGCTCGGGCACGATGCAGTCACGCGATGACGACCGGGTAGGCGGTGTCAGCGAAACGGCAACAAACCCGCGCACTGCGCAAGGAGACTCGAATGATCACGACGCTTCGCCTGTTGGCCGTGCTGCTCGCCGGCCTCCCTGCTGTCGCTGCGATGGCGGCCGACACGACGGCGGTGGACCGCAACGTCAAACAGCAAGAACGTATCGAACAAGGCCTGCAGAGTGGCTCGCTGAATACCCGCGAGGCTGCGCGCCTTGAGAAGCAGCAATCGAAGATCGAGCAGATGGAGGCGCATGCCTCGCGCGATGGTCAGGTCAGCAGCAAGGAAGCGGCACGCATCAAGCAGGCGCAGAACGCCGAGAGCGAGTTGATCCGTAGCGAAAAGCACGATGCGCAACGTGGCAATCCGAACTCGGTATCGAGCCAACGCATGCAGGCCGATGTCTCGCGGGACATCAATCAACAGACGCGGATCCGCAACGGCCTGGCCGACGGCAGCCTGACGACCCATGAAGCGGGACGTATGGAGCGCCAGCAGGCATCGGGCGATCGCAAGCTGGCGCGCGCTGGCAGCGATGGTTACGTCGGTGCAGGTGAGCAGCGCCGCGTGGTGAGCACGGATAACCGCCAGTCGCGTCACATCTGGCGCCAGCGCCACGACGCGCAACACAACTGAATCGGGGCCGTCGTTCCCGGGGCTGAGGGCTGCTCGGTCCTTGTCGGGTGCCGCGTGGTGCTCAGCCCAAAACGACACTCAGGTGCATCTCCAATCCCTTATGGGGGGTGAGGGTTTCGCTCCTCACCCGATCCCCCCAACCTTTTTCACCCCGGACGTCCGTCCACACGCGGGTTCATCAGGATTGGCGCATACCTGATCAGGTACAGCGCGAAAGCACCACTCCAGCACAGCATTGCAAGGCCCAGCACCGCGCTCATTGCGCCGGGTAGCACCAGCGGCCCGATCACGCGAATCAAGGCGCCGCCGTGCAGCAGCGCATAGGCGGCCGTCTCGCTGCGGCCGGCGAGCAGCAGGCGGCCGGTGTGACCGAGTGCTGTGCGCGTGATCATGCCGAGGATCAGCGCGCTCATCGCGCCAAAGCCGAAGGCATGCCATGCGGGCGATTGCGGAATCCAGCCGAGGGCCGCGACAGCGAGCAGTGTCAGGCCAACCGGCAGCCACAGGTGCCCGAGGTGCAGCACCCACAGCAGAGGCGTCTTGCGCGTGGCCCACGGGTTCCAGCCCCAAGTGCGTATCGCCTGCAAGACTGCCGCGAGCAGCGCGACGATGGCGGTCAGCGCGGCGTTGGCGCCTCCCACCGACAGCGCCAACGCGCAGCCGGTAAAGCCGATCGCGCAGGCGTTGATCTGGTCGTTCTGGAATTGCCGCACCCCTTTCAACGCGTTCGCGGTGAAGCTCGGCACGATGCGCCCGGCGATGATCGTGACCAGCATCATCACCAGCGCAAGCGCTGCGTGCATTACGGTCAATGGATCTGCGGCGATCAGGCCATGCACGCTGGCGTGGAACAGCCCGTTTGCCACCGTGAGCGCGAGCAGCAGCGCGACGGTGAAATAGTTTCGCTGGCTCTTCGCGCGCCACAAGACTCGACCAAGCGACACCGCGGCGAGCGGCAGGAAGGCCAGGTCCAGAACGGCGGCCAGGAGCGGCGGGGCCGCGTAGATGCCGATGCGGCCAAGCAGCCAGATCGCGGCGAGGGCTGCGAGCGGGGCGCCCTTCGCCGTCGGCAGGCTGGTCCAGTTCTGCGCTGCGGTTAAGAGAAAACCGACGATCACGGCAACCGCGAAACCGAAGACCATTTCGTGCGCATGCCAGAACAGACCGGGCATCCACGGCGGCGCGGGCAGCAGGCCGTGAAACTGCGCCAGCCAGAGCGGTACTGCCAAGGTGGCGAACAGCGCTGCAAGCAGATAGAAGGGGCGGAAGCCCAAGGCGAACAAGGCAAAACCCTTGGGCGGTGTTTTGGGGCGGACGGTGGGTTCGTCCAGTCGGATCAAGGCCATTTTGTGTGCTCTGTTTTGGGGGAGATGCGAGCTTGATCCGGCGCGGGTGCCGGCGCCTTGCCTGCCATCAAGCGACGGGGCGCGCCGAAGCGCGCCCCCGTTCGTTTGCCTGCCGAGCTGCGCTCAGGTGCCGAGTTGGCGCGTTTTGGTGGCGCGGTCGGAGTTGAGTTCTGGTACCTGGGTATAGCGATTGGCCTTGAGGTCGTCACGCACTTGCTTGAGCAGATCGCTGCGCTTGATCTGGCCCTTGGCCGTCTTGATCCGCGCAGTCAGGTAGTAGGTGAATGCCCCCGCATAGGCTTTGCCGATCTTGGCGTCCGCGCTCGTCTGGCTCGACTTGCAGGCGGCCCACAGGATTGCGTGATCGATCCCCGCGTCATCGAGCCGCTTGCGTAGCCCAGGTGCGCTGCGCCCGGTCATGTTGTCGATCGCGATCGGCGTAGGCGGCGGCAGCCAGCGCGGCTTGCGTGTCGGGATCAGGTCAAGCGCCTTGAGTCCGGTGCCGCTGTGGCAGGTGTCGAAGAAACATTCGACCAGCACGGTCTTCGGCACCTTGGCGAAGAGTGCGCGCAGCTCATCGTCGACGATCACGCGGTCACGGTCCCATTCGCCGTTCTTCTCCGCGAGGTCGTGCATGCAGAAGGCCTCGTCGGCGTTGTCGGCCTCGTCGTCATTGAGATCCGGCACCTGGGTGCCGTGCGACGAGATGCTGAAAACCAGGTGCGAGACCTTCCCGGCCACTGCCGCGTCGACCAGCTTGCCCAGCGCACCCATCACCTTGGCCTTGGTCGCTTGCGCATCGGTCAGCGTCTGGATGTTCTCGGCAGGAAATCCCAGGTACTTGACCAGCATGTCCTGCATGCTGGCGACGTCATTCACGCAGCCGTTGAGTTGCGCGCCGGGGTAGTTCTTGAATTGATTGATGCCGACACAGAGTGCACGTTTGGCGCCCGCCATGGGAAGCTCCTTGCTGGTTCGGGGATGCAGAGGGAAGGAATGCGCGCTGCGCATTCCATTCGTATAGCCCTGCAAGGGCCGCAGCGCAAGGCTTACCGCGTGGCGGGGAGCGAACTACCGCATGCACGGGGGGCGTTGAGCGGGAGTCATTCCCTTACATAGGGTTTCTTGGCCGGGGTGTCGCGGTCTTCGTTGTACGGGAAGCGCACATGGCCGTAGCGGATCACCAGCACGCCGATCGCAAGCAGCAGGATCGCGCCCGAGATGGCCAGCATGCGCCATTCGGTGAGCTCCTTGAGGTCGAGGATCAGGTAGCGGGCGAGGGCCACCATGCCGATGTAGAGCGGAAAGCGCACCGGCAGCTGCCCGCTCTTGAAGTACTGCGCGATCATCGTCAGCACTTCGAGGTAGAGGAACATCAACAGCAGATCGGTCAGTGTGACGCGGCTGTTGCGCCACATTGCGACGACTTCTTCACCCATCGCGATCGATGTCGCGACGCCGACCACCGCGAGGCCGAAGAACTCGACCCACTCGAGGCCGTACTTGAATGCCGCGCGGGCGCGGTGCAGCGGAGAACCTACTGGTGTCATGGTGTGCCGGGGGGGAGGGGCCGCGCGGGGTGCGCGCCCCGACTATACCGCCCCCCGGCGGGGCGCGACACCCCGCGGTGCTGCGAGGCGCCAGCTTTGGTGCCCGCGCCCTCGCACCGTCGGCATCTGAATCAGGCGATCTTCTGCGCCAGCTCGCCGGACTTGTAGCGCGCAGCCATGCTGTCGAGCGACAACGCACGGATCTTTTGCGCCTGGCCAGCCGATCCGAACGCCTCGAAGCGCGCCTTGCAGATCGCCTTCATGGCGTTCTTGGCTTCCAGCAAATACTTGCGCGGATCGAAGTTCTTGCCGTCCTTCGCGAGATGGCGACGGATCGCACCGGTCGAGGCCATGCGCAGATCGGTGTCGATGTTCACCTTGCGCACGCCGTGGCGAATGCCTTCGACGATCTCTTCGACCGGCACGCCATAGGTGCTGCCCATGTCGCCGCCGAATTCGTTGATGATCGCGAGCCAGTCTTGCGGCACCGAGGACGAGCCGTGCATCACCAGATGGGTGTTGGGGATGCGGGCGTGGATTTCCTTGATGCGGTCGATGCGCAGCACGGCGCCGGTGGGCGGGCGGGTGAATTTGTAGGCCCCGTGCGAGGTGCCGATTGCGATCGCCAGCGCGTCGACGCCGGTTGCGCGGACGAACTCGGCCGCTTCGTTCGGATCGGTCAGCAACTGGTCGTGCGACAGCGCACCTTCGGCGCCGTGGCCGTCTTCCGCTTCGCCGTGGCCGGTTTCGAGCGAGCCGAGGCAGCCGAGTTCGCCTTCGACCGACACGCCCACAGCGTGCGCGAGTTCAACTACCTTGCGCGTGGTCGCGACGTTGTAATCGAAGCTCGACGGCGTCTTGGCGTCTTCCAGCAGCGAGCCGTCCATCATCACGCTGGAGAAGCCCGAGCGGATCGCCTGGATGCACACCGCCGGGCTCGCGCCATGGTCCTGGTGCATCACGACCGGAATATCGGGGTGGGTTTCGAGCGCGGCGAGGATCAGGTGGCGCAGGTAGGCTTCACCCGCGTACTTACGCGCGCCTGCGGAGCCCTGCATGATCACCGGGCTGCCGGTTTCCTGCGCGGCCTCCATGATGGCCTGGACCTGTTCCAGGTTGTTGACGTTGAAGGCGGGCAGGCCGTAGTCGTGTTCCGCTGCGTGATCCAGCAGCTGGCGCATCGAGACGAGAGGCATCGGATTACTCCATTTCAGGGTGGGTGTGCCGCGAAACGGGGGGATGTCGCAGGCGAAGTCAATGGGCTAGGCCGTGGGGCGCCCATCGCGAGGCCGGCATTCTCGCTGATTTGCGGCGCGAATTCGCGTCAGGATTTTCCATAACTCGGCCGCGGCAGCAATTCGTCACCCGCCGCACGGCCAAGAAAAAAGGCGCCGCCCTTTCGGGACGGCGCCTTTCGGCTGAGCCGGGTGCGGGTGCTTACAGCACGTCGACCGCGTTCAGTTCCTTGAAGGCCTGCTCGAGGCGGGCGATCATGGTTTCCTGGCCCTTGCGCAGCCACACGCGCGGGTCGTAGTACTTCTTGTTCGGGCTGTCCGGGCCTTCCGGGTTGCCCAGCTGGCCTTGCAGGTAGCCTTCCTTGGCCTTGTAGTACTTCAGGATGCCTTCCCAGCATGCCCACTGCGTGTCGGTGTCGATGTTCATCTTGATGACGCCGTAGGACACCGAGTCCGCGATTTCCTGTGCCGTGGAGCCCGAACCGCCGTGGAACACGAAGTTCAGGGTCTTGGCCGGTACGCCGAACTTCTCCGACACGTACTTCTGCGAGTTGTCGAGGATCGACGGGGTCAGCTTCACGTTACCCGGCTTGTACACGCCGTGCACGTTGCCGAACGAGGCCGCGATGGTGAAACGCGGGCTGATCTTGATCAGCTTCTCGTAGGCATAGGCCACGTCTTCCGGCTGGGTGTAGAGGGCCGACTGATCCATGTGGCTGTTGTCGACGCCGTCTTCTTCACCGCCGGTGCAGCCCAGTTCGAGCTCCAGCGTCATGCCCATCTTGGCCATGCGAGCGAGGTACTTCTCGCAGATCTCGATGTTCTCTTCCAGCGACTCTTCCGACAGGTCGAGCATGTGCGAGGAGAACAGCGGCTTGCCGGTTTCGGCGAAGTGCTTCTCACCGGCGTCGAGCAGGCCGTCGATCCACGGCAGCAGCTTCTTGGCTGCGTGGTCGGTGTGCACGATGACCGGCACGCCGTAGGCGGCAGCCACGGCGTGCACATGCTTCGCACCGGAGATCGCGCCGATGATTGCGGCTTGCTGACCTTCGAGCTTGAGGCCCTTGCCAGCGATGAACTGTGCGCCACCATTCGAGAACTGAACGATGACCGGAGCCTTCACCTTGGCGGCGGCTTCCAGCACGGCGTTGATCGAGTCGGTGCCAACGCAGTTGACGGCGGGCAGCGCGAACTTGTTCGCCTTGGCGATCTCGAACACCTTCTGCACGTCGTCACCGGTGATGACACCCGGCTTCACGAAATCAAAAATCTTGGACATGGATTCTTCCAATCTCTGGGTTGGATGGGGAGATCCGGATCAGCTGTTTTCGCCGATACGGACGATCTTCAGGCTGTTCGTTCCGCCAGACTGGCCCACCGGGTCACCACAGGTGAAGACCACGATGTCGCCCGGCTGCACAACCTTGTTCTTCAGCAGGATCTTTTCGGCATCGCGGAGCAGGCGCTCGCGATCGACGTTGTCTTGCGGCGGCGTCAGGATCGGGTAGACCTCGCGCATCAGCGCGCACTTGCGAACCGTTTCCTGATCCGGCGTCAGTGCGTAGACCGGCACGCCGCAGTTCAGACGGCTCATCCACAGCGCGGTCGAGCCGGACTGCGTCAGCGCGGCGATCGCCTTGGCGCCCATGTGGTGCGCGGTGAACAGCGCGGCCATGGCGATCGACTGGTCGATACGGCTGAAGGTACGGTCGAGGAAGTGCTGGTCGAGCGTGATCGGGTTGAACTTCTCGGCTTCGGTCGCAACGCGCGCCATCACCTCGACGGTTTCAACCGGGAACTTGCCGGCGGCGGTTTCGGCCGACAGCATGACCGCGTCGGTACCATCGAGCACCGCGTTGGCAACGTCGGACACTTCTGCACGGGTCGGAACCGGGCTGGAGATCATCGATTCCATCATCTGGGTCGCGGTGATCGTCAGCTTGTTCATTTCGCGGGCGATGCGGATCATGCGCTTTTGCAGCGCCGGCACCGCAGCTTCGCCAACTTCAACAGCCAGGTCGCCACGGGCAACCATGATGCCGTCGGAGGAGTTCAGGATCTCTTCCAGCGCCTTCAGTTCAACGGCTTCGGTACGCTCGATCTTGGCGATCGTCAGCGCATGGCCGCCGGCCGCGCGCATCAGCGTCTTGGCCATGTACATGTCGGCCGCGCTCTTCGGGAAGGACACGGCGAGGAAGTCGACGCCGATCTGCGCGGCGGTCTTGATGTCTTCCATGTCCTTGGCGGTCAGCGCCGGAGCGGTCAGGCCGCCACCCTTGCGGTTGATGCCCTTGTTGTTCGACAGCTCGCCGCCTTGAACGACCTTGGTGTGGATCTCGGTGCCCTTGACCTTTTCCACTTCCAGCGTGATCTTGCCGTCGTCCAGCAGCAGGATGGTGCCGGGCGAAACGTCGCGCGGCAGTTCCTTGTAGTCGAGGCCAACGCGATCCTGGTTACCCATTTCGCAGGTGGCGTCGAGGATGAACTTCGCGCCGTTAGCCAGCGTGATCTTGTTCTTCTCGAACTTGCCGACGCGGATCTTCGGGCCTTGCAGGTCACCGAGGATGCCGACGTTACGACCGACCTTGGCGGCCGCTGCGCGAACCATGTTGGCGCGAGCGATATGGTCTTCAGGCTTGCCGTGCGAGAAGTTCATGCGAACTACGTCGACGCCTGCAGCGATCATGCGCTCAAGCGTTTCCGGATCCGACGACGAAGGTCCGAGGGTGGCGACGATTTTGGTATGGCGTTGCATCCGAGCTCCTTTTTGGGGGGATGTCATGACGGTCATTCCGTCATCAGGGGGGAGAGGAACCGGGAGCGGGAAGCGCCGCAACGCACTTCCCGCGCACCGTTGATTCTAGTTTGCAGCGTTAAGGTCTGCCGCAAATGCGCACGGCGACGCAGGCCGCCGCGCTCATCCGCGTCAGGCCTCGGCGCGCTTCATCAGCGCGTCGACCGCCGGCAGGGTCTTGCCCTCGAGGAACTCGAGGAAGGCACCGCCGCCGGTCGAGATGTAGCTGACCTTGTCGGTGATGCCGAACTTGCCGATCGCAGCCACGGTGTCGCCACCGCCAGCGATCGAGAAACCTTCAGAGTTGGCGATCGCGTCGGCAATTGCCTTCGTACCGCCGGCGAACTGTTCGAACTCGAACACGCCAACCGGGCCGTTCCACACGATCGTGCCCGCGGCCTTGAGCTGGTCAGCCAGCGCCGCAGCGGTGTTCGGGCCGATGTCGAGAATCATCTCGTCAGCACCGACATCGGCTGCCGCTTTGGTGGTTGCTGCCGCATCGGCCTTGAATTCGGTGGCGACGACGACATCGGTCGGGATCGGCACGCCGGCACCGCGCGCAGCCATCTTTTCGATGATGCGTTTGGCTTCCGGTACCAGATCGGCTTCCATCAGCGACTTGCCGACCGGCAGGCCCGAGGCCGCCATAAAGGTGTTGGCGATGCCACCACCAACGATCAGCTGATCAACCTTATCTGCGAGGCTGTCGAGAATCGTGAGCTTGGTCGAAACCTTCGAACCCGCGACGATCGCGACCAGCGGGCGCTTCGGGTTGCCCAGCGCACGGCCGATCGCATCCAGTTCGGCGGCCATCAGCGGGCCCGCGCAGGCAACCGGAGCGGCCATTGCCAGGGCATGCGTGGTGGCTTCGGCGCGGTGTGCAGTACCGAAGGCATCATTGGCATAAACATCGCAGAGCTTCGCCATCTTGGCGGCCAGCTCTTCGTTGTTCTTCTTTTCGCCCTTGTTGACGCGGCAGTTCTCGAGAACGACCACTTCGCCCGGCTTCACGTCGAAACCGCCATCGACCCAGTTCTGAACCAGGCGCACCGGCATGTTCAGCAACTCGGACAGACGTTGTGCGCAGGGGGCCAGGGAATCATCAGGCTTGAATTCGCCTTCGGTCGGACGACCGAGGTGCGAGGTCACCATGACACCGGCGCCTTTTTCCAGGGCCAGCTTGATGCCGGTCACCGAGGCGCGGATACGGGTGTCGTCAGTGATATTGCCGGCATCGTCCTGCGGGACGTTCATGTCGGCGCGGATGAATACACGCTTGCCCGCGAGGTCCAGATCGGACAGTTTCTTGAATTGCATGGCGATGTTCTCGATTTCAAGGGGTGAGAATCCGGGGCCGCGCACCGCTCTATGGCGTCGGCGCTTGCGCAACTGCCAGTGTGCCTGCGCGTGTGCCGTGGCACGTTGCGCAAACTCAAACCGGTAGAGGGGCGGTGACCGGAGATCGAGGCCAGAAAAAACACGGAGGTCCCAGCGGCCTATGGCGCCAGGAGCTCCGTGTCAGTTCATGCGCTCAGGCCAATCACTTGGAAACGACGCGAACCATCTCCAGAACCTTGTTGGAGTAGCCCCACTCGTTGTCGTACCAGGCGACGAGCTTGACGAAGGTGCCGTCCAGCGCGATGCCGGCTTCAGCATCGAACACCGAGGTGTTGGCTTCGCCACGGAAGTCGGTCGAAACGACCTTGTCGGTGGTGTAGCCGAGCACGCCCTTCATCGGGCCTTCCGACGCGGCCTTCACAGCAGCGCAGATTTCTTCGTACGTGGCCGACTTTTCGAGTTCCACGGTCAGGTCGACCACGGACACATCGGAGGTCGGAACGCGGAACGCCATGCCGGTCAGCTTGCCCTTGACTTCCGGGATCACCACGCCGACAGCCTTGGCAGCGCCGGTCGACGACGGGATGATGTTTTCCAGGATGCCGCGGCCACCGCGCCAGTCCTTGTTCGACGGGCCGTCAACGGTCTTCTGGGTGGCGGTAGCAGCGTGCACCGTCGTCATCAGGCCGCGCTTGATGCCGAAGTTGTCGTTGATGACCTTGGCGATCGGGGCCAGGCAGTTGGTGGTGCAGGAGGCGTTCGAGATGATGTCCTGGCCCGCGTAGGTCGTGTGGTTCACGCCGTACACGAACATCGGGGTGTCATCCTTCGACGGAGCCGATTGAACAACCTTCTTGGCGCCGGCGGCGATGTGCTTCTGGCAGGTTTCCTTGGTCAGGAACAGGCCGGTCGATTCGACGACCACGTCCGCACCGACTTCGTCCCACTTCAGTTCGGCCGGATCCTTGACAGCGGTCAGGCGGATCTTCTTGCCGTTGACGATCAGGGTGTTGCCTTCGACCGACACTTCACCTTTGAAGCGGCCGTGCACCGAGTCGTACTTCAGCATGTATGCGAGGTAGTCGGGCTCGAGCAGGTCGTTGATGCCAACGATTTCGATGTCAGAGAAGTTCTGAACGGCAGCGCGGAAAACCATACGGCCGATACGGCCAAAACCATTGATACCAACCTTGATCGTCATTGTTTTCTCCTGGTAAAGGGGGTAGTGCTATGTCCCTGAACGACTGCCGCGTTGCGCGCGACCGGCACCGGACCGGGGGAGTCCATGTGCGCCTAAGAAATCACATCGACTTTACAGCAGCGCTTCGACTGCCTTTTTGACGTAATCGGGGGTAAACCCAAAATGTTTGAACAATTCGCCAGCCGGAGCGGACTCTCCGAAGCTGTCCATGCCGACTACGGCACCGTTTGAGCCCACATAACGGTACCAATGGGCTGAAACACCGGCTTCGACAGCCACTTTCGGCAGGTTTGCAGGCAAAACGGCGGCTTTGTAGGCGGCGTCCTGCTTGTCGAACAGATTGGTGCTGGGCATCGACACGACACGCACCGGGATGCCGGCTTCGGCGAGTTGCTTCTGCGCCGTCAGTGCGAGTGCGACTTCCGAACCCGTGGCCATGATGACCGCCTTGGCGCCTTCGGCGTCGGACAGCACATAGCCGCCGCGGCGAATGTCCGCGATCTGCTGGGCGCTGCGCGCGACGAAGGGCAGGTTCTGGCGCGACAGCGCGAGCACCGTCGGGCCGTCGGCACGCTCCAGTGCGTTGATCCAGCCGGCCGCGGTTTCCACCGTGTCGCAGGGGCGCCAGACGTCCAGGTTCGGGATGATGCGCAGGCTGGCGACGTGCTCCACCGGCTGGTGCGTCGGGCCGTCTTCGCCGAGGCCGATCGAATCGTGCGTGTAGACCATGATCTGGCGTTGCTTCATCAGCGCCGCCATGCGGATCGCGTTGCGCGCGTAGTCCGAGAACACCAGGAAGGTCGCGGTGTAGGGGATGAACCCGCCGTGCAGTGCGAGGCCGTTGGCGATCGCGGTCATACCGAACTCGCGCACACCGTAGTTGATGTAGTTGCCGCCTGCGTCGCGGGTCACGCTCTTGGAGCCGGACCACAGCGTCAGGTTGGAACCGGCGAGGTCGGCCGAACCGCCCAGCAGTTCGGGCAGCGCCGGCGCCAGCGCCTCGATGGCGTTCTGGCTGGCCTTGCGGGTGGCGATGGTTTCGCCCTTCTCGACGATCTTCGCGAGCGCGGCGTCGCGCTTGGCCGACCAGTCGGCGGGCAGTTCGCCGGCCATGCGGCGCACGAACTCGGCGGCCAGTTCCGGGAAGGCAGCCTTGTACGCGGCGAAGCGGGTGTTCCACTCGGTCTCGCGGGTGGCGCCGGCTTCCTTGGCGCTCCATTGTGCGTAGACGTCAGCAGGGATCTCGAAAGCGGGGTGGTCCCAGCCGATCACCTTGCGCGTGGCTTCGATTTCCGCTGCACCGAGCGGCGCGCCGTGTGAATCGTGACTGTCGGCCTTGTTCGGCGAGCCCATGCCGATGATCGTCTTGCAGATGATCAGCGTCGGCTTGCTCGACTCGGCCTTTGCCGACACGGTGGCGGCGTCGATTGCAGCAGCGTCGTGCCCGTCGATCGGGCCAATCACCTGCCAGCCATAGGCTTCGAAGCGCTTCTTGGTGTCGTCGGTGAACCACCCCTCGACATGGCCGTCGATCGAGATGCCGTTATCGTCGTAGTACGCGATCAGCTTGCCCAGGCCCAGCGTGCCGGCCAGCGAGCAGGCCTCGTGCGAGACGCCTTCCATCAGGCAGCCGTCGCCAAGGAAGGTATAGGTGTAATGATCGACCACCGCATGGCCGGGGCGGTTGAATTCAGCGGCGAGCAGTTTCTCTGCGAGTGCGAAACCCACGGCGTTCGTAACGCCCTGGCCGAGCGGGCCGGTGGTGGTCTCGACGCCTGGCGTGTAGCCGACTTCGGGGTGGCCCGGCGTCTTCGAATGGAACTGGCGGAAGTTCTTCAGATCTTCGATCGAGACGTCGTAGCCGGTCAGGTGCAGCAACGCGTAGATCAGCATCGAGCCGTGGCCATTGCTGAGGATGAAGCGATCGCGATCGGCCCACTTCGGATTGGCCGGGTTGTGGCGCAGGTGGCGGCGCCACACGACTTCGGCGATTTCGGCCATGCCCATCGGCATGCCGGGGTGGCCGGAGTTGGCCTTCTGAACGGCATCCATGGCAAGCGCGCGAATGGCGCCGGTCAGCGCGTTGAATGCGGGAAGCGGGCGATTGGTCGACATCTTGAACACTCTGGGTTGGTCCGGGATGGCCTGGCGCGACTTTCGGACGGACGCGTCTCAGACGGCCGATGCACCGTTGCGGTGCAGCAAAGACCGTAATTATGAGCGAAAACCGTTTATGGGCGTTAGCTGGTTTTCCTTATGGCCCTCTGCCGGGGCAGAAGGGCCCCTGCCGGTGCTCAGAGCAGTGCGCGCCGGCGTTCGATCAGGCGCAGCACGAGCGGCGTCATGATCAGCTGAATCGCTAGATCCATCTTGCCGCCCGGCACCACGATGGTATTCGGACGGCTCATCCACGATCCATCCAGCATGGCCAGCAGATAGGGGAAATCGGTGCTTTTCGGATCGCGAAAACGGATCACCACCATCGATTCATCGAGGGTTGGGACGTTGCGCGCGATAAAAGGATTTGAAGTATCGACCAGCGGCACGCGCTGGAAGTTGATGTGGGTGCGCGAGAACTGGGGGACGATGTAGTGCACATAGTCCGGCATCCGGCGCAGGATCGTGTCCTGCACGGCGTCGATCGAGTATCCGCGGACCTTGGTGTCGCGCAGCACCTTCTGCACCCACTCGAGGTTGATGATGGGCACCACCCCGATCAGCAGGTCGACATGGCGGACCAGATCGATCGTGTCGGTGACGATGCCGCCGTGCAGCCCTTCGTAGAGCAGGCAGTCGGTATCGGGCGGGATGTCCTCCCACGGCGTGAAGGTGCCAGGCCGCTGCTTCCACTGCGAAGCCTCGGTTTCGTCGTGCAGGTACCAGCGGCGTTGGCCGGTGCCGTTCTCGCCGTAGTTGCGGAAACAGGCCTCGAGCTCGGTGAAGAGATTGCCATCGGGGCCAAAGTGCGACAGGGGCGGGCCGCCCTTGCGCTCGGCCTTGGCGATGGCGCGCCGCATGCCTTCGCGGTCGTAGCGGTGGAATGCATCCCCCGCGACGAAGGCGGCTTCGACCATCTCGCGCCGGAAGATCCACTCGAAACTCTTCTGCACGGTCGTCGTGCCTGCGCCAGACGAGCCGGTAACGGCGATGATCGGATGCTTCGCGGACACGGCGCCTCCTCCGATGGTCAGGGACCCATGTTAGCGCAAGCCCGGTGCGGCCGGACAGGCCCTTCAGAGCGCGTGTGACCGACTACAATTGGCGGCTCAATCAGGGCCCCAGGAGACCCCCATGCGTTTGATCGTGATTCTGATCGTGCTGGCCATCGTGGGCTGGCTGGCGGCAAGCAACCTCAAGAATCAGGGGGCGGCCGTCAGCAATGCGGCGCGGCAGGCCGGCGTCGAAGTGTCGCAAAGCGCGACACCACGTGAACAGGTTGAAGCGGTGGGTAAGGCGGTCGAGAAGATCCAAGAACAGGAAGCTGAAAAGCGCCAGCAGATCCTGGATCAGGCAGAGGGCGGCACGAAGTAGTTCGCGTCGGGCGGTCTAGCCGCCGGCGCGCAGCAGCCAGCCGAGCCATTGCGCATGGAGCGCGGGGCTGGCTGCAACGACGACGGACTGCTTGCCGCTCGGGCTCGCGCGCAACGGACTGCCGTCCAGCGCGCTGGCGACGCCGCCTGATTCTTCGACCAGCAATCGGCCGGCGGCGTAGTCCCACAGCATCTGGCCGCCGTGCAGATACACATCCAGCCGGCCGGCCGCGATGAAACACCATTCCAGCGCGCTCGAACCAAAGTTGCGAAGCGAGAAGCACGGCGAGTTCACCGCGAGATGCGCGGCAAGCGCGGGTGGAACGCGTTTGAAATCAACCCCGCCGACTGCCGCGGATAGGGTGTCGGGCGGTTGGCGAAGCGGCAGGCGTTGGCCGTTGAGCCAGGCGCCGGCGCCTCGCCCGGCGTAGAAGGTTTCATCGGCGATCGGGTTGTAGACCACCCCGAATTGGGTTTCGCCGTTGACCAGAAAACCGACCGACAGGCCGAAAACCGGGATGCCGTTGGCGAAATTGGTGGTGCCGTCGATCGGATCGATCACCCACAAGCCCTGCGCGCCCTGCGCCCAGCAGTCGCGTTGCTGCTCGGCGCTCATTTCCTCGCCCAGCACCGGCGCATCGACGACGTCCATCAGGCGCTCGGCAAGGGCTCGCTGCGTTGCGCCATCCGCCTCGGTCAGCGAACTGCCGTCGGATTTATGCTGGCGCCCGGCTTTCAGATAGAGCGGCATGGTGACTTCGCGCGCCACCTCACGGACTACGGATTCGAGCGCGCGTGCGCGAGCGAACATCGGCATGTTCAGGTGCTCCGCCACTTGATCGAACAGCCGATCGACGGAATCTGTTCGCGCGGCCCCTGGCTGGTCTCAGCGACCAGCCGCATGGCCTCGAACAGATCGCGCGGCGCATCGGCGGGCGCGGCGTCCTTGCGCGAAGCATCCAGCCGACCGCGGTACTGCAGGCCGAGGCTGGCGTTATAGCCAAAGAAGTCCGGCGTACAGACGGCGCCATAGGCGCGCGCTACGGATTGGTCTGCATCGAGCAGGTAAGGGAAAGGAAAGGCTTTCTCCTGTGCGATGCGGACCATTTCGTCCCAGCCGTCCTCGGGATAGTCCGACGGGTCGTTCGACATGATTGCAACGCACCCGATACCCAGTGCCGCAAGATCGCGCGCGTCACGGATGATGCGATCGAGCACCGCTTTCACGTAGGGGCAGTGGTTGCAGATGAACATCACCAGCAGGCCGTTCGGCCCGCGGCAGGACGCAAGCGTGTGCCGCTGCCCGTCGGTGCCGGGCAGATCGAAGTCGGGCGCAGGGGTGCCAAAGGCACACAAGGGCGTTGCGGTGCTGACCACGGTGAGGTCCAAGGGGTGCGTAAAATTTATAATAGTACGATGCACGCTCGTTTCTTCTGCCCGGACCTGCCCGCTGCGGGGCATGAATTCACGCTTCCACCGGAAGTCGCCCACCATGCGGATCGGGTGCTGCGCCTGCGTGCGGGCACTCGTGTCACGCTCTTTGACGGCGCAGGGCACGAAGCCGAGGCGGTGTTGTTGCAACTGGGCCGCGACCCACTCGCGAGGATTGAATCGGTTGTCGCGCTGAATCGTGAGGCGCCGCTGACGGTAACGCTGGTACAGGCGCTGGCGACGGGCGACAAGATGGACTGGATCGTGCAGAAGGCGGTGGAGCTTGGCTTCGCCGCAGTGCAGCCAGTGGCGGCCGAGCGCAGCGTGCTGAAACTGGACGGCGCGCGCGCTGAGAAACGGGTGGAGCACTGGCGTCAGGTCGCGGTTTCGGCTTGCGAGCAGAGCGGGCGCAATCGCGTGATGCCGGTGGATGGGTTGTTGACGCTGCCGCAATGGCTCGCGCAGCCGTTTGCGGGGGAGCGCTGGGTGCTGTCGCCGGAAGGTGGTGAGCGCTTGTCCGCGCTCCCCGCACCGACCACACCGGTTGCGCTGATGATTGGTCCGGAGGGCGGTTGGTCCGAGCGCGAACTGGCCGCTGCGCGCGCCGCGGGATGCAAGCCGCTCGCGCTTGGGCCGCGCATCCTGCGTACGGAAACGGCTGGCATCGCCGCAATGGCTGCGATGTTGGCGCTTTGGGGTGATTTCTAATCGGGCCGCTGGCCCATTGCACGAGGAAGGATCAATGCCGCACACGCAGTCGGATCAGCAAGCGGACCCGGACGCCCGGGTCATCAGCGACAAGGTATCGGCCGCCACCATGATGCGCGAGTCCGATGCGATCCGATTCGTTGAATGGGTGCGAGGTGCTGCGCCTTACGTGCACGCCTTCCGCGGCAAGACTTTCGTACTCGGTTTTGGCGGCGAGGTCGCCGAAGGCGACCTGCTCGAGAAGCTCTGCTACGACTGCAACCTGCTTGCCGCGATGGGCGTGCGCCTGGTGCTGGTGCACGGCACGCGGCCGCAGATCGAGGAAGAACTCGCGCGACGCAAGCTGCCCTCGCGCCTGCATGAAGGCGTGCGCGTGACGGATGCCGATGCGCTTGAATGCGTGAAGGCGGCGGTCGGCAGCACCCGCATCGAAGTCGAGGCTAGGCTCTCACAGGGCCTGCCGAACACGCCGATGGCGGGCGCACACATGCGCGTGACCGGCGGCAACTTCATCACCGCCAAGCCGATCGGTGTGGTCGACGGCATCGACTACCAATACACCGGCGCGGTGCGCAAGGTCATCGCCGATGAAATCGCCGCCGACCTCGACCAGCAGAATGTCGTGCTGATCTCGCCGCTGGGGGTGTCGCCCTCCGGCGAGATCTTCAACCTCGCGATGGAAGAGGTGGCCGAACAGGTGGCGATTGCACTCAAGGCAGAGAAGCTGATCTACCTGAGCGATGCGCCGGGTCTGCTCGACGAGCAGGGGCGGCTGATCGAGACAATCACCGCCGATGAGGCCGAGCGCATGTTCCGCGACGGCCGCGGCCTGACCGAAGACCTGCACCTGTTCCTGCCGCGCGCGATCCGCTCGGTGCGCTCCGGCGTCAATCGTGCCCACTTGCTCGATCGCGACAAGGACGGTGGGTTGCTGCTGGAGTTCTTCACCCGGCAGGGTGTCGGCACCATGGTGTCGAAGGAGTCGCTCGCTCGATTCCGCGAGGCGACGATCGAAGATGTCGGCGCGCTGTTGTCGATCATCGCGCCACTGGAAGCCGACGGCACGCTGGTGCGGCGCTCGCGCGAGCTGATCGAAATGGAGATCACCCGCTTCTCGGTGGTCGAGCACGATGGCGTGATGGTCGGCTGCGCGGCGCTCTACCCGTTCTCGGAAGAGCGTGCCGCGGAGATGGCCTGCCTCGCCGTGACCCAGCAGTTCCGGCGCAGTGGGCTGGGTGAGCGGCTGATGCAGCATATCGAAGCGCGCGCTCGCAACGCGGGACTTGAGCGCTTGTTCGTGCTGACGACGCGGACCGAGCACTGGTTCCGTGAGCGCGGTTTCCGCGAAGTCTCGCCGGATCAGCTGCCGCAGGAAAAGCGTGAGCTGTACAACTTCCAGCGCCGCTCCAAGGTGCTGATGAAGTTGCTCTAGGCGCCGCCGCATGACGCACCGCAGCCGCTTCGCGCGGGCCTTGATTGCTGCGGTGGCGTTTGCGGCGCTCTGGGGTGCGCTGACGTCGCTGCTGGCGGCGACGACGGTCACCGGGCCAGGCGCCTGGCCGCTCGGCTTGGTCGTGATCGTGTCGGGGCTGTTTGGTTCGCTCGGTGCGTTGATCGCGCTGTCGCTCGCACGGCGCTGGATGCAGCAGGTGTTCGACGACCTGCGCGATGCGGTGCGCGCAAGCGATCGCTCAGGTGGCGCGCTGGCGGGTGAAGCCGCTGGCTGGGCCGCCTTCGACGCGGTGGTGTCCGAGTTCGATCGCCTCGCGCGCCTGCGCGCCCTTCGTATTGGCGCACTGACGCGGCAGGAGGCGCGCTTTCGTGCGCTGGCCGATTCCACGCACAGCGTCGAAGCATGGTTCGACCGCACCGGCGCGCTGGTATGGATCAGCCGCTCGGTGGAGCGCGTCAGCGGCTATTCGCGCGCGGAATGCCTGCTGGCACCGAGTCTGATCGAACTGATGGTGCCGCTCAAGGACCGCGCCCAGCTCACGTCGCTGGGTCGCAGCGCGCTCGCCGGTGAGGGCCGCAGCGACTTCGAGATCCGGATCCAACGAAAAGACGGCGGGCTGCGCTGGGTCGCCTGCCACTGGGTGGCGATGAAGAATGCGGCGGGGCGCATGCTCGGTGTGCGGCTATCCGTCGAAGACATCCAGGCGCGGAAGGATGTCGAAGCCCGCTTGCTTGACACCGTTGCTGAACTGCGCCGCGCGCAGGCGCTGACAGGCCACTATCTGCAGCGCACCGAAGACGAACGCCTGCGTCTTGTGTCGCTGCTCGACACCTTGCGGGTCGGCATCCTCTTTGTTGATCGCGATCGACGCGTCTATTACTGCAACCACGCCTTGCGCGAGATGTGGGGGTTTTCGCCGGATGAAAACCTTACGGGCCTGCGCGACGAGGCGCTGATCGAGCGCAGCGCCGCGCTGCGCGCCGACGATACCGCCTACCGCTTGCACCTCGATGCGGTGTTGTCGCGGCAGGCGGCCTCGCCACGGTACGAGATTCCGCTCAGCGATGGGCGGGTGCTCGAAGAAGTGTCCGCACTGGTGAGGTCGGAGGACGGCGCGCGACGCATCGGCCGGGTGTGGGTGTATGAAGACATCACCGAACGCAAACAGACGGCGCAGCGGTTGATCGAAATCGCCGAACACGATGCACTGACCGGCCTCTACAACCGTCGCCGCTTCCATGAGGAACTGGATCGCATGCTGGCGGTCGGACAGCGGCACGGTGAGCAGGTCGCGTTGCTGTCCTTTGATCTCGATGGCTTCAAGGCAGTCAACGACCGCTTCGGTCACCAGGCGGGCGATCGAGTGCTGATCGGTGTGGCCGATGGCGTGGCCGCCATCGTGCGGCGCAACGAGTTGCTGTTCCGCCTGGGTGGCGATGAATTCGCCGTGCTGGTACCTGAGGCGAAGCCGGCAGAGGTGATCACGCTTGCGCAGCGCGTCAACCGCAGCATTGCCTCGCAACGGTTTGCTTTTGACGACGGCGAGGCGTCGGTCGGCGTGAGCATTGGCATCGCGTTGTTCCCGGAACACGCGCGCGACGCCGAGGCGCTGATCGAAGCGGCGGATACGGCGTTGTACGCGGCCAAGGCTGCCGGCAAGGGCACCCAGGTGCTCTACCAGCCGCCGCAAACCTGATTCGAACCGGCGGGCGAGCTAGAATGGCGCGCTTGCCGCGGCGCATGCCGCGCACCCATTTGCAGAAAGGACGCTTACGATGACGCGCACGGTTCAGTGCATCAAGCTTGGCCGCGAGGCCGAAGGGCTTGACCGCCCGCCTTACCCCGGCGAGCTGGGGGTGAAGATCTACGAACAGGTGTCGAAAGAAGCCTGGGCGGGCTGGATCAAGCACCAGACCATGCTGATCAATGAAAACCGGCTTAACCTGATGGACGCGCGCGCGCGCAAGTACCTCGCCGAACAGATGGAGAAATACTTCTTCGGTGCGGGGGCTGACCAGGTTCAAGGTTACGTGCCGCCGTCGGCCTGAGCGACGCTCTGCGGACAAGAAAGGGGCTGCGGCCCCTTTTTTATTGGTGTCACGCATGTCGCCACGCCGCAACGGCAGGCGAACAAGCGCTTGAGCAGTGCCGGTGCATGACGAGAGAATCCGCCATCCACATCAAGAATCCACCTCACGGAGCACGTATGAAGACCCACGCCACCGGCCTCGGCCTTGTCGCAATGCTCGCGGCCACACCGGTGATGGCCGACATTCAGGACTGCATCGGCGTTGCCGGCGATGCCGAGCGGCTCGCCTGTTACGACCGTGAGTCTGGCCGCAATACCCGCCTCGCGCTGGCGCCGGCATCCGAGCGCCCGGTCGAGAGCGTCGCGCCCTCGCCGTTGTCGGAGCGCTGGGAGCTGGATCCCAAGCACAAGACGGGCACCTTCCAGTTCCGCTACCACACGCCGATCTATTTCCTCGCGGCGCACTATTCGACGGATGTTAACGACGATCCCTATTCGCCCTCGCGCGGCTACGTGACGAGCAATTCGCGCGAAGCCTCAGGCGGCAAGATCCCGTACGACTCGACCGAGGTGAAGTTCCAGATCGGCTTCAAGGTGAAGCTGTGGGAGAACATGATTGGCGACAACGGCGACTTGTGGATGGGTTATACCCAACAGTCTTACTGGCAGCTCTACAACAAGGATTTCTCGGCACCGTTCCGCGAGACCAACTACGCGCCGGAGCTGATCAATACCTGGCGCACCAACCTGCAGATGGGTGGGGTGAAGCTCAGCATGATCAACCTCGGCCTGATCCACCAGTCGAACGGCCGTACTGAGCCGATCTCGCGCTCGTGGAACCGCATTTATGCGCAGGCCGGGCTGGAGGCGGGCAATTTTGCGGTCCTGATCCGCCCCTGGTACCGCCTGCAGGAAGATCCGGAAACCGACGACAACCCGCAGATCGAGAACTACATTGGTCGCGGCGACCTGAACATGATCTACAAGCTGAAGGAGCAAGAGTTCTCGCTGCTTGCGCGACACAGCCTGCGTGGTGGCGATGAGAGCCGCGGCAGTGTCCAGTTCGACTGGTCCTTCCCGATCTACGGCAACCTGAAGGGCCACGCCCAAGTCTTCACGGGTTACGGCGAATCGCTGATCGACTACAACCACCGGCAGACCACATTCGGCCTTGGCATCTCGCTGGCGCAGTGGATGTGACGCGAGCGGGTCAAGTGATTGGCCGCGGCGGACAAGGCCTGTTAGGCCACAGTCCGCCACACTTGGCCTGCCTCTGCATGGGATGAAGTTGATGCCCAAATTTGCCCCGCCCGGTCTCCGCGCGGGGCTTTTTCTTTGCGTCGTCCGGTGGGCGCGGTCCGTGTCCGCCAGGGACAAGACGCTGGCCCGCCGCGCCATGGTGAGCACGACGGCGCTGCGGGAGAATGAACTCGTCGTCACCGCAGTCTCCTCTGTGTGCTGACTGATCTCTCCTCTAGTGGTTTCTTCACCCCGCCGTGCCGAGCACCGCGGGGTTTTCTTTTGCCGCGGCCACGTGATGCGGAGCGCGCGTTCTTGGGGGCGTGCGAGGGTGGTGCGGCGGACGCGCGCCGGGCACGGGAGATGCCGCTCAGGCTCTGGCGGACAAGCCGATGGCTCCCCCGGGCATGGTTGCAATGACGCCATGGCGGGAGAATGAATCCGTCGTCAGCGCAGTCTCCTCTGTGTGCTGGCTGATCTCTCCTCTAGTGGTTTCTTTACCCCGCCATGCGCCGCATCGCGGGGTTTCTTCTTTTCGCGGCCGGCGCGATTGCCGCCGCGCTGCTGCGTGCTGCGAAGACAAACGCTTGGCCTTGTGGGCCGTGGGTGCCCGCGATGGCGGGCCGCACAATGAACTCGTCGTCAGCCCTCCTAGCGGAGGCGGCGACGGACTTTCATTGTGTGCGTAGCCCTTTGCCCCACCGTGCCTGTGTGCGGTGGGGTTTTCTTTCTTCAGCCGCGCAGCGCCGGCAGACGGGCCGCCAGGTCGGGCAGTCCAGGGCGTGGGTCGATCAGGCGCTGGTCGTAGGCGTAGTCCTCGTTGCGCGAGATCTGCCAGTTGAAGTGATACTGGTCGGATAGCGCCTGAAGGATGTCGGCGAAGTTTGCGCCGCGATTCGAATCAAGCATGTACAGACCGGGTGGCGCGGCCAGCAGGCGAAGCAGCGCGGCTGCGGTATCGTCAATGAACGAGCAGGCGGGTTGCCAGCGGGTTGAAGCGCCGACCTGGCCGTGTGCGGCCATCTCCCTGTGCGCGTGGGCGACCATGTTGTTGCCCTGGCCTGCCGGGTCGATCTGCCAGCCCAGGCGCGCAACGCGTGTGCCACTGGGGTAGCGCAGCAGCACCCCGTGTTCCGCGCAACGTTTCTCGAAACCGTAGCCTTCGCGCGCGTTGCTTGCCGATGCCAGGGTGAAGGGCCCGCTGACACTGTTGTCGAACACCAGCGCGGTGCTTGTGAACACGTACGGCAGCTTGCGCTGTGCGGCGGTGTCAGCGAGCGCGAGCGACCAGTCGACGGTGGTGCGCCAGCCTTCGTTGTCGCGTCCGGTTGGCGTCGCGGCCACGCCCAGATGAATGATGGCGTCCGGCGCAACGCTGTCGATGTAAGGGCCGTGGCTCGCCAGATCAAGCGGATCTGCGGCGCTGCGGTCCCAGCCGATCGCGATGTGGCCGCTGGTCTGCGCTGCGTGCGCGACGGCTTGGCCGACGGTGCCTTTGCTTCCGGTGATCAGAATCTTCATCGTGGTGAGCGCGCCGGAGAAGGCGCTGTAAATGGGGGAAAACCTCAAGGGTACCCGCATCGCGCCGCTTGATGCGGCTCAACTCGGTGCAGCGCTCAAGCGCTAAGGTTCTCGCCCTGTGCGGCCCGGGCAGTGATTTGTGCGGGCCTTGTCCTTTCGGGGGAAGGGGGAGTAGCAGTCATGACGGAACTGTTTCATTGGTCCGACGATTTTTCCGTCGGCATCGAGGAGATCGACGCGCAACACAAGGAGTTGGTCGACCTGCTCAACCAGTTGCACGAAGCGATTCACGAACACCACGGCCGCGACACGTCGCGCGCGATTCTCGACAAGCTCGCGGACTACACCCGCACCCACTTCGCGGTGGAAGAGAGCCTGATGCGGGTGAGCAACTACCCGGAGTTCGCCCAGCACAAACAGAACCACGAGGATCTGATCGCGCAGGTGCACGCCTTGCAGGAAAAGCTCGACAGCGGTCAGGCCGCCATCACCTTCGAGTTGCTGCACTTCCTCAAGGTATGGCTCACGCGGCACATCAACGAAGCCGACAAGCGCTTCGGCGCCTTTTTCATTACGGCCGGGGTGTCGCCGCAGTGGTCGCCGGAGGTGAAGCGCTCGATGGAGGCTAAGAAGTGGTGGTGGAAGTTCTGGTAGCCGAACGCCGCTCGCGCAGCGACAGCGCGCGCATCCAGCGAGCGGTCGCCGCCATGGCTTCGGTCGCCGGCGCATACCCTTCGTGTTCGATGGATAGCGCGCCGCAATAGTCGATTGCGTGCAGGGTATCGAGGATGCCCTGCCACGCCGCAGCGTCGTGCCCCTCGCCGGGTGGCGCGAAGTACCAAGCACGTTCGTCCATGCGGGCGTGCGGCGTGCAGTCGAGCAGGCCCGCATCATCCATGACGTCGGGCCGGAAGCAGACATCCTTCAGGTGCACATGGAACACCGCATCGCCCAGCCGCTGGATCGCGCGCGCCGGGTCGATACCCTGCCACCAGAGGTGGCTCGGATCCACATTGGCGCCGAGCGCCGGGCCGCAGGCTTCGCGCAGGCGGCGCAGCGTGGCGGGGGAATGCACTGCAAACCCGCCATGAAGTTCCAGCGCAATCTTCACGCCGAGCGCGCGGGCGCGTTCGGTGAGCGGTTGCCAGTAGGGGATCAGCGATTCACGCCACTGATGCTCGAACTGGTCGGCGTATTCCTGCGGCCAGCCGATCACGGGCCAGTTGAGCACGCCGCCGGTTCCCGGTTGGCCTGAGAAGCCGACCACCACCGGGATTTCCATTTCGCTCGCGGCTTCGAGTGCGGCGCGGAAGTCAGCGTCGTGCGCGGCGGCGATCGTGGCGTCCGGGTGCAGTGGATTGCCGTGGCAGGACAGCGCTATCAGCTCCACGCCGTGCGACTGGCAGGTGTTGCGCAGCCGCGCACACGCCGCGTTGTCGCCGGCCAGCAGGCGCGCATCCGCATGGCGGGTGCCCGGGTAGCCGCCGACGCCGAGTTCCAGGCCGTAGATTTCGTGCGCGACAAGGTAGTCGAGCGCTTCGTCCAAGGTGTTGTGCGGCAGGCAGGATGCGAACGCGGCGAGTTTCATGCGCTGAACTCCGGTGCCAGCAGTGCCGCAAAGTCAGCCGCCGCGCGTGCCGGGCTGAACAGATAGCCTTGCACCGCCGGGCAGCCGGCATCGCGCAGGAAGTCAAGCTGCGCCTGCGTTTCGACCCCTTCGGCGGTGACTTCGAAACCGAAGGTCTGCGCCAGGTGCAGGATCGAACGCGTGATCGCGATATCACCCGGGTGCACCGGCAGGCCCTGCACGAAGCTGCGGTCGATCTTCAGGCGGTGGATCGGCAACTGCTTGAGGTAAGCCAGACTGGAGTAGCCGGTACCGAAGTCGTCCACCGCGAGCGCAACGCCGAGCGCAGCGATTCGGGCGAGCGTGGAAATGTTGCCGTCGGCGTCGGCCATCAGCACGCCCTCGGTCAGTTCGAGTTCCAGCGCGTTGCCGGGCACGCCGGTTTCGCGTAGCCGGCTGCTGAGGCGCTCAACGAAGCGCGGGCTGCCGAAGTGGGTGCCCGAGATGTTGATCGCCAGTCGCAGGTTCAGATGCCCTTCCGCACGCCAGGCGGCGAGCTGGCGCAAGCCGGTGTCGAGCACCCATTCGCCGACCTGTTCGATCAAGCCTGTCTGCTCCGCGATCGGGATGAAGCGCGCGGGCGAAATCGGACTGCCTTGGGCGTCACGCAGGCGAAGCAGCGCTTCGGCACCGACGATGCGGCCGGTGCGTGCGTCGTTGACTGGCTGGTAGTGCAGCTCGAAGGCGTTTTCCTTCAGCGCATCGCGGATCCGCAGTTCGATGCGGCGGCGCGCGGTGGTTTCGCTGGCCAGCGCTTCCTCGAACCAGCAGACGCGGTTGCGCCCCTTCTTCTTCGCTTCGTACATCGCGATATCGGCGTGCTTGATCAGCGTTTGCCGGTCGCGACCGTGTTCCGGGTGCACCGCGATGCCGATGCTGCTCGACACCACGTACTTGGTGCCGCCGATCTCGTACGGCGTACCGATCGCGGCTTCGAGCCGGGTCGCAAGGTGATCCAGCGCTTCCGGGCTGTCGGAGCCGAGCGGCGAGAGAAGCAGGAATTCGTCGCCACCCAGGCGCACCAGCAGGTCGTTGCGGTCGATCTCGCCTTTCAGGCGCGAGGCGAGCTGGCGCAGCAGTTCGTCGCCGACAGAGTGGCCGTCGGTGTCGTTGATCAGCTTGAAGTTGTCGAGATCCAGGAACAAGGCCGCAAATCGCGGGTGGCGGGCGGCGAAGGGCTCGAACTGCTCTTCGAGGTGACGGCGGTTGAACAGCCCGGTCAGCGGATCGTGACGGGCGAGGAATTCCACTTCGCGCTGGTAGCGCTTGCGCAGCGTGATGTCGCGCGCGATGCCGGCGGTGCCGACGACTTCGCCATCCGCTCCGAACACCGGCACCTTGATCGTCTCGGCCCAGCCGATTTCGCCGTCCGGGCGATGGATCTCTTCCTCGGTGCGTTCGACCTGGCGCGAAGTCATCACCATGCGATCGTGGGCCTGGTAGTGCGCTGCCATGTCGGGGGGCGAAAGGTCGTAGTCCGACTTGCCGATCAGTGATTCGGGCGCCAGGTTGAAGACCTCGCCGAACTTGCGATTCACCAGCATGAAGCGGCAATCGGTGTCCTTCAGCCAGGCGAGGTCGTCGATGCTGTCCATCAGCGCCTGCTGGTGTGCCTGCAGCAGGCGCAGCTGCGCGACCGCCGCAAGCGCTGCGGTGCGGGCGGACTCCGAGGCTTCGCGTTCGCGCTTCATCGCATGATCGGCACGCCGCGCCCCGATCCAAAATGCGGCGGGCATACCCAGAACGAATGCAGCCAGGACCCAGCTAGACACGGCTCGACCTCGTCGGGCTGGGCTGACGGGCTGACGCGCCAAGCGGTGCAGCGGGCTGCGCCGGGAGATTGCAGTGGGGGGGCATGCGTGTCTGGCGGACCATGATCTGACGGATCTTACAGAAACGTCATTTCGATGTGCGACTTGAGTTGCCCCTGCCGAGGCAGGCACGATCAGCGTCCGAACAAGCTCCCCAAGCCCTGCGAGAGCAGATCGCTGGCGCCTTCCACCGAGCCGCCCGGCGTGAGCGTATCGACCAGCTGTGGCAACCCTTGTGCGAGCTGGTTGGTCACGGTGCCGGCATCCATGCCCAGCGCGGCCGCGAGTTTGTCGATCACCGCTGGGCCAAGCGCCGCGGACAGCTGATCCGCCGAAACCGGCAGGTTTGCGCCCGTGCCCACCCAGGACTTCACCTGATCGGCCAGCCCGCCCTGGTTGAGCTGGGCCAACAAGCCGGCCAGCCCGCCTTCGTGACTCTGCAAGAGCTGCTGCGCAATCTGCAGCACCGGGCTGGCGCCGCCGCTGCCGCCCAGCAGTTCGCCCGCGAGTTGATCGAGTAGTCCCATGGCTGCCTCCGCATACGTCTACAGCCTTAACTCAAGGCGAGATCCCGTGATTTGCCAAGCTCATTCTTTGGTGGATGCGCGGCGGGAGATCGTCTCCCGCAAGCTCGCCTCGAAGTCTGCGACGACGGCCTCCCACGCCAGCGGCAGCACGCTGCGCCGTGCCGCCTCGCCCAGCGTGGCGCGCAGCTCGGCGTCTTGGGCTAGGCGCACGGCGGCGGCGATGAACCCGGCTTCGTCGCTTTCGGGTACGGTGGCGCCGTTCTCGCCGTTGCGGATCAGCAGCGCGGCGGCGGCGCAGTCGTAGGCGGCGACGGTGAGTCCGCTGGCCATTGCCTCGACGGTGACATTGCCGAAGGTCTCGGTGAGGCTGGGGAAGAGGAACAGGTCGGCCGACGCGTAGTGCGTTGCAAGGTCGGCGCCGTAACGGGCGCCGGCGAAGTGGTGATCCGGGTGCGCGCGGGCGAGGCTGTTGCGGGCCGGGCCGTCGCCGACCCACACCATGCGCGCATTCGGCATCGCGGCGTTGATGTGGCGGAAGCTCGCCTCAACCAGTGAGAGGTTCTTCTCCGGCGCCAGGCGGCCGACGTAGAGCACCGCGAGGCCGTCCGGCGCCACGCCCCAGCGTGCGCGCAGCGAGGCGTCGCGGCGCATCGGCGAGTACAGCTCGGTATCCACGCCGCGCCCCACCACGCGTACGCCGGGAATACCCTGGTCGCCCAGCGCGCCGGCGAGTTCGGGGGTTGGAACCAGCGTGGCATCCGCGCTGCGGTGAAAGTGCCGCAACCAGCGGGCGATGGCCGGTTTGAGCACCCCGGCACCGTAGTGGCGCGAGTAGCGATCGAAGTTGGTGTGGTAGCCGGAGCTGATCGGAATGCCCAGCTTGCGTGCTGCCTGGATCGCGGACCAGCCGAGCGGGCCTTCGGTGACCACATGGACTGCGTCCGGCCGCTGGATCGACCAGCCGCGGTGCAGGTAGCCACTGGCGGGCAGGCCAAAGCGAAGGCCCGGATACCCGGGCAGCGGCAGGCCGCCGACCAGCCACTCGTCGGCGAGCGGTGTTTCGCGCCGCTGCTGGCGTGGGCGCACGACGGTGATGCGGTGGCCGCGGCCGCGCATGCCGTGGATCAGGCGCTGCACCGTCATGGCAACGCCGTTGACCTCCGGCGGATGGGTTTCGGTGACAACGGCAATGCGAAGCGGAGCGGGCATGGTCGATCCTTAGGCAAGCAGTACACAGGCCCACACGACGACCACGTTGCTCAGCGCGACGAACACGGCGGCGCTGCCGATGTCCTTGGCGCGCTTGGAGAGCGTGTGGCTGTCGAGCGAGATGCGGTCGATCGCGGCCTCGATCGCGGAGTTCAGCAGTTCCACGATCAACACCAGCAGCACGCTCGCGATCATCAGTGCGCGCCCCAGCATGCTCACTGGCAGCAGCAGCGCGGCGGGGATCATCAGCGCGGCGAGCAGCGCCTCCTGCCGGAAGGCGTCTTCATGGCGGTAGGCAGCGCGGAAACCCTCCATCGAATAATGGAAGGCGTTCCACAAGCGCCTCAGGCCTGTCTTGCCTTTGAAGGGGCTTTCCATGCGGGCTCCTGGCTGGAATGGGCGAGCCGTACTTCGCGGTACAGCGCCGCGAGACGGGCAGTGAGGGTGAGGTCCGACCAGTCGCGCGCGAGTGCGCGGGCTTCGTCGCCGAGACGGGTGCGCAAGGCGCTGTCGCCGGCAAGGCGGGCCATCGCGTCGCCGAAGGCGGCCACCTCGTCTGGCGGCACCAGCGCACCACGGCCAGCGCCAAGCAGGTCGCAAGTACCCATCTCGGCCAGTGCGACGACCGGCAGGCCGACCGCCATGGCCTCGATCAACACCAGGCCCTGGGTCTCGGTGCGGGAGGCGAAGGCGAACAGATCCGCCGCGGCGTAGCAGTCCGGCAACTCGCGTGCGCGGTCGAGGTAGCCGATGAAGCGCACATGCTCGCTCTGGCCCAGCGCGTGCGCCTTCTCGCGCAGCGATTCAAGTGCAGGCCCTTCACCCGCCACCACCAGCAGCAGGCGGGGCTGGGCAATGCGGGCATGCGCCAGTGCTTCGATCAGAAAGCCGATGTTCTTTTCGTGCGCGGCGCGGCCGACGAACAATGCAACTGGCTGATCCGGTGGAATCCGGTAGCGCGCGCGAAAGCGTGCGCGGTGGCTGGCGCGGTCGCACAGCGCGAACTGACTGATCGGCACACCGGTTGGCAGCACATGCAGCGGGGCAGTGATGCCGTAGTCGCGCAGGCGCTGCGCCATCGCGTTGGAGGGCACGATCGTCGCGTTCAATGCATTGCATTGGCTGCGCGACAGTCGCCGTGCCAGGCCGCGCAGCCATGCTTCGGGCAGGAAGCGTGCATACAGGTGCAGGTACTCCTCGAACAGCGTGTGGTAGGTGGCGACCACCGGAAGCCCATAGCGCCGGGCGGCGGCGAGACCCGCGTAATGCGCGGTGAAGGGCGTCTGGATGTGGATCAGGTCGGCGTGCTGCGCGGCGGCCATCACCGCACGCCGCACCCGAAAGGGGGCGACGAAGCGGTCTTCCGGGTCCATCGGCACGCGCCAGCCGGGCAGGCGCGTGATGCCGGGCTCGCCGTCTTCATCCTCATAGCGCGGCACCACCAGTTGCACGTCCACGCCGTGCTCGGCCAGGCCGCGGCGGTGGGTGTCGATCGCGGTCGACACGCCATTCACGCGTGGGAAAAACACATCGGACACCATCAGCACGCGCATCAATCAGGCTTTCTCAAGAAGTTCGGGGCTGGGCAGGGCGGCCGTTGCGGCACCGCGCCAGGTCACCAGTTCAAGGCGGCCGTCGAGGTGCTCGACGATGCCGGTGCAGGAGTCCACCCAGTCGCCACAATTCACATAGGTCAGACCATCGACCTCACGAATCGCGGCCCAGTGGATATGGCCGCAGATCACGCCATCGAGCTTGCGGTCGCGCGCCGCGTGGATCACCGATTCCTCGAAATCGAAGATGAACTGCAGCGCCGTCTTGACCCGCCGCTTGGCGTAGCCGGCAAGCGACCAATAGCCGGCCCAGCCGAGTCTGCGACGCACCCATGACAGGACGATGTTGAGGCGCACCAGCAGCGTGTAGGACATGTCGCCGAGCACTGCGACCCAGCGGTGATAGCGGGTTACCTGATCGAACTCGTCACCATGCACGAGCAGGAAGCGGCGGCCGTCTGCGGTGGTGTGCACATATTCGTGTTCGACGCGGATGTCGCCGAATACGGTGCCGCAGTAGTCGCGCAGCGCCTCGTCGTGGTTGCCGGGGATGAAGACGATCTCTTCGCCATGGCGGGCGCGCCGCAGCAGCTTCTGCACCACGGTGTTCTGCGCCGTGCTCCAGTGAATGCTGCGGCTCATCGCCCAGAAATCGATGATGTCGCCGATCAGGAACACTTTGTCGGCGGGGTGTTCGCGCAGGAAGTCGAGCAGTTGCTCGGCTTGGCAGGCGCGGGTTCCGAGGTGGATGTCGGATAGAAAGAGAGTTCTCACGCGCGGCATGGCGGCGGATCTTCCGGGCCGCGTGTTGCAGGGGCATGACGATGTCACGCCACTTCGATGACGCCGTTGCCCGACGCGTGGCGCCGATGCTGCGGCTTTCCGGCGAGGCTGCGCGCGCTTCGCTACAATCGCAGTCCGACTGCTGCAATGCTCACGAACCCATCATGAACCAGGATCAACTCAAGCAACTCGTCGCACAGGCTGCGGCGGACTATGTCGCGGCCAACGCTCCGGAGGGCTGCGTCTTGGGCGTCGGCACCGGCTCGACGGCCAACCTCTTCATCGACGCGCTGGCGCCGATCAAATCGCGCTTTGTCGGTGCGGTGGCGAGTTCCGAAGCCAGCCGCGTGCGGCTGGAAGGCTTGGGGATCCGCGTGCTGGATCTCAACGAGGTCACCGAGATTCCGATCTATGTCGATGGCGCCGATGAGGTGGACCCGGGGCTCAACGCGATCAAGGGCGGCGGCGCAGCGCTGACGCGCGAGAAGATCGTTGCGGCCGTGGCGCGCGAGTTCGTTTGCATCGCCGACGCGAGCAAAAAGGTCGGCGTGCTCGGCAAGTTCCCGCTGCCGGTGGAGGTGATCCCGATGGCGCGCGAACATGTGGCACGCGAACTGCGCAAGCTGGGCGGCGATCCGCGCTGGCGCGAGGGTGTGGTGACCGATAACGGCAATGTCATCCTGGACGTGCATGGTCTCTCCATCACCGATCCGGCCGCGCTGGAAAGCACGATTGACCACATCACTGGCGTCGTCACGAGCGGCTTGTTTGCCCGTCGCGGTGTCGATCTCCTGCTGATCAGCAGCCCGAGCGGTGTCGAGCGACTGTCACGCAGTTGAAATCTTGGGTGCGTAACCTCTCCGGGTTATGCGTGAAAGGATTGAGGCATGACCGAACACACTTCCAAGCAGTTCGACCTTGAGCTGGAAAGCATCCGCACCCGCGTGATGCAGATGGGCGGACTCGTAGAACAACAGATTTCGCGCGCGATCGAAGGCCTGATCGATGGCAATCAGGATCTGATCGAGCGCGTGATCGAGGACGATCATCGGGTCAACGCCCTCGAAATGGACCTCGACGAGGCCTGCTCGCAGGTCATCGCGAAGCGCCAGCCGGCGGCGATCGATCTGCGTCTGATCTTCGCGGTGCTCAAGGCGATCACCGATCTGGAACGCATCGGCGACGAAGCGAAGAAGATCGCGAAGATGGCGAAGGCGATTCATGGCGGCGCGCTAGCGGTGCCGCGGGTGCAGCTGTCGCATATGTCCGAGATGGCGATCAACGAACTGCGTCAGGCGCTCGACGCCTTCGCTCGCCTCGATACCGATGCCGCCGATGAGGTGGTGCGTTCGGACAAGTTGATCGACGCTGAATTCAAGGGCGTGATGCGCCAGGTGATCACCTTCATGATGGAAGACCCGCGCACGATTTCGGGCGGTATCGACATCATCTTCGTCGCCAAGGCGCTCGAACGCATTGGCGACCACGCGAAGAACATGGCGCAGTACGTGTTCTACATGGCGCGCGGTGAAGATGTGCGCCATGTGAAATCAGTTGCTGGCTGATATTCGCCGGCGCAAAAGAAAAGGGCGGCTGTGGCCGCCCTTTTTCATTGCGGGGCTGTGTCAGACGACCCAGCTGATGCCTGCTTCGTCGCCATCGTCGTCGCCGTATGGGTCGGCCAGCTCATGTTCGTGCAGTTCGGCGCGGCGCATCGCGCGTGCCAGCTCGGCATCGCTGATGCGCAAGACCGGGTCGTTCGCAGCGGGGCCGCGATTCGGCACCGGCAGGGGGGAGAAACAGATCATTTGGGGCCTCGTGTCGTGTGTGTGCGCCCCCACCATAGGCGCCGAGTGTTGCAGGCGCGTTTCATGCTAGAAGGTTCTGCGGATCTGTCTGTGATGCTTCTCCTTTTGCAGCGCAGCAGAATCCATGACAATGGAAAGCTAGGCTGTCAAAGGAACGCTCAATGATTTTCGTGACTGGTGGCGCTGGCTACATCGGCTCCCACACCTGCGTCGAACTGCTGCAGGCAGGATACGACGTTACCGTTTTCGATAACTTCAGCAATAGCCACCCTGAGGCGCTCGCGCGTGTCGAGCGCATCACCGGTCGTACGCTGCGCCACGTACGTGGCGACATCCGCGACCGCGCTGCGCTCGTGGCTGCATTGCGTGAGTCCGGCGCTGAGGCGGTGATCCACTTTGCTGGCCTGAAGGCGGTTGGCGAATCGGTCGAAAAACCGCTCAGCTACTACGACAACAACGTTGTCGGCACGCTACGTCTTCTCGATGCGATGGCCGAATGCCAGGTCAAGTCGTTGGTGTTCAGCTCATCGGCCACCGTGTATGGCGATCCGCAGCGCCTGCCGCTGACCGAGGATCATCCGCTGTCGGCCACCAATCCCTACGGCCGCACCAAGCTGGTGATCGAAGACATGCTGCGCGACTTGGAGCGCAGCGACCCGTCCTGGCGGATTGCGATCCTGCGTTACTTCAATCCAGTTGGCGCGCACGAGAGCGGCCTGATCGGCGAGGACCCACAGGGCATCCCGAACAACCTGATGCCCTTCGTCGCGCAGGTGGCGATCGGCCGGCGTGAGTTCCTGAATGTGTGGGGCAACGACTACCCGACACCGGACGGCACCGGCGTGCGCGACTACATCCATGTGGTCGATCTCGCACTGGGCCATCTTTGCGCGCTTGAGCGGCTGCGTCGCGAGCCGGGCTGCTTGGCCGTCAACCTTGGCACCGGCCAGGGCTACAGCGTGCTCGACATGGTGGCCGCATTTGAGCGCGGCAGCGGCCGCAAGGTCGCTTACCGCATCGCGCCGCGCCGTGCGGGCGATGTCGCCGCCTGCTACGCGGACCCCGCTCTGGCCGCCGAACGATTGGGTTGGCGCGCGACGCGCAACCTTGATGCAATGTGCGCCGACGCCTGGCGTTGGCAGCAGAAGAATCCCCATGGCTATGCGACCCACGCAGATGGCGTCGCCTCCCCCGCATAAGGAAAACAAGCATGACGATTCAATCCGTAATTCTGTCGGGCGGCTCCGGCACCCGACTCTGGCCGGCTTCCCGTGAGCAGTATCCGAAGCAGTTGCTGGCGCTGACCGGCACCGACACGCTGCTGCAGGCGACCGCGCGCCGGCTGGATGGCTTTGACGCCGCCGTGGCGCCCGACACCATCGTCGTCAGCAACGAGGAATATCGCTTCGTGATCGCCGAGCAGTTGCGTCAGCTTGGCAAGCGCGGCCGCATCGTGCTGGAGCCGGCAGGCCGCAACACCGCGCCGGCGCTGACGCTGGCGGCGCTGCTCGCGGTGCGTGATGGCGCCGATCCGGTGCTGCTCGTGATGCCGGCGGACCATGTGATTCCCGACGTCGCGCGTTTCCAGACCGCGATCGCAGAGGGCGCGGGTCTTGCAGCGAACGGTGCATTTGTCACCTTCGGTATCGTGCCCGACCGTGCCGAAACCGGCTACGGCTACATCCGTACCGGCGATGGCGTCCCTGGCGCGGCCAGTGCACGCGCGATCGATGCGTTCGTGGAAAAGCCGGATGCGGCAACAGCCGCGAAGTATGTCGCCGCCGGCGACTATCTGTGGAACAGCGGCATCTTCATGATGAAAGCCTCGCGCTGGCTGGCTGCGATCGAGCGTTTCAATCCGGAAATGGCTGCGGCCTGCCGCCGCGCGATGGACAACGCAACTGACGACGCCGACTTCGTGCGCGCCGACAAGGCGGCTTTCCTGACTTCGCCGTCGGACTCGATCGACTACGCGGTGATGGAGAAGTTGCCTTCCGCTCCCGAGCTCGGCCGTGGCGTCGTGGTTCCGATGGCCGCCGGGTGGTCCGACGTCGGTGCCTGGGATGCGCTGTGGCAGGTCTGTGAGAAGGACGCAGCCGGCAACGTTGGTCGTGGCGACGTGATGTTCGAGTCCAGCGAAGACACGATGGTGATGGCCGAATCGCGCCTGGTTGCTGCAATCGGTCTCAAGGACATGGTGGTGGTCGAGACACCGGACGCGGTGATGGTGGCGCACAAGCGCAACACCCAGGACGTCAAGAAGATCGTCGCCCGCCTAAAGGCGGAAGGTCGCTCGCAGGCAAATAGCCACCGGAAGGTGTTCCGCCCCTGGGGGTGGTACGACTCGATCGATAATGGCGAGCGCTTCCAGGTGAAACGCATCGTCGTGAATCCCGGTGCGAAGCTTTCGCTGCAGATGCACCATCACCGCGCCGAGCACTGGATTGTCGTCAAGGGCACGGCCGAGGTGACCAACGGCGATCAGGTCTTCCTGCTGACCGAGAACCAGTCCACCTACATCCCGCTCGGGCATACGCATCGCCTGGCCAACCCGGGCAAGGTGCCGCTCGAGATCATCGAGGTGCAGTCCGGTTCTTATCTGGGCGAGGACGACATCGTGCGTTTCGAGGACACCTACGGACGTTGAGACCGACTGCCGCCGCATCGCGCGGCTGCAATGAAAAGGGCCGCATAAGCGGCCCTTTGTTTTGCTTGCGAAGCGTGCGTCAGACGACGGCTTCTTCCTTCTTCTTCGGCTGAATGATGAACTGTTCGCGCTTGACGCCCAGCCACTTGGCAAGGGGCGCTGCGACGAGCACCGAGGAGTAGATGCCGAACAGGATGCCGATCGTCAGCGCGAGCGCGAAGTAGAACAGCGTCGGGCCGCCGAACACCAGCATCGACAGCACCATCATTTCGGTGGAGCCGTGCGTGATCATGGTCCGCGAGATCGTCGACGTGATCGCGTGGTCAATGACTTCCTCGACCGACAGGCCGCGCTTGCGGCTGTTGCGGAAAGTCTCGCGCACGCGGTCGAACACAACGACCGATTCGTTTACCGAATAGCCCAGCACTGCGAGCACCGCAGCCAGCACCGGCAGCGAGAACTCCCACTGGAAGAAGGCGAAGAAGCCCAGGATGATCACGACGTCGTGCAGGTTGGCGACGATCGCGCTGACTGCAAGGCGCCACTCGAAGCGCACTGCGAGATAGGCGACGATGCCGGCCACCACCAGCAGCAGCGCAAGGCCACCGTCGGATGCGAGTTCCTTGCCGACCTGCGGTCCGACGAATTCCACCCGGCGCAACTCGGCGGTTGGCCCTTCAACCTTCGCCAGCGTGGCTTTCACGCGTTCGGAGATCTGCGCGCTCGACTCGCCTTCGCGGTTCGGCAGACGGATCATCACGTCGCGCGAGCTGCCGAAGTTCTGCACCTGGAAGTCGACGAAGCCGTCGTTGCTCAGGGCCTTGCGGATGGGCTCCAGCTGCGGCGCGGTAGCGTAATTCACCTCCAGCACCGTGCCGCCGGTGAATTCGATCGAGAAGTGCAGGCCGCGCGTGGCGAGGAAGAATACGGCTGCGACGAAGGTGATCAGCGAGATGACGTTGAAAATCAACGCATGCCGCATGAACGGGATGTCTTTCTTGATGCGGAAGAATTCCATGTTGGCTTCCGTTATGAAACAGGATTCAAAGGCGGGCGGCCGCGGCCGCCCGCGTGTTGTTGCTTACTCTTGCGTGTCGGCAGCGGGGCGCCAGATCTGGCCAATTGCGATCGACTGCAGCTTGCGACGGCTGCCGTAGATGAAATTGGTGACCATGCGCGACACCAGCACCGAACTGAACATCGAGGTCAGGATGCCAAGGCAATGCACCACCGCGAAGCCGCGCACCGGGCCGCTGCCAAAGATCAGCAGTGCGATACCGGCAATCAGCGTGGTGACGTTGGAGTCGAGAATCGTGCCGAAGGCGCGTTCGTAACCCGCGGCGATTGCGGCTTGCGGTGTCGAACCGTTACGCAGTTCTTCGCGAATCCGCTCGTTGATCAGCACGTTCGCGTCAATCGCCATACCCAGGGTGAAGGCGATCGCCGCAATGCCAGGCAGTGTTAGGGTTGCCTGCAGCAAGGACAGCAAGGCCAACAGCAGCAGCAGGTTCGCGCCGAGGGCGATCACCGATACCAGGCCGAACACCATGTAGTAGATCACCATGAAGATCGCGATGGCGATGAAGCCCCACATCGTGGACTTGAAGCCCTTTGCGATGTTGTCGGCACCAAGGCTCGGGCCGATCGTGCGTTCCTCAATGATGTCCATCGGCGCAGCCAGCGAGCCAGAGCGGATCAGGATCGCCAGGCTCGTCGTCTCGTCCGGCGAGAACTGGCCGGTGATCTGGAAGCGATTGCCGAACTCGCCCTGAATCGTGGCGACCGAGATCGCCTCGCCCTTGCCGCGTTCATACAGGATGATCGCCATGCGCTTGCCGACGCTGTCGCGGGTGACATCGCGCATGATGCGGCCGCCGGCGGCGTCCAGGCTTACTGCAACAGCGGGTTGCTGGTTGCTGTCGAAGGTGGCGTCGGCACCGTTGAAGCGGTCGCCGGTCAGCACGATCTGCTTCTTCACTGCAACCGGGATCACCGAGCCATCGCGACGGCGCTCCGGAATCACATCCACGCCGACGCTGCTGCCACTTTGCGTGGCGGCTTCGTCGACCATGCGCACTTCCAGCGTCGCGGTGCGGCCGATCAGCGATTTCGCCTTGGCAACGTCCTGCACACCCGGCAGCTGCACCACGATGCGGTCCGCGCCCTGCTGCTGGATCACCGGTTCGGCCACGCCGAGTTCGTTGATCCGGTTGTGCAGGGTGACGATGTTCTGCTTGATCGCGTCTTCCTGGATGCGGCGCTTGGCCTGTTCGGTCAGCGTGCCGACGATCAGTTGCTCGTCCGCTTCGGTCTTGTCGACCAGTTGCAGATCGGGCAGGCGATCGCGAATCACATTGCGTGCCTTGTCGCGGGTCGCGACGTCGCGGAAGCGGACAACCAGCGACTCGCCGTCACGCACGATGCCGCCGTGGCGGATGTCCTTCTCGCGCAGCATGGTGCGCATGTCGCCGGTGGTCGAGTCGAGGCGCTTCGTGATCGCGCCCTTCATGTCCACCTGCAGCAGGAAGTGCACGCCGCCGCGCAGATCGAGGCCGAGGTACATCGGCAGCGCATGGATCGCGGTGAGCCATTTCGGGCTCGCCGACAGCAGGTTCAGCGCAACCGTATGGCCAGGGTCTTTCGGATCCGGGTTGAAGGCGTGCTCCAGCGCATCCTTCGCTTTGATCTGCGCGTCGGTGCTGCCAAGACGTACGCGGACCGAGTTGTTGTCGAAGAACACGCCGTCGTGACTGATGCGCGCGTCGGATAGCGCTTTTTCGGCGGTCGCAAGTGCGGATTCGCTCAGGCGGATCGTCGACTTTGCGCTCGATACCTGCACCGCAGGCACTTCGCCGAAGTAGTTGGGCAACGTGTAGAGGATGCCGAACAGCAGAACCACCAGAATCAGGAGGTTCTTCCAGAGGGGGTAACGGTTCATGGTTTGGGACCGGGCGAGGGGGCGGGCGGCGGGAGGCTCGGGCCTCCCAGCCGATGAATGGCTCAGGCGCTCTTCAGCGTGCCCTTGGGCAGAACCGTGGCCACGGCGGCCTTCTGAACCAGCACTTCGACGCCATCGGCGATCTCGACGCGGACATAGCTTTCGCCGACGCTCGCCACCTTGCCGGCGACGCCGCCTTGGGTCATAACTTCATCGCCCTTTTGCAGCGCTTCCAGCACGGCCTTGTGTTCTTTGGCCTTCTTCATCTGCGGGCGAATCATCAGGAACCACAGGATGCCGAACATCAGGATCAGCGGCAGCAGGCCCATGATGCCGCCGGTCGGGTCAGCCGCGGCACCCGCGGTCTGGGCATAGGCGTTGGAAATCAGCACGTTACACTCCGATGAATGGATTTATTCACAAACCGCCGAGTATAGCAGCGCGCAGCGTCGCGCCCGGGACGCTGCCCGGGCCGAACACGCGGCTCTTGCGCGGCGTCAGTCAATGCCGCGGGCGCGGCGGGCGTGGAAGTCGGCAACAAATGCGTTGAAGCGGTCCGCGTCGATCGCCTCGCGCATCTCGCGCATCAGTTGCTGGTAATAGTGCAGGTTGTGGATCGTCATCAGGCGCGGGCCCAGCATTTCGGTCGCGCGATCCAGGTGATGCAGGTAGGCGCGCGAGAAGTGCCGGCAGGTGTAGCAGCTGCAGGCCTCGTCGAGCGGCCGCGGGTCGTTGCGGTGTTTGGCGTTGCGGATCTTGAGGTTGCCCCATTGCGTGAACAGCCAGCCGTTACGGGCGTTGCGGGTCGGCATCACGCAGTCGAACATGTCGATACCGCGCGACACGCCGTACACCAGGTCCTCCGGCGTGCCAACGCCCATCAGGTAGCGCGGCTTGTCGGTCGGAAGCTTTGGTGCGGTGTGCGTCAGGATGCGCTCCATCTCTTCCTTGGGTTCGCCGACCGACAGGCCGCCGATGGCGAAACCATGGAAGCCGATATCCGCAAGCCCGGCCAGCGATTCGTCGCGCAGGTCTTCATGCATGCCGCCCTGCACGATGCCGAACAAAGCGTTGGGGTTCTCCAGTCGATCGAATTCGTCGCGCGAGCGGCGCGCCCAGCGCATCGACAGGCGCATGGACGTGGCGGCGGTGGCGTGATCGGCGGGGTAGGGCGTGCATTCGTCGAAGATCATCACGATGTCGGAGTTCAGTCCGCGCTGGATGCGCATCGATTCCTCCGGCGTCAGCATCAGCTTCGCACCGTCGATTGGTGACGAGAAGCGCACGCCCTCTTCGGTGATCTTGCGCAACGCCCCGAGCGAGAAGACCTGGAATCCGCCCGAGTCGGTCAGGATCGGCTTGCGCCAGCCCATGAAGTCGTGCAACCCGCCAAAGGTCTTCATGACCTCCATGCCGGGGCGCAGCCAAAGGTGGAAGGTGTTGCCGAGGCAGATCTGCGCGCCGATGTCGTCGAGCTCGTGCGGGCTCATCGCCTTGACGGTGCCGTAGGTGCCGACCGGCATGAACACCGGCGTGTCCACCACGCCATGGTTGAGTTGCAGGCGGCCGCGGCGGGCGCCGTCGGACGTGCGCAGAAGATCGAATTTCATGTGGAAGCCTTGTCGAGCAGCATGGCATCGCCATAGCTGAAGAATCGATAGCGGTTTGCGATGGCGTGTGCGTAGGCGTTGCGGATCGTATCGAGGCCCGCGAAGGCGGATACGAGCATCAGCAGCGTCGAGCGTGGCAGGTGGAAGTTGGTGATGAGGCGGTCGGCGACGCGGAACTGGAAGCCCGGCGTGATGAAGATGTCGGTCTCTTCCGCGCCAGCCTTCAATTCGCCGTCGCGCGCCGCTGATTCGAGCGCACGCAGGCTCGTCGTGCCGACGCACACAACGCGGCCGCCGGCTGCACGGGTTGCCGTGATTGCGGCAACGGTGTCTTCCGGAATCACGTACCACTCCCGGTGCATGACGTGGTCTTCGATGCGCTCAACGCGCACTGGCTGGAACGTACCGGCGCCGACGTGCAAGGTTACGGCTGCGGTCTTGACGCCGCGCGCTGCCAGCTGATCGAGCACCGTTTGGTCGAAGTGAAGCCCGGCGGTCGGCGCTGCGACCGATCCAAGGTGCCGTGCATAGACCGTCTGATAGCGTGCCTCGTCAGCTTCGGCCGCGGCGCGGTCGATGTAAGGCGGCAGCGGCAGACGGCCGTGGCGCTCGATCAATTCAATGACCGTCGCTTCCTGCGGAAAGCGCAGATGAAAGAACTCGCCCACGCGGCCGAGCACTTCCACATCGAAGGCGTCCATCAAAGTCATGCGGCTGCCGGGCTTGGGCGACTTGCTCGCACGCACCATGGCCAGTGCTTCATGGTCGCCAAGTGGGCGCTCGATCAGCACCTCCACTTCGCCGCCGGTCGATTTCCGTCCATACAGACGTGCATGCAGCACACGACTGTCGTTGAAAACCAACAGATCGCCGGGCGCGAGAAGGCTTGGCAGATCCCTGAAGCTCAGGTCCTCAAGCGTGTCCGGACCAACGCGCAGCAGGCGACTCGCGCTGCGCTCGGGCAAAGGGGTCTGCGCGATCAGTGTCGGCGGCAGGTCGAAGTCAAACTCTGAAACAGTTAACGGCATGAGCTTTGCTTGATGAGGGGGCGGTTTTCCGGGATAATGACTGACTTTCCGCGCCGGGATGGCGGAATCGGTAGACGCAGCGGATTCAAAATCCGCCGGTGGTAACACTGTGAGGGTTCGAGTCCCTCTCCCGGCACCACTTCACGACGCTTGAAATCTCAGGGCCCGCCCCCAGATACGCGTCGAACCCCTGATTTTATTGAGTCCCATGGCTGCAGGCAAACCAAACGCCCGGCGTCGCACCGCTTTTGCCGTGCTGGCGCTCGCAATGGCCGGAGTCGGTTCCCTGCCGGAAACCGCTCACGCCACCGTTCGCGGTCGTATCAACTACGGTGATGGCATGGCGCTGCCGCCGCAGGCCGTGATTGACATCGAGCTGACCGACATCTCCAAGTCCGGCGCGCCGGCGCAGGTGCTCGCGCGCATGCGGCTGTCGGCTGAAGAGGATGGGCCGATCCCGTTCGAGATCTCCGTGCCGTCCGCACGGATCGACCAGCAGCGCACCTACGTGCTGTCGGCTCGGATCTCCTACGGCGGCAAGTTGCTCTATACCAACACCACGACTCATCGCGTCCTGACTCAGGGTGCGCCAATCAAGGTCGATCTGCGCGTCGAGCGCGTCGCGGCCTGATTGATTTCCTGTGTGTCGGATCCGCTGCACAGGCGGGTCCGACATCAGCGCGGCAGGTCTTCGAACCAGTTGAGCTGCTCGCGCAAGTTCACGACCTCGCCGATGATCAGCAGGGCGGGGGGCTTCAGGCCGGCTTGCGCCACTTTCCCAGGTAGATCCTCTAGCGTGCCGACGATGGTGCGTTGCGTCGGTAGCGTTGCGTGCCGCACCGCGGCGGCGGGTGTGCTGGCGGCGAGCCCATGCGCCACCAGCTGAGCACTGATAACGGGCAGTGCGCCGATTCCCATGTAGATCACTACCGTCTGGTTCGGGCGTGCCAACGCCGGCCAGTCGAGATCGCAGCTGCCGTCATGAAAATGGCCGGTTGCGAATACGCAGGTGCGCGCGACCTCCCGATGCGTCAGCGGTATCCCCGAGAACGCGGCGGCACCGCTCGCGGCCGTCACACCCGGTACGACCTCAAACGGAATGCCGGAGCCGATCAGTTCTAGGATTTCCTCCCCGCCGCGCCCGAAGATGAACGGATCACCCCCCTTGAGCCGCACGACACGCTTGCCTGCCTGAGCGAGGCGCACCAGGAGCGTGTTGATCGACTCCTGCGGCAGCGTGTGATTGCCGGCTTCCTTGCCGACATAGATCTTCTCTGCGTCAGCCGGGATCAGCGCCATCACGCCATCCCCGACCAAGTGGTCATAGACCACGGCGTCCGCTTGGCCGATCATGCGAGCGGCACGCACCGTCAGCAGATCGGCTTCACCGGGGCCCGCGCCAATTAGGTAGACCTTGCCGGCCGGAATCGGTGGTTGGAGGGCGTCCATGCAATCGTGACTCGTACGCTTGAATTGCGGCCGAGTGTAGCACCGACACCCCATTCGCCTGCCCACGCCGCAGTGCCTGAGCGAACTTGGGTGCGGTGCAACGGGGACACGCCTATAATCCGCGCCACTTTTATTGCAGGGCAGCACCGGGCGCTCGTTGGCCCGCTCCATCGAACATGCAGAACACCCCAAACGGATCCCACGCCGGGCAGCAATCCTCCGGTCGCCTTGCGGCACTGACTGTCGCCGCCATCGGCGTGGTTTTCGGGGACATCGGCACAAGCCCCCTGTATACGATGAAAGAGGTGTTTGGCTCGCACGGGCTGGAGCCTTCACACGCCAACGTGCTCGGGATCCTGTCGCTGGTGTTCTGGGCCCTGATCATCATCGTGGCCCTGAAGTACGTTGTCTTCATCATGCGGGCCGACAACCGCGGCGAAGGCGGCATCATGGCCCTCATGGCGCTCGCCCAGCGCACCGCCGCCAAGGATCCGCGGGCTCTGTGGTGGCTGACGGCGGCCGGTCTGTTCGGGGCGGCACTGTTTTACGGCGACGGGGTGATCACGCCGGCGATCTCGGTGCTTTCCGCGGTCGAAGGGGTGGCCGTAACGCAGCCAGCCTTTGCGCCATTGATCCTGCCCTTGTCGCTGGTGATCATCGTGTTGCTGTTCGCGTTCCAGAGCAAAGGAACGGCGAGCGTGGGTGCGCTTTTCGGCCCGGTCATGATCATTTGGTTCATTACGCTTGGTGTGCTCGGCCTGATCAAGATCATCGAGATGCCAAGCGTCCTGCTGGCGCTCAACCCGTTGTACGCCTTTCAGTTTCTCGCGGAGCACCGGCTGCACGGCTTCCTTGTCCTGGGCTCGGTCGTGCTGGCGGTGACTGGCGCCGAGGCGCTGTATGCCGACATGGGCCATTTTGGCCGCAAGCCGATCAAGCTCGCCTGGTTCGGTTTGGTCTTGCCTTGCATCTACCTGAACTACCTTGGTCAGGGTGCGCTGCTGGTGTCGGATCCGGCGGCGGCACGCAATCCGTTCTTCCTGCTCGCGCCGCCCTGGATGCTCTATCCGATGGTGGGGCTGGCAACACTGGCCGCGATCATTGCTTCACAGGCGGTCATTTCCGGCGCTTTTTCGCTGACTCGCCAGGCGATGCAGCTCGGCTACTGCCCGCGCTTCAGTCTGATTCACACCTCGGCGCGCGAAATCGGCCAAGTCTACGTGCCGGGCATCAATTGGGGGCTCCTCGGCGCGGTGCTCGCGCTGGTCATTGGCTTCAAGTCGTCGAGTGCCCTGGCGTCGGCCTACGGCATCGCGGTCACCCTGACGATGCTGATCGATACCGTGCTGGCCTTCATAGTTGTGCGCAGTCTGTGGGGATGGTCTGGCTTGCAGGGCGGGCTCTTTCTTGCGGGCTTCCTGATCGTCGACCTCGCCTTTGTTTCGGCCTGCTCGGTCAAGATTCTCGATGGCGGTTGGTTCCCCCTAACCATGGGACTGGGCGTGTTCCTACTGCTGGCAACCTGGCGCCGTGGCCGCCAGGTCGTTGCGGAGCGCACCCGCACCGACACGATCCCGCTTGAGCTGTTCATTCAGTCGCTGTTTCACTCGCCACCACAACGTGTCTCGGGTACAGGCATCTTCATGACGACCAACCCGGACGGCGTGCCGCGCGCGCTGCTGCACAACTTGCTGCATAACAAGGTGCTGCATGAGCGCGTCGTGCTGCTGACGGTGGTCACTGAAGATGTTCCCTTCGTCCCCGAAATCGATCGCGTCTGGGTCGAGCATCTCGACTACGGCTTCATGCGCATTTCGGTGCACTACGGCTTCAAGGACGATCCGGATATCCCGGCGGCCTTGATTCAGGCGCAGAGCCAAGGTTTCGAGTTCGAGATGATGGAAACCTCGTTCTTCCTTGGCCGCGAGAAGCTCATTCCGCGTATCAAGGGTGTCATGCCGATGTGGCGCGAGCGCCTTTTCATCTTCATGTTCCGAAACTCGGGCAGCGCGGCGGACTTTTTCAGGATTCCAGCCAACCGGGTGGTGGAATTCGGAACACAAGTCGAACTGTGACGGTGCGCACGTGGGCGTGCGTTTTCTTTTCGTGAAATGTTGTCAAGCGTTTGTTTTGATTGAATAAACGCGCAATTTGACGGCTTTGTCGAATGTGACGTCCTTCACGCCAATGTCCTGCGCGCTCGGGTATCGTCGGTCCCATTAAAGCAATTGCGCGTTGCCCGCCGGGCAGGGCGGCGTAGCGCAAGGGTGGGACACCATGTTTCGACTTTTCAATCACTACGTACCGGCCAACGCGTTTGCGCAGGTGCTCTTCGATAGCCTGCTGCTGTTTGCCGGGATTCTCGTTGCGGCGACCATGCAGCTCAGCGGCGGCTTTGCGCTCGTAGAAGCGCTGGCGCCGTCGGCCCTGGTGTTCGCCGTCATCATGATTGCGCTCAACAGCGCGCTGGGCCTCTACCGCGGCGGTCCGACCTCCAGTTTGTACGACACCCTGGCCCGCATCCTGTTGTCGCTGCTTGCCAGCATCCCGATCGCCTATGCCGTCTTCCGCATCCTGCCATGGGGTGTTTTCGATCAGCAGCGCGGTGAGCTGACGGTCGTTCTGCTGTTGGGTTCCATCTTGGCTCTGCGCGGGTTTGTCGTCGGCGCTGCCGGCGAACCGCTCCTTCGCCGCCGCATTTTGGTCATCGGAACCGGTAACGAAGCCGCGGCGGTCGATCAGAGTTTGCGCAACCAAAGCACCCGAGCCCTGCAGGTTGTTGGTTTCTATCCCGCCGTCAACAACGATGACGTTGTCGTCTCAAATCATCGGATCCTGGCGGCGAATGCTTCTCTGCTCGAGGCCGTGCGGGCGCACGATGTGAACGAAATCATCGTGGCCGTCCGCGAACGTCGCGGAGGCTCGATGTCGCTCAAGCAGCTGCTTGACTGCAAGCTCGCGGGCGTCAAGGTGCTCGACCTCTCGTCGTTCTACGAACGCGTGCGTGGGCAGGTGCGGATTGATGCGCTCAAAGCCAGTTGGCTGATTTACGGTGACGGGTTCCGTCAAGGCTGGCTCCGTTCCACGATCAAGCGCACGTTCGACTTGGTTGTGGGGACGGTCATGCTGGTGCTGGCTCTGCCGGTCATGGCGCTGACGGCGATCGCGATCGCGTTTGAGTCTGGTTTCCCGATCTTCTACACGCAAGAGCGCGTAGGGCGCGGCGGCCGCGTTTTTCACGTGATCAAGTTCCGCAGCATGCGCACCGACGCCGAGAAGGATGGCAAGCCGCGGTGGGCTTCTGCCCGTGACGATCGGGTTACGCGGGTCGGCAGGATCATTCGCAAGACGCGTATTGATGAACTCCCGCAACTGCTCAACGTCATCCGTGGCGAGATGAGTCTCGTCGGTCCGCGTCCGGAACGGCCGTACTTTGTCGACCAACTCGCGCGTGACATTCCCTTCTTCGCGGTACGCCATAGTGTCAAGCCGGGTCTGACCGGCTGGGCGCAGGTGCGCTACCAATATGGATCGACCGTCGACGACGCGATCCAAAAGCTTCAATACGACCTCTACTACGTCAAGAACCACACGCTGTTCCTCGACGTACTGATTCTTGCGGAGACCGTTCGGGTAGTGCTGACCGGCGAAGGAGCCCATTGAGGGTGACAAATCTGGTGGCCGTGCATTCGCGGCAAATGGTTAAGGGGCGTCGATGAGCGCCGTTCCCGCAGTGATGGTTGCCGCCGGCTATGGTCTGGCGGCACTTGTTTTCGTCCTCGTCGGATTGCACCTGCGGCTCAGCTGGCGTGGTGGTCGGCAGGGCGCGCTGTTGCTGTATGCGATCACGGCAAGTCTGGCGTGGGCGTTGGTGTCTCTCGCTTTTGCCCTCGATGCGACCTGGTTGCTCTGGGCTGTCAGCGGAATGCTGGATAGCCTGCGCATCGCTGCATGGCTGATGTTCCTGTTCTCGTTGCTCGAATTGACTGGCACGGAGCTGTCGCCGTCGATCGCGCGAGTGCGGCAGATTGCGCTCGGCGTCGTTGGGATACGTTTCCTCGCAGATCTCTTCGGTGCATCGGGCTTGGTGCCTGGTTTGCTTGGTGGGCAGTTCGTAGCTGTGCTGACCTTGGCCAGCGCGGTGGCCGGCCTGGTTGCGATTGAGCAGCTCTACCGAAATTTCCCGGAACAATCCCGTTGGGGCATCAAACCCCTCGCCGTGGGACTGCTCGGCGCTTTCTTCTTCGACGTGTATGTCGGGGCCGACGCCTTCATGTTCCGGCGCGTCGATCTGACCTTGTGGGGCGTGCGTGGTTTCGTGTGGTGCGCTGCGATGGTTTTGGTCGCGATCTCTGCGGGCAGAAGCCGCAATTGGAACTTCCGCATCAGCGTGTCGCGCGAAGTTGTCTTCCACTCTGCGACGCTTGGCGTAGCGGGTCTCTTCTTGCTCGTTGTCGCCGGCGCAGGCTACTGGGTTCGCTTCTTTGGCGGTGAGTGGGGCGCTGCCTTGCAGATCCTGCTGCTGTTCGGCGGCTTGATGGGTTGCGCGATCGTGCTGTTCTCCGGGGCTTTTCGCGCCAAGCTGCGTGTGTTTCTCGCGAAGCATTTCTTCAGCTATCGATACGACTACCGTGCTGAATGGTTGCGCTTTACCCAGGCGCTGGCGGTGTCGGGGGGAAGCGCCGATCTGTCGATTGCGGTAATCCGGGGCTTGGCGGACCTTGTCGAAAGCCCGGGTGGTGTGCTGTGGTTGAAGGATCACAGTGGCCGCTATGCGCCGTACGCACGACTCAACCATGTGCAGGTTGACGCGTCGGAGGCGGTTGACGGCCCGTTCGCGCGCTTTCTGATGCAGCGTGGCTGGGTGGTTGACCTGGCAGAAGTGCGCAGCCAGCCCTCGATCTACGAGGGCTTTGAGCCTCCGGCCTGGCTGGAGCAGGTGCCGGATGCCTGGTTGATTGTGCCCTTGTTTGTTGAGCTTGAACTGGTTGGTTTCGTTGTCTTGATGACGGCACGTACGAGCATCGACATCGATTGGGAGGTGCTCGATCTGCTCAAGACAGCGTCGCGTCAGGCAGCGGTGCACTTAGGGCGTCATCAGGCTGCAGAGGCCCTGATGGAGGCGCAGAAGTTCGATGCGTTCAACCGGATGTCGGCATTCGTCGTGCACGACCTCAAGAACCTCGTGGCCCAGTTGCAGCTGATGCTGCGCAATGCTGATCGCCACAAGGACAACCCCGAATTTCAGCAGGACATGCTGGACACCGTGCGTCATGTGCAGGAGCGCATGAAAGGGCTGATGTCGCAGCTGCAGGAGAAGCGCTCCATCGACATGCGTCGCCCGGTTAGCCTGGGCGAATTGGCGCAGCGGATTGCCGATGGCAAACGACACCAGCGTCCGCTGGTCAGCGTTCAGTTGGATGCCGCGCCGGTGGCGATGGCTCACCCGGAGCGCATCGAAAGAGTTGTCGGTCATGTGGTGCAAAATGCACTCGACGCCACTGGGGACGATGGTATTGTCGGAATCAGGGTGTTCGAGCGCGACGGCATGGCCTGCATTGAAGTCCGCGACAGCGGTTGTGGCATGTCGGTACAGTTTGTGCGCGAGCGACTGTTCAAGCCTTTCCAGAGCACAAAGGATGCCGGCATGGGCATCGGTGCCTACGAAACCCTGCAGTACATCACCGAACTAGGTGGCCGGATCGACGTCGAGAGCGAGCCGGGGCGCGGAACAACGATGCAGGTATGGCTCCCGTGCGTACGGGAAGCGGTATCGCCGGCTGAGGCGGCATGAAACATGAATGACCGAAAACGCACGCTACTGATCGTCGAGGACGATCCTGCGCTGCAAAAGCAAATGCGCTGGGCGTTCGACCAGTATGAGGTAGTGACCGCTGACGACCGTGAGTCCGCGATCGCTCAGATCCGCCGCTATGAGCCGGCTGTGGTTACGATGGATCTCGGCTTGCCTCCGTCACCGGACGACACCACAGAAGGGTTCAGGCTCCTGGGTGAAATCCTGTCACTTGCGCCGGACACCAAGGTGATTGTGCTCACAGGGCAGCACGACCGCGAGAACGCCGTGCGCGCGGTTGGCGCAGGCGCTTACGACTTCTTCGCCAAGCCCTTCGAGCCCGAGTTGTTGATGCTGACGATAGACCGGGCGTTTCGTCTTTACGACCTGCAGCACGAAAACCGCCGTCTTCAGACCCAGCACGCCGGTGGTCCGCTTGGCACGGTGATCACGCGGGATGCGGCGATGCTGCGCATCCTCCGCACGATTGAGAAGGTGTCGAGCGCGAACGTTACCGTCATGCTGCTTGGCGAGAGCGGCACCGGCAAGGAAGTGCTCGCGCGCGGCCTGCATGAAGCCTCTCCGCGGCGCGCGGCGCGTTTCGTGGCGATTAACTGTGCCGCGATTCCGGAAAACCTGCTCGAAAGCGAACTCTTCGGCTACGAGAAGGGCGCGTTTACCGGTGCCGTCAAGCAAACGCCTGGCAAGTTCGAACTGGCGCACAAAGGCACGCTGTTCCTCGACGAAATAGGCGATCTTCCGATCGCGCTGCAGGCCAAGTTGCTGCGCTTCCTGCAGGAGCGCGTGGTCGAGCGCATCGGTGGGCGGGAGGAAATTCCGGTCGACGTGCGGATCGTCTGCGCAACGCACCAGGATCTGAAGTCCCTGATCACGCAGGGCCGCTTCCGCGAGGATTTGTTTTATCGCCTTGCCGAGATCGTGGTTGATATTCCGCCGGTTCGGGATCGCGATGGTGATGCCCTGTTGCTCGCTCACGCGTTTGTGCAGCGGTTTGCGAATGAGCACCGGCGCGGGTCCATGGGCTTTACCGATGATGCGCTGGCCGCGCTTGCTGCGCATCGGTGGCCTGGCAACGTGCGAGAGCTGGAGAACTGCGTCAAGCGCGCGGTCATCATGGCGGATGCCGGTCGCATCACGGCGGATGACCTTGGGCTGAACGCGCCGGACGAGGATCTTGACGCGCTCAATCTGCGCGCGGTGCGAGACGAGGCTGAACGGCGTGCCGTGGTGCGGGTGCTGGCTCGCGTTAACGGCAACATTGCGCGCGCCGCCGAAGTGCTCGGGATCAGCCGGCCAACACTCTACGATCTGATGAACCGTTTCGGGTTGAAGAAAGACCCGGTTTGATCCGACAGGACCCCTTCATGACCCAGTTCCGTGTTTCAGGCCTTCTGGCTGCGTTGCTTGCGGCGGCTTTGCTCGTTGGGTGCGGTGACGATCCCCAGAAGATGCTCAGCTCCGCTCGCGACTACCTGGCTAAGGGAGACACCAACGCTGCGACGATCCAGCTGAAGAACGCACTGCAGAAGAACCCTGGCCTCGCCGAAGCGCGCTATCTGTTCGGCAAGATCCTGCTCGACACCGGTGACGCGCCGGGGGCGGAGAAGGAACTACGCAAGGCGCTCGAGGCGGGCTATCCGCTTGAGACCGTTGCCGTGCCGCTGTCCCGCGCGCTGCTTGCGCTCGACAAGGCGCAGCAAGTGGTCACCGAATACAGCGCCATGAAGCCGCAGCAGCCGGCCGCCAAGGCCGCCGTGGCGGTTGGGTTGTCCGATGCGTATCTCATGCTGAATCAGCAGGAGCGTGCCGAGGCCGCTTTGCGCGAGGCGCTGGATGCGGTGCCCGGCTTTGGTCCGGCCGCAATCGCATTCGCTCGACTCAAGGTATCGCGGCACGACATTCCGGCGGCGATTGCGATCCTCGACGACGCCATCACGAAGAATCCGTCCGAGTACGAAGCCATTACGCTTCGTGCAGAGCTCAAACTCGCCGCGGGCAAGGCGGACGAAGCGATTGCGGACCTTGAGAGCGCGATCAAGCTGCGCCCCCAACTGGTGCCGCCGCGCATGCGTCTGGCGCAGATTTACATCAACCAGAAGCAACTGGATAAAGCTGAGGCGACGATTGCCGAAGCGAAGAAGGTCTCGCCGAAACACATCCTGATTCGTCATCTGGAAGGCGTCGTTGCGCTTTATCGCGGCAAGAACGACAAGGCGCGGGATGCGGCGCAGCAGGTGCTGAGCGCAGCGCCGGACTATCTCCCGGCCGTCATGCTGGCGGGGGTGGCGCACATGCGCCTGCGCGATTTCGTGCAAGCCCAGGCAAATTTCGAAAAACTGGTCGCAAAGGCGCCGGACGCACCGGGGCCGCGCCGCCTGCTGGCGCGAGCGCAGCTGGCGGCCAAGGATCCGGCCAAGGCCTTTGACACCCTCAACCCTTTGCTGTCGAAGAGCCCGGACCGCGAGACCCTGATGCTCGCCGGGCAGGCGTCGCTGCAGAACGGCGATTTCGCGCGCTCGTCTGAGCTGTTCGCGAAAGCGGCTGCGCTTGACCCGAAGGATGCCGCGTCGCGCTTGCGTCTGGGGGTCTCGAAACTCGCAACCGGCGACAGCGACGCCGCGATGCGCGATATTGAGGCCGCAGCGTCGATCGAAGATGGCAGTGACGAGGCGGAAGTAACCCTGATCATGGCGCATCTGCGCAGCGGCAATATTCCGAAGGCGCGTGCGGTCGTTGATCGCATGATCCAACGCCAGCCGCAGAACCCGTTGGGCTACAACCTGCTTGGCGGTGTCTTGGTTGCGGGCAAAGATAGCGCCGGGGCGCGCAAGGCATTCGAGAAGTCGCTTGAGTTGCAGCCCAACTATCTCGCGGCAGCGATGAACCTCGCCAGACTGGACGTGATGGCAGGCAAACCCGCCGAGGCCCGTGCCCGTTTCGAGAAGATCATCGAGAAGAATCCGAAAGCGGTCGAGGCGTACTTGCTGCTGGCGCGGCAGATGGCTGATAGCGGTGCCAAACCGGAGGAGATCCGCAAGGTGCTCGATCGTGCCGTGGCCGCCAATCCAGCCGTTGCGGCACCCAAACTCGCGCTGTTGGAACTCCTGCAGGGGACGGGAGACAACAAGGGCGCGTTGACGGTGGCGCAGGATCTCGTGGCGGCCTTCCCGTCCGACCCTGACGTCTTGATGGCTGCCGCGCGGACGCAAGCCCGTGCGGGTGAGACGCAGCAGGCAATTGCGACGCTGCAAAAGCTGATTGGCGTGCAACCCCAGTTGCCTGCGCCTTGGCTGATGCTCTCCGATCTGCAGCGGGTGGCGAAGGATGTTCAGGCCGCCGAAGACACGCTTCGCAAAGTGCTCAAGCAACGCCCTGATCTGCTTGAAGCGCAACAGCGACTGGTCGCGCTCAAGATCGAACAGCGCAGCACGAACGATGCGGTGACCATCGCGAGGGAAGTGCAGAAGCAGCATCCGAAAGAGGCTGCCGGCTGGATCTACGAAGGCGATGCGTATGCGCAGGCGAAGGATTGGACTGCAGCGAACAAGGCGTACGCCAAGGCATACGAACTCGCCAAGGTCGGTCCGGTTGCGATCAAGTATCACAGTGGGCTGATTGAGTCCGGGCAACGAGCAGAGGCCGACAAGTTGGCGACGGCCTGGTTGGCGCAGAACCCCAAGGACATCCCGTTCCGTTCGTACATCGCGGAGCGCGCAATCGCCGCGAAGGACTACGAGGCCGCGGCCAAGGCCTATCGGGCCTTGCTGGAGCTGGATCCCAAGAATGCAGTCACGCTCAACAACTTGGGTTGGGTTGGCAGCAAAGTGAAAGATCCGAAGGCGATGTCGTACGTCGACCAGGCGCTTCAGCTCGCGCCCGACAATCCCGCGATTCTCGATACCAAGGCGCAGATCCTGCTCGATTCGGGCCAAGCGAAGCCTGCGGTGGACGTGTTGCGCAAGGCGGTTGCCGGTGCGCCGAATAATCCATCCTTGCGCCTGAACCTCGCACGAGCGCTGGTCCAGGCCGGTGATAAGGCTGGCGCCAAGACCGAAGCCGCTGCGGTCGCCAAAGCGGCGCCGGAAAACTCAGCGTTGCGTAGCGACGCCGAATCGCTGCTCAAGACCCTCTGACAAACCTACTGGCTTCCACGCCGCAAAGATCATGACTACCGTTGCTGTGATTGGCCTTGGATACGTTGGCCTGCCGCTCGCCGTCGAGTTTGGCAAAAAGTATCGCACGCTGGGCTTCGACCTTTCGGAACAGAAGGTTGCTGCTTACCGCGGGTTCGTCGATCCGACTGGCGAGGTGTCCAGCGACGATCTGCGGGCCGCAACGCAGCTGACCTGCCATACCGATCCGAAGGTGATTTCCGAGGCGGACTTCATCATCGTGGCGGTGCCGACGCCGGTCGACGATGCGCACCAGCCGGACTTCACGCCGCTGGTCAAGTCGTCCGAGTCGGTTGGCAAGCACATCAAGCGTGGTGCGATCGTGGTGTACGAGTCGACGGTGTACCCCGGCGCGACTGAAGAGGTCTGCATTCCGATCATCGAGAAGCACTCGGGCCTCAAGTGGAAAGAGGACTTCTTTGTCGGCTACAGCCCTGAGCGGATTAATCCGGGCGACAAGGAGCGCACGCTCACCCGCATCGTGAAGGTGGTGTCGGGCGATACGCCGGCGACCCTCGAGAAGGTGCAGGCGCTCTACGGTGCAGTGATTACCGCCGGGGTGTACCCGGCATCCTGCATCAAGGTGGCCGAAGCCGCCAAGGTGATCGAGAACACGCAGCGCGATTTGAACATCGCGCTCATGAACGAGCTGGCACTGATCTTCCACAAGATCGGCATCGACACGCTGGAAGTGCTGAAAGCGGCCGGCACGAAGTGGAACTTCCTGCCGTTCCGTCCGGGGCTGGTTGGCGGCCACTGTATCGGTGTCGACCCGTATTACCTGACCTACAAAGCGGACATGCTCGGCTACCACCCGCAGGTGATCCTTGCTGGGCGCCGCATCAACGACGGCATGGGCAAGTACATCGCCGAGCAGACCGTCAAGCAGATGATCGCAAACGACCTGCCGGTCAAAGGCGCCAACGTCATCGTGCTCGGCCTGACGTTCAAGGAGAACTGCCCCGATCTGCGCAATAGCAAAGTGATCGACGTGATCCGCGAACTGCGCAGCTTTGGCGTTAACGTTCATGTGCACGACCCGATCGCCGAAAGCGGCGAGGCAGAGCATGAGTACGGCGTGTCGTTGACGCCGTGGGATGCGCTACCGAAGGCGTCTGCGATCGTTGCGGCCGTAAGCCATCAGGCATACGCCGACATGGGCGTCGCTCAGCTTACCGCCAAGCTGCTGCCGGGTGGCGTGTTCACCGACGTCAAGAGCGCGTACGCACCGGCTGAAGTCGAAGCCGCCGGCGCACGCCTCTGGAGGCTCTGACGCGGTACCGTCTGGTGCCGGGAGATGCCATGCGTAGCCTGCGTTTGCTCCTCCTGGCGCTGTTCGCCGTCAGCGTGCCCGTGGCGGCGGCCGACGAGCCGCTGGCCGATCCGCGGGCGATGCTCGCGCGGCAGCTGGTCGCGCTCGGTACGCAGTACGAGCATGGAGAGGGGATGCCGCAAGACCCCCTCCGTGCGGCGGAGCTGTACTGTGATGCTGCGCGCTACGGCGACGCCGAAGGTCTGTTTGCGCTTGCCTGGATGTATGGCAACGGTCGCGGCGTAGAGCAGGACGACCGGATTGCGGCGACGCTCATGGCGCGCGCAGCGGCGGCCGGCTTCGAGCCAGCACAAGGCGCACTGCGCTTCTTCGGCCCGCCGGCCGGGGTGCTGCCGCCGTGCATGATGCCGCGAGCGCCCCAAGGGCGTAACGACCCGGTGGCCTCCGACGAAGCAGATCTCGATGCTGTGCTGGCGGCGCTGCCACCGAACAAGCGTCGGATTGCGCAGCTGATCCGCTTGCTGGCGCCGCAATACGCGATTGATGCACGCCTCGCGCTTGCGGTGGCGGCCGCTGAGTCGAATTTCGAATCGCTCGCGCGCAGCCCGCGCAACGCGTACGGCGTGATGCAGTTGATTCCGGAAACCGCCCAGCGCTTCAAGGTGCGGAACATCTACGACCCCGCGCAGAACATCAAGGGCGGCCTCGCCTACCTGCGCTGGCTCTTGGCCTACTACCGCGGCGACGTGCTCTTGACGCTGGCTGCCTACAACGCGGGCGAGGGCGCGGTCGATCGCTACCGCGGCATTCCGCCTTATCGGGAGACGGTCGACTATGTCAAACGCATCTACGGCATGTTCCGCCGCGCCAACCACCCGTACGACGCCCAGTTGGTTGCACCGTCTCCGATTGCCATGCGTTAGCGGGCACGCGACCATGCTGCGGGGCATCGGCCGGGTGCTGATATGCTTGTTGATGCTTGCCATGGCGCCAGCGCGCGCGGATCTGGTCGACACGGTTCAGCGCATCAAACCATCGATTGTCGCGATCGGCACCTATCAGCGCGATCGATCACCGCAGTTCCGTCTGATGGGCACCGGCTTTGTCGTGGGAGACGGGACGCGGATCGCGACCAATTCACATGTGGTGCCGCCGACGCTCGATGCGGAGCATTTCGAAGAGCTGATTGCGATCAGCTTCGGCGAGGGTGGTGTGCAGCGCGCCCACAAGGTCACCAAGATTGGCAGCGATCCGGCGCACGATCTCGCGCTGCTCAAGCTGCCGGGCGTCACGCTGCCGGCGCTCAAGCTTGACGACGGTATGCATGCGCGCGAGGGCCAGCCGATTGCGTTTACCGGCTTCCCTATCATCGGTGTGCTGGGCCTGAATCCCGCCACGCACCGCGGCATCGTGGCCGCAATTACGCCTATCGTGTTGCCGACCGAGCACGGCTCGCAGCTCAACCCGCAAGCGATCCGGCGTATTCGGGAGGGTGCTTTCCCTGTGCTTCAGCTCGATGCCACCGCCTACCCGGGCAACAGTGGCAGCCCGGTGTACGACCAGGACAGCGGATTGGTGCTCGCGATCGCCAACATGGTGTTCGTCAAAGGCAGTAAGGAGAGTGCGCTGACCCAGCCATCCGGCATCACCTATGCGATTCCGGCAATGCATTTGAAGGCGCTACTCGACCGCACCCCCTGAGTCGAGCCGCTGGGCCTGCTTTCGCCGACGGCGCGCAGCCTCAATCGAGCAGCGTACGGGCGCCTTCGAAGCGTTGCGCGAAGTAGGCGGTATCCAGGCGTTCGATGCGCACGGCGCCGCTGGTTGAGGGGGCGTGGACGAATCGGCCTTCGCCGATGTAGATGCCCATATGCGAGAACGGGCGCTTCATCGTGTTGAAGAACACCAGATCGCCGGGGCGGATCTGATTGCGCTCGATCGGGCGCGCCCGTGCGGCGATCTGCGCCGCGTTGTGCGGCAGTTTTACGCCAGCAACTTGCTCCATCACGTAGCTGACCATGCCGCTGCAGTCCAGCCCGGCTTCAGGATTGCGGCCACCGAAGCGATAGCCGGTATCCACCAAGCCAAGCGCGAAAACCACGACGTCGTTTGCGAGCGATGCATCGGGCAGGCGGACGAACGCGGGATTCTTCTGGTCAGGCTGCGGCGTGCGGGACGGGGAACTGGAGCACGCAGCGAGTATCAGCGCAGCCAGGAGCAGGGCGGGGCGCCAGGCGCGCACGTCAGGACTCCAGCCAGAACGTGACCGGGCCATGGTTGGTCAGGCTGACAGCCATCTCTGCCCCGAACTGCCCGGTGGCGACCCGGCTGTGGCTGGCCCGCGCAACGCCGACTGCATGGTCGAACAGGCTGCGGGCGCGGACTGGCTCCGCGGCGGAGGTGAAGCTCGCCCGCGTGCCTTTGCGGGTATCGGCGGCCAGCGTGAACTGAGGCACCAGCAACAATCCGCCCGCCGTATCGGTGAGCGATCGGTTCATGCGGCCGGCCTCGTCGCTGAACACCCGGTATCCGAGGATGCGTTCGATCAGGCGTGCGGCACTCTTCTCGTCGTCTTCCGGTCGCACGCCCACCAGCGCGAGCAGCCCTGCGCCGATCTCGCCGACGGTTTCACCGTCCACCACCACGGATGCGTGCAACACGCGTTGAATCAGGGCGATCACTGCAGTTCGATGGTTCCGGTTGCAATCACGTTGAGTTGGGTTTCGCCGGCCTCCATTGCGGGGGCAACACTGTCCGACGCCGCGCTCATCACCGCCGCTCTGGCTGCTGGCATCGGCATCGGGCGGAAGCTCTGGTTCGTGTTGATCGCGACATGCCGGATGCGGTACTTGCGACCCAGCGCGTTGGCGGCGAGTTCGGCGCGTGCCTTGAAGGCTGCCAGCGCGTCCACGATCGCTTCGTCCTCAGCCTTGCGGCGGGTTTCGACGGACGGCGCGAAGCTGATCTGCCCCAGCGCGAAATCACCCTGCAGCTTGCCGAGCAGCTCGGACAGCGCGGCCGAGTCGCGGCTCTCCAGCAGCAACTCGGAGCGCATGCGCCAGCTCTCGATTTTCTGCGAGTTGCGCACATAGTTCGGCCAGGTGCTGCTGTTGCCGGAGCGTACCTTCACGGCGGTCGCGCTCTTGGCGGTAGCCAGGCCGCGGTTGATCGTCTGATTCACGCGATTGGTGAGCGCATTGAGGTTGGCGTCCGAGGCTTCGACGTACACGACCGCGCGTTGCAGGTCGTTTGTCGCGGCGCGGCTGCTCTCAACGCTCAGGTCGATCGTCGGCACGCTGGGGGCCGCGGGGGCGGCTGTCTGGCCCCATGCGGGGGCGGCAACGCAGGCGGCGGCGATCAGCAGGCTTTGCAGGGGTTTCATCCGTTCATCTCCCAGAATGGCTGATCCCAGTCTAGCAGGGCGGACAGCGCCTGCCTGTGAGCGGATGTGTCACCCGATGCGGCGCAGCCCCGCGGCGTAGCGGGCTGCGTTGCGCACATAGCCGGCTGCGCTGCGTTCCAGGTTGGCGACTTCCTCGTCGCTCAGCTCGCGGATGATGCGGCCCGGCGTGCCGACCACCAAAGAGCGATCCGGGATCACCTTGCCTTCCGGGATCAGCGTGTTGGCCCCGATCAGGCAATGCTTGCCGATCACTGCGCGGTTGAGCACGACGGCGTTGATGCCGATCAGCGATCCCTCGCCGATCGAGCAGCCGTGCAGCATGACCATGTGGCCGACGGTGACGTTGGCGCCTATCGTCAGCGGTACGCCGTCGTCGGTGTGCAGGATCGAGCCGTCCTGGATGTTGCTGTTGTCGCCGACGGTGATCGGGTCATTGTCGCCGCGCAGGGTGGCGCCGAACCACACGTTGACGTTGCGGCCCAGCGTGACCGAGCCGATCACGGTGGCGTTCTCGGCGACCCAGCTGCCTTCGCCCAGCTGCGGTGTGCGGTCGTCCAGTGCGTAGAGGCTCATTCGTATGCTATCCAATTGATTTGTCTGCACTTGTCGCAGCGCGAGGGGCGCAATCTTAGGCGCTCGCGGGAGGCGGTGGCAAGCGACGGCTGTGGTCGCCTCACGTCCGGCGGAAACTCGCCGGGGCCCTTGGCGGCGCTGGGCGCCGTGCCCCCTTGCGGCCATGGCGGCGGCACGGCACAGTTCGGGGCTATCGCATTCTGGAGCGTTTCATGCACTTCCGCGTTGGCCCGATCGTCCTGATCCTGGTGGGCATCCTGTTCCTGCTGAACAACCTCGGCCTCTTCCACCTGAGGGATCTTTTTCACCAGATGGGCACCTGGTGGCCGGTGATCCTGATCGTGATCGGTGCTGCTGGCCTGATCGGCGGCAAACGTTGAATACCCGAGCCGCGCTTGATCTGATCGCGATGGCGCCGCCTCGCTTTCGGCTAGAGTGCGCCGCCATACCTACCCCACGCCTGTTCCCGGAGCCCCCATGCCTGTCGTCGAAGTAAAGCACCCGCTCGTCAAACACAAGATCGGCCTGATGCGGGAAGGCGACATCAGCACCAAGAAGTTCCGCGAACTCACTGCTGAACTCGCCCGCCTGCTCGCCTATGAGGCTGCGAAAGACTTTGAGCTGGAGCGCATCACGATCGAAGGCTGGGCCGGTCCGGTCGAGATCGACCAGATCAAGGGCAAGAAGCTGACTGTTGTGCCGATCCTGCGGGCTGGCATCGGCATGCTCGACGGTGTGCTGGACATGGTGCCGAGCGCCAAGGTCTCGGTCGTCGGCATTGCGCGTAACGAAGAAACCCTGATGCCGGAGCCGTACTTCGAGCGCTTCGTGGGCAACCTGGCGGAGCGCAGCGCCTGGATCATCGACCCGATGCTGGCGACCGGCGGCTCGCTGATCGCGACGATCGAGATGCTCAAGCGCAACGGTTGCCGCCACATCACCGCGCTGACCCTGGTGTCGGCGCCCGAGGGCATCCGCGCACTGGAGGCGGCGCATCCGGACGTTGCGGTCTACACCGCCGCGATCGACAGCCACCTCAACGAGCACGGCTACATCATCCCCGGCCTCGGGGATGCCGGAGACAAGATCTTCGGCACCAAAGTCTGACTCATCGATCGGCCGCCACCCGCGGCCGTTTTTTCATCCACCCTCCGTCACCCGGAAAGGCCCCCTGCATGTCCGCTACCCCCGAGCCCGTATGGCGCACCGCGCTATCCGGCGCGCAGATCCTGTTTGTCGCCTTCGGCGCCACCGTGCTGGTGCCGCTGCTCACTGGCCTGAACCCCAGCCTCGCCTTGCTTGGCGCAGGCATCGGCACGCTGATCTTCCAGATCTGCACCAAGCGTCAGGTGCCGATCTACCTCGGATCGAGCTTCGCCTTCATCGCGCCGGTGATCTACTCGGTGCAGACCTGGGGCATGCCTGCCACGCTGGGTGCGCTCGCTTCAGCCAGCTTCTTCTACTACGTGGCGGCTGGCCTCGTGAAATGGCGTGGCGTGGATTTCATTCACAAGCTGCTGCCGCCGGTGGTGATCGGCCCGGTCGTGATGGTGATCGGCCTCGGGCTCGCGCAAGTGGCCGTCAATATGTCTTCCGGCAAGGCCGGTGATGCGCAGGTGGTTCCGTACGGCACGGCGCTGGGCGTTGCCGCGGTGTCGCTGATCGCCACCATGCTGACCGCGATTCGCGCCAAGGGCCTGCTGAAGCTGGTGCCGATTCTCGTTGGCGTGGCGGTTGGCTACGTGCTGTCGCTGTTCCTGGGCATCGTGAACTTCCAGAAGGTGATCGACGCACCGTGGCTGGCACTGCCCCAGTTTGGCCACCCGGAGTTCAACATCGCCGCGATCCTCTTCATGATCCCGGTCGCGATCGCGCCGATCGTCGAGCACGTGGGCGGCATCCTCGCGATCGGCTCCGTGGTGGGCAAGGACTACACCGACTCGCCCGGCCTGCATCGCACGCTGCTCGGCGATGGCCTCGCGGTGAACGTCGCCGGCCTGTTCGGCGGCCCGCCGGTTACGACATACGGCGAAGTCACCGGCGCCGTGATGCTGACGAAGAACTACAACCCGGTCGTGATGACCTGGGCCGCCGGCTTCGCGATCCTGATGGCCTTCGTCGGCAAATTCGGCGCGCTGCTGCAGACGATTCCGATGCCGGTGATGGGCGGCATCATGATGCTGCTGTTCGGTTCGATCGCCGGCATCGGCCTCAAGACGATCATGGACGGCAAGGTCGAGCTGATGAACCCGCGCAACCTGTGCATCGTGTCGGTCACCTTGGTTACCGGCATTGGCGGGCTCGGTGTCCATATCGGCAGCTTCAGCCTGCAGGGCATCAGCCTGTGTGGCGTACTGGCGGTGTTGCTGAACCTGGTATTGCCGAAGGTGCAGGCCGATCACTGACCCAGCGCAATCGCGCAAACGAAACGGGGCGCCGGTGTTGATTCACCGGGCGCCCCGTTTTCATTTCAGCGAAGTCAGGTCAGATCTTCACGACTTCGTCGAGCGTGATGTCGACCATCAGGTCGTCCGAGATGCGCTCCAGGTCGGCTTTCAGCGCGCGCGCGTCGAGATCGTCCGCGGCCTGCAGTTCGGCTTGCGCGTGGAACATGATTTCGGCCGACATCGGTGCGCTGGCGGTGAAGGTGTTCAGCGCCTCGACGTTCACCGCATGGCGCGCCAGCACTTGCGAGACCTCGCGCACGATGCCGATACGGTCGTGCCCGATCAGCGCCAGCGTCAGCCGACGGCCCTTGTGCGATTCCGCGCCGGCGTTGGCTTCTTCCACCGTCACCTTCAACGCGCCGAGGCCCGCCAGCGCGCGGCGCAGCGCGTCGACCTCCTCGCTCGCCACACTGACCTCGACGATGCCGGCGAACTTGCCCGCCAGATGCGCCATCGAGGATTCCAGCCAGTTGCCACGGTGTTCGCTGATCGCGGCAGCGAGCTGCTCGACGAGGCCGGGGCGGTCGTCGCCGATCACGGTGAGAACGAGGAAAGTGGTGCTCATGCGCGAACTCCTGTTTAGGTTTGCGTGGATTTTACGGTGCGCCGCAGTGTCGTGAGCAGAATGCCGCCGAGGATCAGTGCCATCCCGGCAAAGTGGTACGCGTGCGGCGCCTCACCGAGGAACAGGGCGGAGAGCAGCGGCGTGAACACCGGCATCAGGTGGATGAACAGCCCGGATACCGGCCCGCCGACCTGCGCCACCGCGCGGTTCCAGAACACATAGCCGAGAAAGGCCGGGAACACGCCGGTGTAGAGAATGCCTGCGAAAGCGGCCGCGCTGGGGTGAATCAGGCGCCCCTGCGCAAGCTCCCAGCCGTAAAGCGGGGCGAGCATCAGCACGCCGAATGCAGTCAGGATCGACAGCATCGCCATTGGATGCAGGCCCGCCGGCCGGTATTGCAGCAGCAGCGTGTAGCCGGCCCACACGAATACCGACACCATGATCCACAAGTCGCCCGGGTTCAGCGACAGCGCCGCGAGTTTGGCGAGATCGCCATGCGCCACGATCACGGTGACGCCGCACAAGGAGATCAGCGCGCCGAAGCCTTCCCGCAGCGATAACCGTTTGCCGAAGAAGGCCCACGAAAGGCCGATGATCACGATCGGGATGAAGGAGTTCAGCAGCACGCCATTGGTGGCCGTGGTCTGCTGCAGACCGATGTAGGTGATGGTGTTGTAGCCGCTGATGCCCAGCAAGGACAGCAACAGCAACATGCCAAGGTGGCCACGCAGTGCGGCGCCGATCTGGTGGCGGTGGGGCCAGGCGAAGGGCAGGGTGCAGGCAAAGGCGAGTGTCCAGCGCCAGAAGGCCAGCGCCACCGGTGGCACATCGCCACGCAGGCCGCGCCCGACGACCCAGTTGCCGGACCAGAACAGCACGGTCAGCAACAACAGCAGGTATGGGTTGTCCAAGCGGAGTCGAGACATGGCGGGCAGCGCAGACGAACGGGCCGCCACTATGTCACCGCCCGGGGGCGTGCGCCAGCCTGGGCTGCTACAGTGCCGTCGAGCGGCTGCCGTGGCGGCCCGGCGTCTTTCAAGGAGGATGGAATGCAAGTTCGTGGTTTTCTGCACCGTTTGGTGATGAGTATGGGCGTGGCGCTGTGGGCGTCGGTGGTCTTTGCGGCGGCGCCGGTCGTGATCGATGTTCGCACGCCGGAAGAGTTTGCCGCGGGGCATGTGGATGGCGCGATGAACGTGCCCTACGAGCAGATCGGCGGGCGCATTGCTGCGCTGGCGCCGGGCAAGGACACACCGGTCGTGCTCTACTGCAAGAGCGGGCGCCGTGCCGGCATCGCGCAACAAACACTGCGCGACATGGGCTATTCGAAGGTCGAGAACTACGGCGGCTTCGAGGATGCACGCAAACGCCTCGCGGGCGGCTGCACCGCCGGCACCAACTGCTGATCGCGCACAGCACCGCGGCCTAAAGCGGCGGGCAAGGCGGTTTCACCAGCGCCATCAACGCCTGAAAGGCCTGCGTCACGCCCAGTGCGGTGGCTGCACCGCTCGGTGAGTGCACCGCCGCGATTTCGCCGTCGGCGTCGTAGCGAACCGTGATCACGCCGGTGCCCAGCAGTTCGATGCGTATCGGTCTCTCGGTGTCGCTGTAAGCGAATCGCAACTCGCGCTTTGCCTGCGCCGCGTCGGTCGTGGCCCACATGTGGATGACGCGGCCCCGGGTGTCGTACGCAAGGCGCACGGCTCGCCCGTCAGATGCCTCGGCAATCTCCAGCAGCCCTTGCGGGTCGTAGTGGTATTGGATGAACAGCGTGCCACTGCGCAGCAGAATCAGTTTGCCGCTGCGTGGGTGGCGAATTTGTTCCTGGTCACCCGCGCAGACGACCGGGCCATCGCAAGCGCTTGGCGCGCGAGCCGGCGCTTCGCCGGCAAATACGGGTTGAGCGACCAGCGCGAGCGCGATGCAAATCAGCAGATTTCGGATGTGTTCTTGCACGTTGCGTTCCTTATGTTGGGCACAAGGACTTGGACGTGCGAAGGTGTGGGACTGTCAGGCGGTGGGGCCGCCCAGCGGTTGCGCGGCCTCGCTTGAATTGGCGACGACGCGGTCGCGCCCGAGTTGTTTGGCGCGGTAGAGCAGCCTGTCCGCGTTGTCGATCAGCGCATCGAGCGAGGCTTCACCGCGACGCTGGGCGACGCCGAAACTGGCTGACAGCGAGATCTCGGTATCGCCCGCGCGCAGCCGAATCAGCGCGATCTTTTGGCGCAAGCGCTCGGCCAGTGCCGCCGCCTGTGTTTCGTTGGTCTCGGGCAGCAACAGCACGAATTCCTCACCGCCCCAGCGTGCCGCCACATCGCCGCGCCGCCCCGCGGCCAGCAGGATCTGGCCCACCGCAGCGAGCGCTTCGTCGCCCCGCTGGTGCCCGTAGCGGTCGTTGAGCTGCTTGAAGTGATCAATGTCGATCATGACCAGGGTGATGTCGCGCTCGCGCCGCAGTGCGGTGCTCCAGATCGCCTCGGCCTGTTCGCGGAATGCGCGCCGGTTGGGCAACCGGGTCAGCGGGTCGGTACGCGCGAGGTGTTCCGCCCGGATGCGCTCCTGCTGGTCCTGCCGGAAGCGGTGGGCGATCGCCAGCGCCAGCAGCGTCGCGTCTGCCAGCATGCCAAGCTCCACGGCGCGATAGGTCCACTCGTTGAAGGGGATGAAGCCCCATACCGCCAATGAGCTCGCCAGGGTGCCACTCATGCCGGCCACCGCTGCGGCGAGGAAATAGCGCGCCGCGGTGTAGCCGTGGCGCACCGCGAGCACACCGAGCAGCAGCATCACCAACGCGAACATCACCACGAAGCCGAACGCAATCCAGGCCGTGATCGCCTGTTGCCCAGCTGCTGCTGCGGCCCCCACAGCGAGCAGGGCGGCGACACACAGCAGGTGCACCGCGTTGCGCAAGGCGGGCGCATGGCGCGCAAGATCGAGAAAGCGCGCGGCGAACTGCAGCCCTGCCACGCCGAACAGCACCATGCTGATCAGAATCACATAGCGCTGTACCCCGGGGTAGTCGGGCCACAGCCACGCGTAACCGTGCCCGGTGTAGCCCAGATTCATCAGGATGAAGGCGGCGAGGTAAACCGCGTAGAGCAGATGGCTGCGCTTGCGCAGCCCGGTGTAGAGCAGCAGGTTGTAGGCAATCAGCGCCAACAGGTAGCCATACACGAAGCCGTGGCTGTAATGCGTCCAGCGATGCGCTGTGCCGGCCGTCTCGATCGCTTGCAGCGAGGTCGGCAACACCATCGGGTCGGCGGTTGCGGCGCGCATCAGTACGTCCGTGCGGCCCGGTTCCAGATGCAGATCGAACGCGAACCCCAGGCCAGCGATCGGGCGCTGGCGCTGCGGTCGTGCGTCGCCGGTCTGCCAGTGCGCCTGCACCGTGCCGGCCTGGATCACGTAGACATCGAGGTCGTCCACCCACGGCGTATCCATGCTTAGTCGCCGGATCAGCGACTGCGCAGCATGGTTCTCGATGCGCCAGTGCAGCCACACCGGCCGTGCGCCGATGCCGAAATCCGGCACCGGGCGGCGTGGCGTAGCGCCCTCGCCGCGCCGCAGGCGAGTCATGACCTCATCCGGCGTCAGGCGTACCCCCGATTCCTGCAGGAAATCGGCGTAATGCCCCAGCGGGCCATCTGGCGGCGCCTCCGCGTTGAGCGCGTGGGCCGCATCGGCCGACGCGCTCAGCAGGCAAAGCCCGGTGAGCAGCGCGGCTGCAAGTGCGCCTTCAAGCAAACGGACGATTCGATCAAGCACGTGAAGTCCCGGCCCCCAACGTGGCGCAGCCACCCGGCAGCGCCAATGCAATGCGGGCCCCACCCGCACACATGTCAGGGTAACAGCCGGGCCGGGGCCGCGTGTAGGGGCTGATCTGTCGTGTTGTGGCCGGGCCCCTGCCGACTCACGCGGCGGCGGGCGGCAAAAGCGCGCCGAGCAGGCTCGCGATGCCCCCGATCTGCCGTGCCGGCACGCTCAGCGCAAAGCCGACGTCGCTCTCGATCGCGATCCGCACGGTGCTGTCACCACGGCGCTGGGGCTGCGGCAGATGCAATGCCAGTGGGTGTTGCCGCAGCACATAGGTGGCGATCTTGCCGTGCGGCGATTTGCCCTTGTGCTGCTTTTCCTTGCCGGCCGGCGGATCGGTGATCACGCCGAGGTAGCTGTCGGTCACCGCCAGCACACCCGCCGGCGCCGCCGGCTTCATGAACAACAGCCGCGCGAGGGGCGACACCTCGCTCGTCCAGCTGCGCACATCGCGCAGCGCGACGCCGCTTGGCGTCTGCTCCTGCAGTGCCGTGCGGAACTTGAAGCTCAGCACCGAAAGCTCCGCCTCGATGTTGCCGCCGCGCGTAGGGTTCGTTGCGGCGGGCCGGGCACCCGCGAGCATGATGAACAGCGCTTCGCGGAACAGTTCGATCGACACCATGTTGAAGCCCACCGCGCAGCCCGCGGCGCCACCCACCGACTCGATCCGCAACTGCCCGCCGAGCAGGATCATCGTCAGCTCGATGACCGCTGCGGCGGCGAAGGGGGCGGTGCTCGTCACGGTGCCAGTGGCCGTCTTAGCGACCAGGATCCAGCGCGTGCTCGTCAAGGCGAACACATTCTCCGGGCTGCTCTGCCCTACGGTGGCAAATGCCGGCGAGTGGATGATCAATTGCAGCGCATCGGCCTCCGCGCCAAGCGCGGTTCTCAGGGCTGCGGCAAGCGCTTCGGGCAGGTCGTCCGGTGACCCGATGCTTTCGGAAAAGGGCAGGGCACGGCCCACGTTGGCGGCCTGGCGGCCAAAGGCGGAAACACGGGCGACATCAGTCATGGCGAAACAGCTTTCATCAGCGCGGCGTTTTGGCCGTTGCCGGTCGGACGGCACGGCGCTGGTCGGCCGCTCTTGCGGCGGCTCGTTGTACTTGCCAGCGTACCAAGTGGGGGGCGCTATTTTTTTCTCAGCGGTGAGAATGAGTTGAGCGGGCTCAAACGGAAGGCTCTGCGGTGTTGTTGGCTGGCGTAGGTTGGCGTTGGTGTTTTTCAAAGCCCAACGCTTCGCCTTGCGAATGACGCAGGCAATTTGCGCCGGCCTTCCCGCTGAAGCCGGGTCCCGCCCCGGCGGCCGGGGTACTTTCTTTGTGCGAACAAAGAAAGTACCCACAGAAAGTCGCCCCGCTTCAACGCCCCGACTCTGTCGGGGTGCCCTGCGCTGCTCGAAACATCGGGTGTCTGCGCAACTCGCCCTCGCTGCGCTCGGTGCTCGAACAGTGCTCGCCACCGCCATGCTTCGCATGTCGGAACCCGATGCTTCTGCGCTGCTCGGCGTTTCAGAGGGGGGGGAAGAAAAGCGTCGACAATCAACCGTTCTCTGCAATTTCCCGGCGCGTGAAAATTGTGATGGTCTTGATTTTGGGTCCCGTCGAGAGCGCCGAGTAGCGGAGCGCGACCGGGAAGAAGGCCGAGGACTGTCTGAGCTCCGAGCGCAGCGAGGGCGAGTTCCGCAGGCCCCCGGTCGTGCGAGCAACGCAGGGGAGTCAGGTGCGTAGCACCTGACCGCAAACGCCGGGTCGTCTTTTCTTGGTTACTTCTTTTGACGAAGCAAAAGAAGTAACACGCCCGCCGGGTGCGGGAACCCGGCCATTCCGTACTTGCTCGCGGTACACCGGGTCGGACGGCGTTCAGCCTTCCCTATGGCAATTTTTACTTTGACTCGCGAGCGACCGGCCCATTTGAGAATCTATATTGGGAATCCGAAGTGAACACCATTAGGTTGTAGATGCGCCCGTAATCACCCCACATTGCCCGAAGTGTTAAGTGGCCAGCCTCGTTTTTGCCGATATCGCCGGGCATTCCGACGCTATTTCCAAAGCACTCAGGAGAGTCGACCCATGCGATATCACGTTTGGGCTTTTGAGTTGTCGAAAGATCTCGTTCGATTTCGCTTAGCAGCTCGGTGAAGCCGGCCTTAATGCTGGCTTTGTACACATCGAGCTCCTGCGTTGGAATTGGACTGCTGAGCCATGCTGCGGGCAGTGTTCTATTCGAGCAATAGAAGTAATTGCCCGTCCATGGTGTTTTTGCCTCTCCGATCGCAGTGGGCCCTTCGGCGCGTACCGCTATAAGGGTGTTGATAGGGAGATCCTTCCCTTGTGAAAGCAGAACCAGATAGGGCTTCAATTGAATTAATTGCGCGGAACTGTGTTTGGCCGGAATCCGATCCGCCCAAGCCGATTTCGCGAGATCGAGTGAATCTAGGGTGTAGAGTGACGCGCTCTTGCCGGACTCCCCCATCTCCTGCGTAATCCGATCGATGTTGGCAGAGTTTGCCAGTACGCCTAGAGGTCCAAGCAGGACGCCTAGTGCTGCATTGCCTCCAGATGTCTGTTGGACAAATAGTGAGCGCTCCGGAACTTCATAGGCGCGAGGGGCGACTAGATCCTTTGTGGGTCTTGACTCGGCGACCGACAAGCCACCACTGCGGATATCCGACGGAACCTCCGCTACTCGTACTGCTTGCAGATTCCCGCAGGCAGACAGAATCAATGACACAAAGCTTATGAGGCCGACTCGTAGAAACATCAAATAGCTCCCGATCCTTAAAATTGAATTCGGGCGCCTAGGCGCCCGAATGACATGCTAAGCGGAGTATTCTTCCATCGGCACACAAGCACAGAACAAATTCCGATCCCCATACACGTCATCAATCCGATTGACGCTCGGCCAGAACTTGTTCTCGGCAACGTAAGCCAGCGGGAACACCGCTTCTTCACGCGAATACGCGCGCGACCACTCCGCCACCATCACGTCCGCTTGCGTGTGCGGGGCGTGCTTGAGCGGGTTGGCGTCGGCGGGCCACGTGCCTTGTTCGACCTTGCGGATCTCTTCGCGGATCTGCGTCATCGCGGCGATGAAACGATCCAGCTCACCTTTCGATTCCGACTCGGTCGGCTCGACCATGATCGTGCCGGCGACCGGGAAGGACATCGTGGGCGCGTGGAAGCCATAGTCCATCAGGCGCTTGGCGATGTCGACCTCGGTGATGCCGGTGGCGGCCTTGATCGGGCGGATGTCGAGGATGCACTCGTGCGCGACGCGGCCGTGCGTGCCGCGGTAGAGCACCGGGTAGTGCGGCGCGAGCTTGGCGGCAACGTAGTTGGCGTTGAGGATCGCGTACTCGGTCGCCTGCTTGAGCCCTTCGCCACCCATCATCGTGATGTACATCCACGAGATGGTGAGGATGCTGGCCGAGCCGAACGGGGCGGCTGACACGGCGCCCTGGCCAGCGTGCGAACGCGCGTCGGCGCCGGTGGGCTTCACGGCGTGGTCGGCCATGAACGGGGCGAGGTGCGCCGCGAGGCCGATCGGGCCCATGCCGGGGCCGCCGCCGCCGTGCGGGATGCAGAAGGTCTTGTGCAGGTTCATGTGGCTCACGTCGGCGCCGATGGTGGCGGGCGAGGTGAGGCCGACCTGCGCGTTGAGGTTGGCGCCGTCCATGTAGACCTGGCCGCCGAAGGCGTGCACCGTGGCGCAGATGTCCTTCACGGCTTCCTCGAACACGCCGTGCGTCGAGGGGTAGGTGATCATCAGCGCGGCGAGGTTGTCCTTGTGCTGTTCCGCCTTGGCCTTGAGGTCCGCGACGTCGACGTTGCCGTTCTCGTCGCAGTCGACCACCACCACATCCAGCCCGCACATCTGCGCGGTAGCGGGGTTGGTGCCGTGGGCGGATTTCGGGATCAGGCAGATGTTGCGGTGCGCGTCGCCGCGCGACTCGTGGTAGCGGCGGATTGCGACGAGGCCGGCGTATTCGCCCTGCGCGCCGGAGTTCGGCTGCATGCAGATCGCCGGGAAGCCGGTGACTGCGCGCAGGTAGTCGGCGAGGCCCTCGATCATTTCGAGGTAGCCCGCAGCCTGCTCGCGCGGCACGAAGGGATGCACATCGCCGAACTCGGGCCAGGTGACCGGGATCATCTCGCTGGTGGCGTTGAGCTTCATGGTGCAGGAGCCCAGCGAGATCATCGAGTGGTCGAGCGCGAGGTCGCGGTTCTGCAGCTTCTTCAGATAGCGCAACATCTCGTGCTCGGTGTGGTGGCTGTTGAACACCGGGTGCGTGAGGATGGCATCGGTGCGCAGCAGCGACGCGGGGATCGCGCAGCTCTGCTCCAGCGCGGCGAGGTCCGATTCATCGAAGGCGCGCGCGAGTTCGCACACATTGGCGAGCCGGCCCACTTCGGCGAAGGCGTTCAGCAGCGTCAGCACATCGGCGCGGGTGGTCTTCTCATCGAAGGACACGCCCAGCACCGAGGGCGAAACCTGGCGCAGGTTGTAGCCGGCGGCCAGCGCTGCAGTATTGATCGCCTCGGTCTGTGCGCCGGTGGCGATATCGAAGGAATCGAAGAACTGGCTGCCGAGTACCTTGAAGCCCACCTGCTTCAAGCCGGCGGCGAAGATCGCGGCGAGCTTGTGGATGCGCGAGGCGATGGTCTGCAGGCCCTTGGGCCCGTGATACACCGCGTACATGCCCGCCATGTTGGCCAGCAGCACCTGCGAGGTACAGATGTTGGAGTTGGCCTTCTCGCGGCGGATGTGCTGCTCGCGCGTCTGCAGCGCCATGCGCAGCGCCTTCTTGCCGCGCGCGTCGACCGACACGCCGATGATGCGGCCCGGCACCGAGCGCTTGTGCTCGTCGCGGGTCGCGAAGAAGGCGGCGTGCGGGCCGCCGAAGCCCATCGGCACGCCGAAGCGCTGCGCCGAACCCAGCGCGATGTCCGCGCCCATCTCGCCCGGCGATTTGAGCAGCACCAGCGCCATCAGGTCCGACGCCACGGCCACCAGGGCGCCCTTGGCCTTCAGTGCGGCGATGATGGCGGTCAGGTCACGCACCGCGCCGGTCTTGTCCGGGTACTGCAGCAGCGCGCCGAACACGTCGGCGGATGCGGCTTCCTCGGCGGTGCCGAAGACCAGATCCCAGCCGAAGTACTTGGCGCGCGTCTTCACCACGTCGATGGTCTGCGGGAAGGCGGCGCTGTCGACGAAGAAGGCGTTGGACTTGCTCTTCGATGCGCGGCGCGCCATCGCCATGGCTTCGGCCGCGGCGGTGGCTTCATCGAGCAGCGAGGCGTTCGCCAGCTCCAGCCCGGTGAGGTCCATCACCATCTGCTGCCAGTTCAGCAGCGCTTCGAGGCGGCCCTGGGCGATCTCGGCCTGGTAGGGCGTGTAGGCGGTGTACCAGCCCGGGTTCTCCAGCACGTTGCGCAGGATGACCTTGGGCAGGATGGTGTCGTAGTAGCCGAGACCGATCAGCGAACGCTTCAGCACGTTCTTGCCGGCGATGGCCTTGAGCTTGGCGAGCGCTTCGTGCTCGGGCACGGCGGCGGCGATCGGCAGCGGCGCGGCCAGGCGGATGCCGGCAGGCACGGTCTCGGAAATCAGCGCGGCGAGCGACGCGGCGCCGATGTCGGCACACATCGCGGCGGTCTCGGCGGCATCGGGGCCGATGTGGCGGCCGATGAAGTCATCGCGCTGTTCAAGCGCGGAAAGCGGAAGGTTCAGCATGGTCTGGCTCTGTCAGGATGCGGTACAGGTCGGGGCAGAGGCGCGGTGTGTTGTTCTTTTGGGCGCCGGCAATCAGGGTAGATCGCGTGCTCAGAAACGCGGATTTGCGCGAAGCGATCGTCGCGAGCGACCCAAGCTCGGGCCGAGAAGGGCAGCCGTACATGCGTACGGCGAGCATCGCAGGCCCGTGATTGGATCGCGCAGCAGATCGATACGCGTAAATCAGGCGTCGGCGATCTTGTCGTAGGCGGCCGCGTCGAGCAGCTTCGCCACGTCGTCCGCATTCACCGGCTTGAGCTTGAACAGCCACGCGGCGTAGGCGTCGGCGTTGACCGATTCCGGAGCATCCACCGCGGCCTGGTTGGTCTCGATCACTTCACCCGCGATCGGGGCGTAGATGTCGGACGCAGCCTTCACCGATTCGACGATGGCGCAGTTCTCGCCGGCCTTAAGCGTGCGGCCGACATCCGGCAGCTCAAGAAAAACCACATCGCCCAGTGCGTTCTGCGCGTGGTCGGTGATGCCGACGGTCACGGTGCCGTCCGGCTCCATGCGGACCCATTCGTGCGATTCGGTGTAGCGCAGGCTGGTCGGGGTGCTCATGTGTTCGCTCCTGTGAGTGAAGTTCAGATGTTCAAAGCCAATCAAGTGTCGCCGCAGCCTTCATTCGCGCACCGGGATGAAGTCAAAACATCGCGATGCATCGTCTGAATTTGCCGGCAGTCGTGTCGCTCAGGCCAGTACCTTGCCGTTGCGCACGAACGAGAGTTTGGTGACGCGCGCCTTCAGCAGCTTGCCGCGGATGTCGACCTCCACGGTGTCGCCCTGTTGCACCGCAGCCGGGACGCGCGCGAACGCGATCGAGGCGTTCATCGACGGCGCAAACGAACCGCTGGTCGTCTCGCCCTCGCCATGCGGGGTGACGACGCGCATGTGGCCGCGCAGCACGCCGCGGTCTTCGAGCAACAGACCCACCAACTGCTTGCTGCGATCGTAGGCTTCGAGCGCGGCGCGGCCGATGAAGTCGCGACCCTCGGTGAAGTCCACCGTCCAGGCGAGGCCGGATTCGAGCGGGTTCTTCGTCTCGTCCATGTCCGAGCCGTAGAGGTTCATACCGGCTTCCAGGCGCAGCGTGTCGCGTGCGCCCAGGCCGATCGGCTTCACGCCGGCAGCTTCCAGCGCCTTCCAGATCTCGGCTGCGCGTTGCGCCGGCACGATCAGTTCAAAGCCGTCTTCGCCGGTGTAGCCGGTACGGCAGATCATGATTTCGCCGAACCCGCCATTCCACTTCGCGGCCTGAAAGGGCTTGAGCCCCTCGCTGGCGGCTTGCGAGCCGGGCAGGGCTGCCCAGGCCTTGGCGCGCGCATTCGGGCCTTGCACCGCGATCATCGCCAGATCGCGACGCGACGCGATGGTGACGTTGGCGCCCATCTTCGCCGCCTGCGTGCGCATCCACGCGATGTCCTTGTCGGCGGTGCCGGCGTTCACGACGATGCGGTAGTCGTCCGGCGCGAAGAAGTAGGTGATCAGGTCGTCGACTACGCCGCCATCGTCCTGCAGCATGCAGGAGTACAGTGCCTTGCCAGGCAGCGTGAGCTTGCCGATGTTGTTGGCGAGCAGCTTGCTGAGGAAGGCCTGCGCACCGGCGCCGGAAACGTCCACCGGCAGCATGTGTGAGACGTCGAACATGCCGGCGTCGCGGCGCACCTGGTGGTGCTCTTCGAGTTGGGAGCCGTAGTGGATCGGCATGTCCCAGCCGGCGAAGTCGACGATCTTCGCGCCTGCGGCCACATGGAGGTCAAAAAGAGGTGTCTGCTTGCCCAAGTGAGGCTCCCGGAGTGTTGGCAACTAAGGTGCCAAATAAGGTGGCAAATTCAGGTTAGTCCAAAAACGCAAAAGGGCCCGCCGCACGATGCGCTGTGCGGCGGGCCCCATCTGTCCTTGGTACCTGAGAGATTACATGCCGCCTGGCATGCTGCCCCTTCGGTGGGCGCGGTCGATGCCGCGCCTGCTCTCCAGATTGTGTTCCACGCAGCGGCGCGCGCTGCGCGTGTCGTCGGTCCTTTGTACCTGAGCGGTTCCGGGGTTACGCCTTCGGCGGCCTGCACAGGGCAGGCGCTCTCCCGAGCGACAGGGGCGGGACTCTACCGGAAGGGCTGAGGCACGGCAACCTGCTGATAACATTTACGCTTTTCGCGCACGGAGCTCGCCATGCCGACTGCTGCAACGCCGTGGATGCCGCGCCGTGAATCGCATAGCGAATGGCTCGATGTGCGTGGTCTGCGCCTGCATGTGCGGCGCTGGCCATGTACCGGAGCGCGCAAGCTCTTCCTGCTGCATGGCTGGATGGATGTGTCGGCGTCCTTCCACTTCCTTGTCGATGCACTGGCGGACGATTGGGATGTGATCGCGCCGGACCTGCGCGGTTTCGGCGAGAGTGCGTGGAGCGCCGACAGCTACCTCTTTGCGCACTACCTCAGTGATCTCGACGCCTTGCTGCAGGCCTACAGCCCGGACGAACCGGTGCGCCTGGTCGGCCACAGCCTCGGCGGCAATCTTGTTTGCATGTATGCCGGCGTGCGCCCAAACCGGGTGCGCGCAGTCGCGTCCCTCGATGCGTTCGGCCTGCGCGACGCCGCACCGGAGGACGCCCCTGGCCGCCTCGAAAAATGGCTGCACCAGTTGCGCGAGCCGGAGCGATTTCGCAGCTACCCGGACTTCTCCGGTCTGGCGCGCCAGTTGCGTTTCGAGAATCCGCGTCTGCCACCGGAGCGCGCCGAGTTCCTCGCCCGTCATGTTGGTGAGGAGGATGGCCTGGGCGGCGTAATTCGCGCGGCGGACCCGGCGCACAAGCATGTCAGCCCGGCGCTCTACCGCTTCGCCGAGACGGCTGCCGTGTGGCGGCGCATCGCCGCTCCCGTCCTCGCGGTGCTGGCCGACGACACCGCGCTGCTGGAGCGGCTTGGTTTGACGCGCGATGAGGTGAGCGCGCGGCTGGCAGTCATTCCGGACTTGCAGCTCGCCACCCTTCGCGATTGCGGCCACAACCTGCACCTGGAGCGGCCGGCTGATGTAGCCGCCCTCCTGCAGACCTTCTTCGACACGCGCTGAGTGCCGCGCAAGATCGCCGGGTTACCGGCGGGGCGGTGGAGTACACTTGCTGCATGCCCCCAATCAACGCCGATCTTCACTGTCACTCCACCATTTCGGATGGCCTGCTTGCCCCTGCCGAGGTCGTCGCACGCGCCGCGCGCAACGGCGTCGAACTGCTTGCGCTGACCGATCACGACGAGCTCGCCGGCTTGGCCGACGCTCGCGAGGCCGCCCGTATCCACGGGCTTGCGTTCGTGAATGGGGTGGAGGTGTCGGTGTCGTGGGGCGAACAGACGGTGCATATCGTCGGCCTTGGCGTAGATCCGGCGTGTACCGTGCTGGCGGACGGACTGGCCGATGTGCGCGCCGGCCGCGACGGCCGCGCGGCGCGCATGGGCGAGGCGCTTGCCGCGATCGGCATTCGTGGCGCCTATGAAGGTGCCTTGAAGTATGTCGGCAATCCTGCGCTCGTCAGCCGTTCGCACTTCGCGCGTTACCTTGCCGAGATCGGCGCCGCGCGTGACGTGAAGAGCGTGTTCGACCATTACCTTGTGCGCGGAAAGCCGGGCTACGTCGAGCATGTATGGGCGACGATGGAGGACGCGCTGGCGTGGATCCATGCCGCGGGCGGCCTGGCCGTGATCGCGCATCCGGGCCGCTATCGGTTGTCCAAGCGCGAGCTCGACGAACTGTTCGTGCGCTTTCACGACTTGGGCGGCGAGGCAATCGAGGTGGTCTCCGGGTCGCATAATCGCGAGGCCACGCTGGAGTTCGCTCGCGTCGCCCGGCGCTACGGTTTCCTCGCGTCGCGCGCGTCGGACTTTCACGGGCCTGGCGAGAGTAGCGTCGACCTCGGCGGATCCGATCCGTTGCCGGAGGATCTGACGCCCGTCTGGTCAAAGCTCTGAAACCCGCGACAGCCTTGGGGCTGCAGGCATAGAATCCGCGCTTTCCTGCCCGGTCTGCAAACGTGGCCCAGTTCTTCTCACTCTTTCCTGAAAACCCACAGCCACGGCTGCTGCGACAGGCCGCGGAGATCATCCGCGACGGCGGTCTTGTGGTCTTCCCGACCGATTCGGCCTACGCGTTGGCGGGGCAGACGGGCGACGCGCACCTGCTCGAGCGCATCCGCCGCATCCGTGGCGTGGACGACCGCCACCACCTGACCCTGATGGTGCGGGATCTCTCCGAGATTGCGCACTATGCGCGGGTCGATAACGCGCAGTACCGACTGCTCAAGGCGGTGACCCCCGGCCCCTACACCTTCATCCTCGAAGGCACCAAGGAGCTGCCCCGTCGCGTGCTGCACCCCAAGCGCAAGACGATCGGCATCCGCTGCCCCTCCCATCCGGTTGTCGCGGCCCTGCTTGGCGAACTCAATGAGCCGATGCTCACCTCGACCCTGTTGCTGCCGGGCGAAGATCTGCCGCTGACCGACGCCGAGGAAATCCGCGAGCGTCTCGAAAAGCAGGTCGATCTGGTGATCGAAGCGGGCGCCTGCGGCCCGGAAGCGACGACCGTGATCGACCTGACCGGCGGTGCGCCGGCGGTGATCCGACGCGGCCTCGGGCCGCTCGGGCCGCTCGGGCTGGACGACTGAGGTCGTCTGGTAAACTGCTGTTTTCCCTGAAATTGAGTGGCCATGGACATCGTCCTGACGATCGTGGTTTGGGCGCTGCCTGTGTTGCTGGCGATCACCTTGCACGAGGCCGCACACGGCTATGCGGCCTTCCGCCTTGGCGACCCCACCGCGCATTTGGCCGGGCGCATCAGCCTCAATCCGCTGCGTCACGTCGATCCGGTCGGCACGCTCGCCGTGCCGCTCGGCATCGTGCTGCTGAACCTCGCCACTGGCGCGAGCTTCCCGCCCTTCGGCTGGGCGAAGGCGGTACCGGTCAACTTCGGCCGCCTGCGCCACCCCAAGCGCGACATGTTCTGGGTCGCCGCTGCGGGGCCGGCCGCGAACCTCGCGCAGGCCTTCGGATGGGGCTTGATGATTGGTCTGCAGACGGCACTGGATGGCTATGGCGGTGACTACTTCTTCGCCATGGCGACTGCCGGTATCGTCGTGAACCTCGCGCTGATGCTGTTGAACTTGCTGCCGATTCCGCCGCTCGATGGCGGCCGCATCGCGATCAGCCTGTTGCCGGGGCCCTTGGCGTGGAAGTTCGCGCGCCTTGAGCCCTACGGTTTCATGATTCTGATCGGCTTGCTGTACCTGCGGGTGCTGGATTACGTGCTGTGGCCGTTGATCGCCCCACTGAAGCGTTTGATCCTGTTATTGACCGGCTCATGAAGGGGCGTGCTGTTCGCTGCAATCTGACGATAGGTGACGCGCGGTGAGCGAAGTCGAGACGCCGATGCTCGACCTGCGCCCGCACGAGGAACCGCTGCCCCCAGCCCTGGCGCGGATCTATGGCGAATCGCTGTTCGAGCTGCCGAAGGATCTCTACATCCCGCCGGATGCGCTGCAGGTGTTCCTCGAAGCGTTCGAGGGGCCACTCGACTTGCTGCTTTATCTGATCCGCAAGGCGAACATCAACGTCCTCGATATTCCGATGGCGCCGCTGACTGCGCAGTACCTGAAGTACGTCGAGGCCATGCGCCGCAGCAACCTTGAGCTTGCGGCCGAGTATCTGCTGATCGCCGCGATGCTGCTCGAGATCAAGTCCCGCATGCTGCTGCCGCGGCCCGCCCAGGCGGAAGCAGAGGAAGCCGACCCGCGTGCCGAACTCGTGCGCCGGCTGCTCGAATACGAACAGATGAAGATCGCCGGCGCACGACTCGATGCACTGCCGCGGGTGGAGCGCGATTACGAATGGGTCACCGTGTGGGTGGCCGAAAAGGTGGCGGAACGTTTGCCTGAAGTGAGCCTGCACGATCTGCAGGTCGCCTGGCTGGGTCTCGTGCGCAAGGCGAAGCTGACCCGTCACCACACGATTCAGCGTGAGGAACTCTCGGTTCGCGAACGGATGACCACCATCCTGCGCCAGCTCGGCGGTGGCCAATTCCAACCCTTCGTCGAGTTGTTCGATTTGACGGCGGGCGTGCCGATGCTGGTTGTCAGCTTCCTTGCCGTGCTGGAACTGGTGAAGGAGCGCCTGGTTGTTGTCAGCCAGGTTGCACCTCTGGAGCCGATTTATGTCAGACTTAATACCTCGGATGCCGACTGAAGCTGGCATTCCGGTGCAAGCCGAAGATTCGATAGACTTCGAATTTGCCTTGCGCGTGCTGGAAGCTGCCCTTCTGGCAGCCGCCGAGCCGCTTGCAATGGCCGAGCTGCGCAGGCTCTTCGATGAGCAGTTGGATGCGGATCTGATTCGCCGCCTGCTCGAAACCCTGCGTGAGCGCTGGAATGATCGCGGCGCCGAACTAGCCCAACTGTCGACCGGATGGCGTTTCCGTACTCGTGCGGAGTACCAGCCCTACCTCGATCGGTTGCGCGAACAGAAACCGCCGAAATATTCGCGTGCTGTTCTGGAGACCCTGGCGATCATCGCCTACCGTCAGCCGGTCACGCGAGGCGATATTGAAGATATTCGCGGCGTTGCCGTCTCTCCGAACGTGTTGAAAACGCTGGAATCGCGCGGATGGGTCGACGTTGTCGGCCATCGCGACACCCCGGGGCGCCCGGGCCTGTACGCCACCACGCGACGCTTCCTGGATGAACTTGGCCTGCGCAGCCTCACCGAGCTGCCGCCTCTGGCCGAAATTGAAAAGGTGATGGATCTTGTCGATACCGCAACGCAAACCGCGCCCGCAGCAGCGGCGGAATAGCAACGCACCCGCTCCTGGCCGCCGTGGCCGTGGCGTCAAGGCACAGGCTGAGGCCTACGAGCCGCAGCGACTGCACAAACTGCTCGCTGAAGCCGGCTACGGTTCGCGTCGCGAACTCGAAGAGTGGATCATCGCCGGCCGCGTCAGCGTGAATGGCCTGCCCGCAGGGCTCGGTCAGAAGATCGGCCCGGGTGACCGGATCAAGATCAACGGCAAGCTGGTGAACATCCGTTTCACTGAACGCGCGCCGCGTGTGCTGATGTACCACAAGCCGGAGGGCGAGATCGTCAGTCGCGACGATCCGGAAGGTCGTCCCACGGTCTTCGAGCGCCTGCCGGTGCTCAATCGCGGGCGCTGGATCGCGATCGGCCGACTCGACTTCAATACCTCCGGCCTGTTGCTTTTTACCAGCAACGGCGATCTGGCCAACCGCATGATGCATCCGCGCTACGAACTCGAGCGCGAATACGCAGTGCGCGTGATTGGCGAGCTGACCGAAGAACAACAAGCCACGCTGACGACGGGCGTCGCCCTTGAAGACGGCGAAGCGCGTTTCAACTCGCTGCACGATGGCGGCGGCGAGGGCAGCAACCACTGGTATCGCGTCACGATCTCCGAAGGTCGCAATCGCGAAGTGCGTCGCATGTTTGAATCGGTTGGGCTGACGGTGAGCCGGCTGATGCGTGTTCGCTATGGCCCGGTCCAGCTTCCGCGTCAGCTCAAGCGCGGCGCCTGGACTGAAATGTCCGACGCCGATGTGCGTGCATTGATGGCGGCGCTGCCGGAGGATGTCGAGCCTGAATCGCCGTTTGCAGAGCCGGATGAGCATCAGCTTGAGGTCGATCTGGAGGCGGAAGACGCCGAGGCCTGGGCCAAGGCGCAGCGCCTGGCGGTTCCCGGCGTGCGCCCGCTCAATCCTGGCGGCGCCCCGCGTGGCGATCGCGCGCCCGGTCGTGGCGCGCCACAAGGCGGTCGTCGCCGTGGCGGCGATGGCGGCCCACGCCCGCAAGGCGGTGGTCCGCGTCCGCAAGGTGGGCAAGGGCCGCGCCCGCAGGGCGGCAAGGGGCCCCGTCCGCCACGCGGTGCACGTCCGGTCGAGGCTGGTCAGCCCGGTGAAGTCGGGCGTGTTGATGCGCCGGTTGATGGCGTGAGGCCGGAGCAGGGCGCTGAGCCGCGCCGCCCGAAGCGCCCGAACAAACCAAGGAAGCCGCAAGGCGGGCCGCGCCCGCCGCGTCCCGAAGGCGCGCCCGCCCCGCAGGATGGGGCTGCGCCGCGTCCGGAAGGTGAAGCCGGCGCACGCAAGCGCCCAGCTGGTCGTGGCCGTCGGCCGCGCAAGCCGCCGGTTGCCGAGTAAACGCATTTACGTGGCACGCCAGGTCTGCTAAACTCTCGCCGGTTATACGATCTGGCGGCCGCATTGCTTCGGGCCGCGATTGTTGTTTTTTGATGAGTGGGCATTGCGCCCACTTTTTGTTTGTAGCGGCGCATGGATCTGAAACTGCTGATTGAAAAGACGGCCGAGGGCCTGGGTTTCGAGGTGATCGACATCGAGTCGTCGCCCCGTGGCCGGCTTCTGCGCGTGTTCATCGACAAGCCTGAGGGCATTACCGTCGAGGATTGCGCAACCGTCAGCAACCAACTGACCCGTCTGTTCGAGGTCGAGAACATCGACTACGACCGGCTGGAAGTCTCATCGCCCGGGCTTGATCGCCCGCTGACCAAGCTGGCGCATTTCGAGCGCTTCGCTGGCGAGGAAATCCAGCTGCGCGTGCGGATCCCAGTCGCCAATCAACGCAATTTCAGCGGCACCCTGAGAGGGGTCGACGGCGAGACCGTGATCCTTGAGACCGCAACCGGCGAGCAGCGCTTCGCATTCGACGATGTCGAGCGTGCGCGGATCGTTCCCAAGTTTTGAGAGATTTGAGGGGTTGATGCAATGAGCCGCGAGGTTTTGCTGCTTGTCGATGCGCTGTCGCGCGAGAAGAACGTCTCCAAGGAGATCGTTTTCCAGGCGCTTGAGTCGGCGCTGGCTTCGGCCACCAAAAAGCGCATTCACGACGACGCCGATGTGCGCGTCACGATCGACCGCGAGACGGGCGCTCACGAAGCGTTCCGCCGTTGGCTGGTGCTGCCGGACGCCGAAGTGACGAACGATGAGGCCGAGATGGGCATCATCGATGCACGCGAGCAGTTCGAGGACATCCAGGTTGGCGAGTACGTCGAAGAACCGCTCGAGCCGATCGACTTCGGCCGTATCGGTGCGCAGGCGGCCAAGCAGGTGATCCTGCAGCGCATCCGCGACGCCGAGCGCGAGCAGATCCTGAATGACTTCCTCGAGCGCGGCGAGCATCTCGTCACCGGCAACATCAAGCGCATGGAGCGTGGCAACGCGATCGTCGAAGTCGGCCGCCTCGAGGCAGTGCTACCCAAGGATCAGATGGTGCCGAAGGAAAACCTTCGTGTGGGCGACCGTACGCGCGCCTATCTGAAGGAAATTGCCCGTGGCGCCCGCGGTCCGCAACTGATCCTGTCGCGCACCGCGCCGGAGTTCGTCACCAAGCTGTTCGAGCTTGAAGTGCCGGAGATGGAAGACGGCCTCCTCGAAATCAAGGCCTGCGCACGTGATGCTGGTATGCGTTCCAAGATCGCGGTCAAGGCCAATGATGCCCGCATCGATCCGATCGGCACTTGCGTCGGCCTGCGTGGTTCGCGGGTTACCGCGGTGCGCAATGAGCTCGGTGGCGAGAACATCGATATCGTGTTGTGGTCAGCCGACCCCGCGGAATTTGTGATCAAGGCGCTGGCGCCGGCCGAAGTGTCGTCGATCGTGGTCGACGAAGAGGCTCATGCGATGGATGTGGTGGTCGATGAGAGCAATCTCGCGATCGCGATCGGCCGCGGCGGCCAGAACGTCAAGCTCGCGTCCGAGCTGACGGGCTGGCAGATCAACCTGATGACGGTGGAAGAGAGCACGCAGAAGAGCGAGGCCGAACGCGGCCGTCTGCGTAGCGCATTCACCGAGAAACTCGATGTGGACGACGAAGTCGCCGACATCCTGATTGACGAAGGCTTCACCTCTCTTGAGGAAATCGCCTACGTCCCCCTTTCTGAAATGCTGGAAATCGAAGCCTTTGACGAAGAGACGGTTAACGAACTGCGGACACGTGCCCGCAACGTTCTGCTGACCGAAGCCATCGTCAGCGAGGAGCAACTCGAGCAAGTCGCTGAAGACTTGCTGGCACTCGAAGGCATGGACAAGCCGCTCGCCGCCAAACTGGCGCGTGCCGGCGTTAAAACCCGCGACGATCTCGCTGACCTTGCCGTCGACGAGCTGACCGAGATTGCGGGTATCACCGAAGAAAGTGCCAAGGACCTGATTACCAAGGCCCGTGCGCACTGGTTCGAGTAAGACGGAGGTTGTTTCGTTTATGGCAGAAATGAGCGTGGCGCAGTTCGCCAGCGAGCTGAGGATGCCTGCATCCGTCTTGCTTGAGCAGTTGCAAAAGGCCGGTGTTGCAAAGTCGGGCGAAAACGATGGAGTGAGCGAAGCCGACAAGGCGCGCTTGCTGGACTATCTGCGTCGCTCTCATGGAGAAACGGCTCCGAAAGCCAAGATCACGCTGACGCGCAAGCAGACGTCCGAGATCAAGGCTTCCGATGCCACCGGCAAGGCACGGACGATTCAGGTCGAGGTGCGCAAGAAGCGCGTTTTCGTCAAGCGTGATCCTTCGGAGCTGCTTGCCGAAGGTGCGCAGCCGGAAGGCGAAGAGGCGCTCGATCACCACGAGGAAGATCTTTCGACGCTTCCCGAGGTCGTCGCGGAAGCTGCCCCTGTGGCGGCCGAACCCGAAGTGCAGGTGGCTCCCGAGCCCGAACCCGAGCCGGTCGTCGAAGTGGCGCCCGAACCCGAGCCGGAGCCCGTGCCTGAGCCGGAACCCCAGCCAGAGCCCGAACCTGAGCCGGTCGCAGCGCCCGTCGTTGAGGCTGCTGTTGAGACCGCTCCTGCGGCCGAGCCTTCGCCTGAAGCCGCTCCTGCGGCCCCGCGTTCGATCCTTGACATGCTGTCGCCCGAAGAGCGCGCGGCTCGCGAACGCGAAGCACGCCGTGCGTCGGAGCTTGCCCGCATTCAGGCTGAAGAGCTGCGCTTGAAGCAGGCACGCGAAGCGCGCAAGAAGGCTGATGAAGAGGCTGCGCGTCAGCGCGCCATCGAGGCTGCTGAGAAGGCGCGTCAACCGGCTGCGCCGGCCGCTGCAGCTGCGGCGCCTGCCGGCAAGTCCGGCACCCTGCACAAGCCGGTCAAGGCTGAGGGTGCGAAGGAAGAGAAGAAGGGCCCGGCCAAGAAGGGCGACCGCGAGGACGATTCCAAGCGTCGCCAGATCAAGACGCGTGGCGACACCGGCGGCGGAGCCGCTGGATGGCGTGGTGCGCGTGGCGGCGGCCGTCATGGCAAGGACAACCGCCAGCAGGACACCAACTTCCAGGCGCCGACCGAGCCGATCGTGCGCGAAGTGCATGTGCCGGAAACCATCTCGCTGGCTGACCTCGCCCACAAGATGGCGATCAAGGCGACCGAGCTCATCAAGCAGATGATGAAGCTGGGTCAGATGGTGACGATCAACCAGGTGCTGGACCAGGAAACGGCGATGATCCTCGTCGAGGAAATGGGGCACCAGGCGATCGCCGCCAAGCTCGACGATCCTGAGGCGCTGCTCGACGATTCGCAGAGCAAGGATGCTGAGCAACTGCCGCGCGCGCCGGTCGTGACCGTCATGGGCCACGTCGACCACGGCAAGACCTCGCTACTCGACTACATCCGTCGCGCCAAGGTTGCGTCGGGTGAAGCCGGCGGGATCACGCAGCATATCGGCGCGTACCACGTCGAAACGGACCGCGGCATGGTCACCTTCCTCGATACCCCGGGTCACGAGGCGTTTACCGCCATGCGTGCGCGTGGTGCCAAGGCGACCGACATCGTGATTCTGGTGGTGGCTGCCGACGACGGCGTGATGCCGCAGACGAAGGAAGCGATCCACCACGCGAAGGCGGCTGGTGTGCCGATCGTCGTTGCGATCAACAAGATGGACAAGCCCGATGCACACCCGGACCGCGTCAAGCAGGAACTGGTCGCCGAAGGTGTTGTGCCGGAAGAGTACGGTGGCGACTCGCCGTTCATCCCTGTGTCGGCCAAGACCGGCATGGGCATCGACGACCTGCTCGAGAACCTGCTGCTGCAGGCCGAAGTGCTTGAACTGACCGCCGCCGAGAAGGCGCCGGCCAAGGGGCTCATCATCGAAGCCCGCCTCGACAAGGGGCGTGGTCCGGTTGCGACCATGCTGGTTCAGAGCGGCACGCTCAAGCGCGGCGACGTGGTGCTGGCGGGGGCGACCTTCGGCAAGATCCGCGCGATGCTTGATGAGAACGGTAAGCCGATCAACGAGGCGGGCCCGTCGATCCCGGTCGAGATTCTTGGCTTGTCGGACGTTCCGGCTGCGGGCGACGATGCCATGGCGCTGGCCGACGAGCGTAAGGCGCGCGAAATCGCACTGTTCCGTCAGGGCAAGTTCCGCGATGTGAAGCTCGCCAAGCAGCAGGCTGCGAAGCTGGAGAACATGTTCGAGCAGATGAAGGAAGGCGAAATCAAGTCGCTGCCCCTCATCATCAAGGCGGACGTGCAGGGTTCGCAGGAAGCCTTGGTGCATGCGCTTACCAAGCTTTCGACCGATGAAGTTCGAGTGCAGGTCATCCACGCTGCCGTCGGTGGCATCACCGAGAGCGACATCAACCTCGCACAAGCCTCGAAGGCGGTGGTTATCGGCTTCAATACCCGGGCCGACGCTGGCGCGCGGAAGACGGCCGAGGCGTTCGACGTCGATATTCGCTACTACAACATCATCTATGACGCTGTGGATGACGTGAAGGCCGCGTTGTCGGGCATGTTGGCGCCTGAGCGTCGCGAGCAGATCATCGGTACCGTGGAGATCCGCCAGGTCTTCCGTATCTCGAAGGTCGGTGCGGTGGCTGGTTGCTATGTGCTGGACGGCAACGTCAAGCGCCATGCCCGCGTCCGCGTGCTGCGCAACAACGTGGTGGTGCACGATGGCGAACTCGAATCGCTGAAGCGCTTCAAGGATGACGTGAAGGAAGTGAAGTTCGGCTTCGAATGCGGCCTGCAGATCAAGAACTTCAACGACATCATGGAAGGCGATCACCTGGAAGTGTACGAAATCCAGGAAATCGCACGGACGCTCTGATCCGCGTCGCGGTGAAGCGCCAACGGGCCCCGCGACGGGGCCCGTTTTGTTTGAAGCCCCTTGCATGGGGGCAGGAGTAGCCGTATGGCAAAGACATTTTCGCGCGGCGACCGTGTCGCCGAGCAGATCCGCCGTGAATTGGCGGAGTTGATCCGCATGGAAGTAAAAGATCCCCGTGTCGGCTTCGTTACGCTGACGTCGGTTGAAGTGAGCCCGGATTACTCGCACGCCAAGGTATTCTTTACGACCCTCGAAGGCGAGCGTGCCGTGCCGGAACTCGCGCAAGGCCTGCGTCGTGCGAGCGGCTTTTTGCGCCGTGAGCTGGGGCGCCGAATCCGCATTCACACGATCCCGGATCTGCACTGGGTTTATGACCGCTCGATCGAGCGTGGCGCACAGCTATCCGCGCTGATCGACGAGGCGGTTCGTAGCGACGCCGCACACAGTGATGATGTGGATGAGGCCGCTGCCTCGCCCGACGAGGCGGAGAAGCCGGACGCATGAGTGCGCAACGGCCCGCTCGCGCGCCTCGATTGAAAGTGGATGGGGTCGTGTTGTTCGACAAGCCTTCCGGCATGAGTTCGAACGGCGCCCTGCAGACCGTGCGCCGCCTCTATTGGGCGGCCAAGGGCGGTCATACTGGCACGCTCGACCCGCTGGCGAGTGGCTTGTTGCCGTTGTGCCTGGGCGAAGCCACCAAGTTCAGCCAGATGCTGCTGGATGCGGACAAGACCTACCTTGCGCGCGTGAAGCTCGGCGTGACAACGACCACGGGCGATGCTGAGGGCGAGGTGACGTCCACACGACCGGTGGTGACCGACGACGCTCAGATCGCGGAGGTCGTTGCTCGATTTGAAGGCGAGATTGACCAGGTGCCGCCGATGTACTCGGCGCTCAAGCGCGACGGCAAGGCGCTCTACGAGTATGCGCGTGAGGGTGTGACGCTTGAGCGGGCGCCGCGCCGCGTAACGATCCACCGCATCGGATGTGGTCCGCTGTCCGGTGATGAGTTCGATCTCGAAGTGTGTTGCAGCAAGGGGACGTACATCCGGACGCTCGCCGAAGACATTGGCGAGGCGCTCGGTTGTGGCGCACATCTCGTTGGCTTGCGGCGCACTGCAATCGGTCCGTTTGTCATCGATCACGCCGTATCGCTCGAAGTTCTTGAATCTGGCGAGCAGGCCCGCGCCGACGCACTGCGTCCGGCCGATCTGCTCGCGTCACATTTGCCTGCTGTTCCGCTTGCTCCGGATGCAGCAGGCAGTTTTCTGCACGGTCAGTCTGTCGCTGTCCCGCTGCCGCCAGGCGCGGTGGAATGCCGTGTATTTGCCGATGGGCGTTTTCTCGGCCTTGGCCGGGTGGATGCCGACGGTCGGCTGGCACCTCGCAGGCTCATTGCGAGCGTCGCAGGTGCTTGATGCAACAGAAAATTCGCCGCTATAATGCGCGGCTCGACTGAAGACACAGACAACTGGATTAGAAGAGATGGCTATTGCTACCGAACAAAAGGCGCAGATCGTTGCTGATTTCCAGCGCGCCAAGGGTGACACCGGGTCGCCGGAAGTGCAGATCGCACTGTTGACCGCCCGCATCAATGACCTCACCGGTCATTTCAAGGAACACACCAAGGATCACCACTCCCGTCGCGGCCTGCTCGCGCTCGTCAGCCAGCGTCGTAAGCTGCTGGACTACCTGAAGCGCAAGGAAGTCGACCGTTACCGCAGCGTCATCGAACGCCTGGGCCTGCGTAAGTAATCGACGGCTGTCAGCCGTGATCACGACGCACTTCCCGCGGTTCGGCTGATATCGCAATGCCGGCGAGCCCTACGGGCCACGCCGGCATTGTTCCATTTGAAGCTCCGTTGCGCAGACGCGCGGCATTCGCCGCAGGCGTTGCTCCGCGACGGGCAGACTGAAAGGATTTCCCTTGCTGCCTACTCCGACCAAGAAGACCTTCACGTACGGCTCCCAGACGGTCACCATGGAGACCGGCGAGATCGCCCGTCAAGCACACGGTGCCGTCGTCGTCTCTGTTGAAGACACTGTTGTTCTCGCCACCGTCGTCGCCGCCAAGAACCCGAAGCCGGGTCAGGATTTCTTCCCGCTGACGGTCGACTACATGGAGAAGTTTTACGCCGCGGGCCGTATCCCCGGCGGGTTCTTCAAGCGCGAAGGTCGCCCGACCGAAAAAGAGACGCTGACCTCGCGCCTCATCGATCGCCCGATCCGACCGCTGTTCCCGGATGGTTTTTATAACGAAATCCAGGTTGTCGTGACCGTGCTGTCGCAGAACCCGGAAGTCGATGCGGACATCCCCGCGATGATCGGCGCTTCGGCCGCACTTGCGCTGTCCGGCGTTCCGTTCCAGGGCCCGATCGGCGCTTGCCGCGTCGGCTACGCGAATGGCGAATACATCCTGAACCCGACCGTTACCGAACTGAAGACCAGCCAGATGAACCTGGTGGTGGCCGGTACCGAAGTTGGCGTGATGATGGTCGAATCGGAAGCAAACGAGCTGCCGGAAGACGTGATGCTCGGCGCCGTCGTGTTTGGCCATCAGCAGATGCAGACCGTGATCAACGCGATCAACGAACTGGCTGATGAAGCTGGCAAGCCGGAATGGGACTGGCAGCCGCCGGCCAAGAATGAGGCGCTCGCCGCCAAGGTTGAAGAGCTCGCGCTGGCTGGTCTGAACGAAGCCTTCGGCCTGACGGTCAAGCAGCAGCGCAGCGACCGTATCAAGGAAGTGACCGCCGCGACCATCGCTGCGCTCGCAACCGGTGAAGAAGGTGCGCCGACCGATGCGCAGATCAAGGATCTGTTGTTCGGCCTGGAGTCGCGGATCGTCCGCAACCGTATCCTGAATGGCGAGCCGCGCATCGACGGTCGCGACACCCGCACGGTGCGCCCGATCACGATCCGTACCGGCGTGCTGCCGCGCACCCACGGCTCGGCCCTGTTTACCCGTGGCGAGACTCAGGCGCTGGTCGTTGCGACCCTCGGTACTGGCCGCGATGAGCAAATCATCGACGCCATCGCTGGCGAGTACAAGGAGCGCTTCATGCTCCACTACAACTTCCCGCCCTTTGCGACCGGCGAAACCGGCCGTGTCGGCGCGCCGAAGCGCCGTGAGATCGGCCATGGCCGTCTTGCCAAGCGCGCCCTGGTTGCAGCCCTGCCGCCGGACAACGAGTTTAGCTACACGATGCGCGTGGTCTCCGAGATCACCGAATCGAACGGCTCGTCCTCGATGGCTTCGGTGTGTGGTGGGTCGCTCGCGATGATGGATGCCGGTGTCCCGCTCAAGAATCACGTGGCAGGCATCGCCATGGGCCTGATCAAGGACGGCAACCGTTTTGCGGTGCTGACTGACATCCTGGGTGATGAAGATCACCTCGGCGACATGGACTTCAAGGTTGCCGGTACCGAAAACGGTGTTACCGCGCTGCAGATGGACCTCAAGATCGACTCGATCAACCCGGCCATCATGAAGAAGGCGCTGGAGCAGGCGCGCGAAGGCCGCATGCACATTCTGGAGCTGATGAAGCAGGCGATGGGCGGGCACCGGACCGAGTTGTCCGAGTTCGCGCCGCGTCTGCTGACCATCAAGATCAATCCGGAGAAGATCCGCGATGTGATCGGCAAGGGTGGCGCCGTGATTCGTGCGCTGACCGAAGAGACTGGCACCGTGATCGACATCCAGGACGACGGCACCGTGACCATCGCGTCGGTGGATGGCGCCAAGGCGGAACTCGCCAAGAGCCGGATTGAAGCGATTGCGGCCGACGTCGAAATCGGCAAGATCTACGAAGGTCCGGTGCTCAAGATTCTTGAGTTCGGCGCAATCGTCAACATCATGCCGGGCCGCGACGGCCTGCTGCACGTCTCTCAGATTGCGAACAAGCGCGTCGAGAACGTCTCCGACTACCTCAAGGAAGGCCAAGTCATCCGTGTCAAGGTCATCGAGACCGACGACAAGGGCAAGATTCGCCTGAGCCTGAAGGCAGTTGAGGCAGAGGCGCAGCAACAGCAGCAGTAAGCGCTTCCGTCGTCAAGCAAAGGGCCCGTTCGCGGGCCTTTTGTTTTTTGTGTTGTCCGCGCAGTGGTCGGTGCTTGGTTAGAATCGCCGATCGATTCGAGGTAATTCATGTCCCAGTTCAGTATGTCCGCCGACGCGCCCGATCCGTTGCTTGCCAAGCTCAAGCTGCCGCCACACTCAATCGAGGCGGAGCAGTCCTTGATTGGTGGCCTGCTGCTGGACAACGAGGCATGGGACCGCATCGCTGATCTGGTCAACGAAAGCGACTTCTACCGCGACGACCATCGTCGGATCTTTCGGCACATCGCCACCTTGGTCGAGCAGGGCAAACCTGCCGACGTCGTGACTGTGTTCGAGTCGCTCGACAAGTCGGCGGAGGCCGCACAAATCGGTGGCCTTGCCTATCTGGCCGAAATCGCAAACAACACCCCGTCGGCGGCGAATATTCGTCGCTACGCCGAGATCATTCGCGAGCGCTGCATTCTGCGTCGACTGGTCACAATCGGCGATGACATCGCGGCCAATGCGCTCGCGCCTGCCGGTCGTGATGCCAAGGACCTGCTCGATCAGGCTGAAGCGAAGATCTTCGAGATCGCCGAGTCAGGCGCACGCCACGCCTCAGGCTTTGTGCCGATTCAGCCGGTGCTCGGGCAAGTGGTCGACCGCATCCAGGAGCTCTACGACCGCGACGACCCGGACGAAGTCACGGGAATTCCCTACGGCCTAGTTGATCTAGATGACAAGATGTCGGGCCTGCACGGCAGCGACATGATTGTTATCGCCGGCCGCCCTGGTATGGGAAAAACCACTTTTGCGCTGAATGTGGCCGAAAACGTCGCCATTCATTCAAAGCTCCCCGTTGCGATCTTTTCGATGGAAATGCCCGCGACCCAGTTGGCAATGCGTTTCATCGCGTCCGTTGGGCGACTCGATCAGACCCGGTTGCGCAGCGGCAAGCTGACTGACGACGACTGGCAGAACCTAACGATGGCGCTTGGGCTGCTCCACGAAGCGCCCATCTTCATCGATGAAACGCCTGGCCTGAACCCGACCGATCTGCGCGCGCGCTGCCGTCGCCTGCATCGTCAATGCGGGAAGCTGGGCCTGATCGTCATCGACTACCTCCAGCTGATGACCTCGCTGAAGGAGACCGATAACCGCGCGCAGGAGCTCTCCGACATTTCGCGGTCGATCAAATCGCTGGCCAAAGAACTCAACGTGCCGATCTTCGCGCTCTCGCAGCTCAACCGCAGTCTTGAGCAGCGCCCCAACAAGCGCCCGGTTGCGTCGGATCTTCGAGAGTCGGGCGCCATTGAGCAGGACGCGGACATCATCATGTTCATCTACCGCGACGAGATCTATAACCCGGACTCTCCGGACAAGGGCACGGCTGAGCTGATTGTTGGCAAGCACCGTAATGGCCCGACCGGCACAGTGCGCCTGACGTTCCGCGGCGAGAGCACGCGTTTCGAGAACTACGTCGCAGCACCGAGCTACTGACGCGACACAGCTTTTCGGCTATCAGCGTAAATAGGCGAGCGAGCGCAAATTAGAAAATATTGCTTTGGCAGTTGACGCGAAAAGGCGGGGTCGCTATAGTCTCACCTCTCTGCTGCTGACGAAGCGAAAGCAACGGCGCGGCAGGGTTTCAAGCGGTTCTGGCTGTCGCGAAATGCGGCAGCGAAAATGAAAAGCTTGACAGAAAATTTTGAGTTGGTAATATAGCCGGCTCAGCACAAACGACGCAGTCGGGTGTGCGCAGTAAGAAGTTGAGCAGTTTGCAGTTGATCTTTAAAAATTTGGACAACCGATAAGTGTGGGTGCTCGGTTGAAGCGAATCGAAACTTCGGTTTCGAAAAAGCAAGAGACTTGAGTGCCAATACTACATCGTCAGTGATGATGAGTTTGGCCAATTTGGATTGAACTTAAGAGTTTGATCCTGGCTCAGATTGAACGCTGGCGGCATGCCTTACACATGCAAGTCGAACGGATCTAGGGGCTTGCTCCTAGGTTAGTGGCGAACGGGTGAGTAATGCATCGGAACGTACCCAGTCGTGGGGGATAACGTAGCGAAAGTTACGCTAATACCGCATACGTCCTGAGGGAGAAAGCAGGGGATCGCAAGACCTTGCGCGATTGGAGCGGCCGATGTCGGATTAGCTAGTTGGTGGGGTAAAGGCCTACCAAGGCAACGATCCGTAGCTGGTCTGAGAGGATGATCAGCCACACTGGGACTGAGACACGGCCCAGACTCCTACGGGAGGCAGCAGTGGGGAATTTTGGACAATGGGCGAAAGCCTGATCCAGCCATGCCGCGTGAGTGAAGAAGGCCTTCGGGTTGTAAAGCTCTTTCAGACGGAAAGAAAACTTCGAGGCTAATACCTTCGGAGGATGACGGTACCGTAAGAAGAAGCACCGGCTAACTACGTGCCAGCAGCCGCGGTAATACGTAGGGTGCGAGCGTTAATCGGAATTACTGGGCGTAAAGCGTGCGCAGGCGGTTTTGTAAGACAGCTGTGAAATCCCCGGGCTCAACCTGGGAACTGCGGTTGTGACTGCAAGACTTGAGTACGGCAGAGGGGGGTGGAATTCCTGGTGTAGCAGTGAAATGCGTAGATATCAGGAGGAACACCGATGGCGAAGGCAGCCCCCTGGGCCTGTACTGACGCTCATGCACGAAAGCGTGGGGAGCAAACAGGATTAGATACCCTGGTAGTCCACGCCCTAAACGATGTCGACTAGTTGTTCGGAGGGTAAAACCTTTGAGTAACGTAGCTAACGCGTGAAGTCGACCGCCTGGGGAGTACGGCCGCAAGGTTAAAACTCAAAGGAATTGACGGGGACCCGCACAAGCGGTGGATGATGTGGATTAATTCGATGCAACGCGAAAAACCTTACCTACCCTTGACATGTCAGGAACTTTCCAGAGATGGATTGGTGCCCGAAAGGGAGCCTGAACACAGGTGCTGCATGGCTGTCGTCAGCTCGTGTCGTGAGATGTTGGGTTAAGTCCCGCAACGAGCGCAACCCTTGTCATTAGTTGCTACGCAAGAGCACTCTAATGAGACTGCCGGTGACAAACCGGAGGAAGGTGGGGATGACGTCAAGTCCTCATGGCCCTTATGGGTAGGGCTTCACACGTCATACAATGGTCGGTACAGAGGGTTGCCAAGCCGCGAGGTGGAGCCAATCCCAGAAAGCCGATCGTAGTCCGGATCGTAGTCTGCAACTCGACTACGTGAAGTCGGAATCGCTAGTAATCGCGGATCAGCATGCCGCGGTGAATACGTTCCCGGGTCTTGTACACACCGCCCGTCACACCATGGGAGTGGGTTTCACCAGAAGCAGGTAGCCTAACCGCAAGGGGGGCGCCTACCACGGTGGGATTCATGACTGGGGTGAAGTCGTAACAAGGTAGCCGTACCGGAAGGTGCGGCTGGATCACCTCCTTTCTAGAGCAAAGCAGATGCCGAGCTCCCACAACTTATCGGTTGTTCAGTAAAGACAGCGGACGTGCAGGGTCTGTAGCTCAGCCGGTTAGAGCACCGTCTTGATAAGGCGGGGGTCGTTGGTTCGAATCCAACCAGACCCACCATCAAATACTGATGGGTTCGGCTCGTACCACGGAACATGGGGCTGTAGCTCAGCTGGGAGAGCACCTGGTTTGCAACCAGGGGGTCGTCGGTTCGATCCCGTCCAGCTCCACCAATCTTGGTTACGTCAAAAGTCGCGTCATGAATGCAGATGGTGTCTGCATTCATGACTCTTCTTGAGTCAGCTGTCGATCTTTAAAAATCTGGAAGGCATGTATGAAGTCAGCGTGATGAGCGCTGAGCTTCATAGGTTGTGATTGCATCGAATTACATTCCATCCTTTGAACCAGCGATGGGGTGTAAAGAAACATTTGGCGTTTGAATCGAACACTGTAGCCGCCTGAAGCAATTCAGGGTTCAAGGTTATAGGATCAAGCGACTAAGTGCATGTGGTGGATGCCTTGGCGATCACAGGCGATGAAGGACGTGGCAGTCTGCGAAAAGCCTCGGGGAGCTGACAAGCAAGCTTTGATCCGGGGATGTCCGAATGGGGAAACCCACCTCTTACGAGGTATCCCGCACTGAATACATAGGTGCGCGGAGGCGAACGCGGCGAACTGAAACATCTAAGTAGCCGCAGGAAAAGAAATCAACCGAGATTCCCATAGTAGTGGCGAGCGAATTGGGAAGAGCCTGTACGTGATAATCGAATTGCTAGTGGAACGGTCTGGAAAGTCCGGCAATAAAGGGTGATAGCCCCGTACGCGAAAGCAAATCGATGGTACTAAGCGTACGACAAGTAGGGCGGGGCACGAGAAACCCTGTCTGAACATGGGGGGACCATCCTCCAAGGCTAAATACTCGTGATCGACCGATAGTGAACAAGTACCGTGAGGGAAAGGCGAAAAGAACCCCGGGAGGGGAGTGAAATAGATCCTGAAACCGCATGCATACAAACAGTGGGAGCCTCCTTGTGGGGTGACTGCGTACCTTTTGTATAATGGGTCAGCGACTTACGTTCAGTAGCGAGCTTAACCGAATAGGGGAGGCGTAGCGAAAGCGAGTCTGATAAGGGCGCTTTAGTTGCTGGGCGTAGACCCGAAACCGGATGATCTACCCATGGCCAGGATGAAGGTTGGGTAACACCAGCTGGAGGTCCGAACCCACTAGTGTTGAAAAACTAGGGGATGAGCTGTGGGTAGGGGTGAAAGGCTAAACAAATCCGGAGATAGCTGGTTCTCCCCGAAAGCTATTTAGGTAGCGCCTCGTGTATCACTCTCGGGGGTAGAGCACTGTAATCGTTGAGGGGGTCATTGCGATCTACCTCGCGATAGCAAACTCCGAATACCGAGAAGTGCGAGCACGGGAGACAGACCTGGGGTGCTAACGTCCTGGGTCAAGAGGGAAACAACCCAGACCGCCAGCTAAGGCCCCAAATGCGTGGCTAAGTGGAAAACGAGGTGGGAAGGCATAGACAGCTAGGAGGTTGGCTTAGAAGCAGCCACCCTTTAAAGAAAGCGTAATAGCTCACTAGTCGAGTCGTCCTGCGCGGAAGATGTAACGGGGCTCAAGCCACGAGCCGAAGCTGCGGATGTGTCTATGACACATGGTAGGGGAGCGTTCCGTAAGCCTGCGAAGGTGGATCGAGAGGTCTGCTGGAGGTATCGGAAGTGCGAATGCTGACATGAGTAGCGATAAAACGGGTGAAAAGCCCGTTCGCCGAAAGCCCAAGGTTTCCTACGCAACGTTCATCGGCGTAGGGTGAGTCGGCCCCTAAGGCGAGGCAGAAATGCGTAGTCGATGGGAAACAGGTCAATATTCCTGTACCGCTCTTTGATGCGATGGGGGGACGGAGAAGGTTAGGTCAGCCGGGTGTTGGACGTCCCGGTTCAAGCCTGTAGGCGTGCTGCGTAGGCAAATCCGCGCGGCTTAGCTGAGGGGTGATAACGAGCGAACTTGTTCGCGAAGTGACTGATACCAAGCTTCCAGGAAAAGCCTCTAAGCTTCAGTCAAAGAGTGACCGTACCGCAAACCGACACAGGTGGGCAGGTTGAAAATACCAAGGCGCTTGAGAGAACTCAGGAGAAGGAACTCGGCAAATTGATACCGTAACTTCGGGAGAAGGTATGCCCCGGTAGCTTGTAGGAGTACATCCGAAGGGCGATGGGGCCGCAGAGAATCGGTGGCTGCGACTGTTTAATAAAAACACAGCACTCTGCAAACACGAAAGTGGACGTATAGGGTGTGACGCCTGCCCGGTGCCGGAAGGTTAAGTGATGGGGTGCAAGCTCTTGATCGAAGCCCCGGTAAACGGCGGCCGTAACTATAACGGTCCTAAGGTAGCGAAATTCCTTGTCGGGTAAGTTCCGACCTGCACGAATGGCGTAACGATGGCCACACTGTCTCCTCCTGAGACTCAGCGAAGTTGAAATGTTTGTGAAGATGCAATCTACCCGCGGCTAGACGGAAAGACCCCATGAACCTTTACTGTAGCTTTGCATTGGACTTTGACGGGGCTTGTGTAGGATAGGTGGGAGGCTATGAAACGGTGACGCTAGTTGCCGTGGAGCCGTCCTTGAAATACCACCCTGGCGTCGTTGAGGTTCTAACCTTGGTCTGTGAATCCAGATCGGGGACCGTGCATGGTAGGCAGTTTGACTGGGGCGGTCTCCTCCTAAAGGGTAACGGAGGAGTACGAAGGTCTCCTAGGTACGGTCGGAAATCGTACTGATAGTGCAATGGCAAAAGGAGGCTTGACTGCGAGACCCACAAGTCGAGCAGGTGCGAAAGCAGGTCATAGTGATCCGGTGGTTCTGTATGGAAGGGCCATCGCTCAACGGATAAAAGGTACTCTGGGGATAACAGGCTGATTCCGCCCAAGAGTTCACATCGACGGCGGAGTTTGGCACCTCGATGTCGGCTCATCACATCCTGGGGCTGTAGCCGGTCCCAAGGGTATGGCTGTTCGCCATTTAAAGTGGTACGTGAGCTGGGTTTAAAACGTCGTGAGACAGTTTGGTCCCTATCTGCCGTGGGCGCTGGAAGTTTGAGGGGGCCTGCTCCTAGTACGAGAGGACCGGAGTGGACGGATCTCTGGTGTACCGGTTGTCACGCCAGTGGCATTGCCGGGTAGCTAAATCCGGAAGAGATAACCGCTGAAAGCATCTAAGCGGGAAACTCGCCTCAAGATGAGACTTCCCTCGAGACTCGATCTCGCTAAAGGGTCGTGGAAGACCACCACGTTGATAGGCTGGGTGTGGAAGCGCAGTAATGCGTTAAGCTAACCAGTACTAATTGCCCGTGCGGCTTGATCCTATAACCTTGAGCTAATCAAGGTGTGCGACATATCGCCAAATCAGCGATCGCAACCTATACATGCCTACCAGTTACAGTCTGACGCCCATAGCGCTTTGGTACCACCCCTTCCCATCCCGAACAGGACCGTGAAACAAAGCCGCGCCAATGATATTGCGGTCTCCCGTGAGAAAGTAGGTCAGCGTCAGACTACCCCATTCAAAAAACCCCCGCCGCTATTAAGCCGGTGGGGGTTTTTCTTCCCTGGAAGAGCGAGAGTGTTTTGATGAATCAAAACGGCGCTTGACAGAAAATTTTGAGTTGGTAATATAGCCGGCTCAGCACAAACGACGCAGTCGGGTGTGCGCAGTAAGAAGTTGAGCAGTTTGCAGTTGATCTTTAAAAATTTGGACAACCGATAAGTGTGGGTGCTCGGTTGAAGCGAATCGAAACTTCGGTTTCGAAAAAGCAAGAGACTTGAGTGCCAATACTACATCGTCAGTGATGATGAGTTTGGCCAATTTGGATTGAACTTAAGAGTTTGATCCTGGCTCAGATTGAACGCTGGCGGCATGCCTTACACATGCAAGTCGATCGGATCTAGGGGCTTGCTCCTAGGTTAGTGGCGAACGGGTGAGTAATGCATCGGAACGTACCCAGTCGTGGGGGATAACGTAGCGAAAGTTACGCTAATACCGCATACGTCCTGAGGGAGAAAGCAGGGGATCGCAAGACCTTGCGCGATTGGAGCGGCCGATGTCGGATTAGCTAGTTGGTGGGGTAAAGGCCTACCAAGGCAACGATCCGTAGCTGGTCTGAGAGGATGATCAGCCACACTGGGACTGAGACACGGCCCAGACTCCTACGGGAGGCAGCAGTGGGGAATTTTGGACAATGGGCGAAAGCCTGATCCAGCCATGCCGCGTGAGTGAAGAAGGCCTTCGGGTTGTAAAGCTCTTTCAGACGGAAAGAAAACTTCGAGGCTAATACCTTCGGAGGATGACGGTACCGTAAGAAGAAGCACCGGCTAACTACGTGCCAGCAGCCGCGGTAATACGTAGGGTGCGAGCGTTAATCGGAATTACTGGGCGTAAAGCGTGCGCAGGCGGTTTTGTAAGACAGCTGTGAAATCCCCGGGCTCAACCTGGGAACTGCGGTTGTGACTGCAAGACTTGAGTACGGCAGAGGGGGGTGGAATTCCTGGTGTAGCAGTGAAATGCGTAGATATCAGGAGGAACACCGATGGCGAAGGCAGCCCCCTGGGCCTGTACTGACGCTCATGCACGAAAGCGTGGGGAGCAAACAGGATTAGATACCCTGGTAGTCCACGCCCTAAACGATGTCGACTAGTTGTTCGGAGGGTAAAACCTTTGAGTAACGTAGCTAACGCGTGAAGTCGACCGCCTGGGGAGTACGGCCGCAAGGTTAAAACTCAAAGGAATTGACGGGGACCCGCACAAGCGGTGGATGATGTGGATTAATTCGATGCAACGCGAAAAACCTTACCTACCCTTGACATGTCAGGAACTTTCCAGAGATGGATTGGTGCCCGAAAGGGAGCCTGAACACAGGTGCTGCATGGCTGTCGTCAGCTCGTGTCGTGAGATGTTGGGTTAAGTCCCGCAACGAGCGCAACCCTTGTCATTAGTTGCTACGCAAGAGCACTCTAATGAGACTGCCGGTGACAAACCGGAGGAAGGTGGGGATGACGTCAAGTCCTCATGGCCCTTATGGGTAGGGCTTCACACGTCATACAATGGTCGGTACAGAGGGTTGCCAAGCCGCGAGGTGGAGCCAATCCCAGAAAGCCGATCGTAGTCCGGATCGTAGTCTGCAACTCGACTACGTGAAGTCGGAATCGCTAGTAATCGCGGATCAGCATGCCGCGGTGAATACGTTCCCGGGTCTTGTACACACCGCCCGTCACACCATGGGAGTGGGTTTCACCAGAAGCAGGTAGCCTAACCGCAAGGGGGGCGCCTACCACGGTGGGATTCATGACTGGGGTGAAGTCGTAACAAGGTAGCCGTACCGGAAGGTGCGGCTGGATCACCTCCTTTCTAGAGCAAAGCAGATGCCGAGCTCCCACAACTTATCGGTTGTTCAGTAAAGACAGCGGACGTGCAGGGTCTGTAGCTCAGCCGGTTAGAGCACCGTCTTGATAAGGCGGGGGTCGTTGGTTCGAATCCAACCAGACCCACCATCAAATACTGATGGGTTCGGCTCGTACCACGGAACATGGGGCTGTAGCTCAGCTGGGAGAGCACCTGGTTTGCAACCAGGGGGTCGTCGGTTCGATCCCGTCCAGCTCCACCAATCTTGGTTACGTCAAAAGTCGCGTCATGAATGCAGATGGTGTCTGCATTCATGACTCTTCTTGAGTCAGCTGTCGATCTTTAAAAATCTGGAAGGCATGTATGAAGTCAGCGTGATGAGCGCTGAGCTTCATAGGTTGTGATTGCATCGAATTACATTCCATCCTTTGAACCAGCGATGGGGTGTAAAGAAACATTTGGCGTTTGAATCGAACACTGTAGCCGCCTGAAGCAATTCAGGGTTCAAGGTTATAGGATCAAGCGACTAAGTGCATGTGGTGGATGCCTTGGCGATCACAGGCGATGAAGGACGTGGCAGTCTGCGAAAAGCCTCGGGGAGCTGACAAGCAAGCTTTGATCCGGGGATGTCCGAATGGGGAAACCCACCTCTTACGAGGTATCCCGCACTGAATACATAGGTGCGCGGAGGCGAACGCGGCGAACTGAAACATCTAAGTAGCCGCAGGAAAAGAAATCAACCGAGATTCCCATAGTAGTGGCGAGCGAATTGGGAAGAGCCTGTACGTGATAATCGAATTGCTAGTGGAACGGTCTGGAAAGTCCGGCAATAAAGGGTGATAGCCCCGTACGCGAAAGCAAATCGATGGTACTAAGCGTACGACAAGTAGGGCGGGGCACGAGAAACCCTGTCTGAACATGGGGGGACCATCCTCCAAGGCTAAATACTCGTGATCGACCGATAGTGAACAAGTACCGTGAGGGAAAGGCGAAAAGAACCCCGGGAGGGGAGTGAAATAGATCCTGAAACCGCATGCATACAAACAGTGGGAGCCTCCTTGTGGGGTGACTGCGTACCTTTTGTATAATGGGTCAGCGACTTACGTTCAGTAGCGAGCTTAACCGAATAGGGGAGGCGTAGCGAAAGCGAGTCTGATAAGGGCGCTTTAGTTGCTGGGCGTAGACCCGAAACCGGATGATCTACCCATGGCCAGGATGAAGGTTGGGTAACACCAGCTGGAGGTCCGAACCCACTAGTGTTGAAAAACTAGGGGATGAGCTGTGGGTAGGGGTGAAAGGCTAAACAAATCCGGAGATAGCTGGTTCTCCCCGAAAGCTATTTAGGTAGCGCCTCGTGTATCACTCTCGGGGGTAGAGCACTGTAATCGTTGAGGGGGTCATTGCGATCTACCTCGCGATAGCAAACTCCGAATACCGAGAAGTGCGAGCACGGGAGACAGACCTGGGGTGCTAACGTCCTGGGTCAAGAGGGAAACAACCCAGACCGCCAGCTAAGGCCCCAAATGCGTGGCTAAGTGGAAAACGAGGTGGGAAGGCATAGACAGCTAGGAGGTTGGCTTAGAAGCAGCCACCCTTTAAAGAAAGCGTAATAGCTCACTAGTCGAGTCGTCCTGCGCGGAAGATGTAACGGGGCTCAAGCCACGAGCCGAAGCTGCGGATGTGTCTATGACACATGGTAGGGGAGCGTTCCGTAAGCCTGCGAAGGTGGATCGAGAGGTCTGCTGGAGGTATCGGAAGTGCGAATGCTGACATGAGTAGCGATAAAACGGGTGAAAAGCCCGTTCGCCGAAAGCCCAAGGTTTCCTACGCAACGTTCATCGGCGTAGGGTGAGTCGGCCCCTAAGGCGAGGCAGAAATGCGTAGTCGATGGGAAACAGGTCAATATTCCTGTACCGCTCTTTGATGCGATGGGGGGACGGAGAAGGTTAGGTCAGCCGGGTGTTGGACGTCCCGGTTCAAGCCTGTAGGCGTGCTGCGTAGGCAAATCCGCGCGGCTTAGCTGAGGGGTGATAACGAGCGAACTTGTTCGCGAAGTGACTGATACCAAGCTTCCAGGAAAAGCCTCTAAGCTTCAGTCAAAGAGTGACCGTACCGCAAACCGACACAGGTGGGCAGGTTGAAAATACCAAGGCGCTTGAGAGAACTCAGGAGAAGGAACTCGGCAAATTGATACCGTAACTTCGGGAGAAGGTATGCCCCGGTAGCTTGTAGGAGTACATCCGAAGGGCGATGGGGCCGCAGAGAATCGGTGGCTGCGACTGTTTAATAAAAACACAGCACTCTGCAAACACGAAAGTGGACGTATAGGGTGTGACGCCTGCCCGGTGCCGGAAGGTTAAGTGATGGGGTGCAAGCTCTTGATCGAAGCCCCGGTAAACGGCGGCCGTAACTATAACGGTCCTAAGGTAGCGAAATTCCTTGTCGGGTAAGTTCCGACCTGCACGAATGGCGTAACGATGGCCACACTGTCTCCTCCTGAGACTCAGCGAAGTTGAAATGTTTGTGAAGATGCAATCTACCCGCGGCTAGACGGAAAGACCCCATGAACCTTTACTGTAGCTTTGCATTGGACTTTGACGGGGCTTGTGTAGGATAGGTGGGAGGCTATGAAACGGTGACGCTAGTTGCCGTGGAGCCGTCCTTGAAATACCACCCTGGCGTCGTTGAGGTTCTAACCTTGGTCTGTGAATCCAGATCGGGGACCGTGCATGGTAGGCAGTTTGACTGGGGCGGTCTCCTCCTAAAGGGTAACGGAGGAGTACGAAGGTCTCCTAGGTACGGTCGGAAATCGTACTGATAGTGCAATGGCAAAAGGAGGCTTGACTGCGAGACCCACAAGTCGAGCAGGTGCGAAAGCAGGTCATAGTGATCCGGTGGTTCTGTATGGAAGGGCCATCGCTCAACGGATAAAAGGTACTCTGGGGATAACAGGCTGATTCCGCCCAAGAGTTCACATCGACGGCGGAGTTTGGCACCTCGATGTCGGCTCATCACATCCTGGGGCTGTAGCCGGTCCCAAGGGTATGGCTGTTCGCCATTTAAAGTGGTACGTGAGCTGGGTTTAAAACGTCGTGAGACAGTTTGGTCCCTATCTGCCGTGGGCGCTGGAAGTTTGAGGGGGCCTGCTCCTAGTACGAGAGGACCGGAGTGGACGGATCTCTGGTGTACCGGTTGTCACGCCAGTGGCATTGCCGGGTAGCTAAATCCGGAAGAGATAACCGCTGAAAGCATCTAAGCGGGAAACTCGCCTCAAGATGAGACTTCCCTCGAGACTCGATCTCGCTAAAGGGTCGTGGAAGACCACCACGTTGATAGGCTGGGTGTGGAAGCGCAGTAATGCGTTAAGCTAACCAGTACTAATTGCCCGTGCGGCTTGATCCTATAACCTTGAGCTAATCAAGGTGTGCGACATATCGCCAAATCAGCGATCGCAACCTATACATGCCTACCAGTTACAGTCTGACGCCCATAGCGCTTTGGTACCACCCCTTCCCATCCCGAACAGGACCGTGAAACAAAGCCGCGCCAATGATATTGCGGTCTCCCGTGAGAAAGTAGGTCAGCGTCAGACTACCCCATTCAAAAAACCCCCGCCGCTATTAAGCCGGTGGGGGTTTTT
>NZ_JABCJM010000009.1:0-126897 GCF_013184235.1 Niveibacterium sp. COAC-50
CTGCCTTGCACGCGGCGACGCGTTTGAACTCAAGTCCGAGTAACCCGTTTCCCGCCGATCGAGACGGCACGCGTTGATGAGCCAGGGTTGGACCCGCGCGAGGCATGTCCTGTTTAACTCGTGGCGGAAGCAAGCGCTTTCCGCGACTAACGAATGAGGCCCCCGCGCGCGTCTTTCATCAGGGTCCGCAGCCACCAGCGCTGCATCGATGACCGTTTGTAGTGTCGCAGTCCGTACCCCTCACTCAATCGAGCTACGCAGCCCAACGACCGGAAGAACAAAGCGGTTTGGCAGGAAGCAAAACGGCCACGTGTTGCGTGGCCGTTGGATCAGTTCGCCTTGACTACTGGGGAAGCCCTTGTAGTTGAAAGTAACCGGCACCGGAGCGCAGCGGAGGGAACCAAACTGCGCAGCAGTTTGGTGTCCGGTTGACTGCACTGTTAGGTGCGGCATTCAAAGATACTTGGCCTCGTTTGTGACGAACACATACAAAGTATTTCTCAGTACAGGCTTGTCTTGGTAGCCCGTGCCAAAGAGGTAACCGTTGCACTTGGGACAGCGAGCTGCGGCCATGTAGCGGAAGTGCGCGCCACAGGAGCACAGGGGAAAATGTTCTTCGGCTTTCGTGAAGAACGGGAGCAAATGCCTGTTGTACTCAAGCCAACCCTTGTCGCCTGCCGCGAGATGCGGGACTTTAATACCGTTCTTTTCATAGAAATCGCGATCTTTGATGAGGAGTACGTTCGGGCACCGCTCACAGTAGATTGCTTCCATGTCACTGAACCCAAGGTGATATAGCTCGCCAGAGACTTGCGAATTGCAGGATTTACACGCCTGGGTGTGTTGAGTCATAGCACCTAACGTTGAAAGTAACCGGCACCGGAGCGCAGCGGAGGGAACCAAACTGCGCAGCAGTTTGGTGTCCGGTTGACTGCACTGTTAGGTGCGGCATTCAAAGATACTTGGCCTCGTTTGTGACGAACACATACAAAGTATTTCTCAGTACAGGCTTGTCTTGGTAGCCCGTGCCAAAGAGGTAACCGTTGCACTTGGGACAGCGAGCTGCGGCCATGTAGCGGAAGTGCGCGCCACAGGAGCACAGGGGAAAATGTTCTTCGGCTTTCGTGAAGAACGGGAGCAAATGCCTGTTGTACTCAAGCCAACCCTTGTCGCCTGCCGCGAGATGCGGGACTTTAATACCGTTCTTTTCATAGAAATCGCGATCTTTGATGAGGAGTACGTTCGGGCACCGCTCACAGTAGATTGCTTCCATGTCACTGAACCCAAGGTGATATAGCTCGCCAGAGACTTGCGAATTGCAGGATTTACACGCCTGGGTGTGTTGAGTCATAGCACCTAACGTTGGACATAACCGGCGCCGGAGCGCAGCGGAGGGAACCCAAAAGCGCAGCTTTTGCGCGTCCGGTTGATGGACTGGTTAGGTGTCGTGTTCATGGCGCCACCCTGCGACGATTCGTTCGATAAGTAGCGTGTCGTTCCAGATACCTCGAAGTGGAAGCTGCTCCATGCCGGGCGCTAGCTCACCCACCTTCCATTCCTCGTTTCCGTCCCACAGCCACCATGGGCCACGACCCGACGGGGTTTTGACACGGCTACGAAAAATGGGGAACTCACGCGTATGGGATGGCAGAGGTTCGTGACCCACAACGCAGACTATGCCTCGGCTACACGCAGCCCCGAGAGGAAAAAACGCAGTGAATTGCGGATGCTGTGCCACCAAGCTTGAAAAGCGAGACGGCCTGGACCCATGAACACCCGGCAATACGCGCAGAAGCGCTCCGTACTTAGGATGCTTGTGAGTGAAGTGAGCGTAAGCCAAGCCGTTTGGCGTTGAGACTTCGATCACGTCACCAATCTTTGGCCTGCGGTTTGGCGCCGACGGCATAGACACCTAACGTTGGACGTAACGGGCGCCGAGGCGCAGCCGAGGGAACCCAAATGCGTAGCATTTGGGTGTCCCGTTGACGGACTTGTTAGGCGCCGCCGACATAATTCTCGAAGTTGTTGATGTAGTCATCTACGTTGTCTTCGAGCATGGCCCGATATTGATCGACAAAATAGTTGATCGTTTCTTCGCGCTTGGCCTTCATTTCTTCCACGCTCTCGGCCCAGCAGGCGGCGTTCCAAGCTTGGAAGCGCGCGCAGCCGTACATCATTGAAGCACTCACTTTGCCGCGACCAATGTTCGCGCAATGCTCATTCGCCAGGTGAATATGGCTATCGGCGCGATCGTAGAACGTCGGGTCTTCCTTAAGGTCCGCAGCCATCAAATTCTCTGTTCTTTATTGAGTGCGCCGTGTGAACCTTGTGCGCCTAACGTTGGACGTAACGGGCGCCGGAGCGCAGCGGAGGGAACCAAAATGCGCAGCATTTTGGCGTCCCGTTGACGGACTGGTTAGGCCGGCGCATTCGGTAGCACCTTGATGGACTCGACCTCAACGGCCGCGCAATAGAAGCCGCCACCAACCCCCCAAATTGGCTCAATAACAACCTTTAGTTCGGCTGGCGCGCCAGCTTGAGCGCTCGAAACCCGAATGGAGTCGATAACGTTCTGATTATTGAACTCGGAGAGATTAAGGTCCAGCGCCGCTGGTGCGTGGAAGGCGAATGTGATGACTGCGCTCTTCAGTAACGATTGCCGGTAATCCGCGGTTCCGTCGCCAAGTGTTTCATACGTTCGGACGTGTACCGCCATGCGCGCGATACATGAACCCGCTTGAACCGGCAAGGCGCGTTCGAGCGCAAAAGAAATGACTTCGGCGTCGTGGAACGAAGGCCATAACCCGAACTCGGCAATGACGCGCGATGCGCCGGAAATGTGGGCGGGCGTACTCACATAAGGCCTAACGTTCGACGTAACGGGCGCCGGAGCGCAGCGCAGGGAACCAAAATGCGCAGCATTTTGGCGTCCCGTTGACGGAGGGGTTAGGCATCGGCCTCGCCGCGACCGGCTTGTTGCGCTTGCTCAGGACCTTTTGCGAAGACACTTGGCAGTAGGCGATAGATATATTCATGAATCCAACTGTTGCCACCGGCGAACTCGAGCTCTTCCTCGCCAACTTGAAATGTAAGCATAGGACTTATGGGTTCACCATCATGCTCAAGAAAGGTCACTCCATCGAGTAGTGATGCAACCGAGAATGCAATGGACCCAGCAAGCTGTTCGACCACCTCTGGTGGAGCTTCTACGCTTTCGAGTTCTCGCTTCACTACTCGAATGAACTCTTTGGCAAGGGCTTGTTGAAGGCGATCGAACGATCCTTTGGAGACTAGCTTCAATTTCGGATGCCTAACGTTGGACGTAACGGGCGCCGGAGCGCAGCGCAGGGAACCAAACTGCGCAGCAGTTTGGCGTCCCGTTGACGGACTGGTTAGAACGGCTACTCACGACATGCTTTCAATCACGATCCGGAATACACCCGCCGCAACATACACAAGCACCAGAGAAGGAACGCTGACGCCTCCGGCTTGTGAAATGAGACGAAGGTGCATCTCATTGTCCAGGTTCAACGCATCAACCGCGCGAATGGACTTCACCGCCTTCCAGCACAAAGCCATGTTGGCGAAGTAGCCGATAGCAAAGCGTGCCGCAACGATGCCCGCAATTACAATGATCGCGATTGTCGTACGATCAGATGTGGCAGATATGGAAAATGCTATCAAGCCCAGTATTAATGGAATTCCCGCTTCTAGTCCAAAAGCGATAAGTGCGTAAATGTATAGCTTGCGGAACACAAACCACTGAACGCCGAACAACGCAGCCCAGAAATTGAAGCCGGCGTTCTTCCTAGCTTTTCGATGAAATGGCAGGAGTTGTTCGGGATACCCACTCTTTCCCGTGAAAGCCGTTAGTTCCGCTAAGGAAATGTCGTCGTGGGCTTCAGTCTCTTTTTCATCGACTGGATCTGAGAGGGGAGATTGCGGCGGCGAATAGACGTTTGCGGTCATATATCGAAGTTCTAACAGTTATTCAAACGACAGAAAGGTCCACCTACTTCCAATACGGAGTCACCGTTCTTGCTCTGTAACACGCTGATTTGCATAGAGTTCTTGGGCGGCCTGTCAACCTAACCCTTATATACTACTGTCACGCAACGCCCCCGTTTTGATCCGCTCCGCATACAGTGAGAATTTTCACTCACTGAGGGAGTAACGTTATGGGGTAACAGCCCCCGAGCACCCCGGCTGCTGGATCAGATCTCGATCGTTTGTCGCCGCCGGCACTACAGTCCGCGCACCGAAGAGGCCTACCGTCACTGGACAAAGCGCTTCGTGCTGTTCCACGGCAAGGTCCACCCCGCCACGATCGGCGCCCGAGAGGTGGAAGCCTTTCTCAATCATCTGGCGGTCGCACGGACGGTATCCGCCTCCACGCAAACCCAGGCACTGAATGCGTTGGTGTTTCTCTACCGCGATGTGTTGGGCCAGCCGCTGGGGGAATTGAATGACATCAAGCGCGTGCAACATCGCGATCGCTTGCCTGTCGTGCTCACCCAGGCCGAGACGCGCCTGGTGCTGGCGATGATGACGGGCACGACCCAGCTGATGGCGAACCTGATGTACGGATCGGGTCTTCGCGTCAATGAATGCGTGACCTTGCGGGTAAAGGACATCGATCTGAAGACCAAGATCATTTCGGTCCGCAACACCAAAGGCAGCAAGGATCGAACGACCGTCCTGCCAACGCAACTGTGTGCGCCACTCGAACAGCACCTGACGCGTGTTCTGCAGCTGCATGCAGAGGATCGTTCTCGCGGCGGCGGATTGGCGCCGATGCCGGATGCCTTGTACCGCAAGTACCCTACGGCGGCCGGCTCCTTTGCGTGGCAGTTCGCATTTCCGTCAGCAACTGCGCGTCCGTGGGGGGACAGCGGTCGCCTGGTGCGCTGGCACGCGTCGACGTCGACGATCCAGCGCGCGTTCAAGGTCGCTGTGAGGAAAGCACAGGTCAACAAGCACGTGAGCGTTCACACGCTGCGTCACTCCTTTGCAACCCACCTGCTCGCGGCAGGCACGGACATTCGGACCATCCAGTTGCTGCTCGGTCACCGCAATCTGCAGACGACGATGATCTACACCCACGTCGAGGCCGCAGTGCGTACGGTCAAGAGTCCGTTTGATCTGCTGTAAGATCTCGGTGTCCGCGGTGCTCGTCGTTCGCGGACGCCCTTCAATCTCCCTGACGACGGACGTCTCCCGCGACACCAGACGTTCGGATGTCCGCGTCTACGAGATTGGTGCATCACATCCCACACGGCAATCTAAGACGGCTTTGGGTCGAGCCCTGCCCTTTACCCGCGATCTTCGGCTGACCGCTTACAGCCTCTAGCCGCATTCGCCTCCACGCAAATTGCGCCCAGTGTGGTTCGCCGGGAGCATCAACTCCGCAGGTCTCATCGCTTGCTCGACGCGCCAGACGCCGACAGACTCGTTTGCACCTTTAATTCCGCTGGTGATCGGTAACGCTACTCGTTTGCATCGTTGTATTTGTCATGGTCGTCGGAGCCCCAAGAATCGCTGGGAGCCGCACCGGTACTGAGGCGCTGTTTGCAACTATTTTGCCCGCATGGCTTCCGCCGTTTGCACCTTTATTGGCGCGTTTGCACCTTTAATAGGACGTACCACGCAGATTGGGTTTGACTCTTCCTGCGAGGCATGCTTAATTACTGACTGGTTAGTCATTTTCGCCGCGCATGAAGCGCGGCCCTTGTCCGAGTCCATGAGCGCTGTTCCCAAGCCATCCGAGCCGCTGCGACAGCGGCGCAAGCAAGCCCGGCCGAGCGAGCTATCCGCTGCGGCGCTGGAGCTCTTTGTTGAAAAGGGCTTCGCCGCCACGCGTCTGGATGAGATCGCAGCGCGCGCGGGCGTATCCAAGGGCACGCTGTACCTCTACTTCGACAGCAAGGAGGCGCTGTTCACCGCCGTCATCCGCGACGGCATCCTGCCCTTGATCGAATCGGCCGAGGCGCAGCTCTCCGGCATGCTGGACGATCCGGAAGGCATGCTGCGCGCGATCCTGTTTGCGTGGTGGGACAACGTCGGCGCCACACCGCTCGGCGGTATCCCGAAACTGATGATCGCCGAGGCGATGAACTTCCCCGATGTCGCGCGCTTTTACCACCAGAACGTGATCGAGCGCGGCCGGCGGATGGTGGAGGCAGCGATCACCCGCGGCATCGAACGCGGCCTCTTCCGCCCGGTCAATCTGGAGCAGACGGTATCCCTGTTTTTTGTGCCGGCCATGCACATCGCAGTTTGGCGACATTCACTTGCGTTCTGCGAGGCTTGCCAGCAGGACCCGCGAGAATTCCTAGAAAACTTCCTGCAGATCTTCTTGCGCGGCCTTCGCGCCACCGAGAAAGGAACCCCCGAATGAGAGAGAGTTTTGTTGGGGCGCTCACGGGCGTCCTCGGACTGACGCTGGCCGCCTGCTCCCACGAAGCGCCTCCGCAGCCGGCCCCGCGCGCCGCGGTTGTGCGCACGGTGGGCCTCGGTGATACGGCGCAGCTGGCCGTCTATGCCGGCGAAGTGCGCGCACGCCATGAGATCGACCTCGCATTCCGCGTTGGCGGCAAGGTGCTCGAACGCAATGTCACCCTCGGTAGCCGCGTGAAGAAGGGCGACTTGCTCGCCCGCATCGACCCGCAGGATGTGGAATTGAACGCCGAGGCCGCCAAGGCGCAGGTCGTCGCCGCCTCCGCAGACCTGGCGCTGGCGAAGGCGGAGTTCGATCGCAGCAAGGCACTCAGCGATCAGCACTTCATCAGTGGCTCGGTGCTCGACCAGAAGCGCGCCGCCCTGCTCGCAGCGCAAGCGCGCCTGCAACAGGCCCGCGCCCAAGCGGACGTGGCCAGCAACCAATCGGGCTATTCGCGCCTCGTGGCAGATCGTGACGGTGCGATCACGGCAACGCCGGTCGAAGCCGGCCAGGTCGTCGCCGCCGGGCAAACCGTGCTGCGCATCGCCGCATCGAACGAGCGTGAAGTGTTGATCTACGTACCGGAACAGCGCATCGCCGGCATCAAGACCGGCACGCCGGTTGGCGTGCGGCCCTGGGCGGCCCAGGATCAGGTGTTCGAGGGCGCCGTGCGGGAAGTGGCCGCCGCCGCCGACACGACAACCCGAACCTACGCGGTTCGCATCTCGGTGCCACGTGCGGACGACAAGCTCGCGCTTGGCGCCACCGCCGCGGTGGCGTTCCCGACACAGCAGAAGTCGAGCATCGTGCTGCCCCACGGCGCGCTGATCCAGAAGTCCGGCGCCCCCAGCGTCTGGGTGGTGAGTGCCGACGGCACCCTGCAACCGCGCAGCGTGAAGGTCGGCGCCTGGCGGGAAGACGGCGCCCTGATCGAGAGCGGCCTGGCGAACGGCGACCGCGTCGTGGTTGTCGGCGCCCATCGCCTGGCGGCCGGCGACAAGGTCAAGCCAGTGCCCGACAACACGCCCGTTGCCCTGGATAGCCAGCGATGAAGCGCTTCAACCTCTCTGACTGGGGCCTGCGCCATCAAGCGCTGGTGCTCTATCTGATGGTGGTGCTGACGCTCGTCGGCGTGATCGCCTATACCAAGCTCGGGCAGTCGGAAGACCCGCCCTTCACCTTCAAGGTGATGGTGGTGCGCACGAACTGGCCCGGTGCCAGCGCGACCGAAGTCGAGCAGCAGGTCACCGACAAGCTGGAGAAGAAGATCCAGGAACTCGGCGCGACCGACTTCATCCGCAGCTACTCCAAGCCGGGTGAGTCGCTGATCTTCCTGATCTTCAAGGACTCGATGCCTTCGACCAAGATGTCGGAGATGTTCTACCAGGTGCGCAAGCGCGTCGGCGACATCCGCTACACCTTGCCCGCTGGCGTGCAGGGCCCGTACTTCAACGACGAGTTCGGCGACACCTTCGGCAACATCTTCGCCCTGGTCGGGGAAGGCATGAGCTACGCCGACCTGAAGCGCTATGGCGATACGATCCGCGGCGAACTGCTCAAGGTGCCGGACGTCGCGAAGGTCGAGTTCTTCGGCGAGCAGGAGCAGCGCGTCTACATCGAGTTCTCGAACCTGAAACTCGCGACGCTGGGCCTCGATGTTCGTACCGTTGTCGACGCCATCGTCGGCCAGAACGCGAAGGCCGCAGCGGGCTATTACGAACTGGTGGACGAGCGCATCTTCCTGCGCCCCACCGGCCAGTTCGAGAACCTCGATACGATCCGCGAGCTGCCGATACGTGCGGGCGGACGCAGCTTCCGCCTGGGCGACGTGGCCGAGGTCAAACGCGGCTACATCGATCCGCCCAGCAACAAGATGCGCTTCATGGGCCACGAAGCCTTCGGCATCGGTGTCGCGATGCGCAGCGGCGGCGACATCATCGCGCTGGGTCATCACCTCGACGAGGCGATCAAGCGTATCGACTCCCAGCTACCGATCGGGGTGCGACTCGAACGCGTGGCGGACCAGCCGCATGCCGTGCAGCACGGGGTGCAGGAGTTCGTGCGCTCGCTGACCGAGGCGGTCGTGATCGTGTTGGCGGTGAGCCTGATCTCGCTTGGCCTGCGCACCGGCATCGTGGTCGCGATCTCGATTCCGGTCGTGCTCGCGATCACCTTCGTCTTCATGCATCAGCTTGAGATCGGCCTGCACAAGATCTCGCTCGGCGCACTGATCCTGGCGCTCGGCCTGCTGGTCGACGACGCGATCATCGCGGTCGAGATGATGGCCACGAAGATGGAACAAGGCTGGGACCGCGCCAAGGCGGCGAGCTTCGCCTACACCTCCACCGCGATGCCGATGCTCTCCGGCACCTTGGTCACCGCAGCGGGCTTCCTGCCGATCGCCACCGCGCAGTCCAGCACCGGTGAATACACCCGCTCGATCTTTCAGGTCACCGTCATTGCATTGATGGTGTCGTGGGTGGCCGCAGTGCTGTTCGTGCCCTACATCGGCTACCACCTGCTGCCCGATTTCGCCGCCGCGAACGGCAAGCCGAGCCGCTTCAACCGTTGGCTGGCGCGCTATGCGCCGGGTCTGGCTGCGCGCTTGCAGGCGCGCGCAGCGGCGCATCAGGGCATCCACGGCGAAGACGCGATCTACCACTCCGGCTTCTACCGCACGTTCCGCCGCGCAGTGGAATGGTGCGTGCGCTTCCGCTGGATCACGATCGGCGCGACGCTGGGCACCTTCGTGATCGCAATCTGGGGCTTCAAGTTCGTGCCGCAGCAGTTCTTCCCCGATTCAACGCGACCCGAACTGCTGATCGACCTGCGCCTCGCGCAGGGGGCCTCGTACCACGCGGCGGAGAACGCAGTGAAGCGGCTCGAAGCAGTACTGGCGAAGGAACCGGGCATCGAGAACTACGTTGCCTACGTCGGCACCGGCAGCCCACGCTTCTACCTGCCGCTTGACCAGCAACTGCCGCAAGCCAACTTCGCGCAGTTCGTCGTGCTGACGAAGGGCGCTGCCGAGCGCGAGGCCCTGCGCAGCAAGATGATTACGCTGTTCGAGCACGATTACGGCGAACTGCGCGCGTCGATCAACCGGCTCGAGAACGGCCCGCCAGTCGGGTTTCCGGTGCAGTTCCGCGTGAGCGGGCCGGACCACGCCGTGGCGCACAAGCTGGCCGACGAGGTCGCGCAGGTGATGCGCAAGAACCCGCAGCTTGCCAACGTGCAGAAGGACTGGGACGAAGCCTCCAAGGTCGTAAAGGTGCACGTCGACCCCGAGAAGGCGCGGCTGCTCGGGTTGTCGGTGCAGGACGTGGCGAACTTCCTCAACACTTCGGTGAACGGGCAGAACATCAGCGAGCTGCGCGAAGGCACCGAGACAATCCAGATCACGGTGCGCGGCGCACCGGTTGAGCGCGAGCATCTCTCGCTGCTGTCGGAACTGATGCTGCCGACCGGCAGCGGGCGCGGCGTGCCGCTGACGCAGGTGGCCACGCTGGAATACAGCTTCGAGCCCGGCATTGTGTGGCGACGCGATCGGGTACCGACCGTGTCCGTGCGCGGAAACCTTTATGGCACCGTGCAGCCGGCCACCGTGACTGCCCAGCTCGAACCCGAGATCGCCAAGCTGCGCGCGAAACTGCCGCTCGGCTATCACATCGACGTCGGCGGCTCGGTGGAGGAAAGCGCCAAGGGCGGCAAGTCGGTCGCCGCCGGCATGCCGCTGTTCATCCTTGTCGTGCTGACGGTGCTGATGATCCAGCTGCAGAGCTTCTCGCGCGTCGCGATGGTGGTGCTGACCGCGCCGCTCGGCATGATCGGGGTCACGGTATCCCTGCTCGCCTTCAACAAGCCTTTCGGCTTCGTCGCGATGCTGGGCACCATTGCCCTGTCGGGCATGATCATGCGCAACTCGGTGATCCTTGTGGACCAGATCCGGCAAGACCTGCAAGCCGGTCGCACGCCGTGGGAAGCGATCATCGAATCCACCGTACGGCGCTTCCGCCCGATCATGCTGACGGCGGCAGCGGCGATCCTGGCGATGATCCCGCTCACGCGCAGCGCCTTCTTCGGGCCGATGGCGGTGGCGATCATGGGCGGCCTGGCGGTGGCAACCGTTCTGACGCTGCTCTTCCTGCCCGCGCTGTACGCCGCGTGGTACCGGATCGCGGCGCCGGCGGCAAAAAGCTAAGGGCGCTGTGTATCAAAGGTCACCGACAGCTACCAAACGTTACACAGGGCGGCCTCAGGGCCGCAGCCTGGGCTAGAATTGCAGGCTTAGAGCATTGGCTTAACGCATTGATTTCAAGGCATTGTCGAGGAGCAAGAAATGGATTTCGAACAAGCGCGCTTCAACATGGTCGAGCAACAGATCCGGCCATGGGAGGTTCTGGACCCCGAGGTGCTCGACACCCTGATGACTGTCCAGCGCGAGCGCTTCGTCCCCGAAGCCTTTCGTAACCTGGCCTTCGCTGATATCGCCGTGCCGCTGCCCGGTGGCGCCGCGATGCTCGAACCCAAGCTTGAAGCCAAGGTGCTGCAGGCCGTCGCACCGAAGAAGACGGACAAGGTGCTGGAAATCGGCGCTGGGTCCGGCTACATGGCCGCACTGCTCGCTGCGCGCGCCGACTGGGTCCGCTCGATCGAGATCGACCCGGCACTCGCCAGCCTTGCCGCAGCAAACCTCGCCGCGGCGGGCATCGAGAACGTGATCGTTGAAGAAGGCGACGGCGCCGCTGGCTGGCCTGAGCGCGGCCCCTACGACGTCATCGTCGTATCCGCAGGCGTAACGGAAGTGCCGAAAGCAATGCTTGAACAGCTCAAGCCCGGTGGCCGTCTGTTCGCCTTCGTCGGCAGCGCGCCGGTGATGGTCGGGCAACTGATCACCTGCACCGGCGAAGGCCAGTACAGCACCGAGAACGTGTTCGACACCCTGGTGCCGGCGCTGCGCGTGCCCGCCAAGAGCGCGTTCAACTTCTGATGCAGCAGCTGTCGCCCCGCGCGCTGGCTGAATGGCTGGCCGATGAATCGCGCGCCAAACCACATCTGCTCGATGTGCGGGAAGCGTGGGAGTACGACATCTGCCATATCGCCGACGCACAGCTGATGCCGATGGCCAGCGTGCCGATGCGGGCGGAAGAGCTGGAGCCCGATGCGCCCGTCGTGGTGATCTGTCATCACGGCGCCCGCAGCATGCAGGTGGCCTATTTTCTTGAACGGCACGGTTTGACCCAGGTGTTTAACCTGGCCGGCGGGGTCGCCGGCTGGGCCGAACAGGTCGACCCGACAATGCCGAGATACTGACGGAGTGATGGATTCATGAAGCGAATGCTCAGCATCGCGATCGCAGGCCTGTTCGCAGGCAGCGCCCACTCGGCAGACCTGATGCAGGCCTACCGTGATGCCTTGGATAACGACGCGCAGTTCGCCTCGGCGCGCGCGGCATCGGAGGCTGGCCGTGAGCGCAAGGCGCAGGGATTGTCCGCGCTGCTGCCGCAGATCGGGGCCTCGGCCGGCACGCAATACAACGACACCTCACGTGATCTGCCGCTGCCTGAGATCTCCGGGCGTTATAACAGCAACAACTGGGGCGTCCAGCTCACGCAACCCATCTTCCGTCTGCAGAACTGGTACCAGTACCGCGAAGGCGAACTCGCCGCGACGGTGGCCGAGTTGCAGGCGCAGAGCGCACGCCAAGACCTGATCCTGCGCGTTGCAACCGCGTACTTCGACCAACTGAACGCGGCCGAAACGCTTGCCAGCATTCAGGCGCAGAAGTCCGCCAACCTGCAGCAGCTCGAACTCGCGAAGAAGAGCTTTGAGGTGGGCACCACGACCGTGACCGACGTGCATGAAGCGCAATCGCGTTACGACCTCACGGTCGCCCGTGAAGCGGCAGCGCAGGCCGACCTGATCGTCAAGCGGCAGGCCCTGCAGCAGGTCACCGGCAAGGATCAGGGCGCCCTCGCCCCCTTGCGCGAAGGCGTGCGCTTCGAACAGCCGCAGCCGAACGACATGTCGCAATGGGCAACGACGGCGGCCGAAGGCAACCTCTCTGCCCAGCAAGCGCAGCTGGCCGCCGAGATCGCCGACCGCGAAGTCTCGAGCGCACGTTCGGGCCACCTGCCGACCGCTGACGTTGTCGCCAAGTACGGCTACAACCACAGCGGTTCGCTGGGCGACATCCTCGCCACCGAAGCGAAAACCACCTCGGGCTCGATCGGTGTGCAAATCAACGTTCCGATCTTCGCTGGCGGTTACACGCAGTCGAAGGTGCGTGAGGCGGTTGCGCTGCGTGAGAAGGCCCGCTCGGATCTCGAGTACGCACGTCGCTCCGCAACACTGGGTGCGCAGCAGGCTTTCCTGGGTGTCAGCAGTGGCATCGCGCAGGTGGCTGGCTACGAAGCCGCGCTGATCTCGTCGAAGAGCGCGGTCGAGTCGAACAAGCTGGGTTATCAGGTGGGCGTGCGTATCAACATCGACGTGCTGAACGCCGAAACCCAGTATTACGACACCTTCCGGCAGCTCGCACGCGCCCGCTACGACACCGCGATCGCGCAACTGCGACTGAAGAGCGCGGCCGGCACACTGAGTGAGGACGATCTCAAGACCATCAACGCCCTGCTCGACCCGGCGGCCGCGGGCCGTCCGATCGTGGTGCCGGCGACCAACCCGCAACCGCTGGTTGAACCGGCCAAGGCCGAGCCGAAGAAGGCCGAGCCCGCTCCCGCCGCGAAGAAAACCGAGGCGCCGGCGAAGCCCGCCAAGAAGAAGTAAACGCCAATCGCTGCACGCCAACAGGCCCCTCGTGAGGGGCCTGTTTCATTTCGGCGCGAGCGTGTCGACGAGCGCCAGCGTCGCCGCGAGCGCCCCACGATGATGCGCACTGAAGGCACGCCCAGCTGCGCCAATCGCGTTACGTCGCGCAGCATCGGCCAGCAGCGCCAGCGCAGCGCGAACTGCTTCATCCGCGTCGGCGCAACGCAACGCCGCACCGGCCGCGATCGCGTCCGCCGTCGCTTGAGCAAAGTTGAAGGTGTGTGGCCCCACGATTGCGGGCACACCCACCGCACAGGCCTCGATCAGGTTGTGACCGCCCAGCGGCGCCCAGCTGCCTCCCACGATCGCGACATCCGCACAGGCGTAGTAAGCGAACATTTCGCCCATGCTGTCGCCCAACCACACCCGCGTTGAAGCCGCGATCGGCGCATCCGCAGCGCTGCGGCGCTCATAGGTCAGGCCGCGTTGTGCGATCAGGCGGGCCACCTCGTCGAATCGCTGCGGGTGTCGCGGCACCATTACCAAAAGCAGATTTGCCGGCGCACGGCGCAAGAACGCATCGAGCAGCGGCCCCTCTTCACCCTGCCGCGTGTTGCTGGCCACCAGCACCGGTCGCCCCCCAAAGCGCAGCCGGAACACAGCCCCGAGCGCAAGCTGCTCGGCTGGCGCGGCAATCTCGAACTTCAGATTGCCGGTAACCTGGACTGGATCGGCGCCCATCGCGCGTAGACGCGCGGCGTCCGCTTCCGTCTGCGCGCCACAGGCTGCAAGGTCGGCAAACACGCTGCGCGCGAAACCGCCGAGCCGCGCATAGCCGCGCGCCGAGCGCTCGGAGAGTCGCGCGTTCGCCAACAGCACCGGTACGCCAGCACGCCTCGCACCACGCAACAGGTTCGGCCACACCTCAGTCTCCATCACGACCCCGAATGCCGGCCGGAAGTGCCGCATGAAACGCCTGACGCACCCCGGGGTGTCGTAGGGCAGATAGGCCACCCTGACGCGCGGATCCGCGCCGAAGAGCTCCAGCGCCGTGGCGCGCCCGGTCGGCGTCATCTGTGTCAGCAGCAGCGTGTGCTGCGGGTATTTCGCGAGCAGGCCACGCACCAGCGGCTGCGCGGCACGCGTTTCGCCGACCGACACCGCATGCACCCACATAAGGGGCGCTGCGGCGGGTTGCCGATGAAAGCCGAGGCGTTCGCCCAGGTTGTGCAGGTATTCCGGCTGACGGCGCGCACGCCAGACGAGGCGCAGGAAGATCAGCGGCGCGGCGATGTACCACGCCGTTGAGTACAGCAGGCGGCCGATCATGCGACCCACGGTGCGAGGGTTTGCAGCACCTGTGCCACGGAAGGCTTCTGCCCCTTGCCGCCAAGGTTCACCGCGTTGCGCCCACCGGCGACGCCGTTGGCGCCCGGCTCCGTCGCCAGATACAGCGCCACGACCGGCACTTTGAGTGCCGCAGCAAGGTGCGACAGGCCGGTATCCACCCCAACCACGCATTGCGCGCGCTCGATGAGCGTTGCCAGCGCATCGAGCGGCATCGGCGGTGCCACCAAGGCGTGCGGCAGTTCGGCGGCGATGCGCTGTGCGCGGGCACGCTCGACATCGCTACCGGCGGGCAGCACACAGCTCAGACCGCGTCGCCCCAGCGCGCGCCCGAGTTCGATCCAGTTCGGCTCCGGCCACAGCTTCTCGTCGCGGCTGGTCGCGGTCAGCAGCACCACGTAGGGTTCTGCGGGCCGCCACGCATCGTCGCGCGGCGCAGGCGCCGCGATGCCATAGTCCAAGGGCAGGTCGAGGCGGTAGTCGAAGATCGCGGCGGTGAGGCGTCGATTGCGTTCCACCGCATGCATTTGCCACGACACGCGATACTTCTCGGCATACAGCCGGGTAGCAATCGGCTCGCGCGCGCTGTCAGGCATGTAGCCCGCCACCGGTGCGCCGCTCATGCGAGCGAGTACTGCACTCTTGAGCAAGCCCTGCGCATCAATCACACGCTCGTAACGCACTTCGCGCAGCGAGCGGCGGAACTCGCCGAATGCCGACCAGGTCGCGGGCGCCAGCAAGCGCTTGCGCCAGCTACGCAGGGCGACCGGGATCACGCGCCGCACGCCCGGGTGCAAACGTACCAGCGGCGCGAACGGCGCCTCGACCACCCAGTCGATCGCCAGGTCCGGCACCCGTGCGTGCATGTCGGTCACCGCCGGCAGGTACTGGATGACGTCCCCCATCGAGGAGGTTTTGACGATCAGGATCTCTCGCATGGCCCGGATTATTCCGGCGGCGGCCGTTATCGGCAAATCGCGTCGACGCCACGACGCCTATAATTGCGCGCATGAGCGAACGCCAAGCCCTTTCCGCCGTCCTGATCACGCGCGATTGCGCGCCAACCCTCGCCGAGACGCTGACCTCCCTCGCCTTCTGTGACGAGATCGTGGTGGTGGATTCCGGCAGCAGCGACGACACCTGTGCCATCGCGGAGCGGGCCGGCGCCCGTGTGATCCATCAGGATTGGCTCGGCTTCGGCCCGCAGAAGCAGTTCGCCGTGGATCAGGCGAAAAACGAGTGGGTGCTGTGCATCGACGGGGACGAGGTGGTGACGCCCGCGCTGCAGGCCGAGATCCAGCGCGAGCTCGCCGCACCAACGCATCGCGCCTTCGAGTTCCCGCGTTGCAACCGTTTCCTCGGGCGCTACCTGCGCCACGGCGAAGGCTATCCGGACCTGTCCCTGCGGCTGTTCGACCGCCGCCATGCGCGCTGGTCCGACGACCTGGTGCATGAGAAGGTCACCGCGCTGGGTGATGTGGGGCGCCTCAAGGGCGATCTGCTACACCATTCCGAAGAAGGGCTGGAGTCCTACCTCGCGAAGCAGAACCGCTACACCACACTGGCCGCCGAGGCGCTCGTGACCGAAGGTTTCGAGCCAAGTGCGACAAAACTCTGGCTGAGCCCGATCTTCCGCTTCATCAAGTTCTACATCGTGCGGCGCGGCTTTCTCGATGGCGGCGCCGGGCTGGTACATATCGGCATCGGCTGTTTCAACAGCTTCATCAAGTACGCCAAGGTGATCGAGATTCGCGCCACCGCGCGCGATTCGCGCAAGCCTTGATCCGGCCCGACAAACAGGAGCGCCACGCATGAGATTCGCCGTCGGCGACCTGCAAGGACAACTCGAACCGCTCGACCGGCTTCTTGACGCCGCCGGCTTCCAGCCCGGTCGCGATGAACTGTGGCTGACCGGGGACCTTGTAAACCGCGGCAAGGACAACGCCGCGGTGCTGCGTCGCATTCGTGCGCTCGGCAAGAGTGCTGTCACGGTGCTCGGCAACCACGACTTCTATCTGCTGGCCGTCGCCAGCGGAGCGATGCGGCGCGGTGCCGACGACACGCTCGACGACATCCTCGATGCCCCCGACCGCGCGGCGCTGATCGATTGGCTGCGTTTCCAGCCGCTGATGCATGTCGACGAGACCTTCGCGATGGTGCACGCCGGCCTGCTGCCCGGTTGGAGCGTGGCGCAAGCGCGATTGCTCGCCCATGAGGTTGAAGGTGCGCTGCAGGGGCCCCACTGGCAGGTGTTCCTGCAGAACCTGTGGGGCAGCCAACCGCTTGCATGGAATGACGCCCTCGAAGGCTGGGATCGCCTGCGCGTCATCGTCAACGCGATGTGCCGCATGCGCCTTTGCAGCGCCACCGGCGAGATGGCGCTCAAGTACAAGGGCCCGATCGACGCAGCGCCCGCCGGAATCCTGCCGTGGTTCGCGGTGCCAGGGCGCCGAAGCGCCAGCCACACCGTGGTATGCGGCCACTGGTCGGCGCTCGGCTACTACAATGCGAATGGCGTGCTGGCGCTGGACACCGGCTGCGTGTGGGGCGGCTGCCTCACCGGGGTGTGGCTGGAGACCGGCGAACGGGTGCAGGTGGCCTGCGAGCAGGCTGCGGCGCCGAGCGGCTGGGAATGAATCAGCCGACCAAAAAACAAAAGGGCCCCGCGGGGCCCTTTTTGCTGTGACAACAACCGGCAGATTACTTGACGCGGTTCTTGTACTCGTCGGTGCGGGTGTCGATTTCGATCTTGTCACCGATTTCAACGAAGGCCGGCACCGGCAGTTCGAAACCGGTCGAGATCTTGGCCGGCTTCATGACCTTGCCCGAGGTGTCGCCCTTGACGGCCGGCTCGGTGTAGATCACTTCACGAACGACGCTGTTCGGCAGTTCGACCGAGATCGCCTTGCCTTCGTAGAACACCACTTCCAGCGCCATGCCATCGACCAGATACTTCAGCGCCTCGGTCATGTTCTCGGCTTCGACTTCGTACTGGTTGTACTCGGCGTCCATGAACACATACATCGGATCGGCGAAGTAGGAGTAGGTCACTTCCTTGCGATCCAGCGTCACAACTTCAAACTTGTCGTCAGCGCGGTAAACAGTTTCGGAACCCGAGCCGGTCAGCAGGTTCTTGAACTTCATCTTCACAACAGAGGCGTTGCGGCCGGACTTGCTGTACTCGGCTTTCTGGACGACGAGCGGCTCGGAGCCGACCATCACGACATTGCCGGCACGGAGTTCTTGGGCGGTTTTCATCGGGGCACCTGATATAACGGAAAAGGCGCCAACCGGCGCCACAAACATGGATAACTTATTATTTTAACTTGATTTTTGCGAACTGCGCCAGCCCCGCCGCCAGATCGCGCTGCGCAGACAAATCTCTGCACCAGGCTTCCGCGTGTTCGCGCAATCGCGGCAGCGCCTCCATGAAATCAGCCCAGGCAGACACGATCGCACCGCCTGTGTTCCAGGCGTGCTGCATCCGCCGCAGCACTTCAGCATCGCGCTCGGCCAAGCCGGCGACCTGGCGCGCGAGGAAGGCCTCCAGTTTGACCAGGTGCGCCGCCTCGTCTTGCGGGTAGATGTGCCAGACCAGCGGACGCCCTGCCCACTGGGCCCGCACGAAGGAATCCTCGCCGCGAACGAAGTTTACGTCGCAGGACCACAGCAACTGGTCGTAGCGCGCCTGATCGACAAACCTCAGTGGCGCAAGCACCAGCCGCCCGCGGCTTTCCGAACGCCCGAGCGACAGCGGCGCACCAAGCCAGGCCTCCACCGATTTCCACACACGCCCTTCGGGTACGCCACACCAGATCTCATTGCCGCCCACCGACCACGCTTGAAGCAGATCCGGCAAGGCGGGGTTCTCGTAGGCGAACAAGGAAACCCGCAGCGAATCGGGCGACGGCGCATCCACGCCAAGGCACTGCCAGAGTGCCGCCTGCGCTGCGCTATCGCGCCGAAAGGCGTCGCGCGCTTCAAGCAGCCGCGCCTCACGCAGCAAACCGCCGGTCTGCTGTGTGAACCCCGGGTAGTAGAAATGTTCGGTCAGCGGCAGGCGCGGGTGCGGTGAGGGCAGCAAATGGCAACCCTCCACCCAAGCCTCGGCGGAGAGGTACTCGAGGTTGATCCAGACCGGCGCGCGCGGCCGCGCCGCCATCGCCGCAACGTAGGTTTCCGGCAGGCGGCAGCCAAAACCGGCCACCACCACGTCGGCCGAGGCGTCGGGCGTAGCCTCCTGACGCCAGTGATGAACCTCCACACCACTTGCAGGCACGTCGCCATCCCCGAGCAAGCGGCTATGGCTCGCGAGGTCATCCACCCACAGCCGCACATCGGCGTCGTGCTCGCTCGCGAGTTGCCGCGCAAGCCGCCAGCAGACGCCGATGTCGCCGTAGTTATCGATAACGGTGCAGAAGATGTCCCAACGCCAAGCGCTCATGCCGCAATTGTCGCACCGGCGGCCGGCGACACCCACGGCGCGATGCCGCGCAGGCGCGCCATGCGGTAGGCATCGACCAGCACACCGTTGCGCAGGGCAAAGCCACGCGAACAGCCTTCGGTATCAAAGCCAAAACGCCGGTAGAGCGAGATCGCAGCAATGTTGTCGATGAACACCTCCAGTTCGATCCGGCCAATACCGAGCCAGTTGTCGGCCAGATCGAGAGCAGACTTCATCAGCTGCGCACCAACGCCACGACGCTGCCAATCGTCGCGCACCACGATCGCCAGGCGTGCGCAGTGCGCGCGCCGCGCCGGCACTTGCGGCATCAGGATCACGGCGCCGACCGCCTCGTTGCCAGAGCAAGCCAGCAACCAGTGATCCTGCCCGGGCTCTGCCAGTTGCCGGCGATAGCGCTCCGGCCCCTGGTAAGGGGTACCGAAAGCGCAGGCCGCGGCGACCGGGGCGGTCATGATCGCGTGCACCGCTCGCCAGTCGTCGGGCTCTGCAGCCCGGACATGAATGACTTTCTGTTTGTTCATTTCATCACTCCCTGTTCGGACAATTCATAAACCATCGGTGTGCTTCTGCGCGTCGCGGGCATCCAGCGCGCTGCGCCAAGAGCAAGAAGGCAGCCCAGTAGCGCGACACTAAACAAAGTGGCGTGCAAGCCGGCAAGGTCGCCCATCCGCCCAGCTGTCGCGGACCCAATCGGCGCCGCGGACACGCTGAGGAAACGCATCGTTGCGGTCATGCGGCCCAACATCGCGTCGGGCGTAACCTGCTGCCGCAGACTGATGTAGGTGATCGAATACATCGTCGCGCCGAAGTCGATCACCAGCATCGCCAAGCCCGCCCCCAGTGCGGTGAGCTGCCAGCCCGGCTGCATCGCGGCATAGGCGCCATAGCCGACACCGCAGAGCAGATAGCCCAGCAGCAGCGTCGGCCGCGCGCCGCGCGTGCGTTCAAGCCGGTGCGCGGCGGCGGCACCGAGCAACGCCCCAAGCGCGCCCAGGGTGTTGATCAGCGCAAGATCCTTCGCACCCAGCAGCAGCTCACGTGTCGCGAACAGCACATACAGCGCGCGGAAGCTGTCAAACAACATGATCCAGATCGCCGCCGCCACCGCGAGCGAGCGCAGAAGCGGATGGCGCCACACCATGCGCAGGCCATCGACAACCTCCGGCCACATCGGGCGCCGCTCGGCCACAACCGGCGGATCGTCGCGGCGAATCGAAAGCACCAGCAACCCGGACAATGCAAAACCGCAGGCGTCCAGCGTAATGGCCAATGGCGCGCCAACCGCATCCACCACGATCGCCGCCAGTGCGGGGCCAACGATGCCGGCAATCGATCCCGCCGCCGACAGCTTGCTGTTCGCCTCGACCAAACGGTCACGCCCAACCAGCTGGGTAATGAACACCTGCATCGCGGTTCCGCCAATCGCAAAGCTGCAACCCACCATGAAGCCGGCGATGTAAAGCACGGGCAGGGACAACACACCAGCGAGGTGCGCGATCGGCACCAGCGCCAGCGCCGCAGCGCCGAGGATGTCAAAGGTGGCGGACAAGCGCTTCTTGCGCGAACGATCTACCCACACGCCGGCGGGCAAGCTGAACAACGCAAAGGGCAGCAGTTCGCACGCAGCGAGGATGCCCATCTGCGTTGCACTGGCATCGAGCAGTTGCACCGCAGTCAGTGGCAGCGCCATTTGAGAAACGGTCGCCCCGAGCGTCGCGAGCGTGCTGGCCAGAAACAGCCGCATGTAGTCGCGATGCCGCCAGAGGCTGCCCTCGGGTGCGAGGGCACGCATCCAGTACGCAAACATAATTCGTCTCCTGGCGACCGGATCGCGGAACGCCGTCGAGATTCGCGCGACGCGGATAGCGTCACGCGCACTTCAAAAGTGCGGGAAAGAAAGGGGTTTTTGGCTACAGCCTGCTTTCGTTCCCGCCCACATTGGGTGGCGGGAACGGAGCCCGCCGCTAGCTAATCAGAGCCGGGTGAATGCACGGGTTGCCGCGTCGAGCGGCAGCAGCCATGGCATTACCCACAACGCTTGAATGGGAGGCGAGCATGCGCACGCCGCCGGCGTTGGGGCCGGTTTGTTTGGCGATGTCGTTGAACTTGCGCATGGGTCGCTCCTTGGGGAACGGGATTGAACAAAAAGTGCTGTGCATTCTCTGGGGGACGATATGCACGCGTCAAGCGATCGTGTATCAGAGTGTTGCATTCTTCACTTTCGCCCCAATGCGCACGATTGTTGCAATTGCCGCGATTGCGTCGGGTACGCCGGCCCAGCGGCTAGAATGCGGCTTTGCCCTTGCAGCAGAGTTTTCTCGTGGACATCAAGACCTATATGCAGACGGTGGGCCGCCAAGCGCGCGCTGCTTCGCGCGCCATGGCTGCCGCATCAACCGCCAGCAAGAACGCCGCCCTGAACGAAATCGCTCGCCTGATCCGCGAGCGCGGCGACGCGCTGCTGGCGGCGAACGCCCGCGATCTGGAACAGGCCCGACTGGACGGCCTTGAGCCGGCGATGATCGACCGCCTGACGCTGAGCGCGAAGACGATCGAATCGATGGCCGCCGGCCTCGAGCAGATCGCCGCGCTCGCCGATCCGGTTGGCGAAATCACCGATGTGAAGCGCCGCCCGACCGGCATTCAGGTCGGCAAGATGCGCGTGCCGCTCGGCGTGATCGGCATCATCTACGAAGCGCGTCCGAACGTAACCGCAGACGCCGCCGGCCTGTGCCTGAAGAGCGGCAATGCCGCGATCCTGCGCGGCGGCAAAGAAGCCCTGCATTGCAACCAGGCGATTGCAGCCTGCGTGCGTGATGGCTTGTCTCACGCGGGCCTGCCGCAAACGGCAGTGCAAGTGATCGAGACAACCGATCGCGCAGCGGTGGGCGAGTTGATCACGATGCCGGAATTCGTCGACGTGATCGTGCCGCGCGGCGGCAAGGGCTTGATCGAACGTATTTCGCGCGACGCACGCGTACCGGTGATCAAGCACCTCGACGGCAACTGCCATGTGTATGTCGATCTGGACGCGGATCTCGACAAGGCCGTGCGCATTGCAGACAACGCAAAGACGCATCGCTATGGCACCTGCAACACGGCGGAGTCACTGCTGGTCGCGAAAGCCGTCGCAGCAGAGTTCCTGCCGCGCATCGGCCGGATCTATGCGGACAAAGGCGTCGAAATGCGCTGCTGCGCGGAGTCGAAGGCAATCCTTGAAGCAGCCGGTTTCGGCGGTATCAAGGCTGCAAGTGAAGAGGACTACCGGACGGAGTTCCTCGCGCCAATTATTGCCATCCGCGTGGTGACCGGCGTGGATGAGGCAATCGCCCACATCAACGATTACTCGTCGCAGCACACTGAGGCAATCGTGACGGAGAACTACACCCGCGCAATGCGCTTCCTCCGCGAGGTGGATTCCAGCTCGGTGATGATCAACGCCTCGACGCGCTTTGCCGATGGCTTTGAATACGGCCTCGGCGCCGAAATCGGCATCTCTACCGACAAGATTCACGCGCGCGGGCCTGTCGGCCTTGATGGCCTGACAAGTCAGAAATGGGTGGTTTTCGGTGACGGGGAAATCCGAAGCTGACCCCCCACGAAATGAAACAAACCCTCCCGCGCGGAGGGTTTGTTTTTTGTAGCGCTTGCCGTACGCTACAGTACGGATGAAGGACCCGCGGTCAATCGACCGACGACAAAACAAACCAATACGAGGAGACAACCATGCGCAATCGCACCCTGGCAGCCCTGCTGCTGTCGGCCGCTCTGATCACCCCCGCCTTCGCGGCAATCGACGTCGCGGGCGTCAAGTTCGAAGACAAGGCCAGCGCCGGCACTGCGGAACTCGTCCTCAACGGCGCGGGGCTGCGCAAGAAGGCCTTCTTCAAGGTTTACGCGATCGGCCTCTACCTTCCCGCCAAGGCGGACTCGGCCAGCGGCGTAATCGGCGCGAAGGGCCCGAAACGGATCCAGATCGTCACTCTGCGCGACCTTTCGGCCGAACAACTCTCCGAAGCGCTTGAGAATGGTGTGCAGGAGAACAGCACCGAGGCCGACATGGCGAAGATCAAAGCGCGACTGGAAGAGTTCCGCGCCAACCTGCTGGCGATGGGCAAGGTGCCTGAGAAGAGCGACATCCGTATCGAGTGGACCGGCAGCGCCACCCGTGTGCTGATGAACGGCACAGCGAAGGGCAAGGAGATTCAGGGCGAAGACTTCTATGCCGCGCTGCTCAAGATCTGGTTCGGCGACAAGCCGGTGCAATCTGATCTGAAGGACGCCCTACTCGGCAAGAAGTAAGGCGCACGAGCATCGATCTGGGCGTTTTTCACATTTCACTACCAAACCCCCAAAGCTGCTGATATATTCCTCGCAAATATCAGTTTCATCGCTCTTGGGGTAGAGAGCATGGGCCGGTGGTGCGCAAGCATCGCCGGCTTTTTCTTGCCCAGTCACCCGCCAGTCCCTCGCAAAATGCGATCCTCGCCCCTCCGCCTACGGACAAGGCCATGACATCTGCCGACGACTTCGCAGCCATTCTGGCAATGCCCACCTGCCGCCTCGGCGTTGCAGTCGCTCGTCAGCAAGTGCTCACGCTCGTCTTCCTTGCACCCGATACGCCGACCATTCCGGCGAGCGGCACGCTCTGCGAAGCGATGTCCACGGCGCTCGATGCTTATCTGCAAGACGGCACGCCCTTTCCGGCGCTGCCGCTTGCGCAACGCGGCACCCCGTTCCAGCGGCGGGTATGGAGCGCGATCTCGGCAATCCCTGCCGGCCAAACGCGCCAATACGGTGAAATGGCCCACACACTGGGCAGCGCCGCGCGTGCGGTAGGTCAGGCCTGCGGCGCCAACCCGTTTCCGCTTGTAGTGCCTTGCCATCGCGTGCTGGGCAGCAAGGGCATTGGCGGTTTCGCGAATCACACCGAAGGCTGGCTGATCGAAACAAAGCGCTGGCTGCTTTGGCACGAAGGAGTCCTTGCATGAGCCAAGCCGGAATCAGCGCAGTCGAAATTGAATCCGACATCGACACCTTTTGCGAAACGCTGTGGCTCCAGGACGGCCTCGCAAAGAACACCTTGGCGGCGTACCGAAGTGATCTCATGGCCTGTGCCAAATGGCTCGCCGAACGTAACGTCCGGTTGGGCCACGCAAGCGCGTCCGATTTGCAGGCCTATTTGCACGCCTTTGCACCACGCGCACGTGCCGCAACGCAGCGCCGCGTGCTTGCTACGGTCAGGCGCTATTTTCGACTTCTGCTCGCGGAGGGCCGAATTCAGGTCGACCCCACGCTCGATCTGGCCTCCCCCGCCCGAACGCCGCGCGTCCCGAAGACCCTGTCGGAACGGCAGGTCGAAGATCTGCTGAACGCGCCGGACGTCGATACACCACTCGGGCTGAGGGATCGCGCAATGCTCGAAACGCTCTACGCCACAGGCCTGCGTGTCAGTGAATTGATCGAACTGAAAATGACTGAAATCGATCTCAGCGCCGGGCTCGTGCGCTTATTCGGCAAAGGCGCGAAAGAACGGATCGTGCCGGTCGGCGAAATAGCGCTTGAATGGATCCAGCGCTACGCCCGAGAAGCGCGGCCCCAGCTGCTATCGGGCCGCACATCGCAAGCGCTATTCGTTACCCAGCGCGCGGCGCCGATGAGCCGCCAACGCTTCTGGGACATCGTCAAAGCCTACGCAATGGCGTGCGGAATTGCAGCCGAGCGAATTTCGCCGCATGTGCTCCGGCACGCCTTCGCGACGCACCTGCTCAATCACGGCGCGGATCTCCGCGTCGTGCAAATGCTGCTTGGCCATGCAGACATTTCCACCACCCAGGTCTATACGCACGTTGCCCGCGAACGCCTGAAGCGCTTGCATGCGGAGCATCACCCGCGCGGTTGACCGCCAGCTCCGGCAATTTGGGCGCCATTTCCGGAAACAGAATTACAGTTCGAGATTGCATTCATTCGGGAATTGCAGTATTTATGAAATAACCCGGCTGCAGTGATACCCCGGGCCACCAACGCGAAAAGCTCAGAGGGGAACAATGGACATTGCCAAGCTCAATCTCACCGAACTCAAACGCCTGCTCAAGCGCGTAGAGGGCGAAATCGAACGCCGCGCCAATACCGCGAAGCGCGACGTTCTGAAAAAAGTACATAAGATCGTCACCGAAGCCGGCATGTCGCTGGAAGATTTGATGGGCGACGAGAAGAAACCCGCTGCCGCCAAGACGCGCAAACCGCGCGCAGCCGCCAAGCCGGGCCGTAAGGCCGCTGGCCGCAAGACGGTTGGTGCCGCCAAGTATCGCAATCCGGCCAAACCCGAGCAGACCTGGACTGGCCACGGCCGCAAGCCGGGCTGGGTCGCCGAATGGCTGGCCGCGGGCAAAGCGCTCAACGAGCTGGAAATTCGCTGAATGTAAAAACGGGCCCGAAAGGGCCCGTTTCATTTCCGTCTCAAATTCGTGCTGCCACCACCGCGTGGCTCAGAACTGGAAATGTGGCCGCGGTGGCGCCGGCTCATCCCTTCCTCGTTCGATAAACACCCCTACCCGCCGCACACCTCGCATCACGCCCATCTTGGCGATCGAGACCCGGACCCAGGGCACACCGAACTCGCTGAACAGCAGATCGACGATGAATTCGCCCAACGTTTCGAGCAAATTGAAGTGGCGGTCCGCCAACACCGCACGGATCCGGTCCACAACCACGTCATAATCAATCGTATCGGCGATATCATCACGCGCCGCTGCGGCATCGGGGACGCCGAAGGTCAGATTGATCTCCAACGGCTGCGTTGCGCGCTTTTCGCGCTCGTAGATTCCGACCGAAGCCTCGACCTGAAGCCCCTCGACAAAGATAAAGTCCATTCCGATTTCCTGAAGCGAATTTCGCCATTATCCAATGCAGACCGTCATCGTCGCACTCGCCGCCTATTTCATCGGTTCAACGCCGTTCGCTGTCATCGTCAGCCGGGCCATGGGCCTCGAAGACCCGCGCAAGTACGGATCGGGCAATCCGGGGGCAACCAATGTGCTACGCAGTGGCAGCAAGAAGGCCGCCATCCTGACGCTGATCGGCGATGCACTCAAGGGCACGGTGGCAGTGCTTTTGGCGCGCGCGCTGGCTGAGCCGCTCGGTCTGACTGAGAACGATGCCGCTGTGGCCGGGATTTTCGCCTTCTTGGGGCATGTCTTCTCGGTGTTCCTGCGCTTCCAGGGCGGCAAGGGCGTCGCCACAGCGGCGGGCGTACTGCTCGCCATGAGCCCCCTCGCAGGCGGATTGACGCTTGCGACCTGGCTCCTGGTCGCGTTCACGACCCGTTACTCGTCCGCCGCCGCCCTGGCGGCAGCAATGGCCGCACCGGTGTTCACCCATATTCTGGTGAGCGGCGTCAGCTGGACGGCGGCGACAATCGCAATGTCCGCCGTCCTGATCTGGCGCCACAAGGACAACATCTCGCGCCTGATTGCCGGCAAGGAAAGCCGGATTGGCGGAAAGAAAAAGGAAAACGTCTAACGCGGCGGCTGCAACTCGCCCAAGGGCCAGCGCGGGCGCACCGCAAAGCGCCCATCCGTTTGGCCGGTAGCGCCACCGGCGAAGCGCAGGCCCGCCGCGAGGGCGATCATCGCGCCGTTGTCGGAACAGAACGCGAGCTCGGGATAATGCACGCGAAGGCGGCGGCGGGCTGCCGTTTCATCAAGGCGCTCGCGCAGGCGACGGTTGGCGCCAACACCACCCGCCACCACCAGCGTTCGCAAACCGGTTTCCTTCAGCGCAGCGAGCGCCTTAGCGACAAGCACCTCCGTCACCGCCTCCTGGAACTCGGCCGCGAGGTCTGCACGTTGCTCATGCGACCAGCTCGGCGCCTTGGTCGCCGTCAGCACCGCTGTTTTCAAACCGCTGAAGCTGAACTGCAGGTCGCCCGAATGCAGCATCGGGCGCGGCAACTTGAAGCGCCCAGCCACGCCCTCGCTCGCCAGCCGGGCAAGCGCCGGCCCGCCGGGATAATCAAGGCCGATCAGCTTCGCCGTTTTGTCGAAGGCTTCGCCGGCCGCGTCATCCACCGTCTCGCCAAGCAGCTCGTAAGCACCAACGCCGGTGACCTTCATCAGCTGCGTATGCCCACCTGAGACGAGCAGCGCCACGAACGGAAAGGTCGGCGGATCACTCGACAGCAGCGGGGAAAGCAGGTGCCCCTCCAGGTGATGAATCGGTAGTGCGGGAATACCTAGCCCGAACGCGAACGCCTCAGCGAAGGCCGCACCAACGAGCAAGGCGCCGGCCAGCCCCGGGCCAGCGGTATAGCCCACGCCGTCAAGCGACTCTGCGCTGCAGCCCGCGGCGGCCAGCGTCTCGCGCACCAAGGGGACGATGCGCCGCACGTGGTCGCGCGACGCCAGCTCGGGCACCACGCCGCCGTACTCCGCGTGCATCGCGATTTGCGAATGAACGCGATGCGCCAGCAGACCGCGTTCGGTGTCGTAGACGCCAACGCCGGTCTCGTCGCAAGAGGATTCAATACCAAGGATCTGCATGGGGTCGCGAGTGTAGCGCGAACACCCCAGTTGACGGGACTTGACAGTGGACTTGGAAATCCTGGCGAGTTTGGTTAAACTAGCGAGCTTCGCTCAACGGGCGCGCTCGATTTATTGTCGAACCCGTCCAGACTACTGATCAATTCGAGGTTTTGAGAATGCCGGGTATCCGCCTCAAGGAAAACGAGCCGTTTGAAGTCGCGATCCGTCGCTTCAAGCGCACCATCGAGAAGGCCGGTGTCATCACCGAGCTGCGTTCGCGCGAGTTCTACGAAAAGCCGACCGCCGAACGCAAGCGCAAGAAGGCCGCTGCAGTGAAGCGCCTGCACAAGCGCCTGCGCAGCCAGCAGCTGCCGCCGAAGCTGTACTAAGAATCCACCGCGTCGCGGGCGCCCTGGGGCGAACTGCGCGCAGGCAGGGTTCCGGCAGCTAGGCTGCCAACAGCCGCAAGACATGCGCCGCGGAACGCACCGTCAAGGTAGCGTTCCGCGGCGCTTTTGCGCCTTCCGGTTCCACCTATCGAACCCGGCGCGCTTCGTTTGGGAGTCATCGATGTCGCTGAAACTTCAGATCAATGAAGACATGAAGTCCGCCATGCGCGCGAAGGAAACCGCTCGCCTCGGCGCCCTGCGCCTGTTGCTTGCCGCAATCAAGCAGCGCGAAGTTGACGAACGGATCGAGCTGGATGACGCCGCAGTTCTGGCGGTCATCGAAAAGCAGGTCAAGCAGCGCCGCGATTCGGTCGCCCAGTACGAGCAAGCCAAGCGCGAAGACCTCGCGAGCGCCGAACGCTTCGAGATCGAAGTGCTCTCGGCCTACATGCCCGCACAGATGAGCGCTGACGAAATCGATGCAGCGATCGACGCCGCGATCGCCGAAACAGGTGCCGCCGGACCCGCGGGCATCGGCAAGCTGATGGGCCCGCTGAAGACCAAGTTGGCCGGGCGCGCCGACATGAGCCTCGTCTCCGCACGCGTCAAGGCGAAGCTCTCGGCCTGACACACCGGGCAAGCGGATTCAATTCGCTTGCCTATACTGACCTAGGGCTGGCGGCGGTCGCCGGCCCGCCCCGGCACGTTCATGATTCCTCAGGCCTTCATTCAGGATCTCATCGCGCGGATTGACATCGTCGACCTGATTCAGCGCTATGTGCCGTTGAAGAAGGCGGGCGCAAACTATTCCGCCTGCTGCCCGTTCCACAACGAGAAATCCCCCAGCTTCACGGTCAGCCCAAGCAAGCAGTTCTACCACTGCTTTGGCTGCGGCGCGCACGGCACGGCGATCGGCTTCCTGATGGAGCACTCAGGGCTTGGGTTCGTCGACGCCGTCAAGGAACTCGCCCAACAGCTGGGGCTTGAAGTGCCCGAGGAGGGACCGGCGTTTTCCGGCCCCGGGCGCGAACAGCAGCGCTCGCTGATCGACGTGATGTCGACCGCCGCGCGTTTCTATCGGGAGCAACTCAAAAGCAGCCCGCGCGCCGTCGATTACCTGAAACGCCGCGGCTTGACCGGCGAGATCGCCGCGCGCTTTGGCATCGGCTATGCGCCGGATGGCTGGCAAAGCCTCGACAAGGCCTTCCCCAAGTACAACGACGGCGGATTGGCGGAGGCCGGTCTGGTCATCGACAACGAGGCCGGTCGCCGTTACGACCGCTTCCGCGATCGCATCATGTTTCCGATCCAGGACGCGCGCGGCAATGTCATCGCCTTCGGCGGGCGCATCCTGGATGCAGGCGAACCGAAATACCTGAACTCGCCGGAAACGCCCCTGTTCGAGAAGGGGCGCGAACTGTATGGCCTGCCGCAGGCACGCGTCGGCATTCGCGAGACCGGCACCGTGATTGTGGTCGAGGGCTACATGGACGTCGTCGCGCTTGCGCAGTACGGCGTCAACAACGCCGTCGCGACGCTCGGCACCGCCACCACGCCGACGCACGTCCAGAAACTGCTGCGTCAGGCCGACCGATTGGTGTTCTGTTTCGACGGCGACAAAGCCGGCCGCAAAGCTGCACGACGAGGCCTTGAAGCCAGCCTGCCGCACCTCGCCGACGACAAGACCGTCTGCTTCCTCTTCCTGCCAGCGGAGCACGATCCGGACTCGTTCGTTCGCGAACGCGGCGCCGAGGCCTTCCAGCTCGCCGCCCGCGACGCCACGCCACTCGGCCGATTCCTGCTCGACACGCTGGCCGAGGGTTGCGACCTGCAAACCGCCGAAGGTCGCGCGCACCTCGTACACAACGCGAAAGAATTCGTCCCGAAGATTGCCGCGCAAGTCTTGCGGCTTCAGATCGTTCGAGACCTCGCTGCCGTGGCGCAACTGAGCCCGGAGGAAACTTCGGCCGCGCTGGGGCTCGCGCCCCCACCGCGCCCGCCACGCCCCGCGTTCGAGCCCTTCCAGAAAGGCGACTGGCAAAAAGGGCGCTTCGGCAAGAAAGGCCTGCCGCCGCCCGAGCCGCGTGTCGGCGTTGTCCCGCTCGAGCAGCAGTTGCTGCGCGTTTTGCTGGCGCGTCCCCGCCTCGGTGACAAGGTCCCGGTCGCCCTGGTTGGCCACCTTCCGGAGACTGCCGAACGCGCCGCAGTGATGGCGATCATTGACGCTGGCGAAGACGGAACGCTGCTGGACGCGCCGCTCGGCGCCTGGATCGAGCACTTCCGCGACAGCACGCACGAGGCGGCGATTACGCGCGCAATGCAGTCAATAGAAGAAGGCTACATCGACGAGAGCAAGCTCGAAGAAACGCTGCGCGGTCTGCTTGATCGACTCGAGCTCCAGGCCGTGGAGACGGAATTGAAAAATCTGCAGATCCAAGTCACCAGCGGACGCGCCGACAGCAGCTCGGCGGCCCGTCTGGGCTCGCTTCTTGCGAAAAAACAGAAACTTAAGTCTGGCCAGACGGTCTGAGACTACGTTATAATTATCGGTTTTCGCGACCTTTTCCCGAGGATTTCATGGCCGCCACGGATAAATCCAAAGACCCCCGCAAGGACTCGTCCAAGCCAAAGTCAGCCAAGGCCAAGGCCAAGGAGAAGGATCTCGCGCTCGCCCAAGCCGCTGCGCTGCAGCCTGCCGACGCCGAAGCGCGCCGCACCCGCCTGAAGTCGCTGATCGCGCTGGGCAAGGAGCGCGGATACCTGACCTACGCCGAGATCAACGACCACCTGCCGGACGACATGGTCGATGCCGAGCAGATCGAATCGATCATCTCGACCTTCGGCGACATGGGCATCCAGGTCTATGACGAAGCCCCCGCAGCTGAAGAGCTGCTGATTTCCGACAATGTGCCGCAAGTCGTTGACGACGAAGCCGCACAGGAAGAAGCCGAACAAGCGCTGTCTGCCGCCGACTCCGAATTCGGCCGCACGACCGACCCGGTCCGCATGTACATGCGCGAAATGGGCACCGTCGAGCTGCTGACCCGCGAAGGCGAAATCGAGATCGCCAAGCGCATCGAAGATGGCCTCAAGCACATGGTGCTGGCGATCTCCGCCTGCCCGACGACCGTCTCCGACATCCTCGACATGGCCGAGAAGGTTGGCAAGGACGAGATGCGCATCGACGAACTCGTCGACGGCCTGATCGACCCCAACGCGCCGGAAGAAGCGGCGCCGGCCGACGACGTCGAGCTCGACGAAGAGGAAGACGAAGACGCGGACGACGAAGATGGTGACGGCGCGGGCAAGATCAGCGCGTCGCTGCTGCAACTGAAGACCGACGCCCTGCAACGCTTCGACGTGATCCGCGGCCTCTACGCCAAGATGATCGCGGCGCTGGGCAAGAAGGGCTCGGACGACAAGACCTACCTGAAGATCCACGGCCAGATCTCTGCCGAGCTGATGAACATCCGCTTTACCGCGAAGTCCATCGAGAAGCTCTGCGACACCGTGCGTCACATGGTGGAGAACGTCCGCAAGCACGAACGCAAGATCCTTGACCTGTGCGTCGAGCGCGCCGGCATGTCGCGCCAGCACTTCATCAAGGTCTTCCCGGGCAACGAAACCAACCGTGACTGGTTGAAGGGCGAAATCAGCGCGAACGCGAGTTACTCGGCCGCACTGATGCGCATGCAACCGGCCATTCTGGAAGAGCAGCAGAAGCTGATCGACCTGCAGGAACGCATCGGCATTCCGCTGAAGGAACTCAAGGACATCAACAAGCAGATGTCCACTGGCGAAGCGAAGATGCGCCGCGCCAAGCGCGAGATGACCGAGGCCAACCTGCGTCTGGTGATTTCGATCGCGAAGAAGTACACCAACCGCGGCCTGCAGTTCCTCGACCTGATCCAGGAAGGCAACATCGGCCTGATGAAGGCGGTGGACAAGTTCGAATACCGCCGCGGCTACAAGTTCTCGACCTACGCAACCTGGTGGATCCGCCAGGCGATCACGCGCTCGATCGCCGACCAGGCGCGTACGATCCGTATCCCGGTTCACATGATCGAAACGATCAACAAGATGAACCGCATCTCGCGTCAGATCCTGCAGGAAACCGGTCTTGAGCCGGATCCGGCAACCCTGGCCGTGAAGATGGAAATGCCCGAGGAGAAGATCCGCAAGATCCAGAAGATCTCCAAAGAGCCGATTTCCATGGAGACGCCGATTGGTGACGACGACGACTCGCATCTGGGCGACTTCATCGAAGACAACGCCACCGTTGCACCGGCCGATGCGGCCGAGTACTCCGGCCTGCGCGATGCCACGAAGGAAGTGCTCGACAGCCTGACGCCGCGCGAAGCGAAGGTGCTGCGCATGCGTTTCGGTATCGAGATGAACACCGATCACACGCTGGAAGAAGTCGGCAAGCAGTTCGACGTCACCCGCGAACGGATCCGCCAGATCGAAGCCAAGGCACTGCGCAAGCTGCGCCACCCGTCGCGGTCGGACAAGCTGCGCAGCTTCCTCGACGGCGAGGGCTGATCGCAATACCGGACGCCCGCGCAGCCGGCGCGGGCCGATTCGCACATGCCTGTTCGCGCCGAACAGGTGGGCACGCAGCGAAGTGGTGAGCGAAACAGTACTTTTCAGTACGACGAGCAAACCGCCCACGCGAGAGACCCGATCTGACGGTGCGAAGAGGCATCAGGGCCTCTAGCTCATGCCTGGTTAGAGCAGCGGACTCATAATCCGTTGGTGCTCGGTTCGACTCCGAGGAGGCCCACCAAATACAAAGGGGCACGGTGATCGCCGTGCCCCTTTTGTTTTGCCCGAGCGGTGCTCAGTCAGGCTGGCACGGCACAGAAGTTCGCAATGCGGACGAAGTCGGCGAGCGAGAGCGTCTCGCCGCGCGCACCGGGGTTGATGCCCAGCGTCGTGAAACCGGCGTCGTCGAGAATGCCCTTGAGCGTGTTGCGCAGGGTCTTGCGACGTTGACCGAAGGCTGCGGTGACGATTTTGGCGAGCAAGGCCTCATCTCGGCAATCGAGCTCCGACGCCGCTTTCGGGATCAGGCGGACGATCGCGGAGGTGACCTTCGGCGCCGGATGGAACGCGCCTGGCGGCACGTCGAACAGCTTGTCCATGTGGAAGCGGTACTGCAGCATCACTCCGAGACGGCCGTAGGCTTCTTCATCGGGATCGGCGACCATGCGGTCCACCACTTCGCGCTGCAGCATGAAGGTCATTTCCTTCACGCCTGCCGCATAGTCGGCGAGATGAAACAGCAGCGGCGTCGAGATGTTATAGGGAAGGTTGCCGACCACCTTCAAGGCGCCTGCGGCGTTCTGCGTGAGGGTGCCGAAATCGAACTTCAGCGCATCGCCCTCGTGGATCGTGATCTGCTCGGCGCTGTATTTCTCTTTCAGTCGGGCGATCAGGTCGCGGTCGATTTCGACCACATGCAGGTGACCCGCCGCGTTGATCAGCGGCGCGGTGAGCGCGCCAAGCCCGGGGCCGATCTCGACAATCGGCTCGCCCGGCTTCACCGCAATCGCGGCGATGATCTTGCGGATGATGTTCTGGTCGACCAGAAAGTTCTGGCCGAAGCGCTTGCGCGCGAGGTGACCATCAATCGGACGGCTCATCGTTTGGCGTCCCATGCGGCCAGGCGTTCGCGGATCCGCGTGATCGCGCCGAAGCCGGCGCGCTCGCCTTCGAGGATCGCTTCGTGGCGTTGCTGGAAGTTGGCCGCCGGCAGCCCCTTGATGTTCGGGTTCACGACCACGTCGGCATCGCGCAGTTCGTAGTCCGCAATCCGATTGCCCATGATCGCAATCGTATCGAGCAGCACGTCGACACTCCCGGCCCCCTTCTTGCCCGAGGGGCGCTGCGAGATATCCACTGCGATGACGATGTCCGCGCCCATGCTGCGCGCGGTACGCGCCGGCACGGGGCTGACGAGACCGCCGTCAACGTATTCTCGCCCGCGGATCACTACCGGCGAGAACACCCCCGGCACGGAGGACGAGGCGCGCACCGCCTGCCCCACGTTACCGGCCGAAAAGGCAGCAGGCTCACCGTTCTGCAGGTCGGTCGCGACCGCTGCGAAGCGACGCTTGAGCCCTTCGATCGGTTTGTTTGAAACCTGTTTGTTGATGAAGGCTTCGAGCGCCTCGCCCTTCAGCAGGCCGCGATCGAACAGCGCCCAGTCCTTGAACGCGCTCTCTTCCATCTGGAACGCGAGTTTCTGTAGATCGAAGGCGCCAAACCCAGCGGCGTAGAGCGCCCCGACGACGCTACCGGCACTCGTGCCGACGACAATATCAGGCGAAATGCCGTTGGTTTCGAGCGCCTTGATGACTCCGATATGCGCAAAACCACGCGCAGCGCCGCCCCCGAGCGCCAGACCGATCTTCGGCTTTGCTCGCGCCACTGGCGGGACGACAGGCGGCTGCGGCTTGACGGGCTCTGGCTGCGGCTTCGGTTGCGTCGTCTGGCAGGCCACCAGCAAGGCGCTGGCGCCGGTCGCAACAAGGAATTCGCGCCGCTTCATGCGTGCCCCCGGCGCTGTGCGCTGACCATTTCAATCGCACAGCCAATTGCTGCATGCAGGCTGCCCGGATCGGCGCGACCAGTGCCCGCCAGATCAAGCGCCGTGCCGTGATCAACCGAAGTGCGGATGATCGGCAGGCCGAGCGTGATGTTAACGCCACCGCCAAAGCTGGCGTACTTGAGCACTGGAAGGCCCTGGTCGTGGTACATCGCGAGCACTGCGTCACCGCGCTCGAGTTGATGCGGCGTGAAAAGCGTATCAGCGGGCAACGGGCCAATCAGCGCCATCCCTTGAGCGCGCAGCGCGTCCAGCACCGGGCTGATGACTTCGATTTCTTCCCTGCCCATGTGCCCGGACTCCCCGGCGTGGGGGTTGAGGCCGGCCACCAGAATACGGGGGTTGGCGAGGCCGAATCGCGTACACAGATCGGCATGCAGGATCTGCAAGGTCTGGCGCAAAGACTCGGCCGTAAGCGCTGCGGGCACATCCTTCAACGCAAGGTGTGTGGTCGCCAGCGCAACGCGCATGCCACCGCCCGCCAGCATCATCACGACGCGGTCTGTGTGCGTGCGATCGGCGAGGTATTCGGTATGGCCAGTAAAAGCGACACCCGCGTCGTTGATCACGCCCTTATGCAGGGGCGCGGTAACCATGCCATCGAAACGACCACCGACGCAGCCGTCGATCGCGGCGTCGAGGATCGCGAGCACATGCGACGCATTGGCCGCATTCAGGGCACCCGGCAGCGAGGGCTCGGCGAGCGGCACATGCAACACGTCAAGACAACCGGCCTCTCGCGGCAAGCCCGGCGCCCAGTCTCGCAGCACGGCTGGGATGCCGAGCGCGTTTGCGCGCGAAGCGATCAGCTGACGATCTCCGATCGCCACCAGATGTGCCGCGACGCTGTGATTCGCGAGCGTTGCAACGAGCTCCGGGCCGACCCCCGCGGGCTCGCCACAGGTGACCGCCAGTAGCGGTAGCGGAGCGCTCATGGCTGAGTCTTAGCGTAGGGCGGACGCAGCTCAACGAAGGCACGATCGCGCAGCTGCCGCACGAAATCGTCGAACGCCTCGTCCGACTTGCGCTCACGTAGGGCGCCACGCGCCTGGTTGCGGCGGCGTTCGGCCGACACGTCTTCCGTCTTGCGCTCCAGCACCTGAATCAAGTGCCAGCCAAACGGCGACTGCACCGGCTGGCTGACTTCATTGATCGGCAGCGCATCCATCGCGCGTTCGAAGTCCGGCACCGTATCGCCCGGATTGATCCAACCCAGGTCACCGCCCTTCGGCGCGCTGCCGTCGTTGGAATGACGCTTGGCCATGTCGCCAAAGTCTGCGCCCCGCTGAATGCGATCTCGCAGTTGCTCCAGGCGCTGGCGCGCCTCGGCATCGCTGACGGTTTCAGACGTCTTGATCAAAATGTGCCGCACGCGCGTGCGCTGCACCGACACCGGCGCGCTGTCCGCACCGCCGCGGCTATCGATCAGCTTGACGATGTGCAGGCCCGCCGGGCTACGCAGCACCTGGCTCAACGCACCCGGCTTGAGCAAGCGCACAGCGTCCGCGTAGAGCGTCGGCAACCGGTCGGCACGTCGCCAGCCAAGGTTGCCGCCTTGCAGGGCGTCCGGCGCATCGGAGTTGCCGGCAGCAAGCTTGGCGAAATCCTCACCCGACTGCGCGCGTGCGAGCAGCGTCTCGGCCCTTTGCTGCAGCTTGCTCCACTGCTGCGGCGTCGCGGCCTCGGGCGCGCGCAGCAGGATGTGCGCGACCATGATTTCCTGGTTGTTGGTGGCAGCCTGCGCAGCGAGGAAGGCATCCACCTCGGCGTCCGTCACGATCACGCGGCTTTCGACTTCGCGCTCGCGCAGTCGGCCAAGCGTCATTTCGTTGCGCACGTCCTCACGGAACAGGCTCCATGACATGCCGTCCTTTTCAAGTGCGGCGCGGAACTGGGCACTGGTCATCTTGTTGTTCTCGGCGACGCGCTGCAATGCGCGCTCAAGACCCGCATCGTCCACCCGAACGGACGTCTCGCGGGCGTATTGCAGTTGCACCCGCTCGTAAACCATGCGTTCAAGCATCTGGCGCGAGAAGACCTCACGTGGCGGCAGCTGGGTGCCCTGCTTCTTCAGTTGCTGCGAAGCCTGATCGACGCGCAGGTCAAGCTCGCGCGCGGTAATCACTTCGTCGTTGACCACCGCGACGATCGCATCGATGGGCTGCGGCGCAGCCCAGGCGCTCCCTGCCAGGAGGGCAATCGATGCGAGCAGGGTGCGGATCTGACGTTTCATGCGTTGCTTCCTCTTGGCCGTGTGAGCGGCCGGAACTTGTGTCATTGCGAGCCAAAGACCGGATCGGAAACCGGCTGGCTGATTCGACCATAGCCCACCACGCTGCGTTCGAGCAGCGAGACGGGGCTGTTACCGATACTGATGGCGCCGCCGAACTCGAACTGGAAGTAGTACGCGTTCGTATAGGCGCCGGATGTGTTGAGCAGCGATTCCGCCGCGAGACGAAACACCCAGCAGCCGCCGTTGTACTCAAGCCCAGCAATCGCCTGAGTAAGCTTGTCGGTGCGGATGTCGCCGTTCACGCGACCCACGACATAGAAGTTGTTGACCACCGGCCACTGCAACGCGAGGTCCACGTCGGTGTAGGACAAGCGCTGGTAGCGATAGGACGCCGAGGCCACCTTCGCAAAGCCTGGCTGGTAACGCAGGCCAACCGTGCCGCGCTCCATCCGAGTGTCACGCGGGTTGTACTGGGCAAACAGGTCCAGCGTGGTGTTCGGCAGAACGCGCCCGGAGAAAGCCCCCAGCAAGTCGGCCAGCTGCTCGGTGCGCGCCGTCTCGCCCGGCAGCGTGACTTTCTGGTCCTCGAAGTACATCCGGACGCCGAATGCGGTGCGCAGGAGCTCCTCGCCGTTCTCGGCGTTGAGCAAACGTGAGGTCACGCTGCCGGTTACCTGACTCGCGTTGGCATAGCGGTCCTGGCCCGCGTACAAATTCTCCGAGAAGATCTGTGCAAAACCGAAGTCCATCGGCGCCGAGTCGAAGACCGGCAGGGAGTTCTGATTCCGGTACGGCACCTTCAGGTAGTACAGGCGGGGCTCGAGTGTCTGCACGACATCACGATGACCGATGTGGCTGTCGCGCTCAAAAAAGAGCCCGGCGTCCACACTGCCGATTGGCAATACCCGCGACTCGTCGAGCGGGCCGCTGGACACGCGGTCTTCCAGTGCATAGCGGGTCGCGTGCACGCCGATCTTGGGCGTGATGTAGCCACCTGGTCGCACAAAGTTGTAGGCGATTTGCGGATACACGTAGGTCCGCCAGCCCTGGTCCGAGTCCGCGCGGTGGAAATTCGCCGCTTCCATCGGCATCTTCAACGAGAAGCCACCGACCTCGGGCAGGTAGGCCAAGCCGGTGATGACCGGCAGGCGGTTGTACTGCGGCGAGCCCGTCAATGACTGGATCCGCTGCGTCAGCACCGAGCCGGAGAACCAGCTGCCGGCGTTGTAGCTCAGCGAGGCCTCGCGCATCAGGTTGTCGGTGGAGGTCTGCGTGACACGCGAGCTCAAGTCGGTGAAGTAGTCCTTGTCGCTGACCGCGTTGTAGTTGATGCGGCCGGTGAAGCCGCGGCCGAACTGCTGGTCGTGGATGAAGCTGACCGCGCTGCGCGACTCTCCATAAACCTCGTCCCGAGCAAGGTACTCAGTGCGCAGGCTGCCGACATAGCCGGGGTTCAGATAGCGGAATTCATTGTTGAGCTGGACGCCGCGCCGCGCGATATACCGCGGCACCACGGTGTCGTCGTAGTTAGGCGCCAGGTTCAGGTAGTACGGCAATGTGACGTCAAGACCCGTCACGTTCGAAATACCGATTGTCGGTGCGAGCAGACCTGAGCGCCGCTCGCCGCTCAGCGGGAAGGGCGCAGCAGGCGCGTACATGACCGGAATCCCGCCGAAATGGAAGGTGCCATGCGTCGCGTCACCGACGTTCCGGTCGAAATCGAGATCCAACTCCTTCGCCTTCACATACCAGGCCGGGTCGTTTGCCTCACAGGTCGTGAAGGTGGCGTTTTTCAGGTGATAGCGATTTTCGCCTTCGAGCGCGATCGACTCCGCCTGGCCGTGCCCATGTACCGTCACGTCGGCCGGGCGCGTCACGCCCGCGCTGATCGCCTGCTTGCTGACTCGCGCCGGACGCTTGCGAACAATTTCGTAAGTGGGTGTATCAAACTCGCCCACCTGCTCTTCCACGCGGTAACGCAGGCGGGGGCCGCGAATCGTATCGGCGCCACGCTTGAGCACCACGTCGCCAGTCGCCACCGCTTCATCGCTGAGCAGGTCGTACTGCACGCGATCGGCGTCTAGCCTTGTCGAATCACGCTCGACCACCACGCGGCCGCTCGCATCCACGCGTACATCCTGCTGACCTTCGATCTTGTCCGCGGTCACGACAGTTGCCGTGTGTTCCTTCGGTGCGGCTGGCGGTTTGGGTTGGCGCACCGTCACTGCAACCGCAGCTTGCCCGAGCGCTGCCCGGAAGGCGCTGATCGAATAGCCGGCCGGCTCAGCCGCGCGCAGCGGGGCGGCCACAAGGCCGCAGGCAAGCAGCGGCAAGGCAAGGCGCAAGTTCGGTCGGCTCAATTGGGTCACGCGTGGCGGCCGGGCGCGAAGCCCGTTTGCTAAAATGCGCGATTTTACATCAAGCACTTGGCCGCGCCCCTGCGGGACGCACGGCCGTGACTGGAGCCCCGGCTTGGATCGACTCGAACTCCTGCGCAACTGGGTCGCGCAGCAACACCCCGGCCGCGCGTTCTCGCTGAGCCCTGCCTCGGCCGACGCCAGCTTCCGCCGCTACTTCCGTGCCAGCTTCGACGACGGCGGCCCATCGCTGATCGTGATGGACGCCCCACCCTCCCACGAAGACTGCAAGCCCTTCGTCAAGGTTGCGCGGCTCTTCGGCGCGAGCGGCGCCCACGTACCGGAGGTGCTGGCAGAAAACCACGAAGACGGGTTTCTGCTGCTCACCGATCTTGGCAGCACCACCTATTTGCAGGCGCTCAACGCCGACAACGCCGCCCATCTCTATGCGGACGCGCTGGGGGCGCTTGCCAGCATCCAGCGCACCAGCCAGCCGGGGGTGTTGCCAGCGTATTCGCGCGAACTGCTGATGCGCGAGCTTGAGCTGTTCCCGGTCTGGTACATCGCGCGACACAAGGGCGTTACGCTGAGCGACGCGGAAACGGCCGATCTCTACGAGGTGTTCGACCGCATCCTCGAGGTGAACCTCGCCGAGCCAAAAGTCTTTGTTCACCGCGATTACCACTCGCGCAACCTGATGCACCTGCCCGCAGGCAACCCCGGCGTGCTGGACTTCCAGGATGCGGTGTATGGCCCGATTACCTACGATCTGGTGTCACTGTTCAAGGACGCCTACATCGAGTGGGACGAGGAGCTGACGATCGACTGGCTGGTGCGTTACTGGGAAGTCGCGCGCACGCTGGGCTTGCCGGTACGCGAAGACTTCGCGGAATTCCATCGCGACTACGAGTGGATGGGCGCACAGCGGCACATCAAGGTGCTAGGGATCTTCGCGCGGCTTTGCTATCGCGACGGCAAGGACGCCTATCTGCAAAGCATGCCGCTGGTGATGCGCTATCTGCGCAAGACAGCCGAGCGCTACCGCGAGCTCAAGCCGCTCGCACGGCTGCTCGACAAGCTTGACCCGGTCGAGAAGGTCGAAGGGCTGACGTTTTGACGCTCCTCTGCGCGCGCCATCGCCACAACACGCCACGCGGGGCCATATAAATGAAAGCAATGATCCTCGCTGCAGGGCGCGGCGAGCGGATGCGTCCGCTCACCGATCGCACGCCCAAGCCACTGCTGGCGGTTGGCGGCAAGCCGCTGATTGTGTGGCACATCGAAAAACTGGCGGCCGCCGGGTTTGACGAGCTGGTGATCAACCACGCCTGGCTCGGCGCGCAGATCGAGGCTTACCTCGGCGATGGCCGCGCCTGGGGGGTTACCATCGCCTGGTCGCGCGAAGAGTCGGCACTCGAGACCGCCGGCGGCATCGCCTTCGCGCGCGCACTGATCGGCGACGAGCCTTTCCTTTCGGTGTCTGCCGACATCTTCAGCGATTACGACTACGGGCGCCTGGTGCCGCGCATCAAGGCCATGGCGGCCGATCCGGCAGTGCCGGATGCGCATCTGGTCATGGTGCCCAATCCGCCCTTTCATCCGGGCGGCGACTTCTCGCTCGGCACCGACGGACGCCTCGCATTGGAAGGCTCGCCCAAATACAACTACGCCGGCTTCAGCCTGCACCGGCCGGCTCTTTTTGACCACATCGTGCCGGGCAGCAAACTCGCAATGCGGCCGATCTGGAATGCGCTGATCGCGCAGGGCCGTGCCAGCGGAGAACTGCATACCGGCGGCTGGGACAATATCGGCACGCCGGCGCAGCTTGCCGAACTCGACCGTCGCCTGACGGTCACACCCGGCAGTGCTGACTGCGTCGCCGACAGGACACCCGATGAGCTTTGACCCCACCCCTTTCGCCGCGCGCCGCGCACGCCTCGCCCAACTGATGCGCGAAGCGGGTGGTGGCGTCGCCTACATTCCCACTGCGCGCGAAGCGATGCGCAACGGCGACTCCGAGTACGCCTACCGTTTCGGCAGTAACTTCTACTACCTGACGGGTTTCAGTGAGCCCGAAGCGGCGCTGGTGCTGATCGCGGATGACAACAACATCGAGAGCATCCTGTTCTGCCGCGAGAAGAACCCGGAGCGCGAGATATGGGATGGCTTCCGCCACGGTCCCGAAGCGGCATGCGAACGCTTTGGCCTCAGCGCCGCATGGCCAATTGCCGAGCTCGACACCCGCCTGCCTGACTATCTCGCCAACCGCGCTGCCGTGTTCCACATGATCGGAGCCGACAGCGCAGACGATGGCCGTATCGTGCGCGCGCTCGATGCGGTACGCAGCCGTGCCCGCAGCGGCGTTGCACCGCCTGCCAGCGTGCGCGATCTGCGCGTGCTGGTCGACGAAATGCGGCTGCACAAGGATGCAGACGAGCTCGCAACGATGCGCCGGGCTGCTGCCATCAGCGGTGCCGCACACGCGCGCGCCATGCGCTTCGCCCGCCCGGGTCATTTCGAATACCAGGTGGAAGCCGAGCTGATGCACGAATTCATCAGCCAGGGCGCCCGCTCGGCCGCTTACACCCCGATCGTCGCAGGCGGCAGCAACGCATGCACGCTGCACTACGTCGATAACCGCAAACAACTTGCCGACGGCGAGCTGCTGTTGATCGACGCAGGCTGCGAGGTGGATGGCTACGCCGCCGACATCACGCGCACCTTCCCGGTCTCCGGCCGTTTCAGTGGCCCGCAGCGCGCGCTGTATGAGCTGGTGCTGGCCGCGCAACTCGCCGCAATCGACAAGGCGCGCGCCGGCCAAGCCTACAACGCTTACCACGACGCGGCAGTGCGCGTGCTGACGCAAGGCCTTGTTGACCTGGGCCTGCTCGATGGCGACCTCGATGGCCTCATCGAAAAGAAGGCCTACGACCGCTTCTACATGCACAGCACCGGCCACTGGCTGGGGCTCGATGTGCATGACGTTGGCCGTTACAAGATCGACGGCGGTTGGCGCCCCCTTGCGCCAAACCAGGTGCTGACGGTTGAGCCCGGCCTCTACATCCGCCCTGCCGAAGACATTCCAGAGGCTTACTGGCATATCGGCATCCGAATCGAGGACGACGTCCTGGTTACCGACGGCGAACCGGAGGTGCTGAGCCACCACGCGCCGAAGACTGTCGCCGACATCGAAGCGCTGATGCGCGATCGCTGACACCGCCGGACACCGCATCATGCCCAACACCGAGAACGCCAACACGCCCGAGGGCGGCATCCTGATCGTCGGTGCAGGGCCGGTTGGTTTGGCGCTCGCACTCGCACTGCACCGGCGCGGGCTCGCGGTGCGGCTCGCCGATGCGCGCCCGGCCGGCGCTGGTGAGCGCGATGCCCGGGTGCTGGCGCTCTCGCATGGCAGCAGGCAGACGCTCGAGCGCCTTGGCGCGTGGCCGGAGCAAGGGCCGACCCCGATCACCACGATCCATGTTTCTCAGCGCGGCGCGCTCGGCCGCACGCAAATGCGGGCTGAGGAATACGGCGTTCCGGCCTTGGGCTATGTCACGCCGGCCGCGCTGCTGTATCGCCGGCTCGCCGCGGCCGTTGCGGCCGCCGGCATCGAGTTGCTGCACGACACCGCGATCGCAAGCTTGAATCCCACAGAGGAAGGCATTGAAGCCAGCGCCACGAACGGCCAAACCTTCAGCGCACGGCTGGTTGCATGCTGCGAAGGCGCCATCGCAGGCGAAGCGGGCGGCAATGTTCGAACCCGTGACTACGGTCAGCACGCCATCATTTGCCGCGCCCGCCTTGCCGCCCCGCACCGCGGCATCGCCTACGAACGCTTCACCCCCGACGGCCCGCTGGCGCTGCTTCCGCTGGCCGACGATTACTCGGTCGTGTGGTCCCTGCCGGCCGCGCAGACCGACGCTCAGATGGCACTGGACGAAGCCGGCTTCCGCGCGGCGCTTCAAACCGCCTTCGGTGGGCGTGTTCAGTTCGTGGAAACACTGGAGCGGGCGCGCTTCCCGCTCGGCCTGCGCGTCCGCGGTGACGCAGTGGGGCGACGCACGGTCTGGCTCGGCAACGCAGCGCAGACGCTGCATCCGGTCGCCGGACAGGGTTTCAACCTCGCGCTGCGCGACGTATGGGCGCTCGCGGACACCCTGACGGGGGCGGCCGACCCCGGCGAGCCAACGCTGCTCGCCCGCTATGCGCAGCGCCGTCTGCTCGACCGCCGCAGTACGATCGGCTTCACCGATTCGCTGGTGCGCGTGTTCTCCAACGACGATCCGTTGCTCACCCATGCCCGCGGCGCGGGCCTGCTGGCACTGGATCTTGTGTCGCCGCTTCGGCACTTCGTCGCCAAACGCATGCTCTTCGGCGCCCGCGCCTGGCCCTGAATTCACGTCAGAAGGCTTCCGACAGGAAATACATAATTTGTCACACTCCATCCAGATCGCATATCCTCGTAGGATATTCTCGGATTTGTTGATTTACAGGGGTGGACTTTCATGGAATTTCGTAATCTCGCAGCTGCGCTGGCACTGGCTACGCTGGCCGCATGTGGCGGAGGTGGAGGCGGCAACGGTGGATCGGGCGGCGGCACAAGTGGCGGCACAACACCCACGCCGGTCGCATCGCCAACGCCAGGCGAAGCCGCCCGCTTTCTGGAGCAGGCCAGCTTCGGCCCGACCCAGGCATCGATCAATGCGCTGAGCACCAGCAACTTCAGCGCCTGGCTCGACGCCGAATTCGCCAAGCCACAAACCCTCCACAAGACAACCGTCGATCAGTTGCAGGCCGGGCTGGCTGCGGGCAAGTCGCTGGATCAATCGCACTTCTTCGAGAGCTTCTGGAAGCAGGCCGTCACCGGCGACGACCAGCTGCGCCAACGCGTCGCCCTCGCGCTATCCGAGATCTTCGTGGTGTCCTTCGACGGCAACCTGTCGCAGAACATCCGCGGCATGGCGTCCTACTACGACATGCTGGGTCGCAACGCCTTCGGCAACTATCGCCAGCTGATCGAGGACGTGGCGATGCACCCGATGATGGGCATCTACCTCTCTCACCTGCGCAACCAGAAGGAAAACCCCGCCAAAGGTCGCGTGCCGGACGAGAACTTCGCGCGCGAGGTGATGCAGCTGTTCTCGATCGGGCTCTACGAACTCAACGCCGACGGCACACAGAAGCTCGGTAGCGACGGCAAGCCGATCGAGACCTACACCAACGACGACGTGACGGGCCTCGCCAAAGTCTTCACCGGCTGGAGCTGGGCCGGCCCGGACACTGGCGACGAGCGCTTCTGGGGTTGGGGCGCCGACGCCGACCCGGACCGAGAAGTGAAGTCGATGCAGGGCTACACGCAGTTTCACTCGCTGTCGGAGAAGAAATTCCTCGGTGTCACGGTCGCCGCGCAATCCAAGGCCGACCCGGCCGGCAGCCTGAAGCCGGCGCTCGACCGCCTGTATAACCACGCCAACGTCGGTCCGTTCATCGGCAAGCAGCTGATTCAGCGTCTGGTCACCAGCAACCCGAGCCCGGCCTATGTCTCGCGCGTGTCGGCAGCGTTCGCGAACAACGGCCAAGGCGTGCGCGGTGACATGAAGGCGGTGATCCGCGCGGTGCTGCTGGACCCGGAAGCGCGCGACGCCAGCTACGCAGTGCGTGATGATTTCGGCAAGGTGCGCGAACCAATCGTGCGCCTCGGCCACTTCCTGCGCGCCTTCAACGCGACATCGGCCTCCGGCCGCTACCTGATCGGCAATACCGACTCGAACAGCAGCGCCCTGGGCCAGAGCCCGCTGCGCTCGCCCTCGGTCTTCAACTTCTACCGGCCGGGCTATGTCCCCCCTGGCACCGCCCTCGCCGACCGCGCGCTGGTGGCGCCCGAATTCCAGATCACGAACGAAACCTCGATCGCCGGTTACCTGAACTTCATGCAGGGTGCCGTGGCGAGTGGCGTCGGCAGCGCCACCAACAACGTGCGCGACGTGCAGCCGGACTTCACCGCCGAACTGGCGCTCGCCGAAAAGCCTGACGAGTTGATGAACCGACTGGATCTGCTGCTGACGCACAACACCATGAGCGCGACGACCAAACAGACGATCCGTGATGCGGTCAACGCCATCGCCATTCCGACTGACGCCACCAAGGCCGACATCGCCCGCAAGAACCGGGTGCGCCTCGCGGTGTACCTCGTGCTGGCATCCAACGACTACCTGATCCAGAAGTAAGCGGAGACGAACATGAGCATCAATAACGCCTCCCGCCGGGAATTCCTCAAGCGCGCCGCAGCCCTGTCGGCCCTCGGCGGCGCCGCACCGTTCGCGCTGAACCTTGCCGGCATCGGCGCCGCGGCTGCAGCGACCGACCCCGACTACAAAGCCCTTGTCTGCCTGTTCTTCTACGGTGGCAACGACCAGACGAATACGGTGATTCCGTACGACGCGGCCTCGTACAACGACTACTACGCCGCCCGCGACACCATCGCGCGAGCGCAAGCGGACCTGCTGCCGCTGACCACGCTGAGCGGCCTTGGCGGACGACAGCTCGCCCTGCCGAAGGAATTTGCACCGATCAAGACGCTGTTCGATGGCGGCAAGGCGGCGATTCTCGCCAACGTCGGTCCGCTCGTCGCGCCGATCAAGGATGCGGCCGAATACAAGAGCGGCAAGGTGCCGGTGCCGCCGAAGCTTTTCTCGCACAACGACCAGACCGCCACCTGGCAAGCCTTCACGCCCGAAGGCGCAAAGCTCGGCTGGGGCGGGCGCTTCGGCGATCTGCTGGGTTCGATGAACAGCAATGCGGTCTTCACTGCCGTGTCTGCGGCGGGCAACACGGTCTTCCTGTCGGGCAAGAACACGTTCCAGTATCAGATCAGCTCAAGCGGCGCGGTCGGCATCAACAACATCAATGCCACCAGCCTGTTCGGCTCACCGCAGGGCGCCGCCGCACTGCGTGCCGTCAGCACCGGCAATTCGTCGCAGTTGTTCGAGCGCGAGCATGGTCGCATCGTGCAACGTTCGATCGATGCACAAGCGGCAGTCGCTGCGGCTCTCGCGACCTTGCCGACCACCGATGCGCGCGTTGCGCTGCCGGCAGCACAAGCCAACAACAATCTTGCGCGCCAACTACAGGTTGTCGCACGACTCGCCGGCGTTTCGGCCGCGCTGGGCGTAAAGCGCCAGGTGTTCTTCGTCAGCATCGGCGGCTTTGACACGCACGACAACCAGCTGACGCAGCAGCCCACGCTGCACACCGCAATTGCCGGTGCGGTGGATTACTTCTACAACGCCACCGTGCAACTCGGAATCGCGAACAACGTGACGCTGTTCACCGGCTCGGACTTCGGCCGCACGCTGACCAGTAACGGCGACGGGTCGGATCACGGCTGGGGCTCGCATCACTTCATCGTCGGCGGTGCGGTGAAGGGGCAGGATGTCTACGGCAGCTTCCCGGTCGTGAAACTCGGCACTGCGGAAGACGTCGGCTCCGGTCGACTGCTGCCGACGACCTCGGTCGACCAGTACGCCGCCACACTTGGCCGCTGGTTCGGCGTATCGGACAGCGACCTTGGCACCATCCTGCCCAACATTGGCCGCTTCTCGACGCGTTACCTCAACTTCATCTGAGTATGCTGCCCGGAGACCCGCGCCAGTCGTGGGTCTCCGCAACGCGCTTCGTGGACCTCGTCGACTCGGGTAGAATCACGCGCTTTTTCCGCGCTTTCGCACCCCCCGATTCCTGAGCGATGCAGTTCGCCGGCTTCCAGCTTCGCAACAATCTGTTTGTCGCGCCCATGGCGGGCGTGACCGATCGCCCTTTCCGCCAGCTATGCAAGCGGATGGGCGCGGGTCTGGCCGTCTCGGAAATGGTGACGTCGAATGCGCTGCTGTACGCCACGAACAAGACGCGCCGCCGCACCGACCACGCAGGCGAGGTCGAGCCGATCTCGGTGCAGATCGCCGGTGCCGACCCGGCAATGATGGCGCAAGCCGCCCGCTTCAATGCCGACAATGGCGCGCAGATCATCGACATCAACATGGGTTGCCCGGCGAAGAAGGTGTGCAATCTCGCCGCCGGCTCGGCCCTGATGCGCGACGAAGCACTGGTGGGCCGCATCCTCGAAGCGGTGGTCAAGGCCGTCCCCGACGTCCCGGTAACGCTCAAGTTCCGCACCGGCTGGGATCGCGCGAACCGCAACGCGCCGCGCATTGCGCAGATCGCCGAAGCGTCAGGCATTCGCGCGATCGCGATCCACGGTCGCACACGCGCCGACCTGTACATGGGCGAGGCGGAATACGACACGATCGCGGCGGTGAAACAGCTTGTCGGCATCCCGGTGATCGCAAACGGCGACATCAATTCACCGCGCAAGGCCCGCCATGTGCTCGCCCACACTGGCGCCGACGGCGTCATGATCGGCCGCGCCGCACAGGGCCGGCCGTGGATCTTCCGCGAGATCGAACACTTCCTCGCGACCGGAACCGAACTGCCGTCTCCCGAAGTCAGCGAAATCCATCGCGTGTGCCGCGCGCACCTGGCGGACCTGTATGACTTCTACGGCGAGGATGCCGGCGTGCGCATCGCACGCAAGCACATCGGCTGGTACACCAAGGGCATCTTCGGTGCCCACGCATTCAGGCAGCTGATGAACCAGCAGCCGGACGTCGCGAGCCAGCTCGCGGTCGTCGACGACTTCTTCGGCCGACTTGGCGAGCACGGCGACCGGCTGTGCGACGTCGAAGTCGCCGACCACGCAGATTCACAACCTTTGCAGGAGCTCGCGGCATGAGCCGCTCCGAAGACATCGCCGATTGCGTCCGCCGCGCGCTGGAACGCTACTTCAAGGACCTGGACGGTGAGAAACCGACCGGGGTGTACGACATGGTGTTGCGCAACGTCGAGCGTCCGATGCTCGAAATCGTGCTGAAACACGCGGGCGGTAACCAGACGGTGGCCGCCGAGATGCTGGGCATCAACCGCAACACCTTGCGACGCAAACTGACCGACCACGACCTTCTCTGAGTCCCATACCCGCCATGAACGTCACCCAAGCCCTTCTCAGCGTTTCCGACAAGCGCGGCATCGTCGAATTTGCCCGCGAACTTCACGCCCTCGGCGTGAGCCTGCTTTCCACCGGCGGCACCTCCAAGGCGCTGCGCGATGCAGGCCTGCCGGTCACCGACGTGGGTGACTACACCGGATTCCCGGAAATGCTCGACGGCCGCGTCAAGACGCTGCATCCGAAAGTGCATGGCGGCATCCTCGCGCGCCGCGACCTGCCCGAGCACCTCGAAACGCTCGCCGCGCACCAGATCCCGCGCATCGACCTGGTGGTCGTGAATCTGTATCCGTTCCAGGCGACGGTAGCCAAGGAAGGCTGCACGCTGGAAGACGCGATCGAGAACATCGACATCGGTGGCCCGACCATGGTCCGCGCAGCGGCGAAGAACCACGGCACCGAAGCCGGCGGCGTCGGCATCGTGACCGACCCGGATGACTACGCCGCAATCGTCGCCGAGCTCAAATCCAACGCCGGCGCGCTGTCGTACAAGACCCGCTTCGAACTGGCCCGCAAGGCCTACACCCACACCGCCCGCTACGACAGCGCGATCGCCAACTGGCTGACCGCGGTCGATGCCGACAAGCTGGTGCCGGCCGAAGCGCCGGTGCGCGCCGAATACCCGAGCCGCATCCAGTTCGCCTTCGACAAGGTGCAGGAGATGCGCTACGGCGAGAACCCGCACCAGAGCGCAGCCTTCTACCGCGATCCGAACGGCGCCGCGGGCGGCATCGCCGGCTACACGCAGCTGCAAGGCAAGGAGCTCTCGTACAACAACATCGCGGATTCCGATGCTGCATGGGAGTGCGTCAAGGCGTTTGAAACCACGGCTTGCGTCATCATCAAGCACGCCAACCCGTGTGGCGTGGCGCTCGGCGTGAGCGCCGAAGAGGCCTACCGCAAGGCCTTCCAGACCGACCCGACCTCGGCCTTCGGCGGCATCATCGCCTTCAACGTTGAAGTGGATGAAGCCACCGCCAAGGCGGTCGCAGGCCAGTTCATGGAAGTGCTGATCGCGCCGTCCTACACCGCTGGCGCGCTGGCCGTGCTCGCCGCCAAGCAGAACGTACGCGTGCTGACCTGCGCGCTGGGCCCGGTCTCGCAACTCGACTTCAAGCGCGTCGGTGGCGGCCTGCTGGTGCAGACCTACGACGATGCGCGCATCACCGCTGCCGACCTGAAGGTGGTGACCAAGCGTGCGCCGACCGACAAGGAAATGGCGGACCTGCTCTTCGCCTGGCGCGTCGCGAAGTATGTGAAGTCCAACGCCATCGTCTACTGCCGCGACGGCATGACGGTCGGCGTCGGCGCCGGCCAGATGAGCCGCGTCGACTCGGCGCGTATCGCCAAGATCAAGGCTGAGAACGCGGGCCTCGCGATCCCGGGTTGCGCGGTCGCGTCCGACGCCTTCTTCCCGTTCCGCGACGGCCTCGACGTGCTGGCACAGGCCGGCGCGACCGCGGTGATCCAGCCCGGTGGCTCGGTGCGCGACGCAGAAGTGATCGCCGCTGCCGACGAGCAGAACATCGCGATGGTGCTGACGGGCATCCGCCACTTCCGTCACTGATCAGGTTCGCCATGCTGCAACTCGTTTCACGGGCCCTCGCGGGCCTGCTCTGCGCGCTGGCCGTGAGTACGGCCGTGCGCGCCGAAGAACCCGCCGCCGAGGCACCGTTCTACCAGCGTTGGTGGAACACCGCGGTCGACGAGACGACCGATCTCGCGACCACCGGCGACTGGAACATCTTCCTGCCGACCAAGATCTACCACCTGCCGATGGCCTACACGGCCGAGCAGCGCAACCGCTACAACGAAAGCCCGATGCCGGCCTTCGGCTTCGGCCGCGGCAAGTACACCGAGAACGGCAACTGGCATGGGCTGTACGCCATGGGCTTCCGCGATTCCAACGACAAGCCGTCGTGGATGGCGGGCTACCATTACTCCTGGTTGTGGGATATGCCGCGCCTCGAAGGTGCCTACTATGGGCTGGGTGTCACCGCCTTCATCATGGGGCGTGAGGACTACGGCAACTACACCCCCTTCCCCGCTGCGCTGCCGACCTTCACGCTCGGTTTCAAGAAGGTCGCGCTCGAAACGGCCTTTGTGCCTGGCGGCAAAGGGAACGGCAACGTCTTCTTCATCTGGTTCAAGCTCAATCAAGCGGAAAGGCCCAGTCAGCCATGAAATTGCTCGTCATCGGTTCCGGTGGTCGCGAGCACGCGCTCGCATGGAAGCTCGCACAATCGACGCGGCTGCAGAAGGTCTATGTCGCGCCGGGTAACGCCGGCACCGCACGCGAGCCCGGCCTCGAAAACGTCGCGATCACGGCGATCGACGAACTGATTGCGTTCGTGCAGAAAGAGCAGATCGGCCTCACGGTGGTCGGCCCCGAGGCACCGCTCGCCGCGGGTGTGGTGGACGCCTTCCGCGCCGCCGGGCTGCCGATCTTCGGCCCAACCAAAGCCGCAGCGCAGCTTGAAGCCTCGAAGGACTTCGCCAAGCAGTTCCTCGTCCGCCACAAGATCCCGACCGCGAAGTACCGCACCTTCTCGGACGCCGCGCAGGCCCATGCCTACATCGACGCCGAAGGCGCACCGATCGTGATCAAGGCCGACGGCCTCGCGGCCGGCAAGGGCGTCGTTGTCGCGATGAGCCTCGGCGAGGCGCACGCCGCGATCGACATGATGCTGGTCGGCAACAAGATGGGCGATGCCGGTGCGCGCGTCGTCATCGAAGAGTTCATGCAGGGCGAAGAAGCCAGCTTCATCGTCATGGCCGACGGCAAGCATGCGCTGGCACTGGCCACCTCGCAGGACCACAAGCGCCTGAAGGACGGCGACGAAGGCCCCAACACCGGTGGCATGGGCGCCTATTCGCCCGCCCCGGTCGTCACGCCCGAGGTACATGCCCGCGTGATGCGCGAGGTCATCAACCCGACGCTCGCCGGCATGGCCGCCGACGGCCTGCCCTACACCGGCTTCCTCTACGCTGGCCTGATGATCGACGGCGAGGGCAAGCCCCGCGTGGTCGAATTCAACTGCCGCATGGGCGACCCGGAGACGCAGCCGATCATGGCACGCCTGAAGACCGACCTGGTCGATCTGGTGGAAGCTGCGCTTGCCGGAAAGCTCAACGAAGCCGAAACCGAGTGGGATCGTCGCGTCGCATTGGGCGTGGTGCTCGCCGCAGGGGGCTATCCGGACGATCCGAAGAAAGGCGATGTGATCAGCGGGCTCGACTACAAGACGGACGACGTCCACGTCTTCCATGCCGGCACGGCCGACAAGGATGGCCAGGTCGTCACGGCCGGTGGTCGCGTGCTGTGTGTCACCGCGCTGGGCGACTCGGTGCGTGAGGCCCAGAACCGCGCCTACGAAGCGATCAGCCAGATCAGCTTCGACGGCATGCAGTTCCGCCGCGACATCGGGCATCGCGCGGTGGCGCGCAAGGGCTGACAGCGCTCGGGTATGCTGCTGCATTGAAAGGGCCGGGCAACCGGCCCTTGTCTCATGTAAATCCGGTTCTACCTCTTGAGTGCTCTGATGAACGCTGACCCGATCCAGACCAAGGCCTATTTCGTCGACCTGCAGGCGCGCATCGTTGCTGCACTCGAAGCGCTCGATGGCACCGCCTTCCGCACCGACAGTTGGGAACGCCCCGCCGGCGGAGGCGGCCTGACGCGTCTGGTCGAGGAAGGCAATCTTTTCGAGCGCGGTGGCTGCAATTTCTCGCATGTGATGGGCGGCGGCATGCCGGCCTCAGCCACCGCGCATCGGCCGGAACTCGCCGGCGCGCCCTTCGAGGCGATGGGCGTGTCGCTGGTGCTGCACCCGCGAAATCCGTATGTGCCCACGGTACACATGAACGTGCGCTGCTTCATCGCCACGCCCGAGGGCCGCGATCCGATCTGGTGGTTTGGCGGCGGCATGGACCTGACGCCCTACTACGGTTTCGAAGAAGACGCCCAGCACTTCCACCGCAGCTGCCGCGACGCGCTGGCGCCTTTCGGCGCCGACTACCATCCTCGCTTCAAGGAATGGTGCGACCGCTACTTCTTCCTGAAGCATCGCAACGAACCACGCGGCGTCGGCGGTGTTTTCTTCGACGACCTCGGCGCCAACGGCGAGATCGATTTCGACAGTGCATTCGCGCTGACGCGTTCGGTCGGCGACGCATTCCTCGGCGCCTACACGCCGATCGTCGAGCGCCGTCGTGGTTTGCCGTTTGGCGAACGCGAACGCGACTTCCAAGCCTACCGCCGCGGCCGTTATGTTGAATTCAACCTGGTCTTCGACCGCGGCACGCTGTTCGGCCTGCAGTCCGGCGGGCGTACCGAGTCGATCCTGATGTCGATGCCGCCGATCGTGAAGTGGCGTTACGACTGGCATCCGGAGCCGGGGTCGCCTGAAGCGCGGCTGCACGACGAGTTCCTCACCGGACGCGACTGGCTCGCTGCGCATTGAGCCGCAACGGGCGACATCGCGCCGCCCGTTGCGATCAATGCCGACTAGCGATCGGTCGTCTTACGGCCGACGATCACTGCAGTCATTTCGTCCTTGTGCGCGTAGGTGATGTGGCCATCGCGAATTTCGCCGGTCACGACCATGTCGGTCGTGATCGCCTCATGGTCGCTATGTGAATACGGTTTCTGGTAGGTCGTCACCACACCGAATACCTGTGCCTGCAGATTCTCCAGCGCGTTGCGCACGGCGGTGCCCTGCGTGGAGTTGGCCTGCTTGATCGCCGCCGCGAGCAGCAGCATCGAGTCGTAGCCCTGCGCCGCAGACACCGCAGACGGAATGCGCTCCAGCCCCGATTGCTTGCGGTACGCGATGAGGAATTCCTGGCGGCGTGAGGTGATCGGTTCGGCAATGAAGGTCTGCGTCATCCGCGCACCGTCACCCGCCTTGCCCGCGTTCTGGATAAAGTTGTCGAGCGAGAGCGTCCAACTGCCCAGCAGCGGCACCCTCCAGCCCTCCTTCGCGCGCGCTTTTGCAATCGCCGCCAGTTCCGGCCCGATACCCCACACCAGCAGCGCCTGCGCCCCGGCCGCACGGGATTGCGCGATCAGCTTCTGCATATCGGTCTGACCAAGGTCGAAACCGCCTTCAAACACAGGTTTCAAACCGCGGGCTTCCATCGCGCGCTTGAGGTTCTCAACCCCCTGCCGGCCGTATGGTGTGTTGTCACCCAGCAACGCGAACTTGGAGAACTTGTAGCGTTCTACGACCTCGGCGATGAGTCGCGTGGTCTGGATCGAATCGCTCGCGGCAAGCCTGAAGACGTAGCTATCCGGCACCTGCGGCGGCGCAAACTGCTGCGTGATCGGCGCACCGGCAGCCATGTTCACGATCACCGGGATCTTCGCCTGCTGGAAGTGCTTCAACGCCACCAGGCCCACGCCAGTGTTGGCGATACCCAGCATCGCTTCGACCTTCTCCCGCTCGACCAACTCGCGGGCAGCCGCCTCGCCCTTCTCGGGATTGGCCTCGTCATCACGCTCGACCAGCTGGATCTGACGCCCAAGCAGGCCCCCCTTCCAGTTGATCTCGGCGACCGCCATGCGCACCGCGTGGAGCATCGAGATGCCCATCGGGGCCGAGCCGCCCGAGTAAGGCCCGATCACGCCGATCTTGATCGGCTTGGCCGCGTCGTCCGCAGCCTGGACACTGCCGAACGCAAGCGCCATCAGCAAGCCGACGGACCAGAAGCGAAGTCTGCACACGCTCATCCCCTTCATGCAAAAGGCATGATTTTCGTGATTTCCTTGGCATAAGGACAGCGGAAACCGCGCAGGCATTCCCCTACGCAAAACTACGGAGATGGCGCGCTGCACACCGCAAACAAGTGGCTTGACGCAACTTGTTTTGCACTGCACTATGGCGACATGCTTCTCTTGGCCCTATCCCTTCGACGCCGAACCCCTGCCGGCCGCACTCGCTGCGGCACGTCTTCGTTCGCGCGCAGGATTGCCGAAGCGTCATAGTCCAGCGAGAAGCAAGCTGGATCCCCGACCAGGCCGCGGACATCCCGCGGCCTTTTTGTTTTCTCCGCCCACCGAAAGGAAACACCCATGAACTCGCCCCATCCCGAACACGCGCTGATGGACATCGCCGCCCGCCCCGCCGCCGTCATGGTGCGCGGCAGCGGTTCCTGGCTGGAGGACGCGGAGGGGCGACGCTATCTGGACTTCGTGCAGGGCTGGGCCGTCAATTGCCTTGGCCACGCCCATCCCGCGATCGCGCAGGCGTTGGCTGAACAGGCAACGCGTCTGGTCAATCCGAGCCCGGCATTCTTCAACGATGCATCAATACGCTTTGCCAACCGGCTCGCTGCGTGTTCCGGGCTGGACGAGGTGTTCCTCTGCAACACCGGCGCCGAGGCCAACGAAGGCGCGATCAAGCTGGCGCGCAAGTGGGGGCGCCTGCATCGAAACGGCGCGCACGAAATCATCACCTTCACGGATGGCTTCCACGGCCGCACGATTGCAGCCATGTCGGCCTCCGGCAAACCGGGCTGGGACACGATCTTCGCACCGCAGGTACCGGGCTTCCCGAAAGCCACGCTGAACGACCTCGCCTCGGTCGAGGCATTGATCGGGCCGCAGACCGTGGCCGTGATGCTCGAACCCATCCAGGGCGAAGCCGGCGTGCAACCCGCAACGCTGGACTTCCTGCGCGCGCTGCGGGCGCTCTGCGATGCGCGCGGCCTGTTGCTGATCCTTGACGAAGTGCAGACCGGCATCGGCCGCACCGGCACGCTGTTCCGCTATCAGGCGGCCGAGATCACGCCGGACATTCTGACGCTGGCCAAGGGGATCGGCGGCGGGGTGCCGTTGGCGGCACTGCTGGCGCGCAAGTCGGCCAGTTGCTTCAGCCACGGCGACCAGGGTGGCACCTACTGCGGCAACCCGTTGATGGCGGCGGTCGGTAATGCGGTGCTGGACATCGTGGACACGCCCGCGTTTCTCGCCGGCGTACGCGAACGCTCGGCGCAGCTGATCGTCGGCCTGAACGAGCTCGTCACCCGTTTCGATCTGGTTGGCGTGCGCGGTGCGGGTCTCTTGCTGGCGCTGGAACTCGGCCCTCGCCATGACGCAACGGCCCTGGTACAACGGGCTCGCGAGGCGGGGCTGCTTCTGAACGCGCCGAGGCCGCACTGCTTGCGCCTGATGCCCGCGCTCAATGTGAGTGCGGACGAAGTGACGCAGATGCTCACGATGCTTGCGGCATTGCTGCAGGACTGAGTGAAGTACGTTGCGGCGCCTGACGCTCGGCGCCGCAACGCAGGATGCATCAGCCGGTGAGTTCGGCCGCGCTGCGGAAGTGTTTGAGCGCCAGCTCGTTCCGGTCGAGCTGCTCGGCCAGCCGTGCCAGTTCGAGGTGTGCAGCGCGCGAAGGCGCTACGGAAAGGGAAGCCTCCAGGTAGCTCTGTGCCTTGCCCCACAGCTGCTGCTGCAGGCACAGGCGGCCCAGCGTCAGCAACAGTCGCTCATCACGCGGCTGAGCACGCAGCCAACGCTCGGCCTGCCCGATCCGCTCGATCAGCGTGCCACCTTCGATGCGGCCGTAGAGTTCGGCCAGCGCCGAATCCCAGTTGTCGTCCAGCGCGTCGCCGATCGCCTCCGCCGCAAGTTCGCCCTGGCCGGAAGCGTTCAGCAGCAAAGCCGCATCGCGCACCAAGCCGCGGTCGCTGCGCTCGGGTTTAGGAATCTGGCGCCAGTAGCGCACCATGCCCTCGGGGTTGCCCTCGAGCTCGCGCAGGCTTTCAAGATGCGCGCGGCGAACCAGCGGCGCCGCCTGTTCAGCGGTGAAGGCGCGGTGGCTTGCGAGCTGTCGCGCCAGACGCAGCACATCGCCCCACATGCCACGCGCCGCGGCCGTCTGCACCGAGAGTCGCAGCGCCGCGATGTGCCGGTGACCGCCTTGCCGCAGCGCGTCGAGTCGCTCGGCAGCCACGTCGAAGCGGCGGTCCGCCACCGCGAACTCGGCCTCGGTCATCAAACGCGCCACGCGCACTTCGCGGTCATGCTCGGCCGCACGGCGCAGCCATTCCTCACAGCGCACATGCTCACGCATCGCGTGGCTGGCTCGCGCGGCGATCAGTGCCGCAAGGCCGGGGGATTCGTTGGCGCGGTAGGCAGCATCGGCTTGCGCATGGGCGCGGCCGTAGCGGCCTTCCACCAGGAAGCGCTGCGCGTCGCGCAAGGCCTGGATCGAACGCTGTTTGCGCTGTTGCGCACGAAACGCCGCGACCGCCCCCGGCAGCGCGAGCGCCCGCGCAACCAGCCGCGTGGCCATGTAGAGCAAAGCGAACAGGCCGACCGAGAGGATCGCGAGCAGGTTCAGCGAGATATGCAGCCGCCAAGGCGGCCACACGAACAACGCGTAGGCGTCGTTATAGCGGGCGACGATCGCGAGGCCAGCGGCCAGCGCGAAGATACTCAGAAGCCAGAACAGGGCGCGCATCATGCTCGGGCCTCAGCGCGCGCCGGCAACGCGTGCGCTGTGCAGCGAGCCAAGCGTTTCGTTCAGGTTGGGCAACTCGACCGACAGGCGCGCGCCCTGCGCCTTGCGCAGATCAGCCAGACGCATCGCTACCTCACGGTCCTCGACATCGAAGTAGCGCTCCATCCACGCAGCGGCCTGCTTGGTGTCTTCGCGGAAGACGCGACCGTCGCGCTGCAGCAGTGCGAGGCGTGCAGAGAGCAACCGCAGGCGCAGGTTCTCGCGCAGGAACACGGTTTGTGCGGGCGACAGCAGCGCCGGGTCGGGCCGATCAAGCCGCTCGATGCGGATCAGGCCGCGCAGCTCCGTCCAGAAGTCACCGAGCAAGCGCGCATACCAGGCCGGCGGCTCGACGACAGCCGGCGCGGACTGCTCGACCGGCTTCGCGCCCTTCTTGGGCTGCGGCTTGACCACCTTCTCCTGCTTCGGCGGCGAATGTTCGAAGGCCAGCGGCAGGGTGTCGACGCGATCGATCAGGTTCTCCAGCGCGAGCCCCATGGCCGAAATATCGGCTAGCGGCAGCGCCTTCAGGCGCTCGATATCGCGTGCGATCGACTTCCGCAGCGGCAGCAGCTGCGGCCGCTCGAAGCCGGCAAGGCGCGCCTCTGCGCTCTGCAGCGCGATGAGCGCCGCCTGCACATTGCCGGCCAGCTGCAACTGCTGCTGCGCAATGTTCAGCGCCTGCTCCACTTCGGCCAACACCCATTCATCGCGCGAGCGCGACAGGTCCTGATACAGCGCCTCCAGTGCAGCCTGTTGGCCCTGCGCCTCGGCCATGCGGGCTTCCTGTACCGCGAGGCGGTTGCCCATCGCCTGGATCGAGTCCTGGATTTCCTTCGCGCGCCCTTTGACTTCGCGGGTCGCAGCATCGGATTCGCCAAGCCGCTGCGCAACCTGCTGCTTCAGCACTTCGAGCTGCGCGCGGGTTTCGATCCATTGCCAGGCAAGCAAGGCCAGCACCACAGCGCCAGCGATCACCAGCGGATGGCCGAGACTGCGCCAGCCGCGGCGCCCCTGAGGCGCGGCGGGTGCGGCAGCTGGCGTGACGGGAGTGGAGGTTTCGCTACTGGTATCCATGGGTTTCATGATAACCCGATGCCACGCGCTCAGCCTGCGGCGAAATGGGCGCAAAGCCCCGCCAGCAGGCCAGCATCGGCCGCATCGGTCAGCACAACATGGGTAAATCCGGCTGCGCGAGCTGCATCCGCCACCCGCACATGCGGCGCGAAAACCGGCACGCGCAGCACGGATTCGCCAGCGGACTCCAGCTGCGCGGCGAGGTGGCGAACCGCTTCACTGCTGGTGAGCGTGATCGCGTCCAGCCGGCCTTGCATACTCGCCTCCGCCAGCGCAGGGACATCCACTTCGGGCGCCAGGCGGCGGTAACAGGTGAAGCAGCGCACCTGCGCGCCACGCGCCGTCAGGGCATCACCAAGCAACTCGCGCCCCCCGTCGCCACGCAGGATCAACACCCGCTTGCCCGCAATCGCAGCGGGGGCAAATTCGTCGAGTGCCAGCACGCCTTCGCTGTCGAAACGCTCGCGTGGCACCAACACCTGCGCAAACCCGGCTTCGCGCAACGCGGCCGCGCTGCCAGGCCCGACGGTTACCGCCCGAGGCCCCGGCGGCCAGGCGCGATGCGCCCGCACGCCCGCGAGACCGTGGTTGACGGCGTTGGCGCTGACGAAGAAGGCGAAATCGTAGTCGTCGAGCGCGCGCGCCAAGTCGGCAAACTCGGCCGCTTCTTCGATCGGCGCGATATCCAGCAGCGGCAGGCGCCAGGCCCGCCCGCCTTGAGCCTCGATCGCGGCGCAAAGAGCGTCCGCCTGCGCCACCGGGCGCGTCACAAGAATCGTGCGGCCTGCCAGCGCAGCGGTCATCCCTGCTAGCCAGCTCAGTGCGTAGACAATTGCGACAGAATCTCGGCTGCGCCCTGTGCGCGCAGCGCTTCGGCCACCCGCAGGCCAATCGCTTCGGCATCGGCCGGCGCACCACGCAGCTCGGCGCGCACGAAACGGCTGCCGTCCGGCAAGGCGACGAAGCCGCGCAGGAACAACTCACCGTCGGCGATCTGCGCGTAGGCGCCAATCGGCACCTCGCAGCCGCCGCCGAGCGCCTTCGTCACCGCGCGCTCCGCCAGCACGCAGGCGGTGGCCGAGCGATCGACCAGCGGCGCGAGCCAGGCACGCACATCGGCGCGCGCGGCGATCGCCTCGATCGCTAGCGCCCCCTGCCCCGCTGCGGGCAGCGACACTTCCGCCGGCAGCGTGCCGCGGATACGCTCGCCAAGGCCAAGGCGCTTGAGCCCGGCGGCGGCCAGCACGATCGCGTCGTACTGCCCCTCATCGAGCTTGCGCAGGCGGGTATCAAGGTTGCCACGCAGGGGCGTCACGCCAAGGTAGGGATACTGCGCATGGATCTGCGCCTCGCGCCGCAGGCTGGAGGTGCCAACCACCGCGCCGGGCGGCAGCTCGTCGAGCGAGGCGTACTTGTTCGACACGAAGGCATCGAGCGGATTCTCGCGCTCGAGGATCGCGGCGATACAGAACGGGTCTGTCAATTCGGCCGGCACATCCTTCATCGAATGCACCGCGATGTCGGCACGGCCATCAAGCAGCGCTGTTTCCAGCTCTTTCACGAAGAGCCCCTTGCCGCCCACCTTCGACAGCGCACGGTCCAGAATCTGGTCGCCGCGCGTTGTCATGCCAAGCAGTTCCACCCGGGTTTGCGGATAGAGGCCTTCGAGCAGGGCTTTGACATGCTCGGCCTGCCACAGGGCGAGACGGCTTTCACGGGTGGCGATAACGATGCGTTCGGGTGCGGGGCTGGTCACGATGACAAGGGCCTTGCGGCCGGATTCGATAAGGATTGCGATGGTACCACCGCACAATTTTTGATCGGCAAACGCATACAAAGGCCTGATAAGCTTCAAAATATTGCGGTGCAATGTCAAAATTGCGACGTTTACGCACGGCCCTTGCCCCCGAACCGTACAAAGGCCGCCCGGGGATCACCCCCAATCCCACAGCAAAACCGACAATGAGCGATCAGGCTAAGCAGGAAGCAGCGAAGGACCTCCCCCTCAAAGAAGATATCCGTCTTCTTGGCAGGATTCTCGGTGACACCGTCCGCGCCCAGGAGGGCGAGGCGGCATTCGATTTGATCGAGCGGGTCCGCCAGACCTCGATTCGCTTCCGCCGTGATGACGATATCGCCGCCCGCCGCGAACTCGAAGCGATGCTCGATTCGCTGTCGCGCGACCAGACGATCCACGTCGTGCGCGCCTTCAGCTACTTCTCGCATCTGTCGAACATTGCCGAAGACCAGCACCACATCCGCCGTTCGCGCATGCATGCGATCGCCGGCTCCGCCCCGCGGGAAGGCACGATGGCACGCGCCATCGAAGCGGCCTTCGAAGCCGGCGTGACGAATGAGCAGATCGCTGACTTCTTCGAAGAAGCTTTCGTCGGGCCGGTGCTGACCGCGCACCCGACCGAGGTGTCGCGCAAGTCGATCCTCAACTGCCAGCTCAAGATCGCCCAGTTCCTCGATGCGCGCGATCGCATCCAGATGACGCCCGAGGAGATCGAGGAGAACGACGCCGCCCTGCGCCGCGCGGTGCTGACGATGTGGCAGACCCGCATGCTGCGGCCGACCAAGCTGTCGGTGCTCGACGAAGTCGACAACGGCCTCTCGTACTACAGCTACACCTTCCTGCGCGAGTTGCCGAAGCTCTACGTCGCGCTCGAAAACCTGCTCGCCAAGCATGGCGAGACCTGGAAGAACATGGAGCTGCCGGCGTTCCTGCGCATGGGCAGCTGGATCGGCGGCGACCGCGACGGCAACCCGTTCGTCACCGCGGATGTGCTGCGCGAAGCGATGCGCATGCAGTCCACGGTCGCGCTCGAGTTCTACCTGCATGAACTGCACATCCTTGGCAGCGAGCTCTCGCTGGCCCAGTTGCTGGTCAGCGCATCCGACCAGCTGATCGAACTGGCCAACCTTTCGCCGGACAAGTCGCCGCACCGCAGCGATGAACCTTATCGCCGCGCGCTCGCAGGCATCTACGCCCGCATGTCGGCTACCGCAGAAAACCTGCTCGGCCACCGCGTCGGCCGCCCACCGGTCGGGCAAGCCGAACCGTACGCCAGCGCCGACGAACTCGCGGCGGACCTCGAAACGGTACATCGTTCGCTGCTCGCGAACGGCTCTGGCACGCTCGCGCAAGGTCGCCTGCGCCGCATTCGCCGCGCAGTGAAGGTTTTCGGCTTCCACCTTGCCGCAATCGATCTGCGCCAGAACTCGGACGTGCATGAGCGCACCGTCGCCGAGTTGCTCGCCGCGGTGCGCCCCGGTTTCGACTACCGCGCCCTCGACGAGGAAGGCCGAATCGCTGCGCTGCTCGAAGAGCTCGCGACGCCGCGTCCGCTTGCGTCGCCCTTCGTGCAGTACTCCGACGAAACTGTCGGCGAGCTGGAGATCTTCCGTGCGGCTGCCGAAGCCCATCGCCTGTACGGACGCGATTGCATCCACAACGTCATCATCTCGAAGACGGATGGCGTGTCGGACATGCTCGAACTCGCACTGCTGCTGAAGGAAGTCGGTCTTCTGCGGCCGCATGAGCGCGCGATCGACGTCAACATCGTGCCGCTGTTCGAGACGATCGGCGACCTGCAAGCCGCCAGCGCAACGATGGACCGCCTGTTCGCGATCCCCGGTTACCGCGAACTCGTCGCCAGCCGCGGCGACATGCATGAAGTGATGCTCGGTTACTCGGACTCCAATAAGGACGGCGGTTTCATGACCTCTGGCTGGGAGCTCTACAAGGCCGAGATCCAGCTGATCGAGGTGTTCAAGCGCCACGGCGTGAAGATGCGTCTGTTCCACGGCCGCGGCGGCTCGGTTGGCCGCGGCGGCGGCCCCAGCTACCAGGCGATCCTGGCGCAGCCGGGCGGCGCGGTGCAAGGCAAGATCCGCCTCACCGAACAGGGCGAGGTGATCTCGTCGAAGTACGCCAACCCGGAAGTCGGTCAGCGCAACCTGGAAGTGCTCGCCGCCGCCACCTTCGAGGCGACGCTGCTGGCGCATCCGGAAGCTGCGCCGCGCGCCGAATACCTGGAAGTGATGGATCGCCTGTCGGAGCACGCGTTCAAGGCGTACCGCGGGCTGGTCTATGAAACCGAGGGCTTCGAGAAGTACTTCTGGGAATCGACGGTGATCTCCGAGATCGCGAACCTGAACATCGGCTCGCGCCCGGCGTCACGCAAGAAGACCACCGCAATCGAAGACCTCCGGGCAATTCCGTGGGTGTTCTCCTGGGCGCAGTGCCGCTTGATGCTGCCGGGCTGGTTCGGCTTCGGCGCAGCGGTGCGCGCCTTCCTCGCCGAGCGGCCGGACGGCATGCAGGTGCTGCAGTCGATGCACAAGGAGTGGTCGTTTTTCGCAACCATGCTGTCGAACATGGACATGGTGCTGGCCAAGAGCGACATTGCCATCGCCTCTCGCTACGCTGCGCTGGTGCGCGACGAAGCATTGCGCGAAGCGATCTTCCCGCGCATCCGCGCCGAACATCAGGCCACCATCGACGCCCTGCTCGCCATCACCGGCCAGCAAGAACTGCTCGATGGCAACCCCTTGCTCAAGCGTTCGATCCGCAATCGCTTCCCGTACCTCGATCCGCTCAACCATGTGCAGGTCGAGCTGCTGCACCGCTATCGCGACGGCAACGAGGAGGAACGCATCAAGCGCGGCATCCACCTGTCGATCAACGGTATCGCGGCAGGCCTGCGCAACTCGGGTTAAGTTGGGCCGGGGGCGCAGCCCCCGCTAGACCCCGGTATGCCAAGCGGCGCCCTTGCGGCGCCGTTTTTCTTCGTACAACACGCTGTCGGCGCGCGCGAGCAGATCCTCCAGCGAAACCGGCACACCCGGCGGCGACACCACATAGCCAAGGCTGCAAGCCAGTGGGAAGGGCAAGTCCTGGCTGGCCCGCTCGAACAAACGGTAGATCCGTTCGCGCATCGCGCTGAGTGCGTCCGGGTCGGCGTTCGCAGTCAGCACGACGAACTCGTCGCCACCGATGCGGCCGATCAGGTCGGCCGAGCGGAAACCGCGACGCAGCACCTCGCCGGCTTGGCGGATCGCAACGTCACCGGCGGCGTGGCCATGACGGTCATTGATCGGTTTGAGCCCATCGAGGTCGGCAAAGATCACTGCGGTCGCAAGGCCGTCTGCACTCAGCATGTCCGCACGCAGGCGCGCCTCGGCGAGGAAGCCGCGTCGGTTGAGGAGCCCGGTCAATTCGTCGCGATGCGCGATATCAGCCAGCTCACGCTGGCCCTGGCGCGCCTGTGCGAGGTCGCTGCGTAGCGCATCCCGCGCGGCGGCGAGCTCCGACACCAGCAACGACGCCTTCAAGGCCGACGACACCTCGTCACGAATCGTTTCCCACGGCCCACCCGCGACCGGGTCGACGCTGAACACGATGAAGCCGAAGTGCTCGGCGCCGTGGAAGACCGGGTAGACGATCAGCGAAGTGCTGTCCGCCGCCAAGGCCCAGGCGTCAGCCGGCAGCACGTCGTGCGTACGGAAGCGTTCGCCGTTCAGCGACGGGCGCTCACGCCCGCCGATGAAGGCGTAAAGCAGGCGCGCCTCGCCCGGCAGGTCGAAATCGTCGAGGCTGGAAATGCGCGCCTCACCGCTGTAGAGCGCAATGCAGCAGGTATCGAGACTGAGATCAGCCAGCGCCTCCGAGAGGTGTTCCAGGAGCTTCTGCAAGTCGAAGGTGGCGATACGCGTTTTGAGCAGGTCTCGGAAAGCCAGCGCGCGTTCGCTGTGCAGCCGATGGCGCGCTTGTTGTGCGACGTCCTGCAGACCCGCCAGCGCAATCTGCGCCTGTTGCAGCCAGCGGGCAACCGCGGCCCAGGCCTCCGGCGCCAGGCCGCGCGGCTCGATCAGCCAGCGCTGCGCCGCGACCAGCAACGCCTGCAGCCCGTAGACATGGCCCTCCGCCGCAAGCACGTCGCGCGCAACGGTCTGCACCGCCGCCAGCAGCGGCTGAAAGTCCTGTTCCGCCAAGGCTCTCGCGAGGCCCTGCTCGACCAGAAGGCTCGCTGCCCGATAGTTGGCCTCGTGCTCAGGCGCCACCGCCAGTTCTTCCAGCATGCCGGCAAGCCGCACATCCAGTTGCGCAGCGAAGGTCTCCGGTCGGGCGTAGAAGCCACCGCAGCCACAGGATTGCCGGCGCACCAGCCGTGTCGGCACACGCGTCAGCGGCGTGACCTCCGCGCCGCCGATCCGCTCGATCAGTTGCGCGACGGATGCGCGCGCCAGCGCATAGTGCGACTGGTTGATGGTCGTCAGCCCCACGCCAAGGCGGCCCGCGGCGAGGATGTCGTCGAAACCGCCGAAACGAAGCTGCTGCGGCACATGCAGGCCATGATCCACCGCGCAGGCCATCGCCCCCAAGGCCATGTCGTCATTCGCGGCGACCACCGCATCAACCGTAGCGCCGCGCTCCAGCAGTGCACTCATCGCTGCGCGCCCGCTCGCCTGCGTGAAGTTGCCCTGCAACAACAGATCGGGATCGACCTCGATCCCCGCATCCGTGCAAGCGTCACGCCAAGCAGCCAGTCGTGCCTCGGCCTCCGCTTGCCCTGCCGGGCCGGCAATCATCGCAATGCGGCGGCAGCCATGCTCCTCGATCAGGTGCGACATCAGCGCACGGAATCCACCGTGGTTGTCGTTGACGACGCTGGGCACGACCTGCGACGCAAACCCCAGGCAAAGCGTCGGCACCTTGGGCAGAGTGGCGAGGAAGTTGTCGAGCTGCGTTGCGTTCAAGTGGTACTGCAAGGTGGTGCCGATCACCAGCAGGCCGTCGAAGGCCGTGGCGTCAGGCAAGCGGAATACCAGATTGAACTGCCGGTCGAATTCGGCCGACGCCGCCGGCGGATGCCCCGGCAGGAAGACCGTGCGCGCGCCGCGCAGGCGCGCCTCGTCGATGATGCCGGCAACCAGACGCAGCGCAACAGCGGTATCAATATCAGCCGCGAGAATGCCCAGCGTGAGCGGACGCTGTCGGGGGGTGGGGGCTTGTGCGTTCACGGGGCTATCAACGGCCGCAAAGTGGGGGGCTTGAAGTCATGGGCGCTCATCGCCTGCGCCACCCAGCAAGGCGGCACGCACGGTTGGCCACTGGCGGCGGCTTACTGCGAGCTTTTCGTCGAGGCCGTTGATCTTCACCAGCCAGTGCTCGGCGGCTTCGTCGCGCTCGAATCCAGCGACAGCCGCCCGCGCGATCAAGCAGTTGCGGTGGATGCGCACGAAGCGCTCCGGGAATTCCTGTTCCAGCTGCACCAGCGATTCGTCGAGCAGGTACTCGCGCTCGACGGTGCGCGCGGTGACGTATTTGAGTTCGGCCTTGAGGAACAGCACATCGGTTACAGGAATGAGCGCAATCCGGCCGCGCTCGCTCACCGAGAAATGCCGTCGCGGTTCGGCGATGCGATCAAGTGCCTCACGCGCCACCGGCAGGCTTGCACGCACTTTCGCCAGCGCCGCCTCAAGCCGCTGCGCCCTCACCGGTTTGAGCAGGTAGTCGATCGCATTCAGATCGAAGGCGCTGACTGCGTATTGGTCGTAGGCGGTGACGAACACGATGCGCGGCGGCGACGCGAGCCTTGCCACGTGCTGCGCGAGTTCGATGCCGTCCATCCCCGGCATGCGGATATCCACCAGCAGCAGGTCAACCTGTTGCGCCGTGAGGAATCTCAGTGCCTCGTGCCCGTTGGCGGCCATGCCGACAATACGGGTGGGCTGCGTCGCGGCGACGTCACCCAGCAAATCCCGCAGGCGCTCGCGTGCAGGCGCCTCGTCATCCACGATCAGCACGTTCAGCACCGCCAGCACTTCCTGCCCGCTCATGCCCGCCCCTCCCTGCGCAAAGGCAGACAGATGCGGACGCGGTAACGGCCATCCTTCACGCCACTGTCCATCTGCGCCTCGATATCGAAAAACAGCATCAATCGCTCCCGGATGTTGGCCTGAGCCATGCGATTACCTTGTTGTTGACGAGTCTCCGCCTGAACAGGGTTATCTACCTCGATGACGAGTTCCCGCCCGCGTTGCGCGATGCGCACTTGGATCTCGCCGGGCGTCGGGGACGGCTCAATGCCGTGATACACCGCGTTCTCGATCAGCGGCTGCAGCATCAGCGGCGGCACCTTGGCATCAAGTGGGCAATGCCGCAGATCCCACACCACCTTGAGGCGATCCCCCAGCCGCAGCCGTTCGAGGTCGAGGTAGCGATTCGCCAGTTCGATCTCATCGCCCACCGTCACGAGATCACGGTTCTCGCGCATCAGGCTGCGGAACAAATCCGCCAGCGACTCCAGCGCCTGCTCAGCACGGCGCGGATCGGACCGCATCACACCCAGCACCCCGTTGAGGCTGTTGAAGAAGAAGTGCGGCCGGATGCGCGCATTCAACGCCAGCACGCGCGCCTCTGACAGCGCAGGTGTCGCCAGCGCCGCGCGCCAGTGGAAGTACGCCATCAACAGCGCGCAACTGCCGGCCGCCCAGAGGCTCCAGCGCCACAGATCGGCACGTTCGGCGAGCGACGAAAGCAGCGGAAAGGTCGCCAGCACCGATGCAACGCCAACCGCGGCGAGCAACATAGTCGCCTTGCGATAGGTCTGCGACGCAATCACGGGCGCCAGCATGTAGGCCAGCAAGAGCCCCAGCATCAGCGGCAATTCCAGCAGGCCCGCCATCGCCAACGCCTCGCGCATTAGCGCATCGCCGGGCACGCCGCGCAACGCCACTGTCACCAGCCCCATCAGGTTGAGGCCCAGCAGCCCGCGCAACATCACACCGAGGTTGCGAAAATCAGGTGGCGCCACTGCGTTGCCGCGTGTCGCCGGGCCGGACTGCTTGGGCTTTTGCCGTATACTTGCCATCGTGTCCCGCGGCGCGCCGCCGCACTTTTCCCCGCCTGAGCCGCGCCACTTCCCAGCGCCGCACGGGTGCTCATGGATTCCCGCGATTATGACAGAGCGTTCACAACCCTCGCACGCCGAAACCGGCGATGCCAAGGCCTGGTCTGGCCGATTCAACGAACCGGTGTCGGATCTCGTCAAGCGATTCACCGCATCGGTGTTCTTCGACTGCCGCATGGCCGAGCAGGACATCCGTGGTTCGCTCGCGCACGCGAAGATGCTCGCCAAGCAAAACATCATCGGCGCGCAGGACCTCGCCGACATCGAGCGTGGCATGGCGCAGATCCTCGACGAGATCGCCGCCGGCAAGTTCGAATGGAGCCTCGATCTCGAAGACGTTCACCTGAACATCGAGCGCCGCCTGACCACGCTGGTCGGTGACGCCGGCAAGCGCCTGCACACCGGGCGCTCGCGCAACGACCAGGTGGCCACTGACATCCGCCTGTGGTTGCGCGACGCAGTCGACCAGGCCATCGAACTGCTCGGCAACTTCCAGCGCGCACTCTGCGATCTGGCCGAACAGCACGCCGAAACGCCGATGCCCGGCTTCACGCATCTGCAAGTCGCACAGCCGGTAACCTTCGGCCACCACCTGATGGCCTACGTCGAAATGGCGCGCCGCGACGCCGAACGCCTGGTCGACGCCCGCCGCCGCATCAACCGTCTGCCGTTGGGCGCCTCGGCGCTGGCCGGCACCAGCTACCCGATCGACCGCGAATTCGTCGCACGCGAGCTGGGCTTCGAGGCCGTCTGCGAGAACTCGCTCGACGCCGTGTCCGACCGCGACTTCGCGATCGAATTCACCGCCGCCGCCGCACTGGTGATGACGCATCTGTCGCGCCTGTCGGAAGAATTGATCCTCTGGATGAGCCCGCGCGTGGGCTTCATCGATCTGGCCGACCGCTTCTGCACCGGCAGCTCGATCATGCCGCAGAAGAAGAACCCGGACGTCCCCGAACTCGTGCGCGGCAAGACCGGCCGCGTAAACGGCCACCTCGTCGGCCTGCTGACCCTGATGAAAGGCCAGCCGCTGGCCTACAACAAGGACAACCAGGAAGACAAGGAGCCGCTGTTCGACACCGCCGACACGCTGATCGACAGCCTGCGCATCTTCACCGACATGGTCTCAGGCATCCGGGTGAAGGCCGACGCGATGCGCGACGCACTCAAGCAAGGCTTTGCCACCGCCACGGAACTGGCCGACTACCTCGTCAAGCGCGGCCTGCCCTTCCGCGACGCGCACGAAGCTGTCGCCCGTGCGGTGCGCGAAGCCGAAACCCGCGGCTGCGATCTGCCCGATCTGCCCCTCGACGTGCTGCGCAGCTTCTCGAATCTGGTTGCAGAGGACGTCTACCAAGTGCTGACAGTCGAAGGTGCGCTGGCCGGCCGCAACCACATCGGCGGCACTGCCCCCGAACAGGTTCGCGCCGCGATCGCCCGCGCGCGTAACCGCCTGGCCTGACCCGCATGGAGGCCTCGCTCGCCGCGGCTGTCGAAGAGGCTGCACGCGGCGCGCTCGGCACGGCGTTCCGCGTCACGAGCGCCGAACCCGCCTCCGGCGGCACACATCGGAATTGGATCGTCGGGAGCGCGGCCCAGCGCGTCTTCGTGAAGACCAGCGCAGCGACGAACCTTGCACTGTTTGATGCTGAAGTCGATGCGCTCTCCGCCATCGCCGCGACGGGCACGATCCGCACGCCGGCGATAGTGGCCAGTGGCGCGAGCGAGGCGCATGCATTCCTGATTCTCGAACACCTGCCGCTGCGGCCAATGCAAGCAGCCGACGCCCCTCGCTGCGCAGCGGCACTGGCGCAGCTACACAGCACCGTCGGCGAACATTACGGCTGGCGGCGCAACAACTTCATCGGCCAATCGCCGCAAGACAATTCACCTCGCGCCGACTGGCCCGCATTCTTTGCACACCAGCGCCTTGCGCCGCAGTTCGCCGAAGCCGCGCGACGCGGTTACCGTGGCGACCTTCAGAACCACGGCGAACGCATCATCGACAAGATCGGCGCCTTTTTTCTCGAGCGCCGCCCCGAACCGGCACTGCTGCACGGTGACCTCTGGGCCGGCAACATCGCGGTAACCGCAGAGGGGGAGCCGGTCGTTTTCGACCCTGCGACCTACTTCGGCGATCGAGAAGCCGATTTTGCAATGAGCGAACTCTTCGGCGGGCTGCCCGAGCGCTTCTACCTGTCCTACATGCAAGCCGCGCCGCTCGCCGAGGGCTACCCGCAACGACGCACGCTCTACAACCTCTATCACATGCTCAACCACCTCAACCTGTTCGGCGCGAGCTACTTGCGCCAGGCTGAGCGCATGGCACGCGAACTGTCGGAATACCTGCGACGCTGAGCAAGGAATCGTCGGCGCATTTGACATCCTGCCGCTGTTGCCCACGGCCCGCACCACACCAGCACCGCAAAGCACTGTTTTTTATTGGTTTTTTATTGAATCGCCGCCAAGCACGTTTCTTGCATGGTTAGCTGCAACCCATTGCATCCTGCTGTCAGGCCGTGACCAATTTGCACGAATTGGCAGTGAGTGCCTGACAGAATGCAACATGACCTCCAGGATCGAGACCATGTCGAACCACGAAAACATGCCTAGCGCTGACCATCCCGCCCAGTCACCCGACCGTGCAGAATCGGGCGTATCTGAAGCACGGCGCCGGTTGCTGGTACGCGGCGGCATGGCCACCGGCCCGATCATCCTGACGCTGACCAGCCGGCCCGTCCTTGGCGGCCTGAACCCGGGTGAGTGCATTTCGCCCTCGCAAACGCTCTCGGGCGCGCTGAGTCACCGCGGCACCAAAGTCGGAACCTGTAACGGGCGCTCGCCCGGTTACTGGAAGAACTGCAGCGCCGGTAACTGGCCGATTCCGCAGTCGACGCCCTTCCACTCGATCTTCGTTGTCGGCACGATTGCCGGCAGCCGCCTGTTCAATCCAGACGGCTCGATGATGACGATGCTTCAGGTGCTCAATCTGCTGGGCTATGAAGATCCGTACAAGGTCGCGTTCCACTGCATCGGCGCCTACCTGAACATCCTCAAGGGCCTGATCGATCCGAAGGCACTCACCGCCGAAGGCGTGATCGCAATCTGGCGCGAATGGGCGCTCAACGGCAAGTACGTGCCCTATGCTGGCGCGACGCCGTGGACCGGCACCGACATCGTCAATTACCTCAAGAACAACTACATCTCGCCGTAAGCGCGGGCCCCGCATGCAGGACGCCAGTCCACGTTGGGTCAGTCACCACTGGCCCGACGGTTCCGTTTTCTACGATCGCCAGACCGGCGCGACGCACGCGCTGTCGCCGCTCGCCGCGGAAGTACTCGCCTTGCCAGCCGCCGCACGCTACGATGCGGCGCAGGCAGCGGACGCCATCGCCGGTCTGCTATCGCTGCCGTGCTCGCCTGAACTCACCGACAACGTGTCCCAGGCACTCGACCAACTCCGCCGCATCGAACTGATTTGACCGCTACGCTCCGCGTTACAGACCTGAACGAAGCAGATCTGTCGGCGCGCCTGTCCGGCGACGGTCTCTGGCTCACCAGCGGCCCCCTGACACTGCACATCCGCAGCCGCGAGCCGGTCGTACGCAAAGCCGTGCAGACGCTTTACGCTGATCACGCGCTGGCGCCAAACGACTTTGCAGATTTCCATGTGCAGGTGGGTCGCGTCTCCGGACTCCGCGCCTGGATACGGCCGCAGGTTCAGTTTCACCTTGACGGCCGCACACCGTTCAAACCGCTGCCACACGCGCAGAGCTTTGCGATGCTCGAGTGGGGCATCAACTGGTGCATCGCAACCTATTGCCACCAGTTTCTGGTGATCCACGCTGCGGTCGTGGAACGCAACGGTCTGGCGGCCATCCTTCCGGCCCCCCCGGGCTCTGGCAAAAGCACGCTGACCGCTGCGCTGATTCAACGCGGCTGGCGTTTGTGCTCGGACGAACTGACCTTGCTCGACCCGGTTGATGGGCGCGTCGTCGCGCTGGCCCGCCCGGTGAATTTGAAGAACAGTTCGATCGACATCATTCAGCAGTTCGAGCCGTCGGCAAGCTTCGGCCCCGAATGCCCCGACACCCACAAAGGCCGCGTCGCGCATTTGCGGCCACCGCGCGACAGCGTTGCCCGGATGCATGAACGTGCGCTACCCCGCTGGATCATCTTCCCGCAGTGGGAGGCGGGTGCAGCGCTGACGATGAAACCCTTGCCGCGAGCGGAAGGCTTCATCCAGCTGGCGGAGAACGCCTTCAACTACAGCATGCTCGGCGAGACTGGCTTCCGCACCTTGGTCGACACGGTGGATCGAAGCGACTGCATCGCGCTGCGCTACAGCCGGCTGGACGAAGCAATTGCCGCCTTCGACCGCCTCGCTGACGAGGCCCGGCCATGATTCGCGACGCCCTGCTACCACTGCTGCGGGCGCCCGAATGCGCCGCGCGACTCTCGCTACGCGAGTGGGATGACGTGATCCGCCAGGCGCGCAACGCGAACCTGAGCGCTCGCATCGCCGCCGATCTCGAAGCCTACGGGTTGCTCGACGCGGTACCGCCCGGCCCGCGCCAACACCTCATCGCCGCGCGTGCGGTCGGCGCTCGGCAACGCATTGCTTCCTTGGCCGAGATAGATCGGGTACGCCGCGCGTTGGACGAATGCGGCATCCGCCTGGTTTTGCTGAAGGGCGCGGCTTATCTCGCGGCCAACCTGCCGGCGTCACGCGGTCGGGTTTTCGGTGACATCGACCTGCTGGTGCCTAAAGCAGCATTGCCGGACACCGAGTCGACGCTGCTGCGCCACGGCTGGATCAGTTCGCATCTGAACGCCTATGACCAGCGCTACTACCGCCAGTGGATGCACGAGCTGCCGCCGCTTCGCCACGTCAACCGCGGCAGTTCGCTGGATGTGCATCACAACATCCTGCCGCTCACCGCACGCCATCCACCTGACCCCGCGCTGCTGCTGGATCAGGCCGTGCCGGCCGCCGCCACGCCAGGCGTCTGGGTGCTGGCACCGGCCGACATGGTGTTGCACAGCGCCTGCCACCTGTTCCATGAAGGCGAACTGGACAACGGCATGCGCGATCTCGTGGATCTGGACGGCCTGCTGCGACACTTCGCAAGTCAGGGCGCTTTCTGGCAATCGCTGGAAACACGCGCTGTCGCGCTGAACCTGCAACGCCCGCTGCGCTATGCCTTGCACATGTGCTCGGTGATGCTTGCCACGCCAATCCCGGCGACGACACTGGCCTTCGGTGGCCGTTGGCCCAGCGATACGCGCGAGCGCCTGCTCGAACAGCTCTACCTGCGGGGGCTGCGGCCAAACGACCCAACCGCTGGCGACGCATGGACACCACTCGCACGTCAGCTTCTATACCTGCGCGGGCACTGGCTGCGGATGCCACCGCATCTGCTGACGGCGCATCTGGCGCGCAAGGCGTGGCGCAACTGGAGCGGCCACAGCGACGATGACGAGGCGCCAGCGCCCGACGCCATCAAACCCGATCGACAACTGTAGGCCGCAAACGAAAACGGCGACCCGAAGGTCGCCGTTTTTCATTCAGCAGCACCCATCAGGCGCTGACGATGCCCGCTTCCTGCAGCATCTGCTGAAGCTCGCCGGACTGATACATCTCTTTCATGATGTCGCAGCCGCCGACGAATTCGCCCTTGATGTAGAGCTGCGGAATCGTCGGCCAGTTTGCGTATTCCTTGATGCCTTGGCGAATGTCGTCGTCGGTCAGGACGTTCACCGACGCATACTGCGTAACGCCGAGCAGCTTGAGGATCTGCGCAGCGGTCGCGGAGAAACCACACTGCGGGAACTGCGGCGTGCCCTTCATGAAGAGCACCACCGGGTTCTCGGTGACCGTCTGGTGGATGATGTCTTGCACGCTCATGTAAATTCCTTCGGCTAAGTCAGAATACCTGACTGATTCAATCAGGTATGTAGTCTAGAAAAAACCGCGCACCGGGTCAAATCCAGCCGTTCAAACCGGCCGTCGCCCCAGCGTCACGCGGTCGTTGTCGCCCAGATCCTTCAGCGTCACGCAATCGATATAGCCCGCCGCCAGCATCAATGCGCGCACGGCGTCGCCTTGATCGTAGCCATGCTCGAACAGCAACCAGGCGCCCGGCTTCAGGCAAGCCCAGGCTTCGGTCGTGATGATGCGGATATCGCTGAGTCCGTCCGGGCCCGAGGCCAGCGCGCCGGGCGGCTCGAAGCGCAGGTCGCCCTGCGCGAGATGCGGGTCTTCGGCGGCCACGTAAGGCGGGTTGGACGCGATCAGATCGAAAACCTCGCCTTGCACCGGCGCGCACCAGGGCCCTTCGAGCCAGCGTACCTGAGCGCCCAGCCGTTCCGCGTTCTCGCGCGCAACCGACAGCGCGGCAGCGGAGACATCGACTGCCGACACCTGGGCATGCGGCGCTTCCAGCGCAATCGTGATCGCAATTGCGCCGCTGCCGGTGCCGAGATCGAGCACGCGGGGGGCACCTTCCGGCAGGTGCAGCAGCGCTTGTTCGACCAGCAGCTCGGTGTCAGGGCGCGGGATCAGCACCGCCGGTGACACACGAAAGACGCGGCCATAGAACTCGCGTTCGCCCAGCAGATAGGCAACCGGTTCCCCGGCTTCACGCCGAGCAATCCAGTCGACAAAACACTGCGCCGCAACGTCGCTCAGCGGACGCTCCGGAAAGCCGACGATCGTGGCTGCGCGCTCCCCGCTCGCTTCGCGCAACAGCAACCGCGCTTCGGAAGCCGGCACTCGCCCGCGCGCCAAGGCCAGCGCGTCGCCCAGCGTTACGGGAAGGCTCATTGGTGGGCGCCTCGCCAATCGTATGCGCAGCGCACCGCGGGACGGTTATCGCTCGCTCGCGCTGGCCAGCCCTGCGCGCTCACACAACCTCGGTCAGCGCGGCCAATTGTTCGGCCTGGTGTTCGCGCGTGAGGGCGTCGATCAGTTCGTCCAGATCGCCTTCCACCACCATGTCCAGCTTGTGCAGCGTGAGGTTGATGCGGTGGTCGGTCACTCGGCCCTGCGGGTAGTTGTAGGTGCGGATGCGTTCCGAGCGGTCGCCGCTGCCGATCAGGCTCTTGCGATGCGCAGCCTGCTTGCTCGCCTGCTCGCGGACTTGCGCGTCCTTGATCCGTGCCGCCAGCACCGACATCGCCTGAGCCTTGTTGCGATGCTGTGAGCGGTCGTCCTGACACTCGACGACGATGCCGGTCGGCAAATGGGTGATGCGCACTGCGGAATCGGTCTTGTTGATGTGCTGGCCGCCGGCGCCGCTGGCGCGGAAGGTGTCGATACGCAGATCGGCCGGATTGATCTCGACGTCAGCAACCTCGTCGACTTCCGGCAGGATCGCCACGGTGCACGCGGAGGTGTGGATGCGGCCCTGCGTTTCAGTGACCGGCACGCGCTGCACACGATGCCCGCCGGACTCGAACTTCAACTTCGAGTAGGCGCCGTCGCCGACGATGCGCGCGATCGCCTCCTTGTAGCCGCCGAGATCCGACTCATTGACCGACACGAGTTCGACGCGCCAGCCCTGGCGTTCCGCATAGCGGGTGTACATCCGCAACAGCACGCCGGCAAACAGCGCAGCCTCTTCGCCGCCGGTACCCGCGCGCACTTCGAGGAACAGGTTGCGGGCGTCGTTCGGGTCCTTCGGCAGCAACGCGAGTTGCAGGTCGGCATCCAGGCGCGCGATCGCGCCGCGCGCCGAATCGATCTCTTCCTGCGCAAAGGCCTTCATGTCGGGATCGCCCAGCAGATCCTGCGCGGCCCGCAGGTCGCCTTCGGCACGCAGGTAGTCACGCCACAGCGCCACCACCGGCGAGAGTTCGGCATGCTCGCGGTTCAGGCGACGATAGCGATCGAGGTCGCTGGTGACATCCTCGCTGCCCAGCATCTGGTCGAGTTCTTCCAGACGGTGCACGAGCTGTTCGAGTTTTTCCCGGATACTGGGTTTCATGGTGTCTCGGCAAAGCGGCGGCGCGCGCCCCGCTCAGCGCTAGGAACGATCGAGATTGAACAGGCGACGCACGAGCTCGGCAGCTTCGCCGACCTGCTCGCCGTCCGCGCGGTTGAGGAATTGCGTCGGGCCATGCATCAGCTTGTTGGTGATGCCCTGCGACAGCGCTTCGAGCACGGCCTGCGGATCTTCGCCGCGCGCCAAGCGCGCCATCGCGCGCTCGAGCTCGGCCTGCCGAACTGCGTCGGCGCGGCTGCGCAGTGCGCGGATCGCCGGCACGGCATCGCGCGCCTCGACCCAGTGCAGGAAGTGGGATACCTGATCGGTGATGATCGCCTCAGCCTGCACCACGGCCTGCTGGCGCGACTCGACGCCCGCTTCGACGACCTGCGCAAGATCATCGACGGTGTAGAGGAACACATCGTCGAGCTTTGCGATTTCGGCCTCGATATCGCGCGGCACAGCCAGGTCGACCATCACCATCGGGCGATGGCGGCGTTGCTTGAGCGCGCGTTCGACCATGCCCAGACCGATGATCGGCAAGGGGCTCGCGGTGCAGCTCACGACCACGTCGTAACGGCCGAGGACGTCCGGCAAGGCGTCGAGCGTAAGGGCGTCGCCCGCGAAACGCGCGGCAAGCGCCTCAGCACGGGCCGGCGTGCGGTTGGCAATCGTCAGCTGGCGCGGGCGGCAACCGGCAAAGTGCGCAGCGCAAAGCTCAACCATCTCGCCCGCGCCGACGAACAGCACGCGCTGCTCTTCAATCGTCGAGAAGATCCGCTCGGACAAACGCACCGCGGCGGCGGCCATCGACACGATGTTGGCGCCGATCGCGGTGGTCGAGCGGACTTCCTTCGCGACCGAGAAAGTGCGCTGGAAGAGCTTGTGCAGCAGGGTGCCAAGCGTGCCGGCCTCTTCGGCCAGCCGCGCTGCCTGCTTCATCTGGCCGAGGATCTGCGGCTCGCCCAGCACCATCGAATCGAGGCCGGACGCAACGCGGAACATGTGCCGCACTGCAGCGTCGTGCTGCAGCGTGAAGAGGTGCGGCGAAATCTGCGACAACGCAACGCGGTGGAAGTCCGCCAACCAGTCGGCCACGGCTTCGGGCGTTTCGGTCGCGCAGTACAACTCGGTGCGGTTGCAGGTCGACAGGATCGCCGCCTCGCGCACCGGGCGTTCGCGTACCAGGCGTGACAAAGCCTCCGACAGCCCGTCGGGCTGAAAAGCCACCTGTTCACGCAGGGTGACCGGCGCGGAATGGTGATTGAGGCCTAGCGCAAACAGTTGCATCGAATCGGGCTGGGTCTGGAACCGTGTCAATTACATCACTGGGGCCCGGCGGGGGAGAAGCTCGCCCAGCCGATTTGCTTGAGCCAATTCAAGCAACCGCCCGGGGCCATGGACCAGGATCACGTAACGTTACAGTTTACCATCCGGCACCGCATCGTCGGCATTCGGCTTACGCGGCACTATCTGCGCCGGCAGGCATCAAGGCAGGGGCTCGGGAGAACCATGCGCATTCTGTTGATCGAAGACGACGAGATGGTCGCCGCGGGGATTTCCGAAGGCCTGCAACGTCACGGATTCGAGCTTGACCGCCTGGCCTCGGCCGAACACGCGATACCCGCGCTGGCCGCGGTTGCCTACGATCTGGCAATCGTCGATCTGGGCCTGCCGGGCGTCGACGGCATGGCGCTGATCCGTGAGATGCGGCGGCGTGGCCATGCGCTGCCGGTGCTTATCCTGACCGCACGCGACCGGCTCGAAGACCGTGTGGAGGGCCTCGAAGGCGGCGGCGACGACTACCTGACCAAACCCTTCATGCTGCCGGAGCTGGTGGCGCGGGTCCGCGCGCTGATCCGCCGCAGCCGCGCATCGTCCAGCTCCGAACTGGCATTCGGTGCGTTGCAGCTGGACCTCGGTCAGCGCACCGCCGCCTGTGCGGGCCGCACGCTGGATCTGACCGGGCGTGAGTGGAATGTGCTGGAGCAGATGATGCTGGCCGCACCGCGCGTGGTCGCAAAGCAGAAACTCGCCGACAGTCTCAGCCGCTGGGACCGCGAGATCACCGACAACGCGGTGGAGATCTACGTCTCACGCTTGCGCAGCAAGCTGGCGGATAGCGGCGTCGTGATCCGCACTGTGCGCGGCATAGGCTACCGGCTTGAAACGGAGCGCAGTGATGCATGAGCGTCGCGCACCACTTGCCCTGCGCGGGCGCCTCTTGGCGGTGCTGGCACTGCCGCTGCTGGTACTGATGGTGATCGGCACGGTCGCTGACTACCGACAAGCGTCGCGCGTTGCCAACGAAGCCTACGACCACTCGCTCGCCAGCACCGCGGTGGCGCTCGCCTCGCGGCTGGACGATGAAGACGGCGATGTCGACGTCGACCTGCCGAAGCAGGCGGAAGCGGTGCTGCGAGCGGACAGCGTAGACAAGGTCTTCCTGCTGGTGACCGATCCGCAAGGCCGCATCCGCGCCGGAGACAAGGAGTTGCTGCCGTTTGTCGGCGATGTGGAATCCCCGACGCCCGCGTTCCGCACACTGCGCATCGGGCACGACAAGGTGCGCGTAGCCGCGCTGCGGCATCGCACCGGGCGCACGGTCGCAACCGTGGTGGTTGCCGAGACGCTGCTCAAGCGCGAGCGCGCCGCACGCCAGATCGTCGTCACGACGATCCTCGCCAACTTGGCGCAGACGCTCGCGGCGCTGGCGATCCTGTTCTTCGGCGTGCGCTATGCGCTGCGCCCGCTCGACGCCGTGTCTGAGCAGGTCGCCAGACGCTCGCCGGACAAGCTTGATCCGATTCCGGACGACGACGCGCCGCGCGAAATCCGCCCGCTGCTCGCTGCGATCAATCGCCTGATGCACTCGCTGAGCGAGGCTGGCATCGCCCAGCGCGCGTTCATCTCGAATGCCGCACATCAATTGCGAACGCCCATCACCGGCCTGCAAACGCAACTGGAGCTGGCCGCCGATTCACTGCCCGCAGAGGCCCGCCCCCGCATTGCTCGCTTGCTCGCGGCCACCTCGAAGCTGGCCCACCTGACCCATCAGCTGCTCGCGCTTGCGCGATCGGCCCCTGAAGCCACCGACCCGGCGCGCCACCAGATCGTGGCGCTCGATCAATTGCTGGAAGAGGCGGCGACCGACTTTGTCGACCACGCGCTCGCACGCCAGATCGACCTCGGCTTCGCCCCTGCCCCCGCCGCAGTGAGGGGCTCGCAATGGCTGCTGAAGGAACTGCTCGCCAACCTGATCGACAACGCGTTGCAGTACTGCCCGCCTGGCGCGCATGTCACGGCACGCTGCGGCAGCGCCGCCGACGGCAGCGCCTGGCTGGAAGTGGAAGACGACGGACCGGGCATCCCCGAATCGCTGCGAGAGCGGATCTTTGAACGCTTCTTCAGGCTCGCGACCGACCAGGAGCAGGGCTCCGGCCTTGGGCTCGCGATCGTCAAGGAGGTCGCACTGCGGCACGGTGCCGAGGTTCAGGTGCTGACGCCGGCGGGCGGCCAAGGCGTGTGCTTCCGCATCCGCTTTCCGCAACAGGTGCTTGCAATCGGCGGCTGACGCCGACAGGTTTCCGAAAGCTTGCAACCGCTAGGGTCCGGGGTGTCTCACTCTGGAGCCCCGGCATGCAAGCCCAAACCTTCACGCTCGACAACGCTGGCCCCGCAACCGCCGGGCACGCCGCGTCGATCAAGTTCTTCCACTGGGCAACCGTCATCGCAATCGTTGCCGCCGCCGCAGCGGTGCTGCTGCGCGAGCTGATCGACGACAAGACCCTGCGTCTGATCCTGATCGAAGCCCACCGCAGCTTCGGCGTTGCGGTGTTGATGCTGATGGCGGGCCGCCTCGTCGCGCGCCGCGTCAGCGGCCACGCCAGCGCCGCGCAGGATCTGGGGCCGCTGCCGCGCATCGGCGTGGCGCTGACGCATCTGACGCTGTACGGGCTGATGGCGGGCCTGCCACTGCTGGGCTGGGCGCTCACCAATGCGAACGGCAAGGCGGTGCGCCTGCTCGGGCTGATCGAACTGCCGCACATCGTTGCGGCCGATCTTGACCTCGCAGACAGCCTCGCCGACTGGCACCTGCGCGCCGCCTGGGCGCTGCTGATCATGGTGCTCGCACACGCGGGCGCAGCCCTTTGGCACCACTTCTTCCGCCGCGACGCCGTACTCGTCGCGATGCTGCCGCGCCGCCGCTGAGCGCAGCCCAATCACCTGTTTTCTGCAAACCCACAAGGGGATCTTGATGCAAGTATTCACTTCGCTCGCCCGTGCGCTCGCCCGCCACGGGCGTCTGTTGCGATGGCTGGCTGCCGGCACCGTTGCCGCAGCCATCGCCCAACCCGCCCTGGCCCTGCCCAGCTTTGCGCGCCAGACAGGCATGGAATGCGCCGCCTGCCACGTCGGCGCCTACGGCCCGCAACTCACGCCTGCCGGCATCCGCTTCAAGCTGAGCGGCTATACCGACAGCGACGGACAGGGCAGCAAGATTCCGCTCTCCGCGATGCTGGTCGGGGGCTTTGACCGCACGGCCAAGGATCTGACCGATCCGCCCACCGAGCACACGAAGACCAACAACAACGCGGTTGCACAGGAGGTCTCCGTCTTCCTCGCCGGCCGGCTCGCCGACAGGCTCGGCGCGTTCGTGCAGACGACCTATGCCGGCGCCGAACGCAAGACCGCGATCGACAACGCCGAGCTGCGCGCGGCGGATACCTTCAGTGTCGGCGGCAAGGATCTGATCGCCGGGCTTTCGTTGAACAACAACCCGACCCTGTCCGATCCGTTCAACACCGCACCCGCCTGGCGCTTCCCGTACATGGCGACGGAGCTCGCGCCGGCGCCAGCGTCGCCGCTGATTGCCGGTGGCCTCGGCCAACATGTGCTGGGGGTGTCCGCCTACGGCATGTACGACAACCACTACTACGCCGAGCTTGGCACCTACAAGGCGCTGTCGGCATCGACGCTCGACAAACTCGGGCTGCAGGATGAAGTCGGCCGTCTCACGTCCAACGCTTACTGGCGCCTCGCCTATTTCGGCGACCTGAAGAAGCAGGCCTACCACGTCGGCCTGTTCGGTCTCAACGCGGGCGTGCAGCCTGATCGTGTGCAAGGCCCGGCCAACCGCTACAACGACATCGGCGTCGATGCGTCCTACCAGTTCCTCGGCACCCGCGAGCACATCGGCACCGTGTATGCCAGCTACATTCACGAGAAGCAGAAGCGCGATGTGGCCTACGCCAACGGCGAAGCGGAAAACCAGAGCGGCACACTGAAGGAAATGCAGCTCAACGCGTCCTACTACTACAACCAGACCTGGGGCCTGACCGCCAGCACCTTCCGCACCAAGGGCAGCAGCGATGCGCTGCTGTACGCCCCAGCGCCGGACATGGGTAGCGCGACCGGCTCGCCCAACACCACTGGCTACATGCTGCAGGCGGACTGGACGCCGTGGGGCAAAGAATCGTCCTGGGGATCGCCGTGGGCGAACCTGCGCCTGGGCGCCCAGTACACCTGGTACACCCGCTTCAATGGCGAGAGCAACAACTACGACGGATCCGGCCGCAACGCGCGTGACAACAACACGCTCTACCTGTTTGCCTGGACCTCGTTCTGAGCCACGGAGCCGCAGATGAAAACCACCCGTTCAATCCTCTTCGCGCTGCTGCTTGCAGTGAGTGGCGGCCATGCACTCGCGGCGGACGCCAAGCACGGCGCCGACGTGTTCGCCGAAAACTGCGCCGAGTGTCACAGCGTGAAGGAAGGCAAGAACAAGAAGGGGCCGTCGCTGTTCGGCGTGGTCGGCCGCAAGGCCGGTACCGTCGCCGACGTCGCCTACTCCGACGCGATGAAACAGTCCGGCATTAGCTGGACGCCCGACAAGATCGACGCGTATGTCGCCGACCCGCGCAAGGCGGTGCCCGGCGGCAAGATGAAGTTCGACGGCCTGCCGAATGCGGCCGAGCGCGCCGACCTGATCGCTTACCTCTACACGCTGCACTGAGCTGAACCGCTTGTAGCCAGACCGCGTGACGCCGGGCCCCGCCCGGCGTTTTTCATTGCACCACCGCTGCAACCCAGCCAGCTCAGCCAGCGTATTCAGCGTCGCTGACCTTCTCCATCCAGCTCACGACGCTACCGGCCTGCTGCTCCTGGATCGCGATGTGGCTCATGCCGGTGGTGGGCGCTGCGCCATGCCAGTGCTTCACGCCGGCCGGAATGCTCACCACGTCGCCAGGGCGGATCTCCTGCACCGGGCCGCCGGCCTGCTGCACGCGGCCACAGCCGGCGGTGACGATCAGGGTCTGCCCGAGCGGATGGGTGTGCCAGTCGGTACGCGCGCCAGGTTCGAAGGTCACGAGCCCGCCCGAAGCGGCGGCCGGTGCGGGCGCCGCGAACAGCGGGTCGACGCGCACCCGGCCGGTGAACCAATCGGCCGGGCCAGCGTAGGACGCCTGCGAGCCGGCGCGGGCTACGGTGACGGCGGGGGGCATGTTGGTGTGTTCCATGGTGTTTTCCTTTCGTGGATCACGCGTTGCGTAACGCGCCGCTCAGCCGCGTCAGGCGGACCGGGAGGCGGGTGTCGAAGAAGTCGCCGGCGCCGATGGTCGCGCCGGGTCGAAACAGATGAAGCGGGCCGATACCAGCAGGGCAGTCAGAAGGAAGCCTGCCGCCGCCAGCAGCGCGAACCCGGTGCGCTGCGCCATGCCGGCTGCGTCATGGACCGGCGCCACCCCGCCGACATTCGCGCCCGCATACACGACCACCAGCAGAGCCAGCCCCAGCGAGGCACCAAGCTGATGGGCCACGTTCAGCAGGCCGGACGCAGCGCCCGCATGGCGACTTTCGACACCGGCGACGCCGGCCATCGTCAGCGGTGCGAGCACGCCACCCTGTCCCAGCCCGATCAGCAGCATCGGCCCGACCACGCCGCCGAGATAGGACATCCGCTGCGCAGTAAGGCCCAGCCACAGAAGGCCGAGCACGCACAGCGACAGGCCCGCGAGCAGCAAGCGCCGCGCACCGAAGCGGCGCGACAGCGCTGGCACCGAGATCGAGGACAGGAACTGCGGCAAGGTCACTGGCATGAAGGCCAGCCCCGCCTGCATCGGGCTGAAGTGCAGCGAGCCCTGCAGATACTGCGCGGTAAAGAACCAGAAGCCCGACATGCCGGCGAGGAACAGCAGCCGCGCGGCATAGGCGCCGTTGCGCCGGCGGTTGGTGAGCAGGCCAAGCGGCAGCAGCGGCTGCTGCGCCCGCGTCTCGATCCACAGGAAGGCCGCCAGCAGCACGGCGCCAGCGGCGATGCTGGTTTGCGTCAGCGTCGAAGCCCAGCCCGCCTCAGCCGCCTCGACGATGCCGAACACCAGCGCCCCCATGCCCAGGGTGGAGCTCAGCGCGCCGGCAAGATCGAAGCGCCCCGCGTGGCGCGGCGTCTCGCGGATGTGACGCAGGCTGCCAGCGATGAGTGCGGCGCCGATCGGCAGGTTGATGAAAAAGCCCGCGCGCCAGGAGATCAGGTCGGCCAGCACGCCGCCCAGCACCAAGCCCAGCGTCGCGCCGATGCCGGCCGCGGCGGCATACCAGGCCAGTGCGCGGGAGCGCTCATGACCTTCCTCGAAATGCGTGGCGATCAGCGCCAGTGTGGAGGGCGCCAGCACCGCGGCACCGAAGCCTTGCACCGCGCGGAAGGCGATCATCCACGCCGGCGATTGCGCGGCGCCGATTGCCAGCGAGGCGCTCGTGAAGATCGCGAGCCCCGCGATGAACATGCGCCGCCGCCCGAGGATATCGCCAGCGCGTGCGCCAAGCAGCAAAAAGCCCCCGAAGGCGAGCGTGTAGGCGTTCTGGATCCACGACAGGCCGGCCGGCGTGAAGCCCAGCGCCGCCTGAATCTTCGGCAGGCCGGTCAGCACGATCGAGATGTCGATCACGATCATCAGGTAGCTCGCCATGATGATGGCGAGCACCGCGCCGCGACGGATGGGGTGTGCCGTGTGCGTCATGCCGCGCTCACACCAAGGCTACGACGCACTTCCAGGCCCGGCGTCAGCGCGAGCTTCACGATCAGATCCGAAAGACTCGCGAGCGAAACGTCGTGGCCACGGAAGGGCTCACCCTTCTGCGTGATCTGGTAGCTGACGCGCGTGTCGCGGGTGAACCAGCCCGGGCGCAGGATCGTGTAGTCCAGATCCGAGGCTTCGATCAGCGCCGCCGAATCGCGGTAGGGGTCCAGCACGCTGCGGTAGCGCTCGCCCGGCACTTCGCCGTAAATGCCCATCGAGCTCACGAGGATCAGCCGTTTCAGACCCACGGCCTGCATCGCGGCGATGATGTTGCGCGCCTGAGCGGCCATGTCGCCAGCAAGGTTGGCATACACCACGTCCTGCCCCTGCATTGCCGCTTCGAGCGCGGCGCGGTCCAGCACATCGCCTTCGACGATGCGGACGCGCGCTGGGTCGGGATTGGTCAAGCGCTTCGCTCGGCGCAGGTAGAGCGTCAGCGCAACGTCCTCACGCTCGAGCAGGACGGGAATCGTGTTGCGGGCGAGTTGGCCGTTCGCGCCGAGTATGAGGATACGGGTCATAGATGAGATTCCTAAAACCGCCGGGGGATACGGTGAGCAGCACCGTCGCCCCCAGCTTCGGTTCACTCGGGCGAGCCCAGCACGCCGGTCTTCATCGCCGCAATGACGCCACCGTCGATGAGCAAGTCACTGCCGGTCACGAAACTGGCTTCCGGGCCGAGCAGGTAGGCGGCAGCAATCGCGATCTCGTCGGGCGGCGCCATGCGGCGGACTGGCGATGCTTCCACCATCGCGCGGTACATGCCGCCGATCTCCGAGTTGAGTTCGTGTTGCGCCAGCGGCGTAACGACAATCCCAGGACTGATCGAATTGACGCGCGCGCCGCGCTTGCCCCAGGTGATGGCGGACGCCTGCACGCGCAGGTGATTGGCGCGCTTGGCGATCATGTACGCCACCACCGTGTTCGGGATGACCTCCGCCTGGAGGAATGGCAGGGCCAGCAAGTCGTCGGAGGGCGTGTGGAGCAGCGCCTGATCCTGCTCCGGCGGCAGCGCAGGCATCATGTGCCCGGCCATACTGGAGATAATCAGTCCCGCGCCGCCTGGCGCGATGACCTCGCCAAATTCGTCGAACACCACCGCAGCGCCGTAGAGGTCAACCTTCAGCACGCCTTCGATCGGCGCCATATTGGGCGATAGCCCTGCGGTGTTGACCACCTGCATCACGCTGCCAAGGGCCGCCGCCGTGGCCGCCAGCGCCTTGACAGATTCGCGGGAGGTGACGTCGACCGCTTGAGTTTCAACCGCATAGCCCGCATCACGCATGGACTGCGCCGCGCTGGCAAGCGTCTCCTCATTGAAGTCGGCCAGCAACACCGTGCGGCCGAAGCCCTGTCGGCGTGCAATGGCGACGCCGATACCACCGGCGCCAATAATGACGATAATTTCTTTGCTCATTGAATTCGTCCTCGTTTGATGCCGCTTGTCCGCCTTACAGCGCGCCCTTGAGAATCTCGGCCAGCACGTCCTGCGTGTAGATCTCTGCCAGGCCGAACCACTGCGCATTGCCCTGTAGGTTGTCGAGAATCGCGGGCAGGTCGGCTGCAGTGATGCCCAACTGCGACAGGCGCGTCGGCGTGCCGATCTTGTCGAACCACTGCTCCAGCGCGGCGATGCCCTGCTCCGCCGTGGCGAGGCCAAACACCTGCTTAGCGAAACGCTCGAACTGCGACGGGTTGCGGCCGTGGTACCACCTCATCCAGGCCGGCATCACGACCGACAGACCGGCACCGTGCGGCACGTTGAACAGCGCCGACAGCGAGTGCTCGATCATGTGGTTCGGGTAGCCGAAGCCCGCGGTGCCGGCATAGGTGACACCGTTCAGAGCCAGCGTGGCGGCCCAGGCGAATTCGGCGCGGGCGTTGTAGTCCAGCGGATCGGCGAGCAGCGCATCGGTCGTTTCGATCACGGTGTTGATCACCGATTCGACCAGGCGCGACTGGATCTTCGGCTGCACCGTGGCGGTGAAGTAGCCCTCGATCGAGTGCGCGATGATGTCGGCGGCGGAATACACGAGGTAGTCGCGCGACACGGTCTGCATCAACGCCGGGTTAACGATCGACACCTTCGGGAAGGTGTGCGGCGACTGGATCGCGAACTTTTCCTTCGTCACCTCATTGGTGACGACGGCGCCGGCGTTCATCTCGCTGCCCGTCGCAGCCAGCGTGAGCACTGCGAACACCGGCAGCGCCGCTTCGACCGGCGCCTTGCGCAGGAACAGATCCCACACGTCTCCCTGGTACAGCGTGCCGGCCGCGATCGCCTTGGCACTATCGAGCACTGAGCCACCGCCCACCGCGAGAACAGCCTCCACCTTGTGCTCGCGCGCCACGGTGATCGCTTCACGCACCTTCGACAGCAAGGGGTTGCTGACGATGCCGCCGCACTCGACGAAAGCGATGCCATGCTTGTCCAGACTCTTGCTGATCGTTGCGAACAGGCCGTCGCGCTTGATCCGCTCGCTGCCGTAGGTCAGCAGCACCTTCTTGATGCCGTGCTCGGCCAGGATCTGCCCGGCGAGCTGTTCCTTGCCCTTGCCGAATTCAATGCGCGTCGGGTTGTAGAAGCTGAAGTTGTCCATCGAGATCTCCTTGAGGGGGCGCACGCGGGTTGCATGCCGATGGGACGAACTCTAGTCAGCCGATAAACATCAAACTAGACGCAAGAGCGTTGAATGATTTACAACCTAAAGATGTAAATGCATTGAGCGGGGGTCACATATGGCCATCAACGAACTGCGCTCGATTACGACTTTCGTGCGCACGGCCGAGCTGGGTAGCCTGAGCCGCGCAGCCGAGGCGCAGCAGATCTCGCCGCAAGCGGCGAGCAAGGCGCTTGGGCAGCTGGAGGCCTACCTGGGCGTGCGGCTGTTCCATCGCACCACGCGCAGCATGTCGCTGACCGAGGAAGGCCAGCGCTTCCTCGAAGCTGCGCGCCCCTCGCTGATCGGCCTGCAGCAAGCCTTGTACGGCGCACGCCAGACCCGCGAGGAGATCGCCGGGCCGCTGCGCATCGTCGGCCCGCGCTCGGTGCTGCAGCCGGTGATCAGCCCGGTGCTGGAAGAATATTGCCGGCTCTACCCGGAAGTGCAGCCCGACGTGCAGCTCGACGACCGCATCGGCAACTGGGTGGAAGACCGGGTCGATGTCGGCTTCCGCATCGGATCTTCGCCGCAGGAAGGGCTGATCGCGCGCCGCCTGTTCCCGCTGCAGCTGATCATCTGCGCCGCGCCGACCTACCTGCGCAAACATGGGTTGCCGGAAAGCCATCAGGCGCTCAACGGTCACCGCTGCAGTGTGTTCCGCCATCCGGGCAACGGTCGTCTGGTGCCCTGGCATGTGAAGCTCGGCGACGCGGTGCAGGAATGTCCGGTACCGCCGTCCTTCTGCACTAACGACGAGATCCTCGAATTGCGCACCGTGCTCGCCGGAGAAGTCATCGGCCAGCTCGCCGCGCCCACCGCCGCGCCGCATATCCGCGCCGGACGCCTGGTGCCCCTGCTGGTGGACAACGTGGCCGACGCCTACAGCCTGTTCCTCTACTACGGCAGCCGCACCGCCCAACCCGCCCGCGTGCGCCGCTTCATCGACCTGGTCGTCGATCGCCTGACCGACAGCACGGAATTCGTGCTCAGCCGCGAGGAACTCGCCAGCGCACAGACGCGATGGGCTGCCGGAAGTGTGAGATGAAGGCGTTTCAGACCCAGAAATGAAAACGCCCAACCGGTAAGGGTTGGGCGTCTAAATCTGGTGGCCAGAGGCGGAATCGAACCACCGACACGCGGATTTTCAATCCGCTGCTCTACCAACTGAGCTATCTGGCCGAAGAGCTAAGCATTTTAGCTGAGATATTCGGAAAGTCAAACACTTCGTGATTTTGGGGCGGCCCGCCGGCTCGTGACCAAAAAAACGCCCCTCCGCAGAGGGGCGAGAGATGGAGTGACACTAACTGTGTTCTAGTGCGCAACTGCCTTCGCGGCAAGGATGCCGGTGTTCTGGCGCACATAGAGTTCGTCCCACATGTCCTCGGCGCGCTTGTCGCGGTAGAGCAGCGAGCCAAGAATCACGGCGAGGAAGCCGAGCGGAATCGAGATCAGGCCCGGGTTCTTCAACTCGAACAGCGGCTTTTCGAGACCGACGATCGAGGTCTCCTGACCTTCGACTTTCTTGAGGTCGTCGTTGGCCTTCTTCACCGCCTTGTCGAGCGCAGCCGTCTGCTTCGTAGCCTTGGCGGTGGAAGCCTCGTCAGCGGCGGCGACAAGCTTGGCGATCGCCGCACGCTTCTCGGCCTCACCGTCGAGCACCTTTTGCGCCGCGGCGCGTACGGCCTTCGGGTAGGTCATGTTCGGCGAGACCATCACGAGGCCGATCGCGGTGATCGTGCCGATGATCATGCCCGCCACGATGCCGCCAGTATTGCAGCGCTTCCAGTACAGCGTCAGCAGCACGCACGGGAAGTTGGCCGAGGCGGCCACGGCAAAGGCGAGCGCAACCAGGTGGGCAACGTTCTGGCCCTTGGCGGCGATACCGATCACGATGGCCAGTGCGCCGACGAACACGGTAGCGATGCGCGCTGCGCGCACTTGCTCTGCCTGGCTGGCGTGACCACCCTTGACGACGCCGACATACAAGTCGTGCGCCACCGCAGAGGCCGCCGCGAGCACCAGGCCCGCAACCACCGCCACGATGGTGGCGAACGCGACCGCAGCCACAAAGGCCAGCATGAAGTTGCCGAGGAAGCTGTTGCCGCCGCCACCGACGAACTGCGCGAGCAGCGGGGCCGCCATGTTGCCGCCGGCATCGACCGCCTTGATGCCTTCCGGGCCAACCTTGATCGCGGAGCCCATGCCGAGGAAGATCGTCAGCACATAGAAGCCGCCGATGATCGCCATCGCCCAGATCACCGACTTGCGTGCCTCTTTTGCCGTCGGTACGGTGAAGAAGCGCATCAGGATGTGCGGCAGGCCGGCGGTACCGAAGACCAACGCGATGCCGAGCGAGATCTGATCGATCGGCGCCTTGAAGTAGAGGCCCGGCTCAAGGAAGCGTTGGCCGAGTTCAGCCGGCGACATGTTCTTAGCCGGATCGCCGAGCAGCGCGGCAACCTGCGCCTGCACCTTCGGATCCGCCACGACGGCGTCGAGGAAGCCCGGCAGGCTGAAGCCGTACGGCGCCCACACGAAGGCCACCAGCACCAGCGATGCGCACACCAGCAGCACCGCTTTGATGATCTGCACGTAGGTGGTTGCGACCATGCCGCCGAACAGCACATAGGCCAGCATCAGTACGCCAACGGTGATCACCGACACTTCGTAGTCGATGCCGATCAGCGTCTTCACCAGCACACCGCCGCCGACCATCTGCGCGGTGAGGTAGAAGGTGGATACGGTGATGACCGAGATCGCGCCAACCACGCGCGTCTTCTTCGGATCATTGCGGTAGGCGAGGATGTCGGCGAGCGTGTACTTGCCGATGTTGCGGCACGGCTCTGCGATCACCAGCAATACGGTGATGTAGGCCACCAGCCAGCCGACCGAGTACATGAAACCGTCGTAGCCATAAAGGCTGATGAGACCCGCGATGCCGAGGAAGGATGCGGCGGACAGATAGTCACCGGCGATCGCCCAGCCGTTCTGCAGGCCCGAGACGCCGCCACCCGCGGTGTAGAAGTCCGACGCGGAGTGCACCCGCTTCGACGCTACGTAGGTCACGAACATCGTCAGCGCGATGATCGCCGCGAAAACGAGGAAGGTCAGCCAGCGCCATTCAGGCGCGACGGCACCCTGCGCGAGCGCAGGGCCGGCGGCCAGGACTGCGGCTAGACCGAGCGCACCCGGTAGAAGTTTGCTGCGCAATTCCATGGTTCAGCCCCCGATCCGTTCTGCTTCACGCACGAGCTCTTCCGCCATCGCGTCGAACTCGGTGTTGGCCTTCTTCGAGTAGTAGAAGGCGATGGTCCAGGCGACGATGAATTCCGACAGCGCGAACAGCAAGCCGACGTTCACCGGCCCGAAGACCTTGATCTTGTAGACATCCTGGAAATACGCTGCACCGATCGGCAGCAGGAAGTAGTACACGACCGAGAAGATCATCAACCCCATCAGGAATGACGTCTTTTTGGCGTGCAGTCGCTGGAACCGCGGGTCGGCGTCGATCGCCGCCCAGTTGATCGCCTTGCTGCTCATTGCCCCTCCTCCTTTTATTCGCGCTTGTCACAGCGTGATGGCGGAGGTTAGGCGCCGAGCCTGACTCGGCGCTGACGGAGCGCTGACGGTTCGCTTACGGCGTGGCTGCCGCCGCGTTAGCGCGGGCGGACGATGGTGACGCTGCAGGGGGCGTCGCTGATGACCTTGTCTGCCACCGGCGGCAGGATGTTGCGGCCGACCAGATTGGGCGGCGGCGCGCCAATCAGGATGTGGTCGACGCTGTTGCCGCGCGCATATTCGAGCAGGCCGTCGGCGGGGTCGGCCGCCTCCAGCACATGGAAAGTGATGCGGCTCGCCGGCAGGGCGATCGGCTCCGCCCAGTGGCGCAGCTGGATCAGCTGTTGAAGATGCAGGCGCGGCCCGCTGGTGGCCTCGTCTGAGGTCCCCATCACCGGCTGCGGCTTGCTCACCGTTACGCATGCCACGCGCGCGTCAGGCATCGCCTGCGCGAAGCGGCGCACCGCATTGCGAATCGCCTGTTGATGCTTTTCGTTGGTGTAGGCAGTGGCCACGGCCACCATGATGATCGGCGCATCGCTGGCGCGAGCGGCCGGCGCGACCGTCACGTCAGGCTCGTAGCCAAGGCCGACGATCCAGTTGCGCAACCGCTGCAGCGCGCCCTGCCGTCGCGTCCAGCGGCCGCGCTCGGTGATGGCGACCTGATCCGGATGCTGCAACTCGAAGGCCAGCTGCTTTGCGCTGGCGAGCCGGCGCTCGATGTTCACCTCGAGGCATCGGTAGATCGTTTCCTGCAGCGCTTCAGACAAGGCGGGCACACGAGCGCGCGGCGGCACCGGGCTCTCGCGCAAACGCTTTCGCATGCCACCGGGCGAGCTGGGTGCGCCGAACGGATAGCTGCCGGTGGCGAATTCGTAGAGCATCACCCCCAGCGCGAACACGTCGCTGCGCGCCTCGCTGCGGATACCCAGCACCTGTTCGGGTGCGATGTATGGCGCCGAGCCGAGCGGGCGACGAAACTCTTCCGCGAGCAGATCCGGCAGGTGGGCATGACGCGCAAGCCCCAGGTCGATCAGTACCGCACGGCCGTCGGGGCGCAGGATGATGTTGGAGGGCTTCAGGTCGAGATGGATGACCTCTTGCTCATGCAGCTGCTGCACCGCGTTGGCAACCGCCGCGCCGATGCGGCGCACCTCGGTCTCGGCGAGCGGGCCTTGATCGAGCAGATCAGACAAGGTCAGCCCTTCAACATGCTCCATCACCAAGTACGGGCTGCGCTCCAGATCGCCCACCGCGTAGAGCTTTGGCACCGGGCCGCCGTCGAGCGCTTCGAGCACCATCTGTTCGACTTCGAAGCTGACCACGGTGGCACCAGGCTCGCCTTGCCCCAGGCGAGGCACTTTCATCACGGCGGGGCCAGGCAAGTCGTGACGCGACACGCGGTAGATCACGGCCATGCCGCCCGCATGCAGGCGTGATTCAACACGGTAGCCGTCGATCTCGTCGCCCGGCGACAGCTCGGTCGCAAGCATCAGGCGAGCCCCTCGATCTGCAACGCAAAGCGTTCGGCGAGCCCGGCGCGGCGTATCTTGGCCGCGGCACTTGCTGTGTCGTAGGGCACGCGGTGATAGCTCAGGCGAGCGCGACTGCGATCGAACATCGCGTACCAGGCGCCGGTGCGGCCGTCGCGCGGCTGGCCGCAGGACCCAACAATACCGAGCCAGCTGCGATGCCGCCCGACCGGAATGCCGAAGCCCGGTGTCGGCATGAATGGCGTCAGCCGCCCGTCGGAGCCGACGTAGTACAAGGTCGGATCATGCACGTGGCCACAGAAGACATAGCGCGTACCCGCCGCCAGCAGACTGGCGCGCGCATCGGCCGCGCTTGCAACGTAAGGAAACAGCTCGGGGTATTCCGCGCTGGCGTGCACCCAGGTGACGTCGTCGTCCCTCACCACCAGCGGCAACTGTGCGAGGAAGGCTCGCTGTTCGTCGTTAAGCTGCGGAATGGTCCATTCGATCGCGGCCTGCGCCTCGTCGTTCATCGGCTCCTGGCTGCGACCGACGGCTGCGGCATCGTGGTTGCCGAGCACGGCAACATGAAGAGATGCCCCCAATGCGAGGATGCGATCGATCACCGGGCCGGGATCGGCACCATAGCCAACCAGATCGCCGAGCACCGCAAAGGCGTCCGCCCCCTCCTGCCGCGCATGCTCAAGACAGGCGTCGAGCGCCTCGATGTTGCTATGGATATCGGCAAGCAGCGCGAGTTTCACGACGCCCCCAGGGCAGCGCAGCCCAGGATCACTTGTTCATCAGTTTGATCACCAGCCACAGCGCAAGTCCGACGAGGACCACGCCGCCGAGCACAAGCATCAACTGGCCACCGGAGATCTCCATCTCACCCACGGCGCCGGTGCCGGAGTCGCCGCCGGATGCCAGCGCCATCATCGGCGAGCATAGCGCCATCGCGGCAGCGGTGCGTAGATTCATTGGGATACGAAGCATCCGCTTCATCGTGCGTACTCTCCAAAAAAACCGCCCGGCACGAGCCGGGCGTTGAATCGGGGCGGGCACGCCCGCCCCGTTGCATCACGCGTGGTGAATATCGCGGTCCTTGGTTTCAGGCATGAACAGTGTGCCGATCACAGCGGTCATCACCGCGATCACGATCGGGTACCAGAGGCCGTAGTAGATATCGCCCGTGGCCGCCACCATCGCGAACGCCACCGTCGGCAGGAAGCCGCCGAACCATCCGTTGCCGATGTGATACGGCAGCGACATCGAGGTATAGCGGATTCGCGCCGGGAACAGCTCGACGAGCCAGGCGGCAATCGGACCGTACACCATGGTCACGTAGATCACGAGGATCGTGAGCAGCAGCAGCACCATCGGGATGTTGGTCTTGGCCGGGTCGGCCTTGTCCGGGTAGCCGGCCGCCTTCAGGGCTGCGCCGAGTTCCTTGTCGAACGCGTCCTTCTTGGCCTTGGCTTCGTCCTTCGGCAAGCCGGTGCCCTCGTAGGCGGAGATCACGGTCGAGCCGATCTTGATCTGCGCCACTGCGCCCGGGGCAGCCGCCTCGTTCGAGTACGGGATGTACTTCTTCGCCAGCGCACCCTTGGCGATATCGCAGGAGCTGGTGAACTTGGCTTTGCCGACCGGGTCGAACTGGAATGAGCAGGCCTTGTCGTCCGCCACCACGACCACCGGGCTGGCCGCCTGTGCGGCGAAGATGTCCGGGTTGCCGTACTGGGTCAGCGCCTTGAAGATCGGGAAGTAGGTCAGCGCCGCCAGCACACAGCCGATCATGATGATCGGCTTGCGACCGATCTTGTCCGACAGGCCGCCGAACACGATGAAGAACGGCGTGCCGATCGCGAGCGAGCCGGCGATCAGCAGGTTGGCGGTCATCGGGTCGATCTTGAGCGTCTGCAACAGGAAGAACAGCGCGTAGAACTGGCCGGTGTACCAGACCACCGCCTGACCTGCGGTGCCGCCAAGCAGCGAGAAGATCACCACCTTGAGGTTTTCCCAGCGCGCGAAGGATTCGGTCAGCGGTGCCTTGGAGGCCTTGCCCTCTTCCTTCATCTTCTTGAACACCGGCGACTCGTTGAGCTGCAGACGGATGTAGACCGACACGATCAGCAGCAGCACCGAGATCAGGAACGGAATCCGCCAGCCCCAATCCTCGAACTCATCCTTGCCCAGCAGCGTGCGGCAGGTAAGGATCACCAGCAGCGACAGGAACAGGCCCAGCGTAGCCGTGGTCTGGATGAACGAGGTGAACAGGCCGCGTTTGCCTTTCGGCGCATGCTCCGCGACGTAGGTGGCCGCGCCGCCGTACTCGCCGCCGAGTGCGAGGCCTTGCAGCAGACGCAGCGAGATCAGGATCACCGGCGCCGCAACACCGATTTGCGCATAGGTGGGCAACATACCGACGATGGCCGTCGAGATACCCATGATCAGGATCGTCACCAGGAAGGTGTACTTGCGGCCGATCATGTCGCCAAGGCGGCCGAACACGATCGCGCCGAAGGGGCGCACCGCAAAACCGGCAGCAAACGCCAGCAAGGCGAAGATGAACGAGGTGGTCTCGTTCACACCGGCAAAGAAGTGCTTGGCGATGATGGCCGCCAGCGAACCGTAGAGATAGAAGTCGTACCACTCGAACACCGTGCCGAGGGATGACGCAAAGATCACCTTGCGTTCCTCGGCAGTGATGCCACGAGCCTGCGGCTCGATAGCCATGCTGCCAACTTGTGCCATGTCTCCTCCAATTGGGTTGGTGCTGCAGTCGCCCCGTCTTTCTAGACGGATGTACGACGGACGCAGGCTAGGAGGGCTGACTTACGGGCGACTTACGCTGCAATGCACCAAAAAACGAGCGCTGGTGCGGGTTTACGCAGAACGGCGGTCATTCGCCCATGGCTTGCGGACGCGGCCCGACGGGTTCGCCGGCGCGTGGAAATTCGATCAGGAATCGCGTGCCGACGCCGCCCGGGCCGTGTTCGAGGCGAATCGTCGCGGCGTGCAGATCGGCAATCTCGCGCACGATCGGCAGCCCTAACCCGCTGCCTTCCACGCCGCTGCCCAACACGCGGTAGAAGCGCTCGAAGACGCGTTCGCGATCCTCCTCGGGGATGCCAACACCATCGTCCTGCACCCCGAGCAGCGCAACACGCGGGCGCTCTGCATCGTAGGCCGAGAACACCGTGACATGGCCACCCCGCGGCGTGTATTTGATCGCGTTGTCGATCAGGTTCTTCAGCATCTCGCGCAGCAACACCGGCATACCGTCCACCGCAAGCGGCCAGCCGGTCGTCTCGACGCCCAGATCGACGCCCTTGTGCAGAGCGCGTGGCACGAACTCGGTTGCCACTTCGCGCACCAGCTGCTCCAGGTCGATCCGCTCGAGGCCGCTGCGGCCGTGCGAACTCGCCTCGGCGCGGGCCAGCGCAAGCAGCTGGTTGATCAAGTGCGCGGCACGCTCAGCGCCGGTGTGAATGCGTTGCAGGGAGTCGCGCAGCGCCTCGGGGTCGTGTTCGGACAAGGCCAGTTCGGTCTGCATCTTCAGCCCGGCAAGCGGCGTGCGCATCTGATGTGCCGCGTCTGCCACAAAGCGTTGCTGAGCCTGCAGGTTCTCGTCGAGGCGCTGCATCATGTCGTTGAACGCGATGATCAAGGGCCGCACTTCCTCCGGCACGCTTGCAGGCTCGATCGGCGAAAGATCGGCCGGGCGGCGCCGGCGAATCAGCGCCTGCAGCCGGTTGAGCGGCGCAATCCCGCGCGTGAGGCCCAGCCACACCAGCACCACCGTCGCCGGAATCACAAGAAACTGCGGCAACAGCACACCGGTGACGATGCGTGAGGCGAGCGCCTCGCGCTTGTTGCGCGTTTCAGCGACCTGCACGATCGCCTCGCCCTTGCCGTCCGGCAGCAGAAAGCGGCGGCGCGCGATGCGCACGTCCTCGCCCGCAATTTCGAGGTCGGCGAAATGAAGGGCGCGCGCGGGGTGTTCGTCGTCCTCCGCCGGTTCAGGTGGTGGCGGCGGTAGCTCGACATCCCCCACGACCAGTTCGCCGCGCGGGCCAATCACCTGGTAGTAGATCGCGTCTTCTTCGTCGGCACGCAGCAGTGCGCGCGCCGGCGCCGGAAAGTTCACCGTCACCCGCCCCATCGCGTCGACCTGCATCAGCCTTGCAATGGCGGCGACGTTCGCTTCCAGGGCCCGATCGTAAGGTTTGTCGGCAATGCCCTGCGCGACATGGTGGGTGGCGATAATCGAGATTGGCCACAGGAACAGCAGCGGCGCGAGCATCCAGTCGAGGATCTCGCCGAACAGGGAATACGGCGGGCGTCGCCCTCCCGCGCCGCCCTTGGACGACGCGGAGCCGGGCCATCTAGGTAGCCGCATCCGGCTTTTCAAGGCAGTAACCGAGCCCGCGCACCGTGGCGATCTTCAGGCCTGACGGCTCCAGTTTCTTGCGCAGGCGATGGACGTAGACCTCGATCGCGTTGTGCGAGACCTCCTCGCCCCATCCGCACAGATGGTCCACCAGCTGCTCCTTGCTCACCAGGCGCCCGGCGCGCAGCAACAGCGTTTCCAGCACGCCGATCTCGCGCGCGGAGAGCTCCACAACCTGGCCACTCACCATCACGACGCGGTCGGCCTGGTCGTAGGACAGCGCCCCGAGCGTGATGCAGCGCCCCTGCCCGGTGCCCCGCCGCGTCAGAGCACGGGCGCGCGCTTCGAGTTCGGGCAGCGCGAAGGGCTTGGTCATATAGTCGTCAGCACCGGCATCGAGCCCGCGCACACGCTCTTCGATCGCATCCTGTGCGGTGAGAATCAGAACCGGCGTGGTCGATTTGCGCCCACGCAGGCGCTTGAGCACTTCGATGCCCGGAAGTTTTGGCAGGCCCAGGTCAAGCACCACCAGGTCGTATGACTGGCTGGCGAGCGCGGCATCGGCCTCGCTGCCGGTTGGCACATGATCGACCGCGAAGCCGCCACGTTTGAGCGCGCGAATCAGCGCATCGGCAATGATCTCGTCGTCTTCAGCGAGCAGGATTCTCATGGGATGCCCCGGGAGCCGCACTGGCAGGACGCCAGCGCGCTGCGAACGGCAGTTTAGCACCCACCCCCCTTGAGGCGTCACAGCACCTTCGGGGCGCCGGAAGGGCGAAAAAAAGCCCCGCACGAAACGCACGGGGCCTCAGGAATGTTTGGCCACGTGAGGGCAGCCGTTTTCGATATTACTGTTGCGTGCCCGCAAATCAAGAGGCAAATCGCGGCGGGCTCCCTGCGGCTGTTTGTGCGAGCCGTTCTCATCAGCACCAAAGCCTTGTCGCGCAAGGTTAGGCAATCCCAGAATTTGCAAAACGCATACCCTTCATCGATCATTGCGCCCATACGCCAGCGGATTGCATTTGTCGTATTCCCGCAACAACGCCGCGTTAAGCCGTTTCGACGCCGTCGCGGCGCGGCATTGCGCCGGGCCGCAGAAGCAAGCACAGTAAGAAAAGAAAGAGGCGCATACAACGATGTGCGCCAGCGAGAGAGACAACATGAGAGATACCGTCTTCTTCAAGACTGAGGCCGGCGCGCAGGAGATCACCGCGCGTCAGATCCGCCTGCATCCGCGCGTGCGCTCCCTGCTCGTGCTGATCGACGGCAAGCACCGTGCAGGCGAACTGCTCGATACACTGCAGACAATCGGGGTCACCGAGGACAGCTTCCGCGAACTGATCGGCCACGGGCTGATCGCGGGTACCGGGGCCGAGGCCAACGCCCCGCCTGTTGCAATCGAAGCGTCGCCCGACGCGCCAGACACCGAAATCCCCGCCGCAGCCGGTGAAGATGTGGCGCAGGCGGCGCCCGCCGACGAGCAGGAGCAGCGCCGCGCGCTGTACGCCTATTTCAACCTGCATATCCGCGAAACGCTGGGGCTGCGCGGTTTCATGCTGCAACTGCAGGTCGAGAAGGCCGAAACGCTCGCCGACTACGCTGCGATCCGCGACCAATTCCTCGCCGCAGCGCGCAAGTCCAAAGGTGAAGTGGTGGCGGCTGCCATGCAAGCCGAACTCGATCGCCTGCTCGCACCGCCCGCCTGAGCCTGCCGCAAGCGGCGTCCCAAAAAAGAAACCCCGCCGGAGCGGGGTTTCTTCATTCAGCCGTTCGGATGAACCGGGGCAATTACATGCCCATGTCCATGCCGCCCATGCCGCCCATGCCGCCAGGCATGCCGCCGGCCGGCTTGTCTTCCGGCAGTTCGGCAACCATCGCGTCGGTGGTCAGGATCAGCGAAGCGACCGAAGCGGCGTTCTGCAGCGCGGTGCGGGTCACCTTGGCCGGATCCAGCACGCCCAGCTCAACCAGGTCACCATAGGTGCCGTTCGAAGCGTTGTAGCCGTAGTTGCCCGAACCTTCCAGCACCTTGGCGATCACGACCGACGGCTCGTCGCCGGCGTTCGCAACGATCTGGCGCAGCGGCTCTTCGATCGCGCGCAGCACGATCTTGATACCAGCGTCCTGGTCGGCGTTGTCGCCCTTGATGGCGCCAACCGCAGCGCGGGCGCGCAGCAGGGCAACGCCACCACCGGCAACCACGCCTTCTTCAACGGCGGCACGGGTTGCGTGCAGCGCGTCTTCGACGCGGGCCTTCTTTTCCTTCATTTCGACTTCGGTCGCAGCGCCGACCTTGATCACCGCAACACCGCCGGCCAGCTTGGCCTTGCGCTCTTGCAGCTTTTCCTTGTCGTAATCGCTGGTCGCGGTTTCGATCAGGGCGTCGATCTGGGCCACACGAGCCTGGATCGCTTCAGCCTTGCCGTTGCCGTCGATGATGGTGGTGTTTTCCTTCTCGACTTCGATGCGCTTGGCTTGGCCCAGGTCGGCCAGGGTAGCCTTCTCGAGCGTCAGGCCAACTTCCTCGGCGATCACGGTGCCGCCGGTCAGGATGGCGATGTCTTCGAGCATGGCCTTGCGACGGTCGCCGAAGCCCGGGGCCTTGACGGCAACGGTCTTCAGGATGCCGCGGATGTTGTTCACCACCAGGGTCGCGAGGGCTTCGCCTTCGACGTCTTCAGCGATGATCAGCAGCGGACGGCCGGCCTTCGCCACTTGCTCCAGCACCGGCAGCAGGTCGCGGATGTTCGAGATCTTCTTGTCGAACAGCAGCACGAAGGGGTTGTCCAGAGCGGCGATCTGACGCTCCTGGTTATTGATGAAGTACGGCGACAGGTAGCCGCGGTCGAACTGCATACCTTCAACGACATCCAGCTCGTTGTCGAGCGACTTGCCGTCTTCGACGGTGATCACGCCGGCCTTGCCGACCTTGTCCATCGCGCTGGCGATGATGTCGCCGATCGAGCTGTCGGAGTTGGCCGAGATCGAACCGACCTGGGCGATTTCCTTCGAGGTGGTGGTCGGCTTGGCAGCCTTCTTCACTTCGGCGACCAGGGCGGTGACAGCCTTGTCGATACCGCGCTTCAGGTCCATCGGGTTGTGGCCCGACACGACCAGCTTCATGCCTTCGCGAACGATGGCCTGGGCCAGCACGGTCGCGGTGGTGGTGCCGTCACCGGCGTTGTCCGAGGTCTTGGAAGCAACTTCCTTGACCATCTGCGCGCCCATGTTCTCGAACTTGTCCTTCAGCTCGATTTCCTTGGCGACGGAGACGCCGTCCTTGGTCACGGTCGGGGCGCCGAACGAGCGCTCCAGCACCACGTTGCGACCCTTCGGGCCGAGGGTGACCTTGACCGCGTTGGCCAGGATGTTGACGCCATTGACGATCTTGACGCGTGCGTCGTCGCCGAACAGAACTTGCTTAGCGGGCATTGTGTAGCTCCTGAATACTCTGGAATTTCAGACCGGGGAACGGGAGGCTCAGGCCTCGACCACGCCCAGGATGTCTTCTTCACGCATGACCAGGACTTCCTGGCCATCGACCTTGACGGTCTGGCCGGCGTACTTGCCGAACAGCACACGGTCGCCAACCTTCAGATCAACCTTGCGCACTTCACCGTTGTCCAGGAACTTGCCCGGGCCAACTGCGACGACTTCGCCCTGGTCCGGCTTCTCGCCTGCGGAATCAGGGATCACGATGCCGGATGCGGTGGTGCGCTCGGCTTCGATGCGCTTGACGATCACACGGTCGTGCAAAGGACGGATCTTCATCAGGTCACTCCTCGTACGTAGTACGTTCAATGAATCGGGCCGGCGAACCGGCCCCGAAAAAACGGTAGCGGCGGGGTGCGCTTGCGCGCCATGCTGTTAGCACTCACCCCTGACGAGTGCTAATAATAGGTGCGACCTCCCCCCTTTTCAAGTCGCGATCTTCATGTCGATGCGAATTTAGTCCGAGAGGATTGAAGCCCAATGCAAGAGCCTCCCCAACAGCTGCAGTGCGTAAAGAGTCGAGAAGTGCGAAAGCCCAACCTGTGCTTGGTATTGGAGGGCCGACGACCTAAGAACTAGTGTTGGTGCGGGTTAGCCCACGACGGAGGCCAAGAAAGCGATTGAATTTCCGCCGTTCGGTGCTCACGGTGCAAAATGAAATCGTCTTGTTGCGCCTAGAGCCACACTCCTTCGGAAATGCCTTCGATGAGGCACAACGATGGACGCCGGGTGGCGCCCAATTAGCAAGTCACAGGATCGCCCTTTGAGCAATCAACTAGGCGCAGGCACGAAATGCGTCTAGTTACCGCTCCACGCTAATCAAGCCCTCGATAGAACCCACGGCGTCCCGAGGGCGCTGCCCGCTCAGACTCGGTGCCGCCCCGTGAAACCAAAGACGCGCTTCACAGTCATTGCCCCCTACCAGGGCGTGGAGTGCACGGTACGCACTGGCGAGATGGAGCGCGAGATCCCAAGTTTTCGATTTCATCTTAAGCCGCGGAGCCACGGTGCCAGCGGTCACCGCCGCACGCATTCTGGAGACGGTCTCTCGACTCAGCCGTAGGATCTGGGCCAACTCAGAGGAACTGAACTCCAGTCAGGAGGCGGCATCAAACATTGCCTTCAGCACGGAGACCTCCGGAGAGTCCTTGTCCACATCTGGACCCTCGTCATACTGAGCATCCATAGCGAACGTCGGGAATGTGACCTCACAAGCGTGTCTGTGCTCAGCGCGCGAAGGGCCCAAGCCGCACTTGGATAGGGATCACTGGTGTCGTCGCAACGGCATTTCGAGAACCCAGAAGAGTGACCGCCCAGCAGTGAAAGCCAGCCCAAGAACATCCGACACGTGCTCGTGCAGCGGTCGGCGTCACTCTGGCCGCCCCCGCGGAACAGCCTCGAACCTTCCACGATCGCTTCCGAAATACACACAAGCGCCTACAAATTGAAAAGCCCGGCACATGCCGGGCTCTTCATTGGTGGAACTACTATATTCGGACGGGTGTTGTTCTCGTCCGACAGACCTAGTTTTCTTCCGATCACCACTACCAAAGGGTTTCGCGTTCCGCGGTCGCCGAGATCTTGTGGATCGACAAGTCAGCGCCGTTGAATTCCTCCTCGGCATCGAGGCGAATTCCAACGACCAGCTTGAGCAAGCCATACACCGCCGCCCCGCCCACCAGCGCGACAACGATGCCGCCCAGCGTGCCGAACACTTGAACCGGCAGGCTGACACCGCCCAGGCCACCAAACGCCTTGCTGCCGAAGATGCCAGCCGCAACACCGCCCCAAGCGCCGCAGAGGCCATGCAGCGGCCACACGCCCAGCACATCGTCGATCTTCCAGTGGTTTTGCGTCAGCGTGAACATCCACACAAACAGCCCGCCCGCAATTGCACCCACGAACAGGGCACCGATCGGATGCATCAGGTCAGACCCCGCACAGACCGCCACCAGACCGGCAAGCGGACCGTTGTGAACGAAGCCCGGGTCGTTGCGGCCGGCAGCCAATGCTGCAAGCGTGCCGCCAACCATCGCCATCAGCGAGTTCACCGCGACCAGACCGGAGATCTTGTCCATCGTCTGCGCGCTCATGACGTTGAAGCCGAACCAGCCGACCACCAGAATCCAGGCGCCGAGGGCGAGGAACGGAATATTCGAAGGCGGGTGCGCGGCAACAGCGCCATCCTTGTTGTAGCGACCGCGGCGAGCGCCGAGCATCAGCACTGCCGCCAGGCCAATCCAGCCACCCACCGCGTGCACCACCACACTGCCGGCGAAGTCATGGAACTGCACGCCAAAGCCCGCTTCGAACCATTTCTGCACGCCGAAGTTGCCGTTCCACATGATCCCTTCGAAGAACGGATAAACGAAGCTGACGATCAGGAACGTCGCGCCCAGCTGAGGTAGGAAGCGCGCACGTTCAGCGATGCCGCCCGACACGATCGCCGGAATCGCCGCAGCGAAAGTCAGCAGGAAGAAGAACTTCACCAGGTCGTAACCGCCGCGCTGGACGAACGTCTCCGCGCCAGTGAAGAAGTGAATGCCGTAGGCGACGCCGTAGCCAATGAAGAAATACGCGATCGTGGATACGGCGAAGTCGGTGAGGATCTTGACCAGGGCGTTGACCTGGTTCTTCTTACGCACCGTGCCGAGTTCCAGAAACGCGAAGCCGGCGTGCATCGCCAGCACCATGATGGCGCCCAGCAGAACGAATAGAACGTCGCTGGATGTCTTGAGTTGCTCCATGAGGGGCTCCATAACGAGATGGCGCACCAACAAGCAACAACCGCACCAATTTGGCGTTTACTATAAAATCAATAACTTACGCCATTTCGGCTGACTGCAGCATGCATGCAACGCATTGGCGCGGTGCATGAGCGATGAAATTGCACCGTCGTCGTGCATTGCATCGCTCCTGCGCACGAGTCAGGTGCCTGGCTTCGCCCCAGGAGGGGTCTGCCCCTTCGGCCATAGCACCCACATTTGGCCACGGCTGCGCATCTTGCCGGCCTGCGCGCCGGCCTCAGCGCCAAACCCCCAGTAGAAATCCGCGCGCACGCCGCCTTTGATCGCACCCCCGGTGTCCTGCGCCACCACGAGCCGTTGCATCGGTTTGTCAGTGCCCGGCGCAGTCGTTGCAAGAAACACCGGCGCGCCAAGCGGCACGCTGCGCGTATCCACCGCAATCGATCGCCCCGCCGTCAGCGGCACACCTTGCGAGCCGTTCGGGCCATCGCCGTTCGCCGGCTGTTCGCGGAAGAATACGAAACTCGGGTTCGCATTGAGCATTTCAGTGAGCCGACCGGGGTTAGTACGCGCCCAGTTGCGGATGCCCTCCATACCCGCCTGCTCGAGCTTCAACTCCCCCTTGTCGATCAACCAGCGGCCGATCGACTGATACGGATGGCCATTCTGGTCGGCATAGGCAATGCGAACACGGCTGCCATCCGCCAGCTGCACCTGGCCGGAGCCCTGCACCTGCAGGAAGAAGAAATCGATCGGGTCGGCAGCCCACAGCAGAACCTTGTCGCCCAACTTGTCCGGGCGGGCCTCGATTTGCGCTCGCGAGTAGTAGGGCACCACCTTGCGGCCCTCCAGCCGACCGCGCAGCCGCATGTTCTTCAACTCTGGATAGATCTCGCCCATATCGATGATCAGCAAGTCGTCCGGCACCGCATAGACGGGCGTGTCGTACGACTTGGATCGGGTGCGGCTGCCGCGGATCAGCGGCTCGTAGTAGCCGGTGATCAAACCCTCGTTCGATCCATCCGGGTTCACCACCCGCCACGGCTGCCATTCGCGCTCGGCAAAGGCGCGCACCGCAGCGGCGCTGGGTTTCTCGCCCAACTCGCGGGCCGCCTGGCAACTGGCCTGCCACGCGGGCGCCTTCATGGCCCGGCATGAGGAAAGCATCGCAACCCAGGCTTGCGACACATCGTCGGCGCCCCAGCCCGGCAGGTCGCTCCAGCTTGCCGGCTGCAGCGGATCGGCCTTGGGCTTCTCGGGCGGCTTCTCCGGCACGGTCGGGCAAACCGGGCAGGCCGGGCATTCGGCGGCGGTGGGCGCCGTCTCCGGCACCGTTGCACACGCGGACAGCAGGGCAAGCAACACGGGAACAGCGGTATGCAAGGCGGGGCGGGTGCGAAGCATCGTTCGGCTAAACTTGTGAGTTCGTGGCGCGGGCCAGTATAACCGTCGCCCCCTTTCTCTCACGCGCGGGGCCATGTGGCATGTGGGTCATATTTCTTGAGGCGGGCGTCGCGCTCGCACTGCTGCTGATCATCGTGTGGGCCACCTGGCCGAAGAAGGACCCCGCGCGCATCGAAAACAAGAACCCCGGAGAGACGCACCGCGATGGCCAACCTTGAACACCTGATCGCGCGCGCCGAGGCGCTGATCGACCGGCTCGAATCGGTGCTGCCACCGAAGGCGCCACCGCCCGACTGGAGTGCGCCGGCGCATCGCTGGCGCAGCCGCAACGGACGCGGCTGGCTTGAGCCGGTGCATCACCCGCACCGCATACGGCTGGCCGATCTGCAGGACATCGAAGACCAGAAGGCGCGTTGTGACGCCAACACCCGCCAGTTCGTGCGTGGAGGCCGCGCCAACAATGTGCTGCTCACGGGTGCGCGTGGCACCGGCAAGAGCTCGCTGGTCAAGGCGATGCTGGCCGAGTACGCAGCGAGCGGCCTGCGCCTGATCGAAGTCGACAAGAGCGATCTGCTGCATCTGCCCGAAATCGTCGATCTCGTGGCGGGACGACGCGAGCGCTTCATCGTCTTCTGCGACGACCTGTCCTTCGAGGACTCCGAGCCCGGCTACAAGGCGCTGAAAAGCGTGCTGGATGGCAGCCTCTCCGCACCGCCGGACAACCTGCTGATCTACGCCACCAGCAATCGCCGCCACCTGATGCCGGAATACTTCGCCGAAAACCTGCAGACGCACAAGGTGGGCGACGAGCTGCATCCGGGCGAGGCGGTCGAGGAGAAGATCTCGCTGTCGGAACGCTTCGGTCTGTGGATCTCGTTCTACCCGTTCGGCCAGAACGAGTACCTGTCGGTGGTGTACCACTGGCTGCGCGCCTTCGGCGTGGCCGACGCACAGATCGCCAACGAGGCCACGCGGACCGAGGCGCTGCAGTGGGCGCTGATGCGTGGCTCGCGCAGCGGGCGGGTTGCCTGGCAGTTCGCACGCGATGTAGCAGGCCGCGCCACGCCCGGCACTTCTTCAACCCACCATGCAGCATCCGATGATTGAGACCCTGTTCCCGAATGGCCCCTGGCATTACCTCGCCGGCGGGCTGCTGATCGGTACTGCGATTGGCGCGCTCTATCTGCTCGCGGGCCTCGTCGGCGGGCTGTCGACCTTCTTCAGCGCCAGCCTCTCCTGGGTATCGCGCCTACCCGCGCTGCACCAGGCCAAGCTGCTGGAGAGCCGCAGCTGGCGCCTCACCTATGCGGCCGGCCTGGTCCTCGGCGGCGTGCTGTTCGCTGCGAGCCTCGGGCATTTCGGCGCCAGCACCCGCGTACCGCCCTGGCTCATGCTTGCCGGCGGCCTGTTGATCGGCTTTGGTGCGCGCCTCAGCGATGGCTGCACCGCTGGCCATGGCATCTGCGGACTCGCGTCGCTGCGCTGGCCCTCGCTCGTTGCCGTAGTCACCTTCCTCAGCACCGCAATCGTCGTCGCCCAACTGGCCGCGCACTTCGGGGTGCTGCCATGAGCCGGCTGGTCATCGCACTCCTCTGCGGGGTGGTCTTCGGATTTGGTCTCTCACTCGCGACCATGACGCAGCCTGAGGTGGTGCTCGCCTTCCTGCGCTTTCAGGATCTTGGTTTGCTGCTGGTGCTCGGCGGCGCGGTCATCGTCGCCCTGCTCGCCTATCAGATCGGCCCTCGCCTGCTGGCCCGCCCGCTCGCCGGCGCCTTCTTTGAAAAGCGGCAGACGCCATTCTCGCGCCGCACCGTGATCGGCGCTGCGATCTTCGGCGCTGGGTGGGGCCTCTGCGGCGTGTGTCCCGGCCCGGCGATTGCCGGGCTCGGGCTCGGCAACCTCGATCTGCTGTGGGCACTCGCAGGCATCTTCATCGGCGCCTGGCTGCAGGCGCGTTTCTTCGGGAGTAGCGATGCGCAAACGCGTTGAAGTGGCCGCCGCCGTGATCACGCGGCCTGATGGCAGTTTCCTGCTCGGTCAGCGCGCGCCGGACACCTTCTATGCCGGTTACTGGGAATTCCCGGGCGGCAAGGTCGAACCGGGCGAATCCGCCCAGGCCGCCTTGGTGCGTGAACTGGAAGAGGAACTTGGCATCACGGTCAAGCGCGCAAATCCGTGGATCACGCGCGAACACCTGTACGAGCACGCGCATGTGCGGCTGCATTTCTTCGAGGTTGCGGAGTGGTCCGGCACACCGAACGACCATGTGCACTCGGCGCTCGAATGGCAACGGGCCGATGCCCTCAGCGTGTCGCCGATGCTGCCGGCGAATGGACCGATCCTCAAATCGCTGCGCCTGCCGCGCACGATGGGCGTTACCCACGCCGCGGAGATCGGTATCGACGCCCAGCTCGCCGCGCTGGATGCCGCGCTCGCTGCCGGCTTGCGACTGGTGCAGATCCGCGACGTGACCCTCGCGCCGGAAGCGCGCGAACAGCTTGCGCGTGAGAGCGTGGCGCGCTGCCATGCACACGGCGCCCTCGCAGTGGTGAACGGCGACGCCGCCCTGGCTGCGGCAGTTGGCGCCGACGGGCTGCATCTGCGTGCGGCGCAGCTCGCCGAGCTTTCCGAGCGGCCGGCTTTCGACTGGGTCGGCGCCTCGTGCCACACGCGCGCCGACCTCGAAGCAGCCGCCCGCCTCGAACTCGACTACGCCCTGCTCGGCCCGGTGCTGCCTACGGCGACACACCCGGGCGCAAGCGGCATTGGTTGGGGCGCCTTCCACATGCTGACGCGCGATCTGCCGATGCCGGCGTTTGCAATCGGCGGTCTGATCGCGACCGATATGGATGCCGCGCGTGGCTATGGCGCCCACGGCATCGCGGCGATTCGCAGTGTCTGGCACCGCAGCGCCCCATGAAACCGCGCTACACCGACAAGGTGGTGGTGATCACCGGCGCCTCCGACGGCATCGGCGCGGAACTCGCGCGCCAGCTCGCGTCGCAGCGGCCCAAACTCGTGCTCGCTGCACGCAACGCCGACAAACTCGCTGCGGTCGGCAAGCAGTGCAGCGCGCTCGGCGCGCTGGTGCTGTGCGTGCCGACTGACGTGGGGATCGAAGCCGATTGCGCGGCGCTGGCACGCAAGGCCGTCGAGCGCTTCGGCGGCATCGACGTGCTGGTGGCGAACGCGGGCGTATCCGGCCACGCGATGATCAGCGAGGTCAGCGACTTCGGCTGGTACGAGGACATGATGCGCGTGAACCACTTCGGCACGCTGTGGTGCGTGCGCCATGCGCTGCCGCATATCCTCGCGCGACATGGCCAGGTCGTCGGCGTATCAAGCCTCGCCGGGCTCTTCGGCGTGCCGGGGCGCACCGCCTACTGCGCGAGCAAGTTCGCGATGACCGGTTTCCTCGAGGCCCTGCGGATCGAGGTGGCGGCGCAGGGCGTGGGTGTCACGATCGCCTACCCCGGCGTGGTGGCGACCGAGATCCGCTACCGAGGCTACGGCGCCGACGGCAAACCCGCCGGCAAGAGCGGGTTGGACGAGGGCCGCGCGATGCCGGTGGAGACCTGCGCCAACCTGATCCTGCGCGCGATGACACGGCGCAGCCGCGAATGCGTGATGACCGGCCAGGGCAAGTTCGGCCGCTGGCTCAGGCTGCTGCTGCCGGATCTGGTGGATGCGCTCGCCCGGCGCAAGCTCGCAAAAAGCAGCGCAGCCCGCTAAAGCTGCGACGCTTCAGTTGCGCGGGTCAGCGCCCGGCGGCAGATCGTCCGCCAGCGGTTCCCGCCCGGGTACGCGATAAGCCTCGTCCGCCCACGCGCCAAGGTCGATCAGCTTGCAGCGTTCCGAGCAGAACGGGCGCCAACGGCTCTCGGGCGCCCACACAACGGGCTGGCTGCAGGTGGGGCACTTGACGGTGCGCGGGTTCGGGTTGCTCATGCGTGTTGCCAATCAGAATGGAAGATGCCGGCGCGGTCCGTGCGCTCGTAAGTGTGGGCACCAAAGAAGTCGCGCTGCGCCTGAATCAGGTTGGCCGGCAGGCGCGCCGAACGGTAGCTGTCGAAATACGCCACCGCCGATGCGAAGGTCGGCACCGGCACACCGGCCCGCACCGCATGGCACACCACCTCGCGCAAGGCGGCCTGGTAGTCCGCTGCGATGCCGGCGAAGTATGGGTCCAGCAACAGGTTCGCCACCGCCGGATTCGCCTGGTAGGCATCGGTGATCCGCTGCAGGAAGCGGGCGCGGATGATGCAGCCGGCGCGGAAGATCTTCGCGATCTCGCCGTATTGCAGATCCCAGCCGTGCTCGTCCGAAGCGGCGCGCAACTGCGCGAAGCCCTGCGCGTAGGAGATGATCTTCGACAGGTACAGCGCGCGGCGAACCGCCTCGACGAAGGCCGCGCGATCGCCCTCGAACGGTGCCGCGGCAGGGCCAGCCAGCACCGCGCTCGCAGCCACCCGCTGATCCTTCAAGGCGGAAATGCAGCGCGCGAACACTGACTCGGTGATCAAGGGCAGGGCCACACCCAGATCCAGTGCGGACTGCGAGGTCCACTTGCCGGTGCCTTTCTGGCCTGCCTTGTCGAGGATCGCATCGACCAGATAGCCGCCGGTCTCGCCATCGCGCTTGCGGAAGACCTGGGCGGTGATCTCGATCAGGAAGCTGTCCAGCTCGCCCGTATTCCAGTCGGCAAACGTGTCAGCCAATTCCTCGTTCGACAGCCCTGCGACGCCCTGCAGCAGCGCGTAAGCCTCCGCGATCAGCTGCATGTCGCCGTACTCGATACCGTTGTGCACCATCTTCACGTAGTGGCCGGCGCCGTCTGGGCCGATGTAGGTCACGCAGGGCTCACCGTCGGGCGCACGTGCGGCGATCTCGCGCAGGATCGGCGCCGCCAGCTCATACGCATCGCGCTGCCCGCCGGGCATGATCGACGGCCCCTTCAGCGCACCCTCCTCGCCACCGGAGACGCCCATGCCGATGAAGTTGATGCCGGTCGTCGCCAGCTCACGGTTGCGCCGGATCGTGTCGGTGAACAGCGTGTTGCCGCCATCCATCAGGATGTCGCCGGGCGCCAACAGCGGGCGCAGCGCGGCAATCGTGGCATCGGTCGCGTCGCCCGCTTTCACCATGATCAGGATGCGGCGCGGGGTTTCCAGCGCAGCGACGAATGCCTCCAGCGACTGCGTCGGCACCAGCTTGCGCCCCGGGTTCTCACGCACCACCTCTTCGGTCTTGTCGAAAGAGCGGTTGTAGAGCGCCACGGTGTAACCACGGCTTTCGATATTGAGCGCAAGGTTGCGGCCCATCACGGCCATGCCGATGACGCCGATCTGTGGCTTCGTCATGATCATTACTCCAGTCAGGGGAAGGAACGGGCGAGGCCCGACCAGGCTCGGTTGCGCTGCGGGTCCGCAGCGATGCCGGCTCTTTTCGAACGCGCGAGTTTAAGGGATTCGAGCGATGCGGCGGGCCGGAGGTTCCGGCTGCGCGATCAGAGATTGCAGAAGGTCAGTTCGAATTCGACATCAGATTCGGCTTGCCGCGTGCGGGCCACGCTGGCGGCGCCGACGAAGCGCACATTCAGCGCGTACTTGTTGGCGCTGATTTCCGGTACGAAAGACTCGTCCTGTGCGAGACGGATCCGCAGCATTTGCGCGCTGCGCCCGCCCATCATCATCTGGAACTGGCCACGATGAGCGACCAGATTGTCCGGCCGGCCACTGGCGCGCAGCAGGCGCAGCACGATCGCAAGGCCTTCGCGGATCGGCGTCATCGGCCCGATCCAGCCCCGCAAATCCGCCTGGCGGGCTTCGGTACTGCGGTGCAGCCAATAGTGGTACGAGGGAAGGTCAAACTCGCACACGCCGCCGGGAATCGCCGCGCGGCTGCGAATGTTCATCAACCATTCGTTCTCGCGCAGGTATTGGCCGATCTTGCCGGCCATGGCCAACAGCGCGGCACTGGCCTGCTCGATCTCGTAGAGCGCGCCGGAGAGCGCTTCTTCGGAGATGTCGGGGTTGTGCCGGAAGGACACCAGAATCTGGCGCTGGCGTTCCAACTCCTGCACCAGATCGACCTTCAGGTCGGCGCGGCTGGCGACATCGAGAATCTCGAAGACGCTCACCAGCGCGGTGTGATGTTCGTACGCCCCATCCGACAGCGTGAAGTGCAATGCCTTGTCGAACAGGTCCTCAAGCCGCAGCAGTGTGCGAATGCGCTCGTTCAGCGGATATTCGTAGGTGATCACTGCGCGATTCCGGCGTCCGTTTGTCGTTGTGTAAAACGCGAAACTTGAGAAAGTGCTTTAAATCATAGCAGGGAATTTGTCACGAAAGCCGCGCCGGCATTGAGGTTTCAGCACGATAACGGCGATCGAGCTCATCGACTTGACGCTGCAGCGCAGCAATGTCACCGCTGTTGTCGATCAGATCGTCGGCAATTGCGCGCCGTTGGGCTCGCGAAGCCTGCGCAGCCATGATCGCTTCGACTTGTTCGCGGGCGAGCCCGCTTCGCCGCATGACGCGTTCCAGTTGCAGCGCCTCAGGTACGTCAACCACCGCAATCCGGTCGCAACGCGAGCGATAGCCCCCCGATTCCAACAGCAGCGGCACGACCAGCACGACGTACGGCGCAGCCTGCGCCGCAGCAACAGCCGCGTCGCTGCGTGCGCGAATCATCGGATGCAGGATGCCCTCCAGGCGCTGTCGCACCGACGGTTGACCGAACGCCAACGCACGCATCGCGGCGCGATCAAGGGCACCATCAGCCCCGATGATTTGTGGGCCAAACGCCTGCTGCAATGCGGGAATCGCATCACCGCCTGCTACCGTGAGCTGGTGGGCGATCTGGTCGGTATCGACAATCGCCGCCCCCAAGGCGGCGAAGCGTTCCGCGGCGGCACTCTTCCCGCTACCAATGCCGCCCGTCAGACCGACCACAAGGGGGCGTGTCGTCACGTCAATCAGCGTCCGGGCGGGCAGTTCGCACGCGGTGCACTGGGCACACGCGACGAGGTGTCGCTCGAAAAACTGGCGAGCTGGTCAGCCGGACCGGTCACTTCCAGTTTGATGCTGCTGGTATCGCGAGCCTCGATACGGGCACTGCGTACCCCTTTGGTCTTGAGGGCCTCAAGGGCGCGGTTCGCCGACTCCTCACTCTTGTAGAGCCCGAGCGAGATCGCGTTCTGATTGGCGCCCGGATCCTTGACGATGAAGTAGTCGTTTACGCCGAGCGTGCGCAACTCCTCGGCCTTCTTATCCGCGCCGGCCCGATCCGTTTGCGGTGGCAGATGTACCCACCAAGAACTCGTGCCGTTCACGGTCTGTTCCTTGGCGGTGAACTTGAGCCCTTTCGCACGCAACGCAATTGCGTCGGCCTGGGCCTTGGTCAACCCACCCCAGCTGACACAGGCTAGCGCCAAGGGCTTGGTCGCAGGCGCCTCAACCGGCGCGGATTCAGCCGCGGGCGCCGCCTCGCTGCTCGCCACCACCGGGGCCAACTCCGACGCCACCGGCGCTGGGTCCGCCGCGGCCTGCTCAGGCGCTGGCGCGTCGTCGCCATGGCCAATGATCTTGAGCTTCTCCGGGTGCAACTGACTCGACAGGCGATCCGGCTCTCCGCCCGGGGCAGCCGAGAAGCCCGTCATGTTCATCAGCGCAAGCAAGGCATTCGCGCCAAGCAGCAGATAGAGGAAGAACGTTTTCATGGTGCGCGATTATCGCAGGAAGGGCGCTGGGTCGGCCTCATCAAACATCGAAGATCACTTGGGGGTCCGGCTTGCGGCCGCTCAAGGCGGCAGCAATGCGCTCCGCCGCCGACACGCCGCGCGCATGGGCCTCCTCACAAACCGAGAAGCCGCTGACGTCCGCATGCGCAAACTGCAAGGTTGGCAGCCCCCGCGCAAACCAGTGTCGCGCTGGATCCGCCAGAAAGCCAAGCAAGGGACGCGCCATCGCGTGGCCGTGCCGGATGCAGTCAATCCTCGAAACATGGTCCGCCAGATCGGGATAGGCCGGCGCGAGCTCGCTCAAGGCCATTGCCGCCCAATGTTCCCGCGGTTGAGCCAACAGCTCACGCCGCAGAATCTTGCTGGGCGCCCCTTGCAGCGAGTGATACCAGGTCCACACCGTCGGCGCTTGGGCCGCCGAGAGGCGCTGATGCGTGGCGACCACGTAGCCGAGCGAACGCGAGCCGTAGAGCACGTTGTCCCAAGCGCGCTGCGCGCCGGGACGCTCGGGTGGAGAACTATGTAACGACAACTGCGCCATCACCCAAGGTGCGTAGTCGATGCGCGCCGCATAGTCACGTGCGCTGTCGGGCAAGCCCTCGATCACGCGCGGAGCGACGAACAAAGGGCCCGCCCAAACGATGGCTTTCGACCGGACACGACAGGTCCGGCCGCTTGCAATGTCCTCTACCCAACTCTCATACCCGCTGCGCGTCGCCCGCACGCGCCGGACTATGGCATTGCATTGCAGACGCTCGCCGCCGATGCGTGCGGCGAGCCCCTCGGTGATCCATCCATTGCCTTCAGGTGCGGTGAGCACCACGTCGCTCGATGCCCCCTCCGCTTCACCATCACGGGCGGCAAAGTAGTGAAGGCCGGCCCAGGCGGATACCATCGCAGCGGGGGTACCGAAGTCATCGCGGCAAGCGTAGTCCACGTACCAGTGCAGCGGCGCGGAATTCAGCCCTTGGCCGCGCAGCCACGTCGCGAAACTGACGTGGTCCAGCGCGAGCGCGTCGCCATCCACCTTGCTGGCCGCCATTGGTAGCGCGAAGGCCTTGCCAGCGGCGCTACGCCGCCGGAACCGCGCGACCAGCTCAAAGAACGCTTGCATCTGCCCCCGCTCCGCGGCGGTCAGCCCCGCCTCCGGGACGATGCCCTCCTGCCAGTGCCCAAAGCGGAGGAGCCGCTCCTGAGGGGCCGCGACAAGCAGCCTCTCCGCATATCGTGGACGCACCGAATCCGGGGCTCCTTCGAGCGCCCCAAGGTCGCTCAATAGCCGCCGAAGCGTAGCGCTCTCACGGGTGGGCAGCGGCAGATAGTGCGCGCCAAGCGGGTAGCGGGAAATCGAATTTCCCCCACCGCGCGCGTTGCCGCCTGGAGCACTCTGCAAATCGGCGACCATGAAGTCGTCAATGCCCGCTCGCGTAAACCACCACGCAGCGGAAAGTCCCCCTATCCCCGCGCCGGCGATCAGCACCTCGGTGTCAGCCGTTGCGTCGAATCGTTCGTCACCGGCCGGCGCTTGCAGCCTGTGGCCAATCGCTGGATCGACACCAAGCCAGTCCCCTGGCGGCAGCCCGGCAACCCGATGCTTCGGCGCGCAAGCGAGCAATGGGAGCGCCCCTGCGGCGCCAATCAGCGCACGTCTATCCATCGACTCTCCGTTATCACCATGAGCTTCTGGGAAAAGCGCTCGCAGAAACGACGAAAGGCCGGAGATTACTCTCCGGCCTTTCGCGTTACATCTTGCTACTCGCGCAGCAACACCGCAGAGATCAAGCCTCCGACGGCGTCACCACTTCGGCCGTTTCCGGACGATCAACCAGTTCGACCAGCGCCAGCGGCGCATTGTCGCCGACACGGAAGCCACACTTCAGGATACGAAGATAGCCACCGTTACGGTTTGCAAAGCGCGGACCGAGGTCATCAAAAACCTTCACGACCATCTCGCGGTCGCGCAGGCGGTCAAAAGCGAGACGGCGATTTGCCAGGCTCGGCTTCTTGCCCAGGGTGATGATCGGCTCCACCACGCGGCGAAGTTCCTTCGCCTTGGGCAGGGTCGTCTGGATAACCTCGTGACGCAGCAGCGCGTTCGACAGGTTGCGCAACAGGGCCTGACGGTGGGCGCTGGTGCGGTTCAGCTTGCGAAGACCGTTACGGTGACGCATTTTCGTATTCCTCTTTCAGTCTGGCCTGACAGCGATCAACCGAGCTTTTCGAGCCCGGCCGGCGGCCAGTTTTCCAGCTTCATGCCAAGGGTCAGGCCGCGCGAAGCGAGCACTTCCTTGATCTCGTTAAGTGACTTGCGGCCAAGGTTCGGCGTCTTAAGCAGCTCGGTTTCCGTGCGCTGGATCAGATCACCGATGTAGTAGATGTTCTCGGCCTTCAGGCAGTTCGCAGAACGCACCGTCAGTTCAAGATCATCCACCGGACGCAGCAGCAGCGGGTCAACCGTCGTCTTCTGCACCGGTGCTTCGGTCGCAGTGACGGTCGGGCCGAGGTCAGTAAAGGCCTCAAGCTGGTCACGCAGCACGCCGGCCGCAAAGCGGACAGCTTCCTGCGGATCCACCGCGCCGTTCGTCTCGATGTCCATCACCAGACGGTCAAGGTCCGTACGCTGTTCAACGCGAGCCGCTTCAACCTGGTAGCTAACGCGACGCACCGGGCTGAACGAAGCATCCAGCAGGATACGGCCGATCACCTTCGCATCCGCGTGAGCGGGGCGCATGTTGCCCGGAACGTAACCACGGCCTTGCTCAACCTTCAGGTGCATCTCGAGCTTGCCGCCCGGGGCGAGGTGAGCGATCACATGATCCGGGTTGATGATCTCGACGTCATGGGTCGTCTCGATATCACGCGCGGTCACGACGCCTTCGCCGTTCTTGGACAGCTTCAGCGAAGCCTCGGTGCGATTGTGCAACTTGAACACAATACCCTTGAGGTTCAAGAGGATGTCGACGACATCTTCCCGCACACCATCAAGCGTGGAGTACTCGTGAAGCACGTTCTCAATCTGCACTTCCGTCGGCGCATAACCCGGCAACGACGACAGCAGGATGCGTCGCAGCGCGTTGCCCAGGGTATGACCGAACCCGCGCTCGAACGGCTCCATCACGACCACGGCATGCACCGGGGAGACGTTTTGGACGTCGATGATGCGCGGCTTCAGAAGAGTGTTGCTTTGCATGGGCAATCCTTCGTGTGGGGGCGCGCCCGAGGGCGCGCCGTGCCATTAACGCGAGTACAGTTCGACGACCAGGCCTTCATTGATCGAGGACGACAATTCCGCGCGCTGCGGATAGGCCTTGAACGTGCCCTTGCCTTCCTTGATGTTGACCTCAAGCCACTCCGGGAAACCGCGTTGCTCGGCGGCCTCGAGGGCAGCCTTCACACGCAGGTGACCACGGGTCTTGTCTGCCAGCGAAACCACATCACCCGGACGCAGCGAGTACGACGGGATGTTCACGCGCTTGCCGTTGACCAGCACGCCGTTGTGGCGCACGACCTGACGAGCTTCAGCGCGCGAAGCGCCGAAGCCCATACGGTAGGCCACTGCATCCAGACGGCCTTCCAGCAGCTGGAGCAGGTTTTCGCCGGTTTGACCCTTGCGACGATCTGCTTCGGAATACACGCGGCGGAACTGACGTTCCAGCACGCCGTAGATCCGGCGGATTTTTTGCTTTTCGCGCAGTTGCACGCCGTAGCCGGACAGACGCTGACCGGACTTCTGACCGTGCTGACCCGGCGCGTAGGCGCGGCGCTCGATTGCGCACTTATCGGTGAAGCACTTCTCCCCTTTCAGGAAGAGCTTCTCGCCTTCGCGGCGGCACTGGCGACACTTGGCATCTAGATTGCGAGCCACGTTTGAACTCCTTTAAATGCGACGCTTTTTCGGCGGACGGCAGCCGTTATGCGGGATCGGCGTGATATCGGTGATCGAAGTCACCTTGATGCCGAGCGCATTGAGCGCGCGCACCGACGACTCACGACCCGGGCCGGGGCCGGTAATGCGGACTTCAAGATTCTTGATCCCGCACTCGACCGCTACCTTGCCGGCCTGGTCAGCCGCAACCTGCGCAGCAAACGGGGTGCTCTTGCGGGAACCCTTGAAGCCTGCGCCACCGGCGGTCGCCCACGACAGGGCATTGCCCTGACGGTCGGTGATCGTGATGATCGTGTTGTTGAAAGACGCGTGGACGTGGGCAATGCCCTCAGCCACGTTCTTTTTGACTTTTTTGCGAACCTTCGCAGCGGTCTTAGCCATTACTTAGCCCCTGATTATTTCTTGCCGGCGATCGGCTTGCGCGGACCCTTGCGGGTACGGGCGTTGGTACGGGTGCGCTGACCCCGGAGCGGCAGACCGCGACGATGACGAACGCCGCGATAGCAGCCCAAGTCCATCAGACGCTTGATGTTCATCGTCACTTCGCGACGCAGGTCGCCTTCGACGGTGAACTTGCCGACCTCGTCGCGAAGCCGATCCATCTCAGCTTCGGTCAGATCCTTGACCTTGGTCGTGCGTGCCACGCCCGCGGCATCACAGATCTTCTGTGCGCGAGTGCGACCGATACCGAAAATCGACGTGAGTGCGATTTCCGAGTGCTTGTGGTTCGGGATGTTAACCCCAGCGATACGGGCCATGCTGTTACCCCAAATACGCTAAACGTGTTGTACCGAAAGCGCGGGGCATCAGCCCTGGCGCTGCTTGTGACGCGGATCTTCGCAGATCACACGCACCACACCTTTGCGACGGATGACCTTGCACTTCCGACAAATCGGCTTGACCGAAGCCTGAACTCTCATGTTTCGCTCCTAATTTCCAAAACTATTTGGCCCGGAAGACGATGCGACCTTTGGTCAGATCGTAGGGCGTAAGTTGTACCGTGACCCTGTCGCCGGGAAGGATACGGATGTAATGCATCCGCATCTTTCCGGAGATATGGCCCAACACGACGTGCCCGTTTTCGAGCTTTACCTTGAACGTCGCGTTCGGCAAGGTCTCGACGACCTCGCCCAACATCTCAATGACGTCTTCCTTGCTCATTCCTACTTGGTCGGCAGCCCTGCACCCTTGAAGTTCGCCTTCTTGAGAAGGCTCTCGTATTGGTGCGACATGATGTAGGCCTGAACCTGGGACATGAAGTCCATCGTGACGACCACGATAATCAGCAGCGATGTTCCACCGAAGTAGAACGGCACATGCCAATTCAGAATCAGGAACTCAGGAATCAGGCAAACGACCGTGATATACACAGCGCCAGCCAGCGTGAGCCGCGTCAGAATCTTGTCGATATACCGAGCCGTCTGTTCACCCGGACGAATCCCCGGAACGAACGCGCCACTCTTCTTCAGATTGTCCGCCGTCTCCTTCGAATTGAAGACAAGCGCCGTATAGAAGAAGCAGAAGAACACGATCGCCGATGCGTACAGCAGCACGTAGACCGGCTGCCCCGGTGACAGCGTAGCGGCAAGGTCCTTGACGAAACGCGCCACCGGCGACTCGCTCGCACCGCCGAACCACTGCCCCAGCGTTGCCGGAAACAGAATGATCGACGAAGCAAAGATCGGCGGAATCACGCCAGCCATGTTCAACTTCAACGGCAGATGCGAACTCTGACCGCCGTAAACACGGTTGCCGACTTGACGCTTCGCGTAGTTCACCAGGATCTTGCGCTGGCCGCGCTCAACGAACACGACCACCGCCGTCACCACAGCAACGAGCGCGCAGATGAACAGCGCCGAAACGGGATGCATTGCCCCGGTCCGTACCAGTTCGAACAGGCCACCAACCGAATTCGGCAGTCCCGCTGCGATACCCGCAAAGATGATCAACGAGATCCCGTTGCCCAGACCGCGCTCAGTGATCTGCTCACCCAGCCACATCAGGAACATCGTGCCGGTCACCAACGTGGTAATCGTCACGAAACGGAACGTCAAACCCGGATCCAGCACCAAACCCGCTTGCGCTTCAAGCGCCACCGAAATGCCGAACGCCTGAAATAGCGCCAGCGCAACAGTGCCGTAGCGGGTGTACTGCGTGATCTTGCGACGCCCGGACTCGCCTTCTTTCTTCAACTGCTCAAGCTGCGGCGACGCAACGGAAAGCAGCTGCATGATGATCGATGCCGAAATGTACGGCATGATCCCCAGCGCGAAGATCGTAAAGCGAGACAGCGCGCCACCTGAGAACAGGTTGAACACGCCCAGGATTCCGCCCTTCTGCGACTGAAACAGCTCGGCGAGTCTGACGGGGTCGATTCCAGGAACTGGGATATGCGCGCCGATCCGATAAACGATCAACGCACCCAGCAGGAACCAAAGCCGCCGCTTCAGATCGCCGAACTTGCCGGTCTTGCCGAGTGTTGCCGAAGGATTCGCCACCATTGCGTCCTGGCTTTACTCGGCCACGCTGCCGCCGGCAGCCTCGATCGCAGCCTTCGCGCCCTTGGTGGCACCAACGCCACGCAGAACGACCTTGCGACCGATTTCACCCGACAGAATCACCTTCGCGGACAGCGCGTCGCCAGCGATCAGGCCGGCGCTCTTCAGCACCAGCAGATCGATTTCAGCCGCTTCCAGCTTGTTGATCTCGGAAAGGCGGACTTCAGCGTTGCGAGCCGCAGTCAGCGAATTGAAGCCACGCTTGGGCAGGCGACGCTGCAAAGGCATTTGACCGCCTTCGAAGCCAACCTTGTGGAAGCCGCCAGCACGGGACTTCTGCCCCTTGTGGCCGCGACCGCAAGTCTTGCCCAAACCACTACCAATGCCGCGCCCGACACGCTTCTTAGCATGCTTGGAACCAGCGCCCGGCTTAAGGTTATTCAGTTCCATTTAGCCCTCGCACTTCACCAGGTACGCAACTTTGCGAACCATGCCGCGCACTGCCGGCGTGTCCTCAAGCTGGACCGTGGAATTGATACGGCGCAGACCAAGGCCACGCACGGTGGCGCGGTGGTCTTGCTTGGTGCCGATCAGGCTCTTCACGAGCGTGACACGAATCGTCTTGTCAGCCATGACTTACCCCAGGATCTGTTCGACGGTCAGTCCGCGCTTCGCAGCGATCTCAGCCGGCGTATTGATTGCCGAAAGACCGTTGAGCGTTGCACGCACGACGTTGTACGGGTTGGTCGAGCCGAGGCACTTGCAGATCACGTCGGTCACGCCCATCACTTCGAAGACTGCGCGCATTGCGCCGCCCGCGATGATGCCGGTACCGGTCGGCGCCGGCTGCATCAGAACTACCGATGCGCCATGCTTGCCGATGATCTGGTGCTGCAGCGTGCCGTTCTTCAGAGAAACCTTGAACAGCTTGCGGCGCGCCTCTTCCATGGCTTTCTGGACAGCGACCGGAACTTCGCGGGACTTGCCCTTGCCCATTCCGATACCACCGTCGCCATCGCCAACCACCGTGAGCGCTGCGAAACCGAGGATGCGACCACCCTTGACCACCTTGGTGACCCGGTTGATCGACACCATCTTTTCGCGCAGGCCATCATCGCGCTCTTCACCAGCCTGTGCTTTTTTCGTCTGTTGCTTAGCCATGACGTCCCCGCTCAGAACTTGAGGCCGCCTTCGCGGGCCGCCTCAGCAAGCGCCTTGACGCGGCCGTGGTACTTAAACCCGGCACGGTCAAACGCAACCGCTTCGATACCGGCGGCCTTGGCGCGCTCGGCAATAAGCTTGCCCACTACGGCAGCTGCCGCGGCGTTCCCGCCGTTCGACAGATCCTTGCGGACGTCGGCCTCGACGGTCGATGCCGCCGCGAGAACCTTCGAACCACAGCCCGAGATGACTTGGGCGTAGATATGGCAATTGGAGCGGAACACAGTGAGGCGAACCGCCTTCTTTTCGGCAATCACGGCGCGGGTTTTGCGAGCCCGACGCAGACGCGTTTCCTTTTTGTTCATGATCTTCCGCCCTTACTTCTTCTTGGTTTCCTTCAGGACCACCACCTCGTCGGCATAACGAACACCCTTGCCCTTATAGGGCTCAGGCGAGCGGTACGCGCGCACTTCAGCGGCAACCTGACCAACCAATTGCTTATCGATACCCTTGATCAGGATTTCGGTCTGAGTCGGCGTTTCGACCTTGATGCCGGCCGGCATCTGGTGAACGACCGGGTGCGAGAAGCCCAGCGTCAGGTTGAGCTTGTCGCCTTGAGCCTGAGCACGGTAACCGACGCCCACCAGGTTGAGCTTGCGCTCGAAACCCTTGGTCACGCCATTCACCATGTTCGCCACCAGCGCGCGGGTCGTACCCGACAGCGCGTTGCCCAGATCAGCACCGGCAACCGCCTTGCAGACCAGCTTGTCGCCGTCACGCTCAACCGTCACCGACGGATGCAGCTTCTGCTTCAGCGAACCCAGCGGGCCCTTAACCGACACTTCACCTGCAGCCAGCGCCACCTCAACACCTTGCGGCAGCACCACGGGGTTCTTTGCTACACGAGACATCGCACCCCTCCTTAGGCCACGATGCAGAGCACTTCGCCGCCCACATTGGAAGCGCGTGCCTTGCGATCGGTCATGACGCCCCGCGGCGTCGAGACAATGGCAACACCAAGGCCGTTCATGACCTTCGGCAGGTTGTTGCTACCACGGTAAATACGAAGTCCAGGACGGCTCACGCGCTCAATGCGCTCGATAACCGGGCGGCCTGCGTAGTACTTGAGCGAGATGTCCAGCTCACGCTGACCACCTTCACCACGAACCACGAAACCGTCGATATAGCCTTCGTCCTTCAGGACTTCAGCGATAGCCACCTTAAGCTTGGACGTCGGCATAGAGACAGATGCCTTCTGCGACGACTGCGCATTGCGGATGCGCGTCAGCATATCGGCGACCGGATCGGACATACTCATTCTTCCGTCTCCTTACCAGCTGGCCTTGGTCATACCCGGAACTTCGCCGCGGAAAGCAATCTCACGCAGCTTGTTACGGCACAGACCGAATTTGCGGAACACACCACGCGGACGACCGGTCAGCGCGCAACGATTGCGCTGACGGGACGGCGACGCGTTGCGCGGCAGCGACTGAAGCTTCTGACGCGCGGCTGCGCGCTCTTCGTCTGTCAGCTTGCTGTCATTGATCTTCGCGACGAGTTCGGCGCGCTTTGCCGCGAACTTTGCGACCGTTTTGGCGCGCTTATCTTCACGGTTGATCAGAGCGAGTTTCGCCATAACACCCTCAATTCTTGAACGGGAACTTGAACGCCGCGAGCAGCGCGCGCGCTTCGTCGTCCGTCTTGGCAGTCGTGGTGATGCTGATGTTCAGACCGCGCAGCGCGTCGATCTTGTCGTACTCAATCTCGGGGAAAATGATTTGCTCTTTCACACCGAGGTTGTAGTTACCACGACCATCAAAGCCCTTGGCGACAATGCCGCGGAAGTCGCGAATACGCGGCATCGCGATAGTCACCAAACGATCCAGGAATTCGAACATCCGCGGACCGCGCAGGGTCACCATGCAGCCGATCGGATAACCATCACGAATCTTGAAGCCGGCAATCGACTTCTTCGACTTGGTGGTTACAGGCTTCTGGCCGGCAATCTTCAGCAGATCACCCACAGCATTGTCGAGCACCTTCTTGTCGCCGACCGCTTCACCGACACCCATGTTCAGAGTGATCTTCGTGATACGGGGGACTTCCATCACCGACTTGTAGCCGAACTTATTCGTCAGCTCACCAACAACGGTCGATTTGTAAAACTCTTGCAGGCGTGCCATCACCACTCCTTAACGATCGACCAGCTCGCCGTTCGACTTGAAGAAACGAACCTTGCGGCCGTCCTCAAGGACGCGGAAGCCAACGCGATCACCCTTCTGGGTCGCAGGATTGAAGAGCGCGATGTTGGAGATGTCGATCGGCATTTCCTTTTCGACAATCCCACCCACCTGGCCACGCACCGGATTCGGACGAACGTGCTTTTTCACACGATTCACGCCCTCGACCACAACATGCTGATCGTCCACGCGGACCAGCACGGAACCGCGCTTGCCCTTGTCTTTTCCGACGAGGATTACGACCTCGTCACCCTTGCGGATCTTGTCCATATTCGGCCCTTACAGCACTTCCGGCGCGAGCGAGACGATCTTCATGAAACGCTCGGTACGCAACTCGCGCGTAACCGGCCCGAAGATGCGCGTACCGATCGGCTCGAGCTTGTTGTTGAGCAGCACCGCAGCGTTCGTATCGAACTTGATCAGCGAGCCGTCCGGACGACGAACACCCTTGGCGGTACGAACCACCACGGCGCTATAAACGTCGCCCTTCTTCACGCGACCGCGCGGCGCGGCATCCTTGATGCTCACTTTGATGATGTCACCGACACCAGCGTAGCGGCGCTTGGAGCCGCCGAGCACCTTGATGCACATAACCGAACGCGCGCCGGTGTTATCGGCCACGTCCAGAATGGTCTGCATTTGGATCATTGCTTAACTCCAACTTAATCCGCCGCGTGAGCGGCAGTCAGTCTTGGAACCCGTTCGGGTGGAAACAGATTGGCGTCCGGATGAAACCACCCGAACGCCAATCGGTGAAGCGCGAGATTCTAGCAGAGCCCCGGCGGGTTCCGCAAGTATTAAATTACGCGAGCCTTTTCGAGCACTCGCGTCACGCGCCACGCCTTCGTCTTGGAGACCGGCGCACACTCCTCGATCTCAACCAGGTCGCCTTCAGCGGCAACACCGGCATCAACGTCGGCGTGGTACTTCTTCGAACGAATGATCACCTTGTCGTAGAGCGGGTGCTTAACACGACGCTCGATCAGCACGGTCACCGTACGTTCCATCTTGTCGCTGACAACACGGCCGCTCAAAGTCCGCTTGATGGCATCAGTCATTTTGCGGCTCCCTTCTCGCGAAGAATCGTACGAACGCGAGCGATATCGCGACGCACGTTACCCAGTTGGGCGTGGTTGTTCAGCTGCTGGGTTGCCAGTTGCATGCGCAGCGAAAACTGCGCCTTCAACAGATCAAGCAACTCCTTGTTCAGCTCAGAGGGCTCTTTCGCCCTGAGTTCGCTGGCTTTCATCTTTATTGCCCCACCTGGCGAGCAACGAAAACCGTCTCGATCGGAAGCTTGGCCGCAGCGAGGCGGAAGGCTTCACGGGCGAGCGTCTCATCAACGCCATCCATTTCATACAGCACTTTACCCGGCTGGATCTCAGCGACCCAGTACTCCGGATTACCCTTGCCGTTACCCATACGGACTTCAGCCGGTTTCTGCGAAATGGGCTTGTCCGGGAAAATACGGATCCAGATACGGCCGCCACGCTTGATGTGACGCGTCATTGCACGACGCGCCGACTCAATCTGGCGAGCAGTCAAACGGCCACGTCCGATCGCCTTCAGGCCATACTCGCCGAAGCTGACCTTGGTGCCGCGGGTCGCAACGCCGGTGTTGCGGCCCTTCTGCTCCTTACGATACTTCCTTCTCGCCGGCTGCAGCATTGTTCGCTCCTGCTTTGTTTACGCGCTTGGCACCGGCCTTGTCAGCCGCCCCATCGCCGTTTGCACGGCGGGCCGGACGACGGGCGCCCGGCTTCGCATCACCTTCTTTGGCACCGCGGCGAGGACGGCGGTTTTCACCTTCCGGAGCCTCGACGACCGCAGGCTGTTCGCCACGGCCGAGGGTGTCACCCTTGTAGACCCACACCTTGATGCCAATGATCCCGTAGGTCGTCTTGGCTTCCGAGGTGCCGTAGTCGATATCGGCGCGCAGCGTATGCAGCGGCACACGACCTTCGCGATACCACTCGGTACGTGCAATTTCAGCACCGTTGAGACGGCCCGAGCTCATGATCTTGATGCCCTGGGCACCCAGACGCATGGCGTTTTGCATCGCACGCTTCATCGCGCGGCGGAACATGATCCGCTTTTCAAGCTGCTGCGCGATCGAGTCGGCGATCAGCTTGGCGTCGACTTCCGGCTTGCGGATCTCTTCGATGCTGACGTGAACCGGCACCTTCAGGATCTTCTGCAGATCAGCCTTCAGCTGCTCGATATCCTCACCCTTCTTGCCGATCACAACGCCCGGACGGGCGCTGTAAACGGTGATACGGGCGGTTTTCGCCGGACGCTCGATCAGCACACGGCCAACCGAAGCGTGACCCAGCTTCTTCTTCAGATGCTCGCGAACCTGCAGGTCCTCGAGAAGCATCCCCGAGAAGTTCTGGCTGTTTGCGAACCAGCGCGAAGTCCAGTTACGCGTCACCGAGAGGCGGAAGCCAGTCGGATGAATCTTCTGTCCCATGTGTGCTCCTTACTCGCCGACAGTCACGTAGATGTGGCAAGTCGGCTTGAGGATGCGGTTACCGCGTCCCTTTGCACGCGCCGTGAAGCGCTTGAGCGACGTACCCTGTTCGACGTAGATGCTCGTCACCTTGAGAGTGTCGATATCAGCGCCGTCGTTATGCTCCGCATTCGCGATCGCCGACTCGAGCACCTTCTTGACGATCTTGGCGCCCTTCTTCGGGCAGAACGTCAGAGTATTCAGGGCTTGGTCGACTTTCTTGCCGCGCACCAGGTCAGCCACCAGCCGACCCTTTTGGGCGGAGAGACGGACGCCGCGCAGAATTGCTTTGGTTTCCATCGTCGCTCCTTACTTCTTCGCCTTCTTGCTGGCGGCGTGACCCTTGAACGTACGGGTCAGCGCGAATTCGCCGAGCTTGTGACCGACCATATTCTCGGTGACATACACCGGAATATGCTGACGACCGTTGTGCACCGCGATCGTGAAGCCGACAAATTCGGGCAACACGGTCGAACGACGCGACCAGGTCTTGATCGGACGCTTGTCATTGGAACCCCGAACGGCATCGACCTTCTTGAGAAGGTGCGCATCGACGAAGGGGCCTTTCTTGATAGAACGAGCCATTTCTTACCTCTTAGCGCTTGTGCCGACGCTGGACAATCATGGTGTCCGTGCGCTTGTTCGAGCGAGTACGGTAACCCTTGGCCGGGGTACCCCACGGGCTGACAGGCACGCGACCCTCACCGGTCTTACCTTCACCACCACCATGCGGGTGATCGATCGGGTTCATCGCGGTACCACGCACCGTCGGACGGATGCCACGCCAACGCTGAGCACCAGCCTTACCGATCTTGCGGAGGCTGTTCTCTTCGTTGCCGACTTCACCGATCGTCGCGCGACACTCGATGTGCACACGACGGATTTCACCGGAACGCAGACGCAGCTGAGCGTAGCTACCTTCGCGAGCGAGCAGCTGGACCGAAGTACCAGCGGCGCGAGCCAGCTGGGCACCCTTGCCCGGGAGCATCTCGATGCAATGAATCGTCGTACCAACCGGAATATTCCGGATCGGCAGAGCGTTACCCGACTTGATCGGCGCCTCGGACCCGGAAACGATCACTTGACCGACTTCCAGACCACGCGGAGCGATGATGTAGCGGCGCTCGCCATCGGCATAGCACAGCAGCGCGATGTGGGCGGTACGGTTCGGGTCGTATTCGATACGCTCGACCTTTGCCGGGATGCCATCCTTGTTGCGCTTGAAATCGACAACGCGGTAGTGCTGCTTGTGACCACCACCCTGGTGGCGCACCGTGACACGACCATGCGCATTGCGGCCAGCGTTCTTCGTCTGCTTTTCGACCAGGCCGGCGAACGGCTTGCCCTTGTGCAGATTCGGGTTGACCACTTTGACGACGCCGCGGCGACCCGCGGATGTCGGCTTGACCTTGACCAGCATTTAAGCGGCCCCCCCTTCAACGAAGTTGATCTCCTGACCGGCCTTCAGACACACAAAGGCTTTTTTCCAGCCCTTGCGGCGACCCGTCGTGCGACCAAAACGCTTGACCTTGCCCTTGACGTTCGCGACCTGCACCGAATCCACTTCAACCTTGAAGAGGAGCTCGACAGCAGCCTTGATCTCGGGCTTGGTGGCGTCAGATGCCACCTTGAAAATCACCTGCTCGTTCTTCTCCGCGACATAAGTCGCCTTTTCGGAGATCTGCGGCGCGAGCAGAACCTGGTACAGACGTTCTTGAGAGAAGCTCATTGCCACATCTCCTCCATCTTGGCGACCGCTGCCTTGGTGACGATCACCTTCGGGAAGCGGATCAGCGAAACCGGATCGGTTTCCTGCACGCCGAGCACCAGCACATCGTGCAGGTTGCGCGAGGACAGCAGGAGGTTCTCGTCCAGGTTGTCGGTGATCACCAGCGCGGAATCCAGGCCCATACCCTTGAGCTTCTGAACCAGAAGCTTGGTCTTCGGGGCTTCGATACCGAAACCATCAATCACCACCAAACGGTCTTCACGGGCCAGCTGCGAGAGAATCGACGCCATGCCGGCGCGATACATCTTGCGGTTCAGCTTCTGCGTGAAGTTCTCGTCCGGGCTATTCGGGAAGGTGCGACCGCCTCCACGCCACAGCGGGCTGGAAGTCGAACCAGAACGCGCGCGACCGGTACCCTTTTGACGCCACGGCTTTTTCGTCGTGTGCTTGACCTCAGCGCGGGTCAATTGCGCACGATTGCCAGAACGGGCGTTTGCCTGGTAGGCCACCACGACCTGGTGCACCAGCGCCTCGTTGTATTCGCGGCCGAACAAAGCATCGGATGCCTGAACGGTCGACGAAGCCTGGCCCTGCTCATTAATCAGCTTCAGTTCCATCTCGCCCCCGCTCACTTGGCCTTGACAGCCGGACGCACAACGACGTCACCACCGTCGTGACCGGGCACTGCGCCCTTCACGAGCAGCAGGCCGCGCTCAGCATCCACACGCACCACCTCGAGGCTCTGGACCGTCGCACGGACAGCACCCAGATGACCCGACATGCGCTTACCCGGGAAAACACGACCCGGATCCTGCGCCATACCAATGGAACCCGGCACGTTGTGGCTACGCGAGTTACCGTGGGTTGCGCGCTGCGAACCGAAGTTGTGACGCTTGATGGTGCCGGCGAAGCCCTTACCGATGGACACGCCCGTCACATCGACCTTCTGGCCGACGGTGAAGATTTCGACGCTGATGACATCGCCAGCCTTGTACGAGGCGAGCTGTTCGTCAGCGAGTCGAAATTCCTTCAGGACGTGACCGGCTTCGACACCGGCTTTGGCGAGATGACCGGCAGCCGCTTTGTTAACGCGACTTGCACGGCGCTTGCCGAAAGTCACCTGAATCGCGGCGTAGCCGTCGACATCAGGCGTCTTGATCTGGGTCACTCGGTTGTTCGACACGTCAAGCACCGTCACCGGGATGGAAACACCATCCTCAGCGAAGACGCGAGTCATGCCGACCTTGCGACCAACAAGGCCTAGACTCATGTTGTTCTCCTGAAAATCCGGTTGCGATTGACCGGACCGCTAAAAAGTCGAATCGCGCCCAAACAGATGGGCGCGAATCCGAAATTATAACCGCCTGCTTAAAAAATACGCAAGCGGTTCAAATTACTGCAGCTTGATCTCGACGTCGACGCCTGCCGGCAGGTCGAGCTTCATCAGCGCATCAACCGTCTTGTCCGTCGGGTCGATGATGTCCATCAGGCGCTGATGGGTGCGGATTTCGAACTGATCGCGCGAGGTCTTGTTAACGTGCGGCGAACGCAGCAGGTTGTAACGCTCGATGCGGGTCGGCAGCGGAACCGGGCCACGCACGACTGCGCCGGTGCGCTTCGCGGTTTCAACGATTTCCTGGGCAGACTGATCGATCAGACGATAGTCAAATGCCTTCAGGCGGATGCGGATCTTTTGGCTTTGCATGATGTATTCCTAAAGAGCGGTAAAGAACGCAAAGAACAAAGGGCGCCCGTTCGGGCGCCCCTGCACAACAATTACTCGATGATCTTGGCGACGACGCCAGCACCAACGGTACGGCCACCTTCGCGGATTGCGAAGCGCAGACCTTCTTCCATGGCGATCGGGGCGATCAGCTTGACGGTGATCGACACGTTGTCGCCCGGCATGACCATCTCGGTGCCTTCCGGCAGCGCGATCGAACCGGTCACGTCAGTGGTACGGAAGTAGAACTGCGGGCGGTAGTTGTTGAAGAACGGGGTGTGACGACCACCTTCGTCCTTCGACAGCACGTACACTTCACCGGTGAAGTGGGTGTGCGGCGTGATCGAACCCGGCTTGGCCAGAACCTGGCCACGCTCGACGTCTTCACGCTTGGTGCCGCGCAGCAGCACGCCGACGTTGTCGCCGGCTTGACCTTGGTCGAGCAGCTTGCGGAACATTTCAACGCCGGTGCAGATGGTCTTGACCGTCGGCTTGATACCGACGATTTCGATTTCTTCGCCGACCTTGACGACACCGCGCTCAACGCGACCGGTCACCACGGTACCGCGACCCGAGATCGAGAACACGTCTTCGATCGGCAGCAGGAACGGCTTGTCGATCGCGCGCTCCGGGGTCGGGATGTAGGAGTCGAGTGCGTCAGCCAGGGCCATGATGGCGCCTTCGCCGAGCTCGCCCTTGTCGCCTTCGAGGGCCTTGAGGGCCGAACCCTTGACGATGGGCACATCGTCGCCAGGGAATTCGTACTTGGAGAGCAGCTCGCGCACTTCCATCTCGACGAGCTCGAGCAGCTCGGCGTCGTCGACCATGTCGCACTTGTTCAGGAAGACGATGATGTACGGCACACCGACCTGACGGGCGAGCAGGATGTGCTCACGCGTTTGCGGCATCGGGCCGTCAG